>NZ_NMUA01000018.1 GCF_002312805.1 Sphingobium sp. D43FB | reverse complement strand
ATCAGCGACAATCAGAGCGAAGAATCGCCCTTGCCAGCGACAATCTAACCCGGCACCATGAACCCGCCGCGACAATCTGTTCTCATCCTGATAGTCGCTGACCTCTCACCCAGATCGTCGCGCTATATGCGGTAGAGCCTCAGCGTGTATCGCCTGAACTTTCCCTTCCGGCCGGACGTGATGCAACCACGCCTCGTCGGGCGCGCGGGTCGCAGGCGCCCGCGGCGAAGCCAACCACCATGCTGGGGCCTAAAGCAGGCGCGCGCACCGTTCCGCTGTTCCGCCACGGGCGCGTCGATGACACCCCCGATGAGGCCGAACCGGCATGATTCATCCCCGGCGCCTCTCCGGCTCGGCCGGGAACATCGCCCGCTATTATTCGGTGGGAGATTATTACTCGAAAGGCGAGGGAGAACCCAGCGAATGGGGCGGCCTCATAGCGCGCGAACTAGGCCTTGAAGGGCAGGTCGATCCCCAGCGCTTCAAGGAACTCTTGGCTGGCAGCGTCGCTGGGCAGACGCTGGGCAGACACAGGGCGGATGGTTCAGTTGAACATCACCCAGGGTGGGACTTTGCCGTTAATGCGCCAAAGTCGGTGTCGATCATGGCGCTTGTCGGCAAGGACGATCGAGTGCTCGATCTTCACGAGCAGGCTGTCGGCGCGGCGCTTGGCTGGCTCGAAGAACATGCGGCGTTTCGGTACCGCAAAGAATGCGGGATCACCCATGAGACGACCGGCCGCCTTCTCTTCGCGCGCTTCACCGAACATGCCAGCCGCGAGCTTGATCCGCATCTTCACACCCATGTCGTCGTGATGAACATCACCAACCGAGCCGATGGCGCGCAGATGACAAGCCTTGAGACGCGGGCCATGTTCGCCGAGCAGATGGTAGCGGGCCAGGTATACCGCAATGCCTTGGCCCATGGCCTTCGCGAACTGGGATATGAGATCGATGCTGATCCGCAGCGCGGGTTGTTCGAGATCAAGGACGTCCCTCAAAAGCTGATCCAGCGGATGTCGCAGCGCGCCCAACAGATCAACCAACATGCCGCCGAACATGGCCATGCCGGCCAGGCGGCGAGGGTACGGTCCTTTTACCAGACCCGCCGCTCCAAGGAGAAGATCGGCCTGGATGATTTGCATGCCCAATGGCGGGAACGGGCCGGGAAAGAGCTAGCGTCCCTCACCCAGCTTCGTCAATCCGCTGGATATGGCGAGCGAGCGGTATTTGCCGTCGAGCCGGCACTCGCGATCCGGGCCGCGCTGTTTGGGTTGCGGCACAGTGAGACGGGCGAGGCCGTCAACAATCAGGGCCAGATCATCCGATCGGGACTCGCCGCCCATGTCGGTGAGGTTAGGCTCAGCGACCTTCGGCCATATATCCAGGAGCATGAGGCGAGGGGAAAGCTCCTTGCAGGGCGCCATCAGAGCGGGGACGCGATCCTTACCCGCGCAAGGACCAGCCGCAGGACTGTGCGACTCGAACTCGCCCTCTCAAATCACTTGGCCCTTGCTATCGACGATGCGCCGCGCCTGGCGTCCAGCGATCGCCTGCTGCTCGCTCTTGAGGGGGCGGGCCTTACACCGCCCCAGGAACAGGCGCTCGCGCTGCTCGCAGGTTCCCGAGATCGGCTGCTTGGTATCCACGGCGTCGCCGGCTCGGGGAAGTCCACCCTGGTGCGCGTGCTGGCGGCATCGCTAGATCCGCAGACCAGGATCCAGGCAATCGCGCCGACCTCTTCGGCGGCGGCCGAGCTGGGAGAGAATGCAGGGATATCCTCGCGGACGGTTGCCAGTCTCTTGGCGTCCGGCGGTCAGAGGCTCGACGGCAATGATCTGCTCGTCCTTGATGAGGCGGGGCAGGTGGGTAACCGTCAGGCACTCAGGCTCCTTGAGATCAGCCGCGATACCGGCGCACGCATCCTCCTTCTGGGCGATAACAAGCAGACCGGCGCCATAGAGCAGGGCAAGGCGTTCTGGCTTCTCCAGACGCTGGGGCTGCCCAAGGCAGAGCTCACCGAACCTGTGCGCCAGCAGTCCTCCCTCATGAGAGAGGCTGTGATGCAGGCCCGGCTTGGAGATTATGCTGGCGCGATTGATCGTCTCGACAAGGTCGTGACGGGCATGACCGCTGATGCCCTCGCCGGAGACCTTGTTTCGCAATGGGTTCGTCTGAAACCTGCAAACCGCGACTCGACGAACATCCTTGTTCTCGACAACGCCACGCGCCTGGTCGTGAACGACCAGATCAGACAGGCCCTTCGTGCCGAGGGCGGGATTGCGGCGCAGGACAGTCGGTTGCAGGTCCTGACGCCGGCCCGGATGTCGGTCGAGCAAAGGAAGATGGCGCGCTTTTATTCAGGCGGCCAGACGGTAATGTTCAGCCGTGACGACCATCGCTTGGGCGTCACGCGCGAGGCCGAGTATCGGGTCGTGGGGGTAGGGCGGGAACCCAACGGTCGTCCCATCGTGCGACTTGCTGATGAGCAGGGCAGGCAGATCCGTTGGGACCCTCGACTGAGCCGCGCGACACAGGTGAATGTCTTCAACAGCGAACAGCGCGACCTTGCCCAGGGCGATCGCATCCAATGGCGTCTTGCGACCAAGGCGCTCGATCTCAAGAACGCCGAGCGCGGCACCGTCGAGCAATTGCAGGGTTCGGTCGCCGCAATCCGATGGGATCGGACCGGCGAGGTGCGCGAGGTCGATCTCTCACGGTTCAAGACATGGGATTATGGCTATGCCGAAACCGTATTTTCCTCGCAATCCAAGACTTACGCCCGCGTTTATATTTTGGCACCGGTCGCTTCACCCCTTGTGAACGGCCAAAACTTCTACACCGCGATCACCCGCGCCCGGTTTGGGGTTAAGCTCTGGACCGAGGATGCAAAGCGGCTGACAGATAAGCTCGAGCGTCGCTCCGGCGAGAAGAGTTCGGCCCTTGAAGCCCTTGGGAAACTGAACAACCGGAAGTCCGATGCACTCCAGGCACGGTTTGGTCCGCAGATCGAAAAGGCTCGGTTGTTAAAGGCGGAAGGACGCCGAGACCGCGCACTCGATCGTTCAGGTTACCCTGTAGAGACGGGTTCGGCCGCCGCAGTCCGCCAGGCTATGGAGACCATGGCTCGCCTGTCCCGAGCACTGGTGAAAGGTCAGCCCGAACAGGCCGATGAGCGACCGGCAACCAAACAGCATGATCCCGTGCATCAGCCACGAAAAGGTTTGGAACGATGATCACCAAGATTTCAAGGGCGTCAGTGAGTTTTGCGGTGCTGCCCGTATTCTTTGTCGGGATCTTTGCCATGCCCGCTAGCGCGAGAATATCCGTGCCCCCATCAACAGACGCCCAGGAGCTTTTGATCGGCCAGTGTATCCGTCACCATTCTGAGGGGCGTAGATGGCTGGCGCACACCCTCTTCGCGCTGCGGCAGAAAGAGGATGGTTGGATCGGGGCGCAGGTTCGCAACAGCAATGGTAGCTTCGACCTCGGCCCCATGCAGGTAAATGACTGGTGGGTTTCAAAAATTGCGGCGCTCATCGATCGCGATGTTGTGTCTGTCCGGAATTGGCTGACAGATGATCCCTGCTTCAATGTGGGTGCGGCCAAATGGATATTCCTCTCCGCACTCTCACAAACCAAAGACTATTGGCAGTCGATCGGCGTCTATCATAGCCCGAACAGACGGCGGCAGATCGCGTATGCGCGAGACGTGGCGAGACTTCTCAGGGTCATGCCTCGCACGGTGGCCGCCAGACCGAACATTCTTGGCACCGGCGATTGACGTATCCCACCTGTGTGGCGAGGCGGCCGACCATCTGGAAATGGCTATCAAGGCCTAAGAGCGATATGGTCTTTTTGGAGTGAAGTGGGTAGAAGAGGGGAGCGGAAAAAGCATTGCTAGGTTGCGATGTTTGGCCGCTGCCTCGGGATAAAAACTGGGGTAAAATCAAAATGGCGGGATGAAATATCTTTTCTTCTCATGGGATTAACACTTACTGATCGGTTGCTGCCGGGCCCACCAAATCTTCAAACAGATAAAATGCGCTGACAATTTCTTGTAAAGACAAGGGGTTGGCTTTTATTTTGGCTTGGACCGCGTGCGAGGCGCATCAGCGTTTTCGGACGTTAGCGGCAAGCATCATCATGGAATCTCTCCGTCTAACGGCAGCGTAGCGTTGCCACCGACGCCAACAGCATGACGCCGGCGGCGAATGCCATGGTCCAGATGGGTTCGGTCGGAAAGGCGTGGCGCATGATGGTGCCCATGACGGTGGCGACCAGCAGTTGCGGGATGACGACGAAGGCGTTGAACAGACCCATGTAGATGCCAAGCTTCGCCTGCGGCACGCTGGACGCGAGCATGGCATAGGGCATGGCGAGGGTGGATGCCCAGGCGATGCCGATCGCGACTTCCGAGAGCAGCAGCATTTGCGCGTCGCGCAGGAACAGGAAGGACAAGAAGCCCAGTGCGCCCAGCATCAGCGCGATGGCATGGGTGTTCGCCTGGCCGATGCGGCGGGCGAGCGGTTGGAGCAGGAAGGGGGCGGCGAGAGCGGCGACGCCATTATAGGTCGCGAACAATATGCCGACCCAGTTGGCCCCGGCATTATAGGCGGGGCTGGCGGGATCGGCCGATCCGAACATATATTGGGCGACGACCGGCGTGGTATAGATCCACATGATGAACAGTGCGGACCAGGTGAAGAATTGGACGAGCGCCAGTTTCTTCATCAGCGGCGGCATGGCTGCGAAATCGCCGACGACATGGCTGAGCAGATTGTCGTTGCGACCCTGACCATGGAGCCAGCGGGCGACGAGGCGCGCCACGCCATAGGCGGCCAGCAACGCGCCGAGCAGATACAGTTCCTTTTCCAGCGACCAGGTCCACACGATCGCCAATATGGCGACGCCTGTCGCGATCCAGCCTGCTCCACCCGCAGGCATGGCGCGTGTCGCCGGTGCGAGGCCTGCGGCGTCGTCATCGGCCCGCGCAAAACGGGCCATCTGGTCGGGCGCATATTCGCGCGTCGTCAGCACGGTCCATAGCACCGCCAGGAACAGCGCGCCCCCGCCGATGTAGAAGCTGATCCGTACCGTGTCGGGCACCCCCGGCCCGACGGCGACATTGGCGACACCCATCTGGTCAAGCATCCAGGGGGTGGCAGAGCCAATCACCGCGCCCGCACCGATGAAGGCGGTTTGCAGGGCATAGCCGGCCATATGCTGATCCTTGTCCAGCATGTCGCCGACAAAGGCACGGAACGGCTCCATCGAGATGTTCAACGATGCGTCGAGTATCCAGAGCATCATCGCTGCCGCCAGCAGACCGGGGGCATTGGGCATCCCGATCAGCGCTGCCGCCGCGAACAGGGCACCCACAAAGAAATAGGGGCGGCGACGACCGAACCGACACCAGGTCCGGTCGCTATAATGGCCGATGATCGGCTGGACCAACAGGCCGGTCAGGGGCGCAGCGATCCACAGCAACGCCAGATCGTCCAGGCTTTCGCCCAGCGACTGGAAGATGCGGCTCATATTGGCGTTCTGAAGGGCGAAGCCGATCTGGATGCCAAAGAAGCCGAAGCTGATATTCCACAGTCCCGCAAAACCCTGTCGGGGGCGGGTTATCTGTGTGCTGTCATGTTGCCCGTCCATCCCGCATCCGCCCCTTAACTTCGCATATTTCCCGGCAATTTCGATATTTTATTGCCCGTTTCTGATCCTATCGGAAAGTCGGACGTCGATGCAGGCCGCGGTTGGCAGCATAGAGCGCGCGCGGCCTGTAGGACAGGAAATAGGATGTCAGCGCCGGCGTGGTTTGCCGCCCGCTACGAAACGGATCGCCTGACCGCCACCGGGTGCCAGCGCGATCGTCAGCCGGTCGCCCTTCCTGACCGTCTTCTTCTCGATCACGATCGCGTGGCGCGCGTCGGTGCGATAATCCGCGCCTGGTCCGTCACGGTAGATTTCCGCGACATAGCTGCGCCCGGCATCCAGAAAATCGAGCGTCACCTGGCTGGCGCGGGCTTCTTCGTCGCCAACCGCACCCAGATACCAGTCATCGCCGCCCTTTTCCTTGCGCGCGATCGTGACATAGTCGCCGACTTCGCCGTTCAGGACGCGGGTGTCGGACCAGTCGGTCGGCACATCCTTGATGAATTGGAAGGGGCCGGGATATTTCGCGTAATTTTCCGGCGTATCGGCGGCCATCACCACGGGCGAATACAAGACCACATAGAGGGCGAGTTGCTTGGCAATCGTCGATTGGATCGTGCTGCCTTCCGACCCGGACAGGCTCAGCACGCCGGGCGTGAAGTCCATCGGGCCGCCGAGCATCTGGGTGAAGGCCAGATTGGCTTCATGTTCCGGCGGGTTCTTGCCGCCGACCCAGGCATTATATTCCATGCCCCGGCCACCTTCGCGCGACACCCAATTGGGGTAGGTGCGGCGCAGGCCGGTGTCCTTGACCGGTTCGTGGCTGTCGATGCTGACCTTATATTTGGCGGCGGCCTGTACCACGCGCAGATAGTGATTCACCATCCATTGGCCCTCATGCCATTCGCGATGTCGGGTGCCATCGGCATCGACGCGCTCGATCTGCCCGGCATCAGTGACATAGCCGGTCTTCACCACCTGTTCGCCATGGTCGGCCGCCCATTTAAAGGCGCTGTCGAGTTGCGCGTCATAATGGCTGGCCGATCCGCCGGTTTCATGATGGCCGATCAGCGTGACGCCCTTCGATCTGGCATAGGCCGCCAGCGCATCCGCGTCGAAATCCTCGGTCGGTTGGGAGAAATTCATGGCATTGCCATCGCCGAACCAGTTGCCGTCCCAGCCGACATTCCATCCCTCGACCAGCACGGCGGGGATGCCGCTGGCGGCGGCAAAGTCGATATAGCGGCGGACATTGGCGTTGGTCGCACCATGTTTGGGACCGCGCGCCCAGCTCCATTCGCCCTTGATCATGTTCCACCACACGCCGACGAACTTGCCCGGCTTGATCCAGCCCGACACGTCGCCCAGCTTGTTAGGCTCGTTCAAGTTCAGGATCATGTGGTTCATGTAGAGGCCCGCCGCATCGTCGGCGATGGCGATGGTGCGCCAGGGCGTCGAGAAACCCGCATCGCGCGAGACTTTGGCGGTGCCAGCGCCCGGCGTCAGGGCGGCGCGGAACATGTTGCCCTGCACCCGCGCCAGGTTCATTGCGCTATAGTCGACCAATGCCGCTTCATGCAGCGCGACATGGGTGCCGCTGGCCAGCTTTACCGTCATGACGGTCTGCGCCGTGCCGACCGCATCGAGCGACGTCTTGTCGTAGAGATATTCCTCCCGGTTCCATTCAAAGGCGGGCTTCCACCAGGCGGTGCCGGGCTGGGCGAAGGCGAACTGGGTCAGTTCCTCGGCGATATTGGCATGGTGCAGATTGGGCTGGTCGGGCAGCGTGTAGCGGAAGGCCACGCCATCGTCGAACAGGCGGAAGGTCACATCCATTTCACGCTGAAGGTCGCTCTTTTCGCGGAAGGCGAGGCGGATTTCGCTGTGATTGTCACGAATGGTCGACCATTCGCCCCAGGGCTGCGTCCATGTCGTGTCGCGCCGGTCGCGCTTCGTGTCCGCCAGCGTCAGGTTGCGCTCGATCTTGGGCGCGTCGGTGAGCATGAAGCCAAGGCGGCTGTCGGCGATCAGCGGCTGGCCGTCGCGCTGCACGGCGTAGCTGGGGCGGCCCTCGCCATCCAGGCTGACGGTCAGAGTGATGCGACCATCGGGCGAGGCGGCCTTGGCGACGACATCGGCGCGCGCGGCAATCGGGGCCAGCGACAGGGCGAAAAGCGGGATGGCCAAAATGCGGAGGGTGGGCGCAGTCAGTCGCGTCATGCTATATGTCCTTGATAGTGGGCGACGAGGGCGGCGGCGGCGGGGAAGTGCCATGCCGTGGCACCCCCGCATGTCAGCATCGGCTGCCAGCGTTCCGCATCGTGCGGCGTCCAACTGACCGGCTGATCGCCAAGGTTGAAGATGCAGAGCAGCTGTTCGCCGCCATGGCTGCGTTCGAAGGCGAGCAGGTCACCGGGCATCTCCCGAAAGTCCACGGTGCCGGCGCGCAGGGCAGGATAGGCCTTGCGCAAGGCGAGAACCTCACGAGTCCAGTGCAGCAGGGAGGCGGCGTCCACCTCCTGCCGGTCGACGGCGAGCGGGCGATGCGCTTCCCCGATCGGCAGCCAGGGTTTGGCGTCGGAGAAGCCGAGATAGGGCGCATCGGCGATCCACGGCATCGGCGTGCGGGCGCCGTCGCGGGACAGGGTTAGCGGCCAATTGGCGATGGCTTCGGGGTCTTGCAAATCCTCGAACGCGATATCGACCTGCGACAGGCCCAATTCCTCGCCATAATAGAGGAAGATATTGCCGCGCAGGCAAGCGAGCAGCAGCATCTTCATCCGGCAATAGGCTTGCGGGTCATGATCCTTGGCCCAGCGCGATACGGCGCGGGGGGCATCGTGATTTTCAAAGGCCCAGCTCGGCCAGCCGATCCCCTGTTCCGCTGGCCATTTTTGCAGCGCGCTTTTCATCAAGTCGCTCGTCAGCGCAGGGGCATAGAGGAAGTCGAAGCCATAGGCGGTGTTGAGGCGCTGGTCGCCCTGGGTAAAGGCTTTCATCTCCCGGTCGCTGTCCGCGCCGCCGACTTCGGCGACGGTGAAGCGATCAGGATAGGCGTCGAACACGCTGCGGACCTTTTCGAGGAACAGCGGGATGTTCGGGTGGCTCTGATTATAGGTTTTGAGCTGGAAATCGAACGGGCGGGTGCGCAGGCTGCCATCGTCGGGTGCGGGCGGATTATCGCGCAGCTCTGGATCGTGCATCGAATGGTTGATCGCGTCGATGCGAAAGCCATCGACGCCCCGGTCGAGCCAGAAGCGGATGATGTCGAACACGGCGGCCTGCACATCCGGGTGGTGCAGGTGCAATTGCGGCTGTTCGCGCAGGAAGCTGTGCATATAATATTGGCCACGCCGTGCGTCCCAGGTCCAGGCCGGACCGCCGAAGACGGACTGCCAATTATTGGGCGGCGATCCGTCCGGCTTGGCATCGGCCCAGACATACCAGTCGGCCTTGGCATTGTTGCGGCTGGCGCGGCTTTCTACGAACCAGCCATGCTGGTCGGATGTATGCGCCCAGACCTGATCAACGATGACGCGCAGGCCCAGCGCATGGGCACGGGCGACCAGCGCATCGAAATCGGCGAGCGTGCCGAAAATCGGATCGACATCGCAATAGTCCGACACGTCATAGCCGAAGTCGCGCATCGGGCTTTTGAAGAAGGGCGACAGCCAGATCGCATCGACCCCCAGTGACGCGACATAAGGCAGGCGGGCGGTAATGCCGTTGAGGTCGCCGATACCGTCGCCATTGGAGTCGGCGAAGCTGCGCGGATAGATTTGGTAGATGGCGGCACCCCGCCACCATGGTTCAGGCATGTCGGTCATTCAGGGGACTTTGCAGATGGGGAAGACGGCGCGCGGACAGCGCACAGGCTGTAGCCGAGAGGGGGGAGGGTGACGGCCAGGCTGCCGGGGGCAGCGGCAGGGCCAGCGCAGGGTGCGCCCGCCAGCGTGGCGAAAGCGTCCGAGCGGACATCGACCTGGACATGGGTCTGGATCGGCGCGGTCGATGTGTTGAAGGCGATCAGATATTCAGCGCCGGTGTCGGGATCGAAGCGGGAGAGGGCGAACAGGCCGGGTTCTTCCGATCGGGCGCGCACCACCTGCTTGCCCCGGCGCAGGGCAGGGTGGGCGGTGCGCAGGCGGGCGAGCGCGGCGATGGTGCGATAGAGGCTGTGCGAGGGATCGAAGCGGGGCGTGGCGGTCGTGGCATCCGTGCCGACGAGGCGGTTGTCATTGTAGATGGCGACCTTGCTGCCGAACATATCCTCGCGCGCGTCCTGATCGCCGCCGTCACCGGTAAAGCCCTGTTCATCGCCATAATAGAGCGTCGGTGCGCCGCGCAGCGTCAGCATCATGGCGTGGCCGAGCGTGACGCGGTCCAGCACTTCCTGTTCGCTGGCGGCGGGAAAGGCGCGGCGGACGAAGGTGGCGAAGCGGCCATTGTCATGATTGCTAATGAAGGTCGGCAGTTGCCGCGCGGTGGCTTCACCCTGGACATAGAGGGCATCGCCCTGGAGCATCTTTTCCCACAGGGCGGTTGCGCCCTTGCCCGCGACGGTCTGGATCGCGACCTGGTGGAAGGCGAAATCGAGGACCGAGGAAAAGCCGCCCTCGCGCGTGTGCCAGGCGAGTGGGCCGGACAGGATATCGCTTTCCGACACTTCGCCGAAGATGTGGAAATTGGGGATGCCTTTGGCTTTTGCGCGGGCCTGCATGGCGGGGACGAAGGCCCGCCAGAAATGCGGGTCGACATGGCGGGCGGTATCGACGCGGAAGCCATCGACACCGAAACGGTCGATCCAGTCGCCGAATATCTCGATCATCCCCGCAATGACGCGCGGATTTTCGGTCATGAGGTCGTCCAGCCCGACAAAGTCGCCCATCGTCGCGCTTTCGCCGCGATAGGTCGTTTCGCCCCTGTTGTGATAGAGGGTGACGTCGTTCAGCCAAGCGGGCGTCTTGGTCTGTTCCTCGCCCTTGGGGATATAGGGCGTATAGGCGTAGGACGGATCGGTCAGCTGGGCGAAATTGTCCGCGCGATGGTCATTATCGCTGGTGAAGCCGGGATTGATCGGCTGGCCGGTGACGCCGCCGCGCCGTTGATAGGGATAGTCCGCGCGCGAGCGGTAGGTGCAGGCGGAAACGGCGCATTCGCGATATTGGATGACGTCGGCGGTGTGGTTGGCGATGATGTCCATATAGACTTTCATGCCCCGCCTGTGCGCGGCCTCCACCAGTGCCGCGAAATCGGCGTCGGTGCCGAAATGCGGATCGACATGGGTGAAGTCGGTGATCCAATAGCCGTGATAGCCTGCGCTTTCCTGGCCCTTGGCACCCTGCACCGGCTTGTTGCGGAAGATGGGGCCGACCCAGATGGCGGTCGCGCCCAGCCCCTGAATATAGTCTAGCCGTCTGGTGAGGCCTTTGAGGTCGCCGCCATGGAAAAAGCCCTTGGCCGTGGGGTCATAGCCATGGGTCAACCGGTCGCCGCGAAAGTCGCCCTTGTCATTGCGCGGATCGCCATTGTCGAAGCGGTCGGGCAGGACGAAATAGATGATTTCATCCTCCGGCAGGCGGGCGCGAAAATCTGCGGGAGCGGGCGGTGCGGCGGGTGCTGACAGGGCGGGGGTGGCCAGCGCCATCAGCTCGGCAAACAGCATGGGATTGCGCTTTCGCATTCCTCTTCCTCCTCTGGTCCGCACTGGCCTGATCGCCACGGTCTTATGCCCCCTTCTTAGTCGGCCTTTGTCGGTGCGGCCAAGGATGCGACATACGTATTCAAAGCCCGGCTTTCCAAGCGTGCCGGAGCGGCGTAGGATCAAGCGATGGCCGTCAATGAGAAAATCACGTCGTTCGACATCGCGACATTGGCCGGTGTTTCCCAGCCGACCGTATCGCGCGCGCTGCGCGGCGACCCCACGGTCAGCGAGGGGACGCGCAAGCGGATCGAGGCGATCGCCCGCCAGCTCAACTATGCGGTGGACAAGAATGCGTCATCGCTGCGCCGGGGAAAGAGCAACACGCTGGCGCTGCTGTTCTTCGAGGATCTGCTGCCCGACGAAAGCTGGATCAATCCCTTCTTCCTGTCGATGCTGGGGCCGATCCTGCAAACCTGCGCCAAGCGGGGCTATGACCTGCTGACATCCTTTCAGCAATTATCGACCGACTGGCATGTCGATTATGAAGATAGTCGCAAGGCCGACGGCATCATCCTGCTCGGCTATGGCAATTATGAGATTTATCGCGTCCGGCTGGAACAGCTGGTGGCGCAGGGGACGCATTTCGTCCGCTGGGGTTCGGTCGATGACCATGCGTTGGGCATGACCATCGGTTGCGATAATCGGCAGGGTGGGCGCGATGCGGGTCGGCATCTGATCGAACGCGGCCGCCGCTCGATTGCCTTTCTGGGCGATGCGTCCAACCGCTATCCCGAATTTCGCGATCGTTATGCGGGGCTGACCGAGGCGATGGTGGAGGCCGGCCTGCCGGTCGATCCGGGTCTGCATGTCGATGCGCTGTCGATCGAACATTCCGGCCATGAGGCGGCGCGCCGCCTGATCGCGCGCGGCATTCCGTTCGATGCTATTTTCGCCGGGTCGGATCTGATCGCGATCGGCGCGATGCGCGCGCTGGAGGAGGCGGGGATGACGGTGCCGAACGATGTGGCGATGATCGGTTTCGACGATATTCCCGCGGTCAGCCTGACGCGCCCGCCGCTGACCACGGTTGCGCAGGATTATCTGCTTGCGGGCGAGGTGCTGGTCGATGCGCTGATCGCCCAGATCAAGGGCAAGCCGGTGACGCCGACGCTGCTGGCGCCACGGTTGGTCAGCCGGATGACCGCCTGATCGCGTTTCACAGATTCGCGCAGCCCGAACGGCGGAAATCGGCAATGTTGCTGAAAAAAAAGGGACCGCCCTCTCCTGAAAGAAGCGGCGGTCCCGGCACTGCCTGCGTGCAGTCAGGCAGATTAGAGGGGCATCCTCCCCCGCCGGGAAGGATTTGAGAAGCGTTAGAGCGGGATGACGTTAAGTCGCATTACTCCGTTCGCCCTGAGTAGGGGCTGAGCTTGTCGAAGACCCGTATCGAAGGGTCGGCTGCGCTTATATCCTTCGATACGCCATTTCGACTTCGCTTAATGCCTGTCCTGAGCGCCTGCCTTGGCAGGCAGTCGAAGGGGCTACTCAGGACGAACGGTTCTGAGTAAAGTCATCACGCTCTAGAATTTGTAGGTGAGGCCCAGATAATAATCGCGGCCATAGCGTTGATAGTCGATGACCTGGCGCGGGTCGTCATTCTGGTAGGTGACGAAGGGCTGGTCGGTCAGGTTCTTGCCCTGGAGCAGGATCGACAGGCCGGTGAGCGGACCCGACTGGAATTCATAGCCGATCTGCGCGTCCAATATGCCCTCCGCCTTGGCCGTGCGGAAGGTGGGGGCTGCCGACAGGCCAGCGACTTCGCCCAGGAAAGATGAGCGGTAGCGATAGCTGACTCGTGCCTGGAAGCCGCTGCGTTCGAAATAGGCGGTGCCGCTGGCGACCCATTTGGAGAGGCCCGGCAGGGTCACGGTCGCGCCGGGATTGCTGCCATATTTGACTTCGCTGTGGGTGTAGGAGCCGCTGGCGAAGAGGCCGAAACCGTCAAGGGTCTCGGTGAACAGCTTGAAGGGCAGCGATGCGGTGGCTTCCGCGCCGATGATCGTGCCTTTGCCGTTGTTGGCGGGTGCCTTCAACAAGCCGATGGCGCCGCCATTGGCGATGATTTCGTTGCGAATATCCGCAGGCAAGGCGGGCAGAAGCGACGAGAAGTCATAAGCGATATTGTTGTTGGGATCGACGAAATCCGTCAGATTCTTGAAATAGCCCGACAGCGAGACATAGCCGCCATTGCGGAAATAGCGTTCCACCGACAGGTCGATATTGGTCGATTGATAGGGACGCAAATTGGTGTTGCCGCCGTTCGAGCTGAACGGGCTGTTGAACGGGTCGGAACCCAGGCCGATCTTCGAGGGATCGAAGCTGAATTCCTGGTTCACCCGCTCCTGGTCGAGGCGCGGGCGGACCATGGCCTGCGCGGCGCCGAGCTTGATGAAGAAACCCGGTTCCAGCTCGACCGACATCTGCGCGCTCGGCAGGAAATCGGTATAGCTGGTCTTGCCCGAAGCAGGCACCACCGTGACGACGCCATTGGCGAAGCTGGAAATAGTGCCGACCGAGCGCTGCCTGGAATGGATCACCTGCGCGCCGAACGCGCCCTTGAGCGGCTTGCCGCCCAGTTCGCCGTCCATCGTCATCTTGGCATAGCCCGTGAACACATCTTCCTTCACGAAGTTATCGCGCACGAGCGATTGCGGGCGATTATCATATACCGCGTCGAGGACATTATTGTAGAGATAGAGCGGATCAAGCGTCAGCATCGCCGGAACGCCCAGATAGCCGAGCGAGACGTTGGAGCCGAGCAGCGCTTCGCTGGGAACGGGGGCTGAACCGGGGGTGCCGCCCGCGATGGTGCAATCGGTGCCGCCCGTCGGACACAGAAAATAGCTGGTGAAGGCACTGGTTTTCTTGCGACGGCTGTAATTGCCGCCGACTTCCCAGTTGCTGAAGATGCTGCCTTCAATCTCGCCCGTCAGGTTCGTGCGGAACGAGCGCAGATCGTCGATGAATTTGGGCTGGTTCAGGAAGCCCGCCTGCACCACGGCGGTCGTGCCATTATAGCCCCAGCCATTGGGATCGGTCAGGCTGATGATGCTGGTGTCGGTATAGTCGATGGTCGGCACGATCTGAAACAGGCCGTTGGACTGGCGATCGACGCGCACGGTGTCGGGCACGCCCGACCGCAGATAGCCGGTGCCCGAATAGGTTTCGAGCAGGAAGTCGGTGCGCTTGGCGCGCGACCAGCTGGCATCGACGTTCAAGTAAAGCCTGTCGTTCAGGCGGAACTGGTTGTTCCAGCCCAGCGAGATGGTGTCGGCGGTGCGCTTGTTATAATCATTGCGCTGCACGCCATAGACGTTGCTGAAGGTCGCGCCGGTGACGAAGCCATCTTCCACCGTCACATCGCTGACGCCGACATTGGTGCCCCAGACCAGCGGAAATTCGATGCCGCGCAGACGCTGTTCTTCCTCAAAATGCGAATAGAGGACGTCGACGGTCGAATGGAAATTGTCGCTCGGCTGCCATTCCAGCGTGGCGACCGCGCCATAGCGCTTCAACAGGTTGGATTGGACATAGGGTTTGGCGCCGCCGATGATCAGGTTGTTGGCTGCATCGGTCGGATAGCCCCAGGCGTTGAAGCGCTCATTTTGCGACGGGGTGTGCGAGGCGGAAAAGCCGATGGCGAGGCCCAGCGTATCGTCGGCATATTGATCGACATAGGTGGCCGACGCGCGATAGCCATAGCGTTCGCCATCCGGGTTCAGCTTGTCGAGGCCGTTCATCTGGCCACGCAGGGCAACGGCGATGATGCGGTCATTCTTGTCGAGCGGGCGGAGCATCCGCAGGTCGACCGTGCCGGAAATGCCGGCCGCGATCAGGGCTGCGTCGGAACTCTTGTAGACATTGACGTTCTGGAAGAATTCGGACGGATATTGATCATATTCCACGCCGCGATTGTCGCCGACGGTCACCTGTTCGCGCCCGTTGAGCAGGGTGGTGGAAAAGTCGGGGCCAAGGCCACGGATCGACAGGCGCTGGTCGCGCCCTTCGAGACGTTGGGCGGTGACGCCCGGCAGGCGGGCGAGCGAGTCCGCGATCGAGACGTCGGGCAGCTTGCCGACATCTTCGGCCGTGATGGAATCGACGATCAACACCGAATCGCGCTTCATCTTGGCAGCGGAGGCCAGCGATGCGCGGATGCCGGTGACGACGATGGCATCGACGGGTTGGTCGGCGGCGGCGGCCGCGTCGGTTGTTTGCGCGGATGCGATCGACGTTACGGAAAGCGAAACGCCCGCCATCAAAGCCGCGCGCAGAACAGAACCAAATATAGTGTGCATTGCAGAAACACCCCTCCCCAAGACGCCTGTGACGGCGCTTCTTGCCGCTTTCGCGGGTCTGAGAGGACATTAGTCCTGCGATGCCCGATCTGCACAGCATCCCACATACGTATTCAGGGGATTTGGCGGTATTGGACCTGTAGCTTGGCCGACCAATAGTGATTTCCAGGGGCGGCCTGTCGGCGACAATCGAATAGCCGAAATGGGTATCATCGCGTTACCGCGCCGTTGGCGTGGCTGCCTCGTCCATGCTCTCGCCATTCCCATGCGTCACGCGCGTCGGCATAAGTTCCTGGATCATGCCCCAATATCCGCGCGTCACATGCGCGTTCGCCGCATAGGCTGGATCGGCCATCAGATGGAGATGCAGGCGGCGCAGATTATGCCAGGGGACGGACGGGAACAGGTGATGTTCCAGATGATAGCTGACGTTGAACGGCCCGATGAGGAGCCGGTCGAGCAGGGTCGGGATGACGGTGCGGGTGCCGTTGAGTTCGTGATTGTCGGGGAGGCCGTTATGTTCGGCCATGGCGCGGATGCGGTTGAAGACATTGACCCAGAAAAATTGCGGGATCAGCAACAGGCCCAATATCTGCCAGCGAAAGGGCGACCACAATATCGCGCCATAGACCAGCACGGCCCACGCGACATAGCCTAGGCGCAGCGACAGGCGGTAATCGAAACCGAAGCGTTTGGGATTGTGGAAATTGGCGATGGGTGCCCAGATACGTCCAGCGCGCGCCACCCGATAATAGTTGAGACCGGTGATGCTGCGAACCAGCAGCCAGAACATCGCGCGCGGGGATTTGGGGAAATGCTGGTCCGGGTCGCGCCGCTGAATGCGATGGTCATAATCATGGATGGTGTTGGTGTGGCGGTGATGCTGCAAATGGTTGGCGCGATACAGGTCCAGGCTGAGCATCAGCGGAAAGGCGACGAAAATATCGCCGACCAGATCGTTGACGCGGCGGTTGCTGAACAACAGGCCGTGGCAGGCATCATGCATCATCACCGCCAGACACTGAATGCGGGTGCCGATGATCAAACCAGCGACCAAATAGACCGGCACGCTGTCGATCTGGATCGCGATGGCCATGGCCGCGACGATGATCACCCATTGGAATGCAAGCAGCAGCGCATTGCGGCTGTTGTTGATGACGGACAATTGCCTGATGAGCGGCAAGGTGCCTCGGCGCGAATAGCGATACCCCGGCGGGCGATCCCTGATGATGTCGTCCATGGGCATCGTCTCCGAAGGTAGCACCAGCCGGTGGTGGACCGTAGAAACCGCGTAAACCCGCGTCAAGCACAGGGCGGCTGTTCGCGGCCTATCGGATTGGCGGGGTTGAACACGGCGCCCCATGCCATCGTTTTTTCCAATCGCCGGAGTTCGAGGGCGCGGTCGGTCCTTCTGTCCTTGACAGTATCGCTCCCCTTCTAATACTAACGATCGTTATCAAAAAAGAGTCGGCGATGACCGAAGGAACGAGGCGAGATGGATCCCAGGGGCAAGCTTGCGGTCATTACTGGAGGGGCGTCTGGATTAGGCGCTGCGCTGGCTGCGAAACTCCAGGCGGAGGGCGCGCGGACGGTCGTGATGGACGTTTACCCACCGGCCGATGCCGGTTCGCAATTTCTGGCCTGTGATATCACGGACGCGCAGGCTGTCGAAAAGGCGCTGGACGGCCTGGACGGCGCGATCGCCATTCTGGCTAATTGCGCCGGGATCGGCGGCCTCGGTCCGATTGCGACGCCGGATGCACCGGGCAATGCCGCCGATTTCCGTAGGGTGCTGGACGTCAACCTGATGGGGGCCATGCATGTGACGCGCGTGGTGGCGCATCGCATGATCGGCAATGCGCCTGACGGCGCGGACGGCGAGCGGGGCATCATCGTGAACGCCTGCTCGATCGCGTCGTTCGAGGGGCAGGAGGCTATGGGCAGCTATACTGCGTCCAAGGCGGCGTTGGCGGCGCTGACGCTTGTCTGGGCGCGCGATCTTTCCCGGTACGCCATTCGGTGCGTCGGCATTGCGCCCGGCTTTTTCGATACGCCGATGACAGCCCATTTGCCGCCCGATCTGGTGGAGGAACTGGTCGATGGCGCGGAATTCCCCAAGCGCGCCGGGCGCGCCGAAGAGTTTGCAGACGCGGCGCTGTTCCTGATCCGCAATCCTTACATCAATGCCGAGGTGCTGCGTCTCGACGGCGGCGCGCGGCCACCGGCGCGCACCCGCTGGACGGCCCCGGCCTGATTTGACTTGAAAGGCAGTTCCGACATGCAACCGTTCGACCCCGCCATAGCCGCCGCCGCACGCCAAGCCTTCGCTGCGATCGTCGGCGTGGACCATGTGTTTTTCAACGAGGAGGATCAACTCTCCTATCAGGACAAGTTCGCGGTCGATGATGCCCTGCATCATCCCGCAGGTGCTGTCGCGCCTGCGACCGTCGAGGAAATCCAGGCGATCCTGAAGGTGGCAAGGGAGCGCAAATTGCCGCTCTGGCCGATCAGTCGCGGCAAAAATCTGGGCTATGGTGGCAGCGCGCCCTTGCTGGCGGGATCGGTCATTCTCGATCTCTCGCGCATGCGGAAGATCGACTATGACGAGGCCAATGGCACCGTTTTGCTGGAGCCGGGGGTCAGCTTCTACGATCTGTATGATTTCCTGAAATCGAAAGGCATGAAGCACTGGCTATCGGTGCCGGGCAATAGCTGGGGGTCGGTGCTGGGCAATGCGTTGGATCGCGGCGTTGGCTACACGCCCTATGGCGAGCATACGACCAAGATTTGCGGCATCGAGGCGGTGATGGCCGATGGGATGGTGGTGCGGACGGGCATGGGCGCGCTCGATGGCGCGCCGACATGGCAGCTCTACAAATTCGGCTTTGGCCCATCATGGGACCAGATGTTCGTGCAGTCGAACTTCGGCATCGTGACCAAGAT
The DNA here is from genome assembly GCF_002312805.1 of Sphingobium sp. D43FB. Classification (GTDB taxonomy): domain Bacteria; phylum Pseudomonadota; class Alphaproteobacteria; order Sphingomonadales; family Sphingomonadaceae; genus Sphingobium. The sequence continues at coordinate 85,084 of NZ_NMUA01000018.1, read as the reverse complement.
GGGCCTGTGGCTGATGCCCGCGCCGGAATCGCTGATGGGCATGGATCTTGAGTTCGAGCGGCCGGAGGATCTGGGTCCGTTGGTCGATGCGCTAGCGCCCTTGCGGCGTGAAGGCCTGCTCCAGCAATCGCCGACCATCGGCAACTGGCTGCGTGCGGCAGCCACCCTTACGACACGTGGCGAGTGGACGGACAAACCCGGCGCCCTGTCTGACGAGGTCATCGCGGCGATCCGCAAGAAGTTCAATGTCGGCTGGTGGGGCGTGAGCCTGCGCCTATATGGCCGCGAGGATATGAACAAGGCCGCCTATGCGGTGCTGGAGCGGGAGATGGGCAAGCTCAAGCCGATGAGCCTGCGCCCCACCACCTGGAAAACCGGAGAGCCGATCGAGGCGACCGGCTGGACCGGCACGCCGCTGACCTTTCCGATGCAGAATGCCAACTGGCATGGCGGGCGCGGCGGCCATATCGGCTTTTCGCCGATCTTGCCCCAATCAGGCAAAGCGGCACTGGCGCAGTTTCAGCGCACCTATGCCTGTTACAAGGAGTTTGGCATGGATTATCAGGCGAGCTTCGCCTTTGGCGAGCGCCACCTCATCAATGTGAACGCGGTGCTGCTGGACAAGGATGATCCGGCGATGATGAAGCGGGTCGATCCTTTCCTTAAGCGGTTGATCGCGGATGCCAAGGCGCAAGGCTATGGCGAGTATCGCACCCATCTCGATTATATGGATGCCGTCGCGGACACCTATGACTTCAATGGGGGCGCGCTCGCCAAGCTCAATCGCACGGTGAAGGATGCGCTCGATCCACAGGGCATCATCGCGCCGGGCAAGAGCGGCATCTGGCCCACGTCGATGATGGGAGCGAAGGCATGACCGGCATGGGCGTGGGCGCAATGCGGCGGGCAGGGATACTGATCCTGCTGGGGGTCAGCGCGTGCAGCAGCGGCGCGGACAACAAGGCTGTCGCGACCGAGCAGAGCAAGGGGCCACCGCCCATGCCTGCGCCAGAGACGATATCATCCCGGCCCAACGTCGGGCCGGGCGAGCGGCTATATCTGGAAAAATGCGCCATGTGTCATGGCCCCGCTGGCATGGGCACTGGCCTGCTGGCGCGGCGGACGGAGCAGCCACTGCTTGAAAAGCGCACGGACCTGACGTCCGAGTTCGTCATGCAAGCAGTACGGATGGGCATCGGCAATATGCCCGCGATTCCGCGCGGTGAGGCGAGCGATGCGGAACTCAAGCAGATCGCCGATTATCTGTCGGCCGAAAAGGAGAGCGGGCAATGATGCCGGTGTCGAGGCGCGGCCTGGTTGCGGGTGCCGCCATTGCTGCGGCCGCCGCTGTGACGCTGCGTTCGCCCGTGCTGGCCCATGAAGGGCAGCCGGTGCTGCTCTATGATACGAGTCTCGCTGCAAGCGCGCGCTTTGCCGCCCATGTCGGCAGGCTGGGCGGGTCGGCTCAGCCGATGGACGGTGACCGGGTGCGCCAGGTGCAGGCCTTGGTTCAAACCCGGCCAGCCGCCTTCTTCGGCGTATCCCGTCAGGCCGATGCGGTGATGGTGAGCGAGGTTGCACAGGAGGCGGGCTATCGCCGGATTTCGCTGATCCAGCATCGCGTCGCAGGCGATATGGTGCCGATCTGCGTGCCCGAAGCTACATCGCTTGCAACCTTGGCGCGGCTGGCTGGCGGGCGCTGGCCGGAGGCGTTTGCGGAATTGGCCATTGGTGGGATCGAGCGATGCGAGCCGCTATCCTATGCCAGTGCCGCCGAGCCAGCCTTCAGCTGGGTGCTGACGCTGCGATGAGCGCGGGCCAGTTCAGCTTCATCAAGCTGTACGTCGCCAATCTCGAGTCCATGATCGCCTTCTACACGGCCGTTTTCGATATGGCTGTTCATATCCGCATCGATGGGGCCGATTTCGAGGAAGTCCTGCTGCGGCAGGAGGGGCATGGCTTCATGCTGGGCCTGCTGAACTGGAAGAGCGGTGGAAATGGGGATGAGCGGCCAGCGGCGGGCGTCATCGGCTTCGTCACGCAGGATGCCGATGCTGCTGTCGCGCGAGCGATCAAGGCCGGGGCGAGGATCAAGCGCGCGCCCTTCGACATTCCAGGCACGCGCGTCGCGTTGATCGATGATCCGGAGGGGCATGAGATCGAATTGGTGCAGTTTCTCTAGCCCTGCCGCGTGACAGTCCCCGGCCAACAAAAAGAGCGCCCCGGCCAATGTGGACGGGGCGCTTCTTTGTCTGTCGAGCGGCATGTCAGAATTTGCGCTTCACGCTGAAGATGATTTCGCGCGGACGACCGGGCTGTCCATAGGCATTACCTGATTGGGCGAAGCGGTCATATTTGTTCACGAAGTAAAATTCGTCGGTGAGGTTGGTAGCAGCGAGCGCCGCTTCCCATGCATCGTCGGGCGTGCGGTAGGTCAGGCGCGCATTGAGCAGCCCGCGCGATTCCACGCGGCCGAATTCGAAGTTCGGGATATTGTTGGGGATCGTTGTTTCGAACTTCGATTGCCAGGTATAGTCGAGGCGCGGCGTGAGCGAGCCATGCTTGCCCAGTTCGACCTCATATTGCACGCCGGCCGCATATTTCCACTTCGAGACGAATGGTGCCTCGGTGGTTCCGGGGATGATGCCGCTGCCCAACGCCGCGCTTGTGAAGCGGAAATCGGTGTAGCTGACGGAGCCGTCGATCGAGAGGCCAGGCACGGGCCGCGCGTCGAATTCCAGTTCCAGACCGTCGATCTTGGCGTCGCCGATGTTCCGGGTGGCCGAACAGAAGGGGAAACCGGGCGGGCTGATGTCTGGGCAGCTCGACGTGAGCCCCTGATAATTTTTGTAGCTATTGTGATAATAGGCGCCGTTCAGGCGCAGTTTCCGATCCAGCCACATGCTCTTGAAGCCGGCTTCATAGCTGGTCGAGGTTTCCTGTTCGAACGGAACCAGTTGTTGCGCGAGATAGGGACGCGGATTGACGCCGCCGCCCTTGAAGCCCGTCGCGACCTGCGCATAGAAGCGCACGTCCGGCGCAACCTCATAATCCACAGCGACGCGATAGTCCCAGCGTTTGCCGGCAAATTCACCGACAAGACCATCCAGCGAGGCGACGCGGGGATCGGTCGGCAGGCCGGGGATGGGGCTCATGCGGCGGAATGTGTAGCTTTTATCTTCGTCGGTATAGCGAATGCCGCCCGTGATGTTGAGCTGATCCGTGGCATGAAGGACGCCGTGCAGAAAGGCGGATTTGGACGTCTGTTCGAACGGGTCGTCATAGAAGAAATCGAGCCCCGCGACGCCGACCTGGATGCGTCCGCTCTGGTTGCTGTCGCCCTTATAATAATAAACGCCGGTCGTGACCTCGAGCAGATCGCCGAAGTCGGCTGACAGGCGGAGTTCCTGCGTGAACTGTTCGTGCAGGAAGCCGCTCGCATTGTTCGAAATATCTTCGGGCGAATTGTCCGCATCCCAGGAGCTGGCACCCTTGGCGTAACGATAGGCCGTGATCGACTTTAACGAAAACATGTCGGACAAAGTGATATCGAGCGTGTTGGAAACGCCCCAACTGCGCAGATTGCTCTGACCCTTGTTCGTATATTGATTGGCTGTGCCGGGAAGGCCGGTGTAATTGGCATAGCTTGTGTAGCTGTTTGGCGCGGTGAGATAATTGCGCCCATCGACGGGGGGCAGGAAGAGCGCCTTGCCCGGCGATGCTTCCGAACTGTCCTGCGTGAAATCGGCAATCAGGTTATTCTCGATCCGGTCGGATGCGATCCAGCGCAAGGCGCCGCGCACGGCATAGATATTCTGGCCGCCCTCCGTGCCGATCACGCAATCATCGGCAGGCGAGGCGAAGGTGCCGCCGGGTGCCGGAACCCCGGTAACGCAGCCATAGTCCAGCCGCTTGAAGAAGCCGTCGACATGACGGGCCAGGCCGGAGATGCGCGCATAGAGCTTGTCTTGCGCCAGGGTGATGTTCGTTGCGCCGCGCAGGCCCACGCGGTTGAAGGAGCCGTACAAGGCTTCGACATAGGCGTCGGAATCATCATCGGGACGGCGGGAGAAGAGTTTGATCGACCCGCCGATGGAGTTTTTGCCAGACAGCGTGCCTTGTGGCCCCCGCAAAATCTCGATGCGGTCCAGATCCACCAGATCGAACGCCGCACCCGAACTGATGCCGTAATAGACGTCATCGATATAGATGCCGACACCAGGTTCATTCGGGAACTGGAAATCGGTGGCGCCGATACCCCGGATGTTGACGGCTGCGGTCTGCGCGCCGCCGCCCTGACCACCAGCGGAGAAGGTGACGCTCGGCGCGCGCTGCGCGACGGACTCGACGCTGGTCTGGCTGCGTGCTTCCATAAGCGATGCGTCCACGGCCGTAATGGCAAGCGGCGCTTCCTGCACGCTTTGATTGCGGAACTGTGCGGTGACGATGATATCGCTGATACCCTGATCATCGCGCGCGGATGCGGCCGCATTTACCTCCTGAGCCAGGACAGGCGTGGCGATCGACCAGGCCATCGCACCAAAGGCAACGCCGAACCGGACCGAGAGCAGCTGATTTTTAGACATATTTCCTCCCCAATGCCTCAAGGGAGTGCCTGCATTGCCGACTACCATCATGCAGCGGATCAGGGCTTATTGCCACCGTCATCGCTGCACGCGGGTAAGGTCGGACACCCTATGGCAGACCTCTCCTTCACTCGACTCTAGCCTGCGGAACCGCTTGCTGGTCATGCGATAACCATAACGAACGTTATCAATATGGGCAAGAGCAAGAATGACAATAATATCGTTCGTTATTATTAATTGTATCGGTTCCGTATGCGCGGTTCGCACTTCGAGATTGACGATCGTGATGGATGCGAGGCTCGGAATGCCCAGCAATCAAAAGCTAACGCCCGATCTTATTGTCGTTGGGGTCGAGTTTCAGCATGTCCGCGCTCTTCATCGCGGGATCCCAATGTTCGACGATCCTGCCATTTTCGATGCGGAACAGGTCGAACCAGCTGGTGTGATAGCCTTTGCCGTCACCGTCTTTCTCGGTGCGGACGAAGGTGAAGTTCACCATGTCCCGCTCGGCGATGATCGATACCAACGGCAGCTCGATGTGCGGCAAAATCTCGCGCTGTGGGCGTGATCCGCGAATGAAGGCCTGCAAGGCTTCGACGCCGCTCACCACATTGGGATTATGCTGGATGTAATGCGGGCCGATGAAATCCGGTGCGCGGTCGGCATGGCCCGCTTGCAGCACGGTGCGATACATATCGTAGCATAGCCGCTTATTGGCGGCGAGAACGGGATCGTCGCTGTGCAGCAATTGCGCGTGATCGGCCGCGATGACGGGCGCGGTCTGGCCGTCGGGCGCGTCGATGGCTGGCTTCAAACTCGTGATGCGTTCGCTCATGTCATGCTCCCCTGTTATATTGCGATCACCAGGGCTTTGGCCATTTTCGGGTGTCGTCCCAATGTTCGACGATCATGCCATCTTCCAGCCGGAACATGTCGAAGGCATGGCCTGTATAGGTCGCGCCCGGCACGTTTGGATCGTCCTGCTCCTGCTCCCAGATCATCACGACATGATCGCCCTGTGCCACGGTGCGAACCAGCTCCTTGTGACGGGGCGGATTGAAGTCGGCTGGCGTATCCTTGATGATGTCGACCAGCCGCAACAAATGCTCCCGGCCCGAAGGCATGTTGACATTATGCTGGATATAGCCGGGCGCGATGTAGCGCAGAACCGCCTCGCGGCTCCCTTCGCGGATCACTTTTTGCCACATGTCGATGACGATGCGGCTGTTGCGTTCTTCGAGCGTTTCCTCGGCGGTGGTCATGGCGATCTCCCGTCAGGTGAGCGCGTAGTAGCGCAACACATTGCCGTCGGCGCGGCGCTCGCCGACGCCAACGAATACATGTTTGGTCAGCCAATCATGCTTGCCGACCGAACATTCGAAACTGGGGTTGCCGCGCAGATAATAGTCCTGCTGCTCGACTGGCTCGCCCTCGCGAAAGGCCCAGTCGCGCAATTTCTCCATCGTGTCGGGCTTGCGCCCCCACAGGAAGCCACGATTGTTGAGGAGGATCAGCGTGCCATCCTCCTCCTCCAACATGTAGCGCGCATCGAACACCGCCACATCGTCGGGCCGGAAATAGGCATAGTCGCCGCCGGACCCCGGCACGGCCTTGCCGCGCAACCGTGGCCCCTCAAAGGTGCCGCTTTCCACATAGACCGCGCTGCGCGTGCCGCCCCAAGGGCTGTTCGCGATGGTCTGGACGCGCGGGAATTGCAGCCGCACTTCCATCGCAAATTCCAGCTTTGGGTTGTCGATCGTCGAAAAAATATTGTCCATTGCGCTATATCCCTCAACCCAGTTCGAGCGTGCCGCCATCGACGAATAGATTGGCGGCAGTGATGAAGCTTGCATCATCCGATGCGAAGAACAGTACGGCACGAGCAACCTCTTCGGGCCTGCCCATGCGGCGCATCGGTATGGCATCGATCATCTGTTCGCGCAGCCTGTCCACCGCGTCTCCGGTGAGGCCGGGGTTGCGATAGAGCAGGGGCGTTTCGATGGGGCCGGGACTTACCAGATTGACGCGGATGCCCTCGCGCACCAGTTCGCCGGCGATCACCTTGAGCGCAGCGGCGAGGCCACCCTTGGCAGCGGCATAAGTGGTGTTGCCGGGCACGAAGGCATGGCCGCCGATCGACCCTGTAACCACGATGGATCCGCCAGCTTCCATCAGCGGCAGCGCGTTCTGGATCGTGAAGATGCAGCCGCGTAGATTGACGGCGTGAACCGCGTCCCAATCCTGCGGCGTAATGTCGCGCACGGGCGCGAAACCGCCAACGCCCGCATTGGCGAAGAGGATATCGAGCCGCCCATGTCGCGCCTTGATGGCGGCGATCACCGGGTCCAGGCTCGCCAGATCCGCAACATCCGCCCGGTAGCCCGTCGCGCCCGCGATACTGGCGACGGCGCTGTCGATCGTCGCCTGATCGCGCCCGGTGAGGTGGACGATGCCGCCCTCCGCCGCAAAGGCCTGGGCGCTCGCCAGCCCTATGCCGCTATTGCCGCCGACGACCAGTATGACCTTGTCGGTAAAGCGCATGGGTCTTCTCCTGTTTGGGGTCAGAATGGCGAGTGGGGGTTGGGGCTGTCCGCAGGCACATCCTGCATCACGTCCCAATGTTCGACGATCTTGTCGCCCGCGATGCGGAAGATATCCATGACGGCGAAACCGGCGTCGCCCGGCCACCGACAGACATGATAATGGACGATGACATGATCGCCATCGGCAAAGCGCCGCTTGATGTCGTGGGTGGCGTTGGGGCTTTCGGCCCGCACCTTGCGCAGAAAGGCTTTGAGCGGTTCGATTCCGGTATCGACCAACTGATTGTGCTGGATGTAATCGGCCGCGATGTAGCGATCGGCAGCGTCGGCATCGAAGGGGATCAGCACATGATCGAACATGTCCTGGACCAGCTTCAGGTTGCGCTCTTCCTGCAGCGTTCTGCTCATTGCACCATCCTCTCACGGCGCGTCTGTGCGGCCTCTTGCTTAAACGGTAACGATCGTTATTAAATCGCGCAAGATCAAAATGGGGTGAGGAGAGGGTGATGGAACGCGCAGAGTATGAACACTATGTGCAGGCATTCAATGATCGGGACTATGACAAAGTCCTGGATTTTTATGCGCCAGGCGCCCGGATCGGCTTCTTCGGCATCGATCTGAGCGACCGGGATGCTTTCAAGCGTTTCTACAGCTTCCTGCACAGCTATGTGAAGGAGAGCGTTGTCATAGAAAGGTTCGCCAGCAGCGACGAACTTGTCGCGCTGGAAGGGATCATCCGCGTCGAAGGCTTGCGCGACCTGACTGCCGATGTGCTAAAAGCGCAAGGGTTGGAGCAGTTCGTGCCCATCGCCAAAGGCGAGGTTCAGAACATGCGGCAATATATTCACTATCATCTTGCGGATGGAAAATTCACCAGCGTCGGTTGTACGATGGCATGATGGCGGGTGGTTGACTCATGAACACCCAGATGTGTTAGGCGAGACATATGTCGAAGAATATTGGACGCAAAGCATCCGACGCCATGGATAAACCACCGACGCCGCAAGCGCGCGAAAGCGCTTCGGCCGACGCGCTGCATGGCGTGCTGAAGCTTGCCAACAAGTTGATGGCCCCCTTTTCGACCTATCTGGAACATCGGCACAAGATCAGCCTCAATGAATTTCGCCTGCTGATGCTGATTGGCCGCTTCCCCCATTCCGCAAGCCATGAACTGGTTGAACTGACGGGCGTGAACCCCATGAGCGTTTCGCGCGCGGTAGCGGCGTTGCAGAAGCATGGCCGCATCATGGTGGACAGGGACGAGACGAACCGACGCCGCAAGACGTTGAGCCTGACCGCGGAGGGCGAGCGGCTATACAAGGCCATGCGGCCGCAAACCGATTCCGTTGCCGACTATCTGGTTTCGGCTCTGAAACCGGCGGAAATCGCGAACTTCAACGCGATGCTCGGCAAGCTGATCGACACGCTGGAGGCGCGGGACGAAAATGGGGTTTCGCTGTTCCTGGAGCGGACCAAGCCGCCTGAGGAATAGAGGCGCTCATTCCTGACTGGAGCGCAGCATAGCCATTGCCGCCAGCACCAGCAGGAAGCCCCCCGCCAATATGCTGATAAGCGGGAGAATGGTGAAGGAGGGGAAGAGCGAGACCGCGCCACTACCGGCCGCCGTAACCCCAAGCTGCAGCGTGCCAAGCAGGCCTGCGGCGGCACCGGCACCCTGATCGGATGCATCAAGCGCGGAAATAGCGGCAGGCGTCAGCATCAGGCCTGATGCGGCGAAGATCAGCATCGAATAGCTTTGCACCATAGCGAGCGGTACGTCCCCGCTCGTAAGTGCCGCGAGCGCGATGGCCCCCGTCGCTACGGTTGCGATCAGCACGACGATCGTGACCAGCCGCCGCACGCCGAGCCGCCGCATGAGGCCAGGCGCAAACTGCGTTGCGATGATCGAGACGATAGCGTTCAGCGCCAGCAGCAGGCTGTATTGATGCGGTGTCAGCCCATAGCCCTGCGAGAAGAGGAAGGGCGCGGCAGTCACGAAGGCGAAAGGAATCGTCGTCGCCATGCCCGCGACGAAGGCCCAGGCGACGAAGGCACGCTTTGCCAACAGGTAAGCGCAGGCTTGCACGATCGATCGGGAAGCGACGCGGCGGGCGGGCGGCAATGTCTCAGGCAGGAACAGCACCACGCAGAGCAGCGCGACCGATCCGACGCTCGCCAGAATGACGAACAGCCCCTGCCAGGAAGTCGCGCGGAGCAGGTAGCTGCCAGCAAGCGGCGCAAGCACGGGCGATATGCCGATGATGAGGAAGGTGAAGGCCATGAGCCGCGCGGCGTGGTGGCCACTATGCTGATCGCGGATCATCGCCCGCACGCTGGAGGTGCCTGCGCAGGCACCCATGCCTTGCAGAAAGCGCAGCGCGATCAACTGGTCGATGTCGTTTGCCAGAGCGCAGCCCAGGGAGGCCGCCGCGAAGAGGGTAAGCCCGCCGATCAAAGGCCTGCGCCGACCGAAGCGATCACCGAGCCAGCCGAGCGGGATTTGGGCGATGGCCAGCCCCAGAAAGAAGGCGGAGAGCGAGCGCTGCACCGCGCCGCTATCGGCCGCCATCGCCTGCGCCATGTCGGGCATGGCGGGCAGATAGAGATCGATCGCGAACGGGCCGAGCGCGGAGAGCAATCCAAATGCCAGTCCCATGAGCAAGGAGGGTCCGGCTGCGGCGCTCGATGCGCCGCCGCTTCTGATGATCGTCATCCTATATTCCCCGCCGTCTTATGTCGTTTGTTGTCGCTCGCTCAGCGCTTGATGATGAGCGAGTCGGGGCGCTTGCGCGGCACCCATTGCCCACGACCGGGGAAATTCTTGAGTACTTCGCCATCCCACAGGCGCACGGTGCGTTGCTGGAAGCGCCACTGGCCGTCGGTGTCCCTGACGGCCAGATCATCATACCAGCCTGCAAAGCGCAGCAGATAAGGCGGCTCGCCGTTGCACTCCGTGACGAAGGCGAAGCTGCGCATTTTGCAGCTGCCGTCCTCCTGCGGCATATATTGCACCTGCGTCACATGATGCTGGCGACCGGGAAAGCCAGCGGCGTTGCGATAATGTTCGGCGATGCCGCGAATGCCATCATGGCCTTCCCACACATCGGGTTCGTCGAACACTTCCTCGCTCATGCGCGCGTCCGGCGTGAAGCAGGCGACCAGCCCCTCCACATCGCCCGTATCGAGCGCCCAGCTATAGGCGGCGATCAGATCCTGCAGGGCGATACGGTCCTCGATTGCTAGCGATGGCAATTTTCTTTCCTCTCCACTTCAGCACATGTTGACGAGATACTAACAATCGTTACTATCAAATGCAACGACATTGCAAAAGTCAGTGAGGGGATGGCCATGGGCAAGATCATCGTAACCGGAGCGTCCGGCTCCTTTGGCGGCGCTGCGGCAGAGCTATTACTGGCGGCCTGTGCACCGGAAGACCTCATATTGCTCTCCCGCACACCGGCCAAGCTCGCGCATTTTGCGCAGCGTGGTGCAGATGTGCGCCATGCGGATTTCGATGATCCTGCGACGCTTGCCGCCGCGATGCGGGGCGGCGAGCGGATGCTGCTCATCAGCACGGCGCGCGTGGGATCGCGCGTCGGCCAACATCGCAATGCGGTAGAGGCAGCCGTCGCGCAGGGCGTACGGCATATCGTCTACACCTCGCTCATCTCGGCGGACCAGCCGGACAATCCGGCGATCGTGAAGAATGATCATCGCGCGACGGAAGAGATTATCGAGGCATCGGGCGCGCAATGGACGCATCTGCGCGATAGCCAATATGCCGAGGCGGTGGCGACGGCGATGGCCATCCCCGCGTTGCTGTCCGGGCACAAGCCGGACAATTGCGGCGACGGCAAGGTCGGCTTCGTCAGCCGGGATGATTGCGTGGCAACGGCTGCAAGCGTGCTGACGCAGGATGGGCATGGCAATTGCGCCTATGACATCACCGGGCCGGACCTGATCTCGATCCCCGAAGCGATGGCGATGGTGACCGAACTATCCGGCAAGCCCATCACCGTCGAGCAAGTCGATGACGAAGCGATGTTTGCGTATTTCGATTCGCTCGGCGTGCCGCGCCATGCCTCCGACATCATGCCGGAGGGGCCGATCCCCTGGTCGAGCGATGATATGGTGACATTCGGCCAGTCGATCCGCGAGGGCTATTTCGGCCGACTGAGCGACACGGTCGAGCGCATCACGGGTCGCAAGCCCAAATCCCTGCGCGAGGTGATGATCGCGCATCAGGCAGCGTGGCCCGTCTGATGCTTGCGATCGTCAAGTCGCTGCGTGGCTTGTCCGCGCTGGTGGGGGTTGCGCTGGTGTCGGCCTGTGCGGGCGGTGCCTCGTCGGAATATGGCGCGGGCGATGACTGGGCTTTCCCCGGCGGCGATGTGCATGACAGCCATTTTTCGCGCCTGACCGATATCGAGCCTGGCAATGTCGCCAAGCTGGGCCTGGCCTGGAGCTATGACCTTGGCACCAACCGCGTGCAGGAGGCGACGCCCGTCGTCATCGATGGGGTGATGTACACCAGCGGCAATCTGGGCCGGGTCTATGCTCTGGATGCTGCCACTGGCAAACCGCTCTGGATCTTCGAGCCCGAGGTGGACATGCAGGTCAATCGCGCCGCTTGCTGCGATCAGGCCAATCGCGGCGTCGCCGTCTTAGGCGGCAAGGTTTTCGTCGGGTCGCTTGATGGCAAGCTGTATGCGCTCGACGCCAAGACCGGCAAGACGCTCTGGTCGGTTGATACCATTGTCGATCATGACCGTGGCTACACCATCACCGGCGCGCCCGATGTGGCGGGCGATGTGGTGGTGATCGGCAATGCCGGGGCGGAATATGATGTGCGCGGCTATGTGACGGCCTATCGCGTGAGCGATGGGACGCAGGCCTGGCGCTTCTTCACCGTTCCGCGCGACCCCGAAAGCGGGCCGCAGGAAAATCCTGAACTGGAAGATGCGCTCAAGACTTGGGATCCGAAGAGCCGCTGGGACATTGGCGGCGGCGGCACGGTTTGGGATGCGATCAATTATGATCCCCAATTCGACACCGTCTATATCGGCGTGGGCAATGGCGGCCCCTATGCGATCAGCCGTCGCTCGCCCGCAGGCGGCACCAATCTTTACCTCTCCTCGATCGTCGCGCTGGACCGCAAGACGGGCCGGGTGAAATGGCATTATCAGGAAACGCCCGGCGATAGCTGGGACTATACCGCGACGCAGCCGATGGTGCTGACGGACATGGAAATCGACGGCAAGGTCCGCCCGGTCATCCTGCACGCACCCAAAAATGGCTATCTGTTCGTGCTGGACCGGGAGACTGGCAAGCCGCTGCGGATCAACGCGCTGGTGCGCACCAATTGGGCGAAGGGCTTTGACCTCAAGACCGGCAAGCCCAACCTGACCCCGGACGAGTCCGAATATTGGAAGGGGCCGAAGATCATCTTCCCGGCGTCGGCAGGCGCGCGCAATTGGTATCCGCCTGCTTATGATCCGGCGCGCAAGCTCTATTTCGCGGCCGTGCTGGATATGGGCAATCTGATGTTCACGGTTCCGCCGGACAAAGCGAGCGACCCCCGACGGCCGCGTGCGCTGAATGTCGGCACCAGCCTTATCTTCACGCCGCAATTGCAGGATGTGTTGCCAACGCTGCCGCCGCCGCTGCGCGCGCAGGTCGAGGCGTTGCCTGCCTGGAAATGGGTGAAGGAAAAGCCCTTTTCGTCCGAGCTGCGCGCGATCGATCCGCTGACGGGCAAGTCCCGCTGGACGGTGCAGATGGAGGGATGGCAGGATCGCTCCGGCGTCTTGTCGACAGCCTCCGGCCTGATCTTTCATGGCACGATTGGCGGCAAGTTGATGGTGCGCGATGCCGACAGCGGCAAGCTGTTGAAGGAAATCCAGACTGGCAGCTCGATCATGGCGGCGCCGATGACCTATCGGGTGAAAGGCGTGCAATATGTCGCGGTGGCGACCGGCTTTGGCGGCGGTGGCTGGTCCTATGTGCCGAATTATTCAGCCGCTTATCGCAATGGCAATGCCAATCGCATTCTGGTCTTCCGCATCGATGGCGGCCCGGTGCCGCAGCCTGAACCTCTGCCACCCACGGAGGTTGCTTCGCAGCCGCCTGCGCAGGCGGCGGGCGTCACGCCTGCGGTGCTGGCACGCGGGCAGGGGCTGTTCTTCGAGAATTGCGCGATCTGCCATTCCAACCAACTGCGCGCCAATGTGCCGGACCTGCGCCGGATGCAGCCGGGGGTGCATGATGCCTTCCAGCAGATCGTGCGGGAAGGGCTGCTGCTGCCCAATGGCATGCCACGGTGGGACGATATTCTCACCGCCCAGGACACAGCGGCCATCCATGCCTGGCTGATTGCCGAGCAGGGCAAGACGCGCGCGGCCGAGTTGAAACTCAAGGCTGCAGGCAAACCGCTCGACGCGCCCAGTGCGGCGATCATGTCCAGCTTTTAAGGGAATGAAGGCCGTATGATGCAAGAACCGGACATCATCGTCGTGGGCGGCGGATCGGGCGGTGCGGCGATGGCCGGGCGGCTTGCCGATGGCGGCCTGACGGTGACGCTGGTAGAGGCCGGGCGCACCGATCGGCATTATCGCTCGCGCATTCCTGCGCTCACCAGCGCGGTGGTGCAGAACCCGGAGTTCGACTGGTGCTATAAGGTGGAGCCAGACCCGACCCTGGGCGGCCGCGCCGACATATGGCCAGCGGGCAAGCTGCTGGGCGGCGGCAGTGCGCTCAATGGCATGATGTTCATTCGTGGGCATCGCTGGGATTATGACGAATGGGCGCGGGAAGGGGCGCTGGGCTGGGATTATGCCTCCGTCCTCCCCTATTTCCGCCGCATGGAGGATAATGAACGCGGCGCGGATGCCTGGCGCGGCACTGGCGGGCCGATTGCTGTGTCGGAAGGGCGGGCGCGCTATCCCATTACCGATGCGTGGATCACGGCGGCGCAGCAGGCAGGCATTGCGCGCTCAACCGATCTGAATGGCCAGCAGGCCGAGGGCGTCGATTATGTGCAGGTTTCGCAGCGCAGTGGCACGCGCTGCTCGGCTGCGCGTGGCTATCTGCATGAGCGCAAGGGCGGCAATGCGCCGCACATCCTGCTTGAGGCGCAAGTGCTGCGCATCATCGTGGAGGATAAGCGGGCGACCGGCATCGTCTATTGGCAGGATGGGCAGGAGAAGCGGCTGACGGCGCGGCATGGCGTGGTGCTGAGCGCAGGCGCGATGAACACGCCGCGCCTGCTGATGCTGTCTGGCATCGGCCCGGCCGATCATCTGCGCGCGATGGGCATCGATGTGGTTTGCGACCGACCCGGCGTGGGGAGCAATCTGCAGGATCATGTCGGCACGCATATCGTGAATGATGTCGATGCGGTGACGCTCAACAGTGATGCGAAGGGACTGCGCGGCGCGTGGCAAGTCATGAAGTTCGCGCTGGCCCGCAAGGGCGCGCTGACCACGGCGATCGGCCATGCGCAGGCTTTCGTGAAGAGCCGGGCGGATTTGTCCGCGCCCAATCTCCAGATTTCCTTTGCGGCCTTTGCCTTTGATTTTGACGAACAGGGTCGGCTCATGCTGCGCCCGAACCCGTCAATCTCGACGCTGGTCGGCCTGATGCGGCCCCGGAACCGTGGGCGGATCACGCTGCGCTCTGCCGACCCGCTGGCACCACCGGTCATCGCGCATCAGCAGTTGAGCAGCACGGATGATATCGACCAGATCGTCGAGGGCATTGGCATTGCGCGGGATATTTTGCGGCAGGCCGCTATGGCGCCCTTCATCAAGGGCGAGTTGCGGCCCGGCGCGGCGATGACGGACCCGGCGCAGTTGCGCGATTATGTGCGCATGGCGTCGATCCCGCTCTACCATCCCGTCGGCACGGCAAAGATGGGGCACCGCGACGATCCGATGGCGGTGGTCGATAGCGACCTCAAGCTGATCGGCGTGGAGGGGCTGTGGGTTGCCGATGCGTCGATCATGCCGACGCTACCGCAGGGCAACACCAATGCGACCGCGATCATGATTGGCGACAAGGGCTCGGATCATGTGATCCGCACGCTGCGCAAGAACGAACATATAGGAGGATGATAGTGGCGAACTTCCCGAAAACCATCCACTTTACCGGATTGAATACACCGGTCGGCATCGAATGGTCGGCGCGCAATCTCGATGTGATCGGGGACATTCCCGCCGAGGTGGATGGCGCGTTTTTCCGCGCGGTGCCCGATCCTGCCGTGCCGCCCATGTATGCGGATGATATCGTGCTGTCGGGCGATGGCATGGTTGCCCGCTTCGCCATCAGCGGTGGCAAGGTCGATTATGCGATCCGCTATGTCGAGACCGAGCGCTACAAGCTGGAGCGCGAGGCGCGGCGGGCGCTGTTTGGCCAATATCGCAATCCGTTCACGGATGATCCCGCCGCCCAGGACAAGGACCGCACCGTCGCCAATACCACGCCGGTCTGGCACGCAGGGCGGCTGTTCATGACCAAGGAGGATGGGCTTGGCTATGAGATTAATCCGCATACGCTGGAGACGGTCGGCCGCTGGGATTATTACGGCGCGCTGCGCTCGCAAACCTTCACGGCGCATCCGCGCATCGATCCGCAGACCGGCGAGATGTTCTTCTTCGGCTATGAGGCGGGCGGCCTATGTACCAAGGATGTGGCCTATTGCATCGCGGACAAGGACGGCAATCTGACGAGCGAGCAATGGTTCGAGCAGCCCTATTGCTCAACCATTCACGACTTCGCGATCAGTGAAAAATACGCGATCTTCCCGATCTTCCCGACAACCGCCGATCTTGAGAGGCTCAAGGCTGGCGGCGCGCATTGGGCACATCAGCAGGAGTTGGAGAGCTGGGTCGGCATCATGCCGCGCTATGGCAAGGTGGAGGAGATGCGCTGGTTCCGCGGACGCCCTGGCATTTCCGCTTTTCATCTGGTTAACGCCTTTGACGATGGCGATCTGGTCCATCTCGACCTGTGCCTTTCGGACACCAATGCGTTCGGCTTCATGCGCGAGGCCGGGGGCATCCAGCGCGATCAGCGGGAGATTGGCGGCGGGCTTACGCGCTGGACCTTTGACATGAGCAAGGATGGCGAAAGCTATGCGGAGCGGGTGATGGGGCCGCCCGGCGACATGCCGCGCCTGCGCGATGTCGATCAGGGCCGGCCTTATCGCGCGGCCTGGTATATGAGCATGAATCCGCAGGGTGGCCCGCCGCTGCCGGGTGGTCCGGTGGGTGCTGCGTTCAACGCGATGTTGCGCATCGAGCCGGGCAATGGCCGGATCGACATGATGCCGCTGGATTTCGGCATGGCGATCAGCGAGCCAGTCCATGTCCCCTCGGCTACGCCCGATCATGATGGCTGGCTGCTCGCGGTCGTCGACCGTCAGAGCGGGGAGGATATGTTCCAGTCCGAACTGTGGATCGTGGAGGCCGGGGATATCGCCAAGGGGCCGATTGCGCGCGTGCCGATGCCATTGCCGATGCGGGCGCAGGTGCATGGCAGCTGGGTATCGCGCGCGCAGCTTGATGGCGCGCGGGTGCCACAGGCAGAGCGTGTGGCCTGAGCCATGCGGCTGGCGAGCAAGGTCGCGCTCGTCACGGGCGCGGGGCGCGGTTTAGGCCGGGCCTATGCGCGCGCGCTGGCGGCGGAAGGCGCGCAGGTCATCGTCAATGATCTGGGGGCAACAGCCTGGGCGAGGGCGGCGATGATCGGCCTGCGCGGGCCGTCGTCGCGGAGATCATGGCGGCGGGAGGCATGGCGTCCGCCGACATGAGCGACATATCCGACTGGTCGGCAGCGCAGGCGCTGGTAAGCGGCATTTGCGCGCAGCATGGCCGCCTCGATATCCTCGTGAACAATGCCGGGATTAGCCGATCGGGGCTGCTGGGGGATTTGGGCGAAGCGGATTGGGATCGGCAGTTTGGCGTCAATGTGAAAGGGGCGACGGCGCTGATCGACGCCGCGGCGCGCCAGTGGCGCACGCAAGCGCCCACGCCGCGCGCGATCGTCAATATTTCCTCACCTGCCGGGCCGCACCCGATCCCGCCCATCGGCCTTTATAGCGCGACCAAGGCGGCGATGGCGGCGCTGACGATGAGTGCAGCGCAGGAACTGGCGCCGCTTGGCGTGCGGGTAAATGCCTTGTCGCCCATCGCAAGAACAAGGCTGATCGAGAAGGCACCGCAAGCCGTTCAGGAGATGATGGCGGCGCGCGAGGGCTATGATCCGTTCGCGCCCGACCATGCCGCGCGGCTGCTCTTATGCCTGTGCCTGCCTGATGCGCGATTCACGGGGCGGTTGCTGGGGTGCCGGGGTGATGAGGTGTATCTCTACCGGCCCTGGTCAGCGGATTATCGCCTCGACAATGGGGGCGCACCGTGGACGATCAGTGCGCTGGAGCAGGCGCTTGGATCACTGCCGCAGCAAGACATGTGCTGGATGATGACGGCGGACGGGCTGGTCGAACAGCCCTGGCCGCCAACCACGCTAGGCTGACGGCCAGGCTTCGCGCACCGCTGCGACCCGCGCCTCGAACTTGTCGCGATGGGTGGGATGGGTGATGATGTAGAGCCTTTTTGCGATGATGCCCTCCAGCACCATCTGGCCGACTCTGTCGGGGGCCATCCAGCTATCCGAAGCGATGCGTTCGCGATCTTCCGGCGTCACTGCGCGATCTGCCACACTGCCCTTGAAGCGCACCGGTCTGTTGCCGTCGATATCCAAGATATTGCTACGCACAAGGCCTGGGCACAGCACGCTCACACCGATGCCAGCTTGGGCAAACTCTGGGGCCAGCGCCTCACTCAGCGCAACGATTGCAGTTTTGGTGGTGCCATAAATCGCCATTGCCGCGGGCACGGTTGCGAGCCCGGCAAGGGAGGCAGTGTTGACGATGTGACCGCCCGATGGATTGGCGCGCAGCAGCGGTTCGAAGGTCATGATGCCGTTGATGACGCCGCCCAGATTGACCTGAAGCCCGAAATCCCAGTCGGCATAAGTCACCTGATCCCAACTACGCTGGATGCCGACGCCGGCATTATTGACCAGAATATCGACCCGCCCGAACTGATCGACCACCCCCTGCGCTGCCTGTGCTATGGCCGCCCGGTCGCTGACGTCGGTCTGAATGAAGGCGAGGCGGCTTTCATGGTCGCAAAGCTCGGCTTGCGCATGGGCAATATGATCGGCGCGAAGATCAAGCACGGCCACTTGCGCGCCCGCGCCGAGCAGTGCCCTCGTGATACCAAGGCCGATGCCGCTTGCCCCGCCGGTGACGACCGCGACTTTGCCATCGAACGGCGTCATTCAGAGGATCTTGTAATAGCGCACGACATTGCCATCCGTCAGCCGCGCACCTGCGCCGATGAAGGCGTGGCGGGCGAGCCAATCATGCTTGCCCTTGGGCACGTCGAAGCTCGTCAAAGTGCGGAAATAATATTCGGATGGATCGACACGCTCATCGCTGGCGCCATTGGCGATGCGGCTGAAGCGCGGCATCACATCGGGCGTGCGACCCCAGATGAAGCCTCGGTTGTGGAGCATGATCGGCGTGCCATCGGCCTCTTGCAGCAGATAGCGCGCGTCGAGCTGCACGACGCCGTCGCTGCGGAAGGTGGCATAGTCCCCGCCACTTGCAGGCAGCACCGTGCCATTGAGGGTCGGCCCGCGAAATTCGCCCGCCGAGACGGTGACCATCCCTTTGTCGGGGCCGGTGGGCAGGTCTTTCAGGCGGGGCAGGGGATGAAAGCGCAGGCGCACTTCCAGCGCAAATTCCATGCCCGGCATGTCGGGGACGGTCTCGATCTGATCGAAGAGGGACATGATCTGCTCCGTCATGACAGGATCTTGTGCCGTGCGCGCTGCGCGGCTGGCACTAGCCAGGTTGCGGCGAGGCACGCGGCGGGTGCTAGGGCCGCGAAGAGGAAGAAGCCGCCGACGCTGATGCCCGACGCGATCAGCCATCCGCCGACCATCGGCCCGCCGATCGCGCCAATGCGCGCTACCGCGACGCCAAAGCCGATGGCTGTCGCCATATAGCGGGCGGGGAAGAAATCGGTCGCGATCGCGATGAGGGCGAGGTGAACGCCCGCGATGGCCCCTGCGGACAGGAACAGCAATATGCCCCAGATCCAAGGGTCCGGCTTTACAAAGGAGAGGCCAAGAAATGCCAGAACGATGGTCGTATAGGCAGCGCTCAGCACGAAGGTCACCCGGCTCTTATCCACCAATTTGGCGATCAGCAGGCCAGCGACAAGGCCACCGAGATTGACGATCGACATGAAGCGGGCGGAGAGATCGACCGAGAAGCCGGCCTGGGGCAGCAGTGTTGGTATCCAACTGCTGGTTAGGTAAATGGCGAAGGCGTTGAGGCCGTAGATCAGCACGAAGATGGCGGTCGCGACGAGTAGCGGTGGGCGCAATATGTCCAGCAACTGGCCACCCTTGCGCGCGGGCATGGCGGTTGCCGGTTCGTCCTGCCGTTCGGGTACCATGCCCTTGCGCGGGAACAGGAAGAACAGCGTTACCGCAAGCAGGACCGTGGCGATGCCGGGCAGCAAAAAGATGGCGCGCCAGCCGCCGAACGACACCAGCAGCGGCACGACAAGGCCGGATGTAATGCCGCCAATGGCGATGCCCAGCGATACGATCGTGATCGTGCTCGCTCGCTTGCCCTCCGGCGCCCAAAGCGCGACCTGTGCGGTGACGTTGGGGAGGCAGGCTCCGAGCATCAGCCCGGTCAACAGCCGCCAGACCGAGAAGCCGGTCACGCTGGTCGCGGTGGCCGTGCCCATGGTTGCCAGCCCGATCAGCGCGACGGTGACGATGATCGTCGGGCGACGGCCATAGCGATCGCCAATGGGCGCGAGCAGAACCGCGCCAGTACCCAGCCCGACGAGGACGGCGGAGAGCGCGAAGCCGAAGCTGG
The DNA here is from genome assembly GCF_002312805.1 of Sphingobium sp. D43FB. Taxonomy (GTDB): domain Bacteria; phylum Pseudomonadota; class Alphaproteobacteria; order Sphingomonadales; family Sphingomonadaceae; genus Sphingobium. The sequence goes on along the minus strand of NZ_NMUA01000018.1, from coordinate 64,994 downwards.
CCGCCGGAATGCCCAGTTCCCGTACGATGTGCGGCAGCGCGAGCGGGAGAGCGGCCAGATCATAGCCATCGACGAACAGGATCATCGCGCTCAGGATGAGGCCGAGCAGCAGCCTTGCGCCAAAAGCACGGGCTGGCTCGACCATGGGCAAGGCAGCGGTGCTTTTTGCGGTCATGCGCTTTGCACCTGTTCAGCGAGCATGGCGGGCAGATCCCAGTCGATATCGAGATAGCGGCCCGAAAGCGCATCGAAACGCCCTGACGCGAGATCGACAGCCAGCGATTGCAGCTTTTTGCGCGCGGCGGCGCTGGCTTGCGGCGTGATGCTCTCCAGCAGCGCGACAAGCGGCGCAGCATGCGCGCGGGCATTGGGCGAGGCGAGTGTCTGGCTCGACATCTCGGTCAGGATCGTGCCGGGCTGAATGGCAAAGGCGCGGATGGCCCGGCCTGCCTGCTCGGCATCCAGATGCTCGGTCAGGCGGATGAGGCTGGCCTTGGCGACGGCATAGGCTGAGGCGTTGGGCGCAACGAAGGTTCCGGCTTGAGAGGCAATATTGATGATGCGGCCATGATTTGCCGCCTCCATGCCCGGCAAGGCGCGCGTCGTGCAGAGCAGCGCGCCAAGAAGATGGACGCTCTGCGCGCTCCACCAGTCGGCAACATCGATATGACCGATCGGACCGATTGGACCCTGCACGCCGGCATTGTTTACAAGGATGCTGATGGGGCCAAGTTGCTGTTCTGCGCACGCGAAGGCTGCATCCACGCTGGCGCTATTGGTCACGTCGCAGGCGACTGCGATGGCGCGGCCGCCGCGCGCGTTCAGATCGGCCGCCACCTTGGCGATCTCCCGTTCCGACCGTGCGGCGACCGCCACGGCCGCGCCAGCACCAGCCAGCGCCTCGGCAATGGCTTGTCCGAGGCCCCGCCCTCCGCCGGTGATGAAGGCGACTTCACCCTGCAACCTTGGGGCCGTCATGGCCGATGGCCTGTGATGCCGTCCCACGGGGAGGGCATATGATAGGGGACGGTGATGAAATTGGCCTCGATCTGGCGGATGGCGTCTTCCTCAATGCGGAACAATTCGGACATGTAAAAACTGTGCGGACGGCGGATGTGGGATTCGATCTCGGCGCCGTCTGTCAGCTTGTAATGGGCGAGGCGGCCGCAATGATCGATGAAGCCATGGGCGAAGACGAGGCCGCGCTCCTCGTCGATCAGCGGGAAGCGGCGGCCACGCAGGCGATCATCATAGCGATAATAGCCCATGCGGAACTGCTCTTCGCAGCCGAGATGGGCATTTACGAGCGGGAAATCGGGGTTGTTCGTGGTCTGCACGCCATTTTCGACACGCTCGCAATCGGGATGGAAGCGGGTGAAAAGCTGCCCGTCATTCTGTTCCAGCGTCGAAAAATAACCGTCGGCGATCGCCCTCAGCCGCTCGCGCGTCATGCGCTTGTCGGCCGGGATTGCGCTTTCGAAAGCAGGTTTTGGCTCAAAGCGCGGGTTGGGGAAAACCAGCGCTTCATCGACCTGGCGGACGATCAGCATTTCCACTTCCGTAATCGCGTCTTGCCCGTTCACGCCGATACGCAATGCCATCGCTGAATCATGCTGGCTTTCCTGCACGGTGCTGAACAGGCCGACCTGGCCGGTCGTGCAGTCGGCAAAGCGCAGATCATAATCACCGCGCCCGGTGATCGTGCCCCACAGGCCGTCGCCGATTGCGAGTTCGACGTTGTTCTCGGTGGCCCGCACCATCGGCGCCCAATCGACCTTTGCGGGATCGCGGGCCACAAGCGCGGCGAGATATTGATCCAGTACCGCGTAGAGGCGCTCGCGCGTCCAGGCCGCGATCAGGGCGTTTCGCATTATCCTCTCCCGATGGGATGTGCCGATGCCGCTCTTTGGGCGGTTAATGGTAACGAATGATATGATTACGCCATGCCATATCTCTACTGTCAAGCACCGAATGGCACGTCAATGCGGTTGAAATAATAATAACGTTCGTTATTGTTATACGCAGAATCGAGGAGAGGACAGCAAGATGATACCCCACGACATCCGCATCGCGCACCCCGACAAGCTCTATATCGGCGGGCAATGGGTGGAGTCCGCAGGTGGAAAGTCGATCGAGATCGTCTCCCCCAATAGTGAGGATGTGATCGCCCGCGTGGCCGAGGCGGTCGAGGCGGATATGGACCGTGCGGTCACGGCTGCGCGCAAGGCGTTCGATGAGGGGCCATGGCCAACGCTCAGCCCTGCCGAGCGCGGTGCGCTGGTGCGCCGAATGGGTGAGGAATTGCAAAAGCGGGAGCCGGAGCTGGCGCGCGCCTGGACGCTGCAGGTGGGCGGCCTGGCAAGCTTCGCGCCGATCATGACTGGCGGCGCGACCGCCAGCTTCATGCAGATTGCGGGCTATGCCGACAGCTTCACGTTCGTCGAGCGGCGCCCGTCCTTTCAGGTGGACACCGCGATCGTCGCCTATGAGCCCACAGGCGTCGTGGCGGCGATCGCACCGTGGAATGCGCCCTATGGCATCATGGCGAGCAAAGTCGCTTATGCGCTGGTGGCGGGCTGTACGGTGATCATGAAGCCGTCGCCGGAGACGCCGCTGGAAGCCTATATCATGGCCGAGGCGGCGCAGGCCGCTGGCATCCCGGCCGGCGTGGTGAACCTGGTTTGTGGCGGGCGCGATGCGTCTGATCATCTGGTCAATAATCCCGGCATCGACAAGGTGACCTTCACAGGCTCCACCGGTGCGGGAAAGCGCATCGGCGAGGTCTGTGCGAGCCGTATTGCGCGCTGCACGCTGGAATTGGGGGGCAAATCCGCCGCGATCGTGCGCGATGACTTCCCGATCGACGTTGCGGCCGCCATATTGGGCAACACCATCACCATCATGAGCGGTCAGGTCTGTGCGATGCTGAGCCGCGCAATCGTCCCCAGGAAGCGCCATGACGAACTGGCCGATGCGATCAAGGCCGTGATGCAGGGCATCCGCATCGGCCATAGCGAGGATATGGCAACGCAGCTTGGGCCACTCGCTATGAAGCGACAGTTGGAGCGCGTCGAAGACTATGTCGCGATCGGCAAGGGTAGCGCTGATCTTGTTACGGGAGGCGCCCGGCCTGCGCATATGGACAAGGGCTATTTCATGGAGCCGACCTTGTTCGCCAATGTCGATAATCAGAGCCGCATTGCGCAGGAAGAGATTTTCGGGCCGGTGCTGTGCCTGATTCCGGCGGAAGATGAAGAAGACGCGATCCGCATCGCCAATGAAAGCAACTATGGCCTCAATGGTTCGGTCCTGACCAATGATGTCGATGCGGCCTATCGCATTGCCCGGCGTGTGCGGGCAGGGGGCTTTGGCCAGAATGGCATGAAACTGGAATTCGGCTTGCCATTTGGCGGGTTCAAGCAGTCCGGCATTGGCCGCGAAGGCGGCGTTGAGGGGCTTGCAGCCTATCTGGAGAGCAAGACTATTTTGTTAGATGGTGCGCCGGCCAATTTGTAGATGGGCGTTTGAAGCAAAGCCCGTCATCCGTCAGCGACCGGCGGCCTCCGCCGGTTGCACGCCACTCGCGTCGATCACGCGCTTTGCCTCCGTCGGCCATTGGTTTCCGACCACAGCCACATTGTCCGTGGCGCGATTGTTGAGATAGGCGCTCCATTCGCCGTTGAGCTTGCCGCTATTATACCAGTTGGCCGTGGCGACATTGTCCAGCGCCGTGCGCCGCGGTGCGATATGCGACTGGGTGTTGAGGTTGAGCCACACGCCGCCGACCCGGTCGATGACATTGTTGCGCACGGTGACATAGCGCGACCCTTCGTCCAGATAGATGCCGATCCCGCCCGATCCGGCGATGTCGGATATGTAATTTTCCGCGATCAGCGCGCTGGGATCGGCGGACAGATGATAGATGGCGCCGCCGTCGGGGAACCATTGTTTCACCCGGCTGACCCGGTTCCCCATGACCACGGTGTCGCGCAACGTCGTGGGCGTATCATAGACGATGTTGCCGGGCTGGTCATAATAGCCGCGTTGCTTGCGCCAATATTCGGCGCTGCCGCCCGGATCATTGGCACCCCACCCCCAGCCGACATCGATGCCGTCATAAGGCGCGTCGGAGACGTCGTTGTTCAGGATGAGCGTGCCGGACGCATAGGTGACGAGGATCGCCGACTGTTCCTTATAATCGCGCGACACCCCTTCGATCCGGTTGTTGCGGATGACGATGTCGCGCAAGCCCATTTCAGGCCGGGTTGGATGATGCGCGTCCGGTTGCCCCCCGCCCGCCATGATGGCACCGCCCGCCAGGTCGGCAAATTCGTTGTTCGTGATCTCGATCGCCGACGTGCCAAGGCCCACGCCGCTTTCATTGGCTTCAGGATTGGTCCCGATGCCGAGCGCGATCTGCCCCAGTTGCGAAAAGCGGTCGTCGTCAAAGACGATGCGCCGGGCCGCAGCGACCTGTACTGCGGCGGGCTGCTGACTCCACCGGTTGCGCATCCGTTCGAACGACGCGCAGCCCCAGCTGCAATCGCGGATCGGATCGGCGGGATAATCGACCAGTTCGCCCGCCAGATAGGCGCCGCTCTGCTGGCTGGCATAGCCCTCTGGCCCCGACGGCTGTAGCCAGCTCGTATGGCTGAATTGCAAGCGACGAAATTCGAGGTCGCGGACGGGTTCGTCATAGCTGCCCGCGATCGACAGCAGATGTTCCAGCCGCGGCAGGACGATGTCGATCCGGCTCATATTTTCGCCCGGCCGGGGCTTGTAATAGAGTTGCCCGGCCTTCGGATCGACGAACCATTGGCCCGGCTCCCGCAGGAAGGCGAGGGCATTCACCAGGAAGAGGCGCGCGACTTCGGCCGATACCGGTCGCGCCATCGTGTCATAGCCGACCAGATTATTGCGCCACCCCGGTTGCTGCATGACAATCCTGTCGCCTTCGATACGGTCGACCATGGCATGGCGATGGGTGAACCAGCTCATGCCTTCCACTTCGATGCGGCTCTGACCGGGGAGTTGCGCCAGAAAGCGCCATGCCGCATCCTTGATCTCCAGTCCCCAAGGATGGAAAGCGACGGCGGTCCGCGGGATTTCGACCGATGCCCGTGGCGCGAGTTCCCTCGCGACGATCAATTGCCGGGGGTCCGTGCCCGCAGGAACGCTGGCCGCCCAGATATTCCGCTGCTTGTCGACTTGCCGCCAACCGGTGACCGGTTGACCGCCTGACAGGATGGCACGTGTGCCCGGCGCGCCCTCCCACCGCACCGTATAGCCATTCTGACCGCCGTCCCCCGCGCCAAAGCGCAAGGGGGCGTTCAGGCGGTAGGTTCCCGCCGCCAAGGAGACCGTCACATCATGGTCGCGATTGAGGCTCCGCACCGCCTGCTGCGCGCGGACCAGCGAGGCAAAGGGCTTGCGCGCCGATCCATCGCCGTCGTCCGATCCCTGCGGCGACACATGCAGGATGATCGGCGTCGGTGCCGGGCGGTTCGGGATGACCACCCGGAAATGCCTGTCTTCGGGCCGCTCAGGTGGGGCCACGCGGGGAATGTCCGGCATGGCGGGCAATTGCGTCATTGCAGGACCGCTCGATCCGGCCGAGATGGCGAACAGACATAACCACCGCATCCGCATTCCTAGCATCTCCATCCTTTACCCAACGTCAGCGTCTAAGCGCGATCGTCGCAATCACCCAAGGGTAGCAGTTCAGCGGGCGGAGCCATAGGCATTGGCACGGCAGCGCGACAGAAAAAGGGGGAAACGCCGCCTGTGATGCGAATGGGGGGCATGAGGCCACCCGATGGCTGTCTGTCTGATGGCGGAAGAGCGGAGGCGATTCGGCTCGGCTCACGCGATGCACGCGCAATAGGCCAGTTCTTTGCCGACCGCTTAAATGGTGAGTCCAGCTGGGTTCGAACCAGCGACCTACTGATTAAAAGTCAGTTGCTCTACCGACTGAGCTATGGACCCGTTTAGCGGTGGAGGTCGCCCTAATAGGGGGAACCGCGATGGTCAACCTCTTCGCGTGTGCTTTTGCAGGCGGGCGTGCAGATGGCGGATGGTGAGGCCTGAAAGGGGATCGCGCCAGCGCGGGGCGATGGCGACGAGCGGGGTCAGCACGAAGGCGCGCTGGCGGAAGGCGCTATGGGGGATGGTGAGCAGGCGACTGCGCCAGATGCCGCCCGACCAGAGGATGATGTCGATATCGACACTGCGTGCGCCCCAGCGGCGATGGCGGCGGCGACCGAGCCTGTGTTCGATCGACTGGAGCAGGGAGAGTAAAGCGGGCGGGGGCAGGGGGCTTTCGACCAGCAGCGCGCTGTTGGCATAGAGGCGCGAGGATGGTCCCATTGGCGGTGTTGTGATGGCAGGGGCGAGCGCGATGACGCGCATCTTCTCGCCGATCAGCGCGGCCGCTTCGTCCAGCAGGCGCGCAGGGGTGCGGCGTGCGGAGAGCGGCCGGTTGGACCCTAAGGCCAGGGCATAAATGTGCGTGCTTGTGTCGGCCATCGATCAGCGCCTATCTGCTGCCCATGATCCTGGAAAGCCCCCTTGAACCGACCGAACCGCCGCGCGACTGTCCGCTCTGTCCCCGCCTTGTCGCCTTGCGCGAGGAATGCCGCGTCGAACATCCCGATTGGTGGAATGCGCCGGTGCCGGCCTTTGGCGATCCGTTGGCGCGGATCGGCATCATCGGGCTTGCTCCGGGCAAGCAGGGGGCGAACCGGACGGGGCGGCCTTTTACCGGGGATGATTCGGGCGTATTGTTCTTCGAGACGCTAGCGAAGTTCGGGCTGAGCGAGGGTGCCTATGATGCGCGGGTCGATGATGGGCTGGTGCTGAAGGACGCGATCATCATCAATTCGGTCCGCTGCCTGCCGCCCCAGAACAAGCCGGTTCCCGACGAAGTGCACAAGTGCCGACCGTTTCTGGCGCAGGGCGTTGCAGCGCTGCCCAAAGCGCGGGTGTTCGTGGCGCTGGGCCAGATCGCGCACCAGTCGGCGGTCAAGGTGTTGGGCGGCCGGCTGCCCAAGGCGCGCTTTGCCCATCTGGCCGAACATCGCATGCCAGACGGGCGGATGCTGATCGATAGCTATCATTGCTCGCGCTATAATCAGAATACCGGTCGACTGACGGCGGAGATGTTCGAGGCGGTGTTTGCGCGGGCGGTAGAGCTGGCTGGGCTTACTGGCTGATCCAGACATCGACCGGCACGGCGTCCTGGCACAGGGCGACGCGGATCGGCAGTTCCTCGACGGGGCCGCCCGCCATGGCGCGATCATAGACGGCTTTTTTCGCGGCGCCGCTGATCTGCAAGAAGATGTGGCGGCTGGACAGGATGGCATGGGCGGTCAGCGAAAGCCGCTGATGCGGGGCGGCGGGCGGCGTGACCGCGATGGTCAGCGCTGTGCTGGAGAGGCCTTCGTCCAATTCCTTGGCCTCTGGGAAGAGCGAGGCGGTGTGGCCGTCATCGCCCATGCCGAGCAGGATGATGTCGAGCGGCCAGGGGAGGGCGGCGAAGTCCGCTTCCGCCGCTGGCTGGCCGAGATAGGCGTCGGCGGCGGCGTTCTTCATCGGCACGAAGCGCGCGGCGGCGGCTGGTCCTTGCAGCAAGCTGTCGCGAACGAGCTTTTCATTGCTGTCGGGGTCGGTCGGATCGACCCAGCGTTCGTCGACCAATGTGACGATGACTTTGCTCCAATCGGACAGCGAAGCGGACAGTGATTCGAGTACTGGGCGGGGGGAGCGGCCACCCGACAGGGCGAGGGTTGCGACGCCGCGCGTGGCGATGGCTTGTTCCAAAACCGTGGCGATGCGGGTGGCGATGTCGGCGGCGGCCTGGGCGCTGTCGGTGAAATGATGTTCGGTCGGCATGGAAATTAATCCCCTGTTTCCGGGAGGGTGCAGATGTCGATCCATTGTCCGCCGGTCAAGGCGGCGAGCCGGTCGGGCGTCAGTTCGACCGAGGTGGTGCGGGAACCGGCGGCGGGGAAGACGGTATCGAAGGCCTGCAAAGATATGTCGCAATATATCGCAAGCGGCGCGGTCAGGCCGAACGGGCAGACGCCGCCGACCGGATGGCCGGTGATCGCCTCGACCTCGTCCGCGCCCAGCATCCGGGGCTTTGCGCCAAGGGCAGCCTTGGCCTTACCATTGTTGAGGCGCGCGTCGCCGCGGGTGCAGACAAGGACGACGGTATCGCCGACGCGCAGCGACAGGGTCTTGGCGATGCGGGCGGGTTCGACGCCAAGCGCGGCGGCGGCTTCCAATACGGTGGCGGTGCTGATGCCCTGATCGATGATCGTCACGTCAGGCGCATGGGTAGCGAAGAAGGCGCGGACGGAGGCTTCGCTCATGCGCGAGTCTCCAAGGCGCGCTCCCAGGCGAGGGCATGGGCGACGATCAGGTCGAGATTGGCATAGCGCGGCTGCCAGGGGAAGGCGGCAAGGATGGCGCGATTGTCCGAAATCAGCGCGGCAGGATCGCCCGCCCGGCGCGGGGCCATGACGCGCGTGATGGGATTGTTGGTGGCGCGGTCGACGGCATCAAGCACGTCCAGCACTGAAAAGCCCCGACCATAGCCGCAATTGAGCAAATGATTGCGATCCGGCTCCACCATCAGCGCTTCGAGCGCCAGCACATGGGCGGCGGCAAGGTCGCTGACATGAATATAGTCGCGGACGCCCGTGCCGTCCGGGGTGGCGAAGTCGGTGCCGAAGATGGCGACGCTTTCGCGCTTGCCCAGCGCGGCTTCGACGGCGACCTTGATCAAATGAGTCGCGCCCGCTGTCGACTGGCCGGTGCGCCCCTGCGGATCGGCCCCTGCGACGTTGAAATAGCGCAGCGCGCAGAAGTTCATCGGATGCGCGGCCGCGACGTCGCGCAGCATATATTCGGTCATCAGCTTGGACATGCCGTAGGGATTGATCGGCTGTTGCGGGGTGTCTTCCCGCACCGCTTCCACATCCGGCGTGCCATAGGTGGCGGCGGTGGAGGAAAAGATGAAATGGGGCACGCCGACGCGCACCGCGCTGTCGATCAGGTCGCGGGTCTTGGCGCTGTTGTTATGATAATATTTGAGCGGGTTTTCGACCGATTCCGGCACGACGACGGACCCCGCGAAATGCATGATCGCGGTGATGCCATGGTCACGCAGCGTCGCTTCAACGAGCGGCTGGTCGGCAATGTCGCCCTGCACGAAAGGCACATCGTCAGGAACCGCCCAGCGGAAGCCGGTGACGAGATTGTCGATGACGATGACGCCATAGCCCGCGTCTTTGAGCGCCAGCACGGCATGGCTGCCGATATAGCCAGCGCCGCCCGTGACCAATATCGTCGGCTTTTCGCGCATAAGAAAAACGTCTCCCCAACTGCTGCCGGGGAGACGTAGCTTAGCGTCGTTAAGATTTACAGTCCGATCATGCCGCCGCGCGGTCTGGCACCGACTGGTAGAAGGTCGCGCCGGTGGCGGCCATCGCGCGCAACTGTTCGGTGGCGGCGAAGCGGTCGCCATGGGCGGCCCACAACCGATCCAGCACGGCGACGACATGGGCGATGCCGACCGTGTCCATATGCGCGAAGGGACCGCCGGTATAAGGCGCAAAGCCCCAGCCGAAGATCGCGCCAATGTCGCCATCTTCCGGCGTTTCCAGCACGCCTTCCTCATAGCAGCGGGCGCATTCGATAAGCTGGCGATAGAGGAGGCGTTCCTTCACCGCTTCGACATCGGGCTGATCGTCGGCGCGGGGGAAGAGGTCGGCAATGCCCGACCACAGCATCTTCTTGCCGCCTTCGGGATAGTCGTACCAGCCCTTGCCATTTTTGCGGCCGAGACGGTCGCGTTCGACCATCTGCGTCATGACGTCGTCGGAACGCTGCACGACATAGGCGTCGCCCAATTCCTTCTTCGCGGCCGTCATGACTTTATAGCCAAGCTCGATCGAGACTTCGTCGCTGACCGCGAGCGGGCCGACCGGCATGCCAAGCTGCTTGCCGGCATTTTCGATGAGCGCCGGGTTGATCCCCTCGGCGACCAGTTCGGCGCCTTCCTGTACATAGGTGCCGAAGCAGCGCGAGGTGTAGAAGCCACGGCTGTCATTGACGACGATCGGCGTCTTTTTGATCTGGGCGACGAAATCGAGTGCCTTGGCAATGGCGGCCGGGCCAGTTTCTTTGCCGAGGATGATTTCCACCAGCGGCATTTTTTCGACCGGCGAGAAGAAATGGACGCCGATGAAATTGGCGGGCTTGGACCAGGCGGTCGCCAGCTTGGTGATCGGCAGGGTGGAAGTGTTGGAGCCGAAGATGACGTCTGGACCGAGGACCGCTTCGACCTGTTTGGTGACTTCGGCCTTGATCGTTACATCCTCGAATACCGCTTCGATCACGAAGTCCGCACCGGCGAGATCGGCATAGTCGGCGGTGGGGGTTACGCGGGCGAGCGTTGCCGCCACTTTCTCCGGCGTCATGCCTTTGCCCAGGCGCTTCTTGAGCACCGTTTCGACATGGGCCTTGCCCTTTTCCGCATAGGCGATGTCACGGTCGAACAGCACGACCTCCATCCCCGCCTGCGCGGCGACGGTGGCGATGCCAGCGCCCATCATGCCCGCGCCGAGCATGGCGAGCTTCGTGGTGGGCACCTTGGGTTCAGCCTTGGGACGGCGCGCGCCGCGTTCGGCAGCCTGTTTGTTGACGAACAGGCTGCGGATCATGTTGCTTGCCTGCGGATCGGCGGCGACCCTGGCGAAATATTTGCTTTCGATGCGGATTGCGCGGTCGAAGGGGAGTTGCGCGCCTTCATAGACGGCCGAGAGCAGGGCGATCGGCGCGTTCATGTTGCGCTGGGTCTGCTTGAGGGTCATGGGCAGCGCGCCGACCATCGTCTGGACGAAGCCGGGGTTGAACTGACCGACGCCGCCGGGGAATTTGAAGCCCTTGACGTCCCAGGGCTGGGTGTTGGCGGTGGGGTTGGCCTTCACCCATTCGCGTGCTGCCTCGACTGCCGTGCCCTGCGGCACGACCTGATCCACCACCTTTAGCATGGCGGCTTCGGCGGGGCGGAACAGCTTGCCCTGCAGCATGTACATGAGGGCGGCCTGCACACCCATCAGGCGCGGCAGACGCTGCGAACCGCCGCCGCCGGGGAAGAGGCCGATGAGGATTTCGGGCAGGCCAAGCTGGGTTTTGCTGCTGTCGCCGACAAAACGGCGGTGGCAGGCGAGCGCGAGTTCGAAACCGCCGCCGACGCAGGTGCCCTCGATCGCGCAGGCTACCGGCTTGCCGCAGGTTTCGAGGCGACGGAACAACTGGTTGAGGATGAAAACCTGGTCGAAGATGGCGGCGGGGGCAGGACGGCTGCCATCCTTGGTCGCGAGCATGGAGCCGAAATATTTAAGGTCCATACCGGCCATGAAGCCGCTGTCCTTGCCCGATGCGATGACTGCGCCCTTGATCGCTTCCTCGGACGCGATGCGGGTGATGGCGGTGTCGAGATCGGCCAGGAAGTCGGGGCCGATGACGTTCATCGACTGGTCGGGAACGTCGATCGTCAGCGTGGCGATGCCGTCGGCGTCGGTGGTGAATGCGATGGTCTGCATGATGATGCTGCCTCTTCCAACTCCGTTCGTCCTGAGTAGCCATTGAGCCTGTCGAAATGGCGTATCGAAGGGTGCTTCGATACGGGGCTTCGACTTCGCTCAGCCCCTACTCAGCACGAACGGATTTTGTTGTTTCTTAAATACGCTCGATGATGATGCCGGTGCCCATGCCCGCGCCAACGCACAGGTTGATGAGCGCGGTGCCCTTGCCCGATCGTTCCAGTTCGTCGAGCGCAGTGCCCAGCACCATCGCGCCGGTCGCGCCCAGCGGATGGCCCATCGCGATTGCGCCGCCATTGACGTTGATCTGGTCATGGTCGAGCTTCATCGCCTGCATATAGCGCAGCACGACGCTGGCGAAGGCTTCATTGAGTTCCCACAGGTCGATGTCGGCGGTGGTCATGCCCGCGCGGGCGAGCAGCTTGCCCGCGACGAATTCCGGGCCGGTCAGCATGATCAGCGGTTCAGAGCCGATCGAGGCCATGGCGCGGATGCGGGCGCGGGGTTTGATGCCATATTTGTCGCCCATATCCTTGTTGCCCACCAGCACGGCGGCCGCGCCGTCGACGATGCCGCTGCTGTTGCCGGCATGGTGGATATGGTTGACCCGCTCCAATTCGGGGTAGCGGAGCAGGGCGACGGTGTCGAAGCCGGGCATTTCCTCACCCATCGCGGTGAAGGCGGGCTTGAGCGCACCGAGCGACTGCATAGTCGCTTCGGGACGCATATGTTCGTCATGGTCGAGGACGACCTGGCCCATCACGTCGCGAACGGGGACGATCGACTTGGCGAAACGGCCTTCGTCCCACGCCATCTTGGCGCGCTTCTGGCTCTCGACGGCATAGGCGTCGGCATCGTCGCGGCTGATGCCGAATTTGGTGGCGATGACGTCGGCGCCGATGCCCTGGGGGGCGAAATAGGTTTTGTACGCGACCGCCGGGTCCATGGCGAGCGCGCCGCCATCCGATGCCATCGGCACGCGGCTCATGGACTCGACGCCGCCGCCGATGGCGAACAGGGCTTCGCCAGACAGCACCTTGGCCGCGGCGATATTTACGGCTTCAAGGCCGGAGGCGCAGAAGCGGTTGACCTGAACGCCTGGCGTGGTCAGGGCATAGTCGGCGTTGAGGACGGCGGTGCGGGCAATGTCCGCGCCTTGTTCACCGACCGGCGTCACGCAGCCCAGAATGACGTCGTCGACATCGACGGTGTCGATCGCGGCGCGATCGCGGATCGCCTCAAGCATTTGCGTCGCGAGCTGAACGGGGGTGATTTCGTGCAGCGAACCGTCCGGCTTGCCCCGGCCACGGGGTGTCCTGACGGCGTCGTAAATATAAGCTTCCATGTGGCTTTCCTCTCCGTGGGTCGCCCCTGCCGGGCGCATCGGATACCGGCACTGAATGTATTTACGTTTACGTAAAGTGCAAGCGGGAAATATGTTTTTCTGCCCCTACTGGCCCTGACGTAGCGGCAGTTTGCGCCCGTTGCGGGTTTGACGCTGCGGTCCAATTCCGCTTCATGGGGGGCGTGTCCCCAGCCGAGTCTCCCCCCGCGCCGTCGCCCTTCTCCGTCCCTACCTTTCGCGCGATCTGGATGGCGAGCCTGGCGTCCAATTTCGGCGGGCTGATCCAGTCGGTCGGCGCGGCGTGGATGATGATTTCGCTATCGGCGTCGCCGATGCTGATTGCGCTGGTGCCTGCGGCAACGACGCTGCCGATCATGCTGCTGTCGCTGTGGGCGGGGGCGGTCGCCGACAATCTGGACCGGCGCAAGGTGATGATCGCCTGCCAGAGCTGGATGCTGGTGGTGTCGGCGTTGCTGGCGGTCACGGCCTGGGCCGGGTGGATGACGCCCTGGCTGCTGCTCGCGTTCACTTTTGCGCTGGGATGCGCCACGGCGATCAATGGCCCGGCCTGGCAAGCGGCGGTCGGCGACATGGTGCCGCGCGCGATCTTGCCGAGCGCGGTGGCAATGAACTCGATGGGCTTCAACCTGGCGCGAAGCGTCGGCCCGGCGCTGGGCGGCGTCATCGTCGCGACGGCGGGGGCGGCGGCGGCGTTCCTGACCAATGCGGTCAGCTATGTCGGGCTGCTGGTAGTGCTGTCTCGCTGGGAGCCTGAACTGCCGCCCAAGATCTTGCCGCGCGAGCGGCTGGCGTTGGCGATGCGGGCGGGGGTTCGGTATGTCGCGATGTCGCCCAATATCCAGTTGGTGCTGCTGCGCGCGGCGGTGTTCGGCATTGGCGCGAGCGCCGTGTCGGCACTGATGCCGCTGGTGGCGCGCGACATATTGGGGGGCGGCGCGCTGACCTTCGGCCTCACCAGCGGCGCGTTCGGGTTGGGGGCGGTGACGGGGGCCTTGTCGACCCGGCACTTGCGCGCGCGGCTGTCGGTCGAACATATCGTGCGCTATGCGGCGCTAATGCTGGCGCTGGGGACGGCGATCACCGGTATGAGCAGTTGGCTGGGGCTGGCGCTGCTTGGCTATCTGCTGGCCGGGTTCGGCTGGGTCACGGCGCTGTCGACCTTCAACGTGTCGGTGCAGATGTCCGCGCCGCGCTGGGTGGTGGCGCGGTCGGTTTCGCTCTATCAGATGAGTGCTTTTGGCGGGATGGCGATCGGTGCTTGGCTATTCGGCTGGCTGGCCGAAAGCCAGGGCGTGGTCGAGGCGCTTTATGCGTCGGCGGCGGTGCAGTTCGTGGCGGCGCTGATCGGTCTGATGCGCCCGCTGCCGCAGATTGGCGACGATAATCTGGACCTGCAGAATAGGTGGCGGGAGCCGGATACGGCGGTGCCGGTCGAGCCGCGCAGCGGGCCGGTGGTGGTGACGATCGAATATCGCATTCCGGCCGGATCGGTCGTGCCGTTCCTGACCGCGATGAGCGAGCGGCGGCGGATAAGGCGGCGCGATGGGGCGCATGGCTGGTCATTGATGCGGGATTTGAGCGATCCTGAACTGTGGATCGAGCGCTATCATGTGTCGACCTGGCTCGATTATGTGCGGCATAATCAGCGGCGGACCGTCGCCGACATCGCCAATAGCGATGCCATCTGGGCCTTGCATACGGGGCCGGTGCCGCCGGTGGTGCATCGGATGCTGGAACGGCAGACCGGATCGCTGCCGCTCAGCCGTGCGCCCGATCCACGCGAGATGGCCGATGCGATGACCGACCCGACCCGATCAAGTTGATCCGCCGGGTACTGGCGGCACGCTGCTCACCAGATCCTCCGGCGTGTCGATATCGTGCAGGATGCCGACGCTGGTGTCGATCTGGAGGCCATGGCTGAGCAAGGCGCGCGCGCCCTGATCCCCGCGCAGGCGCAGCAATTCGGGGAAATGCTTGCGGCCGATGAAGGCGGGGGGCGAGGAGGAGAAGCCGTCGGTGCTGGCGACGACCGAGCGGATATCCTCGGCCGCGAGGCAGATGCGGTTATAATGGCTTTGCGGCACGTCGGGCATGTCGGCGAGGCAGATGAGGATGCCGCGCACGCTGTTGATCGGCATGAGATGTTCGACCGCGCGCACGATACTGCCCGAAATGCCGTCTTCGGGGCGGTCATTGACGATGATAGTGTAGCCGCGTCGATCCAGTTTGCGGTGGAGGACCGGGGCGACGTCGATCGGCCGGACCACCGCGACCAGTTCGGCAAAGGCCATGGAGGCGACGGTTTCCAACGTGTGCGCTGCGACGGGCTTGCCACGCAGGTCGGCCATGAGCTTGTCATCTTCGCCGAAGCGGGACGACATGCCCGCGGCCAGAAGCACGGCGGCGATCCGTTCAGTGCGCATGAGGTAATTGTTTGAAGGTCATTATTGTTCGTTCACGATCCCGTTCGGTGCCGATTTGCCACCCGTGCGATACCATGTCCAGTCATCCCGAAAGGGCTGGCCATTACAGGATCAAATCCTTATATGCGGGGCAATTAAGAAGGAGTGGCGCTGTTCATGGCATGTGATCCCGATGCGGAAACCGTTGGCAACGGCAAGGAGCCGGTTCCGTCCGAAGTGGCGGATGCGATCCGCACGTTGATCCGATGGTCGGGCGACATGCCGGAACGCGAAGGGCTGGTGGAAACGCCGGAGCGGGTCGCGCGGGCGTGGCGCGAATATTGCCGGGGCTATGGCGATGACCCGGCCTATCATCTCTCGCGCATCTTCCACGAAGTGGGCGGCTATGACGATGTCGTGTTGCTGAAGGACATTCCGTTCCAGTCGCATTGCGAACATCATATGGCGCCGATCGTCGGCAAGGCGCATATCGCCTATCTGCCCGGCGATTATGTGGTCGGCATTTCCAAGCTGGCGCGCGTGCTGCATGCTTTTGCCAACCGCTTGCAGGTGCAGGAACGGCTGACGTCCGAAGTCGCCAACTGCATCTGGGAGCATCTGAAACCCCAGGGCGTGGCCGTGGTGATCGAGGCGACGCATGGCTGCATGACCGGGCGGGGCGTTCGCACGCCGGGCGTCATCATGAAGACGAGCCGGATGCTGGGCGTGTTCCGCGACGATGAAAAGTCGCGCGAGGAAGTGCTGAAGCTCATCGGTTCATGAGCGAAGAAGAACGTCCCTATCGTCCATTGGGCAGCGCGCGGCCTTCCGTAGAGCCGGTCGGCGCGTTGCCGCTGGCAACCAAGCGGCTGGCGCTGGTCACGGGCGGGCATCGGCGGCTGGGCGGGATCATAAGCGGGGCATTGGCCAAGGCCGGCCATTCGCTCGCGATCCATGGCAGCCATGATACGCGGCTCGATTCCCACCTGGCGCTGACGCTGGAGGCGCAGGGCACCGAGTGGGACGGCTTCGTCGTGGATTTCGCCGACCCCGAAAATGCCGAGGAATTGATCGCGCGGGTGGCCGAGCGGTTCGGTCGTCCGCCCGACATATTGGTCAACAGCGCCGCGATGTTCGGGCAGGACCGGATCGACACGGTGACGGCGGATGAGTTGATGCGCCACTATGCGGTCAATTGCGCAGCGCCCGCGATGCTGACCAAGGCGTTCGCAACGGTTCCGGCCGGCACGGGCGATCGTTGCATCATCAATATTCTCGACCAGCGGATTGACCATCCCCATGGCGACCAACTGGCCTATACGCTGTCCAAGCTGGCGCTGGCGGGGCTGACGCAGACGAGCGCCAATGCGCTGGCGCCCAAGGTGCGGGTCAATGCGGTCGCGCCGGGGCTGACCATCGCGACGCCCGATTATGATCCCGACCAGATGGCCCGGCTGGAAGCGATGATGCCGCTTGGCCGGTTGCCGCAGGCCGACCAGATCGCGCAGGCTGTCCTCTATCTGGCCGATGCGACTGCGGTGACCGGGCAGACGCTCTATGTCGATGGCGGCGCGCACCTCAAAAGCTATGACCGGGATTTCATGCATCTGTGCCGATAGGCTTGGCGGAAATGCTAGGGCGCAAGGGGGTGGCGGATGGCGTCGCTTGTCCATAGAGCAGAGTGGATAATTGATCCTGCCCTGGAAGGGGAGGTGGCTGGCGCAGCCAGACGGAGGGGTGTCCCGCTATCGAGAGGGTGACACCCCTCCGTCAGCCCTGCGGGCTGCCACCTCCCCCACAGGGGGAGGATTTATCGGAATTGATGCGGTCTTGATTGGCAACGCAATAATGGGAGATGGCAATGACCTATGAAACGATCCTGGTCGAACAGCACGACGCGGTCACGCTGATCACGCTCAACCGGCCGCAGGCGTTGAATGCGCTCAACGGGCAGGTGCTGAGCGACCTGAGCGCCGCTTTCGCCGCCTATGATGCCGACCCGACCCAGCATTGCGCGATCCTGACCGGCAGCGAAAAGGCGTTTGCGGCGGGTGCGGACATCAAGGAGATGGTCGACAAGGACGGCGCCGATTTCTTCCTGCAGGATTTCTTTTCCGGCTGGCAGACCCATGTGGTCGCCACCCGCAAGCCGTGGATCGCGGCGGTCGCTGGCTTTGCGCTGGGCGGTGGGTGCGAACTGGCGATGATGGCGGATTTCATCATTGCGGCGGATACGGCGAAATTCGGCCAGCCTGAAATCAAGCTGGGCGTCGCGCCGGGCATGGGCGGATCGCAGCGCCTGACCCGCGCGGTCGGCAAGGCCAAGGCGATGGACATGTGCCTGACGGGTCGGATGATGGGCGCTGAGGAAGCCGAACGGTCGGGGCTGGTGAGCCGGATCGTGCCTGCCGCCGAGCTGCTGGACGATGCGCTCAAGACCGCGGCCGCCATCGCCGCGATGCCGCCGATGGCCGCAATGGTGAACAAGGAAATGGTGAATATCGCGTTCGAGACGGGCCTTGCCCAAGGATTGCTGACCGAGCGGCGCATGTTCCAGATACTCACTGCGACCGAGGACAAGAAGGAAGGCATGACGGCCTTCGTTGAAAAGCGGCCGGGGGTCTGGAAGGGCCGCTAAGTCTGTGTGACGGATCGGCAACAGACGCGGATTTTGTGACAGATTGATGGCGGCTTTTCCCAGCACCCTCGTTTCAGAAGGAAACTGAATAACGAAATATGGAGAGGTGCGACGCCCTGCGCGTCACCCTGATCGGCTCATGACACCCAGGGAGCCTCTTCATGTCCGTCCATTTTGTCGTCCGTCCGTCCACTCGCGCGCTGCTGCTGGCCTGTGCCGCCGCAGCCCTGGTTCCTGCCGCCCATGCGCAGGAGCCGGTCGGCGATGACGAGACGAGCATCACCGTTACCGGCCGCCGTATTTCGCAATCGTCCGAGGCGATCGGCGAGGATAAGGTGAGCAATGTCGTGGCGGTGACGCGCGAGGCGCTGCTGTCCGCGCCGTCGGGCATTTCGGGCCTGAAAATGCTGGAGCAATTGCCCGGCTTCAACGTGCAGACCGATGGGGCGCTGGGCCTCTATGAATTCGGCAACAGCGTCCAGACCCGCGCGTTCAACCTGGATCAGATCGGCTTCATCGTCGATGGCATCCCGACGGGCCGCAGCGATGCGTTCGGCGGCAGCCCGGTGTTCCGCTATGTCGACAATGAAAATCTGGGCGTGGTCGAAGCCGCGGTGGGCGCGGGCGATGTGAGCCTGCCCAGCTATTCGACGCTGGGGCCAGTGGTGCAATATAACAGCATCGCGCCGCAGGAGGATATGGGCCTGTTCGTGTCGCAAAGCTTTGGCGATTTCGGGCTGAAGCGGACCTTCATCCGCGCCAGCACGGGGCAGGTCGGGCCGTTCCGCGCCTATGTGAGCCGCACCAAGCTGGACAGCGACCTGTGGCGGGGCGTCGGCACGGTCGATCGCGAGCATTGGGAGGCGCAACTCCACGCCGATCTGGGCGGCGATAGCTGGGCGCGGTTCAAATTCGTGTCGAACGACTTTTTCGACTATGACTCGCCGACGCTGAGCCGCACACTCTACAATTCCGCGACGCCGGATGTGGGCGGCAACACCGGCCGGGATCGTGGCTATATCGCCGTCGTGCCCAACAGCACGCCGGGTTTTGCGCCGGTGGAGGGCGGCCCGGCCTTTTCCAACAGCAACTATACCTACACCTATAATCTCGCGCTCAACGTGCGGAAGGACAAGCTCTATGGTGGCACTGTCCATCTGGGGATAGCCGATGGTGTATGGGCCGAAGCGACGGCCTATTATGAGGATAAGGGCGGCTATGGCGTGTCGCCCGACAGCTATGCCAACAGCCTGCTACAATATACGCGGCAAACGGCGGCAGGCCTGGCGCTGACGGCGCCGCGCGGTACGCAATATGGTCTATCGACGGTGGGCGGCGACCGCTATGGCCTGACCACCAAACTCCATTGGGACATGGGCGCGCATAGCGTGGAGGCGGGCCTGTGGGCCGAGGTCGACAGCTATAATCGCACCCAGGCACGGTTCAACACGACCGACGGGTCGCCCGCCAGCGCGCCCAACCTGGACGAACTCGTCTATGTGCGGCGCGACTATCAGTCGGAACGGCATACGACGCAGGCGTTCGTCAAGGACCGCATTTCCTTGATGGATGACAGCCTGATCTTCGACCTGGGAATCAAGGCACTGCATATCGACTATCGCCAAAGCGGCTATCGCGACTTCAACGACTATTATCGCAATGCGGGCACCGCCGCTGCGCCCGTCTGGGTTGCGGGCTGGGGACCGCAGACCAACCGGGCCAGCTATGGCGACGGGTTCCTGCCGATGGCGGGCGTCCTCTACAAGATCGACAACCAGACCCAGATTTTCGCCTCTTATGCCGAAAATATGGCTTTGCCCAAGGGGATGGACGACATCTTCTCCGTCGCGCTGAACAGCAGCGCGGCCGTCGTGCCTGCTCCTGCACCGGAACGGTCGCAGAATTTCGAGGCGGGCATCCGCACCAACCAGGGGCAGTTCTATGCGTCGCTGGCGGGCTATTACACCAAGTTCAAGAACCGCATCCAGTCGATCACGGGCATCCTGCCCGGCACGACCAACGTCACCGAAACCTTCTTCCAGAATGTTGGCCGGGTAACGGCCTATGGCGCGGAATTCAGCGGCACGTTCAAACCGTCCGCACTCAATGGCCTTGCCTATTTCAACCTGAGCGCCACCTATAATATAGCCAAGTTCAAGGACGATATCGTCACGCCCACGCTCACCTATGCGACCGATGGCAAGTTCATTCCCGACAGCGCCAAATGGATCGTCAATGGCGGCGTGACGATCGAACCGGCGAGCTGGCTGGTGGGCAATATCTCCGGCAAATATACCAGCCGCCGCTGGTCCACCTTCGTCAATTCGCCGGGTTCGAGCGTGCCGGGCTTCACCGTGTTCAGCGCCTATGTCGATATCGGCGATGGATTCAGCCTGGGGCCGGTCAAGAGCGTGAAGGCGCGGTTCAATGTCGACAATCTGTTCGACAAGGATGTGCTGTCCTATATTTCCTCGACCGTGACGGGCGATGGCTTCTTCCGGCCGCTGTCGCCGCGGACGTTCCAGTTCACCATTTCGGGTGAAATCTGATGCGGGTTGGACTTATGATGGGGGCAGCGCTGATTGCGCTGCTCCCGGTCGCCGCGTCGGCGCAGGCTGTGCCGAAGAAGGTGCAGCAATTGCATCAGAAGCTGCTGACGCTCGACAGCCATCTCGACACGCCCGCCTCGCTCGACCTGCCCGATTGGTCGATCGACGAGGAACATGGGGTGCATAGCGACTATACCCAGGTCGATTTGCCGCGCATGAAGAAGGGCGGGCTGGATGGCGGTTTCTGGGCCATCTATACGGGGCAGGGGCCGTTGACGGTCGAGGGCTTTGCCAAGGCGCGCGATTTCGCGCTGATGCGGGGCGTGTCGATCCGCGAGATGGTGGCGGCAGACCCGGCCAATTTCGCGCTGGCATTGGAGGCCAAGGACGCCGCGCCGATCGCGGCGGCGGGCAAACGGGTCGTCTATATGTCGATCGAAAATGCCTATCCGCTGGGCGAGGATATCGGCCTGCTCCAGACCTTCTACGACATGGGTGTGCGGGTGGTGGGCTTTGCCCATTTCGCGCATAACCAGTTTGCCGACAGTTCGACCGACCCGTCGAAGAAGCCGCGCTATGGCGGGCTTAGTCCGCTGGGCAAGCAATTGCTCAAGGATATGAACCGGCTGGGCATAATGCCGGATGCCTCGCACAGTTCGGATCAGGTGTTGGACGATCTGCTGGCGCTGTCGACGACGCCGGTGCTGCTGACCCATTCGGGGTGCAAGGCGGTCTATGACCATCCGCGCAATATCGACGATGATCGGTTGAAGGCGCTGGCGGCCAAGGGCGGCGTCATTCAGATGAACGCTTATGGAGCCTATCTGAAGGCGGCCAAGCCCAACCCCGAACGGCAGAAGGCGATGGGGGCGCTGTTCGCGTCGATGCGGGATGGCGGCAAGATGACGGCGGAGAAGCGGGCGGAACTGCTGGGCAAGCGGCAGGAGATCGACCGGCTCTATCCTGAGACCGAGCGGGCAACCTTCGATGATTTCATGGCGCATATGCTGCATGCGCTCAAGGTCGTGGGGCCGGATCATGTGGGGATCGGTGCGGACTGGGATGGCGGCGGCGGGGTCGTCGGCATGGAGGATGTGCTGGACCTACCCAGGATCACCGAGGCGCTGTTGAAGGCGGGCTATAGCGAGGCGGATGTGCAGAAGATCTGGGCGGGCAATGTGTTGCGCGTGCTGGCGGCGGCTGAGGCGGGGAAGGGGAAGTGATATAATTCCCCAAGGCCGTCATCCCGGCGAAAGCCGGGATCTCACTTTCTTCTTACGCCGCCAAAGGAAGTGAGATGCCAGCGTTCGCTGGCATGACGGGGGTGGGTTACTTCCCCTCCAGCATCTCGATCATGAGCGAGAAGTCGCGACCGGCTTCGCCCTGGTTGGCGAGGAGTTGGTAGAGGGATTCCGCCACATTGCCCATCGGGACCGAGGCCCCGACCGAGGCGGCGGCTTCGGTGGCGAGTTTCAAGTCCTTGAGCATCAGGCCGACGGCGAAACCGCCCTGATAGCCATTGTCGGATGGCGATTGGGGGCCGACGCCGGGGACGGGGCAGTAGCTGGTCATCGACCAGCTTTGGCCCGACGAGACGCTGGAAATGTCATAGAAGGTCTGCGGATCGAGGCCCAGTTTCTTGGCCATGGCGAAGCTCTCGCAGGTGGCGACCATGGTCGCGCCGAGCAGCATATTGTTGCAGATTTTGGCGGCCTGGCCATTGCCCGCGCCGCCGGCGTGGATGACCGCCTTGCCCATGGCCGAGAGGATCGGTTTGGCGCGTTCGAAGGCGGCGTCGGTGCCGCCGACCATGAAGGTCAGCGTGCCGCCATTGGCGGCTGCGATGCCGCCGGAAACGGGGGCGTCGACCATGTCGAAGCCGCGATCCGTCGCCGCGTCGATCACGCGGCGGGCGGTGGCGACGTCGATGGTCGAGCAATCGAGGAACAGCGCGCCGGGTTTGGCCGCACCATAAACTTCGCCCGAATAGACGCTTTCGACATGCTTGCCGGCGGGCAGCATGGTGACGACGGCGTCGGCGTCAGTCGCGGCGTCGGCGGCACTGCTGGCGCGGATGGCGCCGAGCGATTCCGCTTTAGCCAGTGCTTCCTCCGACAGGTCGAAGGCGCGGACGGCATAGCCATGCTTGAGCAGGTTGGCGGCCATGCCGCCGCCCATATTGCCGAGTCCGATGAAGGCGATGGTCTGGGTCATGATGCTCTTCTCTCCTGCTTAACTTCGCATATTTCCCGTAAAAACGGACATATTCGTGCGCGGCCCTGATCCTATCGGAAAGCGGGCGGCGTGGGGCAGGCAGCGTGCATGGGGACCATAGCAGGTGCCTGCGGTGTAGGACAGATCAGGTCGCGAGCGCCGGGAGTGGCGTCCATTGCTGGTCGGCGGGCAGGGCTGCGAAGATCGTATCGATCATCGCGTCGCTGACCTCTTCCAGCGTGGCCGGGTTCCATTGCGGCTTGTTGTCCTTGTCGAAGATCAGCGCGCGCACGCCTTCGACGAAATCGGGGCGGCGGATGATCGCGCAGGCAAGGCCATATTCCATCGCCATGTTGGAGGCGAAATCGGGCTGGGCCGCGCCTTCGATCAATTGGCGCAGGGCGACCTTGATCGTCTGGGGCGATTTGGTGGCGAGGGTGGCGCGCTGCTTGGCGGCCCATTCGCTGCTGTCGGCGTCGAGCGCGACGACGATCTCCTCCGCCTTGTTCGAGGCGAAGAGGCGGTCGATGTCGGGGCGGGCGGCTTCGAGCTTGGAGGGCGGGGGCGTTTGTGCGGCGGCGTCGAGGATGGCGGCCAGGCTGGCAGGGTCGGCGAGGATGCGCGCCTTTACGTCGTCCACTGTTTCGGACGGCATATAATGGGTGGCGAGCCCGATCGCGGCGCAATCCGCGCCGTCGATCCGCGCGCCGGTGGCGGCGAGCCATGCGCCGACCCGGCCGGGCAAGCGGGGGAGATACCAGCCGCCGCCCACGTCTGGGAACAGGCCGATGCCGGTTTCGGGCATGGCGAAGGTCGTGCGTTCTGTCGCGACCCGGTAACGGGCGGGGAGCGAGATGCCGACGCCCCCGCCCATGACGATGCCGTCGATGAAGGCGACGATCGGCTTGTCATAGACGAACAGCAGATGGTTCATGCGATATTCGAGGTGGAAGAAGCGTTCGGCTTCGACGCAGTCGGATTTGGCGCTGTTGGCGATGAGCGCGATGTCGCCGCCCGCGCAGAAGCCGCGCCCTTCGCTATGGTCGATCATCACGGCGGTCACGCTGTCGTCGCTGCGCCAGGCGAGCAGGGCGCTGTTGATCGCGTCGCACATGGCCGGCGTCAGGGCGTGGATGGCCTTGGGGCGATTGAGGCGGATGCGGCCGATAGTGTTTTCGATGAAAGTGAGAATGTCGTCTGTCACGCTGACCTATCTTTCCGTTCGCCCTGAGCCTGTCGAAGGGCCGTTTTTCTTGAAGAAAAGTGGAGGGCTTCGACAAGCTCAGCCCGAACGGCTTTTGAGCTAATCCCGCAACATGTCCCGCGCGATGATCATGCGCATGACCTGGTTGGTGCCTTCGAGAATGGAATGGACGCGCAGGTCGCGCCAGAAGCGTTCGACGGGATAGTCCATCAGATAGCCGTAGCCGCCATGGAGTTGCAGCGCGCGGTCGACGACGGAGGAGCCGGTGTCGGTGGCGAAGCGCTTGGCCATGGCGGCGAAGCGGGTCTTGTCCGGGGCATTGTCGGTCACCTTGACGGCGGCGGCGTAGAGCAGGGTGCGGGCGGCCTGAAGCTCGGTTTCCATGTCGGCCAGCGTGAACTGGGTGTTCTGGAAGTCGGCGATCGACTGGCCGAATTGCTTGCGGTCCTTGGTATATTGGACGGCTTCGTCGATGCAGCGCTGCGCGCCGCCGAGCGAGCAGGCGCCGATATTGAGGCGGCCACCGTCGAGGCCCGCCATGGCGATGGCGAAGCCCTGTCCCTCGCTACCCACGAGATTGGCAGCGGGGACGCGGACGGCGTCGAAATTCACTTGCGCTGTGGGTTGGCTGTGCCAGCCGAGCTTGCGTTCCTGCGCGCCGAAGCTGACGCCGGGCATGTCCTTGTCGATGACGAGGCAGCTGATGCCCTTTGGCCCTTCCTGCCCCGTGCGGACCATGACGAGATAGACTTCATTCTCGCCGCCGCCGGAGATGAATTGCTTGGAGCCGGTGACGACATAATGGTCGCCATCCTTCACCGCCTTGGTCTTGAGGCTGGCGGCGTCGGAGCCTGCACCCGCTTCGGTCAGGCAATAGCTGGCGATGCGGGTCATGGGGATGAGGTCGGGGAGATAGGCGGCCTTGAGCGCGTCGCTGCCATAGCTGTCGATCATCCAGGCGGCCATATTGTGGATCGAGATGAAGGCGCTGGTGGAGGGGCAGCCATAGGCCATGGCTTCCATGATGAGCGCGGCTTCGAGGCGGCCGAGGCCGATGCCGCCGGCGCTTTCGGACACGTAGATGCCGCCGAAACCCAGTTCGGCCGCCGCGCGGATCGTGTCGCGGGGGAAGATGTGGTGTTCGTCCCACTCGGCCGCGTGCGGGGTGATCGCGTCGGCGGTGAAGCGGCGCGCGAGTTCCTGGATTTCGCGTTGGTCGTCGGTGAGGTCGAATTGGGTCATGATGGCTTGTCCATACTGTATTTTCCGTCATGCTGACGGACGTCAGCATCCATTAGCGTGGCCCCCGAATGGAACGTCAACCTTGCGTCTATCTGTTGAGCAGTGGTCGTCATGCCACGATCTATATCGGCGTCACATCTGATTTGATGGGTAGGTTGCACCAACATCGCACCGGCGCGGTTCCCGGCTTCACATCGCGCTATAATGTGAAGCGACTGGTTCATTATGAAGTGGCCGAGACGATGGAGGCGGCCATCTTGCACGAGAAGCAGTTGAAAGCCTGGAAGAGGGCGTGGAAGGTGGCGCTCATCGAGAAGGATAATCCGTTCTGGGAAGATCGGGCCGTCATGCTGGGCTTTCCGCCTTTGACGTAGAGCGAATGGATCCTGACGTTAGCTGCGCTGCCCTTCGGGTCGTCAGGATGACGGGGGGAGAGGTAGTGCCTCCCCCCAAATCCCTTACCCCATGGTCGGGATGACGAAGGCGTTGGCGGCATCGCCCACGCCGCCGTCGGGCCAGCGCTGGGTGATCGTCTTGACCTTGGTCCAGAATTTCACGCCTTCCATGCCGTGCTGGTTGGTGTCGCCGAAGGCCGAGCGTTTCCAGCCGCCGAATGTGTGATAGGCGACGGGGACCGGGATGGGTACGTTGATGCCGACCATGCCGACATCGACGCGGGCGGCGAATTCGCGGGCGGCGTGGCCGTTGCGGGTGAAGATGGCGACGCCATTGCCATATTGATGCTGGCTGGGCAGGGCGACGGCTTCTTCGAAACTGTCGGCGCGGACCATTTGCAGGACCGGGCCGAAAATCTCTTCCTTATAGGCGCTCATGCCGGTGGTGACATGATCGAACAGGGTCGGGCCGACGAAGAAGCCTTCCTCATGGCCTTGCAGCGTGAAGCCGCGGCCGTCGACCACCAGTTCAGCGCCTTCATCGACGCCGGTCTGAATCCAGTTTTCGATCTTCTGCTTGTGTGCGGCAGTGACGACCGGGCCATAATGGGCTTCGGCATCGGTGGAGACGCCGACGCGCAGGGCTTCGATCGCCGGGATCAGCTTTTCGCGCAGTGCAATGGCGGTCTTTTCACCGACCGGCACGACGACGGGCAGCGCCATGCAGCGCTCGCCCGCCGAACCGAAGGCGGCGCCGGACAGGTCGTTGACCACCTGGTCGAGATCGGCGTCGGGCATGACGATGCCGTGATTCTTTGCGCCGCCCATCGCCTGGACGCGCTTTCCGGCGGCGACGCCGCGATTATAGACATAATGGGCGATGTCGGACGAACCGACGAAGCTGACGCCCTTGATATCCGGGTGGTCGAGGATGGCGTCGACCATTTCCTTATCGCCCTGAACGACCTGGAGGATGCCATCGGGCAGCCCCGCTTCGCTGAACAGTTCAGCGAGGCGGACAGGGACCGACGGGTCACGCTCGGAGGGCTTGAGGATGAAGGCATTGCCGGTCGCGATGGCGACGCCCGACATCCAGAGCGGAATCATGCCGGGGAAGTTGAAGGGGGTGATGCCAGCGCCGATGCCGATCGGCTGGCGGAAGCTGTAGACGTCGATGCCCGGCCCTGCGCCTTGGGTATATTCGCCCTTGAGGACGTGGGGGATGCCGCAGCAAAATTCGATGACTTCGAGGCCGCGCTGAATGTCGCCCTTGGAGTCCGCGATCACCTTGCCATGTTCGGAGCTGAGCAGATGGGCCAGCTCGGTCATGTTCGCTTCTACCAGCGCCTTGAAATTGAACATGACGCGGGCGCGACGCTGCGGGTTGACGGCGGCCCAGGCGGGCTGCGCTTTCTTGGCAGCGGCGACGGCGAGGTCGAGCAGGGCAGCATCGCCCAGCGCCACGCGGGCCTGGACACCGCCATTATTGGGATCGAACACGTCGCTATAGCGTGTCGCTGGCGCGTCATGGGTGAAGGCGAGCTTGTGCGAAATCTCACGCATGGAAGGCATCCTCTCAAATTGTTGCCGCCTTCTAGGCTGCTTGCGTTATTGCAAGCAATGGGGAAGTTATGCATGGGTGGCCTGCAATTTTGCAGGGGTGGGGCGGCATGTTCGATTGGGATGACCTGCGCGTGTTTCTGGCGGTGGCGCGGGCGCGCAAGGTGGCACCGGCAGCGCGGGCGCTGGGGATCGACGCGACCACGATCGCGCGGCGGCTGGCGCGGCTAGAGAAGGCGCTGGATGCCGAATTGTTCGAAATGGGTGCGGGTGAGCGCAGCCTGACGGCGCGGGGGCAGGAATTGCTGGGCCATGCCGAGGCGGCCGAGAGCGCGGCGCTGGCGGCGGTCGAGGAGATGCGCGGGCAGGAGCGCACGCTGGCGGGGCAAGTGCGGCTGTCGGTGGCGGAAGGGTTCGGCACCTGGGTTTTGGCGCCGGGGATGGGCGATTTCAACCGGCGGCATCCGGGCATCAGGCTGGATCTGATCACGGCATCGGGCTTCCTCAATCCGTCCAAGCGCGAGGCGGATATGGCGGTGATGCTGGCGCGGCCGCAGCGCGGGCGGTTGATGGTGCGGCGGCTGGGGGATTATCGGCTGCATCTTTATGCGTCGCCCGACTATCTGGCGCGGGCGGGGCGGCCGGACACGCCCTCTGACCTGCGCGGGCATACGCTGATCGGCTATGTGCCGGAGTTCATCTTTTCGCCGGAGCTGGATTATCTGGACGAGGTGGAGGCGGGGCTGGAGGCGCATCTGCGGTCGACCAGCATCATCATGCAGCAGCGGATGATCGCGGAGGGGGCGGGGATCGGCGTGTTGCCGGACTTTATCGGGCGGCGCGACGCAGGGCTGGTGCAGTTGATGGCCGAGCGGGTGGAGATTACGCGCAGCTTCTGGCTGGTGATGCATGGTGACCTGCGCAAGCTGGCGCGGATCGCGGCGGTGGCTGATTGGCTGCAAGAACGCATCGAAACGCTAAAGCCAATCGACGGGACGGCTCCGGCTCGCTAAGGGAGTCGCGATGGATAGAGAGCGGTCGTATTTCGCCCATGCAGCATAAGCCCAAGCGCAGCCGGGCAATCGCTCTTCCGAGCGGGGAATTTCGCGCCCGCGCCACCGAGTATCTCGATTTCCTGGCCGCCTGGGTCCAGAAGCCGCGCCAGACCGCGTCGGTCGTGCCGTCCAGCCGCTATCTCGCCCGCCTAATGGTGGCGCAGATCGATCCGAGTGATGGCCGGGTACTGGAACTGGGCGGGGGAACGGGCGTGTTCACGCGGGCCATCCTGAAGACCGGCCTGCCGCCCGAAAAGTTGGAGGTGGTGGAGATCAACCCCGCCTTTGCGCGTGGGTTGCGGCGGCATTTTCCACAGGTATCGGTGCTGGAAAGCCCGGCGCAGATCGTGTCCACCGCGACGGCGGGGGAACCGGGCGATTATCAGGTGGTGGTGAGCGGGCTGCCGCTGCTGGCGATGGACCGCTATATGCATCACGACATATTGTCCGAATCCTTCCGCATGTTGCAGCCGGGGGGCAGCTTCGTGCAGTTCACCTATTCGATGCGGCACCCGGTTAACCGGGAGGTTATCGAGGCGCTGGGGCTGGATGTCATGCGGGTCGGCCAGACGGTGCGCAATTTTCCGCCCGCGACCGTATTTAGGTTCACGCGACGGGGCGAATAGGGAGGGCAAATAGGTTGCGTTTGGCAATCTTCTCCCTATCTTTGCCGCACTGCAAAAAGGGGCTGAGCCATCCATGGCATCCATCATTACCATCGACGGCCTGACCAAACGCTATGCGTCAGGATTTGAGGCGCTCAAGGGCGTTGACCTGACCATCGAGGAAGGCGAGATTTTCGCGCTGCTGGGGCCAAATGGCGCGGGCAAGACGACGATGATCTCCATCATCTGCGGCATTGCGCGCGCGACGGGCGGCAGCGTGACGGTGGCCGGGCATGACATTGTGCGCGATTATCGTGGCGCGCGGTCGGCGATCGGGTTGGTGCCGCAGGAATTGTCCACTGACCAGTTCGAGCGGGTGATCGACACGGTGACGTTCAGCCGGGGGCTGTTCGGCAAGCCGCGCAACCCGGCCCATATCGAAAAAGTCCTGCGCGACCTGTCGCTGTGGGACAAGCGCAACAGCAAAATCTTGGAATTGTCGGGCGGCATGAAGCGCCGGGTGATGATCGCCAAGGCGCTGAGCCATGAGCCGCGCGTGCTGTTCCTGGACGAGCCGACCGCTGGCGTGGACGTGGAGTTGCGCCGCGACATGTGGACGCTGATCGGCGAATTGCGCCAGACCGGCGTCACCATCATCCTGACCACCCATTATATCGAGGAGGCCGAGGAAATGGCCGACCGGGTGGGGGTGATCAACCGCGGCGAGTTGATGCTGGTCGAGGATAAGGTCGCGCTGATGAAAAAGCTGGGCAAGAAGACGCTGAGCGTCGTGCTGGCCGAGCCGCTGACGAGTGTGCCCGGCGAACTGGCCGAATGGGACGTGACGCTGAAAGATGATGGCCATGAGATCGAATATATTTTCGATACGACGGCGGAGCGGACCGGGGTGTCGTCGTTGCTGCGGCGGTTGGGTGACCTGGGCATCGCGTATAAGGATCTGAATACGCGGCAGAGCAGCCTGGAGGATATTTTCGTGAGCCTGGTTCATCAGGAGAAGGCGGCGTGATGCTCCAGAATTTGCGCGCCATTGCGGCGATCTATCTGTTCGAGTTGCACCGGTTTCGGCGCACGTTGATGACGGGACTGCTCGTGCCGGTGATCACGACATCGCTCTATTTCGTGGTGTTCGGCGGCGCGATCGGGTCGCGGATGACGGAGGTGGACGGGGTTCCCTATGCCGCCTTCATCGTGCCCGGCCTCATCATGATGTCTATGTTCACCGAGAGCATCTTCAATGCGAGTTTCGGCATCTATATGCCCAAATTCACCGGCACCATCTATGAATTGCTGTCGGCGCCGGTGTCGGCGACCGAGACGATCATCGCCTATGTCGGCGCGGCGGCGACCAAGTCGCTGATCGTCGGCAGCATCATTTTCCTGACCGCGCATCTTTTCGTCGATGTGCAGGTCGCGCACCCGTTCGCGATGGCGGGGTTCATGGTGCTGATCGCGATCAGCTTCTGCCTGTTCGGCTTCATCCTTGGCGTATGGGCGCAGAGTTTCGAGCAGTTGCAGGTGATCCCGATGCTGCTGATCATGCCGATGACGTTTCTGGGCGGGGCTTTTTATTCGGTGCAGATGCTGGCCGAGCCGTGGCGGACGATCACCTTCTTCAACCCGATCGTCTATCTGATTTCCGGGTTCCGCTGGACCTTCTTTGGTCAGGGGGATGTGGGGATCGAGTTCAGCCTGTTGTTCGTCGCGGGGATGTTGGCGGTGTGTATCGCCATTATCGCCTGGATGTTTCGGACGGGGTATCGGTTGAAGAAGTGACGGGGGCGCGCGCGCCCCGACCCGTTCGTTTCGAGCGAAGTCGAGAAACGCTGCGGTCAGGTTTCTCGACTTCGCTCGAAACGAACGGAGGTTTTGCGCAGCCGCCCGCGCTGCCACCGCCCGCGCCACGCTTTCCATCCTCGAAACGAATGGAGGTTTTGCGTAGCCGTCCGCCGATCAGGCGGCGGCGCTTTCCGGGGCTACGGCGAACAGGGTGACGTTGCGATATTTGTCGTCATTCTGGTCGTAGAGGCCGTGCATTGCCTCGAATTGCTCATCCAGCACCTTGAGGTCGGACAGGCCGACCAGCTTGAAGGTGCCGAGCTTGAGTTCGCGCGGGGGGGTGCCGTCGCGATCGACGGTCACAGCGTCGATGAACAATTCGTCATGGCGCGTGTAGAGGATGTGCGGGGCCAGGGTGACGACCATCTTGTTATAGGTCACCTTCAGGCACTTCTGGAGCGCGATCGCTTCAAAAATCTCGGTCGGGGCTTGCATGATGTCCGATTCATGACCGATTTTGCCGATTCTTTCAATTGCTTTGTGCGCCGCACCATGGACGCGCGACGCAATCAGGCCGGGACGAGGCCCAGCCGTTCGCGTAAGGACCAGCGGATGACCAGCAATAGCGCGACGACGCCGAGGCCGCTGGCGAGGCCGAGCCAAATGCCGAGGCCGTCCATGCCGAGCGGAAAGGAGAGCAGGCTGCCGATGCCGATCCCCACCAGCCAATAGCCGATGAGCGCGAAGATCATCGGGATGGTCGTGTCCTGCAACCCGCGCAGCACGCCCGCGCCGACGGCCTGCGCGGCATCGACAAGCTGAAACAGGGCGGCGATGGCGAGGAAGCTGACGGCGAGGCTGATGGTCCGGGCATTGGCCGGGTTGTCGAGGTCGAGGAACACGGAAACCAGAGTGCGCGGCATCAGGATGAGTGCGGCGGCGGCGGCGGCGGCAAAGCCGGTGCCGAGGATAAGTGCCAGCCAGCCGGCGCGGCCAATCCCGGCGCGGTCGTGCCGCCCATGGGCGATGCCGACGCGCACGGTGGCGGCCTGGCCTATGCCCATCGGCACCATGAACACCAGCGCCGCAATCTGGATGGCGACCGCATGGGCGGCGAGCGAGTCGCGGTCGATCAGCCCCATGAGCAGCGCCGAGGCGTTGAACACGGTGGTTTCAAAGCCCAACGTGATCGCGATCGGCAGGCCGAGCGCCCATACCTGCCGCTGGCGTTCGCGGTCGCGGGTCCAGAAGCCGCCCATGATGCGATAGCGGCGGAAGCGCCGGTCGATCAGGATGACGCCGAGCAGGCCGAAGAAGAGGAAGGCCGAGGAGATGGTGCCAGCGAGCCCGGCACCAAAGAGGCCAAGCGGCGGGAAGCCAAGATGGCCGAAGATCAGCGCCCAGCCAATCAGCAGGTTGAAGGGCAGCGCGCAGAGCATGATGAGCAAGCCCCAGATCGGCCGTTCCAGCGCAGCGATGAAGGTTCGCAATGTGGTGAAGCCGAGAAAGGGGAGCAGCGCCCATTGCATGCCGTGCATCAATCGTCCGGCATCGCGCGCCAGGTCGGCATCCTGCCCCATGGCCAGCAATATCGCCTCGCACTGCCACAGGATAACCCAGGCGGGGAGGACGAAGAAGAGGGCGGCGCGCAGCGTCTGTTGCACGGTGCGGCGCACGTCGCGCACCGAATGGCGGCGGCGGCCGCGCTCGCTGGCGATCAGCGGCGAGGCGGCGGTGACGAGGCCCATGCCGAAGAGCAGGAAGGCGTGGAACAGGTTGATGGCGAGTGCGCCTGCGGCGACCGCTTCTGCGCCAAGGCGGCCGAGCAGCAGCAGGTCGGTCGCGGCGATCGCCGACCAGGCGATATTGCCCGCGATCATCGGCAGCGCGAGGGCGATGAGGGCGCTGGCTTCGATGCGCCATGGGGAGGGGTGGGTCACGGCCATGGTCCAAAAGATCGGGTGTGCCGTTGCGCCCTGGGCTCCTGCTTGCGCAGGAGCACGGACCGTTGGCTTAATGCTTTTTCTTGAACAGATGCAGGACGGCGACGATGATGGCGCCGATTATGAGGCCGACAATGCCTGCGCCGATGGCATTGACCACCCAATCGGCCACCGGGCCGATGGCGGGGAGTGCCTGGGCCGCGCCCTGCGCCAGGTGGTGGATCATGTCGGGGATCAGATCGAGATGATATTCGTGCAGGCCGTGGACGATGAGGCCACCGCCGACCCACAGCATCGCGGCGGTGCCGACTACGCTCAATATCTTCATCAGGATCGGCATCGCCTTGACCAGGCCACGGCCGATCGCGCGGGTGACGTAGGAGGCGCGCTGGGCGAGGTGGAGGCCGATATCGTCCATCTTCACGATGAGGCCGACGACGCCATAGACGCCCGCGGTGATCCCGATGGCGACGACGACCAGGACGATCGCCTGCTCCCAGATCGGCTTGTCCGCCACCGTGCCGAGTGAGATCGCCATGATTTCGCCCGACAGGATGAAATCGGTGCGGATAGCGCTCGATACTTTCTGGTCTTCCAATTCGGTCGAATTGAGGGTCGCCAGCGCTTCTTCGGCGACGTCATGGCCGCCCTGTATCGCCTCCAGCAGCTTTTCCGCCGCCTCGAAACAGAGGAATGCGCCGCCCGCCATCAGCAGCGGTGGCAGCAACCAGGGCGCGAGCGCGCTGATGAGCAATGCGGCGGGCAATAGGAAGAGGAGTTTGTTGCGGATCGATCCCTTGGCGATTTTCCAGATGATCGGCAATTCGCGTTCGGCGGTGAGGCCCATGACGTAATTGGGGGTCACGGCGGCGTCGTCGATCACGACGCCTGCCGCCTTCGTGCCGGCCTTACCAGCCGCGGCGGCGACATCGTCGAGCGAGGTCGCGGCAAGTTTGGCAATGCCCGCGACATCGTCGAGCAGCGCGATCAGACCCGAAGGCATGGACGGTCATTCCCCTGTTATGGACGGTGATTGGCCGCCCCGTGCGCGGGCTTCATAGAGGGCGCGTCGCGGGGGAGCAATGGAGGTTTGGTTCAGTAATTGCCCGGCGGGTCGCTGGCGGGAAAGCTCTCGTCCGACTGTTCGTCCACTATATCCCAATCCGCTTCGGCAATGCCCTCTTGCGGTCCGGCGTCGCGGACGATGCCGGAGGAACCGACCGCGCCGCGATCGTCGGGCACCTTGCCGTCGCCCATCCATGCGCGCCAGCCTTTGAGCGCGATGGCACCCAGACCCGTGACGATGGCCAGTTTGAATAGCCCCTTCATGATTGCTTCTCCCGCTCATGATGTATGTGGACCCAGTCGGCGGGATCATGGCCGACCGCTTCGGAGGTCAGCCGGATTTCGCCTTCCTCGTCCGACCCGCCCGAATCGGCTTCATTTGTCGCGGGCGGTGCCACAGTCCAGCGTTCGCGCAGGGCGGCGTCAATCATCGCTTCCCAGATCGCCGCATCGCCGACGGCGCGCATGGCTTCGTCCGGCTCCTTCATCAGGGCGAGGATGCTGGCCGCATCCTGAACGCGGGCGGGCCAGTCGTCGGGTGCGTCCGTGGCGAGATGGCGGGCCAGCTTTTCGATCAGGGCAGGGTTTTTCATGATGGCGCAACGCGCCGCGCGGGGCGGCGTTCCGTGCGTCAGGGTGCTGCCTTGCGCACTGGCTTGCGCCTACGGGCGAGGAAGAAGCGCAGCATGGCGCGCGAGGCGTCGGGACCGGCGGGGTCGGTGTAGGACCCCGCGCGCGCGCCGCCGGACCAGGCGTGGCTGCTGCCATGGACGGTCCAGTTTTCCAGCATGACGTCGCCCTTTGCGTCCCGATGTTCGGTACGGGTGAAGGCGCGGCCGCCCTCCGACGTGCCTTGTTCGGACCGGCTGACCAGCGGGCCGTGGGGCGACCGTTCGAGCAGCGATAGGAAGCCATCGGCGTTGGAGGGATGGACGACGGTGTCGGCGTCGCCGTGGAAGACGATGGTCGGGCGGGGGCGAGGTGTGCGGCCGGTCGGGGCTTCGCTCGTGGCGCGGCCGCGCATGGCGGCCAGCGCGCCGCTGACGGTGCTGACGTCGCCACGGGTCAGCGCCGAATGGATGCCGACCGCGACGAACAGTTCGGGATAGGCCTGGCCGATGATCGCGGCCGCGACGCCGCCGGCGGATATGCCCGCGATATAGACGCGCGTGGGGTCGGCGCGGGCCAACGCGATGGCGTGGCGGGTCAGTCCGGCGATCAGGGCCGGTTCGCCCTTGCCGCGTAGCTGGTCGCCGGGGCGGTGCCAGTTCCAGCAGCGGGCCATATTGGCCGACCGGGATTGTTCGGGATAGAGCATAATGACGCCATGTTCGTCGGCGAGTTGGTTCATGCCGGTGCCGGTCGCGAAATCGCCTGCCGATTGGGAACAGCCATGCAGCATCACCACGATCGGCATACGACGGCGCGCGGAGCCGGTCGGCGTGTAGAGCTTATAGCGGATCGTGCCGTGCTTGCTTTCGAACAGGCCGTCGATGAAGCTGCCGGGCAGGGGGCGAGCGGCCGGGGCTGGCTTGGCGATCCGCTTGGCGGCGGGCTTGCGGGTCGGCACCTTTATCTTGGGCTTGGGCTTGGGCTTGGGTTTGGCAGGGGTGGTCAACACGCCATGCATAGCCAGCGCAGCCGACATCGGACGGCCCTTCTGCATCAGTCTTGCGGCCTTCATTGCCGACGCGAACGGATTTCTCATGGGACATACCTTGCTGGCGGGGGGCTGTAGGCCAACCTAGATGCAAGCCAGAACAGGGTAACGGGCCGCGCACCGGTTCGATCCCGCAGTGCAGCATTTACTTGGGTGCCAAGGGCCAACCCGTTGGTGTGTGCCAACAAAAAAGCCGCCCGTTGCCGGGCGGCTTTCTCGTTCGATCAGAAGCGAAGGCTCAGGCGTCTTCGGCCGGGGCTTCGTCTTCAGCCTTGTCCATGGCGATTTCGCCAGGCTCAGCATTGGGATCATAGTCTTCGGTGAAGCCGCTCTCGTCCTTTTCGAACAGATCAGCCATCACGTCCACGCCTTGCGACTGGAGATCGGCTTCTTCCGGCGAGCGGGCGACGTTGACCTGGATCGTGGTCACGACTTCAGGGTGCAGCGCAACCTTCACGTCGAACACGCCGAGCGTCTTGATCGGGCGTTCCAGCACGATCATCGACTTGGTCACGTTGGTGATGCCCTGGGCGCTGAGCGCTTCGAGGATGTCGCGAACCGCAACCGAACCATAGAGCGCACCAGCGTTGGACGACTGGCGGATCAGGACGATCTGGGTGCCGTTGACACCATCGGCCGCGGCTTCCGCGTCGGCGCGACGGGCAGCGTTGTCGGCTTCGATCTTGGCGCGGTTGGCCTCGAACACCTTTTTATTGGCGTTGTTGGAGCGCAGCGCCTTCTTGTTCGGCAACAGGAAGTTACGGGCGTAGCCGTCCTTGACGGTTACGACGTCGCCAATGGCGCCGAGCTTCTCGATGCGTTCGAGCAGAATGATTTCCATGGGGCTTACTCCCTTACTTCACGATGTAGGGCAGCAGGCCCAGATGACGGGCGCGCTTGATGGCCTGGGACAGTTCGCGCTGCTTCTTGGCCGAAACGGCCGTGATGCGGCTGGGGACGATCTTGCCGCGTTCGGACACGAAGCCCTGCAACAGACGGACGTCCTTATAATCGATCTTCGGCGCATCCTTGGCGGCGAAGGGGCAGCTCTTGCGGCGGCGGAAAAATGGGCGTGCCATGGTTCAGGTCTCCTTATTCGCCAGCGGTTTCTTCGCGGTCGCGGCGCGGGCCACGATCACCACGATCTTCGCGCGGGCCACGATCGCCACGGTCGCCGCGGGGACCGCGATCACCACGTTCCGAACGCTCCTGCTTGCGCATCATCACCGACGGGCCGGTTTCCAGCTCGTCGACCTTGACGGTCATGTAGCGGATGATGTCTTCGTTGATCTGGGTCTGGCGCTCCAGCTCCGCGATCACATTGCCCGGCGCGTCGATGTTCAGCATGACGTAGTGCGCCTTGCGGTTCTTCGCGATCTTGTAGGCGAGCGAACGCAGACCCCAGGTCTCGACCTTGGTAACCTTGCCTTCATTCTCTTCGACGATCTTGGTGGCGATTTCCGCCAGCGCGTCCACCTGCGCCTGTGCCAGATCCTGGCGCGCAAGGAACACATGCTCGTACAGAGCCATGATAATGCCTTTTCTGTTGGCCGATTGCTGACGCGCACCCCATGTGCAGCGCCCCTCCGGCTGTCGTCTCGTTCCGTATCTTCGCACTAGAGCGAGTCACCCCGGTCCGTCGCGAAGGCGGGCCTATGGCGGAAATGTGGGGGAAAGGCAAGGAGAGATGGAATCCTGCTCCGTTCGCCCTGAGTAGAGGCTGAGCGCGTCGAAGCCTCCTATCGAAGGGTTGGCTTGGCTCCTGTCCTTCGATACGCCACTTCGACAAGCTCAGCGGCTACTCAGGACGAACGGGGTGGGGTGTGTGAGCGCGGAGGGAATGAGCGTATGGCAGTCGGCATTGCGGCACTATCACTGATCCTGCTGATGATCGCGGCCTATCGGGGGATGAGCGTCATCATCATGGCGCCGTTGCTGGCGATGCTGGCGGTGTTGCTGACTGATCCGGCCGCCGTGCCCGCCGCCTTTTCCGGCCTGTTCATGGAGAAGGTGGCGAGTTTTCTGAAACTCTATTTCCCTGTGTTTTTGCTCGGCGCGCTGTTTGGCAAGCTGGTCGAGATTTCGGGTTTTTCCCGCGCGATCGTGACGGCGGTGATCGGCGTGGTGGGCGCGGGGCGGGCGATTCCCGCGATCATGCTGGTGACGGCGTTGCTGACCTATGGCGGGGTGTCGGTGTTCGTCGCGGTGTTCGCCGTCTATCCCTTTGCCGCCGAGATGTTCCGCCGCGCCGACATTCCCAAGCGGCTGGTGCCCGCGACCATCGGCCTGGGCGCGATTACCTTCACCATGGATGCGCTGCCCGGAACGCCGCAGATCCAGAATATCATTCCGACCAGCTTCTTTGGCACGACCACCTGGGCCGCGCCGGTGCTGGGGACGATCGGTTCGGTCTGTATCGCGGTGATGGGACTGGCCTATCTTGGCTGGCGGCGGCGGACGTTGATGGCGGCGGGCGAGGGCTATGGTGCGCCTGAAACGCTGGTGAACGAGCCGGAGCCGGTGGAGGATGCCGCCCCGGTGCATCCGCTGATCGCGCTGCTGCCGCTGTTGGTGGTGGGGGTCGGCAATCTGGTGCTGACGATGGCGATCCCGCGCTGGGTGAGCGGCGATGTTGTCACTTTGTCACTGGTGGGGATGGCTGCGCCGGTGGAGGTGCAGGTGGCGCAGGTGTCCGCGCTATGGGCGGTCGAAGGCGCATTGCTGCTCGGCATTGCGACGATCCTTGCCTTCGCGTTTCGGACGGTGGCCAAGCGCTTTGCCGAGGGGGCGAAGGCGGCGGTTGGCGGGGCTTTGCTGGCGGGGGTGAATACGGCGGTGGAATATGGGTTCGGGGCGGTGATCGCGGCGCTGCCCGGTTTTCTGGTCGTCAAGGAGGCGCTCAAGGCGATCCCCAATCCGTTGATAAACGAGGCGATTACGGTGACCTCGCTCGCCGGGATCACCGGATCGGCATCGGGTGGCCTGTCGATCGCGCTGGCGGCGATGGCGGACCAGTTCATGCTGGCGGGCGATGCGGCGGGCATCCCGCGGGAGGTGTTGCACCGGGTGGCGTCGATGGCTTCGGGGGGGATGGATAGTTTGCCGCATAATGGCGCGGTCATCACGCTACTCGCGGTGACGGGGCTGACCCATCGGCAGGCTTATAAGGATATTTTCGCGCTGACGCTGATCAAGACGCTGACCGTCTTTGTCGTGATCGCGGTCTATTATCTGACCGGGCTGGTCTGATCCCTTATCGGGTGGCCGAGCGGTGCAAGTCCGCCGAGCCGATGAAATGGGCGCGGGTCGAGGGGCCGGCCCGTTCCAGCAGCGTGGCGACCTTATCTTTCAAGCTGTGCGAAGGCCGGGCGGGGTCGTCATAGGCCATGGCCCATTGGCCAAATTCGCGTGTCTCGATCGTGCCTTCGCGCAGCTTGACGACGGCGCGGTGGCGGGGGTCGTCATAGATGCGGGCGAAGATGCGTTCGACGGCGTCCCTTGGCCCTTCCAGCACCTGGAGGAAGCGGCGCGAGTTGAACAGCAGGAGGCCAGTCACATCGTCGCGCTGATTGTTGACGGCAGAGAGTTGCGCGACTTCAGCGCATTCCTGCGGCGTGACCGTGCCGACGACGGTGCTGATATACATGATCTGATGCAGTGGCATGGATGGTCCCGGCTCGGCGCTTTGGTATCTTATAGGAGAAAACCCCTTAATATGGGGTATTTAACCTGGATCAGACATGACGATGCCCCAGGGGGGAGAGAGAACCCCTGGGGCATCCATGCGACCCTCCGGCTGGTGGGAGGTATGGGATTTAGCGGATCGCGCCGCCGATGACCGCGCCGATGATGCCGCTGGTGAGGGCGATCAGGACCGCGTCGTTACCCGACTGGACCCACTGATAGCCGCGCGGCGGGGCGTTGAGGCGATAGCCGCTATAGTTGTTGATCACCCGATAGTTGGTCGCCTGGCGACGGTCGAAGCGCTGACCCTTGGCCCAGCGGTGATTGACCACGGCGGCGCGGTTCGGTTGATAGGCGTTGCCGCGATACACGACATTGCCATTGTTGCGCACGACGGGCTTGTTCACGACGGTCTTCTGCTTGACCACGGTGCGGCCGTTGGGTTTTTGCTTGACGACCGTGCGGGTCTGTTCCTGGCGATGCTGCGCGCCGTAGCTTTGTGCCTGCGCCTGCGCGCTGATGAGGGGGCTGGCGACCAGGGTGGTGGTGGCCAGGGCCATGATGATCTTCTTGAACATATATTTGCTCCTTTGCCTGTGTTTCGGGCGCCGTCTCTGGCGTCGAAGACAGAGATAGGCCCCGCTTGTCGCGGGGATGTGCCGAGAAGGGGCAAAGAGTGTCGGAAATTGTATCAAGTGGGTGTTTGGGCTGAATGGCTGTTCAGGAATGGCCGGATTTCAGGGGTTTGGGCGCTAGAGCGTGATGACTTTACTCAGAACCGTTCGTCCTGAGTAGCCCCTTCGACTGCCTGCCAAGGCAGGCGCTCAGGACAGGCATTGAGCGAAGTCGGAGTCGCAGACGACCGAAGGGCAAATGGCGTATCGAAGGATATACAGCGTAGCCGACCCTTCGATACGGGTCTTCGACAAGCTCAGCCCCTACTCAGGGCGAACGGAGTAATGCGACTTAACGTCATCCCGCTCTAGATCGATAGCTGCACACCCCTCCGTCTGGCTGCGCCAGCCACCTCCCCCGCCGGGGGAGGATGAACGGATTTCTTACTCGTGCCGCAGGGCGTCGATGGGGTTGAGGGCGGCTGCGCGTCGGGCGGGGAAATAGCCGAACACGACGCCGATCGCCGCCGAAAAGACGAAGGCGATCAGGTTGACCTTGATGTCGAAGAGGAAGGGCACCTGCATCAGCGGGGCGATGGCGGCGGTTGCGGCCAGCGCCAGTAACAGCCCGATCAGGCCGCCGAGGCAGGACAGCACGATCGCTTCGACCAGGAACTGCATCAGCACTTCGCGCGCGACGGCACCGATGGCGAGGCGGATGCCGATTTCGCGGGTCCGCTCGGTCACGGACACCAGCATGATGTTCATGATGCCGATGCCGCCGACGAGCAGCGAGATGGCGGCCACGGCGCCGACGATCTGGGTCAGGATGGTGGTGGTGCCGGTCAAGGTGTCGCTAATCTGCTTGGTGTCGAAGACGTTGAAATTGTCTTCGGACCCGGCTTTGATCTTGCGCCGTTCGCGCATCAGTTCTTCCAGGCTCGTCTGCACGGTGCTGGTGTCATAGGCATCGTCCACCGCGACCATGATCTGGCTGATGTCGCGGTCGCCGGTGAAGCGGCGTTGGACGAATTTGATCGGCATGACGACGACATCGTCCTGATCGCCAAAGCCGCCCTGGCCGCGTGTTTTGAGCGCGCCGATCACCTGGCAGGAAATGCCCTTGATCCGCATCCGCTTACCCACCGGGTCCGCGCCCTGGAACAGGTTGGTGCGCACGGTATTGCCGATGATGCAGACCGGACGACCGGCCTCTTCTTCTTCCGGCAGGAACAGGCGGCCGACATCTGTGGTCCATTGCTGCACCTCGGAATAGGCCGATGTCGTGCCATAGACGGTGGTGGACCAGTTATTGCCTTCATAGATGGCGGTGCCGCTCGATTGTACCAGCGGCGCGACGGCGCGCACGCCGGTCAACTGGTTCTGGATGGCGGTGAGGTCGGCGGGCTTGAAATCGGGCGGGCGCGGGCCGCCGCCGCCGCGACCAAAGCCCTGGCCGGGCCGCAATTGCAGGACATTGGCGCCGAGC
Organism: Sphingobium sp. D43FB; assembly: GCF_002312805.1. Taxonomy (GTDB): domain Bacteria; phylum Pseudomonadota; class Alphaproteobacteria; order Sphingomonadales; family Sphingomonadaceae; genus Sphingobium. The sequence continues at coordinate 23,900 of NZ_NMUA01000018.1, read as the reverse complement.
GAGCTGATCTGCTCACGCACGGCGGCGGTCGCGCCATTGCCCAGCGTTACCATGGTCACGACCGCGGCGACGCCGATGATGATGCCGAGCGTCGTGAGGAAGCTGCGCAACTTGTGCCGGTTGATCGCGCGGAAGGCGAGGGTGATGGTGGTGCCTAGCATCCGAAGTCTCCTCGCCCCTTTGGGGAGAGGATAGCGGCGCTTGCCAGCTTGCTGGCTAGCGCCGCTTGGAGAGGGGGCAGCGATCCGCCGCGAGGGCATGCCCCCCTCTTCCAACTCCGCCTAAGTCGCTTCGCGCCTAAGGCTGCGTATCCTTCTCCCCCGCGGGGAGAAGGCTTGATTGCTATCCCCATCACGCCGTCACCTCGTTATCGATCCGTTCGACCAGGCCGTCCTTGAAATGGACGATGGTTCGCGCGAAGGCGGCCATGTCGGGTTCGTGGGTGACCATCAGCACGGTGATGCCGCTATTCTGATTGAGATCGGTCAGCAATTCCATGATTTCCACCGATCGTTCGGAATCGAGGTTGCCGGTCGGTTCGTCCGCCAGCAGCACGTCGGGGCTGGTGACGATGGCGCGGGCGATGGCGACGCGCTGTTGCTGGCCGCCCGACAGTTCGGCGGGCGTATGGTCCCACCATTGTTTAAGGCCGACCTTGTCGAGTGCGGCCATGCCGAGATCATAGCGCGTCTTCTTGTCCTCACCGCGATAGATGAGCGGGAGTTCGACATTTTCGAGCGCGGTCGTGCGGGACAGGAGGTTGAAGCCCTGGAACACGAAGCCGAGATAGCGGCGGCGCAGCAGGGCGCGCTGGTCACGGTCCAGCGTTTCGACATGGTGCCCCTTGAACAGGAAGGTGCCCGCCGAGGGCACGTCGAGGCAGCCAAGGATGTTCATGGTCGTCGATTTGCCGGAGCCGGATGGTCCCATCACGGCGACGAAATCGCCTTGTTCGATGTCGAGGTCGATACCTTTCAAGGCCTGAAAGGCGGTCGGGCCTTCGCCATAGACTTTTGTGACCCCGCGCAGCGAGATGATCGGTGCGATCGCCATGCGCCTTACGTCCCGCTCGGCCGGCCAGTGCCGCGCGTTTCGGTGGGGGCGACGGGGGCGGTTTCGGGGGCCTTGTCGCCCGAATTGCCGAGCGAGCCGACGCTGGCGGGCTTGCCGTCCGTTGCCGGATTGCGCTGGCGATCGGGGGCCTTGGCATCGGTTGCAGCGGGGCGCTGGTCCTCGGCCGGGGCTTCCTGGCCCGCTGCCAATTGCCCGGTGATGACGCGCATCCCTTCCTTGATCTCGCCGCCGGTGATGGCGGTGCGCGATCCGTCGCTGGCGCCGATGGTGACTTGCACCGCCTTGGGATTGCCATCCTCGCCCAGCACATAGACGGTCTGGCTGCTGCCTGCGCCGAAATTGACCTGGCGCGCATTGCCGCCGCGCCGCATCCGGCCGGGGCCGGGCAGGACGCTGGTGATGCCGCCGCCCTTTGCGCCTGCGCTGGGCTTGAAGCGCAGCGCGCTGTTGGGAATGAGCAGCACGTCGCGCAATTCCTGCGTCACGATGTCGGCGGTCGCGGTCATGCCGGGGCGCAGCGTTTCATCTTCGTTATTCACCGTCAGAACGGCGGTGTAGGCGACCACGGTGCCGGTCGTGCTGGTGGTGGTCGTAGAGGTTGACGAGGTGCTGCTGGCGTTCGAGCCGACATTGACGCGGGCCACCTTTGCGGGAAAGGTGCGACCGGGGAAGGCGTCCACCGCGAAGGTCGCGTTCTGGCCGTCCTTGACCTGGCCGACATCGGCTTCATCGACCGACACTTCGACCTCCATCTGGGTCAGGTCTTCGGCGATGGTGAACAGCACCGGCGCGTTGAAGGAGGCTGCGACGGTCTGGCCCGGCTCGATATCGCGCGAGAGGACCACGCCGGTTACCGGCGAGACGATCTGGGCGATCGAGAGGTTGGTTTGGGCAGACGAGAGCTGCGCACGGGACACATCGACCTGCGCCTGCGCCGACCGCAGGCTGGCGACCGCGCCCTCATAATTGGCGCGGGCCGTGTCGATTTCCGTCTTGGCGGGCACCTTGCCGCCGGACAATTGATAGACGTTGAGTTGGCGGTCGAGGGTCGCCTTGGCGAGCGCGACCTGGGCCTGCGCCTGCGCGACGCTGGCTTGCGAAGCCGAGACCTGTGAGCGGTTCTGGTTCACGGAGTCGACCAGGCGGCGGGTGTCGAGTTCGGCGAGCCGCTGACCGCGCGTCACCCGATCATTGACGTCGACATAGACGGCGGTGATCTTGCCCGACTGTTCTGACCCCACATCGACCTGATTGACGGGCTTGAGGTTGCCGGTGGCGGACACGGCGACGGTCAGGTCGCCCTTGCGCACTTCGCGGGTCGCGTAGTTGGGTTTGTCGTCGCCCGAAAAACACTGCGACACCAACAGGATGGCGATGAGCAGCGCGACGCCGATGCCGCCCCGGATCGCCCATTTGCGCCAGGGTTTGGCGGGCTTGGCGCCCAGAAATTCGTCGAGGGCCGGATCGGTGGTCACGTCATTGCTCATGATTTTTGCTCATCGATGGGGCGGTTGTCCATGCTCTGCCAGCCGCCGCCCAGCGCATCATAGAGCCGGGCGATGGCCAGAATTTCGTCGGATCGGGCGGTGGCGAGGCTGTTGCGGGCGTTCAAAAGGGTGGTTTCGCTATTCGACAATGTCTGGAAGTCGATAAGGCCTGCCTGATATTGGCTGCGCGCCAGCAGGGCGGCGTTGTTCGACGCATCATAAGCGATGGTGAATTCCGTCTGGCGCGCCCGCGCGCTGGCGAGTGAGGCCATGGCATTTTCGACATCCTCCAGGGCGGTCAGCACGCTTTGCTTGTAGGCGGCAAAGGCAGCGTCGGTCGCCGCCCGTTGCGATCGGACCTGCGAGGCCAAGCGGCCGCCGTCGAAGATGACTTGCGACACATTGGCGAAGAGGCCGCCGGTGATCAGGCTGAACAGATCGCTGAAGGCGTTTGACGTGGTGCCCAGATTGCCGCTGATGCCGAGCGAGGGATAGAGTTGCGCTTCGGCCACGCCGATGCGCGCGGTCGCGGCGGCGAGCGCACGCTCCGCGCTGCGCACGTCGGGTCGCTGGCGTAGCGTATCGGCGGGGATGCCCAGCGCGATCTGCGACGTGGCGGTGGGGATGGGGGCGGGCGTTTCGAGCGTGCGGGTCGCTTCGCCCGGCGCCTGTCCGGTCAGGACGGCGATGCGGTTGAGGCTGCCGCGCAGGTTCGCTTCCTGCTGCGGGATGGAGGCGCGGGTTTGCGCCAGTTGCGCGCGGGCCTGCTGTTCATCGAGCGAGGAGACGAGGCCCGCCTGCAAGCGCCAGCCCGCTATGTCGAAATTATCCTGCTGCACCTGCTGCGTTTCGCGGGCGATGCGCAATTGTTCCTGGGCAAGCCGCGCCTGGACATAGTTGGTGACCAGTTCGGAGATGATCGTCATCCGCACGGTCGCGAGATCATAGCCCGATCCGGCCAGTTCGGCCCGCGCGGCTTCGGCCGAGCGGGAGAGTTCGCCGAACAGGTCGATCTGCCAACTGGCGGATGTGTTGGCGGAATAGCTGCTCGACCAGTTGCTGGCACCGGTGCTGATGACATTTCCGCTGTCGTCTACGCGCGTGCCGCCCGCCTGGCTGCGGTAATTCTTGCCGCCATTGCCCGAAGCATTGAGCTGCGGCAGGAAGGCGGCGTTGGTCTGTGCCAGGCTTTCGCGCGCTTGCCGCAGCCGCGCCTGGGCCTGGACGATATCCAGATTGTTGGCGATGGCCGTATCGATCAGGGCCGAGAGCGTCGGATCGTTGAGCCGGGTCCACCATTGGGCCAGATCGGCCTCATTCTGGGGCGTGCCGACACTCTGATAATAGGAGGCGGGCACCCCCATCGATATGGCCTGTGGCGGTCGATAGTCCGGGCCGACGGCGCAGGCCGACAGGCTCAGCGCCGTCCCGCATATCCCTGCAAAGCGATATCGCACCTTTTCCTAGCACTCCGTCATCGTTAAAGGGGCCGCCACGCGCCAGAACAGATGGCGGGAAAGCGTGCGCGACCTGACTGCCGCAGGGTCGTGTACGTCTCAATGGCATTTATGTCTCAAAGTGTAACGACGTTGAATATCGGCGCTTTTTTGGTTGATGGTTAGAGGATGGATGATGCGCGCATTTGTATTTCCGGGTCAGGGCAGCCAGTCGGTCGGCATGGGCAAGGCCTTGGCCGACGCCAGTCCCGCCGCGCGGGAGCTGTTTCAGGAGGTCGATGACGCCCTGTCGCATCATCTGTTTCGGTTGATGGTCGAAGGACCGGAGGATCGACTGACCCTCACCGAAAATGCGCAGCCCGCGATCATGGCCAACGCCATTGCGACGTTGCGCGTTATGCAGCGCGAGGGCGGTTTTTCGATCGCGCAGAAGGGCGATTATGTCGCTGGGCATAGTCTGGGCGAATATAGTGCGCTGTGCGCTGCCGAGGCGCTCGACGCTGGCACCACCGCGCGGCTGCTCAAGCGGCGTGGCTATGCGATGCAGGAAGCCGTGCCGGTGGGCGAGGGGGCCATGGCCGCTTTGCTGGGTGCCGACATCGAAAAGGCGCAGGCTTTGGCGGATGCGGCGGCGCAGGGCGAAGTCTGTGCCGTCGCCAACGACAATGATCCAAGCCAGGTCGTGATTTCGGGCCACAAGGCGGCGATCGACCGCGCCGTGGCGATGGTGAAGGAGCATGGCATCAAGCGCGGTATCTTGCTGCCGGTGTCCGCCCCGTTCCATTGCGAATTGATGCAGCCTGCGGCCGACGCGATGGCGCAGGCCTTGGCGGAGGTCGCGCTGGTCGCGCCGCTGCTGCCGGTCTATGCCAATGTGCTGGCCGCGCCGATTGCAGAGCCGGACGAGATCAAGCTGCGGCTGGTCGAGCAGGTGACGGGGCGGGTGCGCTGGCGCGAGTCCGTTGCGGCGATGTGGGACGCAGGCGTTACCGAGTTCGTCGAAATCGGCGGCAAGGTGCTGACCCCGATGATCAAGCGCATCGCGCCCGATGCCACCGTGCGCAGCATCGTGACGATGGACGATATCGAGGCTGCGCTGGGCGCGCTGTGAGCGCTGTCTTCACCCAGCGGGACGGCGCGGTCCTGACGGTCACGCTCAACCAGCCCGACCGGCGCAATCCCATCTCCGATCCGGCGATGGTCGATGCGCTGTGCGCTGTGTTCGAGGCGGCGGATCGCGACCTGTCGATCCATGTCGCGATCCTGACAGGCGCGGGCAGCGCTTTTTCGTCGGGCGGCGACCTGAACGCGATGCGGCCTGACGCGGGGGGCTTGCGCGCGGGCCTGCCGGCGCAGACGCGGCGCAATTATCGGGCGGGCATTCAGCGCTTGCCCTTGCTGTTCCAGGCGATCGAACTGCCGGTGATTGCGGCCGTCAATGGCCCGGCGATCGGTGCGGGGATGGACCTCGCCTGTATGTGCGACCTGCGGATTGCGGCGCAATCGGCGCGCTTTGCCGAGAGTTTCGTCAAGCTGGGGCTGGTGTCGGGGGATGGCGGGGCGTGGTTGTTGCCGCGCATCGTCGGCTTTTCCAAGGCCAGCCAATTGTCGCTGACTGGCGAGACAATCGACGCGGAGGAAGCGCTGCGGATCGGGTTGGTGGGTGCTGTGGTGCCCGACGCGGACCTGATGGACGTCGCGCGTGCGCAAGCCGACGCCATCGCCGCCAATCCGCCCCATGCGACCCGCATGACCAAGCGGCTGCTGCGCGCGGCGCAGACGGCGGAATTGAACCACATACTCGAAATGGCAGGCGCGATGCAGGCGCTGGCCCATGCGACGGCGGACCATGACGAGGCGATCGACGCCTTTTTCGACCGCCGCCCACCACAGTTCAAAGGAGACTGACCGGCCATGCTATAGGGTTGCGGGTACAGGATTTGGTCACGCGGAGGCGCGGAGACGCGGAGGGAATTTGGCGGATATCGATCGCATCAGCGGAGACGTTCTTGACCTCGCCTTGCGGATGCATCGCGACCTGGGGCCGGGACTGCTTGAAAATGTGTACGAGATGATCCTGGCGGCCAAGCTGACGGCCATGGGCCATCGGGTCGAGCGGCAGAAACCCGTCGACATCAGCTATGATGGTTTGGATTTCGCTGCCGCTTTCAGGATCGATCTTTTGGTCGATGACCGCTTGCTGGTAGAGATCAAATCGACCGAACGCCTCCACCCTGCCCATGCAAAACAATTGCTGACCTATCTTCGCCTGACCAACCAGCCCGTAGGGCTTCTGATCAATTTCGGCGGCGCCACGCTCAAGGAAGGGGTGAAGCGCATAGTCAACGACTATGTCCCCTCCGCGTCTTCGCGCCTCCGCGTGAACCAAGTGGAATAAGGAGACTGACCATGTTTGACCTCACAGGAATGACCGCGCTGGTGACGGGCGCTTCGGGCGGGATCGGGTCCGAGATTGCCCGGTCGCTGGCCGCGCAGGGGGCGACGCTGGCGTTGTCGGGCAGCAATGAAGACAAGCTCAAGGCGTTCGCGGCGGAGCTGGGCGGGGATCATAAGACTTTGGTGTGCAACCTGTCTGACCCGGCTTCGGTCGATGCGCTGGTGCCGCAGGCGGTCGAGGCGTTGGGCGGCAAGCTTGACATATTGGTCAACAATGCGGGGGTGACGCGCGACAATCTGATCCTGCGGATGAAGGATGAGGAGTGGTCGACCGTGATTGCGGTCAATCTGGAAGCCGCGTTCCGCCTGTGCCGCGCCGCCGCCAAGCCGATGATGAAGGCGCGGTTCGGGCGGATCATCTCGATCACCTCCGTCGTGGGCGTCACCGGCAATCCGGGCCAGTCCAACTATTGCGCGTCGAAGGCCGGGATCATTGGCATGTCCAAATCGCTGGGCCAGGAACTGGCGAGCCGGGGCATCACCGTCAATTGCGTCGCGCCCGGCTTCATCCGGTCGGCGATGACCGATGCGCTGAACGACGCGCAGAAGGGGGCTATCCTGCAGAAAATCCCGGTCGGCGACTTGGGCGATGGCGCGGATATCGGTGCGGCCGTGGTGTATCTCGCCAGCCGCGAGGCGGGTTATGTCAACGGCCAGACGCTGCATGTGAACGGCGGCATGGCGATGATTTGAGGCTAAGCACCTCGGTGATTCTTGTTCCCCGGCGGAAGCCGGGGTCCAGGAGCGGCAGGGGATGTACCCAGATACCCTGGACCCCGGCTTTCGCCGGGGAACAAAAAAGGGGCAGTTGGAGCAGAATTGGGCGTTCCTAAGCCCCCATATCCTCCAGCGCGGTGAAGCGTTGCGACCATAGCGCGCCATAGACCGCCATCCATTGCACCACCGGGGCCAGGCCCTTGGTGCGGGCGCTGTAGAAGGTTTCGCGTCCGGCCTTGCGGGCCGTCACGAGCTTGGCGCGTTTCAGCTTGCCGAGGTGGCGCGATACCATGGGTTGCGATACGCCCGCGATCGCGGTGAGCGCATGGACGCTCTGTTCGCCTTCGCGCACGAGATATTCCAGCAGCGCGCGGCGAGTGCCGTCCGACAAGGCCTTGAACTGGGCGTCGATCGTCGCGCCGCGATTATCTTCCTGTAATCCAACTGTCATCGGTCAGTCATAACCATAGGGTTATCAATGGGTCAACCATTGTTGCCGATTTGGACCTTCGCGCGCCGTTAACCAAAAAAACTTTGGGTCGGGATGGGCGTGAGTCTTTTGAGTCACACCGCCCTATCTTGAGTCCCGCGCGACTCGCCAGACTCCATATCTTGTGGTTCCCCGCTTCGTTCTCCCCGACATCTGTGTCGTTCTGTATCGGGCAGGCCAAGGTGGCGGGCTTGACGCCGGACTCCCAAGGACTCATCGCTATTGTTCAAGACGAACGGGGGTTTTTACGCATGGGTGTCATGGAGCGGGTCGCACCGGCGCGACGGAAAAAGGCGATCGCACCGATCGCGGTCGCAGCGGCCGAGATTGCGACCGATTGCCTGCTGCGGGGCGATTGCATTGCGCAGATGGCGGCGCTGCCCGACAATTGCATCGACATGATTTTTGCCGATCCGCCCTATAATCTGCAACTGGGCGGCGACCTGTTCCGGCCCGAGGGCGGACGGGTCGATGCGGTCGATAATGACTGGGACAAGTTCGATACGCTGGGCGCCTATGACCGCTTCACCAAGGCATGGTTGAAACAGGCGCGCCGCATCCTGAAGCCCAATGGTAGCATCTGGGTGATCGGCAGCTATCACAACATCTTCCGCGTCGGCACCGCGTTGCAGGATGAAGGTTTTTGGATCCTCAACGACATCATCTGGCGCAAGGCAAACCCGATGCCCAATTTCAAGGGCACGCGCTTTACCAATGCGCATGAGACGCTGATCTGGGCCAGCCAGGGTGAGGACGCCAAATATACGTTCAACTATAAGGCGATGAAGACGCTCAATGACGAGCTGCAGATGCGGTCCGACTGGGTGCTGCCGATCTGCGGCGGGCAGGAGCGGTTGAAGCGCAACGGGACCAAAGCGCATCCGACACAGAAGCCGGAATCGCTGCTCTATCGCGTCATGCTGTCCTGCACCAAGCCGGGCGATGTGGTGCTTGATCCTTTCTTCGGGACGGGCACCACTGGCGCGGTAGCCAAGCGGCTGGGGCGCAAATGGATCGGCATCGAGCGGGAGGAATCCTATATCGAGGTCGCGCTGGAGCGGATCGAGGCGGCGCTGCCATTGGATGAGTCCGCGCTCACCATCATGCAGAGCGCCCGGTCGCAGCCCAAGGTCGCGTTCGGTACGCTGGTCGAAACGGGCTATTTGAAGCCCGGCGCGGTTCTGACGGACGCCAAGCGGCGCTGGCAGGCGGTGGTGCGGGCCGACGGGTCGCTGGCGGTGGGGAGCGATACCGGGTCGATCCACAAGATCGGCGCTACGTTGCAGAATGCGCCGAGCTGTAATGGCTGGACCTTCTGGCATCATGAGGCCGAGGGCGGGTTGAAGCCGATCGATACGCTGCGCCAGACCTATTTGCTGGCGAACGAGCCTTAAGCGCCGCCACGACTACGCCGTCATCCTGACGAAAGTCAGGATCCATTGGCTCTGGCGTTGCGCGTTTCTGCAGGGCTAGAGCCAATGGATGCTGAAACAAGTTCAGCATGACGAAAGAGGGGAGTCCCGCTCGATGACATTGCCCGCCATTCCCGCCGATGCGCGCCTGTACCTGCGGCCGACATGGTTCGTGCCGTCGCCGATCGGCCTGCCGGACGGGTCGGTGGCGCGGATGGGTAATGGGCTGATCTGGTTTCAGGGCTATGAACTGAGCGCCTTTGCCGGGCGGGAGCGGGTGGCGCGGGTGACGGTGCCGGTGGCTGGGTTCGCCGATGCGATCGCCAGCTTGCCTGATGTTTTGGCGGAGCGCGCGCAGAGGCTGGCCGCCAATATTTCCGCGACCCGCGCGCCTTTGGTCCTTGGTGAGCGGACCATCCGGTTCGATGCGCCGCAGGTGATGGCGATCCTGAACGTCACGCCCGACAGTTTTTCCGACGGCGGCAAGCATGTCGGCGATCCGCAGGCGGCGGCCGATGCGGGTTTTGCGATGGCGGCGGCGGGCGCGGCGTTGATCGATGTGGGGGGCGAGTCCACCCGGCCGCGCGCGGACAAGGTGTGGGAAGGCGATGAGATCGCCCGCATCGCGCCGGTGATCGAGCGGCTGGCGGCGGCGGGCGTGCCGGTGTCGGTGGACACGCGCAAGGCGGTGGTGATGGAAGCGGCGCTGGCCGCCGGTGCGAAGATCGTCAATGATGTCAGCGCGCTGGCGCATGATCCGCGCAGCATGGAGGTCGTGGCCGGGGCAGGCTGCCCGGTCATCCTGATGCATGCGCCGTCGGCAGGCGATGATCCGCATGACAATCCTGCAGGCTATGGCGATGTCGTGGCGGATGTGTTCGATCATCTCGAACGGCGGATCGCGGCCTGCCTTGATGCTGGCATCGCGCGGGATCGGATCATGGTCGATCCGGGGCTTGGCTTTGGCAAGTCGCTGGCCGACAATCTTGCGCTGGTGAATGGGCTGGCGACGTTTCAGGCGCTGGGCGTGCCATTGCTGTTTGCAGGCAGCCGCAAAAGGCTAATCGGTGCGCTGTCGAACGAAGCGCCCGCTGCCGACCGACTGGGCGGTTCCATCGCGCTGGCGTTCCGTGCGGCGCAGCTCGGCGCGCAGATGGTGCGGGTGCATGACGTCAAGGAAAGCGTCCAGGCCTTGCACCTGTGGCGGGGGTTGGCGGACGCCGGATTGAGCGCGATTTAGATGCAGGTATTATTTTACCCGTCAGGAAAGCCGCCATATCGCTTGACTTGGACGGCTTCCCCAGTCATTAGCGCCCCACTTCCGGGGGTCGGTGAAGGCCTGCGGTTCTTTAATTCATTCTGGAGTATTGGCACCATGAAGGCGCTGATGAAGACGACCAAGTCGGCAAGCCCGGCAACGGTTGATAAGAAGTGGGTCCTGATCGACGCGGAAGGCCTCGTCGTCGGCCGTCTCGCTTCGACCGTGGCAAATATCCTGCGTGGCAAGCACAAGACCAGCTTCACGCCCCATGTCGATTGTGGTGACAATGTCATCATCATCAACGCGGGCAAGGTGAAGTTCACCGGCAAGAAGCTGACCGACAAGATCTATTACAAGCACACCGGCTATGCCGGCGGCATCAAGGAAACCACGCCCGCCAAGATTTTGGAAGGCCGTTTCCCTGAGCGCGTGCTTGAAAAGGCGATCGAGCGCATGATCCCCCGTGGCCCGCTGGGCCGCCAGCAGATGCGCAACCTGCGCGTCTTCGCCGGTGCCGAGCATCCCCATGAAGCCCAGAACCCCGAAGTGCTCGACTTCGCGTCGCGCAACCGCAAGAACAAGGTGGGTGCATAATGTCCGATAACCGCCAGTCCCTGTCCGACCTCGCGGCGATCGCCGCCGAAGCGGCTGCCGCTCCGGCTGCAGCGCCTGCTGCTCCTGAAGCCGCCGCGACGCCAGCTGCTCCGGTTGAAGCCGAAGCGCCTGCCGCTCCGGTCGAGCCTGCAGCGCCCACCATGCCGCTGCGCGCGCAGGAAATCGACAACCTCGGCCGCGCCTATGCGACCGGTCGTCGTAAGGATGCCGTTGCCCGCGTCTGGGTGAAGCCCGGCACCGGCAAGATCACGGTCAATGGCCGCGATCAGGAAATCTATTTCGCGCGTCCGACCCTGCGTCTGGTCATCAACCAGCCCTTCGGCGTCACCGACCGTAACGGTCAGTATGACGTGATCGCCACCGTCAAGGGCGGCGGTCTGTCCGGCCAGGCCGGTGCGGTCAAGCATGGCATCGCCCAGGCGCTGACCAAGTACGAGCCTGCGCTGCGCAGCGCGGTCAAGGCCGAAGGCTTCCTGACCCGCGACAGCCGCGTCGTCGAGCGTAAGAAGTACGGCAAGGCGAAGGCGCGCAAGAGCTTCCAGTTCTCGAAGCGCTAAGTCGATACCGACTGCAAGTTCAGGAAAGGGGCCGGTTTTCCGGCCCCTTTTTTCGTGCGCGCGCTTCGTGTGATCGCTTGAGTGCCCCGTCCCGATGCAATAGCCTGCGTGGCGACAGGCGGATGCCGGGGGATGTTCGGGGGTTTATGAGACAGACGATGTGGATGGCGATGCCGATCGCCACGATGATTGCCGCGCCGGCTGTGGCGGGCGAAGCGCCGCTCTATCAGGCGGCACCCGCCTGGGTGGAGAAGGCCAGCGTGCCGCCGCTGTCGAGCTTCGAGGGCGAACCGCCGACGATGCTGTTATTCGACAGCCAGCAGCGCGTCGAGGATGGCCGCCTATGGAGCTATGCCGATGTCGCGACCCGCGCGGGGTCGGCCGAGGCGCTCGCTCAGCTATCGTCGCTCACCCTGCCATGGGCACCCGACAAGGGCGACCTGATCATCCATGAAGTATCGATCCTGCGCGGCGACCAGGTGATCGATGCGCTGGCGGGCGACAAGCGCTTTGCTGTGCTGCGCCGGGAAGAAAATCTGGAAGCGCGCCAGATTACCGGCGTCCTGACGGCGACGCTGGCGGTCGAAGGGGTGCAGGTCGGCGATATCGTCCGCCTTCGCTATACGACGTCGATGAAAGATGACGCGCTCGGCGGACATGTCCAGGGTGCGATGGGGCTGTTCGCCGCGCCGCTCCGAATGGGACAGGGGCGGCTGCGTGTGCAATGGGATGAGCGCAGCGCGGCGAAGTGGAAATTGCTGGCCAAGGATGCAGTGGTCAAGCAGCAGAAAAAGGGCGCGTTCAACGAACTGACCGTCGCCCTGCCATTGGTCAAGCAGCCGGAGATGCCGGAGGATGCGCCGTTGCGCTATCGGCATCCGCCCTTGTTCGAGCTTTCGACCTTCGCGTCCTGGGCCGATGTATCGAAGACGATGGCACCGCTCTATGCGACCGAAGGGCTGATCGCGCCGGGTAGCGGGCTAGCGGGCGAACTGGACAAGCTCAAGGCATCGGGCGGGTCGCCGCGCGCGAAGGCGGCTGCGGCGCTGCAACTGGTGCAGGATAGTATCCGCTATCTGGCGATCGGCATGAATGGCGGCAATTATGTGCCCCAGACCCCGGCGCAGACCTGGACGCTGCGCTATGGCGATTGCAAGGCCAAGACCTTGCTGTTGCTGGCATTGCTGCGGGGCATGGGGATAGAGGCAGAGCCGGTGCTGGCCAGTTCCGCCATGGGTGATTTCGTGCCCGAAAGGTTGCCGAGCGTCGCCGCGTTCGACCATGTGCTGGTGCGCGCGACGATCGATGGCGAGACGCTGTGGATGGATGGCACGGGCAGCGGCGCGCGGATCGACGATCTGGGCGATACGCCGCCTTTCGGCACGGTGCTGCCGGTGCGGACGGCGGGTGCGGACCTGCTGCCGATCCAGACCCGCGCCAACGCGCGGCCGATCATAGATATCGCGATCGAGGCCGACGAGAGCGGTAGCGTTCGGCTGCCCAGCGTCTTCGATGCGGTGGCCGTGTTGCGCGGCCCGGCGGCGTCCATGATCAATGTCGCCCTGGGCCAACTCGATACCAAGCAGCGCGCTGACATGGTGCGCGGTTTCTTCATGCGGCAAATGGGACAGTCGCAGTTCAGCGACGTCAGTGTCGCGATGGATGCCGCCACGGCGACCACGACGCTGAAAGCGCATGGCGTCACGACGACGCCTTGGCGCCTGGAGGATAATCGTCATCGACGTAGCATTGGCCGGGGCGTCAACGACATCAGCTTCGCGCCCGATCGCGGGCGTCCGGCGTGGATCGATATTCCGGTGGCGACGCCGCCGCCGTCGGGGGTGCGCTATCGGCTCAAATTGCGCTTGCCCGATGGCGGCAAAGGCTATGTGCTGGAAGGCGACCAGAATGTCAGCCAGTCGATCGCCGGCTTCACGATCAAGCGCAACGTCCAGTTGCGCGACGGACTGCTCGAACTGGACGAACGGATGGATTCGACCGGGGTCGAGATTGCGGCGGCGCAGGTGCCCGACGAACGTGATCGGCTTGCCACGGCGCAGGCCTTGGCCCCGCGCTTGATCGCCCCGGCCAAGCCGACCTTGCACTGGGACGCGCCTTATGACGTGGTGGCGAACTGGCCGCAGGTCAAAGCGGGCGAGCAGGCTTTTACGAAGGCGATCGCCGACGACCCGGATAAGGCATCGGGCTATAGCGACCGTGCGAGTTTCCGTTGGGGCGTGGGCGATCGAAAGAAGGCACTCGCTGATCTCGACAAGGCGATTTCTATCGAACCGGACATCAATCGCTATCTCAACCGGGCTGATCGGAGGTTCAAGCTGGGCGATGTGCCCGGCGCGCTGGCAGATGCACGAATGGCGCGGCAACTCGACCCGTCTGCCTTTAGCGCGATCAGCGCTGTTACCACTTATCTCGCCGAAAGTGACAAGCTGGACGAGGCGCTGGTGATGGTGGATCAGCGGATCGCCATCGGCGGCGAAACTCGCGATGCCTATCGTCGGCTCAAGGCCAGCCTGCTGGGCACCTATGGCGATGCGGCCAAGGCGGTCGAAATGCTCGACGCGCATATTGCGGAGAAGCCCGGCCTGACGGCGCTGCTCAACGAACGCTGCTGGGTCAAGGGTACGCGCAACATCATGCTCGATAGTGCCCTCACGGATTGCACCCGTGCGATCGAAACGAGCACCGTCACCGTGGCTGCGCTCGATAGCCGTGCCATGGTGTGGTTCCGCATGGGACGCTATCAGGACGCGTTGCAGGATCTTAATGCCGTGATCGATCAAGGGCCGGGGCAGTCGCAGAGCCATTTCATGCGCGGAATCGTTCTGCATCGGCTCGGTCGCGGTGGAGAAGGCGAGTCCGATATTGCCTTAGCGCGCAGGATAGACCCGCGTACCGACGCGGACTATGCGCGGTTCGGCATCAAGCCGTGATCATCGCAACAGCTATCGGCGATTTCGTTACGGGAGCGGTTTGACGGCAACCTTTATTCTGATTGTCGGTTGAATAGGCAACACCAACCAACAGGAGACTGAACATGGGTGAAGCAACTGACAAGCTGAAGGCTGCTGGCAACAAGCTGGTCGGCAACGTCAAGGAAGCCGTGGGCAAGGCGACCGACAATGAGCGTCTGGAAGCCGAGGGCAAGGCCCAGCAGGTCAAGGGCACCGGTCAGGATGTGGCTGGTTCGGTCAAGGGCGCGCTCGGCGACAAGATCTGACGCTACCGCCTTTAAGTAAGCAGGAAGCCCCGCCCTTTAACCGGCGGGGCTTTCTTTTTGCGTCAGATAGGCCTTCACGTCTCGCCGCAATTCCCCGGCGCACAGATACAGCGCGATGACGTTGGGAATGGCCATCAGGAAGAAGCTGGAATCGACGATCCCGACGACCCGGCCCAGGTCGATCGCGGCGGCAGGGGGCAGGGCGACGACATAGAGGATTTTGTAGGTCCATTGCGCGCGCGCACCGTGGCCGAACAGATAGCCCCAGGCCTGCAGGCCATAGAAGCCCCACGCTACCAGCGTCGAATAAGCGAACAGGAACACCACGACAGCCAGCAGCCAGGGGAACCAGGGCGAAACCTGGGCGAAGGCGGCCGAGGTGATGGCAATCCCCTCCAGCCCGCTATTCCATGTGCCCGCCACGACCAGCGCCAATCCGCCGAGGCCGCACACGATCATCGTGCCGAGCAGCGGCTCCAGCAGGGCCACCAGGCCTTCGGATACGGGATGGCGCGCGCGGGCGAGGCTGTGCGCCATGACGGCCGAGCCGACACCAGCCTCGCTGGCGAACACCGCGCGGCGCATGCCCGCGACGAAGGCACCCACTGCGCCGCCGGTGGCTGCATTGCCGGTCCAGGCACCGTCCCAGATCAGCACGAGCGCGCCGGGGATGGCGCCCAAGTGCAGGATCAGAATCGCGAACACCCCGAACAGATAGACCGCGACTTTCAGCGGGGTCAGCCGCTTGGCGACTTCGCCCAGCCAAGCCGCGCCGCCCAGCGTCACCAGCGCCACCGCGCAGGCCAGGAAAATGCCATAGCCCCATCCGTTGGTGAGGCCAGTGACGACCTTGACCTGCGCGAAACTCTGGTTGACCTGCACCATCGGGATCGCCCCGAACAAAGCGAAAAAGGCGTAGGCACCGCCCAGCGCCAGCCCGACCTTGGGCCAGCCGCGCGCCGCGCCAACGGCCTTCAGGACATACATCGGCCCGCCATGGACATGGCCCTGGGCGTCGAACACGCGATATTTGAGGCCGAGCGTGACTTCCGCCATCTTCACCGTCATCGCGAACCAGCCGATGACGAACATCCACAGGATCGCGCCCGGCCCGCCCATCGTCAGGGCGACGGCGACGCCCGCAATATTGCCCAGGCCGATCGTGCCCGACAGCGCGGTGCTGAGCGCCGCCCATTGGCTGACATCGCCCTGCGCTTCGCCCTTTTCGGGCTGGGTGCGCAGGATGCGGATCGCGCGGCCGACCTGGGTGATATTGGGGAAGCCCAGCAATAGCGTGAAGAACAGCATCGGCAGCGCGAGATAGAGGACGATCAGTTCGATCTGCGTACCCAACATCGGCAGCTTGAAGAACACGGCGGCCGAGATGGCATCGACTATGGCGTTGAAATTTTCCATTCTGCGCCGATGGCGCGAGCCTG
The DNA here is from genome assembly GCF_002312805.1 of Sphingobium sp. D43FB. Classification (GTDB taxonomy): domain Bacteria; phylum Pseudomonadota; class Alphaproteobacteria; order Sphingomonadales; family Sphingomonadaceae; genus Sphingobium. Next base: position 7,696 of record NZ_NMUA01000018.1, on the reverse strand, counting down.
CGAGAAAGTCGATCAAAGATTGCTCTTTCCCCCTCCGTTCGCCCTGAGTAGGGTCAGAGCGAAGTCGAAGGCCCGTATCGAAGGGTCTCGCGCTGCGCATGTCCTTCGATACACCGCTTCGACTTCGCTCAGCGGTTACTCAGGACGAACGGATTTATGGGGGTCATCCCCAAAGCATGAGAGACATATGTGAGCAGGCAATATTTCGGCACCGACGGTATCCGCGGGCGCACCAACCAATGGCCCATGACCCCCGACCTGGCGATGAAGGTCGGCATGGCGGCGGGCACGCATTTCCTGCGTGGTGCCCATCGCCATCGCGTCGTGATCGGCAAGGATACGCGGCTGTCGGGCTATATGGTCGAAAATGCGCTGGTCGCGGGCTTTACCGCCGTCGGCATGGACGTGGTGCAATTCGGGCCGATCCCGACGCCTGCGGTTGCGCTTCTCGCCCATTCGATGCGCGCGGACCTGGGCGTCATGATTTCGGCCAGCCACAATCCCTATTTCGACAATGGTATCAAGCTGTTTGGGCCGGATGGTTACAAACTGTCGGATGAGGATGAACTGAAGATCGAGGCACTGATCGGGCAGGAGATTGCGCTCGCGCCGTCCAAGGATATTGGCCGCGCTCGGCGGGTCGAGGATGCGCGTGGGCGTTACATCCATGCGGTCAAGTCCAGCTTTCCTGCCGATTTGCGGCTCGACGGCCTCAAGATCGTGGTCGATTGCGCCAATGGTGCGGCCTATCAGGTCGCGCCGTCCGCGCTGTGGGAATTGGGCGCGACCGTCGTGGCGGTGGGGGTCAGCCCCAATGGCACCAACATCAACGACGGCTGTGGATCGACATCGCCCTTGCTGTGCCAAGAAACCGTCGTCTCGTCGGGCGCGGATATCGGCATTGCGCTGGACGGCGATGCGGACAGGCTGATCGTGGTCGATGAGAAGGGCCAGATCGTCGATGGCGACCAGATCATGGCGCTGATCGCGACCAATTTCGCGCGCGACGGTATGTTGCGCGGCGGTGGGCTGGTGGCGACGGTGATGTCCAACCTGGGACTGGAACGCTGTCTGGCGGGGCAGGGGATCGCGCTGGAGCGCACCAAGGTTGGTGATCGCTATGTGCTGGAGCGGATGCGCGAGGGGGGGTTCAATGTCGGGGGGGAACAGTCGGGGCATATGATCCTGTCCGACTATGCCACCACCGGCGACGGCACGGTCGCGGCGTTGCAGGTGCTGGCCGCGCTGGTCCGGTCGGGCAAGCCCGCCAGCGAGACGCTGCACCAGTTCGATCCGGTGCCGCAGTTGCTCAAAAATGTGCGCTTTGCCGGGGGCAAGCCGCTGGAGCATGGAGACGTGCAGCACGTCATCGCGCAGGCTGAGGCGGAACTGGCCGGATCTGGTCGCCTCGTCATCCGCCCGTCGGGGACGGAGCCTGTGATCCGGGTGATGGCCGAGGGCGACAGCGCAGACCAGGTGAGGGACGTGGTCGAGCGGATCTGCGCTGCGGTTGAGAAGGCGGCGGCGTGAGTCTCCATTGTCGTCGTCATCCCAGCGAACGCTGGGATCTCGCTTGCTTTGGTTCGAGAAGAAGAAAAAGAGAGATGCCAGCGTGCGCTGGCATGACGGAGATGGGCGATGCTTGAGATGCACCCCGATTGCGAGCGCTGCGGCGCGGACTTGCCCGCCGATGCACCGGGCGCGTTTATCTGTTCGTTCGAATGCACTTTTTGCGCGACCTGTGCCGAGGCACTGGACGATCGTTGTCCCAATTGCGGCGGTGAATTGATGGACCGGCCGACGCGGACGGGCAAGGCGCTGGCCGCCAATCCCGCCGCCACCGTGCGCAGGCATAAGCCATGACACCTGCGCGGATTTTGATCATCGCCGGGTCCGACAGTGGCGGGGGCGCGGGGATTCAGGCGGACCTCAAGACGGTGACGCTGCTTGGCGGATTTGCCATGACCGCAATCACCGCGATCACGGCGCAGAATACGCTGGGGGTGCAGGGCGTCCATCCGATCCCGACCGACATGGTGCTGGCGCAGATGGAAAGCTGTATCAGCGATATCGGCGTCGATGCGGTGAAGATCGGCATGATTGGATCGGCGCAGACGGCGATGGCGGTAGCGGAGCGGCTCACGGTGCTTGATGGCGTCCCTATCGTTTTTGATCCTGTCATGGTCGCGACGAGCGGGTCGTTGTTGGCGGATGCGGATACGATTGCGGCTTTCCACAAGTTGATGGCCATCGCGACTTTGGTGACGCCCAATATTCCTGAACTGGCGGCGCTCGGCGGGGAGGCGATCGCGGCGCGTTTTGGCACCCATGTTCTGGCCAAGGGCGGGCATGGCGAGGGGGTGATGCTCACTGACCGGCTGATCGGGCCGCATGGCGTTGCCGAAACCTGGAGCGATGCGCGGATCGACACGCCGCATACCCATGGCACCGGCTGCACCATGGCCAGCGCGATTGCGACTGGGTTGGGGCAGGGGATGGCTTTGCCTGACGCGATCACGCGGGCGCGGGACTATGTGCGGTCGGCGTTGAAGCTGGCGCCGGGCTTTGGCGGTGGGCATGGGCCGATGGGGGCGCCGTTCACTTTCCATGCCTGATTTTGCGCATGAAAGCCTGCACCATCCGGGCCTTGTCGCCGGGGTGGATGAAGCGGGGCGGGGGCCGTTGGCGGGGCCGGTGGTGGCGGCTGCGGTTATCCTTCGGGTCGAGGATTGTCCGCAGGGGTTGGACGACAGCAAGAAATTGTCTGCAACTCGCCGGGCGGCGCTGGAGGTGGAGATCAAGGATCGGGCGGTCTGCTGGGGGCTGGGGGTTGCCAGTGTCGAGGAGATCGACCGGCTCAATATCCTTTGGGCGACGATGTTGGCGATGACTCGGGCGGTTGCGGCGCTGGGGCGGGATTGCGCGCATGTGTTGGTCGATGGCAATCGCTGCCCGGACTGGCCGCATGCGTCGAGCGCGATCGTCGGCGGCGATGCCAAGAGCCTGTCGATCGCCGCGGCCTCCATACTCGCCAAGGAAGCGCGGGACCGGATGATGGTGGAGGCAGCAGCGCGCCATCCGCATTATGGCTGGGCGAGCAACAAGGGCTATGGCAGCGCGCAGCATCTCGCGGCGCTGCGGACGCATGGGCCGACTCCGCTGCATCGGCGCAGCTTTGCGCCGGTTGCGCAGTTGGTGCTGCTTTAGGGGGCATCCCCGCAGCGCCACGCGCCACTGTGACTTGTCTCCCCTCCCCGGCGGGGAGGGGCCGGGGGAGGGGGAGCGAGGCGAAGCCGAGCGTCCACGCTGGCGGCGGTACACCCCCACCCAACCTCCCCCTCAAGGGGGAGGGGTTTGGTAGCGCGGGATCAATGTCCATTTCTGATCTCCTGACCCAATCCCACCCCGCTGTCCCAAGGCGGGACCGATGCGATAAAGCGCTTGTCTGCCTCTGGTGCGCGGCGGGGTTATGGTTAAGAAAGGCTTATGCTTTTCTTCCGGCTGCTTATTCTCCTGTGTTGCGCGTCTTTTTGTGTGCCGTCCGTGCGGGCGCAGGTTGTCGATGGGCCGCTCAGGCCGGGGGCGTATAGCTGGAACGATGATGGGGTCGCGGACGGGCCGCTCTACCTGATCGTCAGCCTCGCGCGGCAGCAGGTCCATGTTTATCGCGGCGACCGGCTGATCGGTGCGGCCAGCGTGTCGACGGGGACGAAGAACAAGGCCACGCCGACCGGCAACTTCCCGATCCTGCAAAAGCGGCAATGGCACCGCTCCAACCTCTATAGCAATGCGCCGATGCCCTTCATGCAGCGGCTGACCTGGGACGGGATCGCGCTGCATGCAGGGCATAATCCGGGCTATCCCGCCAGCCATGGCTGCATCCGGCTCCCTTATGCCTTTGCGCAAAAGCTGTTTGCGCTGACGCGGATCGGCACGTTGACGGAGGTGACGACCGACCGGCTGAGCGCCGCGCTGATGCTCGACCCGCTGGTGCTGGGCGATGCTGGCAGCAGCGTGGTGACGTTTGGGATGGGGGGCGGAGACATGCGCGGCGGGGCGGGGGCGTTTGCGCCGAGTCTGGCGATCGATCCGGGGATTTTCGGGAGTTGGGGGCGGTGGTGACGGGCCGGAGGCGCGCTCCGCAATTTTGCAAAATCATGTAAAGTTTACACCGTCGCTGGCCGAGCGTTTGTGCGGGGGACAGACGGGTGGCGTGAACTTCGCAATAGGCGAATTTTTGCGAAGTGGGGGGTGCTGCGCGCATGGGTGTGCGCGAGGGGTGAAGGGGCGTACCGGGAGAAAGAGCCGGGCGAGCATGGCATAGGTTGGGGGATGTAGGACAGGGGTGTCGACCGGGATCAAAGTCCGTCACTACCTCACTTGCATCGTGTAACGATACGCGATACAATTCCTTATGATCATCGGGTTCCGGCACAAGGGGCTTGAGACCTTTTATACCAGCGGTACAACGCGGGGCATTCAGGCATCCCATGCGAAGAAAATCCGTAATATCCTGGGCCTGCTCGACGTGGCGGCGGGGCCAGCGGATATGCATTTGCCGTCCTTCAAACTGCACGCTCTGAAGGGCGATCTGAAGGGGCATTGGTCGGTGTGGGGCAATGACAATTGGCGCGTGACGTTCCGCTTTGTCGGCACCGATGCCGAACTTGTCGATTATCAGGATTATCATTGAGGCCATGACGATGATGCATAACCCTCCCCATCCCGGCGAATTGCTGCGTGATGAAGTCATTGTGGCGCTCGGCCTGTCCGTCACCGAAGCGGCCAGCCGTCTCGCCATGTCGCGTGTCGCCCTTTCGCGCGTGCTGAATGGCAAGGCGGCGATCAGCCCTGATCTGGCCCTGCGGCTGGAACAGGCGGGGACAAGCACGGCGCGGGCGTGGCTGGCCATGCAGGCGAATTACGACCTGTGGCGCGCGCGCGAGAATGGACAGCCGGTGGTGCGGCGGTTGCAAGAGTTGGCGTGAGGTAGGGCACCTACCTCCAACTGCTAGGCAGTTTTTGCGGGTATCGCCGATCGCAGAAAATGTGTGCTGCTGACCAGGGTATCGGGTGTAGCAGACGTGGTGTCACTAGTTGCCTGAGCCACACGTCGCCCGAGACGGCTGAATTGCGAAAAGGCGACCTTTAGTGCTTTAACGCTTATCGAGGGCGCGCATTAATGACTGTGACGGATCGATACGTCCACGCTATGTTTCCTAAGCAGGAGAAAAAGATGCGATTGCTTCAAGCGCGGGTTACCGGTTTTCAGTCTTTTGAGGATAGCGACGACGTATGTTTTGGAAGTGGCGCAAATTTAATCGTAGGACCAAACAACGTTGGCAAAAGTGCGTTTCTGCGAGCGCTTCAACCAACGCTCTCGGACGATCGACATCGCACCCCGATTGAGTGGAGAGACGAGGCGCTACCATCACCTTCGATTAAACTGCGTATCGAAGTCAGCGGTTCTGAAATAAAACGCGCGGTTTCCAGAAATGCGCCGTGCATTATTCCCGCTCCGGCCGGTGTGCCGGGCAGTCCGGTAGGCTACGTTCAACAACTTCTCGATGGGCCACCCTTCTTCATCAACTTGGAACATCGTCCCGGTCGCGAATTTGCAGCGCCATATCCTTCGCATGGGCTATTTAAATGGCTAGGATACGGCCAGGCAGTAGCGGCCAAGCTAGTTACGAATAATGGGAATATAGAAATAAGCGCACACAATAATAGCGAAGACACTTTGCCAGCTACTATTCATAACTTGTGGAGATCAAAAATGTTCTGCTTTTCCGCAGAACGTTATAGCATCGGGCAAACATCGACCGCTCATATTGAACGACTAGATCAGAATGCTTCTAATCTAGCCGCTGTTCTGGCCACACTGTCTGGTGATCGGGGCGATCTTTTTGACAAGCTCGTATCACATCTTCGTGAGTTGTTTCCGACTGTTGGAAATATAAGTACGCGTATACAGCCTGGAAATCCTGGAGTGACTGAAATCCGTGTTTGGCCGACGATAGAGCGGCAGAACGTGGGTCTCAGTTTTCCACTAACGCAAAGTGGCACCGGGGTTGCTCAAACACTCGCACTACTGGTTGCAATAATGACAGTCGAGGATACTGTGATTGTTGTGGACGAGATTAATAGTTTTCTTCACCCTGCCGCCGTTAAGGCTTTGCTCCGCATTCTCCAGACTGAGTATGCACAACATCAGTATATCATCTCCACCCATGCTCCCGAAGTAGTTGGATTTTCCAATCCATCCACGGTACATTTAGTTAAGCGAAACGGGTACAAGTCGACAATCAGTCGGCTCGATCCAGCAGAGGTTAGCACGTTTCGTGAGGTAGCTTCTCATCTAGGTGTATCGATGGCGGATGTTTTTGCTGCTGATCGCGTTATCTGGGTAGAAGGTGAAACTGAAGAAACCCTTTTCCCGTATCTTTATCGTGAAACGGTTGGCCCGGTTCCGCGTGGTACAATTTTTACCACGGTGGCTGCAACCGGCGATTTCGGCGCCAAGCGTAGAGATAAGAAAATTGTATACGAAGCCTACTCACGGCTCAGTTCGGCGGTAGCAACTCTTCCGGTAAAGGTTATTTTTGGTTTCGATACGGAGATGCTGGCTGACCTAGAGAAAGCGGACATGGTACGGGAATCGCGTGGACGGCTGCGGTTTCTCCCTCGGCGGCATCTAGTGGATTGATCGGAACGAATGAGTCCGTTGGGGGATTCCCATGCTGTCTGCGCCGTGCGACGATGCAGCATGCGAACGGGTATCGAGATCGAGGTCACTGCACCGGACACGAAGCGGCTTGAGGCGATCGTCGCGGCGCGCTGGTCGCCGCAGAAGCATGTCTGGCGGGCGCGGATCATTCTCTTGACGGCTCAGGACTTTGGCACCCAGGCGATCATGGCGGCGACCGGAAAATCGAAGACATGTGTTTGGCGCTGGCAGGAACGGTTCATGGCCGAAGGCGTAGATGGGTTGCTGCGCGACAAGACACGGCCTCCGGGGATCGCGCCTCTCGATGCGGCTTTGGTGGACAAGGTCGTGGCGCTAACGCTGGAACCGCCCAGCCATGAGGCTACGCATTGGACGGTGCGTGCAATGGCCAAAGCCATTGGTATCGCGGCGTCATCGGTTGTGAAGATTTGGCACGACCACGGTCTGGCACCCCATCGGTGGCGCAGCTTCAAGCTGTCCAACGACAAGGCTTTCGCCGAGAAGTTGCACGATGTCGTCGGGCTCTATGTCTCGCCGCCTGCCCACGCCATTGTGTTGTCAGTCGACGAAAAGAGCCAGATCCAGGCGCTCGACCGTACCCAACCGGGCTTGCCGCTGAAGCGGGGGCGCGGGGCAACCATGACGCACGACTACAAGCGTAACGGGACCACAACCTTGTTCGCCGCGCTCAATGTCCTGGATGGCTCCGTGATCGGTCGCAACATGCAGCGGCACCGGCATCAGGAGTTCATCCGCTTCCTGAACGCCATCGAAGCCGAGATGCCCGCTGACAAGGCCATCCACGTCATTCTCGACAATTACGCGACCCACAAGCAGCCTAACCCGTCTTATTCAGCGGTGGGGCTTTGAGGGTTGGCGGGAGTGGCGTAAGCCTTTGGCTTGCTGTAGGAAATTGGATGTCTAGACCAACCTGCAGCGAGGCAAAAAATGCCACAGGCCACACCCGCC
>NZ_NMUA01000188.1 GCF_002312805.1 Sphingobium sp. D43FB | reverse complement strand
CCGAAGTGGAACGCCCAGAAGTCCGGTCGCCATGCCTGAGCCGTTGATCTGCATCGCATTAGCGTCGGTTGGCGTGGTTCCACCCGTAGCCTGCACCTGGTAGGGGATGCTCTCCTCCAGTGCCGCTCGGCGTATCAGATCAAAAACAACCGGGTTGGTATTGGCACTGCGCGAAATGCTTGGCCCTTTTCCAAGGTCAAGCTCCCCATATTGCGCTTTGCTCACGCCAGGATAGTCAATGGCATGTTCCATATCCACAGCGAGCCCGCTTTGCGCGCCAATGCCAAAGGCCGAGGTCCGGGCGCCGCGTGAACCAATCTCTTCCTGTACCGTGCCGACAGCGTAGACCCCGACACCGTCAGACAAACCACCCTCTTCCTTGATGAGCCGGAGAGTCTCCGCCACGATAAACAGGCCGGCCTTGTTGTCGAAGCCGCGTGCCACGGCACGGTCGCCCAACAGGGTCTGGAACTCGTACT
>NZ_NMUA01000187.1 GCF_002312805.1 Sphingobium sp. D43FB | reverse complement strand
CATGGACGTATTCCGACAAATGCTAAATATATGAACCCGAGAATATCCTTTGACGGATTGAACTGGTGGATCAGCGTATGTGTAGAATTTCCTGACTGCAGGGAAACACTTAATGATGACGGAGTCGGCATAGACCTGGGAATCAAAGATCTGGCTGTCTGCTCTGATGGGGCTAAGTATAAGAACATCAATAAGAGTCAGAAAGTAAAGAAATCAGAAAAACAGAAACGCAGATTACAGCGTAGTAGCTCTCGTTCTTACGAGAAAAATAAGAAAGGGGAAAGTTACTGTAAAACAAATAATGTGATCAAAAAGGAAAAACTTTTATTAAAACGAAATCACAGATTAACAAACATCCGTAAAAATTATTTAAATCAGACCATATCGGAGATCGTAGATCGAAAACCAAGATTTATATGTATTGAAGATCTGAATGTCAGCGGAATGATGAAAAACAGACATTTATCCAAAGCAGTTCAGGCACAGGGATTTTTTG
>NZ_NMUA01000186.1 GCF_002312805.1 Sphingobium sp. D43FB | reverse complement strand
GCACTATAACCCTGGTACTCTTTTCCTTCAAAGATCCCTGTTCCATAGTAAGCATCATTCGTAATATCTGCCTGAGCGATGGCAAGCTGTACATAATCATCTGATAATAAACGAAGATTCGCAGCAGATCCTGCTGTTGTTTTTACTTCCATTTTATAGTCTTCATCCGACTGCGCAATATCACTAAATGTATCTGCAAAGGCATGATACATACCGCCCAGACCGGCAGCTCCGAAACGGATCCTGTCAGTTATAGTTCCGCATCCTGCTGCAATGCACCCTGTCAGAGCCAGTATCAGCATTCCTGCCACTGATCTTCTCATTGTACTTAATTTTATTTTCTGCACAAAAACACCTCTTTATTTTTTGTTTTACGCTTTATTGTATCACAGTTTGAAACTGTTTGAAAGATTAAATTTTCCAATCCGTAAAGCACCCTGCTCATAAAAAATTGCAAAAAAATACCTCAGATAACTTTCATTATCTGAGGGTTTCAAGAGG
>NZ_NMUA01000185.1 GCF_002312805.1 Sphingobium sp. D43FB | reverse complement strand
GTTCTGGAAAGAAGTTATTCCGATTTAAATGGCGTGATCCTTTATCAGGTGGCAAGCCTGCAGGTATTAAAAGAGGGTCCAATGATCGCTTATGGCAAATTCAGTTCCAGAAAAGATGAGCGAAAAGAGAGGATCACGAATTACTGGACAAAAAGAAGCGACAGCTTTATGAAACAAAGAAGAGCAGAGCTTCACAGTGATATGGCTGATAAATGGAAAAAAGAACTGAAAACTTTTTTACCGAAACTTTCAAAGGGAAAATTAAAGATTCTCGACGTAGGCTGCGGAGCCGGATTTTTCAGTATCCTTCTGGCAAAAATGGGCCATGAAGTGACAGGGGTTGACCTGACACCGGATATGATCACACATTCCAGAGAACTGGCAGAAGAAGAAGGCGTTTCCTGTACTTTTGAAGTTATGGATGCGGAGAATCCGGATTTCCCGGATGAGACTTTTGACGTGATCGTGTCCAGAAATCTGACATGGACCTTGCCGGATGCTG
>NZ_NMUA01000184.1 GCF_002312805.1 Sphingobium sp. D43FB | reverse complement strand
GCGCAGCATTGGTTCGCTCGCGAGCTTGCCGTGCCTGCGTCTGAAGCTGCGCGAAACGCTCCCCTGGCTCGGCGCCGGATGCGGCAAGCGGCTGATATCGCGTAACCTGCTGTGCGGCGAAAGCAGCTTCGGCGCGCGCCGCGTCGAGCTGGGCTTGCGCTTGCGCTATGGTTGCCTGTTGTTCGGAAATCTGAGAGCGCGTCGTATCCCCCGCAGCCGTTGCCGTTTCGATCTGGCTGGTAATCTGTTCGGTCTGCGCCCGATATTCGCGGGGATCGAGTTCAGCTAGCCCGAAAAATTCACCGGGGGTTGGTGGATGTGGCGTAACGCTATGATTTGACGTATGATTTGGTTGCTTACACCGGCCACCGTCAATTCTGGAGAGCCACACCCACCATGGACGATCCTACGCTGCCCCTGACCGGTTTGTCACCCGTTTCTGGCAAGCGTTTGGACGCTAGATTTGACGGCGGCATGCTCTCTTCGGATGGCGGCCTGGTGC
>NZ_NMUA01000183.1 GCF_002312805.1 Sphingobium sp. D43FB | reverse complement strand
CTGGCAAAGCAGACGCAGTGCAGTTTTATGAGGAAAAGAAGCTGGAAGCATTACAGAATCTGCAGATCTTCTGGGATGCAGGAAAGGATTTCTGTGAGGCGGATTCCGGGAAATATCCTGTGAGAAACCACAGGGTACAGGTGGAATTAAAGCTTCCTGCCAATACTGCGAAACTTCGTCTGGATCCCGGTGAACTGCGAAGCGGTGTGAAGATCCATAAACTTCTCTGGGATAATAAAGTTCCGGCAGCATTTGCTACAGAAGGGTTCCGCCTGGAGGAAGACACACTTTACTTCGGCGGGGAAGATCCCCAGATCATTATCACAGAGATTCCGGAAGGGACCTCTTCCCTGATGATCGATCTGGAATTCCTGGATGAGAAGAAAACAGGACAGAAATTCTGGAATGCCTACCGCGAGCAGGAAAGACAAAAAGGGCAGCTGATGGAAGAACTGAAGAGAAAAGAGAAGCTGGTCCGTACCGTAGAAAGCAGCAAAATGTGGAAAGCCTACAG
>NZ_NMUA01000182.1 GCF_002312805.1 Sphingobium sp. D43FB | reverse complement strand
AGGGTCTCGCCGGCAACGGTGACCTTGAGACTGTCGCATACCGTGAAATCCGACAGGCCCTGCCGACCGGGCTCATGATGCTGCGGGAAGAAGATCTCCTTCTCGCCGCCGTGCAGTGCCCGCCAGCGGGCGATCCGGCGTTCAAGTGTTCGTCGTATCGCATCGGGAACAGCATCCTCGCCGAACTCGTCCTGGAGCGTCTCGAAGACCGTGACGGCAATGATACCGTCGATCTGGAGCAACTCCTCGACGCGTGGCCAGAATGGCTCGAGCGGATCGGCGCGGGTGCGCCAGTGGCGCTCCTTCTTCTTCTGGGACGGAAGCTGCGGATCGTTCTCGATCCGGCGTGCGCTGCGCTCGCTGATACCGGCCTTGGCAGCCGCGACGGCCTGGGTGTGTTGGCGACGATGGGTCATGAAGAGAAATACCTGCTGATCGGAAATGTGGTGGCCCGGCATCGCAAACCCATCGCTCGTTGTTCGATGAGTGTTCCGATACCACCGCCCGCCACAGCCCCGATC
>NZ_NMUA01000181.1 GCF_002312805.1 Sphingobium sp. D43FB | reverse complement strand
TCAAGCCGCGTTGTGTCCGGTGCAGTGACCTCGATCTGAATACCCGTTCGCATGCCGCATCGTCGCATGCCAACGACAATATGGGAATCCTTCAAATGGACTCATTCGTTCCGATCAATCCACTAGCGGTCGAGACCGCCCATAATATCGCTGTCGGAGAAGGTGACGGCACCCATCCAATCAAAGTGGCGCGGCAATTTTCGGATGGCGCTGCTCATATCACGATAGCCCATCATTGCGCGGATTGAACCTGGACATCGGATCTCGGCTCAGTTTTTATCGACCGTCCTGTAGGCACCAGTAATCTTCTCGCCGAAATGGTGGGCATCATGCGCGTTCAGCTTCTGAATTTGTGCCCCAGCTTAACAAATCGTTCCTCGGTATATTCTGATTCTGACGTGAAGTGGGGGGAGCTACAGCCTGATAGGGCGGCTGATGGTTAGTACCGGTCCAGCGGCGTCGGGCAAGAGCGAATGATAGGGGCGTAAACGCTGAGGTTCCATATAATATGCAATTGCCGAGCGCCCTTTA
>NZ_NMUA01000180.1 GCF_002312805.1 Sphingobium sp. D43FB | reverse complement strand
CGGCGTTGCCGGTGTTGCGCACCACCAGCACGTTCTTCACCGTCGGGCAGGATTTCAGCGCCTCGTCCGCATTGGTCTTGAGCGGCACGGTGCGGCCGCCGCGGCGGCCCTGGTCGGCGGTGATCAGCAGCGTGCTGTCGCAATCCTGGATGCGGCTGGACAGGCTGTCGGGGCTGAAGCCGCCGAAGACGATGGAGTGCACCGCGCCGACGCGGGCGCAGGCCAGCATCGCCACCGCCGCCTCGACGATCATCGGCAGATAGAGGGTGACGCGGTCGCCCTTCTTCACGCCCAGCGCCTTGATGGCGTTGGCCATGCGGCAGACGCGCTCATGCAGCTCGCGGTAGGTGATGGTGCGGCTTTCGGCCGGATCATCACCTTCCCAGATGATTGCCGCCTGATCGCCGCGCTCGGCGAGGTGACGGTCCAGGCAGTTGTAGGAAACGTTGAGGGTGCCGTCGGCAAACCACTTGATGTCGACATGGTGATCGTCGAAGGAGGTCTGCTTCACCGTGGTGAAAGGCTTGATCCA
>NZ_NMUA01000179.1 GCF_002312805.1 Sphingobium sp. D43FB | reverse complement strand
GTTGTAACTGGTATCGAGATGTTCCGTAAACTCCTTGATGAAGCTCAGGCTGGTGATAACATCGGTGCACTTCTTCGTGGTGTTCAGAGAAACGAAATCGAGCGTGGACAGGTTCTTGCTAAACCAGGAACACTTACATGCCATACAAAATTCACAGCTCAGGTTTACGTTCTGACAAAAGATGAAGGTGGACGTCATACTCCATTCTTCAACAACTATCGTCCACAGTTCTACTTCCGTACTACCGACGTAACCGGTAGCTGCGAACTGCCGGAAGGCGTTGAGATGGTAATGCCAGGTGATAACGTTAAAGTTAGCGTTACCCTGATCAAGCCAATCGCAATGGAAGATGGTCTGCGTTTCGCTATTCGTGAAGGCGGTCGTACCGTCGGCGCTGGCGTCGTAGCCAAAATCATCGCGTAAGCGATGAGTCAAAAAGAGCCCCCGCTTGCGGGGGCTTTTTTATTGGGTTGACACCCTGTTAGCTCGTCTATAGAATTGCGCCTCCTTTTAACGGGCGTATTGCGCTCGGTGGGAACAGCAATCTG
>NZ_NMUA01000017.1 GCF_002312805.1 Sphingobium sp. D43FB | reverse complement strand
CTGCTTCAAGCTGCTTGGTCAGCGCGTCATGGCCCGCACCTTCGAGCGTCAGATAACCGAGCTCAAAGTCCGTGCTGCAATCCTCAATCGCTTCTCGCAAATCGGCACACCAAATACTGTCCGCGTCGCGTAGTAATCTCAAATAAAGCCCGCAGCAAACCTATCAGGAGTTATGCAACAAAGCCCATCCAGACATGTTTTTTAACAAAGCCGCTGCGACGCAGCAAAACCCGACCTCTATTGTCCGAGACTGAGCCGGTGCCCCCTGACCGGCATAGCAATAGAAGGATAGACCCCATGAACGAGCTTCTAGGCCGCGTCTTCAGCTTCGAAAAGCATGTGTTTCCCAATGAAAGCGCGCTTTACAATCGGCTGGCCAGCGATGGGCAGAGCCCCAAGGCGCTGATGATCTCCTGCGCCGACTCGCGGATCGTGCCCGAACATATCATGCAGGCACAGCCGGGCGATCTGTTCGTCTGCCGCAATGCTGGCAACATCGTGCCGCCGCATGCGACGCAGAATGGCGGCGTCACTTCCACCGTCGAATATGCGGTAATGGTGTTGGGCGTGCGCGACATCATCGTGTGCGGGCATAGCGACTGCGGCGCCATGAAGGCGATGTCGACCAATGCCGACCTCTCCAAAATGCCCAACGTGGCGGCTTGGTTGCGTCATGCCCATGCCGCGCAGCAGGTTTGCAGCGAAAGCTATCCCGACACGCTGACCGACGCGGAAAAGTTGCGCAACATGGCGTTGGAAAATGTCGTCGTCCAGCTGGCCCATCTGCGCACCCATCCATCGGTCGCTTCGGGCATCGCGCGTGGTGATATCGCCCTGCACGGTTGGTATGTGGACATTCACGCCGGTCAGGTCTTGGGCCTCGACGGCGATACCGGCCGCTTCATGCCGCTCCGTGAGGATCAGCCAATGCCGATCGCGCTTCCCCACGCCCGTCGACTGGCTGGCGATGGCGAATATGCCCTGGCGGCGGAGTAAATCATGCTGAAAGCCTTTTCCGGCGGCACCTTCGGCCGCGACTTCACGGCGTCGATCGTCGTCTTTCTGGTGGCGATGCCGCTCTGCATGGGCATTGCCATTGCCTCCGGCGTTCCGCCGGAAAAGGGTCTGATTACCGGCATCATCGGCGGCATTGTCGTTGGCCTGCTGGCGGGTTCTCCGCTGCAGGTCAGCGGACCCGCCGCTGGCCTTGCGGTCATCGTCTTTGAAATCGTCCGCGAGCAAGGTCTCTCCGCACTTGGGCCGATCCTGATTCTGGCAGGTGCTATACAGGTGGTCGCGGGCCTGATGCGCGTCGGCGGTTGGTTTCGTGCGATTTCGCCGGCCGTCGTCCATGGCATGCTGGCTGGCATCGGCGTGTTGATCGTTGTTGGCCAATTCCATGTGTTATTCGATGATACGCCCCTGTCGAGCGGTCTAGCCAATTTGCTGGCCATGCCTGCGCAGTTGCTCGGTCTCTCCACTGGCGACACGGTAACGGCCTTCACCGTCGGCCTGGTTACCATTGGCGGCATGCTCGGCTGGGAGAAGTTCCGCCCTGCGTCGCTGAAGCTCGTCCCCGGCGCACTGGTGGGCGTCTTGCTTGCGACCCTGGTTGCCTTCTTCCTCGCCCTTCCCGTCGCGCGGGTCGTGGTGCCCGAATCGATCGTGGCGGCTGTGAGCCTGCCGGACGCAGGGTTGTTCGCGACGATGATGGACCCCGCCGTCATCACGATCGCCATCGCCATTGCGTTCATTGCCAGCGCCGAAACATTGCTGTCGGCCGCTGCCGTCGACCGGATGCATGATGGCGTGCGTACCGATTACAACCGGGAACTGAGCGCCCAGGGCGTCGGCAACCTCCTGTGCGGCTTTGCCGGTGCATTGCCTATGACCGGCGTTATCGTTCGCAGCTCGGCCAATGTGCAGGCGGGCGCAAAGACCCGCATGTCGGCGGTTTTGCACGGCGTCTGGATTTTGGGCTTTGTCGCCTTGCTGCCTTGGCTGCTGCGCGAAATCCCGATGGCGGCTCTGGCGGGCATTCTGGTCGTGACCGGTGTGCGCCTCGTCAGCGTCGATCACGTCCGGCACCTGCTTCACCGCTACGGCCCGTTGCCCGCGATCGTCTGGGCGGCCACGCTGATCTGCGTGGTTACCATGGACCTGCTGACGGGTGTTCTGGTTGGCATCGGCCTTTCGATGCTGGAACTCATCCCCCATCTGAGCCGCCTGCGCCTCAAGCTGGAGGATGAAAGCCGGGGTGATGCGCATGAAGTGGCTCTGCGCGGCAGCGCGACCTTCCTGACGCTACCCAAATTGTCGGCAAAGCTCGATTCGTTGCCAAAGGGTGGCCTTGTCATCCTCAATGTCGAACGTCTGGGCCATATCGATCATACGACCGCAGAGATGGTCCGCGAATGGGTCGAGCGTCGGCGCGGCAGCGGGCTTCCGGTGGAATTGTTCGGTGCGACCGGACGGATGCGCCAACTGGTCGCCTGATTTTTCAAAATATCGGGCGATACAGGGTGTCGCCGCGCCACTACCCCCGGCGCGGCGGCATTTTTTTGATTTTGTATCAGCGTGGCAAGCATTGAACTGTGCCCGTTATGCAACAGCGATGCGCGCCATCTCGCAGATGCGAGAAAAACCTGTTTGACTGTGGGGCTATTTTGAATAGGCAAGGGGCATCCACCGGCACTGAGAGCGCAAGCAACAGACTTTCGGGTTGAGTGGAAGCAGGACGGAACATTCTTTCGTAAAGGGGAATGTTCATGAAGTATAAAATCGCCTGTGCCGCCCTCGCGCTCATGTCCAGCGTACCGGCCTTTGCTCAGGAAGAACCCACCAGCCCCGTCACCGTGACCGGCAGTGTAGCGATGGTCTCTGACTATCGTTTCCGCGGCGTTTCCATGACGGACAAGGGTATGGCTATTCAAGGTGGCTTGACTGTCAGCCATGAATCCGGTGCTTATGCTGGTGCCTGGGGTTCCAATCTTTCAGGCTGGGGCACATTCGGCGGCGCGAACATGGAACTCGACCTGTTCGCCGGTTACGCTATTCCGCTCAACGAGACGACGACGCTCGATGTTGGCTTGACTTGGTATATGTACCCCAGTGGTCTCGACATCACTGATTTCGCAGAGCCTTATGTCAAGCTTTCCAGCCAAATCGGGCCGGTCAAGGGTTTGGTCGGCGTTGCTTACGCGCCTAAGCAGGAGGCGCTCGGTAACTGGTCGAATACGCCGCAGAGCCGCGTGGGAGATAAGGAAGACAATCTCTACATCTGGGCAGATGTTGGCGGTTCTGTGCCTAACACGCCGGTCACTTTGAAAGCGCATCTCGGTTATTCGAATGGTAACCCAGGCCTGGGGCCAAATGGTACGTCGCTGGCGCCAACCGGTAAGTATGTCGATTGGCTGGTAGGCGCGGATGTCGCTGTTCCGGGTACGCCGCTTACGCTGGGTATCGCCTATGTGGATACGGATATCGCGCGCGTCGAGGAAAATTATCTGCGTCCGAACTTCTCTGACGCTGACGGTTCTTCGATTGCCCGCAGCCAGGTCGTCTTCTCCATCTCGGCCGCTTTCTGATAGCGTAAGGAACGCCGGGGCCAGCAATTGGTCCCGGCGTTTTCGCATCTGCGTGGCTTTGCTTCACGCATGACAAATTGTTGCTAAGCCGCTGGCAAGCATCCCGTGCGTCTGATCCGGTTGACCCCCGAAACGGTCGGCCCTATCCCATCGCCATGACATCACGCGCCTTGCAGCATTCATGACCGCTCCGTCGATCATCCTCGTCGAAGACGACCCGCCGCTTCGCACCCTGACCGCCCGTGCTTTGCAGGAGCATGGCTATGAGGTGCGTCCCGCTTCGTCCGGCCCGGAAATGTGGGTGGCGTTCGATGCTGGCCCTGTCGATCTCGTCGTGCTCGACGTCATGCTGCCTGGCACCAATGGCATCGACCTGTGCCGTCAGATCCGGCGCAAGAGTGATGTCCCCATCATCTTCATCAGCGCCAAGGGCAGCGAAACGGACAGGATCGTGGGTTTGGAATTGGGTGCAGATGATTATCTGCCCAAGCCATTTGGTACGCGCGAACTGATCGCCCGGATCCGGGCTATCCTGCGCCGGGTGGGACTTGAGCGTGGCCCGGACGAACATCGCGAGAATGAAGCGCGTTTTGACGGCTGGGTCGTCAATTTCCCTCGTCGAGAATTGCGATCCCCGACCGGCGGGCTGGTCGATCTGACTGGCGCGGAATTCGATCTGCTCGGCAGTTTTCTTAGTCACCCGCAGCGGGTCATCGCCCGTGAGCGCCTGATCGAATTGTCGCGGACCCGGATGGGCGACAGCAGCGACCGCAGCATCGACGTTCTGGTCAGCCGCCTTCGCCGCAAATTATCTACCGAGGACCGAGGAGCCCCGATCACGACCGTGCGTGGTGTCGGCTATATGTTCAATGCAGAGGTCAGCCGCGCTTGAGGTGGCACATGCACGGATCGCTGGGGCTGGTTGGCCGCCTCTTCGCGATCCTGCTCCTGACCTTGACGTTGGAATTTGCCGTCGGCACGCTCATCTACGAACGGGCAAGCCAGATATCGCTGCAGGATGACGAAGCACGGCGGCTGGCCGAACATCTGGTCATCGCCCGCAAATTATTGACCGAACAGCCGCCTGCTGAGCGGCGCGCCATGGGCGTTCAACTGACCACCGATCGCTACGATGTTCATTGGTCGGCTGCATCGCCGCCGCCCCCGCCGCTGTCGCCGGAACTGGAACGGATGCGGCAGCAGATCATCGCGTGGGAGCCGACACTCGAACGCTCGCGCCTCTGGCTGCGGCTCACATCGCCCAGCCGCCACTCGGAAATCAATGGCGGACTGCAACTGCCCGACGGCAGTTGGCTCTATTTCGGCATGCATCATGGCGGCGGCAAATGGGCCTTCACCATTGGCCGAATGGGCCTCGCCCTGATCCCGGTGCTGGCGCTGTTGGTGGCGGGATGGATATTGATTCGTCGCACATTGGCACCACTACGGGAACTGACGCGCGCAACGGAAAAGATCGGGCTTGGTGCCGAAGTCATCCTGCCGGAAGCGGGAACCAGCGACGTGCGCGAACTGATCCGCGCTTTCAACGCGATGCAGACCCGCATCCATCGCCTAATCAACGAACGCACCGAGACATTGGCGGCGGTCGGCCATGACCTGCGCACCCCGCTTTCCCGTTTGCAGTTGCGGCTGGAAACGGTGCGGCAGGACGATGTCCGCGAAGCCATGGACGGCGATCTCGAAGAGATGGGTGCCATGATCGAATCGCTGCTCGATTTTCTGGGCGGCGAGAAGAATCCTGAGCCTCTGGTCCGGGCGGACCTGGCCGTCACGATCGCGACCGTGGTCGATGCTTTTCAGGATCATGGGCAGGATGTCGATTATAGCGGGCCGGACCATCTGGAGATGGAGATCCATGCCTTGTCGCTGCGGCGCGCGGTGCGCAATCTGATCGAAAATGCGCTCCATTATGGGCAGCGGGCGCGTGTCTCCCTGCTGCGGGTGGGGGATGAGGTGCTGATCCGTATCGACGATGATGGCCCCGGCATACCGCGCGACCAGATCGGCGAAGTGCTTAAGCCTTTCGCCCGGCTCGATACCGCGCGGCAGCGGAATACGCGCGGTCTGGGGCTGGGGCTGGCGATCGTGCAGAAAGCGGTGGAACTGGAACGTGCGCAGTTGACGCTGATCAATCGCCCCGAAGGCGGGCTGCGGGCAGAAATCTGCCTGCAGCGGCCCAAGAACGTGCGGCGCTAACGCCGCTTATTTTCCCGCGCAGCTATCTCCCTCGCCCGCGATCAGATCCAGGCAGCGCCCATCGATCTGATCCTGCGCGATCGGCAGCCCGATCAGCGCGGCCAGACTGGGCATGATGTCCACCGTCTCGACGCCCAATGGCTGTTCGAAGCCGCGCATGTCCTTGCGCCAGAACAGGATCGGTACGCGACGGTCACTATCCCATGGGCTGCCATGCGTGGCGACTGAACCCATTACGGCCTGTTCGGGGATCGACATGACCCGCGATTTGAGCAGCAGGAGCAGGTCGCCCGACCGCGTCAGATCGAAGCTGGCCCGCGCCTTGTGGATCAGAGTCCAGTTTTCGGGCGGACCGGCAGGAGAGGGGGTGGCAGCGATTTCCGCCTTGGTAAAGGCAGCGGCGACCTGCGGATGGGCGCGTAGCAGCGCGAGCGTGGCAGCCTCCACCTTCGCGCGCTGGGCGGACGTCAGCCCTTTGTCGAAATAAAGGTCGCCCGATGGGCCATCGCTCCAGATCAGGGTCTTGCCCGCCAGGCCGGTGCGCTGCGCTATGGCCGCGTTCAGCGCCTTGGGCGTGAGCGCGGTGTCGACGCGGCTTTCCATCGGCATGGCGTTTAGGCGATGCCGTTCGGGCAAGTCATGCCCGCCATGATCCGCGGTCAGCACCACGACATAATCGATGCGGTCCTTGTCGAGCCGGTCGAAAAAGGCACCCAGTTCCCGGTCCAGACGATCGACCTGGATACAGCTTTCGGTCCCTTCGGTGCCGTAGCTATGGCCGATATAGTCGGTGGCGGACAGGCCGATGGAGATGATGTCGGTCTGCGCCTGCTGACCCAGCGCCATCGTCTCGACGGCGGCCGCCGCGAATGCGAGCGTCATGGCATCCTGTTCCGGCGAGATGCGAAAGCCCTTATAATCGCCCGCAGCACGCGCAAAGCGACCTGTGCCCACCGTGCGGTCGCCTGCGCGTACCGCAAAATCCTTGGCCACGCATTGAGCTGGCAGGTCGAAGCCAAGGGTGGGCTGCGCCAGTTGCCGGGCCATCGCTTCATTGACCTTGGCTACGAGCGGCGGGGTGGCGACGCCCTGGTAGCTGACATAGCCCTGCGGTCCGCCAAGCCACCACACTTGGTCGGCGGTCGGCCCGCCCATCATGATAGCGGCCCGATCCTTGCCGGAAATCGACACCACGCGGGTCGCCAGATTGGCGGCTTTCATGCGTCCGCCCAATGTCGGCACTTTGAGATGTACGGGCGACGCGACATAGGCGTCGCTGCTGCTGCCCGGCTGGGCTTCGTCTTCGGCGCAGTAGACCGCTTTGTCGGGGCGCGCGGCGTTCAGGTCGAACCAGCTATTGGCGATGATGCCCGTGCGCGACGGGCGGCTGCCGGTCAGGATGGTGCTGTGGCCGGGGCAGGTTTCGGTTGCGGCATGGCTTTGAAAGCCGTTCGGAAAGACCGCGCCCTGGGTCAGTCGCTTGAGACCGCCGCTATAATATTGGCGATATTCGCTGAACAAGTCGGCGGAAAATTGATCGACGCTGATTGCGACGATCAGCTTCGGCGGAGCGGCGGTTGTCGCCGGGGCAGGCGTCTGCGCCGCAATCGGCATGGTGGTGGCCAGCAGCAGGGCGGCGGCGACATGTTTCAACATTTCCTGTACCTTCTCCAGCCTTGACGGCGAACGCCCCCGGACCTAGCCCGCTCTCACCCACTCGACCAGAGGCCCGATGCGGATTTTTCATGGCATATTGATGACGTTGGCGCTGCTGTTCGCCGCGCCCGCTGCGCTGGCCCAAGGCGCGTTCGGAGGCGGGGCACCGCATATCGCCGCGCGGCTGGTGGCCGAAAGCGCCACGCCGCAGCCCGGCAAAGGCACGACCATCGCCTTTGCCATGACGCCGGAGGCAGGATGGCACGGCTATTGGGAAAATCCGGGCGATGCAGGCCTGGGGATGAGCGTCGAATGGACGCTGCCGAAAGGCGTCAGCGTTGGGGCGTTGCGTTACCCCGTCCCTGAAACGCTGCTGATCTCCGGCCTGATGAACCATGTGTATGAAGGCCCCTATGGTATATTGGCGAACCTGACCGTCGCGCCCGACGTGGCACCGGGCACCCGTTTGCCGGTCCGGGTGAAGGCGCAATGGTTGGCTTGCACCGACAAAGTGTGCGTTCCTGAACGCGGGGAAATGGCGCTCGATCTGGTGGCAGGCGAGGGACAGGCCAGCGCCGCGGATCGCGCTCGGTTCGACGCCTGGCGCACGCATCTCCCCCGGCCGTTGGGCAGTATGGCGACCTATGCCATCGTCGACGGCAAGCTGCGCGTCTCCGTGCCGTTTCCGGCGGATGCAGAGGCGCGCGATGTCCATCTCTTCCCGTTGGCAGAGGGCCTCACCCGCTACGCCGCGCCGCAAAGCATCACCCGCGATGGCGATCGCCTGCTGATCGAGACGGATGCGGCCGAAGGCGGCAAGGGCGGTAATGTTCAGGCGGTGTTGCGAACCGGCGAGCATGTCGGTTTCCTGCTGACGGCGCAGCCGGGCGCGGTTGCCGCATCGTCGGGCGGGGGGCAGGCGGTGGCGATCCTGGCCGCGCTCGGTGGCGCCTTGCTTGGCGGCTTGCTGCTCAACATCATGCCCTGCGTCTTTCCGATCCTGGGCCTCAAGGTCATGAAACTGGCCAAGGCGGGGGGCGACGAGCGCGTGGTCCAGCGGGAGGCGTTGGCCTATACGGCGGGGGTGATCATGACCTGTCTTGCCCTTGGTGGCGTTTTGCTCGTCGTGCGTGCAGCAGGAACGGCGGCGGGCTGGGCGTTCCAGTTGCAGGACCCACGCATCATTCTGGGCTTGCTGCTGCTGGTGACGCTCATCGCCTTCAATCTGGCAGGCCTGTTCGATTTTCGTGCGATCGGCGGCGGTGATCGATTGGCGGGGAAGGGTGGCTTGGCCGGGTCGTTCTGGACCGGCGCGCTGGTCGCTTTCGTCGCGACTCCCTGCACGGGGCCGTTCATGGCGGCTGCCATGGGCGCGGCGCTGCTGCTGCCGCTGGTTGCTGCGCTGGCAGTGTTTGCTGGCTTGGGGCTGGGACTGGCGCTGCCCTTCCTGCTGCTCGCCTATGTCCCCGCTTTGCGGCGGGGTTTGCCCAAGCCCGGCGCGTGGATGGGCCGCCTTCAGAAAATTCTCGCTATCCCGATGTTCCTCACCGCGCTTGGCCTTGCCTGGCTATTGGGGCAGCAGCGCGGCGTGTCGGGCATGACGATCGGTCTGGCGGCAGCGCTCCTGCTGGCGCTTCTACTCTGGTGGCTGGGCATGCGGCAGCGCGCAGGCCGGGGGGGAGGGCTGATTGCGGCCTTGCTCGGTGTGGTGTTGCTGGCCGCAGCAGCGGTGACATTGCCGACACAAGCCCCCGCGGAAACAGCAAGCGCCAATCGCGTCGCGTTCGATGAGGCGCAGCTGGCCAGTCTGCGCGCGGCGAACAAGCCCGTTTTCCTCTATTTCACCGCCGACTGGTGCCTGACCTGCAAGGCCAATGAAGCCGCCGCCATCGACCGTGCCGAAACGCGAGCGCGTTTCGAACAAGGCGGTGTAACCGTCATGGTTGGCGACTGGACCAATGCCGACCCCGCCATTACCCGCTTCTTGGAAGCGCAGGGCCGTTCAGGCGTGCCGCTCTACCTCTGGTATGCGCCGGGTAAGGAGGCGCAGACCTTGCCGCAATTGCTGAGCGTAGCGACGCTGACCGGACTGGTACGCTGATGGCCAAGATACGCGCCGATCAACTGCTCGTCGATCTGGGTCTGGCGGAAAGCCGCGCCCGCGCGCAGGCGTTGATCCTGGCAGGCCATGTCTTCCTCGGCGATCGCAAGGTGGAGAAAGCCGGTCAGCAGGTCGCGCCGGACGCTGCGATCGACGTGCGCGGCCGCGACCATCCCTGGGTCTCGCGCGGGGGCATCAAGCTTGCCCACGCGCTTGATACATTCGCCATCGACGTGACCGGTCAGGTCGCGATCGACGTGGGCAGTTCGACCGGCGGCTTTACCGATGTGCTGCTGACCAATGGCGCGGCCAAGGTCTATGCGGTCGATAGCGGCACCAATCAGCTCGCCTGGAAATTGCGTTCCGACGATCGGGTGATCGTCCACGAACAGACCAGTGCGCGTATATTGACGGAAACGCATATCCCGGAGCCGGTCGACTGCATCGTCTGCGACGCGAGTTTCATCGCTTTGTCCAAGGTGCTGGAACGCCCGCTGACCTTTGCCCGGCCCGGCGCGGCCCTGGTAGCGTTGATCAAACCGCAGTTCGAAGCGGGACGTGGCGAAGTCGGCAAGGGCGGGGTCGTGCGCGATATCGCGATCCACGATCGGGTTTGCGCGGAAGTTCGGGCATGGATCGATGCGCAGGGTTGGACCGTTATCGGCCTGACACAAAGTCCGATTACGGGTCCACAGGGCAATGTCGAATTTCTCATCTACGCCCGGCTTGGTGGATAAACGCCCCATGTTCGTTTCTCGCCAGTAAGTTCATCCAGCGGCAAAAGGTCATGTTGTGCCGCTTGCAAAGGCCCGTTAGCCCCCTCCTATGCGATTTCCCCATCTCCTCGCCTTTACAGCGCTTTGCCTTGCCGGTTGCGGCAGTGAAAAGGCGCAGCAACCACGCGCCGTTCCGCTGGTGGAGGCGGAACCGGTCGCCACCGCAACCTTTACCGACCGTCTGGAAGCGGTCGGCACGGCCCTCGCCAACGAGCAGGTGGTGTTGTCCGCGCCGGTGACGGAGCGGATCACATCGATCAATTTCGCTGATGGCGCTTACGTCAAAAAAGGGCAGGTGATCGCAACGCTGGCGGTTGGCCAAGAAAAGGCCGAGCTTGCGGCCGCCGAGGCGCAGGCTTTGCAGGCTCGCCAGCAGTTGGAGCGGGTCCAGTCGCTCAAGACCCGCGGCTTTGCAACCGCGTCGTCGCTTGATCAGCAACTCGCGCTGGCCAACGCAGCGCGCGCCACTGCCGATCAGGCGCGCGCGTCGATCGGCGACCGGGTGATCCGCGCGCCCTTCGCGGGTTGGGCCAGTCTGCGGATTGTCTCGCCCGGTGCGATCGTGTCCGCAGGCACCGCCATCGCGACGGTCAGCGACGTGTCACGCATCAAGCTCGACTTCACCATCCCGGAGACACGGCTATCGTCGATCCAGGCCGGTCAGTCGATCAAGGCTATTTCCGCCGCCTGGCCCGACCGGCCCTATACTGGCACGATCGCGACGATCGATCCGGTGATCGACCCCGCCACGCGGGCAGTGCGGGTCCGGGCGATCTTGCCTAATCCTGACCGGACGCTGAAACCTGGCATGTTGCTGACCGTCAGCGTCGCATCGCGCCAGCGCCAGTCACTGGCCTTGCCCGAACTGGCGATCGTCGGTGATGGCGAAGACCGGTTCGTGTTCCTTCTCGAAGGTCGCAAGGTGAAGCGGGTCAAGGTCGATACCGGCATTCGCCAGGATGGACAGGTCGAGATTTTGGGCGGCCTGAAGGCGGGGCAGCAGGTCGTGACCGAGGGTGTGGTGAAACTGAGCGATGGCGCGACGGTGCGCCTGGCGGGTGACAAGCCAGCGCCTTCGCGCAAGCCTGCGGGCTAGAGGCCGCCATGCAACTGTCCGATCTCTCCGTTCGCCGCCCGGTCTTCGCGGCCGTCATTGCCATCTTGCTCTGCATCGTCGGCGTAGTCGGCTATTTGAGCCTGTCGGTGCGGGAATATCCCGATACGGACCCGCCGATCGTCTCGGTGGAAACAGGATATACTGGGGCCGCCGCGTCGGTGGTCGAAACCCGTATCACCCAGTTGATCGAGGATGCGGTCGCGGGCGTCCAGGGGATCAGGACGATCACCTCCCGGTCGCAGGACGGCACATCCGACATCAGCATCGAGTTCGATCCGTCACGCGATATCGATACGGCGGCTAATGACGTGCGCGACCGTGTCGGTTCCGTGGTGGAGGACTTGCCCGAAGATGCGCTGGCTCCGGAAATCCGTAAGGTCGATGCGGATGCGCGGCCGATCCTGTTTCTGGCCTTCTCCCGCCCCGGTTGGACATCGATTCAACTCAGCGACTATATCGACCGCAACGTTGCGGACCGCTTCTCCGCCATCGATGGTGTGGCGCGGGTTACCATTGGCGGCGAGGCGCGGCCCTCGACCCGTGTGTGGATGAATGCCGAGCGGCTGGCCGCCTTCGGCCTGACGCCAGCCGACGTGGAAAACGCCCTGCGTGCGCAGAACGTCGAACTACCCGCCGGTCGCTTTGAATCGAAAGACCAGAATCAGACGCTGCGCGTCGAGAGGGCGTTTGCCACGACCGCGCAGTTCGCCAGCTTGGTCGTCGGCCGTGGTGCCGACGGATACCAGGTCAAGCTGGGCGACGTCGCGCGGATCGAGGAAGCGGCGGAAAACCCCTATAACAGCTTCCGATCCAACGCCGGGACGGCCGTGGGATTGGGCATCGTGCGCCAGTCGGGTGCCAATACGCTGGACGTCGCCGACAAGGCGAAGGCTTTGGCGGAGGAATTGCGACCGACCTTGCCCGAAGGCATGCGCGTTGCCGTCGGGTCCGACGAGTCCCTCTTCATCAGCCGTGCCATCGCCAACGTCTACGACACGCTGATCGAGGCGGCGCTGCTCGTCATTCTCGTCATCTTCCTGTTTTTGGGCTCGGTGCGGGCTACCATCATCCCGGCCATCACCGTGCCGATCTGTCTGTTGGCGACCTGTGCTGTCATGTGGTTGGCGGGCCTGTCGATCAACCTGCTGACATTGCTGGCGTTCGTGTTGGCCATTGGCCTCGTCGTGGATGACGCCATCGTCGTGCTTGAGAATGTCTATCACCGCATCGAACAGGGCGAAGATCCGCTGGTCGCATCCTATCTTGGTACGCGGCAAGTAGGTTTCGCCATCATCTCGACCACTTTGGTCGTGTGTGCGGTGTTCGTGCCGGTGATGTTCCTGGCCGGACAGACGGGGTTGCTGTTCCGTGAACTGGCTATCGCGATGGTCGCGGCCATTGCTTTTTCCGGCTTCATTTCCCTCAGCCTCGCACCGATGCTCTGCTCCAAATTGCTCAACAATGCGGAGCGCGGGCGTTTGGCGCGCTGGGTCGATGCACGGTTTCAGAGGATCGAAGGGGGCTATCGCAAGTGGCTGGACCGGGTGCTCAACAAGCCCCTGATCCCACTCATCGGGGTCGGCCTTTTCCTCGCCATTGCAGGCGGTTTGTTCACCCTGTTACCCAACGAATTGGCACCGGCCGAAGATACAGGTGTCGTCGACAGCCAGATCAGCGCACCCGAAGGCACCGGCTATGCCCGGATGCTGACCTATATGCGCAAGATCGAGGATGAACTCTCGCCGCTGCGCAAGGATGGCACGCTTCAAAATCTGATTATCCGCACGCCAAGCGGCTTTGGTACCACCGACGACTTCAACGGCGGCAATGTCATTGCCTTCCTCCGACCATGGGAGGATCGCACGATCACCACGGCGGAAGTCGCGACCATCATCAACAATGTCATCGCCAACCAGCCAGGCGTGCGCGGCAATGCCGCACCGCGCTCTGGCCTGGGACGCGGGCGCGGCTTGCCGGTCAATATCGTGCTTGCAGGCTCTACCTACGAAGGCCTGGTCGCGGCGCGCGATCGCATCACGGCCGCCGCCGCCAACTATCCGGGGCTCATCAACCTCGACAGTGACTATAAGGAAACCAAGCCGCAAATGCGGATCGACGTCGATCAGCAGCGCGCCGGTGATTTAGGTGTGTCGGTCAACGATGTCAGCCAGGCGCTGCAAAGCCTGCTCGGTTCCCGCCGTGTGACCACCTATGTCGATCGGGGCGAGGAATATCGAGTCATCGTGCAGGCCGAAGACGAAGGGCGTCAGACCCTCGCCGATCTGGAACGCATCAATGTCCGCACCCGCACCGGGGCGCTGGTGCCACTGTCGTCTGTTGTGACGGTGCGCGAAGTCGCAGGGCCACGTCAGCTTAACCGATTCAACAAGTTGCGCGCGATCACCTTAACCGCGGCCCTCGCACCCGGAACCTCGCTTGGTGACGCGCTCACATTTCTGGAGAATGAAGCAAGGCAAGCGCCCGAAGTGCTGGCCATCGGCTATCGCGGCGAAAGCCAGTCGTTGCGGGAAACCGGCGGGTCGATCTGGTTGATTTTCGGCCTCACCATCCTCGTCGTCTTCCTGCTGCTCGCCGCGCAATTTGAGAGCTTCATCCATCCCGGCGTCATCATCGCCACCGTGCCGCTCGCCGTGGCCGGCGGCGTGATCGGGCTGATCATCACCGGGGGCACGATCAACCTCTATAGCCAGATCGGTATCGTCATGCTCGTGGGGCTGGCAGCGAAGAACGGCATTCTGATCGTCGAGTTCGCCAACCAGTTGCGCGACGAAGGCATGGAGGTGGGGCAGGCCATTCGCGAGGCCGCGACCCGCCGCCTGCGTCCCATCCTCATGACCTCTATCGCGACGGTCATCGGCGCGGTGCCGCTGGTCATAAGGGGCGGCGCGGGAGCGGCGGCGCGCCAGTCGATCGGCGTGGTCATCGTATCGGGCGTCAGCCTGGCGACGCTGATCACATTGTTCCTCATCCCCATCTTCTATTCGCGCGTTGCCAAGCGCACGGTTTCCCCGCAAACCGTCGGCCGAAAGCTGGATTCGGCGCTGAAGGACGCGCCTGAACCGGCGGAATGAGGGTTATGGAGAAGCGTTGCCGATGAACGAGATCGCGTCCCCCGGCCAGTTGCGCCTTGCTTATCTGCGTTGGTCCCTGCTTACCGTTCCGGCCATTGTACTGTTAGGCTTCCTGTCGGGGCGCCTCGCCAACAGCGGCTATGGCAATCGTTGGTTCGATGCGCTGGAAAAGCCCGCATTGATGCCGCCCGGCTGGCTGTTCGGTGTCGCCTGGACCATTCTCTACATATTGATGGGTCTGGCGCTGGCTATCGTTCTGCATGCGCGCGGCGCGAAGGGGCGGGGGCCGGCGATTGTCCTGTTCCTGATCCAGTTGCTCATGAACCTTGCTTGGTCGCCGCTCTTCTTCCGCGCGCATCAGGTCGGCAGCGCGCTGGTGCTGATACTCGCGCTGATCGTTGTTGTCGCGATAACCATATGGCTGTTTGCCCGGATACGCCGTGTCGCCGGTTTGCTGCTACTCCCCTATCTGGCGTGGCTCGCCTTTGCCTCCTTCCTCAATTATGAGATCGGGCGGCTCAATCCCGATGCCGAGACCCTTGTCGCACCGGCGCTTAGCACCCAGATATGATTTTTGGCGCAGGTTCCATCGCGCCGCCGCAAAGGACAAGAGCAATGCAGAGCGAAAACCGCTTTTTCGACGATCTGGCCAAGCTGGTGAACGGTGCCGCCGGTACGGTTGCGGGCATGAGCCGCGAGTTCGAGGCCAATGCCCGTGAAAAGGCCAAGGAATGGATTGGCGGCATGGAGTTCGTGTCGCGCGAGGAATTTGACGCGGTCAAGGCCATGGCTGCCGCCGCGCGGGAAGAGGTTGAATTGCTCAAGGCCCGCCTCGACGCGCTGGAGGGGCGGACGTCCGAACCCGTCACCAAGACGGTCAAGGCGAGCAAGCCAAAGGGAAGCGACGCGCTCTGATCCTGTCTGTCCTTTCGCCTTATCCGGTGATAAGGCGCGGCGATGATGGATAGTGACGAGTTTGAACATGGCGGTCAGGAGGCCGCTCCGATCGATATGCTGGCCGCCTTTTACGAGGCGCATGGCTGGAGCTACGAGCAGGTTGGCGAGGATGAGATCGTCGCCAACACGCAAGGATCATGGGCGCAATATGAATTGCGCGGCATTTGGCGCGATGAAGACCAAGTGTTGCAGCTATTGGCCATGCCTGACATCCGCGTCACCGATGAGAAGCGCAGCGTCATTTACGAAACGCTGGGGCTGATCAACGAACAGCTTTGGCTTGGTCATTTCGAACTCTGGTCCTCCAGCGGCATCATCCTGTTCCGTCATGGGGCGCTGCTGGGCGCAGGAGGCACGCTGACGCTCGATCAGGCGCAACTGCTGGTCGAAACCGCCATTGATGAATGCGAACGCTTCTATCCCGTGTTCCAGTTCGTGTTGTGGGGCGGCAAATCTCCGTCGGAGGCGATTTCCGCTAGCCTGATCGAAACGCGTGGCGAAGCGTGAGTCGATGACGATTTGGCCCGATCACCTCTTTCTCGTCGGCTGTGGCAATATGGCGGGGCAGATGCTGTCGCGCTGGCTTGCCTGCGGCCTTGATCCCGCGCGCGTCACGGTGCTGCGTCCCAGTGGCAAGGCGGTGGCTGATGGCGTGGCGGTGATGACGGATTATCCCGCCGCATTGCCTGCTGGAACCACGGTGCTGCTCGGCATGAAACCCTATCAGATTGGCGATGTCGCGGAAGCACTTGCGCCACTATGCGCGGCTGACACAAGGATCGTGTCGATCCTGGCGGGCACGCTTTTGGCTGATATGCGCGCGTATTTCCCGCAGGTTCGGGACATTGTGCGGGCCATGCCCAATTTGCCCGTGGGGCTGGGCGAGGGCGTGACCGCGCTGTTCACGGATAGCCGCACTGCACCCCCGGCGAGGGATGCCGTCGATGCCCTTATCCGTCCCTTGGGCCTTGCCGAATGGGTGACGGACGAAGCGTTGTTCAACCAGGTCACGGCGCTGTCGGGATGTGGTCCTGCCTTTGTGTTCCGCTTCATCGACGCGTTGGCCAAGGCAGGCGAAGCGCTCGGCATTCCCGCCGATGAGGCCGGTCGGATGGCGCTGGCGACGGTTCAAGGTTCGGCCAATATGGCGGCCCGCGCCAGCGATAGCCCTGGCCAGTTGGCCGATCGAGTTGCCAGCCCCGGCGGCATGACGCGCGAAGGCATGAACGTCCTCGACGCCGATGACCGTCTGCGCACGCTGCTGATCGACACATTGACGGCGGCGCGGGATCGCGGCGAAGCGATGGCGCGGGGGGAATAGGCTGGTTCCGGCACGGGCGGATTTGCGCTAGGGGCATGTCTTCCCTGTTTGGAGCTTTCCCATGCTGTCGCCCGACACCCCCATATTGCTGCTGACCACCGGCGGAACGATCGACAAAGTCTATTTCGATGCGCTGTCCGACTATCAGGTGGGCGAAACGGTGATGGCCAAGCTGCTGGACGTGGCGCGGGTCAAGCGGCCGTTTCGGATCGAGGAAGTGACCCGCAAGGACAGCCTTGAACTGGACGATCGCGATCGCGCGCTCATCTATGCGCGGATTGCGGCCGCGGCGGAAAAGCATATCGTCATCACCCATGGCACCGATACGATGACGGATACGGCCAAGGCGTTGGCGGGCATCGAGGGCAAGACGATCGTACTCGTCGGCGCGCTCGCGCCCGCGCGCTTTGGGGAGAGCGATGCGAGCTTCAACCTCGGCATGGCCTTCGCCACTGCGCAGGTCGCGGAACCCGGCGTCTATATCACCATGAGCGGTTCCGTGTTCCGCGCCGACAAGGTCGTCAAGGATCGCGCCAAGGGGGCCTTCGTGTCGATACCAACCTGACAGCCATGGCCTTTCGGGTTGGTTTACCGCGTGGTCGAGCCGTTTAAATCAGCGACATACGCAGGATCAGGACCAGCATGATGCGTCACAGGATTGCCGCTACCTTAGCCCTCTCTCATCTGGCGACGCCTTTGGGCGCGCAGGCGTCGGATATTTCCACCCATGTTCTCGATCTGGCGCAGGGCGTTGGTGGGGCCGACATTCCTGCGACGCTGGAGCGCAAGGATGCGGCCGGCAACTGGACCCGCGTCGCCACCGCGCGCACCGATGGCAATGGACGCATCCGCAGCTTTGGCGAAGGGATCGATACGCCGCCCGGCATCTATCGCATCAGCTTCGACATGACGGCCTATACAGGGTCGGCGGCGAAGCCATTTTTCCCGGAAATCAGCGTCACGTTCCGCGCCGACGAGGCCAAGGCCCATTATCATGTGCCGGTCGTCGTCAGCCCCTATGGCTATAGCAGCTATCGCGGCAATTGATGGGCCCGGACGAGGAAGGGGCGCCCCGATGATATCGGGACGCCCCTTTTTCTTCGGCCTGCCGCTAGCGGCCTAAGCCAGCCAGGTCAGCCTTCGACCTTGGCATATTTGGGTGCGGCTTCGTTGAGGATCGCGAGGATTTTCTTGAGCGCGGTAGGCTCGTCGGTTTCCTCCATCGCGGCCAGTTCGCGGGCGAGACGGCTGGAGGCCGCTTCGAAAATCTGACGCTCGGAATAGCTTTGTTCGGGCTGGTCATCGGCGCGGAACAGGTCGCGGGTCACTTCGGCGATCGAAACCAGGTCGCCCGAATTGATCTTCGCTTCATATTCCTGCGCGCGGCGCGACCACATGGTGCGCTTGACCTTTGGCTTGCCCTTCAATGTTTCCATCGATTCTTCGAGCGTCTTGTTGGACGACAGCTTGCGCATGCCGACGCCTTCGGCCTTGTTAGTCGGTACGCGGAGCGTCATGCGCTCTTTTTCGAAACGGAGCACGTACAGCTCCAGATCCATGCCTGCAATCTGCTCTTTCTGCAGTTCGATTACACGGCCTACGCCATGCTTGGGATAAACGACATAATCACCAACGTCAAAGGACAGCGCTTTGGCAGCCATTTGCAACCTTTCCAATTCAACCGGGGAACGGGGCCGACGCAGGGCACATGCGATAGGGGTCACATGCAGGGAAGACCGCGACACCACCGTCAAGACATGAAGCTAATACTCCAGGGGCGAGCGCATATGCCCGTCCGTTGTGACGGCTTTTAGCAGATTCGTAACAAAATTACCACCCCCGGACATAAAGGGCGGGCGTGTGGCGCAAAATGGGACGGCGAAGGCGGCGACAGCGCGCCCGTCAGCTACCCGTGCCGGGTTCGGGCGAGAAGAACTGTTCCAGCTTGTTCTCGACGCCCTTCATGGCGTCGGCGTCAGCCGGGGCATCGCCCTTGACCGTGATGTTGGGCCATTCGGCCGAATATTTGGTATTCAGCTCCAGCCATTTTTCCAGGCCATTTTCGGTATCGGGCAGGATCGCTTCGGCCGGACATTCAGGCTCGCACACGCCGCAGTCGATACATTCGCTCGGATTGATGACCAGCATATTCTCACCCTCGTAGAAACAATCCACGGGGCAGACCTCGACGCAATCCATATATTTGCAGCGGATGCAGTTGTCGGTCACGACATAGGTCATTGTCTGGTCACTCTTGGTTGGAAAAGCGCGGTCCTGCTATGCGCAGGCACGGCCAAGGTCAATGAGGATAATGTTGCCGGGGGTTTAGGCCCGGTTTCCTGCGGCACGACTCGAAAGTTCACACCGTCGCTGAGCTGCATTGGGCAGGGGACGGGATGTGCGCGTGATGATGCGAATCCGGCGAAGTTCACACCGTTGCTGAGGCGCGTTTCGCGAGGGGCGGGTTAACGATGGGAAGCAGCTGGGCATGACGGGAATTAGCATGATGGCGGTGATGTAGGACAGGCCATTGCCGCTTCTTTTGTTCCGCAGTTCCATCGAAAGGCCGAGGATCAGGGCGCGCCGTCGACTTCCTCCGGCGGCTGGGTTGGGGCGATGCGCGGAGGCGGGATGCCGGCCGGTGCGGCGGGTTCGTCGATAGGCAGGCGGATCTGACTGCCGCCTATATTGACGGTCATCCCGTCCTCATCGACGCCCACGCCGACATTGCCGATGCCGGTTTCCACCGTGATGTTGGCGATGGCGTTGACGAGGTCGGCGTCCTGGGTTTCTTCGGGCGCGTCCGCGACCGGTTCGTTGATCGCGCCGCTCATGAAGTTGCGCCAGATGCGCGCGGGCATGCCGCCGCCTGCTGCGCCGCCGGGGAGCGGCTTGTTATCGTCATTGCCGACCCAGACAGCGGTAACGAGGCCGCCCGCATAGCCCACGAAAATGGCGTCGCGGCTGTCCTGCGTCGTGCCGGTCTTGCCAAAGGTGCTGGTGCGCAGGGCGGCTGCGCTGCCCGTGCCGCGATTGGCGGCGGAGGAGAGGAGGTCGCGGATCATCGCCAGTTCGTCGTCATCGAAAGAGCGTTGGCGCTCCATCAGCCGTTCGAACCAGCCCCGTTCTTCGGGCGGCAGGCCATGGGCGAGGACGGGATAAGCCCCGGCCGCGACCGCCGCATAGGCCTCGGCCAGTTCGATCAGCGGAATTTCCGACGTACCGAGCGCGAGGCTCAAATCCTCGGTCAAAGGCGCGGTGATGCCCAGGTCGCGCGCGACCTTGATCACGGCATCGACGCCGACCTTTTGCGTGAGGCGAATGGCGGCGACATTGCTCGACGCGGCGAAGGCCTGACGCAGGCTGATGCGGCCGCGATATTTGCCGCCATGATTGGCCGGACGATAGCTGCCGGTGGTGATCGGCGTGTCGTCGATCATGTCTTCGGGTGTCATGCCCGCGCGGAAGGCGGCGAGATAGACGAACAGCTTGAAGGTCGATCCGGGCTGGCGCTTGGCCTGCACCGCGCGGTTGAAGCTGCTCTTGCCGTAATTCTTGCCGCCGACCATGGCGACGACGCTGCCGTCGGGCTTCATCGCGACGAGCGCGGCCTGCGCGCCGCCCAGCGGCGCACGGCGGACGGCGGCTTCGGCGAGGCGCTGAATGCGCCAGTCGAGCGTCGTTTCGATCTTTTGCTCGCCATAGACCGCGCCCGCACGGTCGCGCGCCTGCGGCAGCACCCAGTCGGCGAAATAGGTGCCGGTGGTGGCGTCGGGCACATCATGAACGTTGAGGCGGGCAGGCGGCAGGGCGTTGCGCTCTGCCTGGGTCAGATAGCCCGCATCGACCATCGCCTGCGTCACCAGCGCAGCGCGCGCCCGCGCGCCCTTGAGATTGCTGGTCGGCGCGAGCCGTGAGGGGGCTTTGAGCAGGCCCGCCAGCATTGCGGCCTGCGGAATGGTGAGGCGGTCTGGCGAACGGTTGAAATAATGACGGGCGGCGGCGCGCAGGCCATAGACATTATCGCCGAAATAGACGTTCGACAGATAGCGTTCCATGATCTGGTCCTTGGTCAACCAGGCCTCCAGCCAGAGCGCAATCATCGCTTCGCGCGCCTTGCGCCCCATGGTGCGGTCGCTCGACAGGAACACGCCCTTGGCGAGTTGCTGGGTGATGGTGCTGCCGCCCTGAGACGAGCCATCCGACCAGAGATTATGCCAGGCCGCGCGCGCGATGCCGCGCGGGTCGATGCCCCAATGGCTGGCGAAGCGGCGATCCTC
Organism: Sphingobium sp. D43FB; assembly: GCF_002312805.1. Classification (GTDB taxonomy): domain Bacteria; phylum Pseudomonadota; class Alphaproteobacteria; order Sphingomonadales; family Sphingomonadaceae; genus Sphingobium. The sequence continues at coordinate 84,180 of NZ_NMUA01000017.1, read as the reverse complement.
GATCGCCATGAACGCCTGGGGCACATGGGCGGGGAGGTCCGCCATCGTCACCGGCGTATCGATGACCGCGCCGCGCCGGGCGATAAGGTGGCCATCGGCCGACATCAGGCTGAGGCTGGGCGGGGCGATGGGCTTGAGCGATTGCGACAGCGGCGCGGTGATAGCGAGCCACGCGATGGCAATCATGAGCAAGGCGAGGCCCGCCGCCATGATCCAGCCCAATATCTGCAGTCGCCGCCGCCATGGCGTGGGCGGCGCAAAGGCGCTGGGCGGCCCGGCACCGAATTCGCGGGGCGGCGCTGGCGGTTCGGCGGAGGCGGACTCAGTCATCGGTGCGGCCATGCTGTGTTATTCGGATGATACAGTCAAGCCTGTCCCGCAGCGGGACAGGCGCAAATTGGCCATCATAAGCGATGGCACAAATGGTAAATAATGCGTTAACCCAACATCATGCGAAATCGAACCCTCGTCCTCACCACAGAATCGGCCCGGCACCCCTTTCGCCAGAGCCTCCCCGCCCATGTGCTGCGCGTCATGGACAAGATGCCCAAGAGCAAAGCGCGGACGGTGGACGACGATAGCGACTGGAAGCTGTTTGGCCTGAGCTTCTGCGCCTTCTTCACCGCTTTCTACAGCTTCATTTCCTGAAGCCCTGAAAGCCAGGGCGGTGCTGGACCCCGGTCGGTGCCGGGGCGTCGCCTGCTTCAATGGCACAGCGGGCCGTCGCAGGCCTTGTGCAGTTTCCACGCCATCGCCGCACAGGGCAGGGTGAGGAACGCCACCAGCAGCAATTGCATCACCACCGACATGCCAGCGATGCTGAGGCCGATCGCGCAGAGCGATCCCACCACCATTGCCCCCGAATTGACGATATTGTTCGCCGCCACGGTGCGAGCGGCTTCGCATTTTTCGACGGTGGTGGTCAGGAAGGCATAGAGGGGCACGACGAACATGCCGCCGAAGGTCGAGACGCCCAGCAGGCAGAGCGAAAGCGGTATGGCGAGCGGATGGGCGATGAAGCCCTGCAGCGAGATCATCTGTCCTTCGGGCGCAGGCGGCCAGATGGCGCAGACGAAATGGAAGGCGACGATGCACAGGCCCATGCCGATCACGGAGGCGGGGGCATATTTGGCCGACACATGACCACGCAGCAGCCGGTTGATCGCGACCGAGCCGATGGCGATGCCGATCGAGAAAATGGCGAGGAACAGGCTGGCGACGGCCTTTTCGGCGGTCAGGACATTTTTGACCAAGGGGGGAAACTGGATGAACAGGATCGACCCGACCGCCCAGAACAGGCTGATCGACATGATCGCCAGAAACAGCCGACGGATATGCATCGTCCCGCGGACCAGCGCGACCGACGAGCGGATGATGTGATAGTCGATCGGCTGTGCGGAAAGGAGCGACGGGGCCGGTGGCACCTGACGCCCGGCGACATAGCCGACCAGCGCGGTGATGATGATGCACACCGCCGCCGCCTCGATCGGGATGATTCCCGCCAGGATCGTGCCGGCCAGAATCGCGATATAGGTGCCTGCCTCGACCAGGCCGGTGCCGCCCAGCACTTCTTCATCATGGAGATGCTGGGGCAGGATCGCATATTTGATCGGGCCGAAGAAGGTCGAGTGGATGCCCATGGCGAACAGCGCGGCGAGCAGCAGCGGGATGGCGATCGTATGGACGCCGATGCCGCTCCAAATGAGGCCGAGGCCGACCGCGCCGACCAGCATGATCAGGATTTCGGCCGCCTTTACCCAGCGGATGATGAGCGCCTTGTCGCGTTGATCGGCGAGTTGTCCCGATAAAGCGGACAGCAGGAAGAAGGGCAGGATGAACAGGCCGGTCGCCAGCGCGCTGAACCAGGTTTCGGAACGCTCGTCATTATAGACTTGGTACACGACGAACAGCACCATCGCGTTCTTGAACAGATTGTCGTTGAACGCGCCGAGCAGCTGGGTGACGAACAGCGGCAGGAATCGGCGCTTGTTCAAGAGCCTGAGAGAGGCTTGCATGGATAGGGGCGTCTTCTTTCCCGTTAGCGACCGGGGCGGGGTCTAGCCGTTGGCGGCGTCCCTGTCCAATGCCCCTTGTATGGAGGTCGATATGCTGTCTGGCTTGTGCGCCGCGCCCGACTGTGGCAGGCGGCGGCTATGCTGACGCTGCCTAATCTGCTCACGCTTTCGCGTATCGTCACGGTGCCGTTGCTCGTCGCGCTGCTTTGGCCTGCGGAGATGGGCGCGCGCTGGACCACTGGCTATGCGCTGGCTTTCGGTCTGTATTGCCTGATGGGCGTGACCGATTATTTCGACGGCTATCTGGCGCGGGCGCAGGGGACGGTGTCGAAGCTCGGCGTCTTCCTCGATCCCATCGCCGACAAGATCATGGTTGGCGCGGTCATTTTAATGCTGGCGGCGACGCGCGATATTGCCGGGCCGCACATCATCGCGGCCATGGTCATCCTGTTGCGTGAGATTGCGGTGTCGGGCCTGCGCGAATTTCTGGCCGGGTTGCAGGTGTCGATGCCGGTCTCGCGATTGGCCAAGTGGAAGACGACGTGCCAGATCGTGGCATTGGGCGCTTTGATCCTGGCGGGGGCGGTGCCGCATTTGCTGTTCGTGCAGACCGTGGGCATCGTGACCCTGTGGGCCGCCGCCATCCTGACGCTGATCACGGGCTGGGATTATCTGCGCGTCGGCATCCGGCATATGGACTGAAGCGATGGCGATGCTGTCGATCGTCTATTTCGCCTGGGTGCGCGAGGCCATTGGCCGGGACGAGGAACAGGTCGAGCGGCTTGATCCGGGCAGAACGGTGGCAGATCTGGTGGCGATGCTGGCGGCGCGGGGTGGCGGCTATGCCGAGGCGCTGGGCGATACCGCACGGTTGCGCGCGGCGGTCGATCAGCGGTTCGTGCCGATGGACAGTTTGATCGGCGAGGCGAAGGAAGTGGCGCTGTTTCCGCCCGTGACCGGCGGATGAAGCGGGTCGCGATCCAGGCGGAGGATTTCGATGTCGGCGGTGAGCTGGCGGCGCTTGAAGCCTTGGGCGGCGGCGGTGTGGCGAGCTTTACCGGCGTGGTACGCGGCGGCAACGGGCTGGTGGCGCTGGAACTGGAACAGTATCCGGCGATGACGCAGGCCCAGGTCGGGCGGATCGTTGATGAGGCTATGGGGCGCTGGCCGCTGCTGGGCGTGAGCGTCATCCATCGCTTCGGGCGGCTGGAGCCGGGCGCGCGGATCGTGTTCGTCGGCACGGCGTCGCGCCATCGCACGGCGGCGCTCGAAAGCTGTGCCTTCCTGATCGACTGGATGAAGTCGGATGCGCCCTTCTGGAAGAAGGAGCATTTTGCGGGCGGCGCGACTCAGTGGGTGGCGGCGCGCGACGAGGATGCGGTCAAAGCGCAGGGCTGGGACAGCTAGGCGGCTTCGGGCAGGCGGCAGTTGAGCGCGGCGGCGTCACGCAGGATTTCGGAAAGCAGGTGAAATTCCTTCTCGCGCGGGCTGTTCTTGCGCCAGACGAGGGCGATGTCGCGCCAAGCGCGTTCGGATTTGAGCGGGCGGGCGGCGATGCGCGTATGTTCCAATATGCCTGCCGCGATCGCCATTTCGGGGATCATCGTTACGCCCAGGCCATTATCGACCATCTGGATGAGCGTGTGGAGCGAGGTGCCCATCATCGTCGCACTGGCGCGCAGTTCTGGGCGGTTGCAGGCGGCGAGTGCATGATCCTTGAGGCAATGGCCATCCTCCAGGAGCAATAATTTGCTCTCATCGATCATGTTCGGACCGATCCATTCGGGCAGGTCGACCGGCTCGTCATGCGGGAAGGCGACGAAGAGCCGGTCCTGGAACAGGATTTCGCTGTCCAGTTCGCCGATTGGGAAGGGCAAGGCCATCAGCACGCAATCGACATTGCCATGGCGCAGCGATTCGACGCCTGCCTGGGTGGTTTCCTCCCGCAGATAGAGTTTGAGTTCGGGCCGGTCGGCGCGCAGGCGGGGGAGCATGCGCGGCAGCAGGAAAGGGGCGATGGTCGGGATGACGCTCATGCGCAATTCGCCGGTGAGCGGCTTGCCGGATGCTTCGGCGATGGCAGCCAGTTCCTCCGCCTCGCGCAACACGCGATGGGCTTTGGCGACGATGCGATCGCCGAGCGCCGTGAAGCGGACGACGCGGCGGGTGCGTTCGACCAGCGTTACCCCGACCAGCGATTCCAGTTCGCGGATACCCGCCGACAGGGTGGATTGGGTGACGTAGCAGCTTTCGGCCGCCTTGCCGAAATGCCCCTGTTCCTTGAGCGCGACAAGATATTGCAGCTGTTTGAGGGTGGGCAGGTAACTGGACATTTATCGGCTTCCTCGATCAGAAAGCCGAATATAAGTTCCTTAGCCGATAAATCCAAGCCATTTGGCGACGCCGAACAGCGACGTCAGCGTGAGGATGATGCCGACCGCCGTGAACAGGACGCGGGGGGCCACGCGGCTGGCAAGGATCGCGCCAAAGGGGGCCGCGACCACGCCGCCGATCAGCAATCCGACCGTATAGGTGGTGAAGGTTTCCCAGCCGAGATGGAACAGGAAGGTGATGCTGATCGAGAGGGTGAGGATGAATTCGACGCTGTTCACCGTGCCGATGGTGTGGCGCGGGCTGGCCCCCTGCAACAGCAGGTTGGAGGTCACGACCGGCCCCCAGCCGCCACCGCCGGTCGCATCCATGAAGCCGCCGACCAGACCCAGCGGGGCCACCCATTTGGGATCGCGCGCCTTGGGCGGCAAATGGAAGCCGCGCCAGATGAGGTAGACGCCGATCGAGGCGAGATAGACTTGGACGAACGGCTTGATGATGGCCCCGTCGATATTGGAGAGGAGATAGGCACCTGCGACGCCGCCAATGACGCCGGGGATGATGAGGCGAGCGAACAATCGCCAGTCGACATTCTTGTGCAGAATATGGCTGATCGCCGAGACGCCGGTGGTGAAGGTTTCGGCGGCGTGGACGCTGGCCGAGGCACGGCTAGGGGGCACGCCAAGCGCTAGCAGCAAGGTGCTGGAGATCACGCCATAGGCCATGCCGAGCGCGCCATCGATCATCTGCGCGCCGAAGCCGATCAGGATGAAGGGCAATATGTCGCCGAAATTGGCGATGAAGGCGTCGATCATCCATTTCCCTTTGGCGCTTTTGTCTACTTAGATGATAGGCATATCGTTCCTTGTAAAGCAAGGTTGCGTTTGCGGGCGGATACCGGCTCTTTGCGGCGTCACTGGAAATAATGGTCCCGCTTCTCTATATCGGCCGACAGGTTCAGTTTTTGTCAGGCAGGGGCGCGTTCATGTTGCGCAATCTCATTTCCTATCTGGATTCGGTGAAAAGCCGCGATCCTGCGCCCCGCTCCCGCGCGGAAATCCTGCTTTATCCGGGCGTCTGGTCGCTCGGCTATCATCGCATCGCGCATCGGCTCTATCGCGCGCGGCTCTATTTCCTGGCGCGCCTGGTCAACCATCTGTCGCGTTTCCTGACCGGGAACGACATTCATCCCGGCGCGAAGATCGGCAAGCGCTTCTTCATCGACCATGGCTTTACCGTGATCGGCGAGACGGCGGAGATTGGCGACGATGTGACGCTTTACCAGAATGTGACGTTGGGCGGGACCGACCCGGCGAACGGGATTGCGGGCAAGCGGCACCCGACCCTGTGCGACGGCGTGATCATCGGATCGGGTGCGCAGGTGTTGGGGCCAGTGACGGTCGGCGCGCGTGCGCGCGTGGGTGCCAATGCCGTGGTGACGAAGGATGTGGCCGAAGGTGCGACCATGGTCGGCATTCCTGCGCGGGCGATGCTGGTCGACGTCACCGCCTATCAGCGCGATTTCATGCCCTATGGCACGCCCTGTTCGGACTGTTTCGATCCCGAAAAGCAGAAGCTGGAACTGCTGCAGTGCGAGGTCGAGCAGTTGCAGAAGCGGCTGGCCGAATTGATGGTCGAAAAGCAGCGGCCTTCGCTGCCCGATGACGCCACCCTGTTTCAGGAGCGTGACCGGGCCTGATGAGCAATGTGACGCCGTTTCCCCATTCAGGAACGGGGCCGGGCGAGCGCCAGGTGGGGTTCGAACGGCTGGAGTTGCAGCGGATCATGGATCTTTATGGTCGGATGGTCGCCGCCGGGCACTGGCGCGACTATGCGATGGACATGGGGCGCGAGGCCGCGATCTTCAGCGCCTTTCGCCGCACCGCCGAGCGCCCTGAATATCGGATCGAGAAGCGTCCTGCGCTGCGCCATCGGCAGGGTATGTGGGTGCTGGTGGGGGAGGGCGGCCAGATCCTCAAGCGCGGGCAGGATCTGCAGAATGTGCTGGCCCCGGTGGAGCGGAAATTGATGCGGGTTGTGGAGGGGTAAGCCAAGTTGGCCCACCCCGCTGCGACTAACGCGCTTCGCGCTTAAGTCTCGCTGCCCCTCCCGCTGGCGGGAGGGGGTGGATCAAGCGTAGGGGAGGCGGTTGGTGAGGGATGGCGGCAAGGTGCCCACCACCAGCATGCGGGCATGGTGCCAGAGCGCCGAGAGTAGCAGCAGTGACGAACCGATTACCAGCGCGGTGAAGGCGGCTGATAGTTCAACCGCGCCCGCCTGCTTGAACAGGGCGTAGAGGGCGAAGAGGACATAAGCGAGGCTCGACACGAGAAGCGCGCGTCGGTCGATCGCGAGGCCGACCAGGCCGAAGGCAATGTAGAGCAGGATCACGACGAGCGCCTTGCCGATGCTGATGTCGTCGCCCCGGAACACGCCGAGCAGGTTGAACAGCGAATGGGCGATCATCGGTGCGGCGGTCAGGTGCAGCCAGAAGGCGACATCGGCGCGGCGCGTGGTGCGGGTTCGATCGCTCATGTCCCAGCGCATGGCGAGCGCGAAAATGGCAAGGCCACCGGCCAGCAGCAGCAGATAGGCCAGCCGGATATCGCCGGGGAAGGCGGCAAGGACGAGGCCGCCGACGACGCCAGCGGCGGCGGCCGCGCCCGCCGCGACCGTGATCGGCACCATGAAGCGCCGCCAGTGTATCCAAGCGGCCAGCGCGCTGAAGGCCGCGACGCCCGATATGATCAGCGAAGCTACACGATCGCCGACGTCGGGAAAGACCTGCGCCGCCAATGCGCCCAGCGCGAAGGCGACACCGCCGACAAAGCCCGCGAGCAGCAGAATGGAGGGCAGTGCCATGCGCCGTTGCCGGGTGAAATATTCCGCCAGACCCCAACTGACCGCCGCGACCAGCGCGCCCGACATGAAGGAGGGATGATGTTCCGCCGCGCCGAGTCGCACGCTGTTGCCGAGCCAGCCGACCGCGACGAGCAGGATGATGCCGGCGATGGCGACGAAGATGTCGTTGAAGCCGGTCAGGAGGCGGAAACTTTCTTCATCGACCACGGGGCTGGCGCGCAGTTGTGCGACATGATCGCGCAGCGCCTGTGCGGCCTGCGGTGACAGGACGCCCGCCGTAACGGCATCCTGCAAGTCGCCTTCGCTATACATCGTCCAGCTCTCCTGTCGGTTTCGACCGCACGAAGCTACCACAACTGTATTATGTCATCAACACAGTTCCTTTTGCTCTTTTTCGCGACGCTGCGCGATGATAGCGCGGTAGGGCAAAAGAGAGAGGAAAGTCCGCCCATGTCCCTGCCGTCTGCGCTCGAAGGCCGCTTGTCGCTGCCGCTGATCGGATCGCCGATGTTCATCATTTCGCAGCCCGAACTGGTGATCGCCCAATGTCGTGCGGGGATTGTCGGTGCTTTTCCGTCGCTCAACGCCCGGCCGTCGGGCATGTTCGAACAATGGCTGCAACGACTGGGCACGGAATTGACGGCGGCGGATGCGCCGTTCGCGGTCAATCTGATCGTCCATAAGAGCAACAGCCGGTTGGACGAGGATCTGGACCTGTGTGTCAAATATCAGGTGCCGATCATCATCACGTCGCTGGGTGCGCAGGAGCGGGTGAATGCGGCGGTGCATAGCTATGGCGGCATCGTGTTGCACGACGTCATCAACGACAGGTTCGCCAGGAAGGCGATCGAGAAGGGGGCCGATGGCCTGATCGCGGTTGCGGCCGGGGCAGGGGGCCATGCGGGTACATTGTCACCCTTTGCGCTGGTGCAGGAAATCCGGGCCTGGTTCGACGGGCCGCTGGCGCTGTCAGGGTCGATCGCGACGGGGCGCGCGATCGCTGCGGCACGGATGATGGGGGCTGACCTTGGCTATATGGGGTCGCCCTTCATCGCCACGACCGAGGCCAATGCGGATGGTGCCTACAAGCAGATGATCGTCGACAGCAGCGCGGGCGACATCGTCTATTCCGACGTATTCACCGGCGTCCATGGCAATTATCTGCGCCCCAGCATCGTCGCGTCGGGCATGGACCCCGACAATCTGCCCAAGGCGACGGAGATGGACTTTGCCAGCATGACCGGCGGCGACAAGAAGGCGTGGCGCGACGTGTGGGGATGTGGCCAAGGGATCGGCGCGATCGACCAGGTACAGCCCGCCGCCGACTTCATCGCACAGTTGAAGGCGCAATATCGGTCGGCGATCGACGGTTTCACCTCATAGGAAGGCGCGTAGCTCGGCGATGAAGCGGTCGAACTGGTCGTGATGCAGCCAGTGGCCAGCGTCAGGAAATTCGACCAGACGCGCATCGGCGAAATGCGCCATGCGGCCGTCCTTTGCCGGGTTTGAGGCCCAGCTATCCTGCCCCAGGCACAGCAGGGTCGGGCAAGTGATGCGCGACCAGAAGTCAGGCAGATCGGCGTCTGAGCCGGCCTGTGGCGCGGCGCTGCTGAGATAGGGGTCGAACTTCCAGCTGAAGCTGCCATCCTCATTGCGGTTGACGCCGTGAATGGTGAGGTGCAGCGCCTGTTCGACGGAAAGATGCTCGTTACGTTCGCGCATGCGACCTATCGCGGCCTCGATCGTGGCATAGCGCCTGGGCGTGCGGCGGGCATTGGCGCGGCGCGTGTCGATCCATTGCCGCCAGACGTCGAGCGATGCTTCCTCGGCCTTTTCCTTCAACCGGTCAGGTGACAGGCCAAGCCCTTCGAGGGCGACGATGCGCTGCACCTTGTCGGGGAACAGGCCAGCGTAACGCAAGGCGATCGACCCGCCGAGCGAATGGCCGACGATGGTGACGGGCGGGCGGTCGAGCAGGTCGACCAACTGGGCCAGATCATAGAGATAATTGGCCATCATATAGGAGCCGTCGGGCGACCAGGCGCTGTCGCCATGGCCGCGCAGGTCCGGCGCGATGACATGATAATCCTTCGCCAGCGCGCGCGCCGTCCAGTCCCAGCTGCGCCCATGATCGAAGCCGCCATGGACCAGGATCAGCACCGGCGCGGCGCTATTGCCCCAATCGAGATAGTGGAGCCGGGTGCGGAGCGAGGTGAAGAAATGCGAGGTCGGGGTCAGGGCGGTGGGCGTGTCCATGCAGTCCTGCTGGCCGGAGGAGAAGGTGGGGTGTTTGTCACTCCCTTTGGCGAACTCGCCCCTGCTTGCAAGGGCGGAGCGACCAAAATCGCGCAATTTTCCGATGTTTGGGCGATGATGACGGTCGGTTGATCCCTGGCTGCCCCGCTATTCGCCGTCGACCGGCGGCAGGATGAGGGCCGTACGCGCGGCAGCGGCGGCATGTCCGGCGGTGGCGACGATCCGTGCCAGTTCGGCTTGCCGGAACGGCTTGTCGAGGCGCGGGCGGCGGCTGGCATGGGGCGGCAATTCGGCGAAACCGGTGATGATGACGACCGGCAATCCGGGCCGCATCTGATCGATCCTGTCGGCAAGTTGCGCGCCGGTCATACCCGGCATGGCATGGTCGGTCACCACCAGATCGACATCGCCTTGCTCCAGCATCCGCAGGGCTTCGGCGGCGTTCGACGCGCGGAACACGGTATGGCCCAGATCCTCCAACATGCCGGCCGTGTTGGTCAGCACCAGTTCGTCATCATCCACTGCTAGGATGACGAGGGGGAGGCTGGGGCTATTGCTGTAATCGACGGGCGCTATGATATCGGCGGCGGGACCGGCTTGCGATACGGGGAGCCAGAGCGAGACGGTCGTGCCTTCGCCCGGTTTGCTGGTGATGGTGAGCGATCCGCCGCATTGCTGGACGAAGCCATGCACCATCGACAGGCCAAGGCCGGTGCCTTTGCCAACGCCCTTGGTCGTGAAAAAGGGTTCGCGGGCGCGCTCGATCGTGGCGGCGTCCATGCCTTCGCCATTGTCGGCCACGGACAGTTCGACATAGGCACCGGGCGACAGGTCTGGCCGGTCGCCCTGTTCGATGGTCCAGCCCTGCGCCGCGATGATGATATCGCCGCCATTGGGCATGGCATCGCGCGCATTGACCGCTAGGTTCAAGATAGCGAGTTCGAGCTGCGCCGGATCGGCATGGACATTGGCAAGCGACATCGGGAAGCGGGTTTCGATGTCGATCGCACCGCCCAGCGTCGTTTGCAGCAGTTCCGCCATGCCCAGCACCAGCGCGACCGGATCGACGCTTTGCAGTTTCAATTCCTGTTTGCGGGCGAAGGCCAGCATCCGCTGCGTCAGCGTCGCGCCGCGTTCGGCCGCGGCCATGGCATTATCGAGATAGCGGCTGATATCCGCTCCGTTCGCCATACGTTGGCGGGCAAGGTCGAGGCTGCCGACGATGACGGCGAGCAGATTGTTGAAATCATGGGCGACGCCGCCGGTCAGCTTGCCGATCGCGTCCATCTTTTGCGTCTGGATGATGGCGTCGCGCGCGGCGTCGAGCGCCTGTTGCGATTCGCGCCGTTCGGTCAGGTCGCGGGTGACCTTGGCAAAGCCGAGCAACTGGCCCTGGGAATCACGAATGCAGTCGATGACGACATTGGCCCAGAAGCGCGATCCATCCTTGCGAATGCGCCAGCCTTCAGCTTCGAACCGGCCGTCGCGTTCGGCGGTGTGGAGCGCGCGCGAGGGCAGCCCCGCCATCCGATCCTCTTCCGAATAGAAACGGGCGAAATTCTGGCCGAGGATTTCCTCGGCCTTATAGCCTTTGAAGCGTTCCGCTCCCATGTTCCAGCTGGTGATCGTACCGACTGGATCGAGCATATAGATGGCATAGTCGGTGACGCTTTCGACGAGCAGGCGAAACCGCTCCTCGCTGGATCGGAGCGCTTCCTGCACCGCGCGCCGTTTGGTCAGGTCGCGGGTGACCTTGGCAAAGCCCAGCAATTGGCCATCTTGCGCATCGCGGATGGGGTCGATGACGACATTGGCCCAAAATTGCGTGCCGTCCTTGCGGACGCGCCAGCCTTCGGCTTCGAACCGGCCGTCATGGTCGGCGGTGTAGAGGGCAAGCGCGGGAATGCCGGTGGCTTGATCTTCCGGCGTGTAGAAGCGGGAGAAATGCTGGCCGATAATCTCGTCGGCGGCATAGCCCTTGAACCGTTCCGCGCCCGCATTCCAGCTGACCACCACGCCATCGGCATCCAGCATGTAGATGGCATAGTCGGTAACGCTCTGAACCAGCAGTTCGAAGCGGTTGCCCGTATAACCGGATAGACCCTTGTTCATTATAGTCCCGATCAGGACGCCATGATCATGACGTCATCCCCTTGCCTTTAGGCAAACGCCAAAGCAGCCCGATCGTTCCACATGGTAGGAAGGCGGAGATGCGAACGGTGGGATGGCTTGACTTGGGCGGCCGCTCTGCGCCACCACGCGCCGGCATAGACGGGTTTGGCTGGACGGGATGTGGGCATGGGCGAGGGTGTGACGGTCACGGTGATTGGCGAAGCCATGCTGGAGCTGAGCCGGGGGACGGGCGATAGCTGGAACCTGCGCTATGGCGGCGATGTCATCAATACCGCCGTGCATCTCGCCCGGTCGGGCGACAGGGTCCGGCTGGCAAGCGCGATGGGCAGCGACCCGATGAGCGCCGAGCTGTGTGCGGCATGGGAAGCCGAGGGCGTGGATACGTCACTCGTTCTACGCGCTGCCGACCGGTTGCCGGGCCTCTATGCGATCGAGACGGATGCGAGCGGCGAACGCAGCTTCCATTATTGGCGCAGCGAAGCGGCGGCGCGGCGGATGTTCGTGCTGCCCGGCAGCGCGGCGATGGTCGCGGCGGCGGCGCAATCGGACCTGCTCTATTTCTCGTTGATCACGCTTGCCATCCTGCCCGATGAGGGGCGAGAGGCGTTGCTGGACCTGTGCGCGGCGGTGCGGGCGCGGGGCGGCAAGGTGGCGTTCGACGGCAATTACCGCGCGCGCTTGTGGGACGATGCGGCCACCGCCCGGCACTGGCGCGACCGGGCGATTGCGCTGGCCGATATTGGCCTGCCGACGCTGGCGGACGAGGTCGAGATGGGCGAGGCGGATGATGCGCAGGATGCCGCGACCCGCTGGGGCGCGGGCGAGGGCCGGGAGATCATCGTCAAGCTGGGCGGCGATGGCTGCCTGGTCGACGGGCAGGTGGTGCCCATTCCCCGATCGCTGGACGTCGTGGATTCAAGCGGCGCGGGCGATGCCTTCAACGGCGGCTATCTCCACGCGCGACTGGGCGGCGCGACGCCGGCGGACGCCGCGCTGGCCGGGCATCGGCTGGCGGGATGGAATATCGGACGGCGTGGCGCGATTCCGCCAAAGGATACCGACGCGCCTTATTAATCTAAGCGCCGTGGGAACAATCCTGCAGCAGCTGTTTGTAGGGAGACAAACAGCTGCCAATGGTTTTGCGCTTTCTATAGAGTGTCCAGAAACTGGTCGGTCATCAGATCATGATCGATCTCGACCGAAAGATCGTCTTCGCTCGGTTCTCCAAGCGCTGCGGAACTCTTTTGCCGTGAGCTGGTGACATCATGTGATTTCGTGCTCAGGGCACCCAAAGAAGCAGCAGTGATCGATGTCCTAATGGCCTCCACGTTCTTTTTGAAGGCCGCCCAATCGGAGAGGAGCAACTGCGGGCAATTTTTACCCGTCCAATCCTTGTGCGTTTTGAGCGCGTTCACGTCCCAGCCAAAATCATAGAGGAGGGCAGCGACCAGCCGCGCAGCGCGGGCATTTGCGGCGGCTTGGTCGATTCCGGCATTCATGCATACCTCGATCGCGATGCTCGTCCCGTTACCTTTCTTGGCGTGATAGGCCATCTCATTGATGGGTAGCTGTTTGATAACACACTGATCATCCACGGTATAATGCCAGGACACCCATATCTTGGCCCCGTTACTTCCTTCGTGATATCCTTTGTTGCGGACCATTTTTGAGTGACGGTCAGCATCGGCGGTTCGGCCAGTGTTGCCGGGATTGTGAAGCGTGATCGATGACGGCACCAAGCGCTTTCCTGGTCGATTAGGCCGACCAACTGCGATCAGTTCCTCTCGCAGGTTGAGCGACTGAGTCAGTTGATTCCTGTCCATTAACTTGTCCCTTTTTATATCGTTACGATGTCGCTCAAGGCAGACGCTGCCCAGAACATATCCTCGAATGCATCGGTCGATCCGTTCAGGGTCCAGGCCTCCGCAATGGAAATTGCGTGTTCGACAGATTGGTTGGTCATCGGGGTCGTACTCCGCTTGGGGGTATGATGATTTTCCCGAAATATTCGATCGACTTGCTCGTTTTCTTGTCTGAGAAGCGGCCTGTCTTCGGGTCGAACCAACCAGGCTTTGCAGCGGCGAGCGCCTTCACGAGATCTTGATATTGCGTGGCGTCTTTCAGCGTGATGCAGCCGAGGCTCAGCGATCCGAAATGCAGCCGCAATTGTTCACGACGCACTGTATTGAAGTGCGTGGCATCATCTCCGACCCTCTCGTCCAGCCGCTCAAGTTTGAACCACAAGTCCGGATGCACCTGAGCAGCCGGTTCCTCCAGAAATTTTCGTTGGAGCATTTGCTGCAATATTTTCGGTGGGTCGTACTTGCGTTTGACGATCAGATAGGTGCCGGGTGGGGTCAGCCCCGATTTCTGATCGGCATAGCCTTGCAGCGACGTGATAAGATGCATGCTGATCGACGTGCGACGTTCGTCGCGATAATTTAGCGTCCAATATCCACCCGGTCCTTCGCGGTGGACGATGACGTCGAACTCAAGGGGTTTGGAATGGCGATATTGCGTCGTGTCGAGCGAGGCCAAGCCATGATGTGTCATCGATCATGGCGCCGCGATGCAGACCAAGATCGCGTTCGCCTGATCCAGCCAGCCATGCGCACGCAGCGCTTCGGGAATAGTCACCTCATAGCGTTTCTGATCGGGTGTGAGTTCCAGCATGGCCACTGGCAGGCTGTCGAGCAGCAATTGCCACGTGCCGCTGGGCGGTGTTGCGCCGAGCGTCAGGCGGAGCGTTGCACCGTCGCGTTCGAAGCTGATATTATCGAAGATGCGCCGTTGAATATCTGGATCCGGCGCGCCGAGTTGGTGCCGGTCCCGCAGGATTGCGGTGAGGCTGCGCTCGACCTCCAGCCGACGAAGGTCGACGGCATAGGATTCCAGCGCTTCGGCCTGGCCGAGAACAGAGTCCGCATAAATGGCCCCCGACGGTGCAGTAATGAGCGTGTTGTCGATCTCCTTGCCAGTTTCCCGCATCCGCGTGACAATGTCCTCGAACGTGTCGTCACCGTTCTCCGTCAGCTTTTGGGTTCCATCGCCGAACGCGAAAGCGTCGACCTTGTCGAGCGAGGTTGACGCGATATCATATTCATCAACCGTGCGCTGCAGCGCGCCGCGCACGCTCTGCACAAGCGTCGCATTGATCTTATCTAAAGCCTGCTCCAATTTTGGACCGATCATATCCCGATTTTCCGACCGCAACGCGCAGGTCACGATGCGGCGCATATCGGCGCTATAATCGCTCCAGAAGCGGTCGAGTTCGCTCAGACGGTAATAGCGCACATCCTCAATGCCTGTCCCGTCGATCATTTCGAAGGGTGACCGGTATAAAATTTCAAGGTCGCTCAAAAATGTACCGACGATATAGATGTTGTTGACGTTGAAGAAGTTGATGTTGAGCGTGCGGCCGACATTGGGATTGGTGATCCGGCCGTTTGAATCCATCGTGTTTTCAGCCTCCACCCGCGTCAGTTCGCGCGAGATCACTTCCTGGCGGCTGGCCTTGCGCATCTTGTTGACCGCCTGGTTGGTGAGGCGATTGAGCGTCTTGGCAAATTCCCTTGCGGACTTGCGCGAATCGCCCTTTGCATCTGCGCCGCCGCCCCAGCCATTGCCGCTTACCTTTCCGCGCGCGCTCCAGGAACTGGTGCGCTCGGAGCTGTTTTCGCGGGAAAATTCCGTCTCGACGCTGCTGAGCGTGTCGGTGGAACTACTGGCTTCCATCTCCGCGACATTGGTCGAGCGAATCTCATATTCCTGCATCGAGCGGCGCACGGTCTTGATGTTGATCACGCGCTCTTCGCCAGGCATCAATGCGATGCTGGAATTAAGTTCGCCAAGCTCGCAGCCGCGCCAGCGCATGCGATAGGAGACATGTTCTTCCAGATGAATGTGGGGCAGACCCCTCAGCCGCCGTCCTCGCTGTGGCTTGCGAATGACGCGATAGCCGGTGACCACGTCATCGCCGAAGAGGGTCTGATCATATTCCGGCACCAGCAGGGCGCAGGTCGCCCGGAAGGACGGATCAATCTCGCACAGGTCGAGAATGTCGGCGAGTGCAACATCGTCCTGCGTGAAATAGCCGAGCGGGGTGAGCCGCAGGATGCGGACGTCAAAATTTTGAAGATTATCCTCGATATAGCGCGTGACTTGCGAGTCCGTGCCGTGGATTTCGCGATAGCCTATGACCTCCTTCGTGAGATGATGATATTCCGTCCATGTCCTGCGACTGGTGCCAAATAGGCCGCCTCTGGTCTTGGAGCGTTGCACCGCCTCGACCCAGCGATGGATGAACTGAAACCGCTGATAGATGCGCCCTTTGGTAAGGGTCTCCGGGTCAGGCGGTTGCTTTTTAGTGTCGCCCTTGATCTCAAGGTGGAAGCCTTTCTCTGCGGCCCGCCCCTGGAGCGCGCTGACGAGCCGCTCAAGCGCGGCGCGGCGCGTGATCATCAATCGCACTTCGTCGAGCCGCGCGAGGATGGCGACCTGGTTACCCTGCACCTCGGGAGTATTCAGATTGAGCTGCGCCTCGGCTTTCACCAACATTTCGCGCTCGGCCTCTATGGCGGCATAGCGTTCGATGATCGCACTGACCGAAAGATCGATCCGTTCCATCTGCGTGAAATTTGCGACTTTGGGGTCGAGATAGACGCGCTCGATCTTGCCGATGTTGGCCCAGAAAGTCTCATAATTGCGTATGGCGCTGCTGCTTGGACTAAGGTCTGGCGGTTGGAGAGGCGCGGTGCCCAAAGGGCTTGCCATGAAATAAAACGGGGATCGGGGATCCGGCGAAGCCTCGATGATGACATGCTTTCCGTTTTCCAGCACAGTCCAGTCATTGGCGTTTGCCGGATCGCCATTAGGCTTTAGCTGATAGAGCGGTGAAACATTGTCGGACAGGCGGATTTTAGCCTTTCCCGTCAGCTCATCGAGGGGAGAATAATCAAGCTCGTCGCCACCGGTCCACCACGCTTCGATCCGGTCGCGCATGATGTGGATATCGCTGGAGGCAGCCCAGTTGGCGGCTTCGTCTGACAGCCATTGGGTCAGTCCAGCATTGGGATCGTCGAGTAGGTCGCGGGTCCGGCGAAATCGAAATTCCGACGCAATCGAGAGATAGTCATCTCCAATAAGGGCGTCGTCGATCAGCTTGGACACGTCGCCCGGCGCGTGAATGCTGGTGTAACTGGAAAGATCCTGCATCACCCTATTCCCCCAATGACCCTGCCGAAAGATCGAGACTCCATGCATCGACTGTCTGGCTCGACCGCGATATTTCAGGGGATGAGGATGTTTGACAATCCAAGCGCGCCTAAATCTTGATCCATTATGCTCTGGATTTGGGGAGAGTGCCGGTGCCGCTGCCCGTTTTGCGTGTGCGCATCCGCGAAGGGGCATTGGTTCTGACGAGGGTATTTGGCCGGAAACAGGCTTGGGAGAAGGCCGCAAAACGCCGATGTTATTCAAACATCGGGGTCACTTGTTGACTGGTATGTTACCTGCCGATGCTTCCTTAGCGCTTCTGGGTCAAAGACCGTGCGGGCGGAAACGGGTGATCAGGAAAATGGTCCATTTCGCCCGACATGGGCGGCGACCTGCCGAGACTGTACTGATCTGATGTCGATTTTTGCCAGGCCTGACGGTGTCGGCGTGGAGCGGGTGAGGGGAATCGAACCCCCGTCGTCAGCTTGGGAAGCTGCTGCTCTACCATTGAGCTACACCCGCGTTCGACTGCCCATTGCCACGGCGGAAATGCGCCGTCAACCGACCTGGCGCTTGGCCAGTTTGCGCGCGAGTGTGCGGCGGTGCATCCCTAAACGGCGGGCTGCTTCTGAGATGTTGAAGTCGCTGTCCTTGAGCGCTTCGTGGATATGTTCCCATTCCAGCGTCTTGATCGACGTCGGGCGGGGGGCGAGGGGGGTGTCGGGGTCGCCGCCGGAACGGGCGAAGGCGGCCTCTATGTCGTCGGTGTTGGACGGTTTGGCGAGATAATGGGTGGCGCCCAGTTTGATCGCATCGACGGCAGTCGCGATGCTGGCAAAGCCGGTCAGCACGACGATGAGCATGGCGGGGTCATGGGCGTGGAGCGCCTGCACGCAGGCAAGTCCGGACTGGGGGCCGAGTTTGAGGTCCACGACGGCAAAGCCGGGGCGGTGGTCGGCGAGGCAGGCGTTGACCGTTTCCAGGCTGTCGGCGAGCAGGACGCTATAGCCGCGCCGCTCGAACGAGCGTTTGAGCGTGCGGGCGAAGGCTTCGTCATCCTCGACGATCAGCAACAGTCGTTCAGACGTCATTCTTGCCCTCCTCCAAAGCCAGGGTCGCAAGCGGCAGGCGCAGCAGGATCATCGCGCCGCCCTCCACGCTGTTGCTCGCATTGACCCGTCCGCCCAGCTTGCGCACGACATTGACGACCAGGAAGAGGCCAAGGCCGCCGCCCTGCTTGCCCTTGCTCGACCGATAGGGTTTGCCGACATCGGCCAGCATCTCCTCGCTGAAACCGGGGCCATTGTCGCGCACGGCGATATGGAGCCAGCGATTGTCGCGGCTGATCAGCATGTCGATATAGGTCGCGCCCGCTTCGCGCGCATTGTCGAGCAGGTTGGTGACGGCCTGGCGGATGACGGGATCAGCGACGATGCGCGGATAATCGTGCGGGCCAAAGTCGCAGCGCAGCGGCATGCCGGGGTTGGCGCTGCGCCAGTCGCGGGCGATGGCGTCAACAAAGTCGCGGACATTGGTGATTTGCGGGGCTTCGCCGCGCGCTTCGCCCGCCGACATCAATATGCCGGACAGGATCGCCTTGCAGCGTTTGATGGCGGTTTCCATCTCGCCGACTTCCTCGACCAAAGCGGCGTGGCCGGTGATTTCGGGCATGTGCCGCCAGTCGCCCAGCACCACGGCCAGTTGGGCGAGCGGCGTGCCCAGTTCATGCGCCGCGCCCGATGCGAGCAGGCCCATGCGGACGATATGCTCCTCCTCCGCCGCCTGCTGCCGCAACCGGGCGAGATAGGCTTCGCGCTGTTGCAGGTTGCGGGTGATGCGGGTCATGAACAGGACCAGCAGCACCGCGATCATGGTGAGGCAGATCCAGGTGCCGATGATATGCAGGTCGAACAGGCGCCCTTCGAACGCTTCGCTCAGATCCAGCGGGCGATAGACGAGCGAGAGCATCGCCGCGCAGAGCGAGGAGATGGCAACGATGCCCCAGACGCTCCAGCGGTGAAGCAGCACGGCTCCCAGCGCGACCTGCACCAGATAGAGCGAGATGAAGGGGTTGGTCGCGCCGCCGCTTAGGTACAGTTGCGTGGTGAGCGCCAGCACGTCGAACAGCAGCGCCAGGAAGAGTTCGGCATGGCTGATGTCGGTGCGCCGCCGCAAGACCATCATGCTGCCAAGGTTCATGGCGGCCGCGATGCAGGGGACCACCAGCATGGACGGGAAGGGTAGGCGGATGTCCATGGCATAATGGACGATCAGGATGGTCGCGACCTGGCCTGCGATCGCGATCCAGCGCAACTGGACCAGCAGCGCCATATTCTTGCGCCCGGCCGCATCGGCGGACCATTGGCTGGGGAGCCAGCGCGCGCGCAGGGGCGTGCTGCCCTTCATGCCCGGCGATCTTTTCCTGACTGGCGCATGACGAAGATATAGGCACCCGCGACCATCGCCGCCAGCGCGAACCAGGTGATGGCGTAGACAAGATGGTTGTTGGGGAATTGCACCACGGTCAGCCCGCCGATGGGCAGGGCGTCGGGCTGCGCCCCGGCATCGGCGTCGATGAAGTAATGCAGCGTGGCGGGCAGGGCGCGGGCGGCGGCGATGGCGGCGACGTCGCGCGAATACCAGCGATTGGCCGCGGGGTCATTGTCGCGCAGGAAGCCGCCGCCCGGTTCGGTCAGGCGCAGCAGGCCAGTGATGCGAACTGCTCCTGCCGGGCGGGTGTAACTGGTGCGGGCGTCGGGCGGCACGAAGCCGCGATTGATGAGCAGCGTCGTGCCGTCCGCACGTCGGAGCGGGGTCAGCACCCAGAAGCCGGGGCCGCGGACAGTCGACGCCTGGACCAGAGTCGCGCGGTCGTGGATGAATGTGCCGGTCGCGGCGACGCGGCGATATTCGTCCGATTTGGTCGCTATGGCGGGCGCTGGCACCGGCGGCGCGTGAATGCGGACAGCGACCCGGACAATCAAATCGCGTTTCCATGCCAGCCGTTCGACCTGCCAGACGCCAAGCGTACATAGGGTCGTAAACAGCAACGCCGCGATCAGCGTCAGGCCGATCGGAAAAATCGCTCTATTTGCCGATGTCATCGGTCATCCTCCCCTAGTAGGGGAGGTGTCGGGCCGTAGGCCAGACGGAGGGGTGTCGCCCCATCGATAGGGCGACACCCCTCCACCACTTCGTGGTCCCCCTCCCCTTCCAGGGGAGGATTTTGCTGCCAGGTTTGTGAACTACACAATCGCCAATGCCAAACCGTTGTGGTTCTGGATGTCTGCTAGAAGCATGTAGATGTCACGGCATCTGGCTCATGTCATGCGTCATGGCGGGCATCATGTTGGTGTTCAGATGATACATGACCCACATCGAACCGGACAGGGTGATGACCACCAGGACCAAAGTGAACATCAGCGCCATCATCGACCAGCCGCCTTCGGAACGGGTGTTCATGTGCAGGAAGTAGATCATGTGGACGACGATCTGCACGACCGCGAAGGCCATGATGACGAGCGCGGTGGTCTGCGTATTGGCGAAATAGCCGGTCATCACCAGCCAGAAGGGGATGGCCGTCAGGATAACCGACAGGCCAAAGCCGATCATATAGCTGCCCATCGTGCCGTGCGCGCCATGCGCGTGGGTGTCGTGATCGTGCGCGCTCATCGCAGCATCCCCATGAGATAGACGAAGGTGAAGACGCCGATCCAGATGACGTCCAGGAAGTGCCAGAACATGCTGAGGCACATCAGGCGGCGCTGATTGGCCGGGATCAGCCCCTTTTTGGCGACCTGTACCATCAGCGTCACCAGCCAGATGATGCCGAAAGTGACGTGCAGCCCATGGGTGCCGACCAGCGCGAAGAAGGCGGACAGGAAGCCCGACCGCTGCGGCGTCGCGCCCTCATGGATGAGGTGCGCAAATTCATAGAGTTCGATGCCAAGGAAGGCGAGGCCGAACAGGCCGGTGATGGCCAGCCAGCCCTGGGTCGCTGCGACCTTGTTCTTTTCCATCGACAACATGGCAAAGCCATAGGTGATGGACGAGAAGAGCAGCATCGCGGTGTTCAGCGCGACGAGGTTCAGGTCGAACAGGTCGCGCGGCCCTGGCCCCGCGGCATAGCTGCCGCTCAGCACTGCATAGGTGGCGAACAGGCAGGCGAAGATGAGGCAATCGCTCATCAGGTAGATCCAGAAGCCCAACGACGTGCTGGAGCCTTCGGGATGATGCGGTTCTTCCCCCAAGTGGAAGAGGGGCTTGCCGTCCTGATCAAGGAAGGCGGGGTCGATCTTGGAACGTGTGGCCATGATTTTAGCCCTGTGTTGCGAGCAGCGCGCTGCGCTCGCCCTCGGTGCGCTCGACCACATCCTGCGGAATGTAGAAGTCGCGCTTATAGTTGAAGGTATGGCCGATCGCGACGGCGAGGATGCCGACGAAGGACAGGCCCGCCAGCCACCAGATGTACCAGATCATGCCGAAGGAGAAGGCCACGGACAGGCCGGCGATGATCAGGCCGGTTGCGGTATTGCTGGGCATATGGATCGCCTTGTACCCGGTCAGGGGACGCTGATAGCCGCGCTTCTTCATGTCCGCCCAGGCGTCGCCATCATGGATGACGGGCGTGAAGGCGAAATTATAGTCTGGCGGCGGCGAACTGGTCGCCCATTCCAGCGTGCGGCCGTCCCAGGGATCGCCCGTGGTGTCGCGCAGTTGATCGCGATTCTTGATGCTGACCGCGAACTGGATGAACATGCAGGCGATGCCCGCCGCGATCATCACCGCGCCCAGCGCCGCGATCTGGAACCAGATTTGCAAGCTCGGATCATCGAACACGCGCATCCGGCGGGTGACGCCCATCAGGCCCAGCACGTAGAGCGGCATGAAGGCGGTCCAGAAGCCCACGACCCAGAGCCAGAAGCTGCGCTTGCCCCAGGTGGTTTCCAGCCGGTAGCCGAATGCCTTGGGCCACCAATAGTTGATCGCCGCAAACAAGCCGAACAACACGCCGCCGATGATCACATTATGGAAATGCGCGATCAGGAACAGCGAATTGTGCAGCACGAAGTCGGCCGGTGGCACGGCGAGTAGCACGCCGGTCATGCCGCCCACGGTGAACGTCAGCATGAAGGCGACCGTCCACATCATCGGCAGTTCGTAGCGGATGCGGCCGCGATACATGGTGAAGAGCCAGTTGAAGAGCTTGGCCCCGGTCGGGATGGAGATGACCATCGTCGTGATGCCGAAGAAGCTGTTGACGCTGGCACCCGACCCCATGGTGAAGAAATGGTGCAACCAGACGAGATAGCTGAGCAGCGCGATGACGATCGTCGCATAGACCATCGAGCTATAGCCAAAGAGGCGCTTGGACGAGAAGGTCGAGGTGACTTCGGAGAAGACGCCGAACAGCGGCAAGATGAGGATATAGACTTCCGGGTGACCCCAGATCCAGATCAGGTTCACATACATCATGGGGTTGCCGCCCATGTCGTTGGTGAAGAAGGCCGTGCCGATATAGCGGTCGAGGCTGAGCAGCGCCAATACGGCGGTCAGCACCGGGAAGGCGGCGACGATCAGCACGTTGGCGCAGAGCGAGGTCCAGGTGAAGATGGGCATCTTCATCATTGTCATGCCGGGCGCGCGCATCTTTACGATGGTCGCGATCAGGTTGACGCCGGACAGCAAGGTGCCGATGCCCGCTATCTGTAAGCCCCAGATATAATAATCGACCCCGACGCCCGGCGAATAGGCGATGCCCGACAGCGGCGGGTAGGCCAGCCAGCCGGTGCGGGCGAATTCACCGACGAACAGCGACATCATGACGATGATCGCGCCTGCCGTGGTCATCCAGAAGCTGAAATTGTTGAGGAAGGGGAAGGACACGTCGCGCGCGCCGATCTGCAGCGGGACGATATAGTTCATGATTCCCGTAATCATCGGCATCGCGACGAAGAAGATCATGATGACGCCGTGCGCCGTGAAAATCTGGTCGTAATGATGGGCGTTCAGATAGCCTTCGGAGCCGTCGAACGCCATCGCCTGCTGCAACCGCATCATGATCGCGTCGGCAAAACCGCGCAGGAACATGATGAGCCCCAGGATCATATACATGATGCCGATGCGCTTATGATCGACGGTGGTGAACCAGTCGTTCCAGAGCGTGCCCCAGAGTTTATATTTGGTGACCAGCCCGAACACCACCGCGCCCCCCAGCGCGACCATGAGGAAGGTGCCGACGACGATCGGCTCATGCAGCGGGAGCGAACTCCAGTCGAGACGACCGAAGATCAGCTTCCAGATGCCACTATTTTCGGAGGCGGGATGCGGGGACATGGGCGTTACGGCCTTGATGTAGAGAGAAGGGGGAAGGGGAATGATCCTCCCCTGGAAGGGGAGGTGTCTGGCGCAGCCAGACGGAGGGGTGTCCCGCTATCGAGAGGGTGACACCCCTCCGTCAGCCCTTCGGGCTGCCACCTCCCCTGCGAGGGGAGGATGGCGTGGGGGAGGGGAGCAGGTGCCTTAATTCCCATGATGCGCTCCATGCCCGTCATGGTCCTGCTGACCCGGTGCCTGGTTGCCCTGCGCGGCGGGGGTCTGCTCGGCCGCCGGGGTCATGCCCGCGGGTTGGGCGATCTCGCCCTTCTTGCCGGGTTCGACCGGGTGATAGCCGCCGACGTCGATCGTGCCATCATGGCGCAGGCCCTTGGTATCGTGGGCCGATTCCTTGCCAGCGCCGCCATGCATGTCGGTCATCATGATCTCGTCCATGCAGCGCTTGCCCGGTTGCGCGCACATGTTGAGCGCGGCGTGGAACAGGCGGGGTTCGACGCCCGCGAAATATAGGGGCTTCACCTTCTCGCTCGGCTGTTCCAGCTTCACATAGGTTGCGCGGTCGAGCGTCGCGCCGCTGGCCTTCACGCGGGCGACCCACTGGTCGAACCCGCCCTGATCCATGGCGTGGAACTTGAAGCGCATGTTGGAGAAGCCTGCGCCGGAATAATTGGCGGAGAAGCCATCGAACGTGCCGGGCTTGTTGGCGACGGCGTGGAGCGTCGTCTGCATGCCGGGCATTGCATAGATCTGACCAGCCAGCGCGGGCACGAAAAAGCTGTTCATGATGGTGGAGGAGGTGATCTTGAACTCGATCGGGCGATCGACCGGCGCGGCCAGTTCATTGACCGTCGCGATGCCGAGTTCGGGGTAGATGAACAGCCACTTCCAATCCATCGCTACCACTTCGACCTGCAGGCGCTTGGCCGCCGGATCGACCTTGCGCGCCGAATCGATGCGTTCGATCGGACGATAGGGGTCGAGCAGATGGGTGCTGGTCCAGGTCACCGCGCCCAGCGCGATGATGATGAGTAGCGGCGCCGACCAGATCAGCAATTCCAGGCTGGTGGAATGATCCCAGTCGGGATCATAATCTTCCGCTTGCGCCTTGGCGCGATATTTCCAGGCGAACCAGCCGATCGTGCCCATGACGGGCAGGACGATCAGCAGCATCAGCGCTGTCGATATCAAAATGAGGTCGCGTTGTTGCATTGCAACATCGCCCGACGGGGCCATGACCACCCAGTCGCATGCGCCGAGCGGCAGCAGCAGGAGGGGAGCGAATCGGCGCAGAAATGCGCGGCTTGGGGCGGGCGTGCGGGCGATCATGAGGCTCGTCTAGTCGGGAAAATTCCGGGGTGACATTGGACCTTTTGTCCTATCCCTGCGCAGTGGCGAAATGGGGCATGGTTATATTTGACCACCGGAATGATTCGTCGTGCAGCCTTGTGCGGCCCCGAATCGTTCCCGCAGCATGAAGGCCCGTTTCACGCCATGACCTCCGCGACGACCACGCCCGGCCCTGATCTGGAGACCAACTCCACCCAGGCGGAACGCGACATGCGCAACCTTCACGCCCATGACGGCAAGAAGATTGCGCCGGGCGAGATCGCCATCGGCGTGATCATCGGCCGGACGTCGGAATTTTTCGACTTTTTCGTCTATGCGATCGCCTCGTGTATCGTCTTTCCCGCGCATGTCTTTCCCTATCTGTCGCCGCTGGAGGGGACGCTCTGGTCGTTCGCCATCTTCGCGCTGGCGTTCGTCACGCGGCCGATCGGGTCGCTGATCTTCATGGCGGTGGACCGTCGCTTCGGGCGCGGGGTTAAGCTGACCATCGCGCTGTTCCTGCTGGGCGGATCGACCGCGGCCATCGCCTTCCTGCCGGGCTATGAGACGATCGGCCATTGGTCGGCGGTGCTGCTGGCGCTGTTCCGCGCGGGGCAGGGCGTGGCGCTGGGCGGGACATGGGACGGGCTGGCCTCGCTCCTGTCGCTCAACGCGCCACAGGCCAAGCGCGGCTGGTATGCGATGATGCCGCAATTGGGCGCGCCGTTGGCGCTGATCGTGGCGGCGGGGCTGTTTGCCTTCTTCCTCTCCACCCTATCCACCGCCGACTTCCTGAGCTGGGGCTGGCGCTATCCCTTCTTCGTCGCCTTCGCGATCAACGTCGTGGCTTTGTTCGCGCGGTTGCGGATCGTGGTGACGGAGGAATTTGCGCGGCTCTACGAAGCGCGCGAATTGCAGCCCTCGCCGGTAATCGAAACCGTGCGCAGCGAGGGGCGCAACATCGTCATCGGGGCGTTCGCGCCGCTGGCCAGCTTTGCGCTGTTCCATATGGTCACGGTGTTTCCGCTGTCGTGGATCGCGCTTTATACCGACGAGCCACTGGAACGCTTTTTGATGATCGAGGTCATCGGCGCGTTTGTGGGCGTGCTGGCGATCATCGTGTCGGGCTTTGTGGCGGATATGATCGGGCGGCGTCGTCTGCTCGGCTATTCGGCGGTGGGCACGGCCTTCTTCGCGGTGGCCGCGCCGTTGCTGCTCAATGGCGGCGATCTGGGCGAAGTGGCGTTCATGGTGATCGGCTTCATCCTGCTGGGCCTCAGCTTTGGTCAGTCGTCGGGTGTGGTGGCGTCCAACTTCCGGTCGGCGACGCGCTATACCGGATCGGCGCTGACGTCGGATCTGGCTTGGCTGGTGGGCGCAGGGTTCGCGCCGCTGGTAGCGCTGCTGATCTCGACCGAGTTCGGGCTGGCAGCGTCGGGCGCTTATCTGCTGTCCGGGGCGATCGTCACCGGCTTTGCCCTGTTCGTGAACAAGGAACTGGCAGGCCGCGACCGCTAAAGCGCTTTGCGCATCCGCGGCTTTTTCAGGAAGATCGGCGCATCCGCGCCAGGGCCTTGCGGTCGAACCAGCCGGTGAGGCCGGGGCGCGGGCGGAAGCGGGGAAGCCAGTCGGGATAGAGGCTGGCGAGGCGCGGGGGCAGGCCGTCCGGCCCCTCCCGCGTCATGATGTCCGACACGATCCGGTTCTGGAAGAAGCGCACCGAATAATTGATCAGCCGCTTATATTGCATCGCCCAGGTCGAGGGGCGGGCGAGGCTGACCTGCTCGCACAGAAAGCCAGCCGCGTCGCAGGCCAGCACCCGGCCATGCTGCCAGTCGGCATCGCTGGCGAGATTGGTATGCGCCCAAGCGGCGACCAGGCCATCATCGCCGATCAGATCGTCGGGCAGGCGCAGACCGCGCGCGCGGATCGCCGCGACGAACGGTCCTGATAAAGCATAGAGATCGCCGAACAGGCCGCCTTCGATCTTGAGGTTTCGGCGATAGAATTCGGCCATGCGTCCGTTCATCGGCATGCCAGCACTGGCATTGGCTTTGGGGTTGGCGGCGAGGTCCGCGACCAGCGCGTCGATCGACCCTGCAACGATCTGCGCGTCGCCATCCATGAAGATGACGGCGTCTTCGCTCCCGCTGAGCAGATCATGGACCATATGGTTCCAGGTGCGCGATTTGCCGCCCGCCTTGATATCGTGGACGATGACGTTGGTGCGCCCGCCCGCCGCCGCCGTGGCGCGGGCGACGGTGGCGTCGGTCGTGCCGTTGACCAGCACATGGAAAAGTGTGTCAGGCCGGTCGAGCGGAAGCGAGGCCAGGCAGGCGCCGATCCGGCGCTCTTCCTGATGAGCGAAGATGGCGACGGCGACGGCCATGGCGTCTAGCGGAAGTCCCAGCCCTGCTGGCCATGCTGGGCCAGATCGAGGCCGTCCGCTTCCTCCTGCGCACTGGCGCGCATGGGGATCAGCATCGAGACGATCAGCGCGGCGATGGCGCTGCCCACCATGGCCCAGAGCGCAACGATGACGAGGCCGATGGCCTGCGAGATCAGCGCGCTGGTCAGGGTAATGCCGATGTCGAAGCCGACCCCGCCCATCAGCGGCAGGGCGAAGACGGGCAGGAGCAGGATGCCGATCGCGCCGCTAAGGCCGTGGATGACGAAGACGCTGGCGCTGTCGTCTACTCGTCCAGCGACGAGGGGGTGAGCGAGGCGGCAGATGAACGCAGCGATCACGCCGATCAGCATCGCGCCGCCGGTGCCGACCAGCGCGGCGGAGGCGGCGATGGCGGCGATTCCGGCCAGGGCGCCGGACAATATGCCGGTGGCGGTGGTGCGCTTGCCCAGCACATGGTCGAGCAGCGCCCAGGTCAGCGCAGCGGCGCAGGCGGCGAAATGATGGTTGAGCAGCGCGGTCGCGGCATCGTCCGTCGCGCCGAGCGCCCAGCCGCCGACCATGCCGGACAGGCCGATCCACAGCAGCGCTCCGCCCGCGAGGCTGAGAACCGGCGCATGGCCGACACTGGCGGGATCGCGCCTGCGCCCGGCGATCAACGCCAGCGTAAGGGCGGAAAAGCCCGCGACGCCATGGACGACCAGACCGCCGGCGAAATCCATGACGCCCAAGTCCGCTAGCCAGCCGCCGCCCCACACCGCATGGGTGATCGGCGCATAGACGAGCAGCAGCCAGAGCGGCGCGAAGGCGAGGAACCAGCCTATCCGCGCGCGTTCGGCGACGGCGCCGACCAGCAGGCAGGCGGCAAGCAAGGCAAGGGCTAGCTGGAACAGGACGAAGGCGGATTCGGGCACCGTAAGCCCGTCGCGCAATTGCGCGAGATTGGCGAGCAGCAGGTTTGCGCCGCCGCCGAGCCAGGCGCTGCCCGGTGCATAAGCGAGGCTGTAGCCGACGATCGCCCAGGCCAGCGACACGGTCGCGATGACGCCCGCGCCCTGCGCCATGACCGAGAGCGCGTTGCGGACATTGACCTGGCCCGCATGGCGCAGCATCAATCCCGGCAAGGCCGCAAGCAGGATCAGCAGCGCACACACCATCATCCAGCCGGTGTCGCCGCTGTCGGCGACGGCAATCTGGGCATGGGCGGCCTGTGGCGCGGCCAGCGCGGCGATCAGGGGCAGGGTCAGAACAAAGCGCATCGGCAATCCCGGCAATCCAAATAGAGGCCTGTCCTAGCGCGCACAGGGTAAAGTTTTCGATAAGCAGCCGCCCCTACCAGCGGACGATGACAGGCGCGTGCAAGACTGTTAAGGGCAAGCCATGCGGGGTTTGCTGTCTTTCTGTGCGGCGGTCATGATTCTCCTCTCCATGGGGATGGGAACGCTTGCGCATGCGACCGAGGCCTTGGGTTGCGTCGAGAATGAGACCAGCCTGTCGATCAGCGCGGCCGATATGCATGGCGACCTGCAGCCCGGCGACGCGGATAACGGCCTGCCGCATCATCATGGTGGCTGCCATGGCCATCATGTCGGCACGGCGGGATCGCGCGTTTCCTTTGATGGGACGGTGGCGACCCGCAATCGGCTGATGATCCCCCCGGCGCCGCGCCTGTCCGCCATCGAGCCTGCCCGGACATTGCGCCCACCCATCGCCTGACATCGACCGAATAGGCCGCGCTCGCCTGGCGTCGCGGTTCCTTTCTCGTTGATTTCAGGAATTATCTTCATGAAACGCATCCTTGCGGCCTGTCTGGCCGTGTCGTGCTGCACCAGCGCCTTCGTGGCGCGGGCGGACGAACCATCTTTTACCTTGGCGCAAGCGCTGGAACGCGCGGGCGCGACATCGCCCGCCATCGAAAGCGGGGCAGCGGGTGTGCTAGCCGCGCAGGCGGCGCGTAGCGTCGCCGGACTGCGGCCCAATCCCGAACTGAATATCCAGACCGAAAATGTCGCGGGCAGCGGCGACTATGGCGGCTTTCGCAGCGCCGAGACGACGGCGCAGGTGACGCTGCCACTGGAACTGGGCGGCAAACGTCCGGCGCGGGTTGCGCTGGCCAATGCGCAGCAGGACCGGGCGCAGATCGAACAGGCGGTGATCGCAGCCGACCTGCGGCTGGCCGTAACGCAGACCTATGTCAGTGCAGTGTCCGCAGCGGAACGGGCGACTGTCGCGCAGCGGCAGGTGACGATTGCGGCGGAAGCCTTACGGTCGGCGCAGGTGCGCGTGCGGGCCGGGCGAGCGTCGCCACTGGAAGCGCAGCGGGCGGAACTGGCGCATCTCAATGCGCAGGCGACACAGGAACAGGCCGAACGGTTAGCGAATGTCGCTCGCGCCAATCTGGGCCGGTTGATCGGTGGCCCGGTCGCGGGGGCGCTCGACTTGCGCTGGTTCGAGACGCTGGCGGTTGCCCGGCCGGTCGACCGGGCGGCTGTGAGCGACATGCTGACGGCACGCGCTGCTGCGCTCGATGTGGCGACCGCCGATGCGCAGGTGCGGCTGGCCGGTGCGCAACGGGTGCCTGACTTGCAACTGTTCGCCGGGCCACGCCGCCTGTCGGGCAGCAACGACACCGCGATGCTGATGGGCATCAACATTCCGTTGCAGATCTTCGACAATGGCGGGGCGGCGCAGGCGCAGGCGCGTGCCGAACGGCAACGCGCCGACGCGACCCGGCGCATGACCGAAATCCAGCTCGATCAGGCGATAGCCTCGGCAGACGCGGAGGTCGCCAATGCCGAAACCGCCGCACGCATCGCCAGCGGCCCGGCACTTGCCGCCGCGCAGGAGGCGGCGCGGATCGCGCGCATCGGCTATCGCGAGGGCAAGTTCGGGCAGATCGACCTGATCGAAGCCGAACGCACGCTGCTCGACACCCGCATGGCCGCGATCGATGCGCTGGCCACCTATCATGATGCTTCGGCGCGCCGCGACCGGCTGGTCGCCCCGGCATCCCAGATTGCGAAAGATTGATCCGATGAGACAATGGACATTGTCGGCGGCCTTGCCGCTGTTCCTGCTGCTGGCCGCCTGTGGCGAGACTGCGCCGCAGAATGAAGCGCATGATGAGGCGGGTCACGCCGAAGAGCATGACGAGGAAGGCGAGGAGGATCATGCAGAAGAGGAGGGGGCAATCACCCTGTCCGAAGCGCAGATCCGTAGCGCGGGCATATTGCTGGTGCCCGTCGGCATGGCGGGATCAGGCGGGGCGGCAAGCCTGCCCGCGACGATCGACGCCGATCCGCAAGGCATGCAGGTAGTGACGGCGGCGGTCGGTGGCCGCATCGTCGCGCTCCATCGCAATCTGGGCGAGGCGGTGCGGCGGGGCGATCCGCTGGCCGTGATCGAAAGCCGCGAGGCGGCGCAGATGCAGGGCGAGATCGAGGCGGCCCGTGCCCGGCTGGCGCTAGCGCGCAGCAATTTGGGGCGGGAGCAAAGGCTGTTTGCCGAGAAAGTCTCCCCCGAACAGGATCTGATCGCGGCGCGCACGAGCGCGACCGAGGCGGGGATTGCGCTGCGGCTGGCGCAGCAGCAACTGGCCGCGACGGGCCGCGCCGGCGGTGGCCTCAACCGCATCAGCCTGCCCTCGCCAATCGGCGGGCAGGTCGTCAGCCGCAGCGCGATGCTGGGGCAGGTGGTGGCGGCCGATACCGAACTCTATCGCGTCGCTAATCTCAGCAAGCTGTCGCTCACCCTGTCCCTGTCGGCGGCTGATGCCGCAACTTTGCGACCGGGCGGCATGGTCACGGTGACCGCGCCAGGGCGCACGGCGCAGGCACGCATCAGCTTCGTCTCGCCGATCCTCGACGCGCAGACCCGTCTGGTCCCGGTCATCGCCACCATCGACAATCGTGACGGGCAATGGCGCGTGGGCGAGAATGTCACCGCTGCGGTCGACCTGCCGTCCAGGGATGGCGGGCGCGCCATCGCCGTGCCGCAGATCGCGGTGCAGACGGTCGAAGGCAAGAGCAGCGTGTTCGTCCGCACCCGCTCCGGGTTTCAGGCCGTTCCCGTCGAACTGGGGCCAGTGAGCGGCGATCGCGTCATCGTCACCAAGGGATTGAAAGGCGGCGAGCGGATCGCCGCGACCGGCAGCTTCACGCTCAAGGCCGAACTCGGCAAGGGCGAAGCGGAACATGGGCATTGATCGATGATTGACCGGATCGTCACATTCGCGGTCGCGCGGCGCTGGCTGGTGCTGCTGCTGACCCTCATCGCCTGCCTCATCGGCGGCTGGGCGCTCCAGCGCCTGCCGATCGATGCGGTGCCCGACATCACCAACAACCAGGTGCAGGTCAATGTCCGTGCGCCGTCGCTCTCGCCCGAACTGGTCGAGAAACAAGTCGCCTTTCCCATCGAAACCGCGCTGTCGGGGATTGAGGGGCTGGAATATAGTCGCTCGCTGAGCCGCAACGGCTTTGCCCAGATCACCGCCGTCTTCACCGATTCCACCGATATCTACTTCGCCCGGCAGCAGGTGAATGAGCGGCTGGCGGGGCTGGCCGAGAGCCTGCCTGCGGGCGTGACGCCGGAAATGGGGCCGATCGCCACGGGGCTGGGGGAGGTCTATATGTGGACCGTCCACCTCGCCCATCGCAAGGATGATCAGCATGATCCGGGCGAACCGGGGCTGCAACCCGATGGCAGCTATATTACGCCGGAGGGCGAGCGGCTGGTGAGCCAGGCGGATCAGGCGACCTATCTGCGCACCGCGCAGGACTGGATCGTCGCGCCGCTGCTCAAAAATACGCCGGGGCTGGCCGGGGTCGATTCGATCGGCGGCTATGTGAAGCAGTTTCAGGTCGTGCCCGATCTGGCGCGGCTGGCGGCGTTGCGGATCGGCATCGACGATCTGGCGCGGGCGTTGGAGGAGAATAATAATGCGGTCGGCGCGGGCGTGGTCGATCGCAATGGCGAGGGGCTGGCAGTGCGATCCGACGCACGATTGACGGGCGCGGAGGATCTGTCCCGCACCGTGATCGCGACGCGCGAGGGTGTGCCGATCCTGCTGAGCCAGGTCGCCACGGTCAGGACGGGGCAGGCGATCCGCATGGGGTCGGCGTCCGAAAACGGGCGCGAGGTCGTGGTCGGCACCGCGGTCATGCGCGTGAGCGAGAATAGCCGCACCGTGGCATCGGCGGTCGCCCGCCGACTGGAGGAGATCAACGCTTCCCTGCCGACCGACGTCATCGTCCAGCCGGTGCTGGATCGTACCGCGCTGGTGCATTCGACCATCAACACGGTGGCCAAGAATTTGGCCGAAGGCGCGTTGCTGGTCGTCGTCGTCCTGTTCGTGCTGCTGGGTAATTTCCGCGCGGCGCTGATCGCGGCGCTGGTGATCCCGATCACCATGTTGATGACCAGCTTCGGCATGTTGCAGGGGGGCGTGTCGGCCAACCTCATGAGCCTGGGCGCGCTCGATTTTGGCCTGATTGTCGATGGCGCGGTCATCATTGTCGAACATGCGTTGCGGCGGATCGCCGAAGGGCAGCATCGCGAAGGCCGGGTGCTGACGCTGGACGAACGGCTGGCCGTGGTGGTGGGTGCGGCGCGGGAGATGATCCGGCCGTCCGTTTATGGCCAGGCGATCATCATCCTCGTCTATGTGCCGCTGCTGACGCTGACGGGTATCGAGGGCAAGACCTTCACGCCGATGGCGCTAACGGTCATCCTGGCGCTCGTCTGCGCCTTCATCCTCTCGCTGACCTTCGTGCCGGCCCTGCTCGCGGTGCTGTTGTCGAAGCCGGTGGAGGAGAAGGAAGGGCGGATCATGGGCTGGCTCAAGACACGCTATGAACCCGGCCTCGACAAGGCGATGCAGCGGCCAACGCGCACGATGGGCGTGGCGGTGGCGGCGTTCGTGCTGGCGATCGGCGCGTTCCTGACGCTGGGGCAGGAGTTTCTGCCGCAGCTCGACGAGGGCGACATGACCGCGCAACTGCTGCGTATTCCGGGCACGTCGGTCGAACAGAGCCAGGCAATGCAGTTCGATGTCGAAAAGGCGATTGCGAGCCTGCCGCAGGTCCGCTTCGTCTTTTCCAAGACCGGCACGGCGGAACTGGCGTCGGACCCGATGCCACCCAATATTTCGGACACCTTCATCATCATGAAACCGCGTGAGGAATGGCCCGACCCCAAACTGCCCAAGGCGGAGCTGGTCGAAGCGGTCGAAAAGAAGCTGGCGGTGCTGCCCGGCAATGCCTTCGAAATCAGCCAGCCGATCCAGATGCGGTTCAACGAACTGATTGCGGGCGTGCGGGGAGACGTGGCGGTCAAGGTCTTTGGCGACGATGCCGACGCGATGGCCCGCACCGCCAATCAGGTCGCGACGATCCTGCGGCGGACGGAAGGCGCGGTGGATGTGCGGGTCGAGCAGACCGAGGGGCTGCCGATGCTGGACATCCGGCCCCGACGCGAGGCGCTGGCGGCGATGGGGCTGTCGGCCAAGGCGGTGCAGGATGTGGTCGCCGCCGCGATCGGCGGGCGCGATGCGGGCATGATCTTCGAAGGGGATCGGCGCTTTGCGGTGACGATCCGGCTCGATGACAGGCAGCGGGCCGATATCGAGGCGGTGGGGCAAATCCCTGTGCCGACGCCTGATGGCGCCTTCGTGCCGCTGGCGAGCGTGGCGGAGATTGCGGTGACGACTGGTCCCAACCAGATCAGCCGCGAAAATGGCAAGCGCCGCATCGTCGTGCAGGCCAATGTGCGCGGGCGCGACGTGGCGAGCGTGGTCGCCGACGCACAGGCGGATATCGCGTCGGATGTGCGCTTGCCCGCGGGTGCCTATCTCGAATGGGGCGGGCAGTTCGAAAATCTGGCGTCGGCGCGGGATCGACTGTTGCTGGTCGTCCCGGCCTGCTTCGTGCTGATCCTGCTGCTGCTCTATGGGGCGCTGGGCAATGTGCGTGATGCGATGATCGTCTTTACCGGGGTGCCGCTAGCGCTGGTCGGTGGCGTGCTGGCGCTGTTCCTGCGGGGCATGCCCTTTTCCGTGTCGGCGGCGGTGGGCTTCATCGCGCTGTCGGGCATTGCCGTGCTCAACGGATTGGTGATGGTCACGGCTATTCAGGAGCTTATCGGCCAGGGTATGGAACGCGCGCGGGCGGCGGAGCAGGGGGCGATGCGCCGTCTGCGGCCGGTAGTGATGACCGCGCTGGTGGCATCGCTCGGCTTCGTGCCGATGGCGCTGGCGACCGGATCGGGGGCGGAGGTGCAGAAGCCGCTGGCGACGGTGGTGATCGGCGGGCTGGTGTCGGCGACGCTGCTGACCCTGTTCGTGCTGCCGACGCTCTATGCGCGCTTCGGCGGGCGGCGGTCCTGACGTCAGGGCAGGGGGCGGTGGTGCCGCCCCCTGTTGCGTTCAGGCATCGACCGACACGACGCCGCGCCGTATCTGGTCGAGTTCGATGCTTTCGAACAGGGCCTGGAAATTGCCGTTGCCGAAACCGTCATTGCCCTTGCGCTGAATGATTTCGAAGAAGATCGGGCCGAACATATTTTCGGTGAAGATCTGCAACAAAATGCCCTCACCATTTTCGACGCTGCCGTCGATCAGGATGCGGTTGGCGCGCAGCCGGTCCAGATCCTCGCCATGGCCGGGGACGCGGTTGTCGACCAAGTCATAATAGGTCTCGATCGTGTCCTGCAACCGCACGCCGCGCGCGCGCAATTTCTCGACCGTGTCGTAGATATTGTCGGTGGTGAGCGCGAGATGCTGGATGCCTTCGCCATGATAGTCGCGGATGAATTCCTCGATCTGGCTCTTGTCGTCCTGGCTTTCGTTCAGCGGGATGCGGATCGCCCGGTCGGGCGCGATCATCGCCTGGCTGGTGAGGCCGGTCGCCTTGCCCTTGATATCGAAGAATTTCTGCTCCTCGAAGCCGAAGAGGGTGCGGTAGAATTCGCTCCACACCTGCATCTGCCCGCGCCGGACATTGTGGGTCAGATGGTCGAGCAGGTCGAGCCCGACATTGTTCTGCGCCTCCGCTTCCTGCCAGCCGGGAAATTCGGCCCAGTCGGCATAGGGGTCTTTGCCGTCCGGCATGAAATAGAGGTAAGAGCCGCCAATCCCCTGGATGACGGTGTCATCCTCTTCGGTCGCCTGCGCGCCATGGTCGAGCGCCCAGCGCATCGCGGCCTGCGGATCGGCGACGCGGAAGGCCATGGCGCTGGCGGAGGGACCATGGACTCCGCGAAAGGCGGCGACGCGCCCGGCATCGTCGCGGTTCAGCATCAGGTTGATGCGGCCCTGCTTGTAGCGGGTGATATTCTTGGTCGGGTGGCGGTGCGTCGGCACGAAGCCCAGTTGTTCGAACTGCGCCGCCATCGCCGCCGGATCGGGCGAGGTGAATTCGGCGAATTCGAAGCCGTTGAGGCCCAGGGGATTGTCTATGGTAGCGGTCATTGCGGCTCCTCTTCCTTTTTTCTTTTGGCATAGGCCTGCGTCCCGCGGGTGTAGACGCGGTCGGTCGGCAGGATGGTGTCGGTGTCGAGATCGAGCAGGCCGTCCAGTTGGGCGTAAAGCGGGGCGAAGTCGGTCTCGACCGTCTGGCGCAGCAGGTCTTCGAAACTGTCGATGACGAAATAGCTCTGCTGATAATCGTCGATGCGGTAGCGGGTGCGCATCAATCGCTTGAGATCGAAGCCCAGCCGGTTGGGGGAGGGATCGTCCAGGGCGTAGATCGACTCGCCGTGCGACGACACGATGCCAGCGCCGTAGAGTTTGAGGTCGTCGCCCTGACGGACCAGGCCGAATTCGACGGTGTACCAGTAGAGCCGCGCCAGCCTGTCGATGGCCCCCAGACCATCGGCGCGCAGGCCGCCCTGGCCATAGGCCTGCATATAGTCGGCGAAGGCGGGATTGGCGAGCAGGGGGACATGGCCGAAGACGTCGTGGAAAATGTCGGGTTCGGACAGATAGTCGATCTGGTCGGGCGTGCGCAGGAATCGCCCGGCGACGAAGCGGCGGTTGGCGAGATGGTCGAAGAACAGCCGGTCGGGGACGAGGCCGGGGACGGCGACGACCTGCCAGCCGGTCAGCTTCATCAGCCGTTCCGATAGTTCATCGAAATCGGGGATGCCCGGCCGGGTCATCCGCAGCACGTCCAGCCCGTTCATGAACTCCGCCACGGCGCGGTCGGGGAGCATCTGCGCCTGACGGGCGAAGAGCCTGTCCCACAGCGCATGTTCCTGCGGCGTGTAGGCGGCCCAATCCTGCGGGATCGTCCAGTCCTCGGCGGTGCCTGCGGGGCGCTCTATGTCGTTTTGGGCCATGACGATAATATTGCATGGCTCAGGTGAAAAAGGGTTTCAATCTCCTGCATTGCTGCGCAATATAGGACATGATTTCATCATATGTGGGCCGGATATGAAACAGGACTATCAGATCGATGCGATCGACCGGCGGATCATTGCCATCCTGCAGGCCGATGCCGCCATCCCCCATGCGCAACTGGCCGAACAGGTCGGCGCATCGACAGCATCCTGCTGGCGCCGGATCAAGGCGCTGGAGGCGGCAGGGGTGTTGACCCGCGCGGTGCGGCTGGTCGATCCCGCCAAGGTCGATCGCGGGGTCAATGTGCTGTGCAATATCCGCATGCGCAGCCACGCCCGCGAACCGCGCAGCGCCTTCGAGGCCTTTGTCGATGATTGCCCGGAAATCGTGGAATGCTTCTCCATGTCCGGCGAGTGGGACTATCTATTGCGGGTCGTGGTGGCGGACGTCGCCGATTATAACCAGTTCCTGATGCACACGCTGTTGGCCCAGCCGACGGTGGCAGGGGCGGCTTCGCATTTTGCGCTGTCGACCACCAAATACACTACCGCCTTGCCGGTGTGATGGGTTGTAGCAAAATGCATTAATGGAAACCTGTGGTTGGCTGTTCCCCGGCGAAGGCCGGGGTCCAGTCCCACGGCCAGAACTGGACCCCGGCCTTCGCCGGGGAACAATGCTCATAAGTCAGCCTCATTGCAGGATGGCCTCAAGCGATCGCCATCTCGCCCATCCACGCGCCGAACGAGGCGCGGGCGCGGGAGGTGTAGGCTTCCTTGCGCTGCTTTTTCTTGACGTCATCGAGGGTCGGGAAGAGGCCGAAATTGACGTTCATCGGCTGATAGTCCGCCGTCGCGACATTGCCCGTCACATGGCCGAGCAGCGCGCCCAGCGCCGTATCGGCGGGCGGGGGCGTCAGCGTATGGCCCAGCAATTCGGCTGCGGCGAAGCGCCCGGCGATGAGGCCGATCGCTGCGCTTTCGACATAGCCTTCGCAGCCCGTCATCTGCCCGGCGAAGCGGATATGCGGGGCGCTTTTGAGGCGCAGCGTGGCGTCGAGCAGCTTGGGGCTTTGGATGAAGGTGTTGCGATGCAGCCCGCCCAGCCGCGCAAACTCGGCGTTCTGGAGGCCGGGGATAGTACGGAACAATTCCACCTGCGCGCCATGTTTCAGCTTGGTCTGGAAACCGACCATGTTCCAGAGCGTGCCGGACGCATTATCCTGCCGCAACTGCACCACGGCATAGGGCCAACGGCCGGTGCGCGGATTGTCGAGGCCCATCGGCTTCATCGGCCCATGGCGCAGCGTTTCCGGCCCGCGCGAGGCCATCACCTCGATCGGCATGCAGCCCTCGAAATAGGGGGTGTTGGCCTCCCATTCCTTGAACTCGGTCTTTTCGCCGTCGAGCAGCCCCTGGACGAAGGCCTGATATTGGTCCTTATCCATCGGGCAGTTGATATAATCCTTACCCTCGCCGCCGCCGGGGCCGATCTTGTCCCAGCGATTGGCCATCCAGCACTGGTCCATGTCGATACTGTCATGGTGGATGACGGGCGCGATCGCGTCGAAGAAAGCGAGATGCTCCATCCCCGCCGCCTGGCCGATGCTGGTCGCGAGCGCGGGCGCGGTGAGCGGGCCGGTGGCGATGATCGTCATGCCCTCGGTCGGCAGCGTGTCGATCCGTTCACGGATGATCTCGACATGGGGATGGTCGGCCAGCGCGCGGGTGACGGCTCCGGAAAAGACATGGCGATCCACCGCCAGCGCGGAGCCTGCGGGCACCTTGGCGGGTTCGGCGCTCGCCATGATGAGCGAATCCAGCCGCCGCATCTCCTGATGCAGCAGGCCCACGGCATTTTTGTCGGCATCGTCGGAACGGAAACTGTTGGAGCAGACCAGCTCGGCGAGGCCTTCGGTCTGGTGCGCGGGCGACATGTCGCCGCTTCCGCGCATTTCCGACAGGCGCACCTTGATGCCCGCCTGCGCCAACTGCCACGCCGCTTCGGACCCGGCGAGCCCGCCGCCGATGATATGCACCTGATAGTCTGCCACTGATATTCGCCTTGATGTCGCAATTCTGTCGTTCGGGCCAAGGCCTATAGCCGATGGCGGCGCAGTAGGACAGGGCGGCGTGGGTGGCTTTTGGGGTGGTACGGCGGGGCGTGGTGCTGTGCGAAGCTTGTGAAGTTCACACCGTTGCAGGGTTCGATTTTGCTGGGGTTATGGTTTGCAGGGCGGACTTCGCAATAGGAGGATTTTTGCGAAGTGGGGGGCATAGGTGCCGTTCCCCGGCTGAGGCCGGGGTCCAGTCCCACGGTCTGAACTGGACCCCGGCCTCCGCCGGGGAACATTCAAAGCTATTACGCCTTGTCGAGCAAGGACTGGATGGCGGCTGGATCAGCCTTGATCAGCGACAGTAACACCCGCGCCGGTGCGTCTGGTTGGCGGCGGTTCTGCTCCCAGTCCCGCACGGTCCCCACCGGAATGCGATAGGCCTTGGCAAACGCACCCTGCGTCAGCTTCGTGGCCTGACGAATCGCCTTCACGTCCGGGCCAGCGACTATGCGCCCGCGCATGGCATCGCCCTTGGCATAGGCAACGGCATCGGTGAGGCCCGCCATGATCCCGTCAAAATCTTCACTCTTCATCGCAACGCTTCCTTCAATGCGACTATACGGCAATGCCGTAAATCAGCAAATGGTGGGACATAGGTGGGGTGATGGAAAAGGGCGGGGTGCTAGTCGCGATTATGGCAGAGATAGGCACTGAGCCCGCACGTAGCGACAAGCGCGAAGGCCAGTTCCGGGGCGGTCTGGAGCAGCGTCATGCCATGGGCAGCACCAAGGCCGATCAGCAATCCCGTAGCGAGCCAGATCGGGCGTGCCGACAGCCATGTCACCCGGCGAGACATATAGGTCATGGCCGAAGCGCCAATCAATATTGGAATGCAGGCGACAAATGGGCCGAAGATCAGGCCGAAGAGAAGTAGAAGGAACAGGATCGCAAAGGATGCCAGGTCAACCGGAATGGGTGCAGGCAGGGTTTTGTAGAGCGTGGCTGCGCAAGTTAGCGTGAGAAAAACGGGACCAGCAGATAATATGGCGCGGGCCGCACCGCGATTGATCGTCGGAGAAGGTTGATACATGCGGTCCTCCCAATGTTGGGCGGGGGATGGAGCATGTGGCTCCATCCCGGTCGCTTCGCCGATCATGCTGCGGTCAGGCGACCATCGGTCAGCCAGCCATTCACCTTGCGCCCAAAATGCGCGATGGCGCCCATGTTGAAGAAGTGCATCCCGCCCAGCACGATCACGGCCAGGCCCACTTTGCCGCTGAGGAAGCGGATGGCGTCGGTATAGGTGACCGGCTCCCGGCCGAGGCTGAGCGTCAGGGTGATGAAGCCGATATTGACGAGGTAGAAACCGACGACCAGCAGATGGTTGGTCGAGCGTGCCAGTTCGGCATTATGGCCGAAACATTGGATCAGGAAGACTTCGCCATTTTTGGACAGGGTTCGCGCAACCCAGACGGTGATTGCCAGAGTGATTACCAGATAAAGAGCATAGGCAGTTTCAACCATGTCGATTTCCTTTCATTCAGTTTCTTCGGTAAAAACAGAAATTGATAAACGAGCGATTGAGCGTCGATGGGCGGCGCTTGTCGGTCGGGCTTAGGGCTTGTCTTTGCTTCCGGGGAGGAAGCGGGCGATCTTGCCGCCCAATTTCATAAGCGTGACGAGCGTTGGCTTGGGCAGAACACGGACCTGCTCATACCAGTTACCAAGCGTCGACATGAATTCATGCATGCGCGTGATACGTTCACGAACATGGGGCGGGGCGCTTTCGTCCTGCGCCATGCGCTGGGCCAGTTCGTTCAGAAGGGCGATGGTCGGGTCAATCTCGCGCCGCTTCCTCTCTGCGACGATACGGGTGAGCATTTCCCATAGGTCGAGTTCAGCCAGAAAATGATCCCGCCTATCACCCTCGACATGGACCCGGCGCACGAT
The DNA here is from genome assembly GCF_002312805.1 of Sphingobium sp. D43FB. Taxonomy (GTDB): domain Bacteria; phylum Pseudomonadota; class Alphaproteobacteria; order Sphingomonadales; family Sphingomonadaceae; genus Sphingobium. Next base: position 43,963 of record NZ_NMUA01000017.1, on the reverse strand, counting down.
GCCATAGCCCTGCAATTCCTTAAGCGCCGTCGATACGTTGGAGCGGGCGAGGCCCAGTTGTTCGACAATCTCGTCCGCGGGCAAGGGGTGGTGGGATAGATAGAGAAGGGCATGGACCTGACTTACGGAGCGATTGACGCCCCATTGCGTGCCCATTTCGCCCCAATGGAGCAGGAACGCTTTGGCGTCAGGATGATCGAGAAGTGGCATGACGTTCCTTTCTGTAAAAACAGAAATGACAGGAACGAACGATTCGTGCAAGAGGGATTGCGAGGTTGGACTGTGACATTCTCTATCTCTATCTGTCTTCCAGAACACACGCCTTGTAGAACTGTATCGAATTTGATACACTCCTTTCATGAAGCGGATTGCGTTTCTTGGGGACAGCCTCGCGCGGCTTCGGGATTTTCCCGATGAGGCGCGGTCGGAGGCTGGCTATCAGTTAAGCGAAGTCCAAAGCGGCAATGATCCTGACGACTGGAAGCCGATGAAGAGCATTGGTCCGGGTGTGCGTGAAATCAGGATCAGGGACAAGACCGGGGTGTTCCGGGTGATCTATCTGGCGACGGTGCAGGACGTGGTGCTGGTGCTCCACGCTTTTCAGAAGAAAAGCCAGGCGACGGCGCAGAAGGACATTGATCTGGCCGCAAAGCGGTTGCGGGCCTGGAGTAAGGAATAGGCGATGGACATTCAGACATTTGACAGCGTGTTCGACGCCTTGGCCGATACGCCGGTGGAGGCCGCCAATATGAAGGCGCGGGCCGAACTGCTGTCGGCGCTGAAACGGCGCATCCAGGCGTGGGATATGTCGCAGGAAGCGGCGGCGGCGCGACTGGGCATCACGCGCCCGCGCCTGAACGATCTGCTGCGGGGGAAGCTGGGCAAATTTTCCCTCGATGCGCTGGTCAACCTTGCGACGCAATCGGGCCTGACGCTGGAAATCAGGGTCGTCGAAGCTGCATGAAGGGGCTGCCTTATTCGGCCGCCACCAACGCCCCCTCGCCATAATAAGCCGCCTCGTCCAATATCCCCTCGCGCTTCGCGACGACCACGCCGACCAGCACTTGCCCCGCGACGTTGACGGCCGTGCGGCCCATGTCGAGGATCGGGTCGATGGCGAGCAGCAGGCCTGCGCCTTCGAGTGGGAGGCCCAGCGTCGAAAGCGTGAGGGTGAGCATCACGACCGCGCCGGTCAGGCCGGCTGTCGCGGCGGAGCCGATGACCGAGACGAGGGCGATCAGGGCATAGTCGAGAACCCCAAGCGGAATGCCGTAAAAGCCTGCGACGAAGATGGCGGCAAGGGCGGGATAGATCGACGCGCAGCCGTCCATCTTGGTGGTGGACGCCAGCGGAATGGCGAAGGCGGCATAGGCCTTGTCCACGCCGAGCCGCGCGGTGACGGCTTCGGTGACGGGCAGGGTGCCGACCGAAGAGCGCGAGACGAAGCCCAATTGGATCGCTGGCCAGGCCTTGGCGAAGAAGGGCAGGGGCTTGAGGCCATGGGCGAGCAGCAGCGTCGGATAGACGATCAGCAGCACGATGCCGAGGCCGAGATAGATGGCGCCGGTAAAGACGCTCAGCCTTGCGAGCGCATCCCAGCCATAGGTGGCGACCGCTGCGCCGATCAGGCCTGCCGAACCGATCGGCGTCAGGCGGATGACCCAGCCGAGCAGCGCGCGCACGACCGCGAGCAGGGAGCGCACGAAGGCGAGGAAGGGTTCGGCTTTCTCCCCGACTTTGAGTGTCGCGAGGCCGACCGCGATGGCGATGACCAGCAGTTGCAGGATGTTGAACGAGACGCTGGTGCTGGCGGTGCCATCGGGCGCGATTTTGGTGCTGCCGCTCAGCGCCAGGCTGTTGCCGGGGACGAGGCCCTTGAGGAAATCGAGCCAGCCGCCGACCGCGTCAGGCTGTTTGGCGGCGAGCGCGGCTGTGCCAAGGCCCATGCCCGGCTGGACGATGATGCCGATGGCAAGGCCGATGCTGACCGCGATCAGCGCGGTGATGGCGAACCAGAGCAGGGTCTGCCCCGCCAGCCGCGCGGCATTGTCGAGCGCGCGCAGATTGGCGATCGACGCGACGATGGCGGCGAAGACGAGCGGCGGGACGATCGCTTTGAGCAGCGCGACGAAGATGGTGCCGACGGTCTGGAGCGCGGTGGCGAGCCAGTTGAGGTCGCCATCCGGCCCCGTGCCCATGGTCCGGGCGAGGAGGCCGAGCGCGAGGCCTGCGACCATGCCGACCAGCACCTGGAATCCGAAGCTGCGATAGGGAAGGGTCATGGGCGCAAATCCTTTGGGCGACCAGCATAGTATATGGGCCAATGGCGCAGGATTGCGCGCAAGCAATAGTTGGGCGGGGTCTAGTTTTTGGCGGGGGTGGGGTGGTGACATGTCCCAGTGCGCCGAACTCACGACCGTTCGGGCTGAGCTTGTCGAAGCCCTGTTCTTACTGCTTGGCTAAAAAGAAAGGCCCTTCGACAGGCTCAGGGCGAACGGGGGAGGGGATTGCGCTATGATCTTTCGTCAGCGCCGATTGGCGGTTGCCGGTCGCTGTGCCACATTGGTTGCCTGACGAAATCGAGGGGCAGGTTTATGGGGTGGCGGTGCGGGTTGTTGGCGGGCGTGGCGGTGATGCTGCCGAGCGGCGCAATGGCGGCGGCGGACCCGGTGGTGGCGAAGGATATCTTGATGCGCTCCGTCGCCTTTCGCACGGTCGAGGGGGCGGGCGAGGTGCCCAAGCTCGCGGCCTATTATGCGTCGGTGCTGAAGGCGGCGGGCTTTGCCGAGGGCGATATCGTCATCACGCCGATGGGTGAGACGGCGACCTTTGCCGCGACGATCCGGGGGCGGGATGCGACGCTCAAACCGCTGCTGATGATCGGCCATATGGATGTGGTGGCGGCGGACCCGAAGGATTGGACCCGCGACCCGTTCGTGCCGGTGGAGGAGAAAGGCTATATTTTCGGGCGGGGTGCGGAGGATAATAAATATGATGTCGCGATGATGGTCGCGACGCTGGCGCAGTTGAAGAAGGACGGCTGGACGCCGCGCCGCACCGTGACGCTGCTCTTGTCGGGGGACGAAGAGACCGCGATGGTGACTACGCGGGCGCTGGCGGCCAAATATCGCGACGCGGAGCTGTTGCTGAACGGCGATGGCGGCGGCGGGCTGCTTAACGAGGCGGGCGAGCCGGTGCTGGACCAGTTGCAGGCGGGCGAGAAGACCTATGCCGATTTCGAGATCGGCTTTACCGATCCGGGTGGCCATTCGAGTGCGCCGACGCCGGGCAATCCCATCTATCGGCTGGCGCGGGCGATCGACAGGATTGCCGCGCACAAGTTTCCGCCGATGCGTAACGAACTGACCAAGGCGTCGCTGGCGCTATCGGCCGACCGGATCGGTGGCGCGGTGGGCGCGGCGATGAAGCGCTATGCCCAGACCGGGGACGCGGCGGCGGCGGAACTGCTGTCGGGCCGCCCGGAATTTGTAGGCCAAGTGCGCACGACCTGCGTCGCGACCATGGCGCAGGCGGGCCATGCGCTGAACGCTTTGCCGCAGAGCGCCAAGGTGCAGGTCAATTGCCGGATCTTTCCGGGCGTGGCGATCGACGCGGTGAAGGCGGAACTGGTGCGCGTGGTGGCGGATGAGAGCGCGACCGTGACGACGCTGGGTGATCCGTTGGCAAGCGATGCCTCGCCGCTGCGCGCGGATGTGATGCAGGCGGTGGTCGCGGCGGTTTCCGCGCGGGCACCGGGCATCCCGATCATGCCGAGCATGTCCGGCGGGGCGACCGACAGCGTGCATTTCCGCGCGCTGGGCGTGCCGAGCTATGGCGTGTCGAGCCTGTTCATGAAGGCCGAGGACGGCTTTGCCCATGGGCTGAACGAGCGGGCGCCGGTGGAGGGGATCGGCGCGGCGCTGGCGCAGTGGGAGGCGGTGGTTAGGGCGTTGGCGAAGTAACCAGGGGAAAATGCATCGTCATCCCAGCGGACGCTGGGATCTCACTTGCTTTAACCATGCGCGGAAGAAAAGAGAGATCCCAGCTTTCGCTGGGATGACGAGGTTTTAGGTCCGCACCGCCACCGCATTGGCCGCCGACAATACCGCCTGCACCGACGCCGTCGCGACGTCTGCATCCGTCCCCACGCCGAACACCGTCCGCCCGTCCGGCGTGCGGCATTCGACATAGGCGGCGGCGTTGACGTTGCTGCCTGCGCCGATCGCATGTTCGCTATAATCGGCGATCTCCAGCTCCACGCCCAGTTCGTCGCGCAGCGCGGCGAGGACCGAGGAGAGCAGGCCGTTGCCGCGACCCGAAATGCTGCGTTCGCCGCCCTTATAGGCGATCTTGCCGGTGAAGATGCGGTCGCCCGCCGCGCCGCTTTCATGATAGTCGATCAGCGCATAGGCTTGATCCCCGGCCAGGCGATAATGGTCCTGGAAGGCGGCCCAGATGTCGGCGGCGTTGAGTTCGCGGCTCGACTGGTCGGCCAGACCCTGCACCACGCGGGAGAAATCGGCCTGCATCCGCTTGGGCAGTTTGAAGCCCTTGTCCTGTTGCAGCACCCAGGCGACGCCGCCCTTGCCCGATTGCGAATTGACGCGGATCACCGCTTCATAGTCGCGGCCCAGATCCTTGGGGTCGATCGGCAGATAGGGCACGTCCCAGATGAGGTCGTTGCGCGCTTCCTGCGCGGCAAAGCCCTTTTTGATCGCGTCCTGATGGCTGCCCGAAAAGGCGGTGAACACCAGTTCGCCAGCATAAGGGTGGCGCGGGTGGACGGGCAGTTGGTTGCAATATTCGACCGTCTGGATGACCGTGTCGATGTCGCTGAAATCCAGGCCGGGGTTGATGCCCTGCGTGTACATGTTGAGCGCCACGGTCACGATATCGCAATTGCCGGTGCGCTCGCCATTGCCGAACAGGCAGCCTTCGACGCGGTCGGCACCCGCCATCAGGCCCAGTTCCGCCGCGGCGACGCCGGTGCCGCGATCATTATGCGGGTGTAGCGAGATGACGACGCTGTCGCGCTTGCTGATATGGCGGCACATCCATTCGATCTGGTCGGCATAGATATTGGGCGTGGCGCATTCGACCGTCGCGGGCAGGTTCAGGATCAGCGGCCGCTCCGGCGTAGGCTGGAGAATGTCCATCACCGCCTCGCAACACTCCAGACTGAAATCCAGCTCGGCAGTGGAGAAGGTTTCGGGGCTATATTCGAAATGCCAGTCAGTGTCGGGCTGCTTGGCGGCATTGTCGCGCAGCAGCTTGGCTGCGTGGACGGCAATGTCCTTGACCTGCGCCCGGTCCATGCCGAACACGATCCGCCGCCAGGCGGGCGAGACGGCGTTATAGACATGGACGATCGCCCGATCCGCGCCGCGCAGCGATTCGAAGGTGGTGGCGATCAGGTCTTCGCGGGCTTGGGTCAGCACCTGGACCATCACATCGTCGGGGATGCGGCCGTCCTTCACCAGGCTGGAGATGAAGTCGAACTCGGTCGCACCGGCCGATGGGAAGCCGACCTCGATCTCCTTGACGCCGACCTGGACCAGCAGGTCGAAGAAGCGGCTCTTTTTCTCCGCGTTCATGGGGTCGATCAGCGCTTGATTGCCATCGCGCAAGTCGGTCGAGAGCCAGCGCGGGGGCGACGTGATGACCTGTGACGGCCATTGACGATTGGGCAGGTCGACTTGCGGGAAGGCGCGATATTTCTGGGCGGGATCGGTCAGCATCATGGGACAGCTACTTCTTTATGCGAACGGGCGTGCCCTGTTACGAACGGGACGGCCCGGTTAACGACTATCAGCGAAAAGGAAGCCCTTAGGCGTATCGTCGCTGCCCATAATCGAAAGGCAGCACAAAAACCACGCCTAAGGGCGTGTAAGTCGTAGCAGGGGAAGAAGCGTCGCGCTCTGCATGATGGGCAGGGTGTAGCGAACTTAACCCTAACTGGCAAGTTGCCTCATCTCTTAAAGCAGGCCTGCAAATGCCAGCGAGAAGAAAAGGACCGTGGAGATTATTGGAAAGAACGTCGTTAACCAGAACGAGAATGGCTGTTTGGAACGCTCTATGAAATATGGCCCGGCGACGGTTTTTCCCTCCGCGATAGAGACCAGTGCAAACAGGGCTGTGGCCGCAATCAGGACGACCGGCAAAAAGATTGTTAGGATAGTTTTCATCTGAAGTTGGGTCCGGGCATCCAACTATTTTCCAATTAACAATCCCCCCCACCCGTCACCCCCCGCGCAGGCGGGGTTCCATCTCCGACGCCGGGAACTGGCGCGCCGTTGGGAGATGGGTTCCCGCTTGCGCGGGAATGACGGGGTAGGAGAGGTAAGACTATTTACTTCTGGAAGCCGGCGATGATCTTGAGTTCGATCGCGTCGCCGACGACGGGCACGGCATAGCCCATGCCGAATTCGCTGCGCTTGATCGAGCCGGTGGCGACGAAGCCGACATTTTCCTGCTTGTTCATCGGGTTGGTACCAGCGCCGTAAAATTCGGCGTCCAGCGTCACTGGCTTGGTGATGCCCTTGATGGTCAGGTTGCCGGTGATTTCGGCACCGCTCGCACCCTCTGGCTTGACACTGGTGGACACGAAGGTCGCGGTCGGGAATTTGGCCGCGTCGAAGAAGTCGGCCTTCATCAGATGCTCGTCCAGTTTGGTGACGCCGGTGCGCAGATTGGCGATCGCGAATTCAACCGAAACCTTGGACGCGGCGGGGTTCGCCTTGTCCAGCGTCAGCGTGCCGGTCGGTTCGGCAATGGTGCCCATATTGTTGGTGAAGCCCATATGGTCCCAGGCGAACACGACCTGGGTATGGCCGCCATCGACCTTGTAGGTGCCGCCAGTGACTTTCGCGACGTCCTTGGTGCCGGGCACGCCAGCGGGGGCCTGGGCAATGACGACGGTGCCGCCGGCAATGGCGATGAGGGCGGCGGCGGGGATCAGATATTTACGCATGGGACAGACTCTCCAAAAAACGTTCAAGGGGCGTAGCCTTGAATAAGCCACGCCCCTCGATTGTTCCAGAGCCGTAACCGGAAACGGTTCGTTCCTTCTAAGCCCCTCCCCTTCAGGGGAGGGGTTGGGGTGGGGGTGTGCCTCAGGCGCTGCGTCATGAGGATAGCCCCCACCCCCGGCCCCTCCCCTGAAGGGGAGGGGTGAAAAAGGCTTAGTTCTTTTCCTGATCCACCAGCTTGTTGGCGCCGATCCAGGGCATCATGGCGCGCAGCTTGGCGCCGGTTTCCTCGATCGGGTGGCGCTGGGCGGCGATGCGGCTGGCCTTGAGTTCGGGCTGACCCGCGCGGTTGTCGAGGACGAAGTCCTTGACGAAGCGGCCCGACTGGATGTCGGCCAGGACGCGCTTCATTTCCTTCTTGGTTTCTTCGGTGATGATGCGCGGGCCGGTCTTGATATCGCCATATTCGGCGGTGTTCGAGATCGAATAGCGCATGTTGGCGATGCCGCCTTCATACATCAGGTCGACGATCAGCTTGAGTTCGTGCAGGCATTCGAAATAGGCCATTTCAGGGGCATAGCCCGCTTCGACCAGCGTTTCGAACCCGGCCTGGACCAGCGCGGTGGCGCCGCCGCAGAGGACCGCCTGCTCGCCGAACAGGTCGGTTTCGCATTCTTCGCGGAAATTGGTTTCGATGATGCCGCTGCGACCGCCGCCGACGCCGCTGGCGTAAGACAGGGCGATGTCATGCGCGTTGCCGGTCGAATCCTGATGGATGGCGATCAGGCAGGGGACGCCGCCGCCCTTCACATATTCGCCGCGAACGGTGTGGCCGGGGCCCTTGGGCGCGATCATGATGACGTCCACATCCTTGCGCGGCTCGATCAGGCCGAAATGGACGTTGAGGCCATGGGCAAAGGCCAGCGCCGCGCCGGGGCGCAGATTGGCGTGGACGTCGTCGGCATAGATGGCGGCCTGATGCTCGTCGGGGGCCAGGATCATGAACACGTCGGCCCAGGCGGCGGCTTCCGCGTTCGGCATGACCTTGAAGCCTGCGCCCTCGGCCTTCTTGGCGGAGGCGGAACCGGCGCGCAGCGCGATGGCGACTTCGGCGACGCCGCTGTCGCGCAGATTCTGCGCATGGGCATGACCCTGCGAACCATAGCCCAGAATGGCGACCTTCTTGCCCTTGATCAGGCCGATGTCCGCATCGTGATCGTAATAAACCTTCATGACTGTCTCTTCCCTCGAACGTATCTCCTCGCCCCGCCGGGGAGAGGATATGAAATCTTGGCTCGGCGCGGCCGGGCCTAGATGAAGTTGGAGCGGGGGTGGGGACGCTGAAACGTCGTGCCCCCTCTCCCAGCTTCGACTAGGCAGCAAGCTGCCAAGTCTGCGCAACCCTCTCCCCGCAGGGGAGAGGGGAAGTGGTTACACCGGCTCTTTGCCCCGGATCAGGCCGACGACGCCGGTGCGGCCGACTTCGACCAGGCCGATCTGACGCATGAGCCCCACGAAATTGTCGATCTTGTCGGTGGTGCCGGTGATTTCGAAAATGAAGCTTTCGATCGTCGTGTCGACCACCTTGGCGCGGAACACGTCGGCCAGGCGCAGCGCCTCGATCCGGTCCTCGCCCGTGCCCTTGACCTTGACCAGCGCCAGTTCGCGTTCGACGAAGGGGCCGACTTCGGTCAAGTCGGTGACCTTGTGGACGGGCACCAGCCGGTCGAGCTGGGCGATGATCTGGTCGATTACCTTGGGCGGGCCGTTGGTGACGATGGTGATGCGGCTGACGCTATGATCGTCGGTGATGTCGGCCACGGTCAGGCTGTCGATATTATAGCCGCGCGCGGTGAACAGGCCCGCGATGCGCGCCAATATGCCGGCTTCGTTCGAAACGGTCAGCGACAGGACGTGCCGCTGGTTCAATTCTTCCTGGATATGCATCACTTGGCTGTCCCGTCATTCCTATCGTCATGGGCGTCACTGGGATTTGCCCGTTCCGAAATCATCGCCGTAAAGGCATAATGCCAGCCATCATCCTGCCGGTGAGCGACGCGGACGGGCAGGCCCGCCACCGCATCGAACATCCGGTGGAGATGTTCGCCGACATAGCGGGGACCGACCAGCAGCGTGCCGATATGCCGCTCGTGAAAGTCGAACCCTTCGTCCAGATGCACGACCCATTCGTCATTGGCCGGGTCGGCATGGTCGATAGTCCAGCCCGACAGCTCGGCCGTGCCCGCGATCCGCTCGAAATCCCACGGTTCGCTGACATGGACGCGCAGCTGGAGGTGCTGCGTCACACCCCCATCCTCATACTAAGGCCTTCGCCTCATCCGACATGATGCCGGCGATCTGGTTGGGATCGAGCATCATTTCGGTATGCGCCGCGCCCGACGGGATCATCGGGAAGCAGTTGGACAGTTTGGCGACGCGGCAATCGACGATCACTGGCCCTGGCGTTTCCAGCATCTGGCGGATGCCCGCTTCCAGGTCGCCCGGCTGCTCGATGCGGATGCCGGTCCAGCCATAGGCTTCGCCCAGCTTCACGAAGTCGGGCAGGCTGTCCGAATAGCTGTTGGAATAGCGGCTTTCATAGGTCAGTTCCTGCCACTGGCGGACCATGCCCATATATTCATTGTTCAGGATGAACAGCTTGACCGGCAGGCGATATTGGCTGGCGGTGCCCATTTCCTGAATGTTCATCTGCACCGAGGCGTCGCCCGCGATGCAGATGGCGAGGCTGTCGGCATTGCCCATCTGCGCGCCGATGGCGGCGGGGAAGCCATAGCCCATCGTGCCGAGACCGCCGGAGGTCAGCCATTTATTGGGCGCTTCGAAGCCGAAATGCTGCGCCGCCCACATTTGATGCTGGCCGACTTCGGTGGTGATGATGACATCCTTGCCGGTCGCCTGGCACGCGGTGTAGAGGTCCGCAATCGCGCGTTGCGGCATGATTTCGATGCCGTTTTCGACATAGGCGAGCGATTGCTTCGTCCGCCATTCCGCGATCCTGTCCCACCATGCCGACAGGTCGGCCTGTTCATGGCCGCGCTGCTTCCACAGGGCGATCATGTCGTCGAGCGCGCTGGCGACGTCGGCTTGGATGGCGACATCGACATCGACGATCTTGTTGATGGAGCTGCGGTCGATATCGATATGGACCTTGCGGCTGTTGGGCGCGAAGGCGTCGAGGCGGCCGGTGACGCGATCATCGAAACGTGCGCCGACGCACAGGATCAGGTCCGCCTGGTTCATCGCCCAATTGGCTTCATAGGTGCCGTGCATCCCCAACATGCCCAGCCACTGGTCGGACGATGCGGGGAAGGCACCCAGGCCCATCAGGGTCGAGGTGACGGGCGCGCCGGTGAGCGCGGCGAGTTCGCGCAACAAAGCGCTGGCCTGCGGGCCGGAGTTGATGACGCCGCCGCCGGTGTAGAAGATGGGGCGCTCGGCCGCGGCCAGCATTTCGACGGCCGCGTCGATGCCCGCCGCGTCCGCCTTGATCTGCGGGCGGTAGCTGGCATGCTGGACCGGTTCGGGCCGCTTATAGGGGGCGGTCGCGATCTGGACATTCTTGGGAATGTCGATGACGACCGGGCCGGGGCGACCCGTCGTGGCGATGTGAAACGCCTCATGAACGACGCCCGCCAGCTTGCCGGGGTCTTTCACCAGATAATTATGCTTGGTGCAGTGGCGCGTGATGCCGACCGTGTCCGCTTCCTGAAACGCATCGGTGCCGATCAGTTGCGTCGGCACCTGTCCGGTGATGACGACCATGGGGATCGAATCCATCAGCGCGTCGGTGATGCCGGTGACGGCATTGGTCGCGCCGGGGCCGGAGGTGACCAGCACGACGCCGGGCTTGCCGGTCGAACGGGCATAGCCCTCCGCCATGTGGGTCGCGCCCTGTTCATGGCGGACCAGCACATGCTTGATCGTGGGATGATTGTAGAGCGCGTCATAAATGGGCAGCACCGCGCCGCCGGGATAGCCGAACACGACCTCGACACCGAGATCGATCAGGCATTCAACCAATATGTCCGCGCCGCTCTTTTCGGCCACGATAAATCCTTCTCATATGATGCAAGCCCTGTCCTTTGCGACAGCGGACCTGCGATAGCAAGGTGGCAGCCTCTAATGGACATAAAATGACGTGTCAAGCGCTATTGTTGTAATTTAATTGCTAATTCATCGATCAGATTGTTATCAATTTCTCGCGTTTCGCGCGGCCAGTGCGGTGGGGGCTGGTTGGTGAACCAGGTATATTGGCGCTTGGCATATTGGCGGGTGGCGAGCGCGCCGCGTTCGATCATCGTTTCCCGGTCGATCTCGCCGCCCAACCAGGCGCGGATTTCGGGCACGCCGATCGCGCGCATCACCGGCAGGTCGGGGTGAAGGTGGCGGGCGAGCAGCGCCTCGACCTCCTCGATCGCGCCCGCGTCGATCATCTGTACGAAACGCCGGTCGCAGCGCTCGATCAGCCAGTCGCGCGGCGGGCGAAGAATCATGGGGGTCAGGGTAATCTGGTCGGCGATGCCGCCGCTCTTATGCTGCTGCCACTGTTTCAACGGCTTGCCGGTGGACCGTACCACCTCCAGCGCGCGGGCGACGCGGGTGGTGTCGGCAGGTGCCAGCCGGGCGGCGGCCTCCGGGTCTTCTTGGGTCAGCGCGGCGTGGGCTTCTGCGACAGGCAAGGCGCGCACCGTCGCGCGTATGTCCGGGTCGATGTCCGGCACCGGCGCGATGCCGTCGAGCAGGGTGCGGATATAGAGGCCCGTGCCACCGACCAGGATGGGCAGGCGGCCCTGTTCCTGGGCGGCTGCGATCTGGGCCTTTGCCTCGGCCGCCCAGCGCGGCGCGGTGCAGGCCTGTGCCCCGTCGATATGACCGAACAGGCGGTGGGGCACATCGCCCATCTCCTCCGCGCTTGGCCGTGCGGACAGGATGGCGAGGTCGGCATAGACCTGGCTCGCATCGGCGTTGATGACGATGCCATCGGTCGCCTTGGCAAGGGCAATGGCGAGCGCGCTCTTGCCGCTGGCGGTCGGCCCGGCAATAAGCGCGACCCGTGGGCGGGATTCGCCCTGCTGTGTGTCAGGAGTGTTCATGTTCGTCGCGACCTTAGTGGCAAGTGGCTCGATCGGGCAGGGGGATATTGCGGCGGCCGTCGATCGGCTGGCGCAGGCGGGGTGCCAGCCGGGGCAGAGCCTGTGGCTCGACCGCGACAAGGCGGCGGACCTGTTCTTCGCGACCGATCCGGTGGCAGCGCGCGCGGCGCTGGCCGATATCGGGCAGGGCATCGACGTGATCGTCCAGCCGGTCGAGGGGCGGGTAAAGGCGTTGCTGATCGCCGACATGGATTCGACCATGATCACCGTCGAGTGTATCGACGAACTGGCCGACTATGCCGGGATCAAGCCGCAGATCGCCGAGATCACCGAGCGGGCGATGCGCGGGGAACTGGATTTCGAAGGCGCGTTGCATGGGCGCGTCGCTTTGCTCAAGGGCTTGCCCGACAGCGCCATCGACCAGTGTCGGCAGGAGCGGGTCGTCATCATGGGCGGCGCGAAGGCGCTGGTCCGCACGATGAAGGCGCGGGGCGCGCGTACGCTGCTCGTGTCGGGTGGCTTCACCCGCTTTACAGGGCCGGTGGCGGCCGAGATCGGCTTCGACAGGCATGTCGCCAATGTGCTGGAGATTGCCGACGGCGCACTGCTGGGCAGCGTTACCCGCCCGATCGTCGATGCGGCGCGCAAGCGGGTGGAACTGGAAGCGGCCATCGCGGGCGGTATCGATCGCGCCCTGACCCTGGCGGTGGGCGACGGCGCGAACGATATTCCGATGATCGAAGGGGCGGGGCTGGGCGTTGCCTATCATGCCAAGCCGGTGACGCGCGCCGCCGCCGCCGCCGAGATCGTCCATGGCGACCTGTCGGTGCTGCTCTATGCGCAGGGGATCGCGTCGGCCGATTGGGTTGTCGACTGAGGTCGGTAAGGCCCTGCGCCTCAGTAGTATGTTCAATGGATGCCTGCCGTCATCCGCGCTTTTTGTTTAATGGATGCTTGTCAGCATCCGCGCTTTTTTATTTAATGGATGCCTGCCGTCATCCATACTGCCATCGCCACCATCATCACATTTTCGGTGAGCGACACGAAGCCGAGCGGGACGTTGCTGCTGCCGCCGACGCAGGCGCATTTGAGCGTGCGCTTTTCGAGATAGACGGCCTTGAACACCGACACCGCCCCGATGCCGCCGATGGCGAGCGCGACCGGGATCGACAGCCAGTCCAGCGTGCGCGTGAGCATCAGCACGCCGGCGCCCAGTTCCAGAAACGGGTAGGCGCGGCCATAGGGCGGTAGGCGGCGGGCGAGCAGGTCATAGTTCAGGAACATCGTCGCGAAGCGATCGACATCCTGCAATTTCAGCATGGCGAGCAGCATCATGGCGATGGCGATGAAACGCTCGACCGTGACGAAGGCGATGAGCGGGGCGAAGGTCAGCCAGTTGACCGCCAGCGCCAGCAGTGCGGCCACCGCGAACACGGCGAGGACGGGCACATAGCTGGTCGCGTCGGGATCGCGCACTTTAAGACCAAGGAAGCGCCGCAGATCGTCATGGCCGCCGATCCGCTGGCCATCGATGAAGATTTGCGGCGTGGTCTTGACGTCATGCGCCGCCTTGAACGCATCGGTTTCCGCGCGGCTGGTGAGCCAATGATCCTCGATCCGGTAGCCGCGCCGCTTGAGCAGCCAACGTGCCTTGATACCATAGGGACAGATATGGTCGGGCATCACCATGCGGTAGATGGCGGCGGATCGGGCTTGGGTCATGACGGCATATCCTTGGGCAAAGGGGGCATGCCACCCATATAGGGTGCGGACCATGGTACGGAGTCAAGGGATGAGTATGACGATTTCCGCACTCGCGCGCAGCAGCGGGGTTGGGGTGGAGACGGTACGCTATTATCAGCGGCGCGGCCTGCTCGCCACGCCGGAGCGGGGCGACGGCATCCGGCGCTACGACGCGGCGGACGCGCGGCGGCTGGGCTTCATCCGCGGCGCGCAGCGGGCGGGGTTCACGCTGGAGCAGATTGGCGAATTGCTGCATCTGGATGCCGGGCAGGATCGGGCGCGGGCGCGGGAATTGGCGTCGGAACGGATCGCCGCACTGGACGCGAAGATCGCCGAGATGCAGGCGGCGCGTGCGGCACTGGAGCGGCTGGCGCGGCAATGCCATGCGTCGGACGAGGGGCCATGCCCGATCATCGCGGCGTTCGAGGGGTAGGGCGCGCTGGCTATTCCAGCCCGGCGACCAGCCCATCAATCGCACCCTGCAGGATATAGCTCGCCGCCAGCTTGTCGACCAGCACGTCGCGGCGGGCGCGGCTGGCGTCGGCCTCAATCAGCGTGCGGGTCACTGCCTGGGTCGACCAGCGTTCGTCCCAGAGCAGGACCGGCAGCCCGAAATCCGCCAGATTATGCGCGAAGGCGCGGCTCGACTGGCTGCGCGGGCTGCCGGTGCCGTCAAGGTTGAGCGGCAGGCCGATGACGATACCCTTGACCTGCTGCTGCGTGATGAAGGCGGCCAGCAACAGCTTGTCCTTGCTGAATTTACTGCGCGTGATGGTGTGGGCCGGGCTGGCGATCGACCAGCGCGCGTCGCAGAGCGCAAGGCCGATCGTCTTGGTGCCGACATCCATGCCGACCAGGCGGCCGCCTTCGGGCAAAGCCTCGCGAAAGGCGACGCGATCCGTCGTTACCAATGGCATGTTATCGGGCTGTCACTTCTGCTGAAAGGCGGCGAGCCTTTGTTGCGCGTCGGCGCGGACATTGCCCCAGAACAGGCTGTAATCATAGACATGATAATTATTGCCGGGCAGGGTGAACGGCCCCATGTCAACCGGCTCGCCGATCATCAGCACGCCGCTGGTGTCGCAGCGCGCGGGGACGATGCCGGTCAGCAGCTTGGGCGGCTGGCCCTGCTCGCGCGCGTCGAGCGTGCCCTTGTTGGCGCTGGCCGGAGCCGCGCCGTTGAACGCGCCGGTGATGGGGTTGGTGCAGAGCATGTGCGTGCCCTTGCGGGGCTTGCCGGTATAGCCGGTCTTGCGCTCGAAACTTTCGACCACGGCGGACGGGTCGGCGGGTTCGGCATAGCTTTGCCAGCTGACGATGCAATGCGCCTGCGCCGCGCGGGCGCAGGCAGGCAGGCCGAGCGCGGGCAGATCGGCCTCGACCGAGACCGGCCAGCCGACGGCATAGACCGCCGCCACCCGATCGGCCACCGGCTTGCCCGCGACTTCCTCGCGCAGCAATTGCATCAGATGGCGTGACCCCTGGCTATGCCCTGCCAGCATCAACGGGCCGGTCGGGTTGGCCGCGAGGAAGGCGGCAAAGGCCTGGGCGACGTCGCGATAGGCGGCGGCCAGCGCCTTGTCACCGGCGGGCTTGTCGGTCAGGAATGCCCCATAATTGGCCTGGCGATAGCGCGGTGCCCAGACGGTGCCGGCCGCGTTGAAGGCGCTGGCCTGGCTCATCACGAAGCGGCGGGCGGTGGCGTCGGCTTCCTTCTCGCCCAGCGCGGCATTCCAATGGGCGTCACCAAAGGTCGTGATATAGCTGGTCGGGTGGATGAAGAAGATCGCGGCCTTGGGCAGCGTCGCGGGAAGCGTGACGCCTGCGGGCGTCCACAGCGCCGGATTATTCTGCGTGATGTCCGGGCGGGCGACCCACATTTTGGGGTCGGCATAGGCATTGGCGGGCAGCGGCGCGAGTTCGGTAAAGTCTTCGCGCGGCACCATCACCGCACGGATCAATTGCATGCCCCAGATCGCATAGATGGCGAACGCCGCGATCACCAGAACCACGAGGGTTGCGATGACATAGAGAAATTTGCGGGCCACCCATGCTCTCCGATTTTCAAGGGCGACGCAGCCCCCATTTGCGCGCCCCTGTCTTACGCAAGCTACCGGCGTGCGCAAGAGGCGCGAAACCGGCTTGAAGCGGAGGGAAGCGGGTGGTAGCGGCGTGGCCCATGTCGATAGACCTTCAGACCGTAAAAAAGATCGCCAGCCTCTCGCGCATTTCGGTGAGCGATGCCGAAGCCGAGGCGATGGTGCCCGAACTCAACAACATCCTTGGCTGGGTGGAGCAATTGGGTGAGGTGGACGTCAGCGGCGTCGAGCCGATGACAGCCGTCATCCCCAATCACCAGCGCCTGCGCGACGACGTCGTGACTGACGGCAATGTCCGCGACAAGGTGCTGGCGAACGCGCCCCAGGCCGAACATGGATTTTTTGCGGTGCCGAAAGTTATAGAGTGATGCGTATCACTCCCCCGTTCGCCCTGAGCCTGTCAAAGGGCTCTGCCGACCGGAGGGAGGCTGCTTCGCTTCGCTCAGCAGAAGGCTTCGACTTCGCTCAGCCCGAACGGGATAAAGATTTTGACTGATCTTACAGACCTTACCGTAGCCGAAATTCGCGACGGGTTCCGCGCAGGCGATTTTTCCGCGCGCGAAGTCGCCGAGGGCTTCAACGCCAATGTCGCCGCGGCCAAGGCGCTCAACGCCTTCATCGTCGAAACGCCGGAAAAGGCGCTGGAAGCCGCCGATGCCGCCGACAAGGCGCTGGCGGCGGGCGAGGTTAAGCCGCTGTCGGGCGTGCCGATCGGCATGAAGGATCTCTTCTGCACGCAGGGCGTGCAGACCACGGCGGCCAGCCACATGCTCGAAGGGTTCGTGCCGACTTACGAGTCGACCGTGTCCGCCAAGCTGTGGGATGCGGGCGCGGGGATGCTGGGCAAGCTGAACCTCGACCAGTTCGCCATGGGGTCTTCCAACGAGACGAGCTATTATGGCAACGTCATCAGCCCGTGGAAGCGCGATGGCGGCGACAATTCGGCCTTGGCCCCCGGCGGTTCGTCGGGCGGGTCGTCGTCCGCGATCGCGGCGCGGCTCTGCCCGGCGGCGACCGGCACCGATACCGGCGGATCGATCCGCCAGCCCGCCGCCTTTACCGGCATCAGTGGCATCAAGCCGACCTATGGCCGTTGCTCGCGCTGGGGCATCGTCGCCTTCGCCTCATCGCTTGACCAGGCCGGGCCGATGGCGCGGACGGTGCGCGACAATGCGTTGCTGCTGGAGGTGATGGCCGGGTTCGACCCCAAGGATTCGACCTCGCTCGGCCTGCCGGTGCCGCAGTGGGAGGCGGGATTGTCGAGCAATCTCAAGGGTAAGACGGTCGGTATTCCCAAGGAATATCGCCCCGATGGCCTGAACGCGGAAATCGCCGCGCTGTGGGATCAGGGGATTGCCTGGCTCAAGGACGCTGGCGCGACTGTGGTCGAAGTGTCATTGCCGCATACCAAATATGCGCTGCCGACCTATTATATCATCGCGCCCGCCGAAGCCTCGTCCAACCTCGCCCGCTATGACGGCGTGCGCTATGGCCAGCGCGACCTGCCCGATGGCGCAGGCCTGCAGGACATGTATGCCGCCACCCGCGCCGCTGGCTTCGGGCCGGAGGTCAAGCGCCGCATCATGATCGGCACCTATGTATTGTCGGCCGGTTTCTACGACGCTTATTATACGCAGGCGCAGAAGGTCCGGGCGCTGATCGCGCGCGATTTCGATCTGGCCTTCGAACAATGCGACCTGCTGCTGACCCCGACCGCACCAAGCGCGGCCTTCACGCTGGGCGAGAAGCAGGCCGATCCGCTGGCCATGTATCTGAACGACGTGTTCACCGTGCCCGCGTCGCTGGCGGGGCTGCCCGCCATGTCGGTGCCCGGTGGCGTAGATAGTCAGGGCTTGCCGCTCGGCTTGCAGATCATCGGCAAGGCGCTGGACGAGCAGACGGTGCTGAACGCCGGTTTGGCGATCGAGGAACGGGCAGGGTTTGTGGCGCGGCCGGACAAGTGGTGGTAATGGTTTGACCGAAGTGTTACCGAGGTAACACTGGAGATGTCGCGATGAACATGCACAGCAAATTTGATGAGGAAACGGTGGTCAACATGACCAGCAAAGGGCAGGTGTTCATGCCCAAGGCAATCCGTGACCGCATTGGCCTTGTTCCGGGACAGCCGGTTCGCATCGGAATCAATGACCGTGGCGAAGCAGTGGTGCTTCCCGCTCATCTTCTGGTGGGCGAAACCACCGATGAACGGCGAAACCGCATAAGGGCGGGAATATTGGCTGCGGCTGGCACGATGAAAACCGGCTTTGCGTCAACCGACGAATATATGGATTATATCCGCCCGCACCGGTTGGACCCCGAATGACATTTGTCGATACGAATGTCATCATCGACATTCTGTCAAGCGATGACATATGGGGGCCGTGGTCGATCGACCGGTTGAGCGACGCTCGATTCAACGGGCCGGCCATAATCAACATTGTCGTTCTCGCTGAGCTAAGTAGAAATTATCGATCCTTGAATGATTTACAGGCGGACATAGCGGCGCTGGGTCTCGTCTCGGAACCGGTCGACGACGTTGCCGCCTTCATTGCGGGGCAACGCTTCGTAGCTTATCGAGAGGCGCGCAAGGAGGATCGGGCTTATCGTGTTCTTCCCGATTTTTTCGTCGGAGCCCATGCCTTCACCCGACAAATGCCCTTATTGACTCGCGATCTGACGCTGTACCGGCGTTACTTTCCTGAACTCACTCTTATCACTCCCGAAACGGACCC
Source organism: Sphingobium sp. D43FB (assembly GCF_002312805.1). Lineage (GTDB taxonomy): Bacteria > Pseudomonadota > Alphaproteobacteria > Sphingomonadales > Sphingomonadaceae > Sphingobium. The sequence continues at coordinate 25,307 of NZ_NMUA01000017.1, read as the reverse complement.
AGCATGACTGAATCAACCTATCGCATCCAGGGCGCAACCGGCGAGTGGGAGGTCGTGATCGGCCTGGAGGTGCATGCCCAGATCACCACCAATGCCAAGCTGTTTTCCGGTGCCGCGACCGCTTTCGGGGCCGAGCCCAATACGCAGGTCAGCCTGGTCGACGCAGCGATGCCCGGCATGTTGCCCGTGCCCAATCGCGAGTGCATCCGCCAGGCGGTGCGCACCGGCATGGCGATCGAGGCGCAGATCAACAGATGGTCGCGGTTCGACCGCAAAAATTATTTCTACGCCGATCTGCCGCAGGGCTATCAGATCAGCCAGCTCTATCACCCGATCGTGGGCGAAGGGCAGATCGAGATCGTGCTGGACGAGAAGAACCCGGAAACCAGTACCAAGGTGATCGGGGTCGAGCGTATCCATGTCGAGCAGGATGCGGGCAAGCTGATGCATGATCAGCATCCGACCAGCTCCTATGTCGACCTCAACCGGTCGGGCGTCGCGCTGATGGAGATCGTGTCGAAGCCGGACATGCGGTCGCCTGCCGAAGCAGGGGCTTATCTGGCGAAGCTGCGCACCATCCTGCGCTATGTCGGGTCGTGCGACGGCAATATGGACCAGGGGTCGATGCGCGCCGACGTCAACGTGTCGGTCCGCAAGCCCGGCGAGGAATTCGGCACCCGCACCGAAACCAAGAACGTCAATTCCGTCCGCTTCGTCATGGCCGTGGTCGAGCATGAGGCGAACCGTCAGGTCGATGTGCTGGAGGCGGGCGGCAAGATCGTGCAGGAAACCCGGCTCTACGATCCCGACCGGGGTGAGACGCGGTCGATGCGGTCGAAGGAAGATGCGCATGACTATCGCTACTTCCCCGATCCCGACCTGTTGCCTATCGAACTGGACGAGGCGTTTCTGGCCGAATGCCGCGCCTCGCTGCCCGAACTGCCCGATGCCAAGCGCAAACGCTATGAGCAGGCGCTGGGCCTGTCGGCCTATAATGCCGCGACCCTGACGGCGGACGCCGACACCGCGCGCTGGTTCGAACTGCTGGTGACGCAGAGCGCCGCCGCGCAGAAGAAGAGCGAGAGCGATGTCGCCAAGGCAGCGGCCAACTGGCTGCTGTCCGACCTTTATGGGGCGCTCAACCGCCTTGGCAAAAGCCTGGAAGAAAGCCCGGTCAGTCCCTCACAGGCGGCCGAATTGCTGGCGCTGGTCGCGGACGGCACGCTGTCGGGATCGCTCGCCAAGCAGGTGTTCGAAATCATGCTGGAAACCGGCGACGCGCCAGCCAAGATCGTGGAAGATCGCGGCATGAAGCAGACGTCGGACACCGGCGCGATCGAGGCGGTGGTGGCCAAGATTCTCGCGGACAATGGCGACAAGGTCGCGCAATATAAGGGCGGCAAGGAAGCGCTGTTCGGTTTCTTCGTCGGCCAGACGATGAAGGCAATGCAGGGCAAGGCCAACCCGCAGGTCGTGAATGAGTTGGTGAAGAAGGGGTTGGCGGGCTGATCGCTCGCTTCCCTCTATACGACTGTAAAGGCGCGCGATAAGCATCTGTTCACGCCATAGCGAATCGGGGGATTGGCGGCGTGAACAGGGGGGATGATGCGGCGCACGGGGCGATTATTCGCTGCGGCTTTCGGGCTGGCTATTTCGATACCAGCCTCTGCCGGGACCGACCCGATCGTTGCGACGTTCGCACCGACGGCGACAGCGGTGCCAGCCGGAACCTATGTCGATTTCGAGATACTCGACCCGCTCAATTCCAAATTGTCCAAGCCGGGCGACCGGTTCCGCATCCGCACGACGGTGCCGGTGGCCTTCAATGGGGCCGTCGTCGTGCCTGATGGTGCGCTGGGGGAGGGCGAGGTCATCCATGCCGCGCGCGCGCGCGCGGCGGGCAAGGCTGGCGAGTTGATATTGGCGGCGCGCTTCGTCGAGTATCAAGGGCAGAAGATCGCGCTGCGTAGCTTCCGTTTCGCCCAATCCGGTGAAAGCCGCACAAATGAGGCTGCCCTGGTCGGGCTGGTTGCAGTGCCGGTCGTGCTTTTCATGGCAGGTAGCGAGGTTGTCGTGCCTGCGGGTACGCGAGGACAGGCCAAATTGGTGGCCGACATTCCATTCGTTTTGCCAGACGGCGAACGTTGAAATTCACAATGGGGGGTAATGTTATGAAGAATCACATGTTTCTGGCATTGGTGATGGTCGGCTGCGGCACGTCTGCGATCGCGCAGGATGCGGCGGTTGACCCAGCCGTTCCGTCCGATCCGGCGGCGGCGACAGCGCCGGTATCCGACATTCCCGAAGGGAAGGGGAAGATCATCTTCTTCCGTAAGGGCGGCTTGGTGGGGGCGGCTATTTCCTGTGCGGTGCATGAAAAGGGGGAACGTCTGACCAGCTTGCCGCCGGGTAAATTCGCCGTCGTCTATGCCGACCCCGGCATTCACGAATATTCGGTCAAGAGCGAGGCGACCGATACGCTGCGGCTGGAGATCGAGCCGGGCGAAACCTATTATTCCAAGTGCAGCGTTTCGATGGGGATTATGGCGGGGCGCCCCAATCTGTCGCCGGCCGACAAAGCCGGGTTCGACGCGCTCAGCGCCAAGTTGAAGCCGGTCGAGGTGAAGGCAGAATAATTTCCGCCCGTTCACAATAATAAGGGGCGCCACCGGGTCTAGCGGTGACGCCCCTCTTTATGTCCGGCGCCCTTGGGGAGGGATATTGCCGGATCGGAAAGGACGGACCGGGAGGGTCTGTGGGGTGTGGCCCGTCCTTTCATAGTCAGGACGTCACAGGACGAAGTTTACCGTCGCTCTAAACGATATGGCGACGTGATTTTGTTGCTCCTCCGCGCCGAATTCGCCGCCCACGCGGAATGTTTCGGTGCCGCCATAGAGGCGGGCGCGGCCGGTCCAGCCGTTGGTGCGGTCTTCGGCGGTCAGGGTGAAGCGGTCGCCATCCTTGAAATAGGCGACCGTATCGCCAAGCGATCCGCCGATGATCTGGCGACGGCCGCCTTCCAGTTCCAGCCGCAGCCAGCCATCTTCCGGGTTCAAGCTGCCAAAGTCATAGCCCGCCGTGACCGTGCCGTTGGCGGTGGTCTCGTCGCTGGTGCGGTCCAGCACTGTCAGGTTGAAGGCATCGCCGCCGCCGGTCTCGCTATAGCCATTTTCGGAAAGGCGATAATAGTCGATGCCGAGCGCCGGACGCAGGCTGAACCGGCCCATCTGCATCTGATAGGCCGCGCCTGCGGTCGCCGAATAGAGTTTGCCGTTCCAGTCGCCATCGGCGGTGCGGGTGACGTCGCCATTGGAGAAATGGCGGGTGCCGGTAAAGCCGATATGCGCCGCGGACAGGCGGGCGAAGGCCAGCAGCGGTCCCCATTGGCCGCGCCAGTGGGCCGCCAGTTCATATTGGTCGGAATCGACGGCATTGTCGGTGCCGCCGCCGGTGTCGCTACTATGGATATAGGCGAAGGAGCCGCCGAATGCGCCGAGATCGGTCAGATATTCGGCGCCACCGCCCGCGCCCCAGCCGTTGATATCGTAGGACGCGGTATTGCCCACGCTCTTGCTGCTGCCAAAGGCGACCTGTTGCAGCCAGAAGCCGAGGCGGCCGTCCTTGGTACGATAGATGCCGTTGGGGTCGGACAGGATGCGCGCGGTGGCTCTGGAACCCGATGTCACCGCTTCGAACGTGCCACCGGCATGATCGGGCAGCATCTGGCGCAGATTGGCGTTCAGCGTCTCGCCATCGCTGATGGCGAGATAGGCGTCGGCGATATCGGCGTCATTGTCGAGCGCATTGAAGATGGCGGAATAGGCGCTACCGAGCGAGCCGGTGAGGCCCAGGTCGGTCACGGTCTTGGCCGCGATCGAGAGGGTGACGGTGCCTGCCGTGGTATCGCCCGCGACGCTGCCCTTGAACATATAGGGCAGCAGGGTGGCGGTGCCGAGCGTCGGCGATCCGCTGAGCGATCCGGCGCGGACGATGACATAGTCGCCTTCCGCATCACCGACCTGGCTGAGTTGCACCTTCACCTGCGATCCGCTGGCGAAGCTGGCCGCGCCTGCTACGTCATAGACGGTGTTGGCACCGGTCGCCGCATCGATGGCAACGCCGATGGTCGAGGTGCCGCTGGCCGACAGCGAACCCAGCGCGATGCTGCCCGTGCTGGTGGTGCTGAGCGTCCCGCCATTGAGCGTCACATCGACGTTGCCGCCATTGTTGATCGCCCCCGACAGGGACGAAGTGCCGTTCAAGACGAGCGTCCCGGCGCTGCCGCCGAAATCGACATTGCCCGTCAGGCTGGCGCTGTTGGCCAGGGTCAGGCTGGACGTGCCCGTGCCGAACGCGACATTGCCGGTCAGGCTGGACGTGCCGGACAGGGCGACGCTATCATTGCCAGCGCCGAGGCTGAGGTTGCCGGTGATGCTGCCTGCCGACACGGTCATGACGTCATTGCCCGACCCCAGCCGGACATCGCCGACGATCTGCGGCGCGGTGGCCGTGGCGGAGGCAAGCGCCTGCGTCAGGGTGACGCCGCTGCCGTTGGCGCTGAGGTCGATCGCGGTGTTGGTGAGGCCGCCGGTCGCGCTGATCCGGCCGGTGTTGGACAGGCTGGATACCGTACCCGACGAATCGAGAATGGCGATCGCGGTGCCTTTTGCATTGTCGAGCGCCGATGCGGCGACAGCGCCGCTGACCTTGATCGCCGAGACCGATGCGCCTGCGTCGATTACGAGCCCGCGCGCGCTCGTCCCCGTCTTGGCCGATCCGCTTGCGCCGACGGTGCCGCTGACTTCGACCGTATCGGCCCGCGCGCCCGAACCCAGGCGCAGGGCGGTGGCATTGCTGTCGTAGGAGACGGCCGCGACCGTGCCTGCGACCAGCACGCCCTTGGCAATGTCGACATCGCCGCCCAGCCCGCCAATAACCAGGCCATTGGCCGCGACCCCGTCATAAACGCCATAGCCGCCAATGCCGCCATTGACGATCAGGCCATAGCCCGACGTATCGGCGGCTACCGCACCTATGTCCGTGTCGCTGTCCGCCGCGCCGATCTGCACGGCGGCTGCCGAGCCATAGGTGATGACCGAGGCCGTGCCTTCCGTGCTGTCGGTCAGGCCATCATCGTCAATATCGGTATCATCTTCATCATCATCGTCGCTGGCGGTGGGCGGCACGTCGAAGATAATGCCGCCGCTGACATTGCCCGCGATCACCAGGGCCGATCCGCCCTGAAGCAGATCGTCGGCATCCAATTTGGTGACGTCGGACGGCCGGGTCGTCGTGCGATAGCCGGTGCTGGCGATGCTGCCCTGAATCTTGAGTGCGCCGTCGATGTCGCCAAGCAAGGCTGCGCCGATGCTGTTCGCGCCAACCGCCGTCGTCGTCCCGCGCAGGGTTACGTTACCGGTGACGTCATTGACCAGGACGCCGTTGCTGTTGTCGCCCGTGACGCTGATCGTGCCACTGGTGGCGAGGTTGCCGGTCAGAGGGCCGTCGAGGCGGATGCCGTCCGACTGATTGCCTTCAATGCTGATGGTGCCGCTATGGGTGATGTCGCCGACGTGACGCGCGCCCGCCTGCAGCCAGATACCCTTTTTATTCGTGCCCTTGGCGAACGGGCCGTCGATATCGCCGTCGGAGTCGCTGTCTGTTGCAGTATAGTCTTCGGTCAGCGTGATGGTGCCGCTGTTGGTGATCGCCCCGCTGGTGCCGGGGGCGATCAGGATGCCGGTGACATTATTGGCATCGTTGATGGTGATGGTGCCCGCGTTCGAGACTTTGTTGTTGCTGTCGACGGTGACCGCCGTGCCGCTGGTCAGGGTGATCGATCCGGCCGAACTGATGGTGATATCGTCGCGCGCGCCGCTGGCGATGGTGGAGGTCTTGACGGCTGCCGTCGTGGCGGTGCTGATGGTCGTTTCCGCCATTGCCTGCGCCGCTGTCAGGGCCACCAGAACCGGCGCGATGGCCGTGCAGGCCAGTAGATGTCGCATATAGTCTCCTCTGCGTGCCGCGCTTGATATTCTGTGCGCGCGTGCGGGAGGGACGATGCCGAACTTGGTTTTCCGTGCCGTTTTGCGATGAATGGATGTTCAGAAAGCGAAATCGACGCCGATGCGCAGCGTGCGTGGGCGCAGCGGCGTATAATAGTCGGTATTGAGGTCGAACGGCGTGCCGAGCGAGAAGCGGTTGCCGTCGCTGTCGAACAGGTTGGTGAGCGATAGCGAATATTGCACCGGCCCGCGCGTCACGCTGGCCGAAAGGCTGGTATCGACATAATCGCCCTGAGTCTGGCCCAGTATTGGCCCGACGCCCAGCCGCGATTTGCCGACATAGCGGGCGGACCCTGTAAGATGGAGATTCATCCGGTCGCTCAGCGGCGCGCGATAGTCGAAGGCGAGCCGTCCGCCTAGATTGGCGACATTGGGCACGGCCAGCGATTGGTCATCATAGGACAGCGCCCGAATGAAGGCTGCCTGCCGGGTCAGGCGGCTATCATTATAGATGATGCTGCCGTCCAGCGTCAGGCGCGGGGTGGCGCGGGCAACGATGCGCCCTTCGAGCGTATAGATGCGCCCATCGCCGATATTGGCCGTGGTCGGCAGGCCGATCCGGTCGGTGACGTCGGCCTGGATATCGCGCCAGTCGGTATAGGCAATGTTGGCGCTGAGCGCGATCGTGTCGCGGCCGGGCAGGCCCATGCGAAAGCCGCTTTCGATGGTCGATATGCGGTCATTCTGGAAACGCCGCACCCGCTGATCATCGACGGCGAGGCCGCCGGGGCGAAAGCCCTGCTGAAAGCGGGCGTATAGAGTGACGTTGGGAATCGCGTCGGTGAGCAAGGAGGCGGAGGGTAGGAAGATCGTCTCGCTGCGATCGGCCTGTGCTTCTGCCCGTGCAAGGTCCGCCGAGGAGAGGGCGGCGACAGGATCAAGCGCTTCGCCGGACAAGCGGCTGTTGGTCAGGCGGCCGCCGAAGGTGGCGATCAGTCCCCGGACCGGTTCGAAGGAGGCTTCGCCGAACAGCGTCGCTTCCTTCACGCTGTTGCGCACGCCCGTCGCCGCCGCTGGTTGGCCCCGGCCGAAAACGGGTACGCCGGGTAGCACCTCCGGCTGGATCAGGGCGGCGCCAAAGCCGGTCAGCGAGCGATAGATTTTCGACGTGCTTTGCAGGTAGGAGCCGCCCAATATCCAGCCCAGCCCATTGTCGAGATCGCGGACCAGCCGGTTTTCGGTGGAGAAAATGTCGACTTCATTGCGCTGGCGGAACAGCGCTGGCGGGCCGCCGGGCTGGGTCGCGTCATAGCTTTCGGACAGGTCGTGCCGCACGAAGCCGGTGGACGAGACGAAGCGCAAACTGTCCCACTGTTTCTCGAGGCGGACATTGCCGAGCAGATAGTCGGATCGATAGGGTTGGGCGACGGCGGAGGCGCGTTCCAGTCGGCCGACCGAGCGGGTCGCATATTGCGCGTCATCGCCCTCTATCTGCTGGTAGACGCCATTGAGATCGATCGTCCAGTCATCGTCGGGGGCAAAGCGCAGCGCGGCGCGGCCGCCCCAGGTGCGGGTGCGGTTGACGTCATCCTTCCCGCGATTGACGTCGTCGATATAGCCGCCGTCCTGCACGCCATAGCCCACGACCCGCAGCGCGAGTTTTTCCGCGACGATCGGCAGGTTGAGCGTTGCCGACAGATCGCCGCCAGGATCGCCATGCTGGGTCGCGGAAAGCCCCGCCGATACTTGCCCGCCCATTTCGCCCAGATTGGGGGCGTTGGGCATGATGCGGATGATGCCGCCCAGCGATCCCGCGCCATAGAGCGTGCCCTGCGGCCCTTCCAGCACTTCGACTCGGCCGACATCATAAAGTTTGAGGTCGGGGTCGGGTGCGGCATAGTTTAACCGCATGTCGCCCAGATATTGGCCGGTGGTGGCCTGGGTCGGCCCGGCGACGCCGGAATCGGCGATGGCGCGGATGAACAGCTTGTTGCGGCCCGCACCGGCATGGGTGGAACTCAGACTAGCGACCCGCGCCAGCAAGGTGGCCGTGCCGCCTGCCGCTTCGCCGCTGGAAAAGGCGCGGCTGTCGAGCGCTTCGACCATGCCGGCATAGCGGGGCAGGGGCGTTTCGCGCTTCGAGGCGGTGACGACGATCTGGGCTTCGGGCTGATCCTCGGCGGGGGCGGCGGGGATCGGCGCTGGTGCGGTCACAGGTGGCGCCGGGCGCGTGCGGACGATGCGCCATGTCGCGCCATCGATGCGCCGCGCGGTTGCGCCGCTGCCCTTGAGCAGCCGCTTTAGCGCGGCTTCGACCGAGAGATTGCCGGTGACGGCGGGGGTGCGGATGCCAGCGAGCGACTGGTCGGACATGCCGATGCTGGTCCTGGTCTGACGGGCGAGCGCGATCGTCGCCTCGCCCAGTCGTCCAGGGGCGATGCTGATCGTCTGTCTATCCGCCCCATGCGCGGGCGCTGCGCTCGTTATGGCAAGGGCGGTGACGAGGAAGAGGTCAGCTTTGCGGCCCATCCCCTTCTTTCAGCAGCCAAGTGTCGCCCTGGCGCACGGCGGAAAGGCCCATCAGCGGCGCGGCGCCGGCAAAGAATCGGGCCGGGTCTTTATCCAGCCGGATCGTGCCGGTGAAGCGCATCGCGCGCGCGCCTGGCGTGGTGCGGAGCGCAATGCCGAGCGATCGGCCAATGTCGTCGCTGATGTCGCTGACGGCGGCATTGGCGTAGACGAGGCGGCCCTGACGCCAACTGGCGACGGCCGCCGGGGCAATATCCATCACCCGCAAACCTTGCGCATCGTCGGCCAGGGCACGCCCGGCGGGCAGGCTGATCGCCTCTGCGCCGGGATTGTAGATGACTTCGCCTTCCGACACGCCGATGCGGACGGCGCCTGGGGTGTGAACGATGTTGAACACCGTCCCGGCGTCTTCGAACACGGCATCGCCCACCGTCACGCGGAACGGATCGGATGCATCGTGGCGCACGGTGAAGGCAGCCTCGCCGCTGTCGAGCGCGGCGAAGCGGGTGTCGTTGCGGTCGAGGCGCAGGCGGGTGCCGCCATTGACTTCGATGCGGGTGCCATCGTCCAGCGCGATGCTGCGCGTTTCGCCGGGGCGGGTGGTGACGGTATAGATGTCGGCTCGGTTCATCATGCCGACCGACACGGCCGCGACCAGCGCGGCGGCGATCGCGCCGCCGCCGATCCAGCGGAGCGGACGGCGTTGCGGCACGCCCACATCATTGGCGGCGACAGGCATGGCGACGGGTTCGGGCGGGATGATGGCATCAAGGTCGGCATCGGCCGCCATCAGCACATCATAGGCCTGCGCGTTAGCAGGATCGCGCTCCAACCAGGCGGTGAAGCCGTCCCAGTCGGTAAAGGCGGGATCGCGCGTGCGGATGACCCACGCCATTGCCTCCTCGTTCGTCATTGCTCCAGCCCTGTTCATTTTTTGCCCCTTACAGAGACTGACGCCGCCGACCCCATCATTCCGTATCCAGTTTCTGCTTGAGCGTCAGCATGGCGCGATAGGCCTTTTGCAAGTCCTTCTCCACCGTCGTCAGGCTGACCCCCAATTCCTCGGCAATGACCTTTTGCCCCACGCCTTCGATGCGGAAGCGGCGGAAGATGAGTTCGACGCGCGGGCCAAGGTCGCGCAGGACGGCGCGCGCCTCGTCCAGCCGCTGGGCAAGGATCATCCGCTCGTCCACCGGCACATCGTCGGTCGGGTCGGCCATGACGCCGCCAGCGCCTTCGGCCCAGTCCTGCTCGCGCCGTTCGCGCCGGATCGCCGAGCGATAGCGGTCGAGCATGAGGTTGTTGGCCATGCGATAGAGATAGGGCACGGGGTCGGAGACGGGGCCAAGATCCTTGGCCTCCAGCTTCATCCACATATCCTGCAAGAGATCTTCGGCATTCTCGCCCGCGCCGCGTGCGCGCAGGAAGCGCAGCAGGGCCGCGCGGTTGGCCATGAAGATCGCGGAAAGGCCAGTGGCCATGCCTGTCGGGGTCCAGTGCTGAAATTGCTTGCCGTTCGGATAGCCTGCCATAGAGGGCGGGGTGGTCCCTTGGCAATCGCCAAGCTGTTGTCCTGCGCGCGTCGCTGCTTTAGCGCGGAGCCAGACAAGCATCGGAGCGGCGCAGGCATGACGAACGGCGTGGACAGGGTGGCGGCACAGGCGGCGGGGATGGACCCTGACCGGCTGGACGCGCTGGTGGACTTTCTCGACCGCACCTATCTGGCCAGCGGCCGCTTGCCGCATATGCAATTATTGGTGTCGCGCGACGAGCAGCCTGTGGTGTCGTGGGCGCGCGGGGCGGCGCGGGCGAGCGGGGAATCGCTGTCGGCCGATGCCCTCTATCGCATCGCGTCGATGACCAAGCCGGTGACATCGGTCGCCTTCATGATGCTGGTGGAGTGGGGCAAGGTGGCGCTCGATACGCCGGTTGTCGATGTGATCCCCGAATTTGTGGACCTGCGCGTCGGGCGCGCCAATCGCGCGCGGTTGAAGCGGCCGATGCTGATGATCGACCTGCTGCGCCATACGTCGGGGCTGACCTATGGGTTGCAGCGGCAGACGTCGATCGATGCGCGCTATCGCAAGCTGGGGCTGGACGAATTTCAGCAGCCGCGCACGTCGGACCAGTTCATCGCTGACCTTGCAAGCCTGCCGCTGGAATTTTCGCCGGGCGAACGGTGGAATTATTCGGTGGCGACCGATGTGCTGGGTGTCGTGATCGAACGGCTGGAGGGGCGCGACCTGGAAAGCGTGTTTCGCGAGCGCATCTTCGCGCCGCTGGGCATGGTCGATACGACTTTCGCACTGCCCGATGCCAAGGCGGATCGCATGACTGATGCCTGGCGGCTGGACGAGAAGGGCGAGCGGCAGGTTGCCGATCTGGGTGCGCGGAGCGGATGGCGACGGCAGGGGCGCTTCCTGTCGGGCGGCGGCGGGCTGGTGTCGGGGGTGGCCGACTATCATCGCTTCGCACGGATGCTGCTGCGCGGGGGCGAACTGGACGGGGTGCGGCTGCTGCGGGCCGATACGGTGGCGCAGATGCGGTCCAACCAACTGCCCGGCGGCGGCGACCTTGCCAGCCTGTCGAGCGCGATGTTCAGCGAGGCGGACTATCAGGATGTCGGGTTTGGCCTCGGCTTTGCCATGGGGTTAGAGCGCGGCGAATATTATTGGGGCGGGGTGTTTTCGACCTATTTCTGGGTCGATCCAGTCGAGCGGTTGATCGGGATATTCATGACCCAATTGCTGCCGTCGAGCGCCTATCCCGTGCGCGCGCAATTGCGCGCTGGGGTGGCAGAGGCGCTGGTGCGCAGGGGGTAGGTCCAAGTCCCGCGAAACAGCCGAAATAATTGCTGCGCTGCAAAATTTGGCGTTGGCGCGGGCTTGTCGGCTGTGCCATCATCCCTGCCGATCAGACAGGGGGACCGTGTGCCATGAACCTCAAGGGCCAGACCAAACTTCCCAAACCCGCGCCGCGGCGGATGGACCCGGAAATCCTGGCGCATGAGATTGTCGAGCGGCTGACTTATCGCATCGGCAAGAATGCCGCTGCCGCCAAGCCGCATGACTGGCTGCACGCCGTCATTCTCTCGATCCGCGACCGGGTGATCGACGCCTGGATCACATCGACCCAGAAAACCTATGAGGAAGAAGGGCGGCGGGTCTATTATCTCAGTCTCGAATTCCTGATCGGGCGGTTGATGCGCGATGCGGCGTCCAACATGGAAATGCTGGACGACATGCAGGCGGCGCTGGCCTCGCTGGGCGTCGATATCGACATCATCGCAGCGCTGGAACCGGACGCGGCGCTGGGCAATGGCGGTCTGGGGCGGTTGGCGGCCTGCTTCATGGAGAGCATGGCGACGGTGGACGTGCCCGCCTATGGCTATGGCATCCGCTATGTGAACGGCATGTTCCGGCAGGAGATTTCGGACGGCTGGCAGGTCGAGCTGCCCGAAAATTGGCTGGCGCATGGCAATCCGTGGGAGTTCGAGCGGCGCGAGGCGAGCTATGAGGTCGGCTTTGGCGGGCTGGTCGATCCGGCCGAGGGCGAGGATAGCGGGCCGCACCAGATGCACTGGAAGCCCAGCGAGCGGGTCATCGCCACCCCCTATGACACGCCGATCGCGGGCTGGCGCGGCAAGCGGGTCAATACGTTGCGCCTATGGGAAGCGCAGCCGATCGACCCGATCCTGCTCGACAAGTTCAATGCCGGCGACCATGTCGGCGCACTGTCCGAAAGCAATCGGGCCGAGGCGCTGACGCGGGTGTTGTACCCCGCCGACAGCTCGGCCGCTGGCCAGGAATTGCGGTTGCGGCAGGAATATTTCTTCTCCTCCGCCTCGCTGCAGGACATCGTCCGGCGGCATATCCAATATTTCGGTACCATCGCGACCCTGCCCGACAAGGCGGCGATCCAGCTCAATGACACGCATCCGGCGGTCGCGGTGGCGGAATTGATGCGGATATTGCTGGACGATCATGGCTTCGATTTCGACGAGGCGTGGGACATTACCCGGCGGACGTTCAGCTATACCAACCATACCCTGCTGCCCGAAGCGCTGGAAAGCTGGCCGGTGCCGCTGTTCGAGCGGCTGCTGCCCCGGCATATGCAGATCGTCTATGCGGTCAACAGCCGCCTGCTGGCCGAGGCGCGGCGGGCCGGGCAGTTCGATGACGCGGCGATCGGGGCGATCTCGCTGATCGACGAAGGTGGCGACCGGCGTGTGCGGATGGGCAATCTGGCTTTCGCTGGATCGCATAGCGTCAATGGCGTATCGGCGCTGCACACCGACCTGATGAAGGTCACGGTCTTTGCCGACCTGCACAATCTCTATCCGACCCGCATCAACAACAAGACCAATGGCGTGACCTATCGCCGCTGGCTGATGCAGTGCAATCCGGGACTGACCGGCCTTATTCGCGAGGCGATCGGCGAGGCGTTTCTGGACGATGCCGAAGCGCTGCGTGACCTGGACGCCTTTGCCGATGACACGGCGTTTCAGGAGAAATTCATCGCGGTGAAGCGCGCGAACAAGGCGGCGCTGTCGGACCTTTTGCGCAAGCGGTTGAATGCGCGGATCGACCCGTCGGCGATGTTCGACATCCAGATCAAGCGCATCCATGAATATAAGCGGCAATTGCTCAACATCATCGAGGCGGTGTCGCTCTATGACCAGATCCGTTCGCACCCCGAACGCAACTGGGTGCCGCGCGTCAAGCTGTTCGGCGGCAAGGCGGCGTCGAGCTATCATAATGCCAAGCTGATCATCAAACTGGCGGGCGATGTCGCGCGCGTGGTCAATCATGATCCGGCGGTGCAAGGATTGCTCAAGGTGCAGTTCGTGCCGAATTACAATGTCTCGATGGCCGAGATGATGATCCCGGCTGCTGACCTGTCCGAACAGATTTCGACGGCGGGCATGGAAGCGTCGGGCACGGGCAATATGAAGTTCGCGGTCAATGGCGCGCTGACGATCGGCACGCTGGATGGCGCGAATGTCGAAATGCGCGATCATGTTGGCGCCGACAATATCATCATCTTCGGCCTGACCGCGCAGGAGGTGAATGACCGCCGCGCCAAGGGTTATGTGCCGATGGACGTCATCGGCAAGAGCCGGGAACTTGCCCAGGCGCTGCATGCGATCGCCAGCGGCGTCTTTTCGCCTGACGACCCAGATCGGTACAAGGGACTGATCCAGGGCATTTACGACAATGACTGGTTCATGCTCGCGGCCGATTTCGACAGCTATTCGGCCGCGCAACGGCATGTCGATAAGCTCTGGACGGACGAGGCCTTGTGGGCAAAGATGGCGATCCACAATGTCGCGCGCATGGGATGGTTCTCGTCCGATCGAACCATCCGCGAATATGCGCGGGACATCTGGAAGATCGGCTGAGGATGGGAGGCTGGGTGACAGGATCGTGCTGACAGGCGAGCAGATCGACCGGCTGGTCGAAGGCCGCGATGACGATCCCTTCGCCACGTTTGGCGTTCATCCTGCCGACACCGGCTTTACCGCCTGCGTCCTGTTGCCTGGAGCCCTATCCGTCGTTGCGCAGACGCTGGACGGCAAGGCCGTGGGCGACCTCACCGCGCTGCACCCGGCCGGGCTGTTTCATGGCAAGGTCGCCCTTCGCAAGCGGCAGCCGCTGCGCTACGTCGCGCGTTATGCCGATGGCAGCGATTACGCGCTGATCGATCCTTATGGGTTCGGGCCAGTGCTGGGGCCGATGGATGATCATTTCCTGGCCGAGGGTGCCCACGCCCGATTGTTCGACAAGATGGGTGCGCATGTCATGACCCATGAAGGGGTGGCGGGCGTGCATTTTGCCGTGTGGGCACCCAATGCCCGGCGCGTGTCGGTGGTCGGCGATTTCAATCAGTGGGATGGCCGCCGGGGCGCGATGCGCCATCGCGTCGATAGCGGGGTGTGGGAAATCTTCCTGCCCGCGATCGAACCGGGCGCACCTTATAAATTTGAGATTGTCGGCGCGGATGGCGTGACGCTGCCGCTCAAGGCTGATCCGTTCGCCTATAAGAGCGAATTGCGGCCTTCCACCGCCTCGATCGTCGCTGGGCCGCTCGACCATGTTTGGGGCGACGCACGCCATCGCGACTATTGGCAAAAGGCCGATGCGCGGCGCGAGCCGATCTCTATCTACGAGGTTCATGCCGGGTCGTGGCAAAAGGCTGATGATGGCGGCTTCCTCGACTGGGACGAGATGGCGCGGCGGCTCATCCCCTATGTCGTGGGCATGGGCTTTACCCATATCGAATTTCTGCCGATCAGCGAATATCCCTATGATCCAAGCTGGGGCTATCAGACGCTGGGCCTGTACGCGCCGACGGCGCGCTTTGGCGATCCGGCTGGTTTCGCGCGCTTCGTGGATGGCGCGCACCGGGCCGGGGTCGGCGTCATCCTCGATTGGGTGCCAGCGCATTTTCCAACCGACGAACATGGGCTGGCGCATTTCGACGGCACGGCGCTGTACGAACATGCCGATCCGAAAAAGGGATTCCACCCCGACTGGAATACCGCCATCTATAATTTCGGGCGGCGCGAGGTCGCGCAGTTCCTGGTCAATAATGCGCTGTTCTGGGCCGAGCGCTATCATGTCGACGGGCTGCGCGTCGATGCGGTCGCGTCGATGCTCTATCTCGATTATTCGCGCGAGCCGGGCGAATGGATACCCAACGACCATGGCGGGCGCGAGAATGTCGAGGCGGTCGCTTTCCTGCAGGAGATGAACCGGGCGCTCTATGGCGCGCATCCCGGCATCATGACGATCGCCGAGGAATCGACAAGCTGGCCCAATGTGTCGCATCCGGTGGAGAGCGGCGGGCTGGGTTTCGGTTTCAAATGGAATATGGGCTTCATGAACGACACGCTGCGCTATCTGCAGCGCGAGCCGGTGCATCGCGCCCATCATCATGACGACATCACCTTCGGCCTCATGTACGCCTTTGCCGAGAATTTCGTGCTGGCGCTGAGCCATGACGAGGTGGTGCATGGCAAATCATCGCTGCTGCACAAGATGGCGGGCGACGATTGGCAGAAGTTCGCGACGCTGCGGGCCTATTATGGCCTGATGTGGGGTTATCCCGGCAAGAAGCTGCTGTTCATGGGGCAGGAATTCGCCCAGCGCGGCGAATGGAGCGAGGAGCGGGCGCTCGACTGGCATCTGCTCGACCATGCCGCGCATCTGGGGGTGCAGCATCTGGTGGGTGACCTCAACCGCCTCTATCGCAGCCGCCCGGCGCTTCATGCCCGCGATTGCGAGCCGGAAGGTTTCGAATGGGTGCTGGTCGACGGCGCGGCCGATAGCGTGTTCGCCTGGCAGCGAGGGGCCCCTGGCGCGAAACCAATTGTCGTTATCAGCCATTTTACCCCTGTGCTGCGCCATGGTTATCGCATGCGGCTGCCTTCGGGTGGGCGCTGGCGCGAGATATTGAACAGCGATGCGGCCGACTATGGCGGTAGCGGCGCAGGGAATATGGGGATGGTGATGGCGGATGAGACGGGCTGGGCGAACATCACCCTGCCGCCTTTCGCCACGCTGATGTTCGAACTGGATATGTGACACCAACGGGCGCGTGCAGGCGATCGTGGGCGATAATGAGGAGAGGCCCATAATGCAGATAAGACACCAGCCGATCGCGCGCGATGCCATGGCCTATGTGCTGGCGGGCGGGCGCGGCAGCCGCCTGGCTGAACTGACCGACAAGCGCGCCAAGCCTGCGGTCCATTTCGGCGGCAAGGCGCGGATCATCGATTTCGCGCTGTCCAATGCGCTTAATAGCGGCATCCGGCGCATCGGCGTGGCGACGCAATATAAGGCCCATTCGCTGATCCGCCATTTGCAGCGCGGCTGGAACTTCCTGCGCCCCGAACGCAATGAGAGTTTCGACATCTTGCCCGCCAGCCAGCGCGTGTCGGAAAGCCAATGGTATGAAGGGACCGCCGACGCGGTGTTCCAGAATATCGACATTATCGAGAGCTATGCGCCCGAATATATGGTGCTGTTGGCGGGCGACCATGTCTATAAAATGGACTATGAGCTGATGCTGCAGCAGCATGTCGACAGCGGTGCGGATGTCACCGTCGGCTGCCTGGAAGTGCCGCGGATGGAGGCGGTTGGTTTCGGCGTCATGCATGTCGATGAAAAGGACGTCATCACCGCCTTCATCGAAAAGCCCAAAGACCCGCCTTCTATCCCCGGCCAGCCGGACGTCGCGCTGGCGTCGATGGGCATTTATGTGTTTCAGACCCGCTTCCTGATCGAACAATTGCGGCGCGATGCGGATGATCCGCACAGCAAGCGCGATTTCGGCGGCGATATCATTCCCTATATCGTCAAGCATGGCAAAGCCGTCGCCCACCGCTTTTCGGCCAGTTGCGTGCGGGCCGAAAGCGAGCTGGAGCCCTATTGGCGCGATGTCGGCACGATCGACGCCTATTGGCAGGCGAGCATCGACCTGACCGACGTAGTGCCTTCGCTTGACCTCTATGACCGTAGCTGGCCGCTCTGGACCTATTCGGAGGTCACGCCACCTGCCAAGTTCGTGCATAATGAGGATGGGCGGCGCGGGTCGGCAACCTCTTCGCTGGTTGCGGGAGGGTGCATCGTGTCCGGTTCTTCGCTGCATCGCAGCCTGTTATTCTCCGGCGTCAAGACACACAGTTTTTCGTCGGTGACCGATAGCGTCATCATGCCCAATTGCGAAATCGGGCGGGGCGCGCGGCTGCATAAATGCGTGCTCGATTCCGGCATCATCATTCCGCCGGGGCTGGTCATCGGCGAGAATCCGACAGAGGATTCGCAACGGTTCCGGCGGACGGACAGCGGCATTTGTCTGGTCACGCAGCCGATGATCGAACGTCTGGTCGCCTGATCGCCATGCAATTGCTCTCGGTCGCGTCCGAAATCTATCCGCTGATCAAGACCGGGGGACTGGCCGACGTCACCGGCGCGCTGCCCGGTGCGCTTGCCGGGGAAGGGGTGGCGACCCGAACGCTGGTGCCGGGCTACCCCGCCGTCATCGCGCGAATGGGCAAGGCGAAGGTCGTGCGCCGTTATGTCGCTTTGTTCGGCGTGGCCGCGACGGTGCTGGCCGCGCGCGTCGACGGGCTGGACCTGCTGGTGCTGGACGCGCCCGATTTCTTCGCGCGCGAAGGCGGGCCTTATGGCGACCAAGCAGGCAATGACTGGGGCGATAACTGGCGGCGCTTTGCCGCGCTGTCGCGGGTCGGGGCGGATATCGCGGCGGACGGGATCAACGGCTGGCGGCCCGATATTGTGCATGTCCATGACTGGCAGGCGGCCCTGACGGCGGCCTATATGCGCTTTGGCCCAGCCCATGCAGTGCCCAAGATCGTGACGATCCATAATCTGGCGTTTCAGGGGCGCTATGCTGCCGACGTGTTCGGGCAATTGGGCCTGCCGCCCGAAGCCTGGGGTATGGATGGCGTCGAATATTATGGCGGGGGGGGCTATCTGAAGGCCGGGCTGGTGTCGGCCGATGCGATCACGACGGTCAGCCCGACCTATGCCGAGGAAATTCGTTCGCCCGTTCACGGCATGGGGTTGGACGGCCTGATCAATGGTCGGGTGGAGCGGCTGCACGGGATATTGAACGGGGTCGATACCGCGATCTGGAATCCGGCGGGGGATGTGCTGATCCCCAAAGCTTTCAGCGGTCGGGCGCTGGCGGGGCGAGCAGCCAATCGCCGTGCATTGGAGCAGCAGTTCGGGCTGGATGCCGATGGCGCGCCGATCTTCATCATCGTCAGCCGCCTGACCTGGCAGAAGGGCATGGACCTGATGGTCGATGCGCTCGATCATCTGGTGGGGCTGGGCGCGAAGCTGGCGCTGCTGGGGTCGGGCGATCATCCGCTGGAGGGCGCTTTTCTGGGTGCGGCGGATCGCCATCGTGGGCGCATTGGCGTACGGATCGGCTATGACGAGCCGCTCTCGCATCTGATGCAGGCAGGCGGCGATGCTATATTGATACCCTCGCGGTTCGAGCCGTGCGGGCTGACGCAGCTTTATGGGCTGCGCTATGGCTGCCTGCCGGTGGTGGCACGGGTTGGCGGGCTGGCGGACACGGTGATCGACGCGAATGCGGCGGCGGTGGCGGCAGGCGCGGCGACGGGTGTGGTGTTCGCCCCATCGGACCCGCTGGCGTTGCATGGCGCGATTGCGCGCACGGTGCGGCTGCATCGCGATCGGCCGGTGTGGCAGGCGATGCAGCGCGCGGCGATGCGGACCGACGTATCCTGGGGCCAGAGCGCGGCGCGTTATGCGGCGCTTTATTGCAGTCTGTTGACGGAAGCGGCGTGAGCGCAGGTCCGGCCGCGCCGCGACTAAGCGCAAGTGGCGCGCATTTTTCGGTCTGGGCACCGGAGGCGAGCCATGTCTGGCTCTGCCTGTTCGATGCGGACGATCGCGAAACGCGAATGGGGATGACGCGCGGCGAGAGCGGCGTCTGGCAGGGCGAGGCGACGGGCGTGGGCGCAGGCGCGCGCTATGGCTATCGCGCCGATGGCCCTTATGATCCGGGGGCAGGGCTGTGGTTCGATCCCGACAAATTGCTGCTCGATCCCTATGCGACGGCGATCGACCGCGCTTTCATCTATGACCCCGCTTTGGCCGCGCCGCGCGGGGAGGGGGCGGACACCGCGCCGCTGATGCCTAAGGGCGTCGTCGAAGCGCCCTTGGCGCCCTTGCCGGGCGCGCCGCCCTGTTTCTGTCCCGGTGGCCTGATCTACGAACTGCATGTGCGCGGTTTCACCATGCTGCATCCCGATGTGCCGGAAG
Organism: Sphingobium sp. D43FB; assembly: GCF_002312805.1. Lineage (GTDB taxonomy): Bacteria > Pseudomonadota > Alphaproteobacteria > Sphingomonadales > Sphingomonadaceae > Sphingobium. The sequence goes on along the minus strand of NZ_NMUA01000017.1, from coordinate 5,950 downwards.
CGCAGCGGGGGACGATCGCTGCGCTCGCCCATCCGGCGGTGATCGCGCATCTGCAACGACTGCATGTGTTGGCGATCGAACTGATGCCGATCAATGCCTGGATCGATGAGCGGCATCTGGGGCCGCTCGGCCTCACCAACTATTGGGGCTATAATCCGGTCAACTGGTTCGCGCTCGACCCGCGCCTCGCCCCCGGCGGCATCGCCGAACTGCGCGAGACGGTGGCGGCGCTGCATGCGGCGGGGATCGGCGTCATCCTCGACATGGTCTATAATCATGACGGGGAAAGCGATGTTCAGGGGCCAACGCTATCGCTGCGTGGCCTCAATGCGCGCGACTATTTCCGGCATGCGGCCGATGGGCAACTGATCAACGATACCGGCACCGGCAATGCCATCGCCTGCAACCAGCCGATGGTCCGCCGCCTGATCCTCGATTCGCTGCGCTATTTCGTGACGCAGGCGGGGGTGGACGGGTTCCGCTTCGATCTGGCGCCTGCGCTGGGGCGGATGGCGGATGGGTTCGATCCGCGTGCGCCGTTGCTGGAAGCGATGCGCGCCGATCCGATCCTGGCCGACCGGGTGATGATCGCCGAGCCGTGGGACATTGGGCCGGGCGGCTATCAACTGGGGCATTTTGGCGACAATTGGCTGGAATGGAATGACCGCTATCGCGACGATATGCGCCGGTTCTGGCGCGGCGATAGCGGGATGCTGGGCGCTATGGCGACGCGGCTGGCGGGATCGTCGGACATTTTCAGCGGCGCGGCGACCCGGACGGTGAATTTCCTCGCCGCCCATGATGGCTTCACGCTGGCGGACGTCACATCCTATGAACAGCGCCACAACCATGCCAATGGCGAGGAGAATCGCGATGGCCATGGCGAGAATCTGAGCTGGAATAATGGCGTTGAGGGGCCGAGCGACGAACGGGCCGTTCAAGCGGCGCGTCGTCGCGATCGCATCGCGCTGCTTGCCACGCTCTTTTGTTCGCGCGGGACGATCATGTTGACCGCAGGCGACGAGTTTGGACGGACGCAGCAGGGCAATAACAACGCCTATGCGCAGGATAATGCGATCGGCTGGGTCGATTGGGCAGGGCGGGATACCGCGCTGGAGGCTGAGGCCTTTGCGCTGGCGGCCTTGCGGGCGAAGAATACCGAGTTGGGCGATACGGCGATGTTGTCGGATGCCGATGTCCTGTGGCTCGAGGAGAGCGGCGAACCATTGCGCGTTGGGCAATGGGAAGACCCGCAGCGGCGTCGTTTCGCGCTGCGCTATCGCGTCAGTGGGTTGACGCTCTGCGTCAATGGCGACGGGGAGGCGTGTCGGTTCCTGCTGGAGGGGCAGGTAGTGGACGTGGCCGCGCGCTCCGTCCGGTTCATTCCACCGGCACGCTGAACAGGTCGGGCCGTCGCAGGCGCAGCGCCATCAGCGTGATCGCCAGTTTGCCATCGTTGATCTGCTTGTTCGCCATCATCGTCCACAGTGTATCGAGCGGCAGTTCGTGGACGGTGATATTCTCCTGCTCCTCGTCCAGACCGCCACCCGCCGCGATCCGGTCTGCGGCGCGATATTCCGCGAGATAATAATCGATCTTCTCGGTGACGACGCTGGGGATGCTCCAAATTTGCCCCAAATGGACAAGCGTACCCAGTTCCACGCCAGCTTCCTCCATCGCCTCGCGCCGGGCGCAGTCTTCGGGTTCATCCTCCAGCAGGCCCGCAATCGCTTCGAGCATGTCGGGTAGCCCTGCCATCATCACGGGGGCGCGCGGCATCGATACAGTCAGCGCGACACGGCGTACCGGGTCGAAGGGCAGCAACGCCACCGCGCGGCGCATCTCCACCACATGCCGGTCGCATTCCTGCCCATCGGGCGCACGCATCCGCACCATCAGCAGGTTGAGCCAATCCTGGTAGATCGGTCGGGTTGCGACGATGAAGGTCATGTCATGCTCCTGGTCATGCTTGAAGGCCTCAGTGCCGAGTAGGGCTGAGCGAGTCTAGCCCAGAGGAGTGGGTTGGCGGCTTGAAACCGGCGATGTCCTCTTGAGAGGATGCCCGTTGACGGCCGCCGTAAATGACGGCTCAAGCGGACCAATCTCCCGCGTCCATCCCAAGATATCGCTACCAAATTTCATAACTGGTATTGACAGTTTGGTATAGCCACTTGATAAGGCCATGTGTTAGCGTTACCATAAATGCTTGCCGGAATTTCGGAAGCAGTCTCAGGAGGGATGACCCATGTCGGTGTGTAAAGGCTCCATTCGTTTGTCGTTGCTGGCGGCGTCCGCGCTTGGCTCGCTGATCTTGTCGGAGGCCGCCTTGGCACAGGCCGACGCGCCCGATGCCCAGGCTGCGCCGCAGATCGACAGCGAGCAGGTGAACGACATCGTCGTCACCGGCTATCGTGCGTCGCTGCAAAATTCGACCAATGCCAAGCGCGATGCCACGGGCTTCAGCGACTCCATCTTCGCGCAGGACATCGGCAAATTCCCCGACACCAACATCGCCGAATCCTTCAACCGCATTCCCGGCATCACGATCAATCGCGACGTGAATGGCGAAGGCGTCAATGTGGCGATTCGCGGCCTGGGTTCGAATTTCACCAATGTGACGTTGAACGGTGCCCCCATCGCCGTGTCCTCGTCCGGCGCGACGGATGCGCAGGGCACCGACCGTTCGGTCGATCTCAGCTTCTTCCCGACCGACCTCTTCACGAAATTGACCGTGAACAAAAGCTACACTGCCAACCTGCTGGAAGGCGGCGCGGCCGGTAATATCGACATGCGCTCGGCGCGTCCTTTCGACCAGCCTGGAACGCGCCTGACCTACAGCATGCAGGGGACCAAGCAGAGCGGCGTCGATCGCATCGGCGCACGCGGGTCTATGATCTTCAGCACGACGAACGATACGGTTGGTTTTTTGGTCGGCGTGTCAGGCCAGCGCCTGTTTACCGACAATCGCGGCTATGAAACGATTGGCTATACCAACCCGGCGCTGACGGCGGCGCAGTGCGGCGCGGCGGGTGGTTGCAACACGACCGGCGGCGGCAATTGGACCATTCCGGCCACCGTTCCTGTCGGCGCGGGGGGAGGCACTGTTCCTGGGCAGACAATTGATCAGGCCTGGTTGCTGGCCAATAATCCGGGCGCGTCCATTCAACAGATCGACAATGGCATCTTGCCGCGGCTTGGACGCTTCAGCGCGCAATATGGCCGCCGTGACCGCATCAATGCAATCGCCAGTGCCGAATGGCGTCCAAGCGATGCAATGCATTTCTATGTCGATGGGCTGTACGGCTATAAACAGAACGACCTGACCCGCGAAAATATCGCCTGGATCGTCCGCAATGGTCAGATCATCCCGACCAACACCACCTATGATCGCGAAGATTGTGCGACCGGGTGCCAGGTCACCAGCGGCACCTATGCCAATTCGCAATTCTTCCTCGAATATCGACCGCTGACCGAAACGACCGAGCTTTTCAGCGTCAACCCCGGCCTCGATTGGGAAGTGAGCGATCGGCTGAAATTGTCCATCCAGGCCAATTATACGCGCAGCACCTTCCATCGTGAAATTCCGACCGCCGGGCCAGTTACGGCGCTGGGGACGGGGGTGACGGTCGATTATACCGCCAATCCGAACGGCGCGCCGACCATCGAGTCGAGCATCGACCTGAACGACCCCAATAATTTCGTGTGGAATGGCGGCCGGCTCAATATGAACGATGAGCGGCGGCGCAACGAGACCAAGGGCGTTCGCGGTGCGCTAACCTGGGGCGATGAGCGCTTCAACCTGCAACTTGGTGGCAATTATGACGATGTCAGCCGCCGTATTCGCGGCTTCGACAATAGCCAAGCCTGGCAGAATGCCGTGTGCGGCGGCAACCCCAATGTCTTCGTGCCTGGTCCCAACAGCCAGCCACCCTGCCTTGGCGCAGCATCGGTCGCACCGGGCACGCCGGGCTATCCGACCTATCCCGGCTATGGCACGGGGTCGACCGCAGGGCAGACCGGCTCGGTCAACTATGGCGGTTCGTTGATCCCCGTCGGCCAACTCCCATCCTTCCTGATGCCGGGGCGTGCCGGTTTCGTGACGGTCGATTGGGACCGTTTCAAGCAGGCATCCAACTATGATTATTTCCACGATAACATGCCGGAATCGGGCGGCTCCAACACCGGCGCGAGCGGTGGCCTGATCCGCGAAAAATCCTTCGCGACCTATTTCATGGCGGCTGGCAAGCAACAGGTTGGCGACAATGACCTGCGCTACAATGTCGGCGTGCGCTATGTGAAGACCGATCAGACCATCGAAGGCCGTGTCTCGCTGGCCGATCCGCGCAATACGTTGCCGGACGGTAGCAGCCTGCCCGATGGTTCGCGCTATCCCAGCATCGTCACGCTGGTGCGGACCTCAAACAGCTATGACAAATGGCTGCCCGCAGCGACGGTTGCCTATGATATCGGCGATCTCGCGGTCGTGCGCGCCGCCTATTCCAAGACGATGACCCGGCCCGATCCTGCCGCGCAATTGCCCGGCGTCGGCTTTGGCGATCCGTCGGCGGCGACGGCGACGATCGGCAACCCTGCGCTCAACCCCTATTTCTCGGACAATCTCGATTTCAGCGTCGAACTCTATACCGGACAGGAAGGGCTGGTGTCGGTCAATGCGTTCCGCAAGTCGCTGACGGGCTTTACGACCAACCAGATCACGACGCAGCCATTCTCGTTCCTGGCGCAATATGGCATTACCTATGACTCGCTCAATCCGACCCAGGCTGCGGCGATCGACCTGCGCGGCGGGCCTGACGTCGCGACGATCCAGGTGCAATCGCAGGTTAATGTCCCCAACAAGCTGACCGTCAACGGCCTGGAATTCCAGTGGATCCAGCCGCTCGATTTCCTGACCGAAAGCATCGGCGTGCGCGGCTTTGGCTTCAACGCCAATGCCACGATCGTCGATCAGCGCAGCGACGGCCCGGCAGTCGCTTTCGGTGTCGCGCCCTTCACCTACAACCTCATTGGCTATTATGAGAATGGCGGTGTCAATTTGCGGGTGTCGACCACCTTCCGCGAAGGCTCGCAGAGCAGCGGTGCCAACCAGAATGGCATTCCCACCGCAGCCCTGTTCACCGACAATTATCAGCAGTGGGACTTCTCTTCGAGCTTCGATCTGGAGGAGCTGTTTGGATGGAATGGCGCGCCGCAACTGACTGTCGATGTCCAGAATTTCACCAACTCGACGCTGCGCAGCTATTTCCAATATGAAGGCGCGACATTCACGCAATATCGGCCCGGCGTACAATATCTTGTCGGCCTGCGCGGCACCTTCTGATCCGCTCTGCTTGAAAGGCGGCGGCCGGGTCGAACCGGCCGCCGCCTTCCTATCCCGTCTTATTCAGCGGTGGGGCTTTGAGGGTTGGCGGGAGTGGCGTAAGCCTTTGGCTTGCTGTAGGAAATTGGATGTCTAGACCAACCTGCAGCGAGGCAAAAAATGCCACAGGCCACACCCGCCGAGAGCCACGATAGCGCGGCGGTGATTTCGTTTCCAGCGGTGTTGCGCAAGAAGGTGACGGGCGCCTTCGACGGAGGGCGACTGACCTCGGACGGTGGTGTAGTGCTGCTGGCCCAGGCCGAGCGGGAGATGGGTATCTGCAAGCGCCTTGCCGCCTGCATCGCCGACCCGCGCGACCCTGCGCGGGTGATCCATAGAGTGGATGATATCCTGCGGGCGCGGGTTCTGGCGATCGCCTGCGGCTACGAGGACGCCGACGACCTCGACGCCCTGCGTGACGATCCGGGGTTTCGCCTGGCGCTGGGTAAGTCGCCGGAGGCAGGGGTCGGTCTGGCGAGCCAGCCGACGATGAGCCGGTGGGAGAACGCCCCGACCACGCGCGAACTGGCACGGATGATGATTGCGATGGTCGGCATCTACTGCGCCAGCTAT
>NZ_NMUA01000178.1 GCF_002312805.1 Sphingobium sp. D43FB | reverse complement strand
GGCGACTTTCAGGCCCTGGCGATGTTCGATGGTCTGCACGTACTGCGACGCATCAAGCAGGCTGTCGTGGGTGCCGGTGTCGAGCCAGGCAAAACCGCGCCCGAAACGTTCGACCCGCAGGTCGCCGCGTTCCAGATACGCGTTGTTCACGTCAGTGATTTCCAGCTCGCCGCGTGGCGATGGCTTGACGTTCTTGGCGATCTGGATCACTTCGTTGTCGTAGAAATACAAGCCGGTCACCGCGTAGCTCGACTTCGGATGCTTGGGTTTCTCTTCGATGGACAGCGCGCGGCCCTCGTCGTCGAAGTCGATCACGCCGAAACGCTCCGGGTCCTTGACCCAATAGCCGAACACCGTCGCGCCTTCGGTATGGGCCGCGGCTTTTTGCAGCTGCTCGCTAAAGTGCTGACCGTGAAAGATGTTGTCGCCCAGGATCAGGCACACCGAATCGTCGCCGATGAATTCTTCGCCGATCAGGAACGCCTGGGCCAGACCATCGGGTTTAGGCTGCTCGGCGTAGTGAAAATTGACCCCGAACTGACGGCCGTCGC
>NZ_NMUA01000177.1 GCF_002312805.1 Sphingobium sp. D43FB | reverse complement strand
CAGTTATACAGGACTGATTCTGATGTACTGCTCCTTTACCCTGCCTTTTGCCATATGGAATACCTGTGCATTTTTTATTTCCATCCCATGGGAGCTGGAGGAAGCTGCCAGGATCGACGGATGCAGTAGGTTGACATCATTCTTTCATGTGATCATCCATGTTGCCAAACCGGGACTTTTTGTCACGGCCCTGTTCTGTTTCATGACATCTTGGGATGAATATATGTATGCGTCTATTTTTATCAATACAACTTCAAAGAAAACCATTCAGGTCGGTATGCAGGATTTCATAGGACAGTATTCTGTAGACTGGGGACTGCTGATGTCAGCGGTGGTGATCAGCCTGATACCGATCCTGATCTTCTTTGCACTGGTACAGAAGAATCTGGTACAAGGACTTTCTGCCGGTGCAGTGAAAGGATAAAACACAGATCAGATGTAGAAAGAGGAAATTTGCGTATGGGTTTCAAACGTAAAAATCCGGGTAACCAGAGCATAAGGAGGCAGCTCACATTTTATATGGGATTTTTTGTGGTGCTGCCGCTGTGCCTGGCTT
>NZ_NMUA01000176.1 GCF_002312805.1 Sphingobium sp. D43FB | reverse complement strand
CCACAGCGGCGACGATCTCGAGCTTCTCCGCGTTGCTCCACCGACGACGCCGTTCCCGGCCCAATATCTCCACCGCCGTCCCTCGCTTTGGCTCAGGACGTCCATAACGACGTCCTTATGGACGTCCCTTACGCGCTCACATCACAGCAAGGCAGGCGGCCTCAACCGGTCGGTTACGAAACAGCTTGGGCAAGAGCCCCTGAACCTGAAAGCGCTAGCGCGCCCGCGGCCATAATGACTTTCAGCATAGTACCTTCTCCGTAGAATAGATTGCGAGCGGTCAAGTGGCCGCATCACGTTAAACGTGACCACGTCGTAACGATGCTGTTGGATAATCGTTTCACCATCACTCGCATTGCATAAATTGAATTTTCAATTCAATAGCAATTGAATCGGCAGCAGATTCCATTGGATAATCGGATAGCAATATTACGAATTGCGAGATTTGACTTATCACATGGTCTATATGCTATCGCTTATTAAAATATGGAACCCGATATTACACTATCTTACTTAATTCTTCTCCGATCGGGTCGGTCCTTCAAATAAAAACAAAACTC
>NZ_NMUA01000175.1 GCF_002312805.1 Sphingobium sp. D43FB | reverse complement strand
TTCTGCAAGCGCGACATAGCTCTCGCCGCCCAGAATGACATGGACGTGTTCGAAGCCCGACCATATCAGCCGAAAATGGTAGAGGCGATGATCGAGCGGCACGCCGACGATCGTTACGTGCTCATCGCTCATCTCGGTGAAGTCCGACAGGCCAAGCCGTCCCGGTTCATGCACCTGCCGGAAGATCACTTCCTGCTCGGGACCATGGATCGCCCGCCATGTTCGGATCCTTCGCTCCAATGTGCGCCGGATGCGCCCATCAAGCTCAGGGTGACGGCGACATATCTCCTCGAAAATCGCCACTGACCGCAAACCAGGCGCAGCCTGGAGCATGGGAACAACATCCTCGTCGAAGATCCCGGCTAACGGGTCCGGGCGTCGCCGTTCTCGCTGGACCTGCCTTTGCGAGGGAAGCCGAGGATCTCCCTCGATGCGATATCCGGTCGCCGTGCTGATACTGGCCTTGGCGGCGGCGATCGGAACGGCATGGGTATGTCGGAGCTTCATGTAGAGCCTCATCTGATGATCGTTGACGTGGCGGCCCGGCATGAACGACATCCCCTCTCG
>NZ_NMUA01000174.1 GCF_002312805.1 Sphingobium sp. D43FB | reverse complement strand
CGCCAAGGACTTTGAACAGACCATCGCATCGGCAACTGCGTGGCTGTTCATAGCTTCCATCCAGCTATTCGCGCGTCGCATCGCAAGACTATGAAATTTCATCGGATAATTATGAATCAGGCTCTAAATATCGAAGATTATCGCACTTGGGCTGAGGCTCGTTTGGCGGAGGCAAAATCGCAAGGTGTTGATAAAACACAGGCCTTGCGTGGATGGGTCATCGCCTATGCAGAAAGTCTCGCTCAAATGCGCAGCGATGAAGTAGCCCCCAAAATCGCCTGACAGGCCCTCACACTTATGGAAGTGTGATGCATATGCCTGACCGTATGACTGGAACATATGACCGCGTAGAGGTCATTACCTCGGTGCAGCGCCGTCGGCGCTGGACGCCCGAGGAGAAGATTCGCATCGTTGAGGAGACCTATTTGCCGGGGAACTCGGTGTCGCTGGTCGCGCGCCGCCATGGCATCGCGGGCAACCAGCTATTCACCTGGCGACGGCTGATGACTCAGGGCGCACTCACAGCCGCTGCGGCCGGCGAGGAAGTTGTGGCCGCATCCGACTACCGCGCGCTTGAGGCGC
>NZ_NMUA01000173.1 GCF_002312805.1 Sphingobium sp. D43FB | reverse complement strand
CACCTTGAAGTGGCTGACCATCGTTTGCAGCTGGCCGCCCAGACGCGCGAGTTCGAAGCTGGAGGCGGCGGTTTCTTCGCTGGCCGATGCAGTCTGCTCGGAGACGTCGCGCACGCTGATGATGCTGCGGCTGATTTCTTCGGCCACGGCGCTTTGTTCTTCCGCGGCGGCGGCGATTTGCTGGTTCATCGCCTGAATGTTGGACACGGTCAGGGTGATGCTTTCCAGCGAGGTGCCGGCCTTGCGGGTCAGCATCACGCTGCTGTTGGTCAGCTCGCGGCTGCTGAGCATGATGCTCGACACCTGACGTGTGCCGTTCTGCAAGCCGGCCACCAGGGCTTCGATTTCTTCGGTGGATTTCTGGGTACGTTGCGCTAGTCCACGCACCTCGTCGGCCACCACGGCAAATCCGCGCCCGGCTTCACCGGCTCGCGCCGCTTCAATAGCCGCGTTGAGGGCCAGCAGGTTGGTTTGTTCGGCGACGGCCTTGATCACGTCCATGACTTTGCCGATTTTGTCGCTTTCCTGCTCCAGCAAGGTCATGGCATCGGTGGAACGCAGCACTTCAGCAGCCAGACGCTC
>NZ_NMUA01000172.1 GCF_002312805.1 Sphingobium sp. D43FB | reverse complement strand
CGGGTTCTGTCGCGGCAGACCCATGATGGACCCGAGATCGTCGGCCCGCTTCGGCAGCCGATGGCGGATGGTCGCACGCCGATGCGCGACGGTGGTCTCGATCTCCGCATCAGGATTGAGGCGCAGACCGACGACCTTTGGAGCATCGGCAAGCCCACCTTCGATTTGGTCAGGATGGGCAACCGATGATCCTCAACTTCCCTCCGGCGCCGGGTTTGCTCGGCACGTTCGGGCAGATCATCTCACGTGCCCTTCTGCGCGTGGTGGATCAGGATTCAGCGGCCGAGCAGATCATCCTTGTGGATACTGAGACCAAGCGGCTCTACCGCTTGCAGATCACCAATGGTCAGATCGTGCTCACGCCCATGAGCTAACCGATAAATACGGGCCGATAAGAGGCCCATTTTGAGCGTAAACATTCCTGCCGACCTCCTGCGCAAGATCGAGATCGCTCTCGCGCACGGCGGCAACACCCACTCGTTTGATGATGTTGTGTCCGGACTTCTGCGCCGGGAGTTCACCGCGTTCTCGCGGCCGAACAGCATCCTCATCTGCGAGTTGGTGGGTCGCCCACGCTCGCTCTCTGCACATGTCTTCC
>NZ_NMUA01000171.1 GCF_002312805.1 Sphingobium sp. D43FB | reverse complement strand
AGCCGCTTTTGAATCACTGGTGACATCGATGAATGCTAGAGCATACTGAGCACCCTTAATCATTGCTCCAGCATTGATGAGCTTTGCCCCGAGCTGGGTAGTGGTTACAGCCGAATCCTGCATATTGTCTATGCAGTCATCCTCACATTTCCCATCAAGCTTGTAGAGCTTCTGATAGTCTTTTGCGATGCCGCTGACAACGCTTGAGATTGTATCTCCGACACTGCTACTGCTGTTCGTTTTGGACGTGTTAAACAGATAGTCTTTTGTCATTTCAGAGAAATCGACATCCGTTGTTGATTTCGGTTTTGCATCATAAATCGCTATGATTTCGCTGTATGCATCACCTAAGTCCAAGAGGTCAGAGCTATCCATTCTCGATGAGACCGCTGAATCATCGATGAATGAGTTTTTGCCGGTCGCTGTATACTGGATATTATTGTTAAGCAGATAAGCCAGCATATTGTCAGTGTTTTTCAACTCCTTAATCTTCACATAGTTCGTGAAGTAGAATTTCGAACCACGATGCAAAGCTTCAGTTAAAATTCTATCGGTATCAGGGTTTTGTAGGCTTTCATAAAATGACTGACTCACAGCGATTCTGATTTGTTCTTGTTTATTC
>NZ_NMUA01000170.1 GCF_002312805.1 Sphingobium sp. D43FB | reverse complement strand
TTCGTCAATCGACCACCACGACCGCCACAAAAACCAACCGCAGTCTGGATCAACCCACCGGCCAGGGACCGAAAGACGATAGCTTAATCTCCCGACCCGGCTGTCTCACAATCGTTGACACGTTCCGAGGCGATGGATCATAGGAGCGTTGAAGCTATCCTTCTTGGGCGGCGCCCAGCCCTCAGTATTGAGCGCGTCAGCGATAATCTGCGCGGTTGCTCCCTGGCTTCGCAGATCGATTACCCGGGCAAGCAACTTGTCGAAGTTCTCCAGCTGCTCGAACCGCCGGACCGGTCGTGTGAACGCATGTTTCGTCACAGTGCCACCCACCCAATGGCAGACGAGTCCAGCGCGCTCGGTTTCACCCACGACGATGAGCTCGACGCGTTCCAGCATCATACGCGCAATGGCTTGGCGATCGCGCGCTGTCGTTGATGCGTTGCTCCACAACGCGGGGATATCTTGTGCGAGCTGCCGTATAGCATCGCGCTCGGCTTGGGTAAGGCGTTCGGGCTCTTGTGAAGCGCCCCGGGTTTTCAGGAGGCAGTTTTCATTTGGCTATGCAGCCATATCGAGGTTCTCGAGGGCTGCATAGTAATTGTCTTCGGCCTCAGCGGGCGGGATGTGCCCGATAGGGCCGAAGAGC
>NZ_NMUA01000169.1 GCF_002312805.1 Sphingobium sp. D43FB | reverse complement strand
GGAACTGCGGGATGACGAAGGTCGATCCGTACATCACCATGCCCAGCGCTAGCGCCATGATAACGACGCTGCCGAACTGTCTGCTCATGACGATTCGCAACTTAAGGACGGGCTTTGTTGCCCGGATCTGTCCGATCCCCAACATCACAAACCCTGCTACGGTTATAAACGTCAGCCGGATGATAAGCGTCGATTCGAACCAGTCTTCACGGTGCCCCTCCTCGAGCACGATCGTCAGTCCGCCAAGGCCAAGGATCAGGCCTATAATACCCAACCAGTCGGCCTCGCGAAGATAGACCCAATTCGTACGTTCGTGCGGCAGGCCGAGCAACAGGAGCAAGAGGAGTATCCCGCAGACCGGCACATTGACGAAGAAGGCATAATGCCAGCTCAAATTTTCCGTCAGCCAGCCGCCGAGCAAGGGGCCAAGAACGGGGCCCAAGATTACGGTCATTCCGAAAAGGGCCATCCCGATAGGCTGCTGGGGTGGCGGGAGTCGCTTTGCGACAATCGTCATGGCGGTCGGTATCAGCAGCCCTCCCATAAGGCCCTGCCCGGTTCGTCCGATGATCATAGTCGTAAGATCTGTGGCGATGCCGCATAGGATGGAGAACCCGGTAAAGGCGGTCACGGAAATGAGGAGGAGGGTTCTCAGTC
>NZ_NMUA01000016.1 GCF_002312805.1 Sphingobium sp. D43FB | reverse complement strand
GCGCCTCAAGCGCGCGGTAGTCGGATGCGGCCACAACTTCCTCGCCGGCCGCAGCGGCTGTGAGTGCGCCCTGAGTCATCAGCCGTCGCCAGGTGAATAGCTGGTTGCCCGCGATGCCATGGCGGCGGGCGACCAGCGACACCGAGTTCCCCGGCAAATAGGTCTCCTCAACGATGCGAATCTTCTCCTCGGGCGTCCAGCGCCGACGGCGCTGCACCGAGGTAATGACCTCTACGTGGTCATATGTTCCAGTCATACGGTCAGGCATATGCATCACACTTCCATAAGTGTGAGGGTCTGTCAGGCGATTTTGGGGGCTACTTCACCTGGCAGCTGCAGCAACTATGCTCGGTTAGGGTCAGCCATCGCGGTGGTCCAGGGTTTCGCCACCCCAAACGAAAACGGGGGACGCCTTGCGGCATCCCCCGTTGCTTCCCGCTCAGGAAAAGCGATCAGGCGTTCTTGGTGCGCCAGCCGTCGGCATAATTGTCGCGCGCGGCTTCCGAATAGGGGACCGAGGAGACGATCGCCTTGATTTCGGTCTGGACGTGGCGTTCGACGGTGGGCTTGGACGTGCCGCCATCGGGTTCGCCCCAGAGCAGGGTGACTTCAGTGCCGGGCTCGGCGACCTCGGCATCGACCATCGCCAGCGCCAGGAAGCGACCGGCGTTGATGGTGTAGCCGATCCAGGTGGACAAGCCGACCGTCTTGCCGTCCTTGAGCACCGCATCATAGGGATGCATGCAATAGACGGCGCTGGGGAATTCCAGGAACTTGGCCTTGTCGCCGGTCTGGAGCATCGAGCTCATGACGCGGACGATATCCTCATTGTCGAGTGCCAGCGTCACCTTGCGGCGGTGGGGCTGATCCTTGATCTTTTCCAGCGCTTCGCGGCCGATGAAGTCATGGTCGAACTTGACCATGATGCCATAGCCCAGCTCCCACGGGTTGAGGTAATAATCCTCGATATTGTCGGAGACGAAGCTGCCGCCGAGCGAACATTTGCCTTCATAGCTGTTCTCGCTCGCCCATTCGCGGAACGCCTTGGAGCCTTCGCCGGTGTAGGTGGCGGGCAGCGGCGAGGGGATCCAGCCGGATTCCAGCGTGTTGGACGAATAGGTACGGCCACCGCACAGCGTCAGGCCATAATCCTTGCCCGCTTCGATCAGCGCATTGCGAACGGTGTCATAATCCTTCCAGGGACCAAACAGCTCATAACCCGGCTGGCCGGCCATGCCGTGACGCAGCGCGCGCACTTCGACGCCGGCGATCATGATCGGTGCCATGTGGAAGAATTTGAGGTCCGGCGGGGTTTCGCCCATCGCCTTTTCCAGCACCGGCATGGCGTTGGGGCCTTGCAGCTGGAAGCGATAATTGCGGCGATAGCCCTGCTGGTCGAGCGGACGGGCGATGGTGCGCTCGTCGCGTTCCACCTTGACGTCCCACTTGCCGGTCGAGGCCCAATATTCGACCCATTCGATCGACGGTGCGCGGCCGACCAGTTCGAACTTTTCTTCTTCCAGATAGAATAGGATGACGTCGCCGATCACATAGCCTTCGGGCGTGACGGGGGCGAACTGCTTGGCGCGGTTCGGCACGAAGCCCTTGAAGCTGTTGGGGGCGAGGTAGGACAGCATGTCGAACGCGCCGGGGCCGGTGACGAGCAGGTCGACCATGTGGAAGCTCTGGTTGAACAGGACCGAGCTTTCCGCCCAGCTGCGCTGTTCGTCGCGCCAGTTGCTATATTCGCCAGGCACGCCCGGATAGGCGTTCGGACCGACCTGCTGGTTGCGCAGGAATTCGACGATGTCGCCCTTTTCGTCGAGCAGTTGCTGCAGGGATTTACCACTCATTCCATTCTCTCCTTAGACACGGAAAACATACTGAAATCGTCACTCATGCAGGCGGCCATGACAGCCATTCCCGCAATATCTGGTTGAAGGCTTCGGGCGCTTCGGCGGGCATCATATGGCCCGCCCCTTCGACGACGCGCAGTTGCGCGCCGGGAATGGCGGCGACGATCGCTTCATGCTGGGCGACCGGCGACCATTGATCCTGTCGCCCGACCATGGCGAAGGTCGGGCAGGCGATGGTCGGCAGCAGGGCATCGACCGACGGGCGGTTAAGCAAGGCTTCGATCTGCGCTTCGAACACGGGCAAGCCCGCCGACACGGTCATGGCATAGAGGCTGTCCATCAGCGCTTCGTTGCGCAGTCCCGCAAAGCCGAGCATCGGCGGTAGCCATTGCGCCACCAGCGCGGTCATGCCCTGCGTCCGGCCAAGGTCGCGAAGCGCATAGCGGCCTTCGCGCTCGCCGGACTTGGGCGTGTGAACGCCGGTATCGACCAACGCCAGCCGCTCGATCCGTTCGGGGGCCTTGCGCACCACTTCCAGCGCTATCCGCGCGCCCATCGAATGGCCGAGCAGCGCCACGCGCGCGGGCATATGCGCCAACGCATAGTCGGCCATCGCCTCGATCCGGTCCGCACCGCCATAATAGCCGTCGATCGCGCGGCTGTCTGGGAACGCGCTGAGCGTCGCGCCGAACATGCGCGAATCGCACATCAGCCCCGGAAGGATGATGAGAGGGCTGCCAGTGCCGTCCTGATCAGATGATTTCGCACTCATGAAAATTTCATCTATACGAATGTAAGCAACTGCGCTAGAGGAAAATGCATCGAGGAAAGCCGCGTGGCCCAGCCCGAACACCATCATGGGAGAGAATGATGACCCTGCCGTCGATCCATCCGAACTGGGATCTGCCGCCCAAGGGCATGACCGATGGCTATTCGCTGGAGATCACCGCGAAGGACATCGATGCGCTGCGCGAGGCCGCGCCGACCATGGCCGCCGAAACGCCGGTGGCCGTCACCTTCCTGCCCGGCGAGTCGCTGGAAGCGCGCATTGCTGCGGCAAAGCTAGTGCGGTCGCTGGGGTTCGAACCGATGCCGCATTTTTCCGCGCGGCGATTGGAATCGGGCGATGATTTCGAAACCTATCTGGCCGCGGTCGTGCGCGAAGCGGGCGTCCAGCGCTGCTTCGTGATCGCGGGCGATCCGCCGGAAGCGGCCGGACCCTATTCGGACAGCATGGCGCTCATTCGCACCGGCGCGTTCGAGCGCGCCGGGATCAAGGCGATCGGCGTTGGCGGCCACCCGGAGGGGCACCCCAATATGACGCCCGACCAGTGCTTTGCCGTGCTCACAGAAAAATGCGCGGAAATCGAACAGCGCGGCATGGCCCCGCTGATCGTAACCCAGTTCAGCTTCGATGCCGCCCCGGTACTAAGCTGGCTGGCGGACCTGCGGCAGCGCGGCATCGACGCGCCGGTGCGGATCGGCATTCCAGGGCCAGCGGGCATCAAGACGCTGATGCGCTTTGCCGCCCGCTGCGGCGTGGGGGCATCGGCATCGGTGCTGACCAAATATGGCATTTCGATCACCAAGCTGATCGGCACTGCCGGTCCCGACAAGCTGGTCGATGCGCTTGCCAGCGGCCTTGGCGACCAGCATGGCAAGGTGCGCCTGCACTTCTACCCCTTTGGCGGCCTGACCAAGACCGTCGAATGGATCAATGATTATACGGCCCGCCACTGAGCGCGCATGATTACCGGAGAAGCGATGTGAGTGAAATCTGCACCCTGACCCTGCAATGCGACGACCGGCCGGGGCTGGTCGCCGATGTCGCCACCCTGTTGACCCAACAGGGCGGCAACATCACCGACGCGCAGCAATTCAACGACAAGCTGACCGATCGCTTCTTCATGCGGGTGGAATTTGAAATCGCGCCCGACGCCGTGGAAACGCTGCGGGGGGCGTTTGCTGGACTGGCGGACGAGCGCGGCATGGAATGGAACCTGCGCCGTCGCAACGAGCGGCAGAAGGTGCTGCTGATGGTCAGCAAGTTCGACCATTGCCTGGGCGACCTGCTCTATCGCTGGCGCATCGGTGAATTGAACATGGACGTCGTCGGCATCGTGTGCAATCATCCGCGCGAGGCGCTGACCATATCGCTGATCGGCGACGTGCCGTTCCACCATCTGCCGATCACCAAGGACACCAAGCCGCAGCAGGAAGCGCAGATCAAGGCGATCGTCGAGGAAACCGGCGCCGACCTCATCGTGCTGGCGCGCTATATGCAAATATTGAGCGACGATCTGGCGGGCTTCCTGTCGGGCCGCTGCATCAACATTCATCACAGCTTCCTGCCCGGCTTCAAGGGCGCCAAGCCCTATCATCAGGCCCATGCGCGCGGGGTCAAGATGATCGGCGCGACCGCTCATTATGTCACCGCCGACCTCGATGAAGGGCCGATCATCCATCAGGATGTCGAAGCCATCAACCATGCCGACACGCCCGATGATCTGGTGCGCAAGGGCCGCGATATCGAGCGGCGCGTGTTGGCGACCGCCGTGCAGCATCATCTGCAGGGCCGGGTGTTCCGCAACGGCGCACGCACCGTCGTCTTCAAGGCCTGAGGCCCATGGCGCAGATCATCGACGGGCGCGCCATGGCGCGCGCCCTGTCGGACGAAACGGCGGCGCGCGTCGCGGCGATGGTCGCGGATAGCGGCCAGCCGCCCGCGCTGGCGGTGGTGCTGGTCGGTGACGATCCGGCCAGCCAAGTCTATGTCCGCCGCAAGATCAGCGAATGCGCGCGCGTCGGCATCCGGTCGGTCGAACATCGGCTGCCGGTCGATCATCCGCAGGACGCCCTGCTGACTTTGATCGACCAGTTGAACGGCGATCCGGCCATTCATGGCATTTTGATCCAGTTACCCCTCCCCCCCCATATCGACGCGGCGCTGGTATTGGACCGCATCGATCCCGCCAAGGATGTCGACGGGTTCCACCCGGTCAATGTCGGGCGGCTGTCCACCGGCACGGGCGGACTGGTGCCCTGCACGCCGCTTGGCATCATGCGCCTGCTCGACAGCGTGATCGATGATTATCGCGGCCTCAATGCCGTGGTCATCGGCAAATCCAATATCGTCGGCAAGCCGGTCGCCATGCTGCTGCTGGAGCGGGAGGCGACGGTGACCGTCACTCATATCGAAACGCTGCACCTGCCCGACATTGCGCGCAAGGCGGACATCATCGTGGCGGCGGCGGGCGCGCCGCATCTGGTGCGCGGCTATTGGGTGAAGCTCGGCGCGATCGTGATCGACGTCGGCATCACTCGCATCGCACAGGCGGACGGATCATCGCAGATCGTCGGCGATTGCGCGACGCAAGAACTGGATCATGCCAAGGCGGTGACGCCAGTGCCGGGCGGCGTGGGTCCGATGACCATCGCCTGCCTGTTGCACAATACGGTGTTGGCGGCGGAAAGGGCGAGGGCATGACGGACAATATCTGCACGACCAAGGTCCGGGTGCGCGACCTGCCCCTGCTGGCCGATATCGGCATCAACCCGGACGAGATCGGACGGCGGCAACCGCTGGTCATTTCGGTCGAACTGACGCTGGCGGTTGGTCAGGTCGAGGCGATCGGCGAGACGGTCGATTATCGCAAAGTGGCGCAGGCCGCCGAAGATCTGGCGCTGGTGCATATCCCGTTGATCGAGATGTTCGCACAAAGGCTGGGTGCTTGCTGCCTGGCGATGAACGGCGTCGTCGAAGCGCGGGTCAGCGTCGACAAACCCTTCGCCCTGACCCGCGGCATGGCCGGGGCCGAAGTGACTGTCCGCCGGGGCTAAGCGCGCAGTCCTACTCAAAATATGTGACGTTACTCACCCCGTTCGTCCTGAGTAGCCATTGAGCGAAGTCGAAATGGCGTATCGAAGGATTAAGCGCATCGCTTGATGCTTCGATACGCGCCTTCGACAAGCTCTGTCGCTACTCAGCACGAACGGATGCTGCGCTATCTAACGCGGCTCTGCCCTAGCCATTTTCATCGGCGTTGCGCATCTGCACCGCCAGCAGCACGGCGGCAGCCCCCAGCGATCCCAAGCCCAGCAGCAGCGAGGTCAACCCGCGCCCGGCCCCGGCGGCCAGCAATTGCCCCGCGAGGAACGGGCCAAGCGCTGCGCCGAAGCGCCCGAAGCCGATCACCGCGCCCGTGCCCGTCGCGCGCAAGGTGGTCGGGAAGACATTGGCGATCAGCGCGTAGAGGCCCACGACCGACCCATTGGCGAGGAAGCCCAGTACGAAGGCGGCAATCTGCAACCACAGGAAGTCGCCCGGCACCACGCCGAACACGGCCACCGCGATGCCCGCGCCCGCCATGGCCAGCAGCAACAACCGCCGCAGGCCGAGCCAGGGCGACAGGAAGCCGAGCGTCAGCCCGCCGATCGCCCCGCCCATATTCATGAAGACCGACACGATGCTGGCGCGCGAAGGGTCGAACCCCAGATCGACCACCAGCGAGGGTGCCCAGCCCAGCGCGTAGTAGAAGGTCATCATATGCAGGCCGTAGACGATGATCAGCGCGATCGTGATGACCCGGTAGCGATCAAGGAACAGCGCGCGCATCGACGCCTTGGGCAGGTTCAGCGCGACCAGTTGCGCCGCTTGCGGTTGGCCCAGGCGACGCAGGATAACGTTGATCTTCGCCAGCGCATCGGGCGCGCCGCGCGTCGCCAGCCAGCCGATGGATTCAGGCAGGAAGATCAGGACGAGTGGAATCATCAGTGCCGTCGCGCCCGCCCCGAACAGGAAGATCGCTTCCCAGCCGTCGGTGCGCAGCAATTGCGCTGCGCCCCAGCCGCCGATGATCCCACCGACGGGATAGCCCGCCGCCATGATGCTGACGGCCAGGTCGCGGCGGCGGCGATTGGCGAACTCGGCCGACATGGCATTGATCGCCGCCAGCATCGCGCCCAGCCCCAGGCCCGTCAGGATGCGCAAGATGCTGAGCATCACCACCCCTGTCGCGAAGGCGGAGGCGAGCATGCCGAAGGTCATGATGACCAAGCACAGTAAAATCTGCCGCCGCCGCCCGATGCGATCGGCCAATTGGCCGAGCGTCAGCGACCCGATCACCATGCCGACCAGGCCGGTCGATACGATGATGCCGATCATACTTGGGTCGACGCCCCAATCCTTCGCGATGCCCGGCGCGGCAAAAGTCACCGCCAGCACGTCAAACCCGTCGAGCGCATTGAGCAGGAAGCAGATGAAGATCGCCACCACCTGCGGCAGGCGCATCGGCCGGTCTGCCAGGATGCTGCGCGGATCATCCGCAGGCAGGGTTATGCTCGACATGGGGGACATTCTCTCCGGCGTTCGTCGCGCCATTGTATGCTGGCGAAACAATTTGCCAAGTCAAATCGCCGGTGCCTCGTCCGTGTCAGAGCGAGATCAGCGCGTCGAGCGCTAGCGCGCCCTTCCCCTGGGGATAGACGATCACCGGGTTGAGATCGACCTCGCGGATCGCCGGGGTCGCCGCGACCATCTGGCCGAGCCGCTGCACCACATCGGCGACCGCTTCGATGTCCATGACCGGCGCGCCACGGAAGCCATCGAGCAACGGGGCCATGCGTAGTTTGCGAATGCGGGCGATGATCGCGGCGCGCGGCAGGTCGGGCGGGAGCAGGCAGACATCGTGCAGCAATTCGGCCGCGACACCGCCAAAGCCGACCAGGATGGTCGCGCCCCAATGCGGGTCGTTGCGCGCGCCGACGATCAGTTCGACGCCCTTGTCCGCCATCCCCTCGACCAGCACGCCGTCGAGCATCAGGTCGGGACGCGACGCGGCCAGATTGGCGGCGAGCCGCGCCCAGCCATCGGCCAGCTCCTCGCGATTCTTGAGGCCGACGATCACGCCGCCGGCATCGCTCTTGTGCGGCAACTCAGGCGATTGCGCCTTGAGCACGACCGGATAGCCGAGGCGATCCGCTGCCAGCACCGCCTCTTCCAGCGTCTGCGCCAATGCGAAGGCGGGGAAGGCAATGCCGCGCGCGCCCATAATCTCTTTCGAGCGATATTCGGGGATCGTGCTGCCTAGCTGTGCCAGATCAGCGACAGGTTCGGCATTGAGTGGTTCAGCCGCGAAATCGCGCGCCGCCGCGCCGCTGATCCGCGCCAGCGCGCGGACGGCGCGCTCGGCGGTGGGGAGATAGGTCGCGCCCGCTTCGCGTAGCGCCGCAATGTCCGCGTCCAGCACGCCGCCGCCTTCATCGACGCCGCCGATGATGATCGGCTTGGTCGGACGCAGCGTCGCGAGGGCATCCAGCACGGCGGCAAATTTGATGTGCGATGTCGCAGGCGCGGTCTGGATCAGCGTCACCAAAATCGTACCGATACGGTCATCGTTCACCAAAGCGGACAAGGTGCGGCCATAGAGGCCCGGATCGACCAGCCCCTGCGCGGTGACGTCCAGCGGGTTGGTGACCGGCACGAAATCGGGCAGGGCCGCACGCAACGCCGGGCTGTCGGCATCGCTCAAGGCAGGCAGGTCCAGCTCGACCGCTTCCGACAGGTCGAGCATCATCGCCTTGAACGCGCCCGATTCCGCGATGACGCCAGTGCCGCCCGTGCCGATCACCGCGTTGCGCGCCAAAATCTCGACCACGTCGCCCAATTCTTCGAGCGAATCGACCAGGATCACGCCAGCGCGTTCGACATGCACCGCCATGACGGCATAATCGCCCGCCATCGCCCCGGTATGGGTGGCGGCGCTCGCCGCGCCCGCGGCGCTGCGGCCCGGATGCAGCAGCACGACTTGCTTGCCCGCTGCCCGCGCCGCGCGCGCGGCGGCAAGGAAACGGGCGGGGTCGCGAATATGTTCGGCGATCATGCCGATGACGGCGGTGTCGGGCTGATCGACCAGATAGGCGAGATAATCCTCGATCCCGCTGGCCGCTTCATTACCGGTGGAGATATAGCAGTTGAGCGGCACGTCGCGATGGATCATCGTCGTCGCCAACACGGCGGCCATCGCGCCGGATTGCGACACGATGCCCACGCGCCGGTCACCCTGCGCGCGCGCTGGCGGCATGTCGATGAAGGTCAGCGAGACATTGTCGCGGAAATTGACGAGGCCGAGGCAATTGGGGCCTTCCACCACCATCCCCGCGCCGCGGGCGATCCGGGCGATTTCCTCCTGGTCGGCCAGGCCCTGCGGGCCATCTTCGGCAAAACCAGCCGAAAAGATCACCGCTGCGCCCGCTCCGCGCCGGGCCAAGCCGCGCATCGCGTCCAGCACGCCGACGCGCGGGATCGCCAGGATCGCGGCATCGACGCCTTCGGGCAGGTCATCCACGGACGCGACGCAGGGCCGCCCACCTATCTCTGTACGCTTTGGGTTTACGAGGTGAATGGCCCCGGCAAAGCCCTGCCGCTCCAAATTGGCCAGCACCGATGCGCCGAGCGCGCCCGGCTTGTCCGATGCGCCGATAATCGCCACTGATCGCGGCCGCAGCAGCCGGTCCAGGTTCATCATGTCGGTCACGCGCGATCCTCCCCTACAGGCGGCAAGGCTTCGAATCAGCCGCCCAATGTTGGCAACATTGTGCGCCAGGGATACAATTTACGCAACCCGTTTAGGCGATACCAGTGTCCGCTTCGCTGTCCGATATAGGCTCTTCCCCGCTGATCTTGCGCAGCAGCGCCAGCAGTT
The DNA here is from genome assembly GCF_002312805.1 of Sphingobium sp. D43FB. Classification (GTDB taxonomy): domain Bacteria; phylum Pseudomonadota; class Alphaproteobacteria; order Sphingomonadales; family Sphingomonadaceae; genus Sphingobium. The sequence goes on along the minus strand of NZ_NMUA01000016.1, from coordinate 98,226 downwards.
GTTCAGCCTCTTCGCCGCTCAAACCCTGGGTCATCCGGGCATCGGACTGATGCACCGCTTCGATCATCGCGCCAATCTGAACTTCCCCTTCGGGCAGGAGAAACAGCGCATTGGTGCGAAGATCCCGTCCGGCCCGCCGTTCGACCAGCCCGCGCTCCTCCAATATGTTGACCAGCTTCATCGCACTGGACCGGTTGACGCTGAGCGCTCGGCCAAGCGCCGTCTGGTCGCAGCCCGGATTATCGCGGATCAGCAGCAGCGCGGTGAACTTGGCCGGCGACAGGTCGAACGGCGCCAGCGCGGCGCGGGCGTCCGCCCCCATGACGAGGTGCGCGCGCTGGATCTGATAGCCTATCAATCCGCGCAGATCGGTCCCTTGGTTCATCCGCTCCAATCATCCCTTGCCAATATTGTATCCTTAGCGCACAAATATATGCTACAACGCGCCAGCGCGGAAAGCGATAGCCAAGACGCAAGGCGCGTGACCGGATAATGCAGGAGAGAAGAGCGATGGACCATGATTTCCGCATGCTGATCGATGGCGAATTGACGCCCGGTGTCAGCCAGTTCGACGTCGTTAACCCCGCGACAGGCGCTGCCTTCGCCCAATGTCCCAAAGCGGACGAGGCGATGCTGAACCGCGCCGTCGCCGCCGCCAAGCGTGCCCAGCCCGGCTGGGCGGCTACCCCGATCGAAGAGCGTGCCGCGCTCGTCAACCAGCTCGCCGATGCGCTGGAAGCGCGAATCGGCGAATTTGCCAGCCTGCTGACCAGCGAACAGGGCAAGCCGCTCGACCAGGCCGGCTATGAGATCATGGGCAGCGTCTTCACCCTGCGCGCCTTCGCCGCGATGCGGGTCGAGCCCAAGGTGCTGAAGGACGAAGGCGGCAACCGCGTCGTCGAACATCGCACGCCGCTGGGCGTCGTCGCGTCGATCACGCCCTGGAACTTCCCGGTCATCCTGCTGATGAACAAGCTGGGGCCAGCTTTGGTCACCGGCAATTGCATGGTCGCCAAGCCCGCGCCGACGACGCCGCTGACAACCTTGTTGTTCGGCGAAATGGCGCAGGCGATCCTGCCGCCCGGCGTCCTCAACATCGTCTGCGACCAGAATGAGCTGGGCGCGCTCATCACCGGCCATCCCGACATTGCCAAGGTCGCCTTCACCGGATCGACCGCCACCGGCAAGAAGGTGATGGCATCCTCGGCCGGGACGGTGAAGCGCGTGACGCTGGAACTGGGCGGCAATGACGCCGCGATCGTGCTGGACGATGTCGATGCGCGGCAAATGGCGCAGAAAGTCTATCAGGGCGCGATGACCAATGCGGGGCAGATCTGCATCGCGATCAAGCGCGCCTATGTGCCCGCCCCCATGTATGACGAATTTTGCGATGAATTGGCCAAGCTTGCCAAGGCGGCGATCGTCGATGACGGGTCGAAGCAGGGCACAACCATCGGGCCGATCCAGAACCAGATGCAGTTCGACAAGGTCAAGGCGCTGATCGACGACGCGCGGACGCGCGGCACGGTGCTGGCGGGCGGCGATGCGCTCGACCGGCCAGGCTATTTCATGCCACCCACGATCGTTCGCGACCTGGATGACGATGCGCCGTTGGTGCGCGAAGAACAGTTCGGCCCGGTGCTGCCCGTGCTGAAATATGACGATATCGACGATGTGATCGCCCGCGCCAATGACAGCGACTATGGCCTGGGCGGCACCGTATGGGGCAAGGATCTGGCGCGGGCGACCGATGTCGCGATGCGGATCGATTCCGGCACGGTCTGGGTCAACCAGCATATGGCGATCGACGCCAACATTCCCTTCCGCGGCGTCAAACAGTCGGGCCTGGGCGCGGAACTGGGCGAAGCCGGACTGCTGGAATATACCCAGGCGCACATCGTCAACGCCATCGCGCTCGAAGACGCCTGAACGGCTGACAGATACAGGCATTAGCGGGGGTGAAGGAGCGCAACGCTTCTTCACCCCCTTTTTTTGACATATTCCACCTAGTCATTCGACATATTCGACACTTTCGTTCGTGCAGTCATCATAGCCTCAACCCTTGGGACCAATCCCTGGTTGTGGAGTTTCGGCGCGCATCCAGTGACTCTGTTCCCCACCTCTTCCTGTCGCAATGAAGCTTGCTACTCGGAGGAGGCGAAGCTAGATCATAGATGATACAGGGTATCATGATTGGTTCGGGCGGTGCCGCAACGAACCACGGGGAAAAGGGACAGACGCCATGAGCAGCATTGCGGGCCACGCGCCCCCCACCGCCTTCAGCCCCGGCGCTACGTCGCCGATGGCCACGGCCCAGGCGCGTACCCGCCTGATCGCGATCGACGCGCTGCGCGGCCTGGTCATGCTGTTCATGCTGGTCGATCATGTGCGCGAGACATTCTTCCTCTACATGCAGGTCACCGACCCGGTGGATGCGAACACGACTGATCCGGGGCTGTTCTACACCCGCCTGCTGTCGACCTTTTGCGCGCCGACCTTCGTCGCGCTCACCGGCCTGTCGGCCTGGCTCTATGGCCAGTCGCACAGCAAGGGGCAGGTGTCGGAATTTCTGCTGAAACGCGGCCTGTTTCTGATTGTCCTGGAGTTCACCGTGGTCGGCTATGCCTGGCCAACCCAAGCCCCAGCCTTTCCGCCCACGGCGATTTGGTTGCAGGTGATCTGGGCCATCGGGATTTCGATGATCGCGCTCGCAGCCCTGCTGCACCTGCCGCGCGTCGCGCAATTTGCGGTGGGCCTGGCCATCGTGTGCTTGCACAATCTGCTCGACCCGATCCGGTTGACGGCCGACCAGCCGGGCTATGTCGCCTGGGCGATCCTGCATCAGCGGTCGCTGATCGAATTTGGCGGCATCGCGGTCAAGACCACCTATCCCATCCTGCCATGGATCGGCGTCATCCTGCTGGGCTACGCCTGCGGGCCTTGGTTCGCCAAGGGTAGCGATCCGCAGCGGCGCATCCGTCGCCTGGCGATGACCGGCCTTGGGCTGGTGCTGGGCTTCGTGCTGATCCGCTATCTCAATGTCTATGGCGACAAGCCGTGGTTCGTTGCGGAAAATTCGACGCGCACGGTGATGAGCTTCCTCGCGCTGACCAAATATCCGCCTTCGCTGCTGTTTTTGATGCCAACGGTCGGCACCGGCTGTCTGCTGCTCGCTTTGTTCGAGAAGTTCGAGAATAGCCGGGTGATGCCGCATCTGGCGCTGCTGGGTGGCGCGCCGATGTTCTATTATGTGTTGCATCTCTATGTGCTCAAGCTGATCTACAATGTCGCGCTGGCGCTCTATGGGCCGACCAAGGGCACGGTGTTCGGCGTCGACAATCTGTCCACCGTCTGGATCTGGGTCGCGCTGCTGATCCTGCCACTTTACTATCCCACCCGCTGGTTCGCGCAGCTCAAGCAGCGGCGCAAGGATATATGGTGGCTCAAATATCTCTGAGGGCATGAACCCTCCGGGTCGCAGGCCGCCTTCCTTATCGAAGGCGGCCATTTTTCGGGGTTTTCACCAGGATCGATGGCGTAACGACGGGCAGCATTTTCATGCCGTAGGACCACGCGATTCACAATTTTGCGCCGTCCCATGCGCCATGTTTGACGTAATATATCCGTAACTCGACCTAGCCTCAATTCAACAAGAGGTGACGGAAACACCCCGCGGCCCGGCTGCCGATGACAGGACGCAATGTCCGCATCGGACCAAAATAGAAGACCAGCCGGTCCCCGTTTCGCAGGACATTCGGGAACAGCGATTTTTCATAGGGGATCACATCATGCGCACATCATCGGCTCTTCGCCTGGCGCTCATCGCCAGCACCGCCGCCATCACCCTGCCCACCGCCGCCCTCGCCCAGGCTCCGGCTGATAATGCCGAAGGCAACATCGTCGTCACTGGCCTCAAGCGCCAATATTTCGGCGACACACCGGTCAAGGAAATCCCGCAGGCGGTCCAGTTCCTGGAAGGCAAACTGCTCAACGACCTCAATATCACCCGGCTCGATACCGCGCTGGAACTGGCGAGCGGCGTGTCGAAGCAGAATAATTTTGGCGGCCTGTGGGACAGTTTCGCCATTCGCGGCTTTGCCGGCGACGAGAATTTTCCGAGCGGCTTCCTGGTCAACGGCTTCAACGGCGGGCGCGGCTATGCCGGGCCGCGTGATGCCTCCAATGTTGAGCGGATCGAAGTGCTCAAGGGTCCGAACTCGGCGCTGTTCGGGCGCGGCGAACCGGGCGGCACGATCAACATCGTCAGCAAGAAGCCGACCTTCAAGGAAGGCGGCAGCTTCACGGTCGCGGGTGGCAAGTGGAACACCTATCGCGTCGAGGGCGACTATAACATGCCGCTCGGCGACAGCGTCGCCATCCGCCTGACCGGTGCCGTCGAGGATGCCGAAAGTTTCCGCGACACCGTGGAAACCCGCAAATATGTGCTGAACCCCTCGATCCTGGCGAAGCTGTCGGACAAGACGATCTTCACCTACGAGCTGGAATATGTGAACCAGGAAGTGCCGTTCGATCGCGGCGTGGTGGCGATCCCGACGGTGACGGCAACCGGCACGACCTATAAGCTGGGTGCCATTCCGCAGAGCCGGTTCCTCAGCAATCCCAACGACGGCCCGATCAAGATCACGGCGCTCGGCCATCAGGCGCAGTTGCAGCATGACCTGAGCGACGATTGGGTCGTGATGCTGGGCGCAGGCTATAAGGACACCACGTTCGAGGGCTTCTCCAGCGATCCCGAACTGGCGCTAGGTCGTCAGCAGATCGACAATGACGGCCGCACCTTGTCACGCCAGCGCCGCTATCGTGACTATAGCACCACCCATATGGTGTTCCGCGGGGAAATCAGCGGTAAGCTGGAAACCGGGTCGATCGTCCACAATATCCGCGTTGGCGGGGACTGGGACAAGTTCGAGATCGAACTGCTCCAGACCCGGTATCGCCCGACGGCGGCGGACCAGTCCTATTCGATCGATATCTTCAATCCCAATTACAATATTGCGGCACCGATACCGGCAGCGGTGATCCAGAATTCGACCGAAGTGCAGAAGGCCTGGGGCATTTATGCGCAGGACCAGATCGAGATTACCGAGCAGTTCAAGGTGCGCTTTGGTGGTCGCTATGATGATTTCAGCCAGAATATCGATAACCGGTTGGGGACCACCAACCCCGCATCCTACACCAAGTTCAGCCCGATGGCGGGCCTGGTGTTCGAACCGACCAAGAGCCTGTCCTTCTATGCCAGCTATGGCAAGGGGTTCCGGCCTAACAGTGGTGTTGATGCTGCCAACAATCCCTTCGCACCGGAAATCAGCACAAGCTATGAAGTCGGTGCGAAGTTCGTGACGCCGGACGGCCGGATCACCAGCACGCTGTCGCTCTACAAGATGAAGAAGAGCAACGTCCTGACCGCCGATCTGGAGACTGGCCTGTCGGTAGCCGTTGGTGAAGCCGAGAGCCAAGGCGTGGAGTTCGACATCAACGCCAAGCTGCCCGCCGGGTTCGAACTGTTCGCCACCTATGCCTATACCGATGCAGGCTGGGCGGGCGATTATGATAAAGCCGGGGTGTTCAAGAATGATCCGCTGCTCAATATTCCCAAGCATCAGGCCAATGCCCTGTTGTTCAAGAATTTCTCGATCGGCGATCATGAGGCGATGCTGGGCGCGGGCGTAAACCATGTCGGCAAGCGGCTGGGCCAGACGGCGGCAGACTTCTATCTGCCGAGCTACACGATCGCGAAAATCCTGGGTTCGGTGACGATCAACGACCAGTTCAAGCTGTCGGCCAATGTCGATAATCTGTTCGACAAGAAATATTATGCCAGCTCCTATGCGGCCTTGTGGGTGCAGCCGGGCGTCCCCCGCTCCTTCACGATCCGCGGGACGTTTACCTTCTAACCAGGGGCGAGGCGGTCTTCCGCCCTGCTCGACCGTCGGCAACAGCGCCCTCCCGCTGTTGCCGACGGTTTTTCTTTATGACCCGGACAAGGATGGCCCGCATGCCCCTGCTCTACACATCCGATCCCGAACGCGGTCGCATCTGGCGCGCGATTTTCGCAGCGGAAGCGGCGGACGTGGCGTTTGTCGATCCGAGCGACCCGCATGATCCGGCGACGATCCGCTATCTTGCCGCCTGGAACCCCTCGGCCGACCTGATCGCCACCCTGCCCGCGCTGGAAGTCTTGTTTTCGATCGGTGCGGGGATCGACCAGTTCGACATGACACGCCTGCCGCACCATGTGCGGGTCGTGCGGATGATCGAGCCGGGCATTCGCCAGGGCATGGTGGAATATGTGACGATGGCAGTGCTGGCGCTGCATCGGAACCTGATCGACCATGGCATTGCCCAGCGCGAGGGCCGCTGGAACCCGATCAAGCTGGTGCCTGCCGGGCAGCGCCGGCTGGGCGTGATGGGCCTCGGTAATTTGGGGCGGGCCGTGCTGGAGGGACTTGCGCCGTTCGGTTTCGCGCTTTCGGGGTGGAGCCGGTCGGCCCATGATATTGACGGGGTGAATTGCCATGCCGGGGACGCGGCCTTGCCTGCTTTCCTGTCCAGTTGCGATATCCTTATCTGCCTGTTGCCGCTGACGCCGGAGACACGCGGCATCTTGTGCCGGGATAGGCTGGCGCAGCTGCCTTCCGGGGCCAGCCTGATCAATGTCGGGCGGGGTGGCCATCTGGTGGAGCAGGATCTGCTGTCCCTGCTCGACGAAGGTCATCTATCGGGCGCGGTGCTGGACGTTTTCGACCCCGAACCGCTGCCCGCCGGACATGCTTTCTGGACGCATCCACGCATCATCATGACGCCCCATATCGCCAGCATGACCCGCGCGGACAGCGCGGCGCGCGCGCTGATCGCCAATATCCGCCGCCATGAATCAGGCCAGCCGATGGAGGGCGAAGTGGCGCGGGGCCGTGGCTATTGAGGACGCGACATTCCGTGCCGTCCGCCAGGCATTTTCGTCGGCGGGCCGCACTTTTCCTCGCCCAATTGCGGCGCCGTTGCAGACACGGCAAACTATGCCGAATAGTGCGCGATAAAAGCCTATAATCTGCGCCGCGCCGCGTCGAAATGGGGTTCATGTTCCGGTGCAGCCATGTCGTAATGCCCCTGTCACACGGCTGCCAAGGCCCCCTGTAAAAGCATGCAAAGGACGATCCGCCCATGCCCAATTTCCGGCCCAAATTCATCAGCTTCGACTGTTATGGCACGCTGACCCGTTTCCGCATGACGGAAATGGCGACCGCCTTCATGGCCAACCGCATCGACGCGGAAAAACTGCCTGCTTTCTGCAAGGATTGGGGCGCCTATCGCTTCGACCAGGTGATGGGCGCATGGGAACCCTATCAAGAGATCATCCGCAATTCGCTGCGCCGGACCTGCGAGAAATGGGGCGTCGCCTATAACAAGGCGGATGCAGACGCCGTGTACAACGCGGTGCCGACCTGGGGTCCGCATGACGATGTGGCCGGTGGCCTGTCGAAGATCGGTGACAAGATCCCGCTCGTCATCCTCTCCAACGCGATGAACGACCAGATCCATCATAATGTCGGGATGCTGGGCGCGCCCTTCCACGCGGTCTATACCGCGCAGATGGCGCAGGCCTATAAGCCCCGGATGCAGGCCTTCGAATATATGTTCGATCAGCTGGGTGCTAACCCGGAAGACATGATGCATGTGTCGTCCAGCTTCCGCTACGACCAGAATACCGCCACCGATCTGCATTTCGGCTGCCGCGTGTTCGTGGGGCGCGGCCATGAGCCGTCCAACCCCTTCTATCGCGATGTCGAAATCCCGCATATTGGTTGCCTGCCCGCCGTAGTCGGTCTTTGATCGGCTGATGCGCGCTTCCCCCCTCTCCTACTGGCTCGCCAGCGCGCCGCCCTTTACAGGTGGCGCGGAGGGTGGGGTCGAAGGCAAGGTCGACGTCGCGATTATCGGCGGCGGCTTTACCGGCCTGTCGGCCGCGCTGGCGCTGGCAAAGCGCGGTGCGCGCGTCGTGCTGCTGGAGGCGGGCCGGGTCGTGGGCGAAGCGTCCGGGCGCAATGGCGGCCAGTGCAATAATGGGACGGCGCATGATTATGGCACCTTGTCGGCCAAGTTCGGCAAGGATGTCGCCAAGGCCTGGTATCGCGCGCATTGCGACGCGGTCGATACGGTCGAGCGGCTGGCGCGCGAAGAAGGCATCGCATGCGATTTCAATCGCTGCGGCCGGGTGAAGTTGGCTGCCAAGCCCCAACATTATGACAAGCTGGTGCGGGCGCATGATCTTCTGGCGGCGGAAGTGGACGAGAATGTCCGGCTGGTGCCGCCCGAACAGGTCCGTGACGAAGTAGGGTCGGACGCTTTTCACGGCGCGCTGATCCAGACGACCAGCGCGCAATTGCACCCCGCCCGTTTCGGTGTGGGATTGGCGGAAGCGGCAGCGCGGGCTAGTGCGCGCATTTATGAGCAAGCCGAGGTAACGGGTCTCGATCGCCTGCCGCAAGGATGGCGGGTCACATCGTCGCGCGGGACGGTCAGCGCGGACCAAGTGCTGGTAGCCACGGGCGGCGCGCCTGCCGCTGCGCCCTTCGGCTTCTTCCGGCGGCGGATCATATCGGTCGGCAGCTTCGTGATCGCGACGGAGCCGCTCGATAATGCGACGATCGACCGGCTGCTGCCGGGGCGGCGCAATTATGTGACCAGCAAGAATATCGGCAATTATTTCCGCCTGACCCCCGACAATCGCCTGATCTTTGGCGGGCGGGCGCGCTTTGCGATCAGCGATCCCCGGTCGGACCTGAAAAGCGGGCGCATTCTGGAAGAGACGATGGGCGAACTATTCCCGGCGTTGAAGGGCGTGGGCGTCGATCATGTCTGGGGCGGGATGGTCGATCTAACCGCCGACCGAGTGCCGCGGGCGGGCGAACAGGACGGGCTCTATTATGCCATGGGCTATAGCGGCCATGGCGTGCAGATGGCGACGCATATGGGGCAACAAATGGCGCGCGTGATGAGCGGCGAGCCGGACGCGAACCCATGGGCTAAGCTGGACTGGCCCAGTGTGCCCGGCCATTTCGGCAAGCCCTGGTTCCTGCCTCTGGTGGGGCTATGGTATAAATGGCAGGATGTGATCCGTTGACCGACATTCTGTCTCCCCTTTCTCGCCGTGGCCTGATCGGCGCGGGGCTTGGCATGGGTGCCGGGCTGCTGCTGCCCGATGGCGCGCTGGCGGCTGGTCGCCCGCGCCGGGGTGGCCGCATCCGTGCTGCCAGCCTGTCCAGTTCGACCGCCGATACGCTCGACCCGGCCAAGGGCGCTTTGTCGACCGACTATATCCGCCACTACATGTTTTACAGCGGGCTGACCCAGCTCGACGGCCAGCTCAACCCGCGCCCTGACCTCGCCGAGCGGATCGAGAGCGCGGACCAGATCACTTGGCATATCCGCCTGCGCAAGGGCGTGACATTCCATGACGGGGCGAACCTGACGGCGCAGGATGTCGTCTGGTCGTTGCTGCGGCACAAGAACCCAGCGACGGGGTCGAAGATGGCGCAGATCGCCGAGCAGTTCGCGCAGATCAGGGCGACCGGCAAACAGGATCTGGTGATCCGCCTGACTGGCCCCAATGCCGACCTACCCGCCATCCTTGCCCAGTCGCATTTTGTGATCCTGCGCGCGGGGACGAGCGATTTCCGCACCGCCAACGGCACTGGTCCTTATCTATGCGCGCAATTTCGTCCCGGCGTCCGCACGCTTGGGCGGCGCAATCCCAATTTCTGGAAGCCGGGCAAACCCTATCTCGACGAGATCGAGCTGATCGGCATTCCCGATGAGACGAGCCGCGTCAATGCGCTGCTGTCGGGCGACGTTCACCTGATCCTGGCGGTCAATCCACGATCCACCAAGCGCATCATGGCGTCGCCCCGTCATGCGCTGATGGAGACGCAATCAGGGCTGCACACCAACCTCATCATGCGGCAGGATCGCTTGCCGACCGGCAACCCGCATTTCGTCGCGACGATGAAATATCTGTTCGACCGACCGCTGATCAAGCGCGCGCTCTATCGCGGCTATGCGACCATCGGCAATGATCATCCGATCCCGCCTTTCCACCCCTATTATCGCGCCGACCTACCGCAGCGCGTGCTCGATCTGGATAAGGCGCGCTGGCATTTGCAGCGGTCGGGACTGGATGGCGTGCGGCTCCCTATTTATGCGTCGCCCGCGGCGGACGGGTCGGTCGATATGGCGTCGATCCTGCAGGAATATGGATCGCGCATTGGCCTCAAACTCGCGGTCAATCGCGTCCCGGCCGATGGCTATTGGTCGACCCATTGGATGAAGCATCCGCTGGGCTTCGGCAACACCAACCCGCGCCCGACCGCCGACCTGCTGTTCAGCCTGTTCTACAAATCCGACGCGGCATGGAATGAGAGCGGATGGAAAAATCCGCGCTTCGACCGGCTGTTGCTGGAAGCGCGCGGCGAGGCCGACCAGGCAAAGCGTAAACAGCTTTATGGTGAAATGCAGGGGCTGGTTCACCATTATTGCGGTGTCGGCATCCCGGTGTTCATCAACCTGATCGACGGGTACGACCGCCGGTTGAAGGGCATGTTCCCGATCGCGATGGGCGGCATGATGGGCTATCAATTCGCCGAACATGTGTGGTGGGAAGGCTGATGGCGGGCGCTTCCTCCCAAAGCGGCATGACGGCCGCGCTGATCCTGATCGGCAAACGTTTTGCGTCGTCGTTGCTGACGCTGCTGATGGTGTCGGTCACCATCTTCATTATCGCGCAACTGTTGCCCGGCGACGCGGCGCAGGAGGCGCTGGGGCAGAGCGCCACGGCGGATCAGGTCGCGGCGCTGCGCCATGAAATGGGCCTCGATCGCCCCGCCCATGTCCGCTATGTGAGCTGGCTGACCGGCATGGTCAGCGGCGATCCGGGCCAGTCGATGGTCGCCAATATGCCGGTGGCGGAGGTGATTTCCACCCGCCTGCCCAACAGCCTGCTGCTCGCCGCGCTGACTGCGCTGGTTGCCATTCCGGTCGCGCTGTCGATCGGCATCGGGTCCGCCATGAACCGGGGCGGACGGATCGACCGGGCGCTCAATATCGCCACGCTGTCGATGGTCGCGGTCCCCGAATTTCTGGTGGCGACGATCGCCGTCCTCATCTTTTCGGTGAAGCTGCGCTGGTTGCCGTCGATCGCGATGGCATCGAGCGACATGGACTGGGGCGACTATCTACGTGGCGTCGCCATGCCGATCCTGACGCTGTGCGTCATCGTCGTCGCGCAGATGGCGCGCATGACGCGCGCGGCGGTGATCGACCAGATGGACCGACCCTATGTCGAGATGGCGGTGCTGAAAGGTGTCGCGCCGGTGCGGGTCGTGCTGAAACATATCATGCCCAATGCCATCGCGCCGATCGTCAACGCCATGGCGCTCAGCCTCTCTTATCTGCTCGGCGGAGCGGTGATCGTGGAAACCATCTTCAACTATCCCGGCCTCGCCAGCCTGATGGTCAACGCCGTCACCAGCCGCGACATGCCGTTGTTGCAGGCGTGCGCGATGATCTTCTGCACCGCCTATCTCATCCTGATGCTGATCGCGGACGTCACCGCGATCCTCGCCAACCCCAGGCTGCGCGCACAATGATCGCTTCTGCTCTCAAACGGGCGAAAGCCCTGCCGCTGTCGGGCAAGGTCGGCCTGGCGCTGGTCATCTTCTGGCTGCTCATCGCGCTGGTCGGGCCGATGCTGGCGCCTTATCCGATCGGGGCGTTCGTCGCCTATGATGTGTTCGACGGGCAGTCGGCGGATCACTGGCTGGGGAGCGACTATCTCGGCCGCGATGTGCTGAGCCGCCTGCTGTCGGGCGCGCGCTACACGGTGGGCCTAGCGGCGGCGGCGGCTTTGCTCGCCAGCAGCACCGGCACCGCGCTGGCGCTGACGGCGGCGGTAGGCGGAGCGAAGGTCGATGAACCGCTGTCGCGTTTCATGGACATGCTGATTTCGATCCCGTCGAAGATTTTCTCGCTGGTGCTGGTCGCGGCGTTCGGATCGTCGCTGGGGCTGTTGCTGTTGATCGCGGCCTTCACCTATGTGCCGGGCAATTACCGCATCGCCCGCGCGCTGGCGGTCAACCTGGCGCAGATGGATTATGTGCAGGTCGCCAAGGTCCGGGGCGAGGGACGCTTTCATATCGCCATCGCCGAAATATTGCCCAATATGATCCATCCGCTGCTGGCCGACTTTGGTCTGCGCTTCGTCTTCATCGTGCTGCTGCTGTCCGGTCTGTCGTTCCTGGGGCTGGGCGTGCAGCCGCCAGATGCGGACCTGGGGTCGCTGGTGCGCGAGAATATTTCGGGATTGGGCGAAGGGGCGCTGGCAATTTTGGCACCGGCTGTTGCGATTGCGACGCTGACCGTCGGCGTGAACCTGCTGATCGATGCGCTGCCGGGACAGGGGAAAGGCCGATGAGCGAAATTCCCCATGTCGAAGTGCGCGGCCTGACCGTCACCGCGCGCAACACAGCGGGCGAGATTTTCCCGATCGTCAGCGATATCGATTTTGCATTAAAGCGCGGCGAGGTGCTGGCGCTGATCGGGGAATCAGGGTCGGGCAAGACGACGATCGCGCTGACCTTGCTTGGCCATGCCCGGCCCGGCGCACGGATTGCGGGCGGGTCGATCCGCGTCGGCGATGTCGACCTCACCACGCTGGATCGCAGCGCATTGGCGCAGCTACGCGGCAATCGCATCGCCTATATCGCGCAGTCGGCGGCGGCGGCGTTCAACCCGTCGCGCACGATCATGGAGCAGGTTATCGAGCCTGCGCTGATCCACGATCTGATGCCGCGCAGCGAGGCCGAGGCCAAGGCGGTCGAACTGTTCCGGGGCCTCGCCCTCCCCTTCCCCGACTTGATCGGGTCGCGCTATCCGCATCAACTATCGGGCGGACAGTTGCAGCGATTGATGGCGGCGATGGCGCTGATCACCGATCCTGAACTGGTGATATTGGACGAGCCGACCACCGCGCTGGATGTCACGACCCAGATCGAAGTGCTGCGTGCCTTCAAGGCGGTGGTGCTGGAGCGCGGTGCGACCGCCATCTATGTGTCGCACGACTTGGCCGTGGTGGCGCAGATGGCCGACCAGATCGTCGTGCTGAGCCAGGGCCGGATACAGGAGGCGGGCGCGGCGGCGCAGATCCTCCACGCGCCTGCGGATGATTATACCAAAACGCTGATGGCGGCAGCGCGTCCCGCGATTCGTCCTGCGCCGGTCAAGGCCGACCTGCCCGCCGCGCCGCTGCTGGAAATCAAAGGACTGACCGCGGGCTATGGCAAGATCGACAAGGAGGGTCGGCCGCGCATTCCGGTGTTGCGCGACATCAATCTGACGATCGAACGCGGCGCGACATTGGGCGTGATCGGCGAGAGCGGGTCGGGCAAGTCGACTATCGCCCGCGTGATCGCCGGGCTGCTGCCGCCTGCCAGCGGGCAGGTGTTGCTGGATGGAGAGCCATTGCCGCCGGGCCTGAAAGGCCGCAGTCGCGAACAATTTCGCCGGGTGCAATTGGTGTTCCAGAATGCCGATACGGCGCTCAATCCGGCGCATAGCGTCGGGCGCATATTGGCGCGGCCGCTGGCCTTTTACCACGGGTTGAAAGGCAATGCCGCGCATCTGCGGGTGCTGGAACTGCTCGACCTCATCCGTCTGCCCGCGACGCTGATCGACCGGCCGATCGGTGGCCTGTCTGGCGGGCAGAAGCAGCGGATCAATCTGGCGCGCGCGCTGGCGGCTGATCCGCAACTCATCCTGTGCGACGAAGTGACTTCGGCGCTCGATACGGTGGTGGGTGCGGCGATTTTGGAGCTGATGGCGGAATTGCGCCGGGAACTCGGCATCGCGACGATGTTCATCAGCCACGACATTTCGACGGTACGGGCGATCTGCGACGATATTCTGGTGCTTTATGCGGGCACGATGGTCGAGACAGGGCCGCGCGCGGCGTTCGGGACCGCGCCTTTCCATCCCTATACCGATTTGCTGATCGGCTCCGTGCCGGAAATGCGGGCGGGTTGGCTGGAGGAAAGCCATGCGGGCGCCGCGCCGCCGCCGATCGGCGCTGCGGGCGACCATCCTGATCTGTGCCGTTTCCTGCCGCGCTGCGCCGCGCGGGTCGATGGGCTGTGCAACACGACCCCGCCGCCCCGCCATCTGCTGGCCAAGGGCAGCCGCATCCTATGCCATCATGGAGATGAAAGTTTGATCCCGTCATGAGCCGTTTCGTTCGCCTGGGCGAAACCGACCGCCCAAGCCTGACTCTGCATGTCGATGGCGCGCCAATCGCCGCGCTGGAGGGGGACACGTTGATGGTCGCGCTGCTGAGCCAGGGCGCGGCATTGCGCCAGTCCGAATTCGGGCCGGAAAGGCGGGCTGGATTCTGCCTGATGGGGGCGTGCCAGGATTGCTGGGTATGGACCGAAAGCGGCGATCGCCTGCGCGCCTGTTCGACGCTGGCGGCACCGGGCCAGCGCATCCTCACCAGCCAGCCGGAGGCGTCATGGCCGACCCACGCATAATCATCGTCGGTGCCGGGCCAGCGGGCACGCGTGCGGCGGAAGCCTGTGTGCAGGCGGGCATCCGGCCGATCGTGCTGGACGAAGGACGGCGCGACGGCGGGCAGATTTATCGCCGCCAGCCCGACAATTTCACCCGGCCCTATGCCAAACTTTACGGCACCGAAGCGCCGCGGGCGCAGGCGCTGCACGAGACGTTCGACGGGTTGAAGGACAGGATCGATTATCGTGCCGAAACATTGGTGTGGAACATCGCCGATGGCCATGTGCGGACAGCGACCCGGACAATGGAATCGGCTTTACCCTTCGACGCGCTGCTGCTTTGCACCGGAGCGACCGATCGGTTGATGCCGGTCAAGGGCTGGCAGTTTGCCGGAGCCTATAGCCTGGGCGGGGCGCAGGTGGCGCTCAAGAGCCAGGCGGTGTCGATCGGCCATAAGGTCGTATTCATGGGGTCGGGGCCGCTGCTTTATCTGGTCGCGAGCCAATATGTACAGGCGGGGGCCGATGTCGTCGCGGTGCTGGATACGGCGCCCTATAGCGCGCGGATCAAGGCCTTGCCCGACCTGCTGGCGGTGCCGTCGGTATTGTGGAATGGCGTGGCGCTGACTTTGGCGTTGAAGCGCGCGGGGGTGATGGTCCGCAATAGCGTCAAGCCATTGGAAATATTGGGCAACGTGGAGGATGGCCTCAGCGGTATCCGCTTCCGGGTTGGTGCTGGCGCCGAACAGACGATCGCCTGCGATGCCGTGGCGATGGGACATCATCTGCGGCCCGAAACCCAGTTAGCGGATTTGGCGCGTTGCGCCTTCGCCTTCGATCCCGTGACCCGCCAATGGTTGCCAGAACGCGACGGCGACGGGCGGTCGAGCGTCGCGGGCGTCTATCTGGCGGGCGATGGCGCGAAGATATTGGGCGCGCGATCGGCCGAGGCGAGCGGGCGGCTGACGGCGCTTGCGGCCTTGGGCGATCTGGGCCTGCCGGTGGACAAGGGCGAGATGGCCTCGCTGCGCGGCGATGTCGGCACCTATGCCAAGTTCGCGCGCGGACTGGCCACGGCTTTCCCCTGGCCCGCAGAGCAAGCGGGCGCGCTGCCCGACGAGGCGATATTGTGCCGGTGCGAGGGCGTGACGGCGGGCGATCTGCGCGCCGTGATGCGGGAGACGGGGGCCAAGGAAGCGAACCGCGCCAAGGCGTTCAGCCGGGTCGGCATGGGGCGCTGCCAAGGGCGCTATTGCGGGCTTGCCGCAGCCGAACTGATCGCGGCGCAGGCGGACATTCCGGTCGAACAGGTTGGTCGGCTGCGCGGGCAGGCACCGGTCAAACCGCTCAATATCAGCATTGGAGACACGGACGCATGAGCGCCGCCAGCGACGTCATCATCGTGGGCGGCGGCCTGATGGGGTCGTCCGCCGCCCTGTTCCTGCGCGGCCATGGCCTGTCGGTCACGCTGCTGGAAACCGACCTGATCGGACGGCAGGCGAGCGGCACCAATTTCGGCAATGTCCGGCGGCAGGGACGCCCGATCCACCAATTGCCACTGGCCAACCGCGCCATCGATATATGGCGGCGGTCGCGCGAATTGCTGGGCGCGGATGTCGAATATCTCCAGTCCGGGCATATCCGCGTCTGTTATCGCGAGCGGCCCGAACTGGTCGGGTCGATGGAGGAGTATGCCGACAAGGCGCGCGCCGAGGGGCTGGACCTCGAATTGTTAAGCGGGAATGCGCTGCGCGACAAATTCCCCTTCTTCGGGGCTGATGTGCTGGCCGGTTCCTATTCCGCGACCGACGGCCATGCCAATCCGCGCCTCGCCGCGCCTGCCTTTGCACGGGCGGCCGAGCGGTTGGGCGCGGTCATCCATGAGCATACCAAGATCGTCGACGCGCAGAAGATCGGCGAGGATTTCGTCGTCAGTGCAGCAGACGGGCGGACCTTCCGCGCCCCCATATTGCTGGTGACGGCGGGCGCCTGGGGCAATGCATTGTCATCGCAATTTGGCGAGCCGGTGCCGATCGTGCCGCGCGGCCCCAATATGAGCGTTACCGAACCCGTGCCCTATGCCATCCTGCCCGCCGTCGGCGTGATGACGCCGGTGGAAGAAGAGACGGTCTATTTCCGGCAGGTCGCGCGCGGCAATATCGTGCTGGGGGGGAGTACGCGCGGGCCATCTTTTCCCGACCAATATCGCGCCTATGTCGAGCCGCAAAATACGGTCAGCCAGTTGAAGCATATCCGGCGGCTGGCCCCGGCGCTGGGCAAGCTCAACATCATCCGGGTGTGGTCGGGCATCGAGGGGTATCTGCCCGACAGTCAGCCGGTCATGGGGCCAAGCGCGACGACGAGCGGGCTTTATTATGCGTTCGGCTTTTCGGGGTCGGGCTTCCAGATCGGGCCGGGCGTGGGCGAGACGATGGCGGAGATCATCGCCCAGGGCGCGACGGACATTCCGATCGCCCCCTACACCATTGGCCGCTTCGCCAAGGGCTGATTTGCGCTATTGTCCGCTGATGACCGACAAGCGCTATACCAAATCGACCCTGCCGGAGAAAATCTGTGCGGCGTGCGGGCGGCCCTTTGCCTGGCGCAAGAAATGGGCGCGCGATTGGGACGAGGTGAAGACCTGTTCGGAGCGGTGCAAGGGCGACTTAAGGCGCAAGAGCTGATGATGCCCGATCGGCCATCTGGCCTGTGTGCGCTGCGCCTTGCAGGCGCGTACAGATGACGGACCTATTTCCTTCCCCGGTTGCAGCCTGCATATTCGGCGCGAGCGGCGGCATCGGCGCGGCGTTGGCGGCGCAGCTCGCGGCGAGCGACGCGATTTCGCTGGTCCATGCGGGTGGGCGCGGCCCGGTGGCGCAGGGCGCGAAGATACGGCCCTTTACGTTCGACCTGGAGGATGAAGCCTCGATCGCAGCGGCGGCGCGGGCCATGGACGATGCCCCGCCCCGGATCATCATCGTCGCTACCGGCCTGTTGCATGGGGACGATCTGCGGCCCGAAAAATCGCTGCGTGACCAGAGCGGTGACGCCTATGCGCGGCTGTTCGCGGTCAATGCGACTGGCCCAGCGCTGATCGCCAAACATATGCTGGTGCGGCCGCCGCGTCAGGGCCGACTGGTCTTTGCCGCATTGTCGGCGCGGGTCGGGTCGATCAGCGACAATCGGCTGGGCGGATGGCACGCCTATCGCGCGTCGAAGGCTGCGCTCAACATGATCGTCCGCAACATCGCGATCGAACTGGCGCGGATCAACCCGGAGGCCATTGCCGTCACGCTGCATCCGGGCACGGTGGATAGCGGATTGTCGCAACCTTTTCAGCGCAATGTCGCGCCGGAGAAGCTGTTTCCGCCGGAGCTATCGGCCCGGCACTTGCTGTCCGTGATCGACGGTTTGGGACCGGAGGCGTCGGGCCATTGCTATGGCTGGGATGGGGCGGTCATTCCATTCTGACGGATCGAGAGGAAGACGGCGAATGCGTGAGGCAAAGGATAGGATGGACGGGTCCGCCCGGCTGCTCGGTTATAGCGGGCTGTTGCCGCAGATTGCCGCCATCGGCACCATGCTGACAGGCGGGCCGGAGCTATACTGGACAGCGATGGCGGTATCCTATGGCTATGCCGCCTTCATCTTTTCCTTTCTGGGCGGCGTGTGGTGGGGGTTGGGCCTGGCGATCGCGCAGCCGCCGCGCTGGATATTCGTAGCGGCGGTGATGCCGAGCCTGATCGCGCTTGCCACCTATCTGCCCTGGATGCTGGGGTGGGATTGGCCGCGACCGTCGTTGATGGTCCTGGCGGTGGCGCTGATCGCCTCGCCTATGGTCGATCGCCTGATCGTGCGCGGGCGGGAAGGCTTTGGCGGGTGGCTGCAACTGCGCTGGCATTTGTCGCTGGGACTGGGCGGGATGACACTGTTCGCAGGGGTGCTTTAGCCGCGCCGGGCGACGCCCATTGCGCCATCATCCTGCGCCAGGCCCAGCATTTCCCCGGCCAGCGCCCTGCCCGACTGCCAGGCCTGTTCGACAAAGCCATGCGCCAGCCAATCGCCGCACATGCCGATTTGCAGCGCAGGGTTCCAAAGCGCGTTGGCGAAACAGCCCGAAGGCGTCGCATAGCGCCAGCGATGCGCCATGCGGACCACCGGCGTCGGCAGGGTGAGGCCAGTGGCATGGGCCAAACCGTCGAGCAGCAGGGTAGCGATCCGGTCGGCATCCTCCTCCAGATGCGTCGCAGACCAATCCGCCGATCCCTGCACCACCCAGGCTTCCGGGCCGGCCCGGCCCGGCTTTGCGCTGTTGCGGACGGCCCAGCCGATCGGGCCGATATGGCGGATCATGTCGGGGCCGATGTCGAGCGGTTCGGCAAAGGCGAACATGCCCGCCCAGCAGGGTTGCGAGCCGACCGTCATGGCGAGCCGGGCCATCTGAAAATCATGGAGCGATATGAGCGGCAATGCCTGTTCGACTGGCACGGCGATGACGACGGCGTCGAACGGACCAAAGGATCTGTCCTGACCCCGGCACCACCAATGGCGGCCATCATGGGTGACGCCCGCAATCGGGCAATTCCAGGTGACGGGATGCCGTTCGGCCATCGCCTTGATCGGCGCATTCATGCCCGGCGTGCCGACCCAGGCATCGCGCCCGGCGACGGGCCAGGGCGCGACAACGCCCTGCGCCTGCCATTCGCTCACCAATTGGCGGAACGCCGCGCCGCGCGCGGTGAAGTGCGACGCGCCATGGTCGAAGGCGATCGTGCCGAGCGGGCTGTCGCAGCGGCGGGTGGACATGCGCCCGCCCGGCCCGCGCGCCTTGTCGAACAGGGCGGGCTCATGGCCTTCTTCCCGCAAGGCATCGGCGCAGGATAGCCCCGCCATGCCAGCACCAATTACTGCGACCCGCATCAGTTCAATATCCCATCAGCGCCAGCAATTCCTTACGGCTGCCGACATCGGTCAAGAAGCAGCCGAGCAGGCGGCTCGTTACCATGGAGACGCCCGGCGTCCGCACGCCACGCCCGGTCATGCAGCCATGCTGCGCCTCTATCACCACGGCGACGCCATGGGGTTGCAGATGATCCCATATGCACTGGGCGACATCGGCGGTCAGCCGTTCCTGCACCTGCAGGCGGCGGGCATAGCCATGCAGCACGCGGGCGAGTTTCGATATGCCCACGACCCGGTTGCGCGGCAGATAGGCGATCGACGCCTTGCCGGTGATGGGGGCCAGATGATGTTCGCAATGCGAATGAAAGGGAATATCCTTCAGCAGCACGATTTCATCATAGCCGCCGACATCCTCGAACGTGCGGTCGAGGTGCAGGGCGGGATTTTCCTGATAGCCGCTGCAATATTCCTGCCAGGCGCGGGCGACCCGCTTGGGGGTATCGACCAGGCCTTCGCGGTCCGGGTCGTCGCCCGACCAGCGTAACAGGGTGCGCACCGCCTCCAGCACCGTATCGGGGATGATTTGCGTGTCGGACTCGTCAAACGCGTCATGATCATGCAACATGAAGTTCATCGGGCACCCCTCGATCCGTCATTGCCACGACCTTCGTGCCGCTGCGTCTGGTTAACAATGCCGCTAAGGGGGGTAGTGCCACAACATGTCCAACCGGGCATGGTGCATCAGCCGTTTACGGGATTAAGATTACGCATGTCCTTAGTAGAAATGATCGCCAACAGTCCGGTCGCGACAGTCATCAGCAATCCGCGCCTGCCCGACAATCCCATCATCGAATGCAATGCGGCATTCATGGAACTTACAGGGTTCAGCCGTGATGAAATAGTCGGGCATAATTGCCGCTTTCTGTCGGGGGCGGACACGGAGCCCTGGTTGACCGAGACATTGCGCACGGCGATCCGCCAGCAACGGCCCGCGCTGGTGGAAATATTGAATTACAAGAAGAACGGCACGCCGTTTCGCAATGCCGTGCTGGTCGCGCCGATCTTCGACGAGGAAGGCGTGCTGGAATATTTTCTGGGGTCGCAGGTCGAGGTGATGGACCCGACGATCGGTATCGTCGCCCGCCGCGCCCAGGCCCATGCGCAGATTTCGCGCCTGTCCGTGCGGCAGCGCGAAGTGTTGATGCTGATGGCGACGGGCAAGCTCAACAAGCAGATCGCCTATGCGCTCACCCTGTCGGAGCGGACGGTCAAGATGCACAAGGCCGCGCTGCTCAAGGCGCTGGGCGTAACGACCAGCGCCGACGCCATCCGCCTGGCGGTGGAAGCGGGCTACTAAGCGGTCAGTCCTTCTCTACTTCCCGCGTGAGTTGGGGCGCGGGCGGGATCAGCGCTTCGGGATCGGGACGCAGGTCATGCGCGCGCATCGCGGCCTGGACAGCCTCGATCAGTTGGACGGCGTCATAGGGTTTGTTCAGCACCATGTCGCCGGGCAGGGCGTCGCGCGCGGCGAGTTGCCCATCGCCGGTGGCAAAGAGAATGGCGATCGTGCCGCGTTGAGCGCGGGCCGCTTCGGCGAGCGCCACGCCGGACGCGCCGGGCAAGTGCAGGTCGGTCACCAGCACGTCCACCGGCGCGGTCTGCAGCGCCATCATCGCGTCTTCGGTGCTGCCCGCCTCGATTACCAGGCATCCGGCATTTTTGAGGATTTCGGCGGCATGTTGCCGGATCAAAGCGTCGTCATCGACAAGTAGCACCGTCGCGCCGATCCGTGCCGCGGGGGTGTCGCCGGGCTGCTGCGCAATGGCGTTGCGTTGCCGTTGGTTATCGAGGACATGCCGCAAGCGCCGCGCCAGCGCTTCGCGGGTATAGGGTTTGGAGAGCAGTTCGACCCCGGCGTCCAGCTTGCCGCCATGGACGATGGAATTTTCGGTATAGCCCGATGTGAAGAGGACGGCGAGATTGGGCAGCCGTTCGCGCGCCTTGCGCGCGAGTTCGGGGCTTTTGAGCGGGCCGGGCATCACGACATCGGTGAACAATATGTCGATCGGCATGCCGCTTTCGATGACGATGAGGCCAGCCGCCGCGTCGGGCGCTTTGAGGACGTTGTAGCCAAGGTCGGTCAGCACCTCGACCACGGTCGCGCGGACTTCCTCGTCATCCTCGACCACCAGCACGGTTTCGGTGCCGCCGCTGATCGGGCCGCTGTCCATCTGGACCTCGGCATCTTCGCTTTCGATCGAGCGGGGCAGATAGAGACGGACGGTCGTGCCTTCGCCGACTTCGGAATAGATTTTCACATGGCCGCCCGACTGTTTGACGAAGCCATAGACCATGGAGAGGCCAAGGCCCGACCCCTTGCCTTCGCCCTTGGTCGAGAAGAAGGGTTCAAACACCTTGGCGAGAATG
Source organism: Sphingobium sp. D43FB (assembly GCF_002312805.1). Taxonomy (GTDB): domain Bacteria; phylum Pseudomonadota; class Alphaproteobacteria; order Sphingomonadales; family Sphingomonadaceae; genus Sphingobium. The sequence continues at coordinate 76,324 of NZ_NMUA01000016.1, read as the reverse complement.
TCGGCGTCCATGCCGGAGCCGGTGTCCGACACCGCCAGCATGACATATTGGCCGGGCGTCACTTCATCATGCACGCGGGCATAGTCGGCGTCGAGATGGGCATTGCCAAGTTCAATGGTCAAGCGCCCCTGCCCGTCCATCGCGTCGCGCGCGTTGATGGCGAGGTTCAGCAGCGCATTTTCGAACTGGGCCGGATCGATAAAGGTGTTCCACAAGCCGCCGCCCACGACGGTTTCGATTTCCACGCCCTCGCCGATCGCCCGGCGCAGCATATCGTCCATCCCGCGCACGAAACGGGTCGCATTGACGACGCGCGGTTCGAGCGCCTGCCGCCGCCCGAAGGCGAGCAATTGGCTGGCGAGTTTGGCGCCGCGCGAGACGCCGGCCATCGCATTGTTGACCCGCTTTTCGACGCGCGGATTGTCCGCCACATCCTTGGCCAGCAATTGCAGATTGCCCGATATGATCTGCAGCAGATTGTTGAAGTCATGGGCGACGCCACCGGTCAGCTTGCCGATCGTCTCCATCTTCTGCGCCTGGGCGAGCTTGGCTTCCGTCCGCCGCCGTTCATCGATTTCCGCGATCACGCGCGCTTCGAGCGTTTCGTTGAGTTGGCGCAGCTGGTCTTCGGCGCGTTCGCGATGGCGCACCTGCCGCGCCAGCATGTCGGCCTGTTCGCGCAAGGCGGCTTCGGCTGCGCGCTGGTGGGTGATGTCAGTGTGGACGCCGACCCATTCCATGATCTCGCCCGCGTCGCTGAGGATCGGCAGGGCGCGGATGGCGCAGACGCGCCACATGCCGTCATGGCGGCGCACGCGGTGTTCATGGACATACATGCGCTTGGCAGCGACGGCTTCGTTCCAGCTGCGGATGCTGTCGGCCTGGTCTTCGGGATGGACGGCATTGGCCCAGCCGAAATCCTGATACTCGTCATAGGATTGGCCGGTCAGTGCGGCCCAGCCGGGTTGTTCGCCGACCATCCGCCCATCGGCGCTGTTGCTCCATAATACGCCATGCACCGCCTGCATCGCCATGCGGAAGCGGCTGTTACTGAGCGACAGGTCGGCTTCGAACTTGGCGCGGACGCTATTGTCGATACAGGTACACATCACCCCGCCGACCGTGCCGTCGCCGTTAAAGACAGGCGTGTAGAACAAGTCGAAAATGACGGTTTGCGACACGCCACCCCGGTTGAGAACCAAGGGTTGTTCCAGATAAGATAGGTTTTCGCCTTTAAGCCCGGCTTCCAGCACCCGCTGGTTGAAGTCCCAGATTTCTGGCCAGACGCCGCGCACCGTCCCGCCAAGCGCGGCGGGGTGGTTTGCGCCTGCGATCTGGGCATAGGCGTCATTATAGATCATGACATGGTTGGGGCCCCACATCAGCACCTTGGCCACCGGCGAATTGACGATATTGCCGACCGTCGCGCGCAATTCGACCGACCATGTGGCAATCGCCCCCAGCGCGGTCGAAGACCAGTTGAAGCGGCGGACGATGGCGCCACATTCGCCACCGCCAAAGGGCCAGCCCGGCAGAACCGGATGGGCCGCCTGCGTGCCATCGCGCAATGCCTGCAACCCGGCGATCAGCATGGCGTCCGCATCGGCATAGACGCCCTTGTCGATCTGCTGACCGATGAAGCCGTCCCATTCGGGCGTCAGGGCGATGCTGCGAGTCTCGCGGATGGTCATCGTCCGGCGCTGCCGCGATGACGGGAATGTGTCAACTCATGTCACGGAATTTGCGCCGAACCGTGGGCCGCCATGTCCCAAAATCGGCCGCTAGTCCTTCGCCACCATGCCAGCGACCATATCGACCAGCGGCAGGCGCGCCTGCATGCGGACGGCGAGCAGCGCGGTGCCGCTGACCTTGCGCTGGACGAACATGGTTTCGACCGGCGGCAGGTGCCAGCTGGCCGTATCCGCCACGACGGGCGTCGCCTGCTCGCGCAGGCGCGCGACGAAGCTGCGATCGGCGAAATCGAATAGGCCGGGGCGCAGCACATGGGCAATGATGGTGTCGATCATGGCGTCGAGCGCCGCGCCATGCCGGATGACAAGGGCGGACGACACGAATCCCACATCGATGAGCGCCGCGCGCAGGCCATCCCTGTCGCCCGTCAGGCCAGCCCGCAACAGCGTGCGATAGGCGTTGCTCGTTTCGGGCGGCACCGGGCGCGCGGCCCCGAAATCCAGCAGCACGATCTCCCCGCTTTCGGGCCGCCAGCGATAATTGGCGAAATTGGGGTCGGTCTGCATATGGCCGAAGACGAAGAGTTCGTGCAGCACCAGATCAAGCAGCGCAGCCATCGACCGGTCGCGCACTTCCTGCGATGCGTCAGCGAGCGTGTCGATCGAATCCGCTGCGATATAATCCATCACCAACACCTGGTCCGTGGTCCAATCGTCCAGCGGACGGGGCACCAGGAAGCGGGGGTCGTCGGCCAGCCGATCGGCATAGAGCTGCATCTGCCGCGCTTCGCGCAGATAGTCGGCCTCTTCATGTAGCTGGATCTTCGCCTCACCCAGCAGCGGCGCGATGTCGAGTGCCGCGGGCAGCAGACCGGACAGGCGCAGCAGGGTAGCGACATTGTCGACATCGGCGTCGATACTGTCGGCGATGCCGGGATATTGCACCTTCACCGCGACCACACGGCCGTCGGGCAGGCGGGCGCGATGGACCTGGCCGATCGAGGCGGCCGCGATCGGGCTGGCTTCGAAATGGGCAAAACGCCGCCGCCAGTCCTGGCCCCATTGCGTGGCCAGTACCTTTTGCAATTGGGCTGGCGGCATATGGTGGGCATTGTCGCGCAACTTGGCGAGGATGGCCGTCAGTTCGGGTGGCAGCATGTCGCCCGCGTCCAGCGAGATCATCTGCCCCAGCTTCATCGCCGCGCCGCGCAGGCGCGACAATTGTTCGGTCACGCGCTGCGCATTGCCGGGCGTGAGCAACAGGTCGCGCATTTGCGGCCGTTCCCCGCGCGCCAGCCGCCGTGCGCCCTCCGCCACCATGCCCGATGCGACGCCGCCCGCCATCTGACCGAAGGCGGCGAAGCGCGACAGCCGGGCGGAGGGCACTTTGCGATAGCGATCGCTCATCGTAGCCGCCTTTGCAGCGCCGGTCGCCAGCGCAGGAAACAGGTGTAAAGCCCGTCGAGCAGCGCCAGGACGGGGCGATAGCGCGCGAGCAGGCCGAAGGGACGGAGCAGCGGAATGGCGCGCCACATGGCGGCAAAGGCGGCTGCGCCCTCCAGCATGCGGCCATCTTCGCAGGCGTGGAAGCGCGCCAGCAGGGCGGCACGGTCGATCGGGCAGGTGGCGTCGGCACGGGCCACATCGATGAAATGCAACCGGCCGCGCCGGTCCAATCGGCGCATCAGGTCAATTTCGCGGCGGCATAAGGGACATGCGCCATCATACCACACCGTCACGCGAGCGTCACCAGCGGCGGCACGATCATCGTGGGGGAGGACTGTGTTCATATGGCGCGCTTCCCACGCCCAAGCCCTTGGCGCGACATGGTCTTTCGGGCACGCCCCGGCGTCAGAACTCGATCAACGCCACCTTGGTCTTGAGATTGGCGAGATAGGCCTCTCGCCCCAGATCCTTGCCGATGCCCGATTGCTTATAGCCGCCGGTGGGCAGGATGAAGTCGTTGCTGCGGCCATAGCGGTTGACCCAGATGGTTCCGGCTTCCAGCGCACGGGTGGCGCGCAGCGCGCGCGCGACATCGGTGGTATGCACGCCAGCGGCCAGGCCATAGGCGCTGTCATTGGCCAGCGCATAGGCCTCAGCATCGTCGGCAAAGGTCTGGACGGTCAGCACGGGGCCGAAAATCTCGCCCTGCACCGCCTCGCTATGCTGCGCAGCATTTTGCAGCAAAGTGGGTTGGAAATAGCTGCCATCCTGCGGCGCTGCGGCGCGACCGCCGCCGGTCAGGACTTGCGCGCCCGCGGCCACGGCGCGCTGGACGATGCCATCGATCCGGTCGAGCTGGCCTTCCGAAATGATGGGACCAAGCGTGCTGTCGCTGGCCCAGGTCGGCCCCATTTTGTGCGCAGCAAAAGCCGTGACGATCCGGTCGATGACTTGATCGGCGACACTCGCCTGCACCAGCAGGCGGGAACCGGCGACACAGACCTGGCCCGCATTGAGCGTGATCGCCCGCGCGACGATCGCCGCCGCCTTGTCGAGCGCGGCGTCGGCGAAGATGATCTGCGGGCTTTTGCCGCCCAGCTCCAACGTGACCGGCTTTGGCCCGGTCTGGGCACAGGCGGTCATGATCGCCGCGCCGGTCGCGGTCGATCCGGTGAAGGTGACCTTGGCGACTTCAGGGCGGCGCACCAGCGGATCGCCGACCGAGCGGCCGTCACCCTGCACGATGTTGAAGATGCCCGCAGGCAAGCCCGCTTCGATTGCCAGCTCGGCGAGGCGCACGATGCTGAACGGTGTCATTTCCGAAGGTTTGAGGACGATGCTGTTCCCCGCCGCGATGGCAGGCGCGATTTTCCAGGCAGCCATGACTAGCGGCAGATTCCACGGCGCGATCGCCGCGACGACGCCATAGGGTTCGTATATGGTGAGGCCGAGCTTGTCGGGCGTGGTCCCCGCCACCTCGCCGCCGACCTTGTCGGCCCATTCGGCAAAGAAGCGCACCGTTTCAGCCGTATAGGTCACATCCCAGGCGCGGATTTCGTGGATCATCCGGGTCGAGCCGAGCGCTTCGAGTGGGGCGAGCGTCTCCATGTCGGCCTCGATCAAGTCGGCCCAGCGACGCAGCACGCGCATCCGCCCGCGCGGGTCGGTCTGCGCCCAGCCGCTGCTCTTGTAAGCGCGCTGGGCATCCTCGACCGCCTGGCCCAGTTGCGCCTCGTCCACGCTGTCGAGATCGGCATAGATCCGCGCGTCGGAGGGGCGCCGCACCGGAATGGCCGGCCCGCGCCCGATGACACGCCGCCCGCCGATGAAATTGCTCCCCTGCGGCAAGGCAATTAGGTCGGGGTTGAAAATGTCCATGGCGCGGCTTTCCTCTCGGCGGGCTGGCGAACAGAATATGGATCGCGCGCGGCATGTGTTGCAGTTGCGCAGGAAAATCTGCGCGATAATCTTCCAAAATCGGGGCGAAGGCAGCAGCCAATGCTTGAACGCGGCATTTATGGTCGCGCCGACAATGGGAATCCGATGATTCCGACCAAGACAGGCGGGCACCCCTTTCCCGCCAATGGAGCAAGACGCATGGCGACAGGCATAGAGGCGATGGTGGACCTGCGGCGCATGACCGTGGATGATCTGGCCGCTGGCCATGCCTTGTCCAGCGAACAGAAATGGCCGCACCGGATCGAAGATTGGGAGATGCTGCTGAGCCTTGGCCTCGGCTATGTCGCGGAGCGCGACGGCCACGTGATCGGCACGGCCATGGCGTGGCTCTATGGCCTGGATGCCGCGACGCTGGGCATGGTCATCGTCTCGCCCGCTGCGCAGGGCATGGGGCTGGGCCGCCGGTTGATGGAAGCGGTGATGGCCGATCTGGGCGATCGCACCATATTGCTGAACGCTACCGACGAAGGCGCGCCGCTTTATCGCAAGCTGGGTTTTGAGAGCATCGGCCCGGTGTTTCAGCATCAGGGCGCGGCTTTTTCTGTGCCCGTTGCTGAACTGATCCCCGACGAGCGGGTGCGGCCGTTGGGCGCAAAGGATATGCCGTCGCTGCATGACCTGGCGCGCCGGGCCACGGGCATGAACCGCGATGCGCTGCTCGACGCACTGGTGCCGGGCGCGCAGGGCGTGGTGCTGACGCGCAGCAACGAGCCGGTCGGCTTCGCACTGTTTCGCCGGTTCGGGCGTGGCTATGTGGTGGGCCCGACCATCGCGCCCGATGTCGGCGGGGCGAAGGCGTTGATCTCGCATTGGCTGGGGTCGAACAGCGGCACTTTCTGTCGGCTCGACATACCGGAAGAAAGCGGGCTGGGCGGATGGCTGGACGAGTTGGGCCTGCCCTGCGTCGGCCGGGTCATGCGCATGGTGCGCGGGCCGTTGCCGCAGACGGACGCAGCCGTCCAAGTCTTTTCCCTCACGACACAGGCGCTCGGATGACCCTCTCGCTCAACAACCCCGCTCTTTTCGTCGAACGCGCCTATATTGGCGGCGCGTGGGTCGGGGCTGCCTCCGGCGCTACCGTACCTGTCGACAATCCCGCGACCGGCGCGATCATCGGCACTGTGCCGGATTGCGGCGAGGCGGATACGCAGGCGGCGATCGACGCAGCAGAAGCGACTTTCCCGGCGTGGAAGGCGCGGACGGCGGGCGATCGCGCTGCCGTGCTGGAGCGCTGGCATGCGTTGGTGCTGGAGAATGTCGCGGATCTTGGCCGGATCATGACCGCCGAACAGGGTAAGCCAGTGGCGGAGGCCGAGGGCGAAATTCGCTATGCGGCGAGCTTCATCAAATGGTTTGCAGAGGAAGCGCGTCGGGTCGAAGGCGGCATGATCCCCGCCCCCGAAGCCAATCGCCGCATCTTGGTGATGAAGGAGCCGGTCGGGGTGTCGGCCGCGATCACGCCGTGGAATTTCCCGTCCGCGATGATCACGCGCAAATGCGCGCCTGCGCTGGCGGCGGGGTGTCCGGTGGTGGTCAAGCCTTCCGAACTGACCCCCTATAGCGCGCTGGCCATGGCGAAGCTGGCGGAGGAAGCGGGCTTTCCGGCGGGCGTGTTCAACATCGTCACCGGGATGCCGACGGCGATCGGCGGTGCGCTGACCGCCAGTCCCGTGGTGCGCAAATTATCCTTCACCGGATCGACCCGCGTGGGTGCGTTGCTGATGCGGCAATGCGCGGATACGATCAAGCGGGTGAGCTTCGAGCTGGGCGGCAATGCGCCGCTGATCGTGTTCGACGATGCCGACATCGACCTGGCCGTCGCCAGCACCATGGTCAGCAAGTTCCGTAATGCCGGGCAGACCTGTGTCTGCGCCAACCGGATATTGGTGCAGGACGCGGTATATGACCAGTTTGCCGAGAAGCTGGCCAAGGCCGTGTCCGCGCTGACCGTTGCGCCGGGCGACCATCCGGGCAGCACGATCGGGCCGTTGATCAACGCCGCCGCCGCCGCCAAGGTGAAGGCGCATGTCGAAGATGCACTGGCGCAGGGCGCGACCTTGTTTGCGCAGGCGCCCGAAGGCGCGACGGGTGAGCGCTTTGCCCGCCCGGTGGTGCTGACCGGCGCGACGCGGGACATGCGACTGGCGGAGGAAGAGACGTTCGGCCCGGTCGCGCCGCTTTTCCGCTTCACCCATGAAGAGGAAGGCATCGAATTGGCCAATGCGACCAGCTATGGCCTGGCGAGCTATTTCTACACCGAAAATCTGCACCGTGCCTTTCGCGTGGCGGAGCGGCTGGAAGCGGGCATGGTCGCGCTCAACAGCGGGTCGATCGCGATGGAGGTTGCGCCCTTTGGCGGGGTCAAGATGTCGGGCCTGGGCCGTGAAGGCGGGCGTGTGGGAATCGAGGAATATCTCGAGACCAAGGCATTCCATATCGGCGGGTTGAAACTGTAACCATACCTAAAAATTCCGTTCGCCCTGAGCCTGTCGAAGGGCCGCACTTCATTTCAAGACAGAACAGGGCTTCGACAGGCTCAGCCCGAACGGGAGTTTTTATGGCGAACAATCGCAGCTATTCCATCTCCGTCATTCCGGGCGACGGCATCGGCAAGGAAGTGATGCCAGAGGGCATTCGCGTGCTGGAGCGGGCGGCGAGCCTTTATGGCTTTTCGATCGCGCAGGCGTGGCAGGATTTCGCCTGCTGCGACTATTATGCCAAGCATGGCCAGATGATGCCGGACGACTGGAAGGAGCGGATCGGCAAGCCCGACGCGATCTTCTTCGGCGCGGTCGGCTGGCCCGATACGGTACCGGATCATGTGTCGCTCTGGGGCTCGCTGCTCCAGTTCCGGCGCGAATATGACCAATATGTCAATCTGCGCCCGGTGCGGCTGATGCCCGGCGTCCCCTGCCCGCTCGTCGGACGCGAGCCGGGCGACATTGATTTCTGGGTCGTGCGCGAAAATACGGAAGGAGAATATAGTTCGGTCGGCGGCAAGATGTTCCCCGGCACCGATCGCGAGATCGTGATCCAGGAAACGGTGATGACGCGCCATGGCACCGACCGGGTGCTGCGCTATGCGTTCGATCTGGCTGCAACGCGGGAGCGCAAGCATGTCACGTCCGCCACCAAGTCCAATGGCATTGCGATCACCATGCCCTGGTGGGACGAACGGGTGGAGGAGATGGCCACAAACTATCCGACCGTCACCCATGACAAATATCATATCGATATTTTGACGGCGCAATTCGTGCTGAACCCCGATCGCTTCGATGTGGTCGTGGCGTCCAATCTGTTCGGCGATATCCTTTCCGACCTTGGCCCCGCCTGCACGGGCACGATCGGCGTCGCGCCATCGGGCAATATCAACCCGGATGGCACCCACCCGTCCCTGTTCGAGCCGGTGCATGGCTCCGCGCCCGATATTGCGGGAAAAGGCATCGCCAACCCGGTCGGGCAAATCTGGTCGGCAGCGATGATGCTGGAGCATCTGGGCGAGGTAGACGCCGCAGCCGCCATCATGCGCGCGGTCGAAACCGTGCTGGCGGAATCCGGCCTGCGCACTGGTGATCTGAAAGGCACGGCCAATACCGAGCAGTGCGGCAAGGCGATTGCTGACGCGCTGGCGTGATGGACGGGAAGCGCTTATCTTCGCATATTTCCCGCAAATTGCGACATTTTGTTACGCTCGCCTGATCCTATCGGAAAGGCCACTACGTCTTTGCAAAATCCTCCCCTGTAAGGGGAGGTGGCAGGGCGGGCAGCATCCGGGGTCGGTTTCTTTCGTCATCGGCCCCGGTTCTAAAGCCATTCAATCATAGCATGGCGAGCCTCCTGTAGGACAGCGGCATAATATGCTGCGTTGGTTGATGATTAAGGGCGGCGATGGTCGCTATTGGTGCCATATCGGGCTTTGCGCCCGCGGCGGGACGATAGGCTGGACCCCATAACCATCCATGGCGAGCAAACCGACGATGCACCAATCCAACCGATCCCTGCTGGACATCGACCGCGATCACCTGATCCATCCCGTCACCTCCTTCCGGGGCCATGAAGCGCGCGGCGCGACGTTGCTGCAAAGCGGCAAGGGCATGTGGCTGACCGACATGGACGGCAAGGAATTGCTCGATGCCTTTGCCGGGCTGTGGTGCGTCAATGTCGGCTATGGTCAGGACAGCATCGCCGAGGTTGCCGCCGAACAGATGCGCCGCCTGCCCTATGCGACGGGCTATTTCCATTTCGGTAGCGAACCGGCGGTGCGACTGGCGCAGCGGCTGGTCGAGCTTTCGCCCGAAGGCCTGGACCATGTCTATTTCACGCTGGGCGGGTCGGACGCGGTGGATAGCGCGATCCGCTACATCACCCATTATTTCAACGCGATCGGCAAGCCGACCAAGAAGCAGTGCATCGCACTGGAGCGCGGCTACCATGGCTCCAGCACCACCGGCGCCGGGCTGACGGCGCTCGCCAATTTCCATCGTGGGTTCGACCTGCCGCTGCGCTGGCAGCATCATATCGCATCGCCCTACCCCTATCGCAGCGATCTGGAGGGCGATGACGCGGCGATCATCGCGCGGTCGGTGCAGCAGTTGAAGGACAAGGTCGCGGAACTGGGTGCAGATAATGTCGCCGCCTTCTTCTGCGAGCCGATCCAGGGATCGGGCGGCGTCATCGTCCCGCCAGTCGGCTGGCTCAAGGCCATGCGGCAGGCGTGCGATGAACTCGACATTTTGCTGGTGGCCGACGAAGTCATCACTGCCTTTGGCCGCACCGGGCCGATGTTCGCCTGCGAAGCCGAAGGCGTCACGCCCGACCTGATGACCGTCGCCAAGGGGCTGACCGCCGGTTATGTACCGATGGGCGCGGTGCTGATGTCGGACATCATCTATCAGGGCATTGCCGATGGCGCGGCTGCCGATGTCGTGATTGGCCATGGCGCAACCTATTCGGGTCATCCGGTCAGCGCGGCGGTGGGTTTGGAAGTGCTGCGCCTCTATACCGAAGGCGGGATATTGGCGAACGGACAGAAGGTGGCGGCGCGCTTCGACGCGGGGTTGGCGGGGCTTGCCGATCATCCGCTGGTCGGCGACACGCGCGGGCGCGGGTTGCTGGGTGCGATCGAACTGGTGGCGAACAAGGGCAAGAAGGCGCGGTTCGACCCGTCGCTCAAGGTCGCCGATCGCCTCTTTGCCGATGGCTATGCCAATGGCGTCATCTTCCGTGCCTTTGCCGATAATATCATCGGTCTGGCCCCGGCGCTGTGCGCGTCGGACGCGGAGATGGACGAGATATTCGCGCGCATTCGGAAAACACTCGACGGACTGCTCGAACAGGCGGATATTCGCGCGGCGCTGGGATAAGATAAGGGGAGCAAGGCATATGTTGGGCGGACCCAGACTGGACAGGATCGACCTGAAGATCCTGACGCAGCTTCAGATGTCGGGCCGGATCACCAATGTCGAATTGGCCGATGCGGTTGGCCTGTCGCCAAGCCCTTGCCTCACCCGCGTCAAGCGGCTGGAGAAGGCGGGCTATATCACCGGCTATGGCGCGCATATCAACCTGCACAAGCTGGGCGAATATCTGACCGTCTTTACCGAAGTGACGCTGACCGAGCATCGCGCCGGGGACTTTTCCCGCTTCGAAACGCGCATCCGCAAGCTGGACGAGATCGTCGAATGTCACCTGGTCAGCGGCGGCTATGATTATCTGCTGAAATTCGTGACGCGGGGCGTGGCGCATTATCAGTCGATCGTCGAAGGCATGCTGGAAAGCGACTATGGCATCGAGAAATATTTCAGCTACGTCGTGATCAAATCGCCCTTCATCAAACATCATTATCCGATCCAGCATCTGTTCGGCGAACAGCGGTAGGATTGGGGGGAAACGCGTTCTCGCCTGCGCGGGGACATGATCGTCTCTGGAAGATATGGTTCGGGCGATTATGTAGTTTGACAAGCCGGACACCACAATCCTCCCCTGTAAGGGGAGGGGGACCGCTCGCGAAGCGAGTGGTGGAGGGGTGTCACCCTATCGAGGGGGCGACACCCCTCCGTCAGGGCTACGCCCTGCCACCTCCCCTACAAGGGGAGGATCGATTACTGCTATAGTTTAGGGTGCTGCCATGACCGACATATCCGACCTGATCGAACCGCTGATCGCCTTTCGCCGCGACATTCATGCGCATCCTGAGCTTGGCTTTGCCGAACATCGCACGGCCGGGCGGATCGCCGAGCAATTGCGCGCGCTGGGGCTGGACGTGCATGAGGGGATCGGGCGGACGGGCGTGGTCGGCGTGTTGCGTAACGGGACGTCGGGGCGCAGCATCGGATTGCGCGCGGACATGGATGCGCTGCCGATCCAGGAACAGACCAACCTGCCCTATGCCAGCACGACGCCGGGCACATTCCATGGCTGCGGCCATGACGGCCATGTCGCCATGTTGCTGGGGGCGGCGCAGCATCTGACCCGGACCCGCCATTTCGACGGGACGGTCAATTTCTTCTTCCAACCCGCCGAAGAGGGGCATGGCGGCGCGCGCGAGATGGTCAATGAAGGGCTGTTCGAACGTTTCCCGTGCGACCGCGTGTTCGGCCTGCATAACTGGCCTGACCTGCCCGCGGGCACGATCGCAACCCGGCCCGGCCCGATCATGGGCGCAGCGGACAAGTTCGAGATCGTGCTGGAAGGGCGCGGCGGCCATGCCGCTATCCCGCAGGATACGCCCGACGCGATCCAGGCGGCGGCCGCGATGGTACAGCAATTGAACGCCATCATATCGCGCCGGATCGCGGCGACGGCATCGGCGGTGCTGTCGATCACGCAAATCCATGGCGGGCATACGCATAATGTGATTCCGGCCGAGGTGCGCGTCAGCGGCACGGTGCGGACCTTCGATCCAGCCGTACAGGACCGGATCGAAGCATCGATCCGCGAAATTTCGGCGGGCATCGGCATCGCCAATGGCGTCACCGCGACCGTCGATTATCAGCGCTATTATCCCGCGACGATCAACGATGCGAAGGCGGCGCAAGAAGCGCTGGATGCGGCCGCGACGGTGGGAAATGCGGTGGTCGCGCCCGATCCCGCCTTCACCTCGGAGGATTTCGCCTTCATGCTGCAGGCGTGCAAGGGCGCTTATATCTGGCTGGGGCAGGCGAAGGGTGATGGCGGCACGCCGCTGCATAATCCGCATTATGATTTCAATGATGATGTGCTGGCGCTGGGCATCAAACTGCATGTCGCTCTGGCCGAGCGGCATCTGGCGCTTTGATCGCCAAAGACTGACGGCTAAAGGCTGAAGCCGAAGCCGATCACGACGGCGGTGGATTGCAGCGCCTCCCCCTGCGACCGGCCGAGCGCGCGGGTGCCGCCCAGCAGCCGTTCATGGACGATGGCCGTGTAGATATTGAGTTTCGGCTTCAGACGATAGCGCAGGCGCAATGTCGTTTCCGCTTCGGAAAATCCTGCGCGCACCGCATCCCTGTCCGACGCCTGGGCGGACCAGCCGACCGCAACGCGCGGTTCGAGATAGAGATTTTGGGTGATCGGCAAGGCATAGATGAGCTGCGCTTCGCCGGTCAGTCGCCCGTCATCCGACAGGAAGCCATAGGTCTCCCAGCTCAGCCGCGTGCCGACCATGCCCTGCACGCCGATCGCGGCATAGATGTCGCGGGGGTGCGGCGTGATATCCTTGCGCATGCCCACCAGCCAGGTCGTATTGCCGACCGTCCGGCCATAGAAGAGGCGCATCTGGGTTTCGTCGATCTGGTTGCCGAGCGCCCCGCCGCCCTCGCTCACCAGCATCACCTGATCGCGGCTGTTTCCCCAGGAAAAGGCGGCATCCCAGAAGAAAACATCGTCGCCCTGGCCCGCGCGCAATTCGATGAGGTCGAAGCCGCCGCTCACCACCCAGGGGTCGGCATCCGCCGCAGCCTCCTGCGCAGCGGCAGGCGCAACGCCAGCCAGCGCGCACGCAAAGGAAAGGAAGCCCCAAGGGGCGAAATGCCGCATCTACCCTGATCCGTTTTTCGGTATCATTGAGAGAGTAGGGCGGCGTCACGGTGCTATCGCGCGAAGAGCGGCGCGAGATAGCGGGCAGCATGACAAATTATTGCCAGTCCACAGCAGCTTGTGCCGCGATCGTCAGAACCAGAAACGGATGCCCATGACGAGGCTGGCGGTCGACGCCCCTTCCCCATCGGCGCGGGCGTAGCGGGCGGTGTCGCCGAGCTTGCGTTCCCAATGGACGCCGACATAGGGCGCAAATTCGCGGGCAAATTCGTAGCGCAGGCGCAGGCCGAGTTCGATGTTGGAGATGCCCGACCCGATGCCGAGTTCGGGCACATCCTGCGCCGCGATATTCACTTCGGCGGCGGGTTGCAGGATCAGGCGCTGGGTGATGCGCTGGTCATAGCTGCCCTCCATGCGCAGATGGACGTCGCCCTTGGTCGAGACGAAGGCCTGGCCCTCGACCTCGAACCAATAGGGGGCGAGGCCTTCTATACCGACCGTGGCATAGCTGCGCTGCGGCTCCGGCCGGATGTCATGGCGGACGCCTGCGACCATGTTCCACCATGGGTCGATCGCGCGGCTGTAGAGGGCCTGGACCTCTGCGCTTTCGAGCGGCCCGCCAACCTCGCCCTCGCCTTCGGTCTTGAAGGCGAAGCGGTTGATGTCGCCGCCGATCCAGCCTTCGCCTTCCCAGGCATAGCCGTTGGCGCCCTTGTTGGCGCGATATTCGAGGCGATCAACCATCAGTTGCGAGAAGGTCATGCCGCCGCTTTCCTTGATCATGGCGGCGCGGGCGCGGGCCATGACGGCGGGGTCGTAAAAGGCTTCGGCGGCGTGGTCGGTTGGGACTGGCGGGGCGACGCCCTGAGGGATCGTATCGTCGGCGGCAGGCATGGTATGTCCGGCGTGCGGGTCGGCGGATGCCTCCGGCGCGGACGGCATCTGATGGGCGCTATGGTCCATCTGGGCCAGGGCGGGCGTGGTGCTGGTGAGCAGCGCGGCGACGATCAGGCGCATCATGCCGCGTCCTCCGCGTGACGGACCGTGACGACGCGCATCATCCCGGCATGCATGTGCATCAGCATATGGCAGTGGAACGCCCAGTCGCCCAGCGCATCGGCGGTCAGATCAAAGCTGATCTTGCCGCCGGGCAGCACATTCACCGTATGCTTGCGCGGGTTGTGGGTCGCATCCTCGCCGGTGATGAGCTGAAAGAAATGGCCGTGAATGTGGATGGGGTGCGGCATCATCGTGTCGTTGATGAGGGTGACGCGCACCCGCTCCATATGGCGGAAAGCGATCGGCTCCGCGCCATCGGACAGCTTCACCCCGTCGAACGACCACATATAGCGTTCCATGTTCGCGGTCAGATGAATGTCGAGCGAGCGGGTCGGCGCGCGGACATCCTCATTCGGCTCCAGCGCGCGCAGGTCGGCATAGGTCAGGACGCGATGATCGACATCCTCCAGCCCCGTCGGCCGATCGGCGGTGCGATCGGCAGGCATGGAGGACAGGGTCGCGACGCCCGGTCCCATCGGCACCTCCGGCGCGACCGAGGGGTCGAGCATCTTCATGCTGTGCCCGGCCATGCTTTCATTGGCGGGTTGGGACAGGTCGATGACGCCCCCCTGCCCCATGTCCATGCCGGACATGTCCATCCCCATATCCTTCATCGTGAGCAGCGGACGGGTGCGCAGCGGCGGGATGGCGGCGACCATGCCGATTTGTGGCGCGAGCGTCGCGCGCACGAGGCCGGAGCGGTCGATGGCTTCGGCGATCAGAGCGTAGGCGGTTGCGTCGGTGGGCTGGACGATCACGTCATAGGTTTCGGCGATGCCGATCTGGAACTCGTCGGTTTCGACCGGCTGGACATGCTGGCCATCGCACTGCACCACGGTCATGGGCAGGCCGGGCAGGCGGACATTGAAATTGGTCATGGCCGAGGCGTTGACGATGCGCAGGCGGACGCGCTCGCCCGGCGTGAATAGCCCGGTCCAGTTTTCCGGCGTGCCATGGCCGTTGACGAGGTAGCTGTAGGTGGAGCCGGTCACGTCCGAAATATCGGTCGGGTCCATCCGCATCGCGCCCCATTCGATGCGCTCCTTCAGGGGCTGGTTCTTGCCCTTGAGCAGATCGGCCAGCGTCTGCTTCTGCATATTATAATAGCCGCCCATCTGCTTGAGCCGCTTGAGCTGGACATGCGGGTGGACCGGCGACCAGTCGGACAGGACGATGACATGTTCTCGGCTAGCCTGCACTGGATCGACGCCGGCGGGGTCGATGACGATGGGACCATAATGGCCCATCGCCTCCTGCATGCCGGAATGGCTGTGATACCAGTAGGTGCCCGATTGCCGGATCGGAAATTCATAGTGGAAGGTTTCGCCGGGGCGGATGCCGGGGAAGCTGACGCCGGGGACGCCGTCCATCTGAAAGGGGAGGATCAGGCCGTGCCAGTGGATCGACGTGTCTTCCTTCAACTTGTTGGTGACGGAGAGGCGGACATTCTGCCCCTCGCGCAACCGGATCAGCGGCGCGGGCAGCGTGTCGTTGATGGTGATTGCATGGGCCGAGCGGCCGCCGGTCGAAAAATGGCTGTCGGCCACGGTGAGCGCGATTGTCTCGCCCGACAGCACGCCCGGCGCTGGTGCCAGGCCATGGGTGCCGCTTTGCGCCCAGGCGGGGAAGGCGTTGGCGAAGCTGAGGGCGGCAGCGCCCTTGAACAGGGTGCGGCGGTCGAGGGTCAAATGCGTCATGCCCCTTCATACGCGGGGCGCGGCATCATCCCTCAAAAATTTGGCGCTGGAATGCATTAAAATCCACCCCTGGGAGGGGCGGTATCGGCGCGACGCGCTGACGGAGGGGTGTCGCGCCATCGAGAGGGTGACACCCCTCCACCGGCTTCGCCGGTCCCCCTCCCCCGCAGGGGGAGGATTGTTTGGGGCGCTCCTTTCGCTCCTATTCCCCAAGCGCGGCCGACAATTTTGCGCGGGCGCGGTAGAGGCGGGTTTCTACGGCTTTTTCACTGAGGCCGAGCAGCGCGGCGGTGTCCGCCTGGCTCATGGCTTCGATCGTGCGGAGCAGCAGGACGTCCTTGAGCGAGGCGGGCAAGGCGGCGATGGCGGCGTTGATGCGGGCGAGTTCGCGCTGCGACTGGGCCGCCTGTTCCGGGTCCGGCGCGGCGTCGGCGATCTCGCCCGCTTCGTCGATGGGGCGGGCAAAGGCGAAGAAGCGCCGCACCGCGCGGCGACGGCCCCAGTCGCGGCATTTGTTGAGCGTGATCCGCGCGATCCAGGTGCGAAACGGGCGCGCGCCATCATAGCGGGCGAGCGCGGCGAAGGCAGCGACGAACACCTCCTGCGTAATGTCGAGCGCTTCGTCCGCGTCGCCGACATGGCTGCGCGCCAGCCGCCAGACGGCATCGCGATGCCGCCGCATCAACGCGGCATAGGCATCCTGCCGCCCGGCCAGCGCGCGCGCGGCTAGTGCCCGGTCATCCAGATCGACGGGCGGCGATATCACCGGGCGGGCTGGGTCAGCGCCTTGACGACGGCGGCGTCGAACTGCGCGGCCTGATCAGGACGCAAGACGGCGCGCATGGCGAAGATATGCTGGAGCGTTTCCTTTTGCAGCGCGCCCATGACATGGTGGGTCTGATCCACGGCCGCGGCGACCTTTGGCCCATAGCCCTGTTCCGCAGCGATTGCGGCGGCGAGCCGTTCATTGTCGGCGCGCATTTCCGCCTCCAGCGCTTCGCGACGCTTGGCGAAGGCGGCTTCGAGTTCATGGATGCGCTGTTCCTGCGCCGCGTCGAGCGTCAGCCGCTGGTGCATCAGGGCGTGGACTTCGCTTTCGACGCGCGGCTGGGGGGCGAGCCAGGTGCGCGCGACCAGCACGGCTGCTAGCGCCGCAGCAAAAGCCACCAGCGCAACCAGCAGATAGCGTTTGAGACTCATTGGCCGAGCAGGCGCGAGGGCGCATAATCCGACATGCCGATCGGTGCAGGCGCGGCCTGTGCCGGTGCGCCCGGCACGATGCTGCCCGCCCAGCCGATGCCGATGGCGAGCAAGCCTGCCAGCATCAGGCTGCGCCGTGCCGCGCCCTGCTCCCGGCGGCGGGCAACGCCCTGCATCACCGCATCGTCCAGGCCCTCAAGCCGAGCGTCGGTCGGCATGGCGCGCACTTGGCCCAGCCATTGATCGAGATTATTCATCGCACATACTCCATCCTCATCGCACCATACGCGCGGCGCGCGCCAATCCCTCACGATGCAGAGGCGAGAAAAAATCATGCACCTTGGGCAAGGGGTGGGGCAAGTCCATGCGTAATGTTCCCTAGAGCTTGTCGCGATCGCGGTGGAAAACACACTCCGCCGTTGTTTTCATCCTGATCCGACCCATTCGAGCCGTTCATCCAAGGAGTATAGTCCATGTCCCGTTTCCTGATCGCCGCCGCTGCCTTGTCGCTGGCCATCCTGCCGGGTGCGGCGCTGGCGCATAGCAAGCTGGTATCGTCCAGCCCCGCCGCCAATGCGACCGTGGCCAAGCCGACCAAGTTGACGCTGACCTTTTCCGAAAAATTCCTGGCGCCGATGAGCGGCGTGGAGCTGGTGATGACGGGGATGCCGGGCATGGCCGATCATCCGCCGATGCCGATCAAGGGGTTCAAGACCGCGCTCGCGCCCGATGGCAAGACCATGGTCGTCACCCTGCCCCGCGCCCTGCCCGCCGGTGACTATGACCTGAAATGGCATATCGTGGGGGCCGACCAGCATAAGATGGAAGGCGGCTACAGCTTCAAGGTCAAGTAAGCCGTCATGGATGGGGGGATGCTGGTCTTTGCCCGGTTCGGCCTGATGGCCGACCTCGCCTTGCTCATGGGCCTGCCCCTCTTCTGGTGGGCGATGGGCATGGCGGGGAGCCGGGTTGTGCTGGTGGCGCTGGCGTTGGGCGGCATGGCGCTGTCGGCGCTATGGCTGCTGGCGAGCGGAGCGAGCATGACCGGCACCCCGATGTTGCCGCTCGATTGGGCGACGGCGGAGATATTGCTGACGATGACGCCGATCGGACCAGTATTGGCGGTGCGGGCGGCGGCGTTGCTGGCCGCGCTGGCACTGACCCTTGCGGGGCGCAACCGCCTGGTCCTGATCCCGGCGGCGGTGGCGGCTGCGACGATCGCCTGGACCGGCCATGCGGGCGCGACCGAGGCTATGGCGGGGACGATCCACCGCGCCGCCGATGTGGCGCATATCTGGGCGGCTTGCGGGTGGATCGGGGCGCTGGCGGCGTTGCTCCATGCGGTGACTGTGCGGCGGCCGAATGTCGATCGGGTCGCGGTGATGCTGGCGAAGTTTGCGCTGTTGGGGACGGTGTTCGTCGCGACTTTGGTCGTGACCGGGGTGGTCAACAGCCTGATGATCGTGGGGATTGCCGACCTGCCCGCCTTGGCGGGGCGCCGCTATGGCTGGCTGCTCGGCGGAAAGCTGCTGCTGTTTGCAGGGATGTTGGGGCTGGCGGCGCTCAATCGCTGGCGGCTGACGCCGGCGCTGGAGCGGGGCGACGGTGCGATCGGGGCATTGCGGCTGTCGCTGGCGGTCGAGACGGGCGCTGCCATTGCGATCATGGCGCTGGTGGCCCTGCTGGGAACGCTTGATCCGATGGGCTAAAACCGCCGTTCGTGTCGAGCGAAGACGAGACAGGCGCGCGCGGGCTTCTCGACTTCGCTCGAAGCGAACGGGGTGTGGTTCTTATGCCGGGCGGTAGATGGCGTAGATTTTCTTGACGTGGACCTGGCTGTCCCAACTGCACGAGGCGCCCTGTTCGACCAGGAAGATGTCGCCCTTGCCGAACGTGCCTTCCGCACCCGCGCCGTCGACGAAGGTGACGCTGCCGTCGAGCAGATACATCAGCTCATAATGGCGGTAGGTCATCGGACGGCGATGATAGGGGGTCGAATCCCAGGTGCCGCAGACAAACTCCCCATCGGCCGAGCGATAATCGGTGAAGTTGCGGCAGGAGGGCGTCGGCCCGACCAGCAATTCGGCCAGCGGCGCGCCGGACGGTTCAAGCGGCGCGCGGGTATCGATCGGGATGATCTGGCCATCGGCCAAGGAACCGCCCGTGCGGCGCACGAACAGCAGGCGTGCGCCCGACGCCACGCTCCAGCCGAACGTCGCGCCTTCGCACAGGACGATGCTGTCGCCTTCGTTCAAGGTGCGCTGGTCGATCTGCACCGTGCCGGATTCGACGATGATGAATTCATCGGCGGGCATGGCATCGACTTTGCCGCTGCCCTGCGTCAGGGCGATCAGGCCGATCGTCACCGGGCCTTCGGGCTGGGGGAGCAGCGCGCGGGCGGACAGGAAGGCATCGCCCTCCCCTGCCCCGATGCGCGCGTCCGCCGCCCAGGCGCGCAGATCGACGAAGGAGCGGGTCGCGTTCTGGGTGGTCGTCATGCTGGCTATCCCTCAAACAAAATCGGATTTTAGCGAAGCTAGCCCGGCGCGCGCGGCAGGTTGCACCAAGCGCGCTGGGCTGAGCCGCGCTTGGTGCCGTTTGCGTGCAACCCGACGTTCAAAGCTGCCGCAGGGCGGTGGCCGGGCGCACTGACAGCAAGGGGATCGATCCGGCGAGGCCGATGCCGAGCGTCAGCAACGCGCCGCCGCCCAGTGTCGCAAGGACGACGAGCCAGTCGGGCGACCAGGTGAAATCGAAGATCTGGACGATGACGAACCAGGCCGCGCCCGACCCGAGCGCCAGCGCGACCAGCGCCAGCATCATGGCGAGCAGGCCATATTCGAGCGCCTGGCCGCCCAATATCTGCCAGCGGGTTGCGCCGAGCGTCTTCAATATCACGCTGTCATAGCTGCGCGCCTGGCGCGAGGCGGCGATGGCGCCTACCAGCACCGCGATCCCGGCGAGGATCGCGACAGAGGCGGCCGCGACGATGGCGGATGACATTTGCGTCATGATCGCGCCGACCTGTTCGATCACTTCGCCGACCGCGATTACCGACACGCCGGGGAAGGCGGCGAGCAGCGCGCGCGTGACCTGATTGTCCTGGCGCGGGTCCATGGTGATGGTCGCGGCCAAGCTATGCGGCGCGGCGGACACGGTGCCAGGCGAGAAGACCATGATATAGTTGAAGCCCATCGTCTCCCAATTGATCTTGCGCAGAGAGGCGATGCGCGCGGTGATTTCCCGCCCCAGCAAGCTGACGGTTAGCGTGTCGCCAACGCCGATGCCGAGCGTCTTGGCCGCCTCCGCGTCGAAGGAGACAAGCGGCGGCCCGGCATAATCGGGTGCCCACCATTGCCCCTCGACCAGTTCGCTGCCTTCGGGCAGCGTGGCGCTGTAGGTGATGCCGCGCTCGCCGCGCAGGAACCAGGCGCCGTCGGGCAGTTCCTTCAGGTCGGTTACGCGCTGATTGCCATAAGCGACGATGGTGCCGCGCAGGGCGGGGACGATGTTGAACTGCGCGTCGGGGGCTTGGGCGCGCACGATCGTCTGGAAGCGATCCCCCTCGCCCGATGGGATGTCGAGGACGAACTGGGCCGGTGCCGTCTTGGGCACGACGTTGCGGATTTCGCTGTCGAGGCTGGTCTGGATGCCCGCCAGCGTGACGAACAGGGTGAGCGCGAGGCCAAGCGCGACGATCAGCGCGGCGGTCTGTGCGCCGGGGCGGTGGAGATTGGCGAGCGCGAGGCGGAGCAAGGGCCGACGCGGGCGCGGCGCACGCAGGGCAAGCTGGCGGACGCCCCAGCCGATGCCGAGCAACAGGAGCAGGACGGCTGCGGTCGCGCCGAGAACAGCGGCAGAAAAGAGCGGATCGCGCGCGGTGCCGAGCGCCAGCGCGACCAACAGCGCGCCCGCCGCCGTCATGGCGATCAGGCTGCGCCGGTCGATGCCATGGCGCGCATCGACCACGCCACGGAAGAGAAGCGCGGCCGGCTGGGTCCGCGCACGGGCAAGCGGCGGCAGGGTGAAGAGGAAGGCGATCAACAGGCCATAGGCCGCGCTGGTGACGAGCGGCAAGGCATGGAGCCGGAAACCGGGGCTGACCGGCAGCACATCGCCCGCCAGTGCGACGATGGCAGGCGGCAGGAGCGAGCCGACGATCAGACCGCAGGCAATGCCGAGCAGCGCGACGCAGCCGATCTGAAGCAGATAGATGCGCGCGATATCGGTCGAGGTCGCGCCCAGTACCTTGAAGGTCGCGATGCCGGGGCGTTTGAGTGCAAGATAGGAGGCGACGCCGTTGCTAACGCCGATGCCCGCGATCACCAGCGCGGCGAGGCCGATGAGCGAGAGAAATTGGCCCATGCGGACGATGAAGCTGCTGGCGCCGGGCGCGGCACGATCGCGGTCCTTATATTCCCATCCGGCCGAGGCGTAGCGTTGCTCCAGATCCTCGCGCACCGCCTGCGCGTCGGCCCCAGGGGCCAAGCGGAGGCGATATTTGCTGTCATAAAGGCTGCCGGGCTGGATCAGGCCGGTGCGGCGCAATCCGTCGAGCGAAACGATCGCCACTGGGCCGAGGGTGAAGCCTTCGCCCAGCCGGTCAGGCTCGTCGGTGATGATGTCCGCGATGGTGAAAGTGGCGGTGCCATAGACCAGCCGATCGCCAGGCTTGACGTCGAGCCGGTCCGCAAGCGCCGGGCTGATGAGGATGCGGCCGGGGGCAAGCGGCGCGCGATAGGTGCCGCCTTGCAGGGCCAGCGTGCCATAAAGCGGATAGGCGCTGTCCACGCCCTTGAGTTCGGTCAGCACTGCCGCCGAGTCCGGCCTCTCACCCCGCGCCATGGCGCGCAGGCGGATGGTTTCGCTCAAGCGGCCGAGGCGACGGAAGGCCGCCTTGTCGCCCTCCCCCGCTTCGCGCTGGGTCATGGCGATTTCGACGTCACCGCCGAGCAGCCCCTGCCCCCGTTGGCTGAGTTCCTGCGTGATCGCCGAGGTCAGGCTGCCGATCGCCGCCAGCGTCGCCACGCCCAGGAACAAGCAGAGAAAGAGCAGGCGCAATCCCCGGAACCGGCCAAGCAGATCGCGCCGGGCGATGCGCCAACTCGACGCCCAATCCAGCGCGCTCACGCCGCGCGATCCGACACGACCTGGCCATCACGCATTTCGATGATCCGGCTGCAGCGGTCGGCGAGCGCCGGATCATGGGTGATGATGACCAATGTCGCGCCCGCCGCGCGCTGGCGATCGAACAACAGGTCCATGATGGTGACGCCGGTGGTCGCATCGAGATTGCCGGTGGGTTCGTCGGCAAACAAGATGGTTGGACGCGGCGCAACGGCGCGGGCGATGGCGACGCGCTGCTGCTCGCCGCCGGATAATTGCGATGGATAATGATCGATCCGGTGGCCAAGACCGACCGCGCGCAGTTCGTCGGCAGCGCGCGCGAAGGCATCGGACACGCCCGCCAGTTCGAGCGGCACGGCGACATTCTCCAGCGCCGTCATGGTCGGGAGCAGGTGGAAACTCTGCAGCACGATGCCGATGCGGCCGCGCCGGGCGCGGGCCAGGTCATCCTCATCCAGCGCGCCGAAATCGACGCCGCCAATATGCACATCGCCGCCGGTTGCGCGTTCGAGGCCGCACAGCACCGCCATCAGCGAGCTTTTGCCCGATCCCGATGCGCCCAGGATTGCAATGCTCTCACCGCGCAACAAGGTGAGATCGACGCCCTTCAATATCTCGACCGGCGCGTCGCGCGTGCCAAGCGAGAGGGTGACATTGCGCGCACGGATCGCGATAGTGGCGGGATCGATAGGCATATGCATGAAGAAGGAGCGCTCCTTGGCGGGCAGATTATCGCAATATGGGGCGTTGGCGCTGATTGTCCAACTGGCGAGCGGCTGTTCGGACAACACTCCCCCGCCGCCCCCGCCGCCCCAGGTCGCCAACAGCGCGCAGGCCGCGCCCGCCGCTGCGCCGGTAGCCGATGGCAAGCTGGTGGTGGCGTTCGGCGACAGTCTTTATGCGGGCTATAATCTGGACCAGGGCAAGGGGCTGGCCCCGATGCTGGAGCAGGCTTTGGCGGCCCGCGGCATGAAAGCCCAGGTCGTCAATGCCGGGGTGTCGGGCGATACCAGCGCGGCGGGTCTGGCGCGGCTCGCCTTCACGCTCGACGGGCTGGCGCGCAAGCCGGACCTGATGCTGGTGGGGCTTGGCGGCAATGACATGCTGCGCGGATTGAGTCCCGAAACGACGCGCGACAATTTGGACGCGATCCTTGCCGAGTTGAAGAAGCGCGACATTCCGGTGCTGCTGACCGGCATGCTTGCCTCGCCCAATATGGGGCCGGATTATGCCGCCGCCTTCAATCCGATCTTCCCGACGCTGGCGACGAAATATGACGCGACGCTCTATCCCTTCATGCTGGACGGGGTGATTGGCGACCGGGCACTGCAATTGCCCGATGGCATTCATCCCAATGACAAGGGGGTGGAAGTGATCGTCGGCAAGCTGACGCCGATCGTCGAAGGGGCCTTGCGTGACTGATGTGATCCAGGTCGGACTGGTCGGCTATGGTCTGGCGGGTCGCGTCTTTCATGCGCCTTTGTTGCGCGCCGTTCCGGCCATGCGGCTGACGACGATCAGCACGAGCCGGGTGGACGAGGTTGCGGCCCTGGACCCGGCCATTGCGTGCGTAGCGACACCGGCCGAGATTTTCGCCGACCCCGCCATCGACCTGGTGGTGATCGCGACGCCCAGCGCGACACATGCCGATCTGGCGGCGGAGGCGTTGCGCGCGGGCAAGCATGTCGTGGTGGACAAGCCGTTCGCGCTTTCGCTGCAACAGGCGCGCGATCTCGCCGCCTTGGCGGGCGAATGCGGGAAACTGCTCGCGGTTTTCCACAATCGCCGGTTCGATAGCGATTTCCTGAGCATCCGCGCGGCCATTGCCGAAGGCGTGGTCGGGTGCATCACCCATTTCGAATCGCATTTCGACCGTTTCCGGCCGGACGTGCGCGATAGATGGCGGGAGGATGGATCGGCCGGGTCAGGCATATGGTTCGACCTGGGGCCACATCTGGTCGATCAGGCGCTGGCCTTGTTCGGGCGCCCCGATGGCGTGAGCGCCGACATTGCTGCCTTGCGGGATGGATCGCCATCGGACGACTGGGCGCATGTCGTTCTGCGCTATGCCGGGATGCGTGTCATATTGCACGCCAGCATGAGCGCGCCCGCGGGAGAAGTGGGCGGCAGTCCGCGCTTCCTGGTGCATGGGCAGGGCGGTACGCTGGTCAAGATGCGGCTCGACCAGCAGGAAGCGCAGCTCGTGGCCGGATTGCGCCCCGGGGATCCGGGCTGGGGCGAGGACGATGATCCGGTTGTCGTCTATGACAGGCAAGGCGGCAGGACTGTGCGGCCTGCGCTCGCGGGCTGTCAGGAGGATTATTATGTGCAGATGGCGGCGGCGATCCTGTCGGGCACCCCCCTTCCCGTGACGCTGGAAGACGCCGTTGCGGTGCAGGGAGTGGTGGAGGCAGCGCAGATTTCAGCACGGGACGGCAGGCAGGTGGCGCTCCCGCTACCCGCTTGACCCTCCCCTTGTCGGGGAGGGTCGATCCGATCAGGCTGGCTTTTTGGGCAATTCGACTTCGGCCTTGGCGGTTGCCAGCGTGACGCCTGCCTGGTTCATCAAGCGACAATCGAGCTGCACCATATGGCGGCCTTCCTCATCGACGAACTTGTCGAGGATGGTGCCGGTCGTCACCGTAATGTCGCCGGTCAGCGCAGGCCCGCGATAATTGCAGGCGGAATGGCGCACCATGCCCCACTCGCCTGCCCAGCCCGCGAAATAGTCGGTGATCCACGCCCCCATCGACGCGCCATAGCCGTAGCCGCGCGGCATGCCGATGAAGCGCGCCCAGCGCGGGAAGAGATGCCCGCGCGACGGGCCGAAATAGGCGCCATCGGTAAATTCGGGATTGATCGCTTCCATCACCGGATCATTTTCATGCCCCGCCATTTCCTTGACGAAGCCAAGCGCCTCCATGTCGAGGTCGGTGCGCCGGTGGGTGCCGCCCCATTGGGTGAAGGTATAGGCGCGCCATTCGGTGGTGAAGGACACGATCGAATGCGGGCCGATCACCCGTTCGGGCAAAGGCGCGCCGACAGTCACATCGTCCCACCAGCGCCGGTCATGGCCCAGATCGTGCAGCATCTGGATCCATTCCATCTTGCGCGCTTCGAGCGATTCCAGATCCTCGTCGGTCCACACCGGATCATCGAAGCCATCGGTCGGCGCATTATCCTTACCCGCTTCCTGATTGTAGCGGATAGTCGTCGACCGCTGCTTACAGATCAGGTCGCCAGCCTGGTTATAATAGAAATTGTCGCCGCGCTGGAAACAGGTGGGGCCAGCGAATTTGGTATCCTTGACCGTATAGTCGAACGGAATCCGCTCGTTCCAGATGCGGTCGCCGCCCTGCATGCGCGGACCATAGAACCACCATTCGTCACCACCAAACAGCAGATGGCTGTTGGGGATGCCGCCGACGCAGGCGGGTGCGGAGCCATGGCCGCAATCCATCGTCACGGCAAAGCTCTGCGGCGCGACCAGCCCGCCCCAGCGGCTTTGCGCGGCATAGCCCGCATCATAGTGGAGGCGGTTGGGATAGTGCATCGCCTGCACCCAGCGGCGGATGTCGTTATTGGCGATCGGCTCCACCATGCGGGCGGGCTGGATCGGCTTGCCCAGATATTGGTCGATATCCGAACAATCTAGCGTCGGGCTGCTCACACTGTCTCTCCTGCTCATGATCCGCCCCTTCCTGAGCAGGGGCACGCCCCAATGATGCACGCGCAGGCAGCGATGGAAAACCGGCTTGGCCGACCGATGGCGGGGTTATCGCCGGGCCGATATCCGGGCGCGCTGCTGTCGAGCGGGTGCGAAGCCGTCCATATCGGGTCCATGGCAATTGCGGGAATGAGGGAGAATGGAGCCATGGCTGATGGCGCAGACTGGCGGCCGCTGGCTGACCGGATGGCGATAGGCGATTGCCTTGCGCGGCTGGCGCGGGGCGAGGACCGGCGCGATGCGGACCTGATCCGCAGCAGCTTCTGGTCCGATGCGACGGTCGATTATGGAATTTTTGCGGGTGATTTCGACGCCTATCTCGCCTGGGTGGTGCCGGGGTCCGACGCGATCGCCGCGACCCAGCATATATTGGGACAAAGCCTCATCCAGATCGATGGCGATCTGGCGAAAGTCGAAACCCATGTCAGCGCCTATCACCGGATCGATGCAGGCAAAGGCGCACGCGATATGTGGCTTGGCGGACGCTATCTCGACGCGATGGCGCGACGGACGGGTGTCTGGCGGATCGCGAAACGGACCATGGTCTATGACTGGTTTCAGGATGCAGGCGCGGCCGCCGACTGGTCGCAAGGGTTGATGGGAATGCCGTTCAGCGCACCGCATTTCACCGGACAGGTGGCAGGTGATTTCAGCGCCATATTTTTCGCACAAGCCGATTGAGGACAGACAGGCGATGGGACAGTTGACAGGCAAGGTGGCCGTGGTGACGGGCGCAAGCCGGGGGATCGGCAAGGGGATCGCGCTTGCGCTCGCCGAGCAAGGCGCGACCGTCTATGTGACCGGGCGCACGGTCACACCCGGCGCGCATGACCTGCCCGGCACGGTCGGTGAGACCGCGGCGCAGTGCGAGGAGGCGCGCGGCGGGCGGGGCATAGCGGTCGCGGTCGACCATGGCGACGACGCGCAGGTTGCGGCGCTGTTCGATCGGATCGTGCAGGAACAGGGTCGGCTCGACATCCTCGTCAACAACGCCTTCGCCTTGCCCGAAGACCTGACCATCCCCCTGCCCTTCTGGGAAAAGCCGCTGTCCAACTGGCAGATGGTGGATGTAGGCGTGCGGTCCAATTTCACCGCCGCCTGGCACGCGGCGAAGATCATGGCACCGCAGCGCTCTGGGCTGATCGTCGCGATTTCGGGTTATGTCGGCGTCACCTATACCTATGGCACGATATTCGGCACCGCCAAATCGGCGGTCGACCGGATGGCGCGGGACATGGCGATCGAACTGGAACCGCATGGCGTTGCCTCGCTCTCGCTCTGGCAAGGGCTGACCTTTACCGAGCGCGCGAACCGCAATCTGGCCGCCGACCCCGCCATGCAGGCACGCACCGTCACCAACCCGCTGGTCGGCTGCTCGCCCGAATTTCCGGGCCGCGTCATCGCGGCGCTGGCGGCCGATCCGGCGATCATGGCGCGGTCGGGCGGCACCTTCATTACCGCCGAGGTCGCGCAGGATTATGGCATTAGCGATATTGACGGGAAGACCATCCCGTCACTGCGCGCCGAACGGGGATCGCCGATCTGGCGGCCAATCGCGGAGGCTGGCCATGGACGTTGAGCGTATGGCGCGGCTGGACGCGCTGCTTGATCGGCAGGATATTGCCGACTGCATCGTCCGCTTCGCCCGCGGCATGGACCGGTTCGACCGGGCCTTGTTCCTGTCGGCCTTTCATTCCGACGCGACCATTGCGGCCGGGCCGTTCGTGGGTGAGGCCCAGGCGCTCTATGACTGGGCAACGGGGCTGCATGAAGCGGGGCAGGAGGCGACGCATCATAATCTGTTGAACCAGACGATCGATATCGACGGTGCCCAAGCCCATGTCGAAACCTATTATCTGTTCGTCGGGCGCAACCGCGATGCCAGCAATTGGGTTGCGGGCGGTCGCTATCTCGATCGGCTGGAAAAGCGGGAGGGCCACTGGAAGATCACGCTGCGCACCAATATCATCGAATGGTCGGGCCTGGTGCCGACCCTGCCGCTGCCCTTTGCCGACTGGCCCGACATCACGGCCAATGGCGTATCGGCCCGCGACGGCAGCGACCCTTCCTATCTGAGGCCGCTGGTCAATAACCGGCCTGCCCATGTCCCTGAATGACCGGTATCCAACGTGTTATCAACGCGGATGTATCGTGGTTTCGGAATCGCTTGGTCGTGCTATCGGATTGGATCAGACGTGGGATCGGTTTCATCGGTCGTGCTGCGACTCGCGATGACGGTTGCGTTACAGGCGCATGACGGTGGCGCTAACTCTGCTAATCTCCGAATAAATCCCCTAAGCCAATTGATGGGCAAATGGGGGCCAGGTTTGTTATCCAGAGCACACGCAGCGCATGGATAGAGGTTGAAAGGCTATCAGGGGGCTCTAGACCCTTCCGATGTGCGACACGGCCAAGGTTGTCGTTTGACGCTATCGCAACGCCGCAAGTGGCAATTCCCAGCAGTCATCTGCTACGGTTTGACTTTGATGCAAAAATGGAGGCATTAAACGCCAACCATTTTCAACAGTCGTGATTCGGCGCTGAGGGGCATCATGTCGTTTACGGTCAACACATTGCGGAACGTCACCACCGCTTGCCAGCAAATGCGCGATCATATCAAGACGATCGTGTTTCGGCCGGACAATCACAAGACGCTCGATATCAGTTTTGGCCCGACCGTCGCCGCCGAACTGATCGGCCGGACACCTGAAGCGCTAGCCAAGGCGGAGGCCAAAGGGCGCCTGCCCCAGCCCAAGCAGCAGGCCAATGGCCGCCGCTACTACACACTCGAAGACCTGACCCATATCCGCGAGGCGCTGGGCATTCATGTCGGCAAGCAGCCCGACGAGGATGCCGTCGTGTTGGCAGTGCAGAATTTCAAAGGCGGGGTCGGCAAGAGCACGATCACCAAGCATCTCGCAGACTATCTCGCCTTGCATGGCTATCGCGTGCTGGTGATCGATTGCGATCCGCAGGCGTCAACCACGACGATGTTCGACATTCAGCCCGAAACGCTGATCGACGACGAACAGACATTGGGCGCGTTCCTGTCGCCGCGCAGTACGTTCAGCGAATTTTCGCAGACCATCCGCGACACCCCCTGGCCGACGATCAAGATCGTGCCGTCAAGCCTGGGCTTGCAGGATGCCGAATGGGATTTGACCGCGACCCTGCGCGAGGGCGGGCAGGCGGTGCGCGAGGGGTTGCAGGCGCTGCGCATCGGCATTGCCAGCGTGACGAAGGATTTCGACGTCATCCTGCTCGATCCGCCACCAGCCATGGGTTTTCTTGGTCTCAACGTGATGGCGGCCGCCACCGGCCTGCTGATCCCCGTGCCCGCGCGGCAGCTCGATTATCTGTCGACCATCCATTTCATGGACACGATCGCGGACAATATCGAGATCCTTGAAGAAAATGGCACGCCGGTCGATTATGGTTTCATCCGCGTCGTCTGTTCCGCCTTCTCGCCGAGCAAGCCTGGCGAGAACGACATGTGGCGGATCATGCAGGCGACCTATGCGGGATTGCTGCTGGGACAACCCATCCTCGCGTCCGAGGAAATCAAGAATGCGACCCAGGCTTTTCGGTCCATCTATGAATCCAAGCCCTCCGCGTCGCACCAGACCTATACGCGCTGCCGTGATAATCTGGATGCGGTCTTTGCCGAAGTCGAACAGCAAATTCGCCAGCAATGGCCATCGACCAGCCTGACCGCTGACTCCAGTGTGGGCGTGGCGGCATGAGCCGTCGTTCCCTCATCAGTGAAGCTTTGGCATCGGCGCTGAACGATCCGGCCCCTCCTCCGGCGACGAGCGAGCCAAGTCCGGCCGCGCCGCGTACCAATTTCACCAATAAGCGGTTGGAAGCCTTTGGTGAGGCAGCGCGGATCGTCAAGCGGCCGACGATCCGGTTGAAGCCGTCTGAATGTTCGGTCTGGCCTGGCAATGCGCGCGACTATTCGATGCTGGACGAGCATCGGTTGCGCAGCCTGATCGATTCTATCCTGGCCGAGGGCAGCAATCGCGTGCCCGCAGTGGTCCGGCGCACGCCCAATGCCGAACTGCCTTACGAGCTGGTTACGGGAACGCGGCGGCACTGGGCGATCGCCTGGCTCAACGCCAATCATTATCCCGACATCGAACTGATCGCGATCATCGAGGATTTGGACGATGAGGCCGCGTTCCGGCTGGCGGACATCGAGAATCGCGAGCGCGAGGATATTTCCGACCTTGAGCGCGGCATGAACTACAAGGCGGCGGTCGATAATTTCTATGGCGGCGTGCAGTTGCGCATGGCCGAGCGGCTCAAGATTTCGAAGTCGCAGCTATCGCGCTATATTGCGCTGACCGAAATCCCCCCTGCCCTGGTCAGCGCCTTTCATTCGCCGATGGACCTTCAGGCGAAATATGCCGAGAAGTTGTTGCCGTTGCTGCGCGATCCATCGTCGCGCGCGAAGCTGGAGGCGGCGGCTGAGCAGATTGCGTCCGAACAGAGTTTTCGCCGATCCGGGGATGAGCAGCCGATTGCCGGGCCGGAGGTCATGGCCCGCTTGCTCAAGGCCATGGTTGCCAAGGGCCGGGTCCAGAAAGCCGCGATCGAAAGCCCGGTTGGTGCTGCGATCGGTCAGGTGGAAAAGGATCAGCAGAAGATATTGACGCTGTCCCTGTCGCCATCCGACTTGTCGGTGGACGAGATATTGGCAGCGCTGCGCCCCATCATCGAACGGGCGAAGATTTGCACGGCCAAGCGGCGCTAGGTGTGGGTGTAAAAAGCTAAGAATAGCCATATTATCGTTATATTTCATATTGTTATATGGATTTTCCCCCTGGGGGGAAGGCAAATGGGATCATCGTGGTGGAACAGGAGGGCGAACTCAAGACGGCGCTGAAAGAGCGCAAGGTCCAGTTCGAAATGTTCTTCACTCTGCCTGATTTCAGCGACATTTCGCTGCGCGATTATCAGGAAACGATGCAGCGGCCCTTCTTCAGCCTGTCGAAGCGCAGGCGCGTGAAGCCCATCGAATATATCAGTCCCGACAAGTCGGTAACCGTCCATGTCTCCGCCAATCCCACCTATGGCATGGCGACGATCTGGGACGCCGACATCATGATCTATCTTGCCTCTCACCTGAATGAATTGCGCGAGCGGGGTCAGAATGAACTCTCACCCGTTATTCGCATCCAGCCTGGCGATCTGCTCAAGCGCATATGCTGGGGCACCAGCGGGCGTGCTTATGAGCGCCTGGTGAGTGCGCTCGACCGGCTGCAGGCCACCACGATCAAGACCAATATCCGCGCTAGTGCCAAAAGCCGGGAGACGACCTTCTCCTGGATCGACAGCTACACCCATCTCGTGGACGAGCGGACGCAACGGTCGCTTGGCATGGAGATCACCCTGTCGAAATGGTTTTTCGATGGCGTGATGGACAAGCGCAATATCCTGTCCATCTCCCCGCTCTATTTCGAAATTACGAGCGGCCTCGGCAAATGGCTCTATCGCGCGTCGCGCAAACATGCGGGCGGCAATGGTGCCGAGGGCTTCACCATCGGCTTTGAAACCCTCCACCAGAAAAGCGGTAGTGAGAGCAGCTATCCCGTGTTCAAGCGCAAGCTGCTGGAGCTGGCCAAGGGCAATGACCTGCCCGATATCAGCCTGGAAGTCATCGACGGCGAGAGCGCACGACCAAAGATGAAGATGGTCATGCGTCGCCACCTCGCCGAACAATCCGGCCGCAAACGCAAAGCGCCTGCGAGCGCGGCCAGCGCGAAGGATGATATGGTCGATGCCGGTCTTGCGCTTGGGCTGATCTCTCGCGTGTCGGAAGGTATGCGGGTTGCCGATCGGCCTGCCCGCGTCAGCACGTCGACAGGTGGCGCGCGACCCCCCTCCCCTGCCCGCAGCTCCAGCGCCAGCAAGATGCTCGATCCAGACATTTACGCGGCCATTCGGGCTGATTTTCCGGGTTGGGACTATGACGAACTGATGCGGCGGTTCGACGCCTTTCTTGGCGAAAATCCCGCCGAACTGCCGCGCAACTATTCCAAGCGTTTCTACGGGTTCGTAAAGGAGCATCATCGCCGGAATAAATATCGGCTTTGATGGAAGACGGCGGCTAGCGCCCTCCCCTATCGGCCTTCGACGTGTTTTCGGAATTTCATGAAATCGATGGCCGGTCCGTTAGCATTTGCGCGTATCGTTCAGCAGCCACGTCAAAGACCGCGCAATTGCGTGACTTAGGCAGATCGGCTTTCAAACCTTTCGGGTCGCAAGCGCTTTATCGCGGTGATTCTGAAAACACGTCGCATAGCGAGATAACGATCGGTCAAAACTAGTTAAGCCATATGGGCCTTGGTCTATCCGGCCCGCCCAGTCGCTGGTTCGCGATGTACGATGCAGCAGACGTGTTTTCAGAATTACGCCTTCGGGCATCTGGGGACGCTCCCGCCTATCCCTCACGAAATTTGCGTACCGACTCAGCAGAACAAAAAGAGAATCAGCGAAAATTGGCCGTATAGGCCTTCTGAGGCGCTACAGACTCTTCGGCACAGGTTGGCACCTGGGACCGCCTTATTGGCGCTCAGAGGGCTTCTGGCGAGGCCTCATTTTTCCCATCGCCCGACCAAAATTCATTCTCATGCCAATCTTGATGCAGGGTGGAGGAGGGCAGGGGGCTGTAAGATAGAGACACGGGTATCGCGTAGCTGCGATAGCTTGCTTGGCCAGATTGTTCGATCAGCAGTCCAAGATCGGAGGCAATCGTCAACAGCTTGATCGCGCCAGCCGATGTCTGGCCCAACGCGGCGGCCACCTGCCGACTAGTGACGCGCGGCCGTGCCATGGCGAGCAGCAGCACATCCTTCAATTTCCCCGGACGCCGCCGCCCGGCGACATGGCCCATCGCGCGCTTCGCATAGCTCCTTAGCCGCATCTCCAGATCAAGCTGGACCTGCGCACCCGCCGCAATGGCCTTCAACCAAAGCAGCGACAATTCATCACCCTGAGCCAGTAGCCAAGGGGCGCGGCTGCGTTCGAGGCCCATCGCCGTCATCCCTCCGGCCGAGCCATCCCATCGCCCCGGCCCCCAACGATCGCCGATCAACAGACTCGCCACCAAGTCGCTCCGGCCAAGGGGGGCGTGGTGGCGCCAGAGGCGGGCCAGATCAGCACCGTGAAGTAGGGGCGGGGAGGGGGGCAGGGCGCGGGCGTCTCGTTGCCATCGTTCGATCGCCATCAGCTGGTCCCCGATGGTGCGCCCGCCAGTTGGCGGATGGCGGTCTTGTCCGAGCCAGCGCAACAGCGCAGGTCCATCCTGCACCAGTGCCTCCAGGCCGATGGCGGTGCCGATGCTATCGCGCGCGGCGCTTAGATCGAAAGGCGAGGTGGAGACCGCGCTCCTTGCGTTTATCTCGATATCGAGGTCGTCCAGCGCCTGCCCGTCGATGCGGGCCAAGGCCTGCCGCTCGGCGATCAGGCACCGTGTTCGCCAGGGATGGCGCACCGGACTGAGCCGCCGTCGCTCCTCGATCCGTTCGATCGCCGCCTGCGCCTGGGCATAAACGAGAAGCATATTATGATCGGGAGATGCCATGGCTATGATCCGATACTAGGCCGCTAGGTTCGATTCATATCCGAATTGAAAAACAATATAAATAGTCTAATCACAATTGGATATGGCGTATAATTAAACGAAAAAACAGATATAGAAAGTCACAAATAGGATCGCCGTGTCGATCCTTCGGCAGGCGGTCATCCGGCGCGTTGACGCTGGGATGGGTGCCGATCATCTGTGCATCCTGTTGCTGCCCCGCTGCGTTGATGGCGGATACGCTATTTAGAGGTGCCTTCATGACCATTGCCCTTTCCGACCGCGATCTGCTGCGCCAGCAATGCCTGATCGACGGCGCATGGACCGGTTTGCCCAGCATTGCGGTCACCGATCCGGCGACGGGCGAGACGATCGCGTCCATTCCCGATCTGGGCGTGGCGGAAACGCAGGCGGCGATCGCGGCGGCGGACGCGGCGCTCCCGGCCTGGCGGGCGAAGACGGCGGCCGAGCGGTCGCGCATCCTGCGGCGCTGGTTCGACCTGCTGATCACGCATCAGGATGATCTGGCGATGATCCTGACGCGCGAGCAGGGCAAGGCGCTGGCCGAGGCCAAGGGCGAGATCGGCTATGCCGCGAGTTTCATCGAGTGGTTCGCCGAAGAGGCCAAACGCCTCTATGGCGAAGTGATCCCCAGCCACCGCGCAGACAGCCGCATCGTCGTCGTCAAGCAACCGGTCGGCGTCGTCGCTGCGATCACGCCCTGGAATTTTCCGGCGGCCATGATCACGCGCAAGGCAGCGCCTGCCCTGGCGGCAGGCTGTACGATGGTGCTGAAGCCCGCGACCCAGACACCGTTGACCGCGCTGGCGCTGGCGGTGTTGGCGGAAAGGGCAGGGGTGCCCGCCGGCGTGTTCAACGTCGTCACCGGATCGTCGCGGGTGATCGGCGGCGAACTCACGGCCAGCCCGCTGGTTCGCAAATTGAGCTTCACCGGATCGACCGAGGTCGGCAAGACGCTGATGGCGCAATGCGCGCCGACGATGAAGAAGCTGTCGATGGAACTGGGCGGCAACGCGCCCTTCATCGTCTTTGCCGATGCTGACCCGGATGCGGCGGTCGAAGGGGCGATGGCGTCCAAATATCGCAACAGCGGCCAGACCTGCGTATGCGTCAACCGCATCCTGGTGCAGCGAGAGGTCGCGCCCGCGTTCGAACAGAAGCTGGCCGCCGCCGTCAAACAGCTGAAGGTGGGGCCGGGCACACAGGAGGGCGTCGCCCAAGGACCGCTGATCGACGACAAGGCGGTCCAGAAGGTGGAGGAGCATGTTGCCGACGCGCTGGCCAAGGGCGGCCGGATCGTCACCGGAGGGCATCGCCACGCATTCGGGCGCAGCTTCTACGAACCCACAGTCGTTGCAGAGTGCACGCCCGACATGCTGCTGGCACAGGATGAAACCTTCGGCCCGCTCGCGGCGCTGTTCCTGTTCGATACGGAGGAAGAAGCGGTCGCGCTGGCCAATGATACCGAGGTGGGGCTGGCGGGCTATTTCTATACCCGCGACCTGGCCCGTGCCTGGCGGGTGGGGGAGGCGTTG
Organism: Sphingobium sp. D43FB; assembly: GCF_002312805.1. Lineage (GTDB taxonomy): Bacteria > Pseudomonadota > Alphaproteobacteria > Sphingomonadales > Sphingomonadaceae > Sphingobium. Next base: position 41,261 of record NZ_NMUA01000016.1, on the reverse strand, counting down.
GAGGTCGGCATGGTGGGCATCAACACCGGGCTGATCTCGACTGAGGTCGCCCCCTTTGGCGGCATCAAGCAATCCGGCATGGGCCGTGAAGGGTCGCGCCATGGCATCGAAGATTATGTCGAGATGAAATATATGTGCATGGCGGGCCTTTAAGGCGTAGATCAGAAAGAGGGCAGGGCAATGACAGGCATAGTGGCGATAACCGGCGCGGCGGGCGCATTGGGGCGCAAGACGGTCGAGATATTGGGGGCTGCCGGTTGGACGGTCGTGGGCATCGATCTGGGCGAGGTCGCTGCGGACGGCGTTGCGCTGGCGCTGGGTGGGATCGACCTGACCGATGAAGCGGCGATGGCCGGGGCAGCCGCGCGGATTTCGGACGAGTTGGGCCAGCTCGACGGGTTGGTGAATATCGCGGGCGGCTTTGCCTGGGAAACGGTGGCGGACGGCAGCGTCGCGACCTGGGACAGGCTCTATGCCATGAATGTCCGCACGGCGCTGATCGCCAGCCGCGCCCTGTTGCCGCTGCTCACCGCCAGCCGCGGCGCGATCGTCAATATCGGCGCGGCGGCGGCCACGAAGGCGGCGGCAGGGATGGGGGCCTATGCCGCGTCCAAGTCCGGCGTCGCCCGGCTGACCGAAGCGCTGGCGGAAGAGGTGAAAGCGCAGGGGGTGCGAGTCAATGCGATCCTGCCCAGCATCCTCGACACACCGGCCAATCGTGCCGACATGCCCGACGCGGACTTTGGAAACTGGGTAACCCCGACGCAGCTGGCGGGGGTGGCAGCTTTCCTCCTGTCGCCCGCTGCGGACGCGATTACGGGCGCGCTGATCCCGGTGACGGGTCGGGTTTGAGATGCTGGGGCGCTTAATGTGAACCGAAGATGAAAAATGTCCAAACCTATCGGATATTTTACCAATATGCGGTAAAATTATGACACTTAATTCCGTATTGGTGCGGCGAAAGCGCCTATTTTTCGGCGCTTTTTGGAATTGGCACGCTCCCTGCAATGCTGTCGGCATGATTCACAACGGATCGCCACACATTGTTCAGGGAAAGAGAAACATCATGAAGACCATCGCTTTTGTCGCCGCCATTGCCGCCGCCACCATCGCCGTTTCGGCCGCTGCCACCCCCGCTTTCGCCCAGCCCACCGGCACCTATGGCCAGGCCAAGGTCCGCTACGACCAGAAGACCGAGCGCTATTGCTTCAAGGAAGTCGTGACCGGATCGCTGATCCCCGTCACCACCTGCCAGTCGAAGGAAGAATGGGCGCAGGCCGGCCTCACCATCAGCCACAAGCCGACGGTCCAGCTCGCACAGCGCTGAATGTCTCCGGCCCGGCGGCCGCCCGATCCGGCGGCCGACCATCCTGACGGCGGGCGTTGTCCATCCTATGATGGGCATCCCCGCCGTCGCGCATTTGGGTAAAGGCCCGCGCGCCCTCTTGCCACTATCGCTAGTTGCCCCGCGCCGTTGGAAGACGAGAATGACGGGACAAAAGATAGGGGAGGGAAGGGCGATGAACGACATCGACGTGATCGTGCTGGGGTCGGGCGCGGCGGCGCTGACGGCGGCCGTGACGGCCCATGAATATGGCGCGCGGGTCGCTGTGTTCGAGAAATCAGACAAGATCGGCGGCACGTCGGCCTGGTCCGGTGGGCAGATCTGGATACCCAATCATCCCCATATGGCCAAGGGCCGGACCGACAGCCGGGAAGAGGCGCTGACCTATCTGAGCGCCCTCTCGCATGGCATGATCGACCCGGCGATGGCCGAAACCTTCGTGGATACAGGCGCGGACATGATCCGCTTTCTGGAGGCCCGCACGCCGGTCCATTTCTACAGCATTCCCGATTTCCCCGATTATCATTCCGAATTTCCCGGCGCCAAGCGCACCGGCGGGCGGACGCTGGAATGTCCGCCTTTCCCCTATCAGGAGCTGGGCGACTGGTCCGACCGGATGGAGGCGTCGCCTTATTATCCCGACTACACCAAGACCGTCGGTGAAACGACGCTAGGCCAGCCCGTGCCCCAGCCCGCCAGTCCAGAGGTAAAGGCACAACGGCGCGCGGTCGATGCACGCGGCATGGGGGCGGCATTGGTCGGGCGGTTGATGAAAGCCTGCCTCGACCGGGGCATTGAACCCCAAACCGGAAAGCGCGCAATGGAACTGATCATGAACGGCGCGGCCGTGGCCGGGGTGCGGTTCGAGGATGGCAGCACCGCCCATGCGCCCAATGTCGTGATCGCGACCGGCGGCTTTGAATGGAACAAGGATCTGGTGCGGGCCTTCACCCGTGGACCGATGACGCATCCGGTGTCGGTGCCGACCAATAGCGGCGATGGTCTGAAAATGGCGATGCGGGTCGGCGCGATGCTGGGCAATATGCGCGAAGCCTGGTGGATGCCGGTGATCGAGGTGCCGACTGACCTCAACAGCATGGGGCGCCAGCTTTTCACCTATGAACGGACCATGCCCGGCGGGCTGATGGTCAATCGCAAAGGCAAGCGATTCACCAATGAAGCGTCCAATTACAATGCGTTCGGCGCGGCTTTCCATGAGCAGGATGTCAGCGCCTTCACCTATGCCAACCTGCCCTGCTGGTTCATCTTCAACGCCGCCTTCTATGGCCATTATCCGTTCCTCGTCGGCGGTCTGACCGACAGTTTCGAGGCGGGGGCGACACCGCCGCAATGGGTGCCGGGCGCGCCGACGCTGCGCGCGTTGGCGGAACGGGTGGGCATTGATCCCGAAGGCCTCGAAAAGACGGTGGCCCGGTTCAATCGTCATGCCGAACAGGCCGATGATCCCGATTTTCAAAGGGGCGAAGCGAATAACGACCTGTGGTGGGGCGACCCGCGCTGGCGCGGAGACAAGCGCGCGACGCTGGGACCGCTGGGCGATGGACCCTATTATGCGATCGAAGTGAAGTCGGGCGCGCTGGGGACCAAGGGCGGTCCGTTGACCGATACGCGCTCGCGCGTCCTCAATGTCGACGGCGTGGTTATCGAGGGGCTGTATTGCGCGGGGAACGCGATGGCGTCGCCCATGGGGATGACATATGGCGGCGCCGGTGGAACGCTCGGCCCGGCCATGGTGTTCGGCTATCTGGCGGGCAAGGATGCGGGCGAACGCAGCGGCGGGATGACGGGCTAAGGGCGCGTCGCCCGTCGTTCAGCATCGATCTATTCCGGGTCTGCCAGAATGGGAATCAATGCTGTGGGACAGGGGACGCATGCCGCTATTACGGGACGGAAAATTGAAGATCGGCCGCCGATCGGGTGCGCTGATGCTGGCGGCGTGGCTGCTCGCGACGGGCGCAACCGCTGCGCAGGCGGCGACCTATTATATCGACGCCAATCTGGGGCAGGACAGCAATGCCGGGTCTGCCACTGCGCCCTGGCGGTCGCTGGGGCGGATCAAGGCTACGTCCTTGCAACCGGGCGATCATATCCTGCTGGCGGCAGGATCGGTGTGGAAGGAGCCGCTGGTCATCACCCGGTCGGGCCGCAAGGATGCGCCGATCACGGTCGGGCCGACCGGCATGGGCCAGCGCCCGCGTATCGACGCGGGCGGGGTCGCCGCGCATGGCGTCGCCATCCTGAACGCCGAATATGTTCGGATCAGCGGTTTGGAGGTCACCAATGACGGCCCGCCCGCCGGGTCGCGCTTTGGCGTGCTGGTGTCGGCGCAGGACAGCGGGGTGACGCGCGGCATCCGCATCAGCGACATGTATATTCATGACGTGCGCGGCACCAACGACCGCAAGGATAATGGCGGCATCGTCTACAGCGCGCTCGGCCCGAAGCGACCGACCCGGTTCGAGGATATCCGCATCGAGCGCAACATCGTCTGGCGCGTCGACCGGTCGGGCATTGCCGGGATCAGCGACCAGGTGACGAAGGCGCGCTGGTTTCCCAGTGCCGGGGTGGTGATCCGCGACAATCTGGTCGAGGATGTCGGCGGCGACGGCATCGTCCCGCGCGGCACGGACGGGGCACTGATCGAGCATAATATCGTGCGCTATGCGGGCAGCCGCGCGCCGGGCTACACCGCTGCGATCTGGCAATGGAGCACCGACCATAGCCTCATTCAGTTCAACGAGGCTGCCTTTACCCGCACCCGCTATGACGGGCAGGGGTTCGATTCCGACTTCAATTCGCGGCGCACGACGATCGCCTATAATTATAGCCATGATAATGCGGGCGGCTTCCTGCTCGTCTGTTCGCCAAAGCGTAGCGATCAGGACAATCTGGGCAATCGCGGCACGGTGGCGCGGTCCAATGTCAGCCGCAACGACGGCACCCGTGCCTTCCAATTGGCGGGCACGGTCGCCGATGTCCTGATCGAGGGCAATGTCGTCCATGTCGGCCCGAAGCAGGACATACAGATGGTGATCGCCACCCAATGGGATGGCTGGGCCAGCGACGTCCGCTTCCGCAACAATGTCTTCGCGGTGGCAGGCACGGTGCGCTACGGCCATGAGGTCGGCCGCAACGGGCCGGATTATCTGATCGAGCCGGGCTTTGGTCCCGCCACGCATATCCGTTTCCAGGGCAACCGTTATCTCGGCCGCCATATCGACCCGCCGCAGGATGAGAAGGGCGTGATGCAGCCCGACTATGCGCCGCCGGAGGTCGACTGGGCGGTGCCTATGTTCGATCCAGCGAACCCCGATGGCTTTGCCGCCTTCATGGTCCGCCATCGCGGCTGGATGGAACAGATGCTGGCCCGTGAACTGGGCGCGCCGGTTGTCCCGCTGGAGCCGATGCAGACATCCTTCGTCGAGGCGCGGCGATAGCGGACAGGCTGGCGTCGCGGGCTGATCCCCCTATAATCCTGCGCATGGACAGCGGGGGGAACAAGGCAGCGATGATCCTGAGCGCAGACGCGCTGGCTACGCTGGCGGCAAGCCACCCAGCGCCGGAGGATTTCGGCCCGCGCAGTGGGCGGCCCTGCCTCGCCTTCACGCTGACGGGGAGCGATGCCGGGCTGGCGGACTGGTTGCGGGGGCTGCCTTGTCCAGTCATCGGCATCGGCGTCGGGCCGTTGGCGGGTGCCTGCGATGTCGTGCTGGCGGACGAGGCGGGATTGGCGGCGATCATCGCCAATGTCGCGGCGCGGCCCTTTGCGGCGATGCTGCTGGTGCAGCAATTGCGCTTGAGCGAACAATTGCCGATGGCCGCGGCGCTGACGGCCGAGAGCCTGGCCTTCGCGACGATCCAGCGCGGTGGAGAATTTCTGGCGTGGCGGGCGGGCGCTCCTGCTGCACCGTCGCGCCCTGACGAGGCGGAGCCACCAGTGATCGTGGAGATGGACGGCAGTCGATTAACGCTGCGCCTCAACCGTCCGGCCAGCTTCAACGCGATCAATGTCGCGATGCGCGATGCCCTGTATGAAGTTTTGCGTGTTGCTCTGCTCGATCCGGCGATCACGACCATCCACCTGTCGGGCGCGGGGCGCTGTTTTTCGGTCGGCGGCGATGTCGCGGAATTCGGTCTCAGCCATGACGTGGCCGAAGCCCATTGGGTCCGCACGCTACGCCTGCCCGCCACCCTGCTCGCACAGCTTGCGCCGCGCGTGACGGCCCATGTCCATGGCGCGGTGGTGGGGGCAGGGGTGGAGATGGCCGCCTTTGCCGGGCGGGTCGAGGCGCGGGCGGATAGCTGGTTCCAGTTGCCCGAACTCAAATATGGCTTGCTGCCGGGGGCCGGGGGAACGGTCAGCCTGCCGCGCCGGATCGGGCGGCAGAAGACGGCCTATATGGCGCTGTCGATGCGGCGCATCCCGGCATCGCTGGCGCTTAAATGGGGATTGGTGGACGCGATCGTGCCATAGACAAGGCGGCCCGCCACCCATGTCGCGCGCACGGTCACGGCGGCCAGATCGGCGCGGGCGGCGGCCCAGTTGCGATCGATCAGACACAGGTCGGCGCGTTCTCCGATGGTGATTTTGCGCGGCATGGCGGGGGCGTGGGGCTGCCCGGTATAGAGCGCTAGCGCCTCTTCGGGCGTCAGCACCTCGTTGGGGCCAAGGTCATCGGGGCGCTGCACGGCGGCGGCCATCGACGCCCAAGGGTTTAATCCGCCAAAGGGCGCGTCGCTGCCCGCCGCCAGCCCTACGCCCGCCGCACGCAGGCCACGCAGGCGATAGAGCCAGCGCCGATCCTCGGCGGCCACGTCGCGGCGATAGGCATCGCCCCGCTCGGCGATGAAATGGGGTTGCGACACCGCGACCAGCCCCAGCCGCGCCATCCAATCGGCATTGTCGGGCGTCACGATCGCCGCATGTTCGATCCGGTCGCCGACCATCGCGCCTGCTTCCGCGATCGCGGCGAGGGTGACGACCAGTTCGGCCTGGGTCACGCAATGCGACGCGACGGGGCGGCCAGCACCGTGCGCGCGTGCAACCTCCGCAACGAGATGGTCGAGCGGCGGCAGGTCATGGTCGTGATAATGGAGCTTTACCGCGCCCCGGCTGGCCAGGCCGACCGGCGGCGCATCATCCAGCTTGGGGCCACCCATCACCAGCAGATGTTGCGGCAGGCCCGCCTGCGCATAGCGCAGATAATCCGCCCGGTCATTGCGCGGCGTGACCTCGGTCAGCCCGGTGACGCCCAGCGCGGCGAGCCGATCGCCGACAGGCCGCAGGTCGAGCGGCGTCACGGGCAGGCGGCCGCGCAGCCAGGCATCGCCGTCGATCAGCCGACCATCGGCAGACGCGCCGTCACCCAGTTCGCGCAGCGCCAGGCTGTTGAAGATCCACATCCGCCCGCTGCGATGCTGGATGCGGACGGGGCGGGCGGGGCCGTTGCGGTCGAGCCATTGCCGGTCGATCTCCCCCGCCACACTGGCATGATAGCCCACACCGCGCAGCCAGTCGTCGCCAGGTGCGTGATGCAGGGCAGCGATTAGGCCTGCCGCATCCCGCACATCCGGCGGGCCGCAACGCACGGACATCAGGCTAGCCGCCGTGGCGTTCAGATGGATATGATGATCATGCAGCCCCGGCAGCAGCGCGCCGCCACGCGCATCGAGCGTCGGCTCGTCGGGCAGCGCGGGCAGGGCAGGGGCCATAGCCGCTATCACGCCATCGGCCAGGCGGATATCGTAGCGCTGGCCGTCCATTTCCGCATCACGGATCAGCATGATGCCAGCACCCGGTCATTGTCCGCACCCGGCACCGCCGCCGTGCCGACAGGCGCGCAAAGGATAAAGCGGCGCATCGTCGGCTTGTGCCTGCGCCTGCCAGTCGCGCAGTAGGGCAGGGGACGCAAGGCCCGCATGGCAGGCGAACGCCGTGGTGCCCGCCAGCGACAGCGCGATCAGCCCGGCCTGCCCCTGTCGCCATGCCACCAGCGCGGCGAGCGCGGCATGCAGCCCCGTCAGCGGATCGGCGATGGCATCGCCCGCGAACAGCGCTTCGCCCCATCCCTCGGCCATGATCGCCGCTAGGCCACCCGCCACCACCGCATCGTCGCCAAAGCCGATCCGGTCAGGATCATCATGCGCGGTGATACCGATCCAGATCGCGCCGCGCGCCACTTCGGCGTCGCGATCGATCCCCAATTGGCGCAGCGCACGGGGGCGCGAGGCCTCGATCACGATGTCAGCCTGTGCAACCAGCGCGGCCAGCGCCCCACGGTCCGCCGCGTCATGAAAGTCGAGCGTGACGCTCGCCTTGTCCGCATTGAGCAGGTCGTAGAAACCGCCATGTCCGAACCGCGCCCCGTCGAGCCGGGTTCGGCTCTCGACCTTGATCACCTGCGCGCCCGCCAGCGCCAGCAGCGATCCGCACAAGGGACCGGCCCAGAGCGAGGACAGATCGACAACCAAGGGCGGGCGATCAGGCGCGGCGCGGGCGGATCGAAGGATCGGGAAGAGCCGGGCAGGGGGGCAGGGCGGCACCACGGCAGCGATGGCCATGTTCATCTCTATCCCGCGCGCCAGTAGTGTCCCGCTGTCACACCCGGCGGCTGCGCGCTCTATCGCGGCCCAGTCCGACAGGTCGGCCTTATGGTCAGCGAGCAGGATGGGCAGCAGGTCGCGGTCCGCCTCCCGCGCCAGGTTGAGCGCGACCTCGCCATCGGCGACCCGTATCAATCGGCAGGACCGGTTGGCCGACAGCCGTCCCCCGCGCGTTAGGCCCAGCAATCGCGCCCGCTCGCCCAGCAGCAGCGCGCCGTTAAGCGGCCAGGATTTGTCCGGTGCAATAGCGCGCAGGGCCATCATCACGCCGTCGGCCGCGCTGGCCAGCGCCGCGGGGCAGACGAGCGCCGGGCCATCGGCGCGGCCCGTCACCGCCATCAGCCCCGCGCGCCGCCAGGCCAGCGGCGCAGGGTCGGCCCGGCCATCCAGCGCAATAGCCTCCAGCCCCAATTGCGCCAGCAGCCTATGCGCATAGGTCGTGGCGGCACCTGTCACGAAGGCGGCTCAGCCAAGCGTCCGGCGAAACAGGGCCAGCGTCCGCGCCCAGGCCAGGTCCGCTGCCGCCTTGTCGAAACGCGGCGTGGTATCATTGTTGAACCCATGTTCGGCGCCATCATAGATATGGGCGGTGTAGCGCACCCCGGCCTGTTTCAACGCAGCCTCATAATCGGGCCAGGCCGCGTTGGTGCGGACATCATTGCCGCCATAATGGATCAGCAGTTCCGCCTTGATCTTGGGCACATCGGCCAGCGTCGGGGGGCTGCCATAGAAAGGCACCGCCGCGCGCAGGTCGGGTATCCGCGTCGCCAGCATATTGGCGATCCAGCCGCCAAAGCAGAAGCCTACTGTAGCGATCTTGCCATTGCTGCCCGCCATGGTCCGGGCATAGGTGGCGGCCGCGACGAAATCCTCGCCGATCTTGTTGCGATCCAGCGTAGCAAAAGCGGTGCGCGCCTTATCCTCATCCCCCGGATAGCCGCCGATCGTCGTCAGCGCATCGGGCGCGACCGCCATATAGCCATCGACCGCGAGCCGCCGCGCAATATCCTCGATATGCGGATTGAGCCCGCGATTTTCATGCGCGACGATGATGACCGGCAGCTTTGCGTCCTTCTTTGCCGCGGGCCGCGTGACATAGGCGCGCACCGTGCCATGGCCATCGGGGGACGCGATATCGACATGGGTGATCGCAATCCGCTTATCGTCGGGCTTGATCACCTGCCCGCGCGCGAAATCGGGGCTGAGCGCTGCCAGTGTCGCGGTAGCCGCCACGGTGCCGCCGACATGCAGCGCGCATTGACTAAGGAAGCCGCGCCGGTCGATCGCGCCATGCACATAGGCGTCGAACAGGTCCAGCACCGCGCGCGGAAAGGCGGCCGCTCCCATCCTGTCTCCATTGCCTGCGTCCTGCGTCATCGCACTATCCTTCCGTTCCAAGCCCCTGCCGCCGACTATCGCCGCCTTTCCGCGCCAAGCCAATAGGCTGTGCATCATGGTGCAACCTTATCGCCCCGCTGGCCCGGAGCATGATCGCCCGCTAAGGGGAGGGCCACGCCAACGGACACAGGATAACGCCTCGCTCATGAGCCTATTGCCCTCGCCCCGCACCATCGGCCCCTTTACGGTCAAGGCCATCGGCCTTGGCTGTATGAATCTGAGCCACGCCTATCTGCCCCGGCCCGACGCGCAACAGGCCGAGCGGTTGCTGCGCCATGCGCTCGATATCGGCGTCGATTTCTTCGATACCGCTGCGCTCTATGGGTTCGGCGCGAACGAGGAATTGCTGGGCCGCACGTTGATGCACCGGCGCGATGCCTTCACGCTGGCCAGCAAATGCGTGTTGGGCGGCAAGGACGGGCAGCGTGGGATCGACGGATCGCCAGCGGCCATTACCGCGACGCTGGAAGATTCGCTGCGGCGGCTCCAGGTCGAGCATATCGACCTCTATTATCTCCACCGGCTGGACCCCAATGTCCCGATCGAGGAGTCGGTGGGTGCGCTCGTCCGTGCCGTCGAAGCGGGCAAGATTGGTGCGATCGGCTTATCCGAAATGTCCGCCGCGACGCTGCGCCGTGCCCATGCGGTGCATCCGATCGCGGCGATGCAGACTGAATATTCGCCCTGGACCCGCAATGCCGAAGTCGCGGTGCTGGATGCCTGTGGGGAGCTGGGAGTCGCCTTCGTCGCCTTCTCGCCGGTTGCGCGCGGCGTGCTGGCGGGCGGGGTCGGCGCGGACGGCGTGCCGGAAGGGGACATCCGTGCCGCCATGCCGCGTTTCCAATCGCCCCATTTCGAGCGGAATATGGACCTGGCCGCCGCCTTTGGCACGATCGCGGCGGACGCTGGCTGCACCATGGCGCAGCTTAGCCTCGCTTGGGTATTGTCGCGCCGTCCCTGGGTGGTCGCGATCCCCGGCACGACCAGCACCGTCCATCTCGACGAGGATATGGCGACGCTGACGCTCGACCTGTCGGCCGATACGCTGGCGGCGGTAGACGCGCTGTTCACCTTCGAAGCGGTGTCCGGCCCGCGCTATCAGCGCTCCGCGCAGGCGCAGGTGGATACCGAAACCTGGGACGGCGAACCGATGGCCTGAGGCGTCAGGCGGCGAGCATGCGCCGCCCGGCGGCTTCCTCCCAATGGTCCGCGTCGCCGCCCAGCGCGGCGTTCAGCGTCGCGCGCTTGAGGAACAGGTGACAAGGATGCTCCATGGTCAGGCCGATGCCGCCATGGAGCTGGATCGCTTCCTCGGCGATCAGGCGATAGACGCCGGCGGCATGAGCCTTCATCGCGCCCATGCTGATCGCGTCGGCATCGGGGTCGTCGGCCCGCGCCCAGAAGAGCGCTTCCGCCGCCACCAGCGCGGTCTTCATGTCGGCAACGCGGTGCTTGAGCGCCTGGAACAGTGCCAGCGGCCGGCCGAACTGTCGCCGCGTTTCGAGATAGTCGATCGTCATGCGCAATGCGGCATCCGCTCCGCCCAGGCTGTCGGCCGCCAGCGCCAGGCTGCGCAGGGCGGACAGGCGATTACCCAGCGCTACCGCCGCTTCCCCTCGCGCCAGCACTATGCCTTGTTGCTCACCGGCATCGACATCGAACAGCCGCCGCGTCTTGTCCCACGTCGCCCGCGCCGTGAGGCCACGGCCCTGCGTCGGCAGCAACGCTATCCGCTCCGGCTCGATAAACAGCAGATGGCTGGCCCGGTCGGCATCCGGCATGGCGGTCAACCCGTCAGCCAGCGACGCCGTCATCACCTCGCCCGCCATCGCCCGGCCCAGTAGCTCGTCCTGCGCCGTGCCGCTCAGCGCCTCGATCACCAACATCTGCGCGATCGTCGGCCCCGCCACCAATGTCCGCCCCAGCGCCTGATGGATCACCCCCACCGCCTCGCGGCCCAGCCCAAGCCCGCCCTGATCCTCCGGGACGGCCATCATCAGCCATCCCATGTCGGTGATCAGGGTCCAGCTCTGCGCCGCATCGGGGGGCAGGTCGCCGTCGAATGCCTTGGCGGCTGCGTCCTGCAATTCGCTCCGCGTCATGCTCATGCCGCGCTCTCCTTCACCGTCCAGCTTTTGGGTTCGCGCGGCATTCCCAGCAGCCGTTCGGCGATGATGTTGCGCTGCACTTCGTCGCTGCCGCCCGCGATCGTCCAGGCATAGCTGTTCATGAAATCGGCCATCCAGTTGCCCGTTTCCATGCCGCCGCCAAAGGTGATCGGCGCGTGATATTGCGCGTCCAGCCCGCCGATCCGCAGCCCCAGCGCCGTAAAGTCGCGCAGCGTGCGTGAATAGGCGAGCTTGACGATGGAGGCGTCGCCAACCAGTTCCAGCCCGGCAATGCGATTGGCCAGGAACTGGTCGGCAACCGCGCAGGTCGCGTCGATTTTCGATGCCAGCTTGCCCAGGTCGCGCAAAATCCCCGCATCGTCCGCCCGGCGTTGCGTGCGGATCATGTCTGCAATCCGCCACATCGCCCCACGCATCCGCGCGCTCAGCTCCAGCAGCGTCAGTCCGCGCTCGGACGACAGGGTCGATTGCGCCACGGCCCAGCCTTGGCCTTCTTCGCCCAGTCGATTAGCCACCGGAATCTCGACATTGTCGAGGAAGATTTCGGCAAATTCCTCGTCGCCATGGATCTGATGGATCGGCCGCGCGGTGACGCCCGGTGCCTTCAAATCCAGCAGCAAATAGGTCAGCCCCGCTTGCTTGACCCCTTCATTGCTGGTCCGCACCAGCAGCAGGCATTGGTCGGCAAACTGCCCCATGGTCGACCAGAGCTTCTGCCCGTTGACGACATAGACATCGCCCTTGCGCTCCGCCCGCGTGCGCAATGCGGCAAGGTCCGACCCCGCGCCCGGCTCCGAAAAGCCCTGACACCAGATTTCGCCCTCAAGGATGCGGGGGATATAGCGCTGCTGCTGTTCCGCGCTGCCCCATTCGAACAAGGTCGATGCGGCATGATAGGTGGACATGAAGGACAGCAGCAGGCGCGGCGTATCGGCGCGCGCAAACTCCTCGTAAATCACTTTCTGCTCGGCCAGCGATCGCCCGCCGCCCGGCCAACCTTCGGGCCAATGCGGCATTGCATAACCGCCCTTCACCAGCGTCGCGAACCAGCTGCGTTGCATGGCGAGAAAGGCGGCTTCGCTCGTGCTGTGCGCGCGCCAGTCCTTTGGCGCATGAACGGCAAGCCATTCGCGCACCTCCTGCCGCAAGCCGTCCAATGCGTCGCTCAAATCCCGTGCCTCCACAAAATACGCATCTGCTAGGTCGCAAATATGGCCCCCCACGCAAGGGGCGTACCCGCAATATCCCCAAGGCGATGGCCTAGATCGCGACCTCGATCATCCCGTCCACCACGCGCACGGCATAGGTGGCGATGGGGTCGCTGGCGGGGCCGGTCAACGCCTCGCCCGTTTCCAGGTCGAACCGCGCACCATGCGCCGGGCAGGCGATCCACCCCAGTCGCATCCGCCCGCACGCCAGCGGTTCCTGCGCATGGGAACACATATTGTCGAGCGCATGGATGCGCCCCTCGAAATGGCACAGCATGATCGAGCGGCCCGCCGCTTCTACCGCTAGGACGCTGCCATCGGGCATATCGGCCAGCGGCAGGAGGGGAATATAAGAGGCGGCGTCCGTGTTCATGCCTGTGCATGGTACCGCTCCGCCGCTCTTGTCCAAGCCCGCCTTTGCCATATCACCGGGGCGTTCTCTTGAGCGGTCGTCTATTCTCGCCCTGCGGCATCCCGTAATCACAGGCCCATGGACTTTGCATGGACAGATCAGGAAACGGCCTTCCGCGCCCGGCTGCGCGCGCTGCTGGCCGATACGCTGCCGGACGATTGGGAGCGTTTCTCGCAGCATGGCCCAGCCTCGCCTGCGTTGACCCGCTATGCCGAAACATTTTGCGGCACGCTGGCGGAGCAGGGCTTGCTGATCCCGCATTGGCCGGTCGCATTGGGCGGGCAGGGGCTGGACCCCTGGCACCAGACCATCCTTGCCGAAGAAATGTGGATCGCGGGCGAACCGCGCGGCGGCCAATATATGAACGTCAATTGGATCGGCCCGACGCTGATCCGCTACGGCTCGCCTGATCAGCAGGCGCGCTATCTGCCGCCGATCGGGGAAGGCAAGGCGCTGTGGTGCCAGGGCTTTTCCGAGCCCGGCTCCGGTTCCGACCTTGCCTCGCTCCGCACCCGCGCGGAACGGGATGGCGACTTTTATCACGTCACCGGCCAGAAGATCTGGACCAGCTATGCGGGGTTGGCCGACACCTGCTTCCTTGTCTGCCGCACCAGCGACGATCGCAAGCGCGGCATCTCCATCCTGCTGGTGCCGATGGACACGCCCGGCATCACCGTCCGCCAAATCCCTTCGCTGATCGGCGAAGGCGATATTCATGAAGTGTTTTTCGATGACGTGACCGTGCCGGTCACCGCGCGGCTGGGCGATGAGGGCCAGGCGTGGGAGATTATCGGCTATTCGCTGACCAACGAACGGCTGGGCATCCCCCGCTACGCGCTGGCCCGCGCTGCGCTCGACCGTGCCGTGGCGGTGCTGAAGGAGCAGGGGGGGTTCGACAGCGAAGCGGTCAGGATCGAAGCCGCTCATGCGGCAGCCCTCACCGAAGCCGCCCGCATGGCGAGCTACGCCATTGTCGATCGCCGGGCCAAGGGCGAGGCGATCGGCGCGGAATCCAGCTCCGCGCGTTTTGCCACTGTCATGGCCGAGCGGCGCGTGTGCGAGTTCATCGTCGAATACCTGCCCGAAGCGCTTGCCGACGCGCACCCCTATCTCAAAATGCACCACCAGCGCGGCATCGTCGCCGGGATTGCGGCGGGGGCGGCGGAAATCCAGCTCAACATCATCGCTACCGATGTTCTCAAATTGCCCAGGGAGCCGCGCTGATGGACCTGTCGCTCACCGACGATCAGGTCGCGATCCTCGACGCGATCGACACGCTAACCCGGCCCTATGCGGGCGCATCGTTGCATGAAGCAGGCTTTGCCCTGCCCGATGCGCAGCTTGACCGCGAACTGGCCGAGGGTGGATTTCTCGACATCGGTTTCGATCCCGATCTGGGTGCAGTGTCCGCCGCGCTGGTGGTCGAACGGCTCGCTCGCCTGCCGCAAACGGTCGAAGCCGCGGCCAGCGCGCTGATCCGTCCGCTGCTGGGCGATGATCTGCCGCGCCCGCTTTGCATGGTCGAGGAAGGCCGTACGACCCGCCCCATCCGCTTCCTGCGCGAAGGGGGCACCGTACTGATTGTCGGTCGATCCGGCGTTTCGACCTTCACCGCCACGGCAGAGCAGGTCCGCCCTGAACCCGAAGCGCTCTTTGGCTACCCGATGGCCACGCTACTCGCCGTGCCCGCCGACCGCATTAGCCATGCCGTTTCTGTAGAGGACATCCTCACCCGCTGGCGCATCGCGCTGGCCGCCGAAGCCGCTGGGCTGCTCGCCGCCGCGCTCGACAGCACCGTCGCCCATGTGACCGACCGCCAGCAATTCGGCCGCCCGCTCGCCACCTTCCAGGCATTGCGCCACCGGCTGGCGGAAGCGCAGGTGCGCGCCAACGGCGTGCGCTGGCTGGCGCTCAAGGCCGCCGCCACGCTCGACCCCGGCGACGCTGCGCTCGCCGCGCTCCATGCCCAGGAATCCGCGCGCGCGACCGTTTACGACTTCCACCAATTTTTCGGCGCGATGGGCGTGACGCTCGAACATCCGCTGCACCTATGGACCTATCGCCTCAAGGCGCTGATCAGCGACCTTGGCGGACGGGGCGGGCAGGGGCTTGCTGCGGCGGAAGCGCTCTGGAAGTAGAGGTTAGCCACGGCGTTTGTTGGCAAACAGCCAGCCTATGCCGATCACCGCAACAAAGATCATGACACTCAAGCCCAGCATCGGCAGCCGGTCCGGCCGCCTTTCTGCGATGGCTTGCAACACTATAAGGCTAGCAAATCCTATGCCTGCCCGACGCCACCAGATAGTTCGGCTATTCATCGCTACCTTGTAGCAGGAAAGGAGCGCGGTTGCGCGCCTTTCCTACCCCGCTATCGGCTCGCCGTACGCCTCAGAACCCCAGATCCAGTATCGGCCCGTCGAAATTCCCCGCCAGCTTCTGCGTCGCCGCGCTCAGCTTCTCCGGCTCCACGCCCTTTAGATAGCCGTCGATGATCCGCTGATAGTTGGAAATCAGCCCCTCAATCTCTTTCGATAACCGCATGAAATCAAAGCCCTGCGCGTGCAGCCCCTTCTGCTGGATCGGGATGTTGCTGTAATCCTGACGCGGGATCATCGGGAACTGATCGCTGTCATAGGGCAGCGTCACGGCCTCCATCACTGGTGGCGGCTCCTGACCTTCGGGGAAGTGGGTTAGCGACCATAGCTCGAACATGCAGCTTTCCGGTCCCAGCGGGCGGATGCGATAGGCTGCCATGCTCGACAGGAACGGCAGCAGGAAATAATTGGGGAAGATGAACTCCACCGCCTTGACCGGCGTATTGACCGCGATGTGATTGAGGTCGGGCGCCGGTTCGCCCCGCGCCAGCCCCGCCTGCGTCACGCAATGGTTGAGCGTGCCGAACCACTGCATGATCGCCTGGCCCGGATCGTCGGGCAATTCGACGTCGATCAGCGTGCGCGCCACCGCCACATCCTTGGCGTGGCACATGCCCGCCATGCCATCGCTCAACAGTTGCAGATGGTCGACCTGATCGACGATATTGTCGCGCATCGACCGGTTGGGGTTGATCGGCACGCCGATCCCGCCCGTGTCCATGCCATACATCATATTATAGAGGATCGGCACCTTCTGCTGAAGCTGCGGGTGCGTGCGCATGACATGATAGCCCTCCATGAAGGCTTCCATCGCAGTCTTCCAGTTGGCAGGCAGCACCGTGGCGAATTGCCATTCGGCGCGCATCTTGTCGGCATTATAGGCGTCCAGACCCGCCGCCAGCGGCCCCAATTGCTGTCGGAATCCTGGCGCATCATCATCGAAATTGATGAACACGCAGCCCATCTCGATTTCGCTGCGGCACGGGCGCAGCGCCAGATCGGCTTCGTCCAACTGCCCCTCGCTGAACAGATGGCGGCCATAGACGAAGGTGTTTTTCCCCTCGATATTCCAGCGCCAGCCATGGAAGGGGCAGATGAACCCCTTGCCCTTGCAATTGCCATGGTTCCCCTCGGTCAGCGGCACGCCGCGATGGCGGCAGGCATTGTGGAAGGCGCGAATGCCATCCTTGGTCCGCACGATGATGACCGATTGGCCAAGATTGCTATATTCGATCCAGTCGCCGACTTCGGGCACCTGCTCCACGCGGCACGCCATCTGCCAGACATGTGGCCAAAGCTCTTCGCACTCGCGCTTGTAGAATGCTTCGTCATAATAGCGCGGCGTCGGGATGCGTTCGGGATCGGTAATCTCGAACGGAACCGATGTTGTCGCTGCCAAATCCTCTGCCATGTCACCCTGTCCGCTATTAGCTTTGAGGGCGAAGGGTAAAGGCTGGGGAGGGGGGTTCAAGACGGATCGGGCGGGCACCCCGCATCATCGCCGTGGCGGTGGAAATCCATAAAAATCCTCCCCTGTAAGGGGAGGGGGACCGCGCGCGAAGCGCGTGGTGGAGGGGTGTCGCGTTATCGATAGCGTGACACCCCTCCGTCAGGGCTGCGCCCTGCCACCTCCCCTGCCAGGGGAGGAATGGCGTAATTCCCCCCGCACCGCATCCCCATGCGCGCCCAGCCCCGGCGCACCGCCAGCGACCTTCCCCGGTGTTGCGGAAAACCAGGTCGGAACGCCCGGAAAGCGGACCGCGCCATGCTCCGTCTCCACCGTTTCAAAAAAGCCGATGGCGTTCAGATGGTCATTCTCGAACAGTTCATCCGTCGTCCGCAATGGCGCGGCGGGGATATGCAGCGACGCCAGCAAATCCAGCCATTCCTGCGTCGTGCGCTGCGCGAATGTCCCACCCAGCAAGCCATAGACGCGGTCGATCTGCTTCGCCCGCTTGGGCAGGCTGTCGAACTCTTCGCTCGCCCATTCCGGCTCCACCGCGCCGATAAAGGCGTTCCAATGCTTGTCATTATAAACCAGCGCCGCGATATGCCCGTCCTTGGTCGCATAGGGTTTGCGGTTGCGCGCGACGACGCGGTGATAATGGGCGGGGCCGGTCGGCGGATCGAACATCGCGCCGCTTGCATGTTCGGTCAGCATGAAGGCGGCCATCGTTTCGAACATGCCGACTTCCACCTCCTGCCCCTCGCCGGTGCGCTCGCGGTGGAACAGCGCCATCATGGTCGCGTACAGGCCGGTCAGCCCTGCCACCTTGTCGGCAATGATCGTCGCCATGAAATCGGGCTTGCCGGTCATCAGCGCCTGTAGATGCGGGATGCCGCATTCGGCCTGGATGGTATCGTCATAGGCCGGCTTGTCCGCCTCCGGCCCGCGCCGACTATAGCCATAGCAATTGGTGTAGACGATGTCGGGCTTGATCGCCCTGACCGCTGCATAATCGAACCCCAGCCGCGCGATCGCCTTGCCCCGCATCGAATGGATGAAGATATCGGCTGTCGCGATCAGCGCGCGCAGCACATCCTTGTCCGCTTCGCGCGTCAGATCCAGCACGATGCTGCGCTTGCCGCGATTGACGTTGGTGAACACGCCGCCCAGGTCCGGCGCATTGCCACCATTGATATAGCGGGTCTGGTCGCCACCGCCCGGCGGCTCCACCTTGATGACGTCTGCGCCCATATCGGCCATGATCTGCGTCGCATAGGGGCCAAAGACCATCGCGGTCAGATCGACCACCCGCACGCCTGTCAGCGGCCCACCATGGCCCTTTGGCTCGCCCATGTCTCTCTCCTGTTCCATGCCGTCGGGCTAGGACAGGCGGCGCGGCGAAGCCATGGCCAACCACTTCGCCCCACCGATATGTCGAATGTTGAACAGCCGTTCGATTGTGCGCCTTATTCCTCGCTGATACCCAAAAGGCCGACAATCAGGACCGCCCCTTGCGGCAATCGGGACCAGAAACGTGGATTTTGCCTTTACCGACGACCAGCAGAATATTCGCGACGCCGTGCTGGCCCAATGCAGCCAGTTCAGCGACGATTATTGGCTCGCGCGCGATCGGGATGCCCAATATCCGGTCGAGTTTCATACCGCGATGGCGCAGGCGGGCTGGCTGGGCGTCGCCATGCCGGAATCGGTGGGCGGCGCGGGCCTTGGCATCACCGAAGCGGCCATCATGATGCAGGCGGTGGCCGAAGCGGGCGGCGGCATGACGGCGGCCTCCACCATCCATGGCCCGGTATTCAGCCTCGAACCCATCGACCTGTTCGGCACCGAGGAACAGAAGCAGCGCATGATCCCGCCGATCCTGTCGGGCGCGGAAAAAATGTGTTTTGCCGTCACTGAGCCCAATACCGGGCTGGACACGACCAAGCTCAAGACCCGCGCCGTGCGCGAGGCGGGCGGCTATCGCGTCAATGGCGAAAAAATCTGGATCACCAACGCGCATGTCGCCGACCGGATGATGCTGCTAGCGCGGACGACGCCGATCGATGACGTGGAGATCAAGACCCACGGCCTGTCGCTTTTCTATACCAAGCTCGACCGCAATAGAATCGAGCATCAGCTGATCCCGAAGATGGGCCGTCATGCGGTCGGCTCCAACATGCTGTTCATCAACGACCTCTTCATCCCCGAAGAGGACCGCATCGGCGAGGAGGGGCAGGGCTTCCGCATCATTCTGAAAGGGCTGAACCCCGAACGCATTTTACTCGCGGCCGAAGCGGTGGGCATTGGCCGCAACGCGATCCAGCGTGCCGCCCGCTATGCCCGCGAACGCATCGTGTTCGACCGGCCGATCGGCATGAATCAAGGCATCCAGCACCCGCTCGCCAAATGCTGGGCACAGCTGGAAGCCGCCAATCTGATGGTGATGCAGGCCGCGACCAAATTCGACAAGGGTGAAGAATGTGGCGTTGAAGCGAACGCCGGCAAATATCTCGCCGCCGAATTTGCGTTTGAGGCCTGCCATACCGCCATGCTGACGCTGGGTGGCATGGGCTATGCCCAGGAATATCATGTCGAACGGCTGCTGCGCGAAGTGCTGATTCCACGCACCGCGCCGGTCAGTCCGCATATGATCCTTAACTTTCTCGCCGAAAAAGTGTTGGACTTGCCCAAATCCTACTGACCGGAGAGAAGATCATGTCCACCCCCGCCACCCTCTCGATCAAGATGCGCTCCTGGCTGTTCGCGCCGGGCGATAGCGAGAAGAAGATGGCAAAGGCCGCCGACAGCGCGGCGGACATCGCGCTGTTCGATCTGGAAGATGCCGTCACGACCGAAAATAAGGTGCTGGCGCGCCAGCTGGTCCATGATTGTCTCGCCAGCCGTCCCGAAGGCCGGGACCGTTTGTGGGTCCGGGTCAATCCGCTCGACGGTCCCTATACACTGCTCGATCTCGCCGCGATCATGCCCGCCCGGCCCGGCGGCATCATGCTGCCCAAAGTCGATGGGCGGCAGGATGTGGAGCGGCTCGACCATTATCTCTCCGCGCTTGAAGTCGCCAATGGCATTGATGAAGGCTCGACCCCGCTGATCGTGCTGGTCACCGAAACCGCGAAAGCCATGTTCCATACGGGCGATTATAGGGGCGCGCCGCGCGTCGTCGCGCTCACCTGGGGGGCGGAGGATCTGGCCGATTCGATCGGCGCCAGCAATAACCGCAATGACGACGGCAGCTATGGCTTCACCTATGAACTGGCGCGGTCGATGTGCCTGCTCGGCGCAGCGGCCGCCGGTGTGATGGCGATCGAAACGATCCAGGGCGATTTCCGTGATCTCGAAGGGTTGAAGGCCCGCGCGGAAAAAGTACGGCGCGATGGCTATCGCGGCATGCTGGCAATCCATCCCGCGCAGGTCGATGTGATCAACGCCGCCTTCACGCCCACTGAGGAAGAAATCGCGCACGCGCTTGAAGTGGTTGATATATTTGCGAAAAATCCGGGCGTCGGGGCGATCGGCTATAAGGGCGGGATGCTCGATCGTCCCCATCTCAGCCGCGCCGAGCATTTACTCCGACAAGTAGGACGATTGTGAAAAGCGAAACCAGTGTCCGCTTCGCTGTACACTTAAAGGCCGGTGACCATATCGTCATCGGCCAGGCCTGTGGCGAACCCACCACCCTGGTCGAGGCGCTGATCGACCAGGGCCGCGATATT
This sequence comes from Sphingobium sp. D43FB, assembly GCF_002312805.1. Classification (GTDB taxonomy): domain Bacteria; phylum Pseudomonadota; class Alphaproteobacteria; order Sphingomonadales; family Sphingomonadaceae; genus Sphingobium. Next base: position 20,592 of record NZ_NMUA01000016.1, on the reverse strand, counting down.
CCGGGCCTGTCCGCCTTCATCGCTACCAGTTTTTCGGGCCTCTTCACCCCCGCCACCGCCGACAGCTTCGCCCTATCCAGCATGGGCGCGATCGGTGCGCTGCGGTCCATGACCAAGGCAGGCAGGCTCCAGGTCATTCCCGTCCATGTGAGCCAGGTCGGCCCGCTGATCACCGCCGGGGTCATACCCTGCGACGTGGCCCTGATCCAGGTCAGCCCAGCGGATGAGCAGGGCAATCATAGCTGCGGCCTGATCAGCGATTATGTCCGCGCCGCCGTCGACAAGGCGCGGGTCGTCATCGCCGAAATCAACGAAGCTGTCCCCTTCACGCCCGGCGAAACCATTCCCGCATCCGCCATCGACGTCGCCATCCCTGTCAACCGTCCACCTGTCGAAGTCGCCCCCGCCGCCATCGGCCCTATCGACGAAGCTATCGCCCGCCACTGTGCCGCCTATATCGGCGACGGCGCGGTGATCCAGACTGGGGTTGGGGCTGTGCCCGATGCGATCCTGCGGCTGTTGCATGACCGCAAGGATCTGGGCGTCCATTCCGGCATGTTGGGCGATGGCCTTGTCGAACTGGTCGAAGCTGGCGTCATCACCAACGCCCGCAAGGAGGTCGACCCCGGCGTCTCGATCAATGGCGCGCTCATCGGCACGAAGCGCCTCTACGACTGGGCGCATCGCAACCCGGCCATCCGCATGTGCGCGACCAGCTACACCCATGATGCCGCGATACTGGGTCGCCTCTCGCGCCTGGTCACGATCAATAGCGCGCTGGAGGTGGATTTGACCGGACAGGTCAATGCCGAACAATCGGGCGCGGTCTATCTGGGCGGCACGGGCGGGCAGGTCGATTTCGTCCGCGCGGGAGCGCGCTCGCCCGGTGGCCGCTCGATCATCGCGTTGTCAGCGTCGGCCAAGGGCGGCACGCTCAGCAAGATCGTCGCCCAACTTTCCGGCCCGGTCACCACCGCTCGCACCGACGTGGACGTGATCGTCACCGAATATGGCGCGGCCGAACTCAAGGGGCAAAGCCTTGCCGAACGCACCCGCCGCCTGATCGCCATCGCCCATCCAGACTTCCGCGATGAATTGGACCGGGCCGCCCATGTCATCACGCAAAGGGGATTTTGACATGACCGACGCCGTCCTCTTCGACGCCCGCGCCGATGGCATTGCCGTCCTGACGATCAACCGCCCCGACCAGCGCAACTGCCTCAGCCGCGAAGTGCGCGAAGGCTTGCGGGCGGCATGGGAGAGGTTCGAAACGGACCCGGCGCTGCGCGTCGCCATCCTGACAGGATCGGGCGACAAGGCCTTCTGCGCGGGTGGCGACCTCAAGGAAATGGTCGAAACCGGCATGACTGTCCCGCCGCGCGCCATGTTCCCGCTGCCCTATGATACGATCGAACTGAGCAAGCCCACGATCGCCGCCGTCAACGGCGTCGCGTTCGCGGGCGGCTGGATGATCGCGCAGGCCTGCGACCTGTGCGTCGCCAGCAGCACCGCGCGCTTTGCCATCACTGAGGTCAAGGTCGGCCGCTCGTCCCCCTGGGCCTCACCGCTCATCCACATGATCCCGCAGCGGATCATGATGGAGATCATCCTGACCGGAAAGCCGATCACTGCGCAGCGTGCTTATGAGATCGGCCTCGTCAATCGCCTGGCCGAACCCGAAGCGCTGCTGGACGCCGCCATCGCGCTCGCCACCGAGATATTGGACGGCGCGCCTTTGTCGGTGAAAGCGGGCCGCGACACGGTGATGCTGGCGACCGAGATGGGCCGCTCCGCTGCGCTCCAGGCCGCCCGTGCCGCGTCGGAATACACCTACCAGAGCGAAGACGCACAGGAAGGTCCGCGCGCCTTCGCGGAAAAACGCCCGCCCCGGTGGCAGGGCCGATAGATGACAAGCGAGGATGCCATGACAGATCTGACACAGCCGGTCACCGTCCCGGTCGATGCCTATATATCGCCCGATTATGCGCGCGCCGAACAGGACCGGTTGTGGCGCAAGGTCTGGCTGCAGGCCGCCCGGCTGGAGGACATTCCCAATATCGGCGATTTCGTGACCTACGATATCCTTGAAGACTCGGTCATCGTCATGCGGACTGGCCCCGACGAACTGCGTGCCTTCCACAATGTCTGCCCCCATCGTGGCCGCCGCCTGATCGACACGCCGACGGGGGCTCGCAACGCACGCGGTAACCGGACGAGCATCATCTGCGGCTTCCACGGCTGGACCTTCGATCGACAGGGGCAATGCACCTTCGTCAACCATCGGGACGATTGGCAGGGCAAGCTGACCGCGGAACGCACCGCGCTGGGCAAGGTGCGGGTCGACACATGGGGCGGCTGGGCATGGATCAGCCTTGATCCCGACGGGGAGTCGCTGACCGACTATCTGGGCGTCGTGCCGGGCATGCTCGATCCCTTCGGCCTCCAGAATATGCGCTATCGCTGGCGCAAATGGATCATCTTCGACTGCAACTGGAAAGTCGCGCTCGAAGCCTTCAGCGAAACCTATCATGTCCAGACCACCCACCCCGAATTCAACGCTTTCGGCGAGTTCCGCGGCTGGGCGCGCCAACATGGCCTGCACAGCAATATCGGCTATGACGCGCCCAAGAATATGGGCGAGAACCAGGCCAAGTTGCGTGTCGGATCGGGCGAAGACCCGCGCCTCTCGACGGCGGAGATGCAGCTCTTCACCTGGGAAAATGCCAACACCAATACGACCATGACGCTGGTCAACGCGGCGCAGCGACTGAAGGAAGAATTGCCCGAAGGCACCCCCGCGGCCCAGGTGCTCCAGCACTGGCTAGCCAGTGCCCGCGCCGACGACGCCAAGCGCGGCGTCATCTGGCCGGTGGTCCACCCATCCCATACCGCAAAAAGCGGCACCGCTTGGCAAATCTTCCCCAATTTCCAGATCGGCCACGCCGTCAACAACATGCTCTGCTATTCGGCCCGTCCCTATCAGGGCGACCCGGACAAATGTATTTTCGAGGCAGCAGTCTACGAACTCTTCCCCGACGGCGAAGCGCCCGCGACCGACTGGGAATATACCAAACCGGAGGAATGGCCGTCGGTCCTACAACAGGATTTCACCAACATGGCCGCCGTCCAGCAGGGCATGAAGAATGTCGGCTTCCGCGGCACCCAGCCCAATCCCTATATGGAGCGCTCGGTCGCCAGCCTGCACCAGAATCTGGCGCGCTACATGGGAACAGGCGCACCAAAGTCGATCGACTAAATATCTGAGATACCTATTGAAAAGCCCGCCGCCATATCTGGTGACGGGCTTCTAACTTGCCGACGCTCAAGCCGTTTTATTCGAACGGTTCTTCGCCCTGCAACTTGGTGCGGTGCATCATGCGGTTGGAAGCGGGATCATAGGCCTCGGCGCGGTGCATGGTGCCGGTATTGTCCCAGATCACCAGATCGCCGACGCTCCATTCATGGCTGTAGCTGAATTCTTCCTGCGTTGCCCATTCGCGCAAGCCAACCAGAATTTTCGCACTTTCCATGGGGGTCACGTCTTTGACACGATGCGCGGTGCAGCCAAGGACCAGCGACTTGCGGCCAGATTTGTGGTTCCACACCAGCGGCAGTTCATTCTCACCGATCCGCTGCATCCCTTCAATCTTGGCGAGGCTGGGTTCCGGTTCATAATAGAAGACCGTCGCCCACACCGAATGGATCACGCGCAGCTTCTCATATTCCGCTTTCTGCTCGTCGCTCAGCGCTTCATAGGCGGCGTAGGTGTTGCAGAAGCCGGTATTGCCGCCCCAGGGCGCCTTGACCTTGCACGACAGCAGCGACGCCAGGATCGGCGTGTCGTTCATCGTGCCGTCGATATGCCAGTAGAGCGAGCCTTTGAGATATTCGGCGCTCTGCGGGTTTTCCTTCACGTCGAGCGTGATCTTGTGAATCTTGTGGTTGGTGCCGTCCTGCATTTCGGGCGCGAATGTGCCGAGCGTCTTGGTGAAGGCGATCTGCTCGTCATCGTCGAAATCGATCTTGGGAAACACCAGCACGCCGCGCTGTTCCAGCAACTCGCGCAGCTGCGGTCCCAGATCGCCCGCCAGCAATTCCGCCTTGCTGTTCAGGATGCGGCTACCGATGTTCGGCTTGATCTCTTCATGCGCCATGCGCGTGATTGCGGTGCTTGCCATGTCCGACTCTCCTCAGTCTTCCCTATGTCTTGAACACATGTTCAGCATGGGGTCGAAAAAAAGTCAACATGTCTCATTTTTTAGGCGAGGAGCTTATCCAGCCAGCGTTCGACCGCGTGCCGCGCATCGTCATGCCCGGCGCTGACGTCCAGACCCTTTTCCATGACCAACGCCCGTCCTGCACTCGCGAGCAGCACACTCATGGCCGCAGCGGTCATGCCTTGCTCGGCCAGTTTCGGACCGAGCAGCCGATCGAGACAGGCGGTCTGGCGTGCGCGCATCGCTTCGCTGTGGCGCGTGATTTCTGCGCGGATTGCCTTGCGATGATTGGCCAGCGCGACAAATTCCATCGCCAGCGCGGTGCGGCTGGTATCGGTAAAGAAACGCCACAGCGCACGCACCGGATCGTCGCTGGCCAGCGCCTGGTCGATCATCGCATCACTTTGCTGCGCGCCGCGCCGGAATACAGAGAGCAGCAGGTCATCGGTGGTGGGGAAATAATAATGCACCAGCGATGGCGGCAATTCCGCGCGCAGGGCAACGCGCCGCGAACTGGCGGCGGCATAGCCTTCATCGCGGATCACCTGTTCGGCAGCGTCAACAATGCGGGCGCGGGTTTCGGAGCTTTCGGCTCCAATGCGACGTTTCTGGACCATGGTGCCAGCATAAGAGCCGATGACGCGTGCGCAAGGCGCTTGGGGCACGGCGCTCTTCTGTTCGGGCTTAATGCGATCCCATATAGCGGCCGCCATTGGTGCTGATCGTCTGGCCGGTAATGTAGCTGGCCTCCTCCGACGCCAGATAGGCGCAGGCGGCGGCAATATCCTCCGGCTTGCCCACCCGCTTCATCGGCAGGGTCTGGGCAAAGGCATCGACGTCGATCGGCGCCGCGCGCAGCATGGGCGTGTCGATGAAGCCGGGCGGCACCATGTTGAACGTCACGCCGCTGGCAGCGAATTCCAGTGCCAGCGCCTTGGTCATGCCCATCAATCCGCCCTTGGACGAGACATAATGGCCCTGGGCAAAGGAGCCGGACTGAACCGAGGAGGAAGTGATGTTGATCACACGGCCCCATTGGGCGGCGAGCATGTCGGGCAAGACTTCCTTGGTCAGCAGATATGGTCCGCGCAGGTTGATGTGGATGACCTTGTCGAACAGATCATCGTCAATCTCCATGAACGGGGTAAAGGGCGCGATGCCGGCATTGTTGACCAGGATGGCCACGGGGCCGAGCGTGGCGCGGGTGTCCGCCGCCGCTGCGTGGATGGCGGCCTTGTCCGAACAGTCGGCGGCGATGGCAATGGCGGTGCCACCGGCATCCTCGATCATCTGCGCGGTTTCGGCGGCACCCTCGGCATTGATGTCCCAGATGGCGATCTTCGCCGTGTCTTCGGCTAGGCGGATGGCGATGGCCCGCCCGATGCCCGACCCCGCGCCCGTCACCACCGCGACCTTGCCATTGAGAGAGCGTGTCATCGAAAAATCCTTCCTGCCATGCCGACCATTTCGTCGTTTGAACGGGTGATCAACATCGCTGCCGACCCTGTCAAGCAAGGCCCGCTTTGATCGCCTCGGCGAACCGGCGGCGCAGGGTCAATACCGCGCAAACAGCGCCGCAGGCAGCACGGCATAGGTCGCGTCCTGGGTGGGATCAGGCTTTGCGCCATGATCGGCGGCCGGAAGCAGCATCTTCATGTCGAACTGGACGTCGCGCCGCGCGAACAGCCAGCGGCCGTTTTCCTTGCGATAATTATCCACATAGCGGACGCTCTGGACGTCATGCGCGAGGCCGCCTTTGCTATCGGGGATCAGGTGCCAGGCGATGGCGTAGACTTCACCTTGCGCCGTGTCGCCATCGACGCTGACCAGATGATTGCAGATATGGTGACTGCCGATATGCATGTGGGGCAGCGACCGTTCGAGAAAGGCGTAGTAGTTCGTGACCGGGCCGCTCGAATAAGGGCCGTGATTGTCGATCGCATCGTCCGTGTAGAGCGTGCGGAGCAGCGCGAGATCCTTGCGATCGACGCCACGCGAATAAAGCTGCGCCAGCTGTCGTATCTCTTCCTTGGCGACCAGTTCTGCAAGCGCTTCCATATCGTCTCTCCTGTGATTTTGGGCGAGGCTAGCTGCAAATCCGGGCGTTCGTCAGCCTTCTTGGATCTGCGTGACGTCCGACCAGCCCGATATCGGTACGGCGATCCGCTGCATGAACAAAAGCGTGTTGGGCGGGCGATGATGGTGCGATAGGCGTGATGCGGTGCGACGTCGCCGCAGGAGAGGGGAGTGCCATGAACAATCAGGTCGTCGCTACGCAGTCTGGTCTCGTTCGCGGGTCAAGCGCCCAAGGTGCACGGCGCTGGCTGGGCATACCCTATGCGCAAGCCGCCCGCTTTACCGCGCCTGTCGCAGCCCCGACATGGGCCGACGTGCGCGATGCGACCGTACCGGGTCCGCAATGCCCGCAAATGTATGGCAACGCGGCAAAGCGCGCGCGGATCGCCCAGCCGGATTTTTCCGAAGATTGTCTTACCGTCAATATCTACGCGCCGGACGATCTGGGCGAAGATGAACGTCTGCCCGTCTATGTCTGGATTCACGGCGGGGCTTTCGTTGCGGGCAGCGGCAACAGCTATGACGGCTCCCAACTCGCACGCGATGGACGGATCATCGTCGTCACGATCAATTATCGCGTCGGTGTATTGGGTTTCGTAAATCTTGGGGCGACGCTGAAGAGCGCAGATATTCCCTCCAACCTCGGCCTGCGCGACCAGATTTTCGCGCTGACATGGGTGCGGACCAACATCGCCGCCTTCGGGGGTGATCCTGATCGGGTGACGATCGGCGGGCAATCCGCCGGGTCAATGTCTGTCTCGCTGCTGCTGCACATCCCGGCAGCGCGGCCACTGTTTCAGCAGGCGATCATGCAGAGCGGTGCCGTCAGCCTGATCCATAGTCAGGCGAAGAGCGAGGCCATCGGCCGCCAATATGCCGCGGCACTGGGTGCAGGCGGACGCGACCTTGGGGCACTGCAGGCGTTGAATTTGCACGCCCTCTTTGAGGCGCAGGCGGCTGTCGGCGCGGCCAATCCGGGGACTATTCCCGCATCGCCCTGGCTGGACGGCGATCTGGTGCCGGGGACGCTCGCGGCCATTCAGGAGGCACAGGCCGCGCCAGTGCCGTTGCTTGCGGGAGCGACGCGCGATGAGGTGCGATTGTTCGAGTTGATGCCCGGCGATATTCTGCCAACCAGTTGGTCCGCGCTGGAAACGCTGTTGCGCGGGCAATTGGGGGTGGAGCAAGCGCAGGCGATATTGGCGACATATCCGCGCACCAAGGCGGGGCGGCGGGCGCTGGCCAGTGACCTGACGTTCGTCATGCCGACCCGTCATTTCGCTGATCGCCATGCCGCGCACAGCCCGACCTGGTTCTACCGCTTCGATTATGCGCACCCTATCGCCGGGGCGACCCATGGGCTGGACCTCACGCTGACATGGCCGATGCACGGGTTGCGCGCTGCGCTGGCGCGGGGGGGACGGATGACCGGGCAGCGTGCCGCCTTGGGCCAAAGGATGACGCGGCATATTGCCCATTTCGTGCGGCATGGTGGGCCGGAGGAGGATTGGCCCGCCTATGATGCCGCCCAGGGTCAGGTAAAGATATTCAACCTGGTCGATCGGGTCGAAGCCCGGCCCGATGCGGATCGCTGGCGCGCATGGGCGGGGCAGGACGTGGGCGTCGGGCTGGTCGCCTGACGCCATAGTCCGTCAGGCGACATTTTCCTCCGGCCAGTAGAGGTGCATCGGATTGTCGATCAGCAATTTGCGCTGCAACTCTGCGGTTGGCGCGATGCGCGGGATCATGTCCACCAGATGGCCGTCGTCGGGGATCGCATCCTGCATATTGGGGTGCGGCCAGTCGGTGCCCCACAGCACGCGGTCTTGATAATCGACGACGAGCGGCGCGACCGCATCGGCAAAGGCGTTCCATGGGTCGCCATTCGGATCGAGGCGGTCGGGACAGGTGGCCTTGAACCAAATGTCGTCGCGGGAATCGAGAAAGGCGCGAAAGGCCTTCATATCCGCGCCGTCCGGTCCCTGGGTCACGTCGGGGCGGCCCATATGGTCGATCACGAGGGGCACGGGGATGGCGTCCATGAAGGGGCGCAATTCTTCGAGGATATCCGCCTCGAAATAGATGACGACATGCCAGCCGGCAGGCAGGCGGCTAGCGACTTCCAGAAACTTGTCCTTGGGTGCGTCGTCGACCAGGCGCTTGAGGAAATTGAAGCGAATGCCCCGGATGCCGCCGTCATGGAGGGCCAGGAGGTCAGCCTCCGAGATCGCCGGATCAACGACAGCGACGCCCCGTGCTTTGCCATTCGACTTGGCGATGGCGTCTAGCGTCGCGCTATTGTCGGTGCCGTGGCAGCTGGCCTGGACGATGACGTTGCGGGCAAAGCCGAGATGGTCGCGCAGGGCGAACAGCATATCCGGCCCGGCATCTTCCGGCAGATATTTCGCCTTCGCGCTGAACGGGAAGTCCGCCATCGGCCCGAACACATGGCAGTGCGCGTCGATCGCCCCGGGGGGCGGGGTGTAAATCGGTTTGGACGGGTTGCCGTGCCAGGAAATGACGCGATCGGACGTTGCGGCGCTCATGCGAAAATCTCTCCATCCATCAGCTTGCGGGCTGTGCGCAGCATGGCGGCGCTGGTGACCGTGCCGCTCCCGTCCAATTCCATGACGCAGGTGGTTTCGCCGGTGGGATGTTCCACCGACAGCGTCTTGCGCGAACCATCGGGGATATTTGCCACCTCGGCCGCCGGTGACCCTTCGATCAGGCAGGCCGTCGCGACGCTGACCGCGCCCAGCACGCCGATCGACGCATGCGCGCGATGGGGGATGAAGCTGCGGACCGTGACCGCGCCACCATTGCGGGGCGGGGCGACCAGCATCATCTTGGGCACCGACTTTTCCGTGACGTCGCCCAGGTTCATGCGTTCGCCGACGGCGAGGCGGATCTTTTCGATCCGGGCCTTCAAGTCGCTGTCCTTGTCCAGCGTATCGCGATCTTCATAGCCGGTAACGCCGACGTCGCGCGCCTGCATCACGACGCAAGGCATGCCATTGTCGATCAGGGTGACGCGGACGCCCTCGACTTCGTCATAGGCATTGCCGGTTGGGAGCAGCGCGCCGCAGGAGGAGCCAGCGGTATCGCGAAACTCCAGCGGGATGGGGGCGGAACTACCGGGCACGCCGTCGATGCGAGCATCGCCATCATAGCGGACGATGCCGCCGGGCGTCTGGACCGTGGCGATGGCGATCTGGCCGGTATTTTCCATGAAGATGGCGACCCGCGTTTCGTCTGGCTGCGCGGCGACGAGGCCGCGCTCGATCGCGAAGGGGCCGATCCCAGCGAGGATATTGCCACAATTCTGCGCGTCGCTGACGATCGCCTGGTCGACGAAGACCTGCAGGAAGAGATAATCGATATCGATGCCTTCACGCTCTGACTTCTTTACCACTGCGACCTTGCTGGTCAGCGGGTCGGCGCCGCCCATGCCGTCGATCTGGCGCGGGTCGGGCGATCCCATGGCGCGCAGCAGGAAGGCGTCGCGGGCCGCGGTGTCGGTGGGGAGGTCGTCTGCCAGGAAATAGCCGCCCTTCGACGTGCCGCCGCGCATCCACATCACCTTGGCGGAGCCAAGGGGCTCAGACATATTTAAGACCCATTTCTTCGAGGCGGGGGCGCATATTATAAATGTCGAGGCCGAGTTCGCCTGCGGCGAGGCGGACGCGCTTCGCTTCTTCGGCGGCTTCGCGCGCCCGTGCCTTTTCCAGCACGGCAACCGCGTCGGCGCGCGGCACGACGCACACGCCGTCATCATCAGCGATGATCACGTCGCCCGCGTTGACCAGCGCATTGGCGCAGACGATCGGGACATTGACCGACCCCAGCGTGCCCTTGATCGTGCCCTGGGCGTGGACCGCTTTTGACCAGACCGGGAAATTCATCTGCTTCAAGTCGCGCAGGTCGCGGACCCCCGCATCGATGATCAGGCCGCGGCAGCCGCGCGCCTGGGCCGATGTGGCGAGCAGGTCGCCGAAATAGCCGTCGGTGCAGGGGCTGGTCGGCGCGAGAACCAGAATGTCGCCTTCCTTGAGCTGTTCGATCGCGACATGGACCATCCAATTGTCGCCGGGAGGGGCGGAGATGGTGACGGCGCTGCCCGCGATCCGGGCACCCGGATAGATGGGGCGCATGTGCGGGGCGAGCAGGCCGGTGCGGCCCTGCGCTTCATGGACGGTGGCGACGCCGCACTGGGCGAGACCGTCGATGACGGAAAGGTCCGCCCGTTCGATATTCTGGACGACGATGCCGGACATGGGCGCTTGCTCCTCTTTCCTAAACCAGACAGCGACATGGACAATAGTGGCGCCATGCTCAAATCCGTTCTGGCGCGGCTGCATAAAATTTTGCTAATTGTCAAAAATGCAGGTCGATCAGTTCAATATCCGGCATCTTGCCGCAATGGCCGCCGTGGTGGAGCAGGGTAGCGTCAGCCTGGCGGCGCGGGCGGTGAACCTGACTCAGCCTGCGGTGACCCAGGGCATCGCCAAGCTGGAGGCGCAACTGGGCGCGGCTTTGTTCGAGCGGCGACCCGGCGGGATGGTGCCGACGCCGGTCGCGCTACGTTTCAAGCCGCGCGTCGATGTGGCGTTGCGGTTGATCGGCAGCAGCCGGGTGACGGCCGCGCAAATCCGGGCCTTCGTCGCGCTGGCGCGGAGTGGCAGCTATGCGGCGGCGGCGGTGCAGGCTGGAGTGGCGGAGCCTTCGCTGCACCGCGCGGTCGGCGATCTGGCGCTGGCGCTGGGGGTGCGGCTGGCTGAGCGGCGGGGGAGGGGGCTGATGCTCACCCGCGCGGGCGTGACGCTGGCGCGCCGATTGCGGCTGGCGCTCGCTGAACTGCGGCAGGGCCTGGAAGAGATTGCTGAACTGATGGGGGAAGATAGCGGGCGGATTTTAGTGGGGGCCATGCCGCTCAGCCGCGCGCGGCTGCTGCCGCTGGCGATCACCAGCTTTCGCCGGGGCTTTCCGCAGGTCGATATTTCCGTGGTCGAAGGGTCGCATGCCGAACTGGTGGGCCCGTTGCGCGATGGCGAGATCGACATGATGGTAGGCGCATTGCGCGATGCGACCATCGGGCTGGATCTGGTGCAGCAACCCTTGTTCGAGGATCGGCCGACCATTTTCGCGCGGGCAGGGCATGTGCTGGAGCAGGGCTGGAATGGCGATGATCTGCGGCGCTTTCCCTGGATATTGCCGCCCGAGGGCACGCCGCTGCGCCAGCTATGGCAGGCGATGTTCGCGGCGCTGGGCGGCGACCTGCCTGCCGTGCCGATCGAGTGCGGCTCTGTGATGACGGTGCGGCAATTGCTGGTGAGCGGCGATTATCTGACTTTGCTGTCGATCGATCAGTTGCGGGTCGAACTAGACAGCGGGATGCTGGCCGATATCGGTCCGGCGCCCGGCGAGATCAGCCGCACCATCGGCGTCACCAGTCGCGCCGATTGGCGACCGACCCGGTTGCAGCAACAGTTCATGGCGGCAATCGAACAGGCGGTCGCAACCATGAATTCGTAAAATCTTATGAGACGCCCCCGGATATGATTGGCCGGGTGGGATACAATCCGGCATGCCCTTTCCCATGGAGCAGGAAGTCGGTCTTATCGGGTTTGGCGAGGCAGGGTCCACCTTTGCGCTGGCGGGGGATTGGGCTGCGGCCGCCCATGTCTATGATGCCAAGACCGATGCGGCGGCCACGCGCGACGCCATGCTGGCGGCCTATAGGCAGGCGGGCGTGTTGCCCGCGCGCTTTCTGGAAGATGCGCTGGATGGCGTCGGCTTGATCCTGTCGCTGGTGACGGCGGACCAAGCGCTGGCGGTGGCCGAGGCAGCGGCGGCGATGATAGCGCCGGGCGCGCTCTATTGCGACATGAACAGCGTTGCGCCGCAGACCAAGCTGGCGGCGGCGCGCGCGATCGAGGCGGCGGGCGCGCATTATGTCGATGTTGCCGTGATGGCCCCGGTCGATCCGGCGCGGTTGAATGTCCCCCTGTTGTTGAGCGGTGGCCGTGCCGAAGACGCGCAGGCGCGGCTGGCGGCGCTGGGCTTTGCCAAGACCCGCATCGTGGGTGCCGATGTCGGGCGGGCGTCATCGATCAAGATGATCCGCTCCGTCATGGTCAAGGGGATGGAAGCGCTGACCGCCGAATGCGTGCTGGCGGCCGAGGCAGCCGATGTGCTGGACGAGGTGCTGGCGTCGCTCGACGCGAGCGAGAAGGCCAAGCCTTGGACGGAGCGGGCCGACTATAATCTCGACCGGATGCTGGTGCATGGCCTGCGCCGCGCGGCAGAGATGGAGGAAGTGGTCAAGACGCTCGATGGGCTTGGCACGGGGGCCGCGATGACGCGCGGTACGGTCGCGCGGCAGCGGGCGATCGGGGCGCTGGGGGTCAAGATGCCGCCGGAGGGGTTGGGCGCGAAGATTGGCGTGGTTTCTTCCAAGGTCATTCCCGCGCAGTCGGAAATTCATCTCGCCACCTCGCGACAAGAGGAACTGCTGGGAGATGGATTCCCGCCTTCGCGGGAATGACGGGGATTTTGGGGCGGGCGTGGTGCGCTGTCGCCTGAGACCCCAGCTTGCGCTGGGGTGACGGAATAAGGGTTGAGGAAAGAGACGCGATGAGCCTGATTATCGATTGCCATGGCCATTATACGGTGTTGCCGAAGGGGCATGACGCCTGGCGCGAAGAGCAGAAGGCTGCGTTCAAGGCGGGCACGGCCTGTCCGCCCTATCCCGACATCAGCGATGCGGAAATTCGCGAAACGATCGAGGCGAACCAGCTGCGCCTGATCAAGGAGCGCGGCGCGGACCTGACGATTTTTTCGCCGCGCGCGTCGGCCATGGCGCCGCATGTCGGCGACGAGGCGATGGCCAAGGAATGGGCGATGCGCTGCAACGACCTGATCGCGCGGGTGGTGGCGATGTTCCCCGAAACCTTCGTCGGCGTATGCATGTTGCCGCAATCGCCCAAGGCGGACATGTCCAACAGCATCGCCGAGCTGGAACGGTGCGTCGAGATGAGCTTCATCGGTTGCAACCTCAATCCCGATCCGGGTGGCGGGCATTTCACCCATCCGCCGCTGACCGATCGCTATTGGTATCCCTTCTACGAAAAAATGGTCGAGCTGGACGTTCCGGCGATGATCCATGTGTCGGGCAGCTGCAACCCGGCGATGCACGCCACCGGCGGCTATTATATTGCCGCTGATACCATCGCCTTCATGCAGTTGCTGGAAGGCGATCTGTTCAAGGATTTCCCGACCCTGCGCTTCATCATTCCGCATGGCGGCGGCGCGGTGCCCTATCATTGGGGGCGCTATCGCGGCCTTGCCGACATGCTCAAGAAGCCGGACCTGTCGACGCATTTGATGAACAACATCTTTTTCGACACCTGCGTCTATCACCAGCCCGGCGTCGATCTGCTCGCCGATGTGATCGACAACAAGAATATCCTGTTCGGGTCGGAAATGGTCGGCGCGGTGCGCGGCATCGATCCGACTACCGGCCATTATTTCGATGACACCAAACGCTATGTCGATGCGCTGGAGATAAGCGAGGCCGAGCGCGTCGCGATTTTCGAGGGCAATGCCCGCCGGGTGTTCCCGCGCCTTGATGCCCAGTTGAAGGAGAAGGGACTATGATAACAGAAGATCCCAAGCACCAGGATATCCATGAATATCTGGCCGAGATGGAAGATATCCCCGGCACCCGTGTCTTTACCGCCAAGCGGGCGCGGCAGGGCTATCATATGAACCAGTTTGCGATGAGCCTGATGAAGGATGAGAACCGCACCCGGTTCAAGGCCGACGAGCGCGCCTATATGGACGAATGGCCGCTGACGCAGGACCAGAAGGAAGCGATGCTGGCGCGCGACTATAATCGCTGCCTCGACCTGGGCGGCAATGTCTATTTTCTGGCGAAGCTGTTTTCGACCGACGGCATTCCGTTCGCCGAAGCGGTCAGCACGATGACGGACATGGAATTCCCGCAATATCGCGAGATGATGATGAACGGTGGCCGTTCGCCCGAAGGCGTGCGGTCGATCAGGGCCAATGAAGCTGCGGCTGCGGCCAAGAATGAGGATCGCTGATATGGCGCGAATTACTGCTGGTGTGGCGTCGAGCCATGTGCCGCTGCTGGGCGTGGCGTCGGACTTCAACAAGGATCGGGACGAGTATTTCGGCCCCATTTTCGCGGGCTATGACTGGACGCGCGAATGGGAGAAGGCCGAAAAGCCCGATGTCATCATCCTCGTTTATAACGACCATGCGTCCGCCTTCGACATGAAGATCATCCCGACCTTCGCGATCGGCTGTGGCGAACGCTACAAGTCGGCCAATGAAGGCTGGGGACCGCGCGCCGTGCCGGACGTGGAGGGGCATCCCGACCTCGCCTGGCATATCGCGCAGAGCCTGGTGCTGGACGAGTTTGACATGACCATCATCAACGAGATGGATGTCGACCATGGCCTGACCGTGCCGCTTTCCATGATGTTCGGCAAGCCCGACGCCTGGCCGTGCAAGGTCGTGCCGCTGGCCGTCAACGTCGTTACCTATCCGCCGCCATCGGGCAACCGCTGCTGGGCGCTGGGCGAGGCGGTGCGTAAAGCGGTCGAGAGTTTCCCCGAAGATCTGAACGTGCAGATCTGGGGTACGGGCGGCATGAGCCACCAGTTGCAGGGGCCGCGCGCGGGCCTGATCAACAAGGAATGGGACAATAAATTCCTGGACGGGCTGATCGGTGACAGCGATCATCTGCGTCGGATTCCGCATATCGAATATCTGCGCGAAACCGGCAGCGAAGGCATCGAGATGGTGATGTGGCTGGTGATGCGCGGCGCGCTGGGGAAGAAGACCCGCGCGCTGCACCGCCATTATCATTTGCCTTGCTCCAACACCGCGATCGGCCATCTGGTGCTGCGCCCGGACAATGGCGAAGGGCTGGACATGACCGGAAGCGATACGGTTACGGCGATCGCGGCGGAGTAAATCGGCGGGGTGGGCGCATGAGATCAGGCGCAGCGCCTGCCTCACGGCCCCACCCCAACCCCTCCCCTGAAGGGGAGGGCTTTTTGATTGGTACGGAGATTATTATGCGTATTGCTTTGGCTGGCGCGGGTGCCTTTGGCGAAAAGCATCTGGATGGCCTCAAGAATATCGACGGCGTGACGGTGACATCGCTGGTCGGTCGTCGGCTGGATGCGACCCAGGCGATTGCCGATAAATATGGCATCGGCCATGCGACCACCGAACTGGCCGAGACGCTGGCGCGCGATGATGTCGATGCGGTGATCCTGTGTACGCCGACGCAAATGCACGCGGCGCAAGCCATCGCCTGCATGGACGCGGGCAAGCATGTGCAGGTCGAAATCCCGTTAGCGGATAGCTGGGCCGATGCGCAGGCGGTGCTAGCCAAGCAACAGGAAACGGGCCTTGTCTGCATGGTCGGGCATACGCGACGGTTCAACCCCAGCCACCAATATGTCCATAATCTGATCACCGGCGGCGATCTGAACATTCAACAGATGGATGTGCAGACCTATTTCTTCCGCCGCAAGAATATCAATGCAAAGGGCGAAGCGCGGAGTTGGACCGACCATCTTCTGTGGCACCATGCCGCGCATACGGTCGACCTGTTCGCCTATCAGGCGGGCAAGATCGTGTCGGCCCATGCTATGCAGGGGCCGATCCATCCCGAATTAGGGATCGCCATGGACATGTCGATCCAGTTGAAGAGCGAGAGTGGGGCGATCTGCACCTTGTCGCTGTCGTTCAACAATGACGGGCCGCTGGGCACCTTCTTCCGCTATATCGGCGACACGGGCACCTACATCGCGCGCTACGACGATCTGGTGAACGGCAAGGAAGAGCCGATCGACGTGTCGAAGGTGGACGTGTCGATGAACGGCATCGAATTGCAGGACCGCGAATTTATCGGCGCGATCCGCGAAGGTCGCGAGCCCAATTCGAGCGTCGCGAAGGTCTTCGACTGCTATCGCGTGCTAGGCGAATTGGAACAACAGCTGGTCTGATCGACATCCCTTCGGGGTCGCACGAAAGGGCGCAGTCGGGGCAACCGGCTGCGCCCTTTTGCGTCAGGCCGTCAGCAGCGGATGCGCCATGCGCAGATCGTCGAGCATATTTTCGATCAGCGCGACATCCGCAATCGTGCCGGTCGGTGTCGCGTTCCAGTTGCAATGGGGGTGTGTGGCGCGGCTGTAGAGGCGCAGCGGGCCGATCACCCGGCGCCAGTGATGCTTGCTGCTGCCGTGGTCGCGAACCAGTCGGGCGACGAGCAGGTCGATGAGCTTGTCGGCCGTCATGCGCCAACCCTTAAAGGTGCGGGCCGGTGCGTCAACTCTCGCGCGCGGCGCGCCAGCTGCGCGGCGGCTGGCCGACATGGCGGGTAAAGAAGCGCGAAAAATAGGCGGGGTCTTCGAAGCCGACGGCATAGGCGATGTCGGTGACCGACAGCTGGGAATAAAGCAGCATCCGGCGCGCCTCCAATAATGCGCGGTCGTCGAGCATCTGCGCGGGCGAACTGTTCGCCACGCGGGCGCACGCCTGGCGCAGGGCCGTGAGGCTGACGCCGAGCGCGCGGGCATGGGCGGATACCGGCTCGCGCAGGCGGAAGCGCTGGTCGATCCGTTCCCGCAGGCGCGCGACCAATGCGGCCTGGCGCGGCGTGCCGGGCTGCGCCTGCTGGCTCAAGGCAGCATGGCGCAAGGCCAGCACCATGAGATGCAGCAAGGCGGATTCGACCGCAGCGCGCTGGCCTGGTCCGGCCCAGCTTAACTCCTGATCCATGCGGGTGATGGCGTCTTCGGCGGCGGCGCGGTCCGATCGGGGGAGCGCGACGGCTTGGGGGTGGGCGAAGAGAGGAACGAGATCCGCATCGCGCAGGACGAGGTGGCGCAGATAGCTGTCGGCGATGGTGACGACCGCCCCGCGCGATTCGCTGGCCCAGCTAAAACCATGGACGATGCCCGCCGGGATCAGCAAAAGGCAGGGGGCGTCGAAGCGGACCGCAGCCTCCTCCGCCTGCATCGCGCCGCCCCCTTCCGCGATCAGGATGATATGATTGAGGTCGCGATGGACATGGGGGCGGATCGTCCATTCGCTGGGCCGCGACCGGTCGTCCAGACTTTCGACATGGACGAACCCCTCCGCAACGCTGCGCTGCGGCTCGCCGTAAAGATAGAAGCTGGGGACGGGTGAAGCGGTCATGGCCTATCGGCGATGGCGCAGCGCCAGCAGCAATCCCGCGCCCAGCAACGATCCCGACGCCATGACGATGGCGACGAGTGGCAGTGTGAAATCGAGGCTGAACAGAAAGCCGGCCAATATCGGCCCCAACGCTGCGCCGCCCCGACCGACGCCGATGACGATGCCGGTCCCCCCGGCGCGCACGGCGGTCGGAAAGGACTGGGCGATCAGCGCGTATAGGCCCACGACCGCAGCGTTCGTGAAGAAGCCGGCGGATGCCGCAATCAAGCTGAGGCCAGCCAGTGTCGTCTGTTCCTGGCCGAACAACGTGACCATGATGGTCGATGCAACCATGGTAATGATGACCAGAGGGCGGACAGCGATGCGCCAGCTTAGGACGCTGAGCAGTAACGCCCCCACTAGCCCGCCGACATTGGCCCAGACCAGCACGCTACCTGCGCTGGACGGAAGATAGCCCATGTCGACGACGATCTTGGGCACCCATTTCAGGATGAAGTAGAAAGTCATGATGTGGCAGAAATAGGCCAGTGTCAGCAGGATGGTGGTGCGGGCCAGGCCGGGGGCGAACAGCGCGGCAAAGGAGGGTTTGGGCGCGGCCGCGTCCAGCGGCGGTAGCGCGGTGGCAGGGGTATGGCCCATGCGGGCGAGCAGGCGATTGATCTTCAACAGTGCGCCTTGCGGTCGCTTCTGGACCAGGAAACCGATCGATTCGGGCAACAGCCACAGCGACAGCGGCAGGAACAGGGCGGTGACGATCCCTCCGAACAGAAAGATGTCGCGCCAATCGCCCGCGATCAGCAGATAGGAAGCGACCGAACCACCCAGTATGGCGCCGACCGGATAGCCCGCCGCCATGATCGCGACCGCCAGGCTGCGCGCGCGCGCATTGGCGAGTTCGGCGACCACGGCGTTGGTGCAGGCGAGCATCCCGCCGATACCGAGGCCGGTTATCAGGCGGATAAGGGAAAGGGAGGTAACGTCCCAGGCGATCGTGGCTGCGCCCATCCCGCCCGCCATGACGATCAGGCACCCGATGATCGTGGGTCGGCGGCCGATGCGATCGGCGACATTGCCGAGCAATACCGACCCCACGGCCATGCCGATCAATTCCATCGACAGCACAAACCCCAGCGCGGCGCGATCGACGCCCCATTCCTTGGCGATGCCGGGAGACGCGAAACTGATCGCCAGAACATCGAACCCGTCGAGCGCATTGAGCAGCACGCAGAGCGCGATGGCGGTGATCTGCAACCGGCCCATCGGCGCTTCGTCCAACTGGCGTCTGATGTCGGTCATGGGATACTCCTGCTCCTGACGGTTCGAACCGGTATGCGACAGGCGCCTATCGGCCGGATCGTCCATCTTCTTTTGCGTCGATGTGGCATGCGACAATAGGTTTGACCGGTCAAGCATGGCATCGTCTGAGAACCCATTTCCGGTGGATCATCCAAATAATCGGTTGCTCTCCCTCTGTCGCTCGATCGCCTGAGGCCGCATGTCTGGGTCAAAGTCGCCTTATGGGAGAGATGAGATGAAGACACAGGTCGCCATTATCGGAGCCGGGCCTGCGGGCCTGTTGCTGGGCCATTTGCTGCGGGCCGAAGGCATAGAGGTTGTCGTCGTCGAGCGCGCGGCGCCTGATTATGTGCTGGGCCGGATTCGGGCAGGCGTGCTGGAGCGGACGACCACGGACCTGATGGATCGGCTTGGGCTGGGCGCGCGGATGCATGCCGAAGGGTTGCCGCATGACGGCTTCCACCTTGCGGACGGCGAACGGCTGATCCGTATCGATATCGAGGCGCTGACCGGCAAGAAGGTCATGGTCTATGGCCAGACCGAAGTGACCCGCGACCTGATGGAGGCCGCGCCCGATCGCGGGCTGGAGATCATCTATGAGGCGGGCGATGTGGCGCTGCACGCTATCGACAGCGATGCGCCCTATGTCACCTATAGCAAGGATGGCATGACTCACCGGATCGATGCGCAATTCCTCTGTGGCTGCGATGGTTTTCACGGGCCGTCGCGCAAGGCGGTACCCGCCTCAGTGGCTAAGGCCTATGAAAAGGTCTACCCCTTTGGCTGGCTCGGCATATTGGCGGACGTGCCACCATGTCATCATGAGCTGATCTACGCCAACCATGACCGTGGCTTTGCCCTGGCCTCGATGCGGTCGGAAAGCCGCAGCCGCTATTATATCCAGGTGCCGCTCGACGAGAAGATCGAAGAGTGGCCTGACGATCGGCTGTGGGACGAGTTGGCGACGCGGTTGGGCCCGGAGGCAGCCGCGAACATGACTCGCGGCCCCGCGCTCGAAAAGTCGATCGCCCCGCTGCGCTCCTTCGTGTTCGAACCGATGCGCCATGGGCGGTTGATGCTGGCTGGGGACAGCGCCCATATCGTACCGCCGACCGGTGCCAAGGGGCTGAACCTGGCGGCGTCCGACGTCCATTATCTGTCGGAAGCGCTGATCGGCTATTTCAAGCGGGGCGATGCCGATGCGGTGGCAGGCTATTCGGACAAGGCGCTGGCACGGGTGTGGAAATCGGAACGCTTTTCCTGGCAACTCACAAAGCTGATGCATCGCTTCCCGGATGGCGATGCGTTCGACCGGCGGATGCAGGTGGCTGAACTCGACTATATTGCCTCATCCCATGCGGCGCAGACGACGATCGCAGAAAATTATGTCGGCTTGCCGCTGTAGCGGTGATTCGCAACGGTGTGCAGCATGAAAGCCTGTTAGGGCCCGCGTAAGAGAGGAGAGTGGGTGCTGACGCGATTGGGTGGTCGAGCCCCGAAACCCTCAGCTGTTATCGGGGTTTTGCGACATGCCGATGACCGCTTTTGCGAAAAATTGCCAAAGCGGTGGTTTTTTCCTGTTGACCGACTCAGTTGGTCTGCTTAGAGGCGTGTTCACCGGACGGGGCGCTGCTGTATGGAAGCGCTCTGGAAGGTTGCCACTATGGCGGGACGCTGGTTCACCTGGACCGTAAGGATCAGGTGGGGTTTGCTGTCCGGATTTTAGTTTGGCGGGTTCTTTGACATTGTTGGTTTAGATGAA
>NZ_NMUA01000168.1 GCF_002312805.1 Sphingobium sp. D43FB | reverse complement strand
GGAACTGCGGGATGACGAAGGTCGATCCGTACATCACCATGCCCAGCGCTAGCGCCATGATAACGACGCTGCCGAACTGTCTGCTCATGACGATTCGCAACTTAAGGACGGGCTTTGTTGCCCGGATTTGTCCGATCCACAACATCACAAACCCTGCTACGGTTATAAACGTCAGCCGGATGATAAGCGTCGATTCGAACCAGTCTTCACGGTGCCCCTCCTCGAGCACGATCGTCAGTCCTCCAAGGCCAAGGATCAAGCCAATAATGCCCAACCAGTCGGCCTCGCGAAGATAGACCCAATTCGTACGTTCGTGCGGCAGTCCGAGCAACAGGAGCAAGAGGAGTATCCCGCAGACCGGCACATTGACGAAGAAGGCATAGTGCCAGCTCAAATTTTCCGTCAGCCAGCCACCGAGCAAGGGGCCAAGAACGGGCCCCAAGATTACGGTCATTCCGAAAAGGGCCATCCCGATAGGCTGCTGGGGTGGCGGGAGTCGCTTTGCGACAATCGTCATGGCGGTCGGTATGAGCAGCCCTCCCATAAGGCCCTGCCCGGTTCGTCCGATGATCATAGTCGTAAGATCTGTGGCGATGCCGCATAGGATGGAGAACCCGGTAAAGGCGGTCACGGAAATGAGGAGGAGGGTTCTCAGTC
>NZ_NMUA01000167.1 GCF_002312805.1 Sphingobium sp. D43FB | reverse complement strand
AGCCGCGCGATCAGCCAACCCGACTTCAACAAGGCAAACGGAAAACACACCTCCAGCTGTCCCGGAATTAGCGAAACCGCTGTCCGCGATTTAGCGAAACGAATGTCCCGTTTTTACGAAATACGCAGCCAAGGATCGCATACCCTTCCTCATATCGGTATGCCCGGTCGCGATCCATATCCTGACACCCGAGGGGACCGGGATCACCGCCGCAGCGACCGCAGGACGGCAGCAGCCAAATCCGGCGGCGTATCCGCCGCTATGCGGACCGTGATGCTGCCCAGCTCCACGACAACCGCTGGCCCCGTCGGCGGCGCTGGATCAGGCTTCACCGCAACGGCGGCAAAACCGTTCGCATCACCGAACATCTGTCGCCGCCAGCGATAGATCTGGCCCGGCCGTAGATCCGCCTCCCTCGCGATCTCCGCCACGTTCGCGCCGGGTTGCGACACCGCCATCACCAGCGTCCGCTTCTGGTCGTCAGACCATACCCGCCGCCGCTCAACGCCCGAAATTATCGTCACCTGACCCATCGCACCGTCTCTAGTACCGGTGCAAACACCATATGTGGACGGCCTCCCCTTGCAATGGGAGAAAGAAGATTTTGATCGGATCGCTAGCGTTCATATGTCCGGCCTGTATGTGCGCTCGTAAATGAACGCTGGCCAAG
>NZ_NMUA01000166.1 GCF_002312805.1 Sphingobium sp. D43FB | reverse complement strand
GAAGTGGTGGCCTAACTACGGCTACACTAGAAGAACAGTATTTGGTATCTGCGCTCTGCTGAAGCCAGTTACCTTCGGAAAAAGAGTTGGTAGCTCTTGATCCGGCAAACAAACCACCGCTGGTAGCGGTGGTTTTTTTGTTTGCAAGCAGCAGATTACGCGCAGAAAAAAAGGATCTCAAGAAGATCCTTTGATCTTTTCTACGGGGTCTGACGCTCAGTGGAACGAAAACTCACGTTAAGGGATTTTGGTCATGAGATTATCAAAAAGGATCTTCACCTAGATCCTTTTAAATTAAAAATGAAGTTTTAAATCAATCTAAAGTATATATGAGTAAACTTGGTCTGACAGTTACCAATGCTTAATCAGTGAGGCACCTATCTCAGCGATCTGTCTATTTCGTTCATCCATAGTTGCCTGACTCCCCGTCGTGTAGATAACTACGATACGGGAGGGCTTACCATCTGGCCCCAGTGCTGCAATGATACCGCGAGACCCACGCTCACCGGCTCCAGATTTATCAGCAATAAACCAGCCAGCCGGAAGGGCCGAGCGCAGAAGTGGTCCTGCAACTTTATCCGCCTCCATCCAGTCTATTAATTGTTGCCGGGAAGCTAGAGTAAGTAGTTCGCCAGTTAATAGTTTGCGCAACGTTGTTGCCATTGCTACAGGCATC
>NZ_NMUA01000165.1 GCF_002312805.1 Sphingobium sp. D43FB | reverse complement strand
AGAGCCCGATCCGAAACTAAGTTGAGTGGTATCAGCGGGTTAGCTTGACGCTTGCCGCAGTCGTTGATTCAGGGGTTTTGCAACAAACTTCCGGAGATCAACGATGTGGACCGATACCACTCGGGCGCAATATGCCCGCGCGGGACTGACTTTGCCAAGCGATTTGACCGATGCCGAATGGTCGGTGCTCGAACCTTTCTTGCCGCCACCCTCCCACGTAGGCCGTCCGCGCAAATGGCCGCTGCGACGGATCGTCGAGGCGATCCTGTATCTGCTGCGTGGGGGGCTGCCGTGGCGAATGCTGCCGCCCTGCTTTCCGCCGGTCTCGACAGTTCGGCGCTGGTTTTACCTGTGGCGCGATAACAAACTGTGGCTCTCGCTCAATCATACCCTGCTGTTGATGGCGCGTGAAGCGACGGGCCGCGAGGCTTCGCCCAGTGCTGGCGTGATCGATAGTCAGAGCGTGAAAACAACGGAAAGTGGTGGCCCTCGCGGCTTTGACGCGGGCAAGAAAATCAAGGGGCGCAAGCGCCACATCCTCACCGACACCGAGGGCCATTTGGTTCATGCGGTGATCCATACCGCCGACATTCAGGACCGCGACGGCGCGCCGCTGGTCCTGCGTGAAATCATCCACCGCTTTCCATGGCTGCGCCATGTCTTTGCCGATGGCGGCTA
>NZ_NMUA01000164.1 GCF_002312805.1 Sphingobium sp. D43FB | reverse complement strand
GTGTGGCCTGTGGCATTTTTTGCCTCGCTGCAGGTTGGTCTAGACATCCAATTTCCTACAGCAAGCCAAAGGCTTACGCCACTCCCGCCAACCCTCAAAGCCCCACCGCTGAATAAGACGGGCTAGAGTTTCAGATTGCCGCGAGTGCTACGCTCTATCGCGTGACACTTCTTGCACTGGCTCGCAGCGTCGTGGTGCGCTTGAGGTAGTTGGCATCAATCATCCTTTGATCCAGCTTGCCGCCATTCGCGGCCAAGGCGACAGAGATCTTGTTGAATACGCCCATGCGGCGCCAGCGGATAAACCGGTTCCAGATCGTCTTGGCTGGACCATATCCGGCAGGGGCATCGCGCCAGCGCAAGCCATTGCGGATCCCGAGGATGATGCCACTGATAATCCGCCAGTCGCCGCCCCGGGTCGCCACGCGCGACAACGGAAAATGCGACTCGATCCGACGCATCGGCGCCTCCGACAACCAGATCGCATAGCTCACGACAACGCCGCCTCACGCCGCCATTGAATCTGGGGGGAGGCTGTCGACATCGCCAATCTTCAGGCTCGCCTCCGATACGTGTAGCGCGACGATTACGGAGTCCGGTCGGCGTCAATTATGATGGCCGATAGGTGGCCGCGCCGGTTGGTGAATTCTGGCTACCATTTGCTGTTGCGGGGAGCAACCGTCGAGCGACAATTACGACG
>NZ_NMUA01000163.1 GCF_002312805.1 Sphingobium sp. D43FB | reverse complement strand
GGACACGATGCAAAGCCAGAACCGCCTGTTGCTGCTTCGTCTTGATAGGAACAAACCGCATGTTCGGCTTGGCGACGGCCTCGCATATGGCCTCCGCGTCGGCGGCGTCCGTCTTGTTCCGCTTCACTAATCACGAGGTTCCCATAATGCGGAGGAACGCGGCCTGATTAGCGGATTTCTGCCATTTTTGGGTGGGCTTGCTTTGCATTATTTCGTGCCGAACCTCTGCGGGTCAAATGACCAGCAGAGGACCCGCCCATGTCGGATAACCGTTACGAACTAATCGCCGCACTCCGTTCCTCGCTTATCAGCCAGCGATACAGCCCAGTCGTGGCGAGGAACTACTGCACCTACGCATCTGGATTTCTCGACTATCTGGGGCAGCAGAGCATCCCCGTCGCGGACGTGATCGATGTGCAGGTGGAGCAATATCTGCGGCACGCGATCGTTCTGTTCGAAAAGCAGCGTGGGCGACGCCCCAGCGCGCGCTGGCACGAGGTCCCACGCTCCGGAATTCATGCGCTGCTGCGCCTTGTTCACGGCCAATGGCCGTCGGCTATCAAGCCTTTCTGCGCGGCTGATGAAGTCCGATTTTCAATCTGCGCCGAATACGAAATCTGGCTGCGTGAGGAACGCGGGTTGGCTCGCGCCAGCATCGCAGCGTTGATGTGGGAAGCCCGGAACTTCCTTGCCTGGCTGATCAGTC
>NZ_NMUA01000162.1 GCF_002312805.1 Sphingobium sp. D43FB | reverse complement strand
CGATGAGCACGTAACGATCGTCGGCGTGCCGCTCGATCATCGCCTCTACCATTTTCGGCTGATATGGTCGGGCTTCGAACACGTCCATGTCATTCTGGGCGGCGAGAGCTATGTCGCGCTTGCAGAAGGGTTGCAAAACGCCCTGTGGGCCGTCGGCGGTGCCCCGGTTGAGCATCGCAGCGATAGCCTGTCGGCCGCGTTCCGCAACTTGGACGCCGATGCCCGGCAAGATCTGACGCTGCGATATGACGCGCTGTGCGAACATTATGGCATGACGCCGACGCGCAACAACCGCGGCGTTGCCCATGAGAATGGCGGGATCGAGAGTCCGCATGGGCATTTGAAGGCAGCAATAAAGGACGCGCTGCTGATGCGTGGTTCGCGAGACTTCGATGATCTGGCGAGTTACCGGCACTTCATCGACGAAGTCGTCAGCCGCAAGAACCGGCGCAACGGCCCACGCATAGACGCCGAACGTGCGGTATTGCAGCCTCTGCCTGGCGCGCGCACCAGCGATTATGAGGAGACGATCGTCACGGTCACCTCCACCAGCAGCTTCACGCTTCGCAAGGTGTTCTATACCGTGCCCTCACGGCTGATCGGGCATCGGCTGCGCGTTCGGCTTTACGATGATCGCCTCGATCTGTTCATCGGCGGCACTCACCTCATGACATTGCCGCGGGGGCGGTCGTTCAATAACGGCTCCCACGG
>NZ_NMUA01000161.1 GCF_002312805.1 Sphingobium sp. D43FB | reverse complement strand
CCGGATGGAATCGTCCCAGGAGGATCATAAAGGTCGATATCGTCCGGCGACTACGATGGCGTGCGGATCGCCGCTGGGATCATCCACGCTCAGCCTGGGACAATCATCATGGAAAAATCGTCGAGCCATGACGTCGATGAAATTAATGTCGATTCCGGCATCGATGTTGGAACGGCTTCATTGCCCGAAAAGAGGAGGTGCAATCTAGAGAGTGCGGATGATCCACGCCTCTGGAGAACTGGCATGCGTCATTATGTGACAAACAAAGCCGTATGCGATCCAGACGAAGCCTTACATTGACCGCCCGTTAGGCCTTGCTTGTGCGCTGCGCGTGAAAATATGGGCGCGAAGGCCACCCAGAGGGGGGGCGTAGTGACCCTTCCTTATAGTAATAGAGACGAGGGCGCTAATGCCCCCTATATCATCCATATACAGTAAGGCTTCGGTCGCCCTACGTCAGGATCGAACACCACTGATCAATCCGCGACAAATGCAGGCGTGATCGTCGAGCACCGACATGATGCGGTGAATCTCCAGGACGGGACAATCCAGGAAATGGGTAGAATAAACACGATACTCTTGAACTGTTGGTGTGGACGGCCTCCATACGGCATCAAATAATGCCAGGTTATGCCGTTAGACATCAACGATGGAGACCCGCTATGGACCAGATTATTCGCATTGGCATGGATACGTCGAAGCATTTCTTTC
>NZ_NMUA01000160.1 GCF_002312805.1 Sphingobium sp. D43FB | reverse complement strand
ACCTATAGGATATGACGCACCCCCCCAAACCGCGATCGGGACCAGCCATGAGGGCCATCTGGCGATAGAGGTCCACACTGCCGTGATTGAACATCGACATGGAATGAATATCCACGTCGCAGTCGATGCGATGGCTCTCGACGTGGAAATCGCTGCTTATTGCCGTGAATATTGGAGCGAGATCGACGACGCGCGCGACCCGAACGCTCTGTCCGACGCCGAAGCTATATCAAGCTATTTCGAAGGTCATCCGTCGGAAAGCTGCACGAGGGATCGCATGCGTATTGCGTCCGTCGCACACCCGTCTCCCCTTGCTGCCGGATCGATCGAGCAAGGCCGCTATTGTGTACTATCAACCGCCCATCTGACGGTTCATACCGCCTCATGCCTCGATAAATGGGCGTCCTGGCCGCCCAGTGATCGACCGATCGACATCGCGGCTTCGGTCTATGGCTGGTTCGTGCCGACGCGCGCCATTGATGATGACCGCCGTGCGCAATTGCCGCAGGATCTGCTGCGGCTCATCGCCTTCGGCCGCGCGCACGGCTTCCAGTTCCTGCTCTTCGACTGTGACGGCAGTGACGTCGACGGACTGCCGCTCCACCATTGGTAGGGAGGTTTCCAATCTGGCCGCCCCGGCATTCTCCGCGATTATCCGAATTTCCCCGCGACCTGATTCCAGAAGCCGATCTTGCGTCCATGCACCTTGCGAAGATCGGCCAGCCAGTC
>NZ_NMUA01000159.1 GCF_002312805.1 Sphingobium sp. D43FB | reverse complement strand
ATCGACTGCGACGTGGATATTCATTCCATGTCGATGTTCAATCACGGCAGTGTGGACCTCTATCGCCAGATGGCCCTCATGGCTGGTCCCGATCGCGGTTTGGGGGGGTGCGTCATATCCTATAGGTGGAAACGACGTCGATCTGACGTACCGAACGGGCGCAGTTGCGCGAATGACCGGACTGCGCGGATCTGACCAGTCGATCGTGTCGGCAATCCAACGGGGCACGAAATCCCAATCGAACGACAACGGATATTCGCCTTCTATTGTACGCCATGCGGACTCCACCGCATCGACCCAGCCTACCACGATCAGACGCAGCGCCGCCGTGCCGAGCGTATCGACGCATTTGCGCAAGGCGAGCGCCAGACTGCTTGCATCGGGAGTGGTCTCTGGCCGATCGCGCAATTCAAGGACGGCTTCCCAAAGACAAGCAGCGGTTTCGAGATGGGATAATGTGTAGCGGGTCATGGAGATGGCTCCAGGGGAAGGTGGCACGAGCCCACGGTTCGGACAGCGGCTGGATCGGCACACCCGTCCCAGGATTCCGGTTCGGAAGTTCTGTCATCGAGATTGATCTCAGAGCATGATCAGGCCGTGCGGACGGTGGCGGTTCGGCTGAGGTCAGGAATGCGCGCATCGTCATAGACGCTGTTTACCGACATCTGCAGCGCCTGTTGCTCCGCAGCAAACCAGGTGGATGCAGGAACGGTGTAAGTCTCGGTGGCATAGT
>NZ_NMUA01000015.1 GCF_002312805.1 Sphingobium sp. D43FB | reverse complement strand
CCGCCGCCGTTCCGGCCCGGTCATTACCGTTATCTGCCCCATGAACCGCTCCTAAGCCTACTCTCGAGAGCATTCTTAAGAGCAGTCCACTACCTCACGACAAGGCGGGCGCCGCCGGATGGATACCCCCAACATCGTCCTGATCGCTGCCTTGTTTGTGATAGGCGAGGGGCTGGTTCGGACTGGAGTGGCGCAGCGTCTTGGCGATTTACTGGTCCGTCATGCCGGTCCAGGCGAGGCGCGGCTCATCGTCTTTCTCATGATCATTGTCGCGGCTGTGGGCTCTTTCATGAGCTCGACCGGGGTGGTGGCGATCTTTATCCCGGTGGTGCTCCGGATTGCGCGGAATTCGAAGATCGATCCCGGACGGCTGATGATGCCCCTTAGTGTCGCAGCCCTGATCAGCGGCATGATGACCCTCGTGGCAACCGCGCCCAATCTCATCGTTCACGGAGAACTGGTTAGAGCGGGACATGAGGGCTTTGGCTTCTTCGCATTCACGCCCTTTGGCATTCCGATATTGATCCTCGCGATCGGGTACATGCTTGTTGCCCGCCGCCTCCTTGGTCAGCGCCAGCCGCCTCCCTCCCTGACGCCCCCGCAACCAAGGCTCGCAGAATGGATAAAGGAATATAGCCTGGCGGGGCGGGAGCTACGCCTGCGCGTCACGCCTCACAGCAAGCTAGTGGGCAAAAGGCTCGACGAACTCGATCTGCGCGCGAGCGCCGGCATCAATATCATCGGGATCGAGCGCAGCCAGCGCCTGTCCAAGCGGATGATGCGACCACGCTTTGATAGTGTTTTGCAGGCAAATGATGTCCTGTTCCTCGATTTCAGGAACCGTCAGCGAGAGGGTGGCGATCTCCAGGCCCGGCTCGGATTGGAGGAACTTCCGATCTCGGGGGACTACTTCACTGACCGGACACAGGAAATCGGGATGGCAGAGCTCCTTGTTCCGGCGACGTCCCGGTTGATCGGTAAAACTTTGGTCGAGGCCCGCTTCCGCACAGAACACGATCTGGCCGTGATCGGTTTGAAGCGGCGTCAGGGAGCCGTGCAAGGCAGCATCGCCGACGAGACGCTGCACCTGGGCGATACCCTTCTTGTGGTGGGCGCCTGGCGCGCAATTCGTCGGCTGCAGAGCGACCATCGAGAGCTCATCGTGCTATCCATGCCTGCCGAATTCGAAGACGTGGTGCCGGCACCGTCGCGTGCTCCGTTTGCTCTCGCCATCCTTGCACTTGTGGTGATGATGATGGCCACAGGAATTGTCCCCAATGTGCTGGCGGCTATCATCGGTGGCCTTCTCCTAGGTTTGTGTCGCTGCATCGACATGACCGATGCTTACCGCTCGATCCATTGGCAAACCCTGATCCTGATCGTCGGCATGCTGCCGTTCTCGATTGCGCTCCAGAATACAGGAGGCGTGGACCTTGCAGCCGATCTCCTGCTGGCGCTGGTGGGCGAGGCAAGTCCGCGCGTAGTTCTTGCGTCTATCTTCCTTCTGACGGCACTGCTGGGCATGTTCATTTCCAACACGGCGACAGCGGTACTGATGGCGCCGATAGCACTGGCGATTGCAGCCAGTATTGGCCTTTCGCCTTATCCTTTCGCCATGATTGTCGCACTGGCCGCATCTACGGCCTTCATGACGCCGGTTTCCTCACCCGTGAACACCCTCGTCGTGATTCCAGGCAATTACCGATTCGGGGATTTTGTCAAGATTGGTGTGCCGCTCTCGATCGTTTCTATGGCTACCAGCGTTTTGCTCGTCCCGCTGGTTTTCCCATTCTGACGCGGGGCGGTCGATTGGCCGCGCGAAGCAGGGGAGCGGGCTCGCCAGATCTCAGTCGATGCGGTCAGTGCGGGAAAGCCCCAGCTTTCGAGAGATCTCTTTGGCCCCACGTGAATGCCCAAGAGCTTCAGACAGCTTCTGCGCGGTGTCGAACTTTTCGACCCGATCTATGTCCCTAAAACCAGGCCGGGATGAGCGGGTCTGCCTCAGCACGTAGCGTCCGCCGAGTGTTCGCCAAACTTTAACAAACCCCACGTCGAAATGGGATTCGTCTATCAGAAGTTCGCCTTCGAACTCCAGATCGTTCCCGTGCGGATTCTCAACGAGAATCTCCTCTCGCATACATGGCTACTCCATCTTGATATCAGCCACCTTGCAACAAACACACTCAGCTTGTCCAGTCAGGGCTCCGCCCCCTGAGCGTTGTCGGTACACGACCACACCAAGGTCGCGCGGCGGCCGGCCGCCGCATCATTCTGGAAGCATTTCGCCATGCCGGCTTCAAGATACTGCTCGATGCAATGGAGTCTGCGGGCGTCAATATAATGCTGACCGCCAATCTGGGCCATCACATCCAACCTCAGCCCCAAGGTGTTCCGCGGTTCAGGGATCGGCGGCCCGGTTGCACCTTCTTCGTCATCAACGGGACTGACCCTCGGTCCGCCTGATCGCTCACCCTATACCACGAGGATGGTTACGACCTTCTCGACGAGACGGCAATCAGCGGTTATGGACAACGAGCAAGCGTTCCAGCTGTTGTGCGATGACAGCGCGCTTCGTGCTTGATCGCGACAGCTTGTAACGCTTGAAAATATCGACCCCTTTGACGAGCTGGTCGAAATCATGCCCCCTACACGAAACGTGCGGGCGTTCCCCTACTCGAGGGACATGGTGCCATAGGAAATGGTGCTGAACACAGCGTTTTCGTTCTGCAATGCCCCTAGGCCTGATCACTCTCGCCAACCAGAATCTCTGTTTCCGCCGTCCAAGATGGTGTTATGCTCTGTACTTATCTGCCGGGACGATGCGCAGGGTTATCGCTGGCAGGCCCTCACCACAACGCGCATCGGCTGCGATCGCGAAGGTCCAGACTACTCTCGGGAGATAAAATGCTCACTTTCCTCGTGGCGACAGACTTCACTCCGCGCTCCGATCGGGCGATCAGACGGGCCGTTCTGGCAGCACGAAAAGCCGGAGCCCGTCTGGCGTTGGTCCATGCAATGGCCAAGGAGTCCGATGATGCCATTACGCTCGAGCGAAAAGCCGACCGACTGCAAACTCTCCTTGCGGAAAGCGCCGATACGATAATTCACCATGATGGCGTGCCGTGTGAATACAGATTGATAACGGGCTCCGAATGCCGCGCGCTCACCGAAACGGCGCGAGAGTTGTCTGCCGAACTGATTGTGCTTGGGCCGCACAAACCGAACCTGCTCGAGGACGTATTCCTCGGCACGATTGCGGAATTGGTTCTCAAAGAAGCTCCCTATCCGGTCTTGATCGCCAATGGTGTGCCGTCCGCAACATATTCCAACATTCTCATAGCAACGGATTTCTCGGATAGCTCGATGAGGGCAGCACTTACGGCCGACGCAATAGGATTGCTGGAGGATGTCCGCGTGATCGCATCACATGCATTCGAGACCCAGGATCCTGGCGGTGTGCAACCCGCGCTTATCAGCTTATCAGATGATCCGCAGGCCTCTGAGCGACACGAAGCAGAGCAGGCGATGCGTGAATACGTCCGGGCAACCGGCATCGCGCCTTCCAAGACTGTGATCGTCCCCATGGTGACCGCGACCGCCGAGATGATCAGGCGAATTGCGGAACGTGAGCGGGCCGACCTCGTGGTTATCGGTACTAACAGGCGATCGGGAATTGAAAAATTCGTTCTCGGTAGCGTTGCCCAGGACTTTGTAAGAGATGCAATAATTGACGTCCTGGTTGTTCCGATCGCCAGTGCTTGAATTGGTCGGTGGCTTTTTGCGGCGCGCCGCGCGTGAACCTTGTCACAAATAGCATCGGCTTGCGGATTTGGTCGCCTTGGCTTCATCGCTCCGAGTGCATTGGGATTGCAATCGTGGCCGTAAGCGCGCGCGGTTAGCCGCGACAAATTGGCCGGATTGAGCATCCTCGGTCACTCACGAGCCGAATCCTGGACCAATGAACGAAGGGCCGCTGATGCGGATTGATGCCCGAAAGGGGACTTACCGGTCCGTCCTACACACCGAGGCCATTCAGCGCCCCGAGATTGAACGGCGGCTTTTGGTTTAACCCGTCGTTCAATTGGTGGCCTTGGAAGGGCAGCAAAGTCCGAACTGCCGACCTTCCCGGGGTCGCTTCATGGCCGCCGAGGAATGGCCAGTTTTGGGATCCGCACACGGGATACTAAGCGGCGGAGAGGGGGCGTAATACAGCCTCTAAATGGCTCGTTGTTTGTGTATCTGGCGGTGCAACGCCCAGCCAATAGTACCCGATTTGACCAAATTCTTCGGGCGACGAAGGGCTGTGTTGCAGCACAGGGTGATCAACTCGACCTACGGGGATCGGCCCAAGGCGATCCTGGGATAGAGGGAAGGGGGAGCGGGGATGGTGTCCGGGAATTGCCGGACGCCAAGAGGAGTTACCCCTGTGATCCAGACCATCAAACTCAGCAAGCTGCGCCTTTCGCCGATCAATGTTCGCACCGCGCCGGACGAGCAGCTTCAAATCGAACCCATGGCCGCGAGCATCGAGGCCAAAGGCGTCCTGCAGAACCTGCTCGTCACGCCGGCCAAGAAGCCACGCGGTACCTTCGAAGTGTTTGACGGCGGTCGCCGCTGGCGGGCCCTTCGCCTGCTGGCCGAGCGCGGCTCGATCGTCGAGACCGACTATGATGTACCCGTGATGGTGCTGACCGGTGACGATGCGGAGCTGTCCGAGACATCGACTGCCACCAACTTCCACCAGCTCAAGATGACCCCTGCGGAGGAATGCCGCGCCTTCCAGCACTTCATCGGTGCCAGCGGTGACATCGACGCGGTCGCCAAGCGCTTCGGCGTCACCCGCCGTTTTGTCGAAGGCCGCCTCCGGCTTGCATCGCTCGCCGAGCCGATCTTCGAAGCGCTGAGCAAGGGCGAGATCACCCTCGACGTCGCCAAGGCCTATGCGTCGACCGAGAATCAGGAGAAGCAGCTCCTGGTCTGGACCGGCTACCAGAACAATTACGTCACGGCAGACACGATCCGCCGCGTCATTGCGAATGAGACCCTCAAGGCGAGTGACCCGATCGCCGTTCTGGTCGGCGAGACGCGATATCGGGAAGCTGGCGGCAAGATCGACGGCGACCTCTTCACCGACGGCAATGACCGGTGGGTCAATCCCGAGATCGCGCACCGGCTTGCCGGAGAGATCATGGAAACCGAAGCCAAGCGCATCGGTGATGAGACAGGACTCGCCTGGATCCGTCCGATCGCCAGCAATTATGCGCATAACGCGGCACATGGCCTGTATCGGACGATCCTCCAGCCCCCGGCCCTGACGGAGGAACAGGCGGCTCGCCTCGCGCAAATCGAAGATCGCCGTAGTGAACTCGAGGCCGAGATGGAGGACGATTCGCTCTCCGAAGATGCGTTCAAGCTCCTGGACCAGGAGGATGACGGCCTGATCGCCGAGGCCGAAGCGATCGAAAACCGCGCTCCGGTTCTTCCCGATGAGCTGAAGCCGCACGTCGGCGCATTTCTGTTGCTGACCCCGCAGGGCGAGATGCGTCTCGACACGCAATATTACAGCGAGCAGCAGATCCTCATCAATGAACCCGGTGATGGCGAAGGCGATGAAGGGGAGGGCGGTGAAGGATCCTCTGGCGGCTTCCGCGTCGGTGGCAGTGAGCCGTCGGAACCGACCTATCGGCCCGAGGCCGTTGCGCCTGGTGGCAAACCGCTCAGCTCGCGGCTTTACGACGAACTGGCAATGCAGCGCCGGGACATCCTGGCTTCCTGCATCCTCGCCCAGCCCGCGCTCGCACTCGACTATGCGCTGTTCGTGATGGTCGATGCGCGCACCAAAACGTCGGGCCGTTACACTTACAATGCGACGAAGTACGGCACCACGATCCGCGCAAGCGGGCCGCAGGATCCCAATACCGGCGACACGCCGACGTCGCGTGCGCGGGACTATCTGGCCGAGGCCCATGAAGGGCTCGACGCTGCATGGACCGAGCACGAAAGCGAGGTTGTACGCTTCGAGGGGTTCCGGGCGCTCGACGATGACAGCAAGGCGAACTGGCTCGCTTACATCGTGGCGATCTCGCTCGAAGCGAAGCCCGGCATCAGCAACGAGCAGACCCCGCTCCACAACCGATTGGCGTCGATCCTCGAAATTGATGTTGCTAGCTGGTGGCGCCCTACGTCTGAGAACTTCTTCGATCGGGTGAACAAGGGCAGCATCCTCAGTCTGCTCGACGAGGTCGGCGGACCGGCGCTCAGCGGGCGTCATGCTTCGCTCAAGAAGACCGAAATCTCGGCGAGCTGCCAGAAGCTCTTCTCCGGCGACACCATCGTGGAATCCGAGGTCAAGGAAGCGGCGCTCGCGTGGGTTCCGAACGCGATGCGGTTCCTCGACGGTCAGCACGAGCAGGCCATCATCGATGTCGAGGATAGCGATCTCGATGAAGCCGACGAACAGGCGATCGCCGGGGACGGCATCGACCAGGATGGTCCGTCCGAAGGCGGCGAGCCGGTCACCGATGCCGGATCGGACACGCCCGCGGCCGACGACGTGGCGCTCGAGCCGGTCGCTGCCTGATCATCGCCGTGACGGGGGGCGGCGGCGCGCTGCCGGTCCCCGTCCATCGCTCACTTTCCTCCTGGGCAACTGGCCGCCGATGCTTGTCCATCGGCGGCCCCTCTTGCTCGCTCGCTGGAGCCAATCGTCATGCCCGCAAATGCACGACCGAGCCGCGATGTCGCGGCGGAGATCACCGATCTCATCATCAAGAAGCTCGAGGAAGGCGTCCCGCCCTGGAGCCGCCCCTGGCGTGTCCAGGGGAGCGGCGGACGTCCACTGCGACACTGCGGCACGCCCTACACGGGCATCAATACTTTCTACCTCTGGGCGATCGGCGACGCGAAGGGCTACCGCTCACGCTACTGGATGACGTTTCGCCAGGCCGAGGCTCTGGGTGGTCATGTTCGCTGCGGCGAAAGCGGGTCGTTATCGGTCTATTATTCAAGCTTCAAGAAGACCGAGGCCAACCCGGTCACCGGCGCGGAAAAGGAGCGGAGCATCCGCTTCCTCCGCCACTACATCGTGTTTAACGCCGATCAGATCGACGGCTTGCCAGCGTATTTCTACCCGGCGGCTGAAGAGCCCGCGCCGATCGATCCCTCGGCCCACCAGGCCGAGATCGACCGCTTCTTCGACGCGATCCCGGCCGACGTCCGGCACGGCGGCGACCAAGCCTATTTTCAGCCGACCTTTGATTACATCCAGATGCCACACCAGCGCTCATTCCGTACCATGGATCATTATGCCTCGGTTCGCGGGCACGAGACCACGCACTGGGCTGGCGGCAGCAAGCGCCTCGCGCGCACCTTCGGCAAGCGGTTCGGCGACCAGGCATATAGTTTCGAAGAGCTGGTCGCTGAGCTCGGCAGCGGGCTCGTTTGCGCGCATCTCGGCCTGCCGAATGAGCTGCACGATAGTCACGCCAGCTATGTCGCGCATTGGTTGGGCATCCTGCGAGGGGACAAGACCGCCATCATCCACGCTGCGTCCAAGGCCGAGCAGGCCTTCAACTATCTGTTGGCGTTCGGTGACGAACCAGCATTGGAAACGCGCGCTGCGCCGTCGCCCGAGGCCGATGAGCGTCTCGCCGAGGCCGCCTGAGGGAGAGATGCTCCATGGCACTTGAAACCCACATCCTAGCCTGTCTTTCGACCGGCCATGTCGATGAGAATACCGCGAAGGAAATCGACGCTCTCATCCAATATCCGCTTCCGATCGCGGCCCGTGGGAACCCTGCCATCTGGCAGGGACAGATCGTCGCGGAGCGCTGGCAGGACTATGGTTGGTTCATCTGGGTTCGATCCCCCGGACGCGATGCCATGCCCTTGTCGCTTCAGACCTGCCTCGCTGTAGCCGAGGCCGCGGGCGCCGACTGGATTCAGTTCGACCGCGACTGCGCGCCGATCGACGACCTGCCGGTCCACGATTGGTAAATTTCACCCAACTTTGAGGAGATCCCGCATGGGCTGGCTCACAATGTCCCGTTACCACATGGGCGGCCACGAGACCGCCAAGGCGTATCTGGACGCGCAATTCACCTACAGTCGAGATGTCGATGGCATCACCAAAGGGCTCAAGGTGCTCGCTTCGTCCTGCCCGCAGAACCGCACCTATTACGCTGCCGCGCAGGTCATGGTCGATGGCGTCGCGGGAGACATCTTCGCGATCGTCTGCAAGGTGATGTGGAATCCCAAAAGCAAGACGGGTGAGAACTTCGGTTACAAGGATATGGACGAGTCCATGGGCCCCTATGAGGACAGCTGCCCTGGTCGCATTCTTGTTCTGCTGACGCCCACAGACCGGGAATATGCGCTCGACTGGCGCCGTCGCTGCCGCGCCAATCTCGATCGACGCGCCCGCAAGATCGAGGACGGCGACCGCATCAAGCTCGCTTCGGCGCTCACCTTCTCTGACGGCCATGTCGGCGACGAATTCATCGTCGTGAAGCGTGGCCGGCGCCTCAGCTTCCGAGATCCCGAGAGCCGCTACGGCTACGCAATCAGCCGCTTCATGGAGCGGGAATGGACGATCGTGCCGGTGACCAGGGTCCACAAGACAATATTTGCCTGAGCCGGCTTGCCCGGACCATGATCTGCGTAAAGAGGATCTGTCATGCCTGCCCTATCCCCCGACCTTTCGTCCAAGCGCTACATCCTGTGCAGTCGCGAGAACGCCCACCGCGTCGCATCCCGGCTCTTCGACGCGCAATCGGGCCGCGTCAGCATCGTGCGAACCGGCAATCCGCTACAGCCTTTCTGCGTCTCAACGTCTCCGTCACGCGACGCTCACGTCGAAGTCGAGATCGTTTCCTGATGCGGGCGATCCTTCTTGCCGTGCTCGCCTTGGCTTCGTGCGGCGCCTCTTCCCAAGTGCTGGCAAACCAGAGCTTCGAAGCCAAGGCTCGCGCCCTCGATGGTGACACCGTGGCCGTAGATTTTCGCCTTCTCGGCGTCGATGCCTTCGAACGCCGGCAATACTGCGAACGCCGCGACGGCTGCTGGCAGTGCGGCAAAGCAGCGCAGGATCTCGCTGCGAACATGCTTCGCGGCAAGACCGCAGAGATCAAACTCACAACGTCCAGCACCTACAGCCGTCCCGTCGCCACCGTCACGGTCGATGGCGCCGACCTTGGCGAGCGGCTGATCCGTGCAGGCCTTGCTATCCCCGAGGCCCAATATCTTCGCGGCGATCCGAGGCGCGCCGCCCGCTACGAGGCGGCATTTGCCCAAGCGAAGACCAATAGGGCAGGGGCACTCGCTGGACGCTGGATCGAGCCCTCGCGCTGGCGGCGAGGGGAGCGACTGCAATGCGAGCGATGACCGCCGTGGGGCGAGGACAACAGCTGTTCCGCGACGATATCAGGCCGTGAGCGACGGATCGGCCCACCACGAAGGGCCTTGCTCAAAGTCACCGTCCAGCTTGACCAGCGGTCCGTCGGGAGCATCAGCCACATAGGGGTTGGTCAGCGGCATCCGCCTGGCCTTCATCCGCCGAACCTCGCCGGCAACGCGGCCGCGACGCTCCAACAGATCTTCGATCCATTCGAGGTCGTCGAGCATGTCGACCACGCCGCGGCCCGCCAGACAGAAGTAGATGCAGCGCTGGAAATCGTCCGCGCCGTCATTGGCAAGGATCTCCGCCAGCTTGCGCTTTGCGCCCACGTCACCCTCGTGGGTCCAGGCCACCGCTTCGCGAAGCTCGCGGACCGAATAATAGGCATCTTCGACGTCCATGCCGATCGCGGCGTTCGCAATCATGCGGCGCGTCGGACGGTTCTCGGCGTCCAGGGCTGCGTCGCGCAGCGTGATATCGAGATCAAATCGGTCGTGAAAAACAGTCTGTTTCATCGCAAATCTCCAGCGAAAGGAACGTAACGTGAACAAGTGCAACGGTCAAGCGACCTGCGACACAGCTGGGGGGAGGTGATTCCTATGTCGATCGATATCATCGTTGGACTGCCGCATCTGGGCGAAGGGCCGATCCTTGCGCGTGCCCGTGCCCTCCAGCAGCCAGCTCTTATCTCTGCAAACGGGTTATCGCGTTGGTCGATCAAACGTGGTCGGCGGGAATGGGCGGGTTGGCGAACGCGCCAGCTCCAGAACGCGCGAGGGCTCTCCGCACTCTGCCTGGATTCGGCCGGCTTCGTCGCCGCTGCACGGTATGGCGGCTTTCCCTGGACCATCGCCGACTATGTCGCGCTCGCGTCGGCCTATCCCTTCCGGTGGTGGGCCAGCGCTGACTATTGCGTCGAGCAAGAGATCGCCCGCGACCGCGAAGAGGTCGATGACCGCCTCTCTCGAACAATTCGCGCGAACAGGGATTGCCGCCGGCTTGCAGACGATTTCGGCATCGCCAGCACCATGATGCCGGTGATTCAGGGCCGCACGCCAAGCGACTATGAGCGCTGCGCCGATGCGCTGTCGGGCATGATCCGGCCGGGCACCCTCCTCGGTGTCGGCAGCATGTGTCGCCGGGATGTTCATGGTCCCGAAGGCCTCGTCGCGGTCATCGATCATCTCGACCGCGTCCTGCCGGCAGGTGTCCGCCTGCATGCCTTTGGTGTCAAAGGCTCGGCCCTGCCGTTCTTGCGCCCGTTCGCGCACCGCGTCGCGTCCATCGATAGCCAGGCCTACGGCGTAGGCGCTCGCCGGGCCGCGCTGCGGCGCGGGATCTCCAAGACCGACGCATTCGTGGCCGATCACATGGAGCGGTGGGTCGGCGCCCAGCGCGCTCGTTTGTCGGAGCGGCCGGTCCAGCTGACCGTTCAGCGGCAGCCGCCGCCACGAGACGGTCCTTCCGATGCCTGGGAGACAGCGATCGCGCAGGCCCGCGCTGAAATCCGCGACCTCATCGAGGCCGGGGATCTCGACCATGACGAGCTGACGGCGCCATGGATCGAGCAATGGGCTGCGGACATCTACCGGGATGGTTCCCGCCCCTGAATTGCGACTCGGTGACGAGCGATATTTTCCTGCCCTCGATGTCGGGGCGGACCGCCCCAGCACGCGGGGCAAATCGCTCGCGGGCGAGGTCATCTTCGGCCCAGAGGAAATTTCCAACTGCGTCGCGTCTATTTTTCGTCTGGTCGGTGGCTAGATCAAGCCGCCGTCCTGAACGTCAGATTGTATCGCAGCGCGACCGTGAGCGGATGGTCGCTGTCGGCGAGGGTGTCGACGCCATGAAAGGTCAAACGCGCCGGGCCTCCCCAGACGACCACGTCACCGTTTTGGACCGTGATCCGCTGCGGCCGATCGCCACGCGTCTGTCCGCCCCAGAGGAAGGTAGCATCGACCCCCAGCGAAACAGACACGATCGGCTGATCGAGGTTCCGTTCGTCATGATCCTGGTGCAGCGACAGCTTCGTACCCGGTTCGTAGCGATTGATCAGACAGGCTTCGGGCGCAAACCCGTCAAAGCCTGCCGCTGCCGCCGCGTTTCGCGCCATCTCGGCAAATGCCTTCGGCATAGTGGGCCAGGGGCGTCCGCTTATCGGGTCAATCTCGTCATAGCGATAGCCGCGCCGGTCCGAGACCCAGCCAAGCCGACCAGTGTTCGTCATCGCCACCGACATGCGCCGGCCACCTGGTGTCTCGAGGTGCCGGAACGGCGCCGCCTCCGCGATCCTGCCGACTGCATCGAGCAGCACGCGATCCAGCGACAGCGCGAAGCCTTCCAACAGGACGGCGCCCTGATCGAGTGCCAGCTGACGGCGGTCGAAGGCGAAGAGGTTCTCCATCATCCTGGAGTCTAGCCCAACTGCACGCGATCGTCGCCCCGACTGAGCGTCGGAGAAAGGAGAGGGGGAAGAGGGCCGGACGAGCGGATTTGCGCTCGAGACCGGAGGGCCACCCCATGCACTACGACGTCGCCATGCGCCATCAACAGGCGCTTGATCCCAGCGCCCTGACAACGATCGCCGCCACGCTGCACGCGATAGGCGCCGCCGTTACTGATTGCCACAATGCTGGAAAGGACAGCGCGACTGACGCCGCCGTGATCCTCCTTACGCGCCATCTTGGGACTGTCTGCGCTGGGGAGGCGGATGACATCGCACTTCGCCGGGCGTGCATGGATCAGATCGCCGAGATCCGCCGGCACCCCGTCTTGCGGACGCTCGCCTATCGCGGCGTCAGCAACGACGAGGCCGCCAAGCGCGTCTTCCATGCAGAAGCGCGGACCGCAATGCGCCGCCTTGCCGAGGCCTTGGAGCTGGATGCGGGGAGCTACGACATCCGCTCGACCAAGGGCGGCCCTGCCGTCTCCGGCGAGATCACGCTCCACGGCGAGGAGGTCTGGGTTCAGCTTTCCCTGGGGGCCTTCGGTCCGGACAATGAGGTCGTCTTCCGCCAGGTGCGAGGCCGCGGCGATCACTATGGTGCCCGCAATCATTGGGCTTCCGTCAACGAGTTGCTGGCGCCCGACCGGTTCGCCAGCCGGCTGCGCCGCGAACTCCGCCTGACCGCATCCGCAACCCAGCCCACGCGCCTTTTCGCCTAACCCATGAGATCGGGAGATTCCGATGTCCGTTCCCAGCCTTGTCCCGACCTTGCGGTCGGGTTCACTCGCCATGCCAGCGATCCCAGAACTCGCCATCGACTCGGAGATCATCGGTACGATCCGGGCGGGCGCCTGGATCGTGTTCAACCTCTCAGGCGGCAAGGATTCGAGCGCAGCCATGTTTGCAGTCAACCGCTACCTCGATTATCTCGGCCATCCGCGCTCGCGGCGCATGGCGATCCACGCCGATCTCGGCCGGGCCGAATGGGCGTCCACGCCTGCGACCGTCGCACATATCGCGGCCATCGCCGGTATGTCGCTCACCGTCGTCCGGCGCGCTGCCGGCGATCTGGTCGACCGCTGGATCCAACGCTTTGAGAATGGCAAGCGCCGCTACGAGGCGCTTGAAACCTACAACCTCATTGGTCCGTGGTCTTCGGCTTCGCTCCGCTTCTGCCAGTCGGAAATGAAGGCGGCGGTCATCGGCCCTGCGGTCGCGCGGTTGCTCCCTGGCGAGCGGATCATCTCGGTGCTTGGTCTCCGGCGCGACGAGAGCCACAACCGGGCTGCGATCCCGATCGCCAAGACCGACCAGCGCTACGCCAAGACCGGGAACCGCCGGGGCACGATCATGTCGCTCTGGAACCCGCTCGCCGACTGGACCGCCGCCGACGTGTTCCGCGCGCACGAGCTCCTCGGTATTCCGCTGCACGAGGCCTACACGGACTGGGGCTCGACACGCCTGTCATGCCGCTACTGCATTTTCGCCTCGCTGCACGATCTGCGGGCATCAGCCGCAGCGCCGCCGAACGGCGACGTCTATCGTGAGCTTGTCGGCATCGAAGCGCGCTCGACATTCCCTTTCCAGCCGACGCGATGGCTGGCCGACGTCGCGCTGGACCTGCTCGGTTCCGCCCTTCAGGCGGACGTCGTCCGCGCCAAGGCCGACCAGGCGGAGCGTCGGCGCATCGAGGCCGCAATGCCTGCCGGCCTACGCTACGTCGCCGGTTGGCCGCCGCGCATTCCTACACGCGCCGAGGCCGAGGACATTGTCGCGGCACGCCGTCCGATCCTCGCCCGTCACAGGCTCGAGGATCGCTACTCCTCGGTTTCCGCCATTTTGGACCGATTTGCCGAACTGATGGCAGCCGGTGCCCGAAAGCGTGCCGCATGATCAAGATCAAGGCTAAATTCGACCAGTTCGACGTCTCGGCGACCATCGGCGGCCTTGCACCTCTTGGCTGGCGTTTCTGGACGCTCGCCGGCTTCCCCGGCGATCCTGTCGAGCCGCGACCTTATGGCGGCTCGCGCTGCCTCCCGCTTGCCATGATCGACATCGACGGCAATGCGCGCTGGCTCTGCGCGATGGAGCTAGACCGATCCTTCCGTCTCTTCGGCAGCCACGACCTCTTCCCCTGCGCTGAGCAGGATGGGGCCAAGGAATTCGCTCGCGAGATATTCCAGCAGCACGCGCAGCAGCCCAAGCTGCTCTGACCAGGACCTGCATCATGGAAACGACCCGCAGCCAACGCTGGCGGGATCGTCGCGCCCTTTGGGCGCGCGATCTCACCGTCATTGACCCCAAGGCCTACGCCGTCGACGTCATCGACCACAGCGCGGCCCGTGCGTTCATCGCGCAGCACCACTATTTGCCGACCTATCCCGCAGCGCGGATCGCGGTCGGGCTGTTCGGCCGCAATGCTATCCTCGAAGGTGTTGCCGTCTTTGCCGTTCCGACGACGAACGCCGTCATCGCGAGGCATACGGGGTTTGACGATCCAGAGCGCGGCTGCGTTCTTGCGCGCCTCATCCTCACCGATGCCGTGCCGCAGAACGGCGAGAGTTTCTTCGTCGCCCGCGCTTTCCGGCATCTGCGGCGGGAGCGGCCGAACATCGAGGCCGTGGTCTCCTACAGCGATCCCGGTGCCGGCCATATCGGCCGGGTCTATTGCGCGCTCTCGGCCGCGCACCGCGCCGTGACGAAGCCCCGCACTGTCTTGCGCGCCGCCGGGGTGACGATATCGGGCCGAACCCTTTCGAAAATCCGCCTCGGCGAACAGGGCCACGCCGGCGCGATCGACCACCTGGTCTCGCTCGGCCTCCCGAGGCCGACCACGCTCGAAGAGCCGGCCGCATGGCTCTGGCGGCTTGAGCGCGAGCGGCTGCTCGTGCGGCACCAGCAGGCTGGCCTCTTCGCCTACTGCTTCGAACTCACCCGCGAGGCGCGTCGCCGCGGCCACGCGCTACCGCGCCTGCCGTACCCGAAGGCGCTTCCATTCGCGCACCCGACGCTTCCACTCTTTCCGCCGCAGGAGATTTGAAATGGCCGACATTACGACCTTGCCCGTCATGACCACAGCCGATGCCGAGAGCATCGGCTGTGCCCGCTTCAACGACGTTCCAACCCTCCCGATCGACATTCCGGACGAAAGCTTCACGCTCAGCGCCAGGACGACGGACGGCCGGCGCATCACCTTCTTCTTCGGCGAGTATCAGCGCGGCGCGGCGCCAAGCTTCGTCGACATCCAGTATCACGACCACGGCGCGACCATCCCGAACGCGAATGGCGGCCGATCACCGATCTTCGACATGCTGACCATCGGCCTGGGCGGTCGACAGGCCTTCGACAGCCGCAAACTTTCCGACGACGACAAGTCCTCGATCGCCGTCATCCTCCTGGGCGAGCCGCGTGCGGCCGCTCCATCGATTCGAAAGGACTAGACATGTCCGTCTATGTCGCTCGCTACACGCGACTGCATCCCCAGCTGTGGGGCCCCTATTCGATCACCGCCTACCCGCACGGCTTCCACGATTGGCCGCCAGAACTGGCCGACCCCGTCTGGACGCCCAACGCGCGGGTCATCACGGCAGGCGGTGCGGCCTCTCAGCCGCTCGCCGACTGCGCCACGCTCGATGCCGCGATCGATGCATGCTGGGCACATTTCGCGACCCTCGACCAGCAGGGGTGCCGGTCATGTTGAACCCATTCCAACGCGCGTGCACTGACGTTTACGGCGATGGTGACTTCGCCCATGTCCAGGATCTCGAGCAGGCTCGCGAGGCCGGAGACACGCTCTTCGCCTTTCTCATGATCGAGCTCGCATCGAGCGAAGG
The DNA here is from genome assembly GCF_002312805.1 of Sphingobium sp. D43FB. Classification (GTDB taxonomy): domain Bacteria; phylum Pseudomonadota; class Alphaproteobacteria; order Sphingomonadales; family Sphingomonadaceae; genus Sphingobium. The sequence goes on along the minus strand of NZ_NMUA01000015.1, from coordinate 96,895 downwards.
GTGCGATGGCGGCGAGGAGGCGCTTCGCAGGCTCGATATGGCGGTCGCCGACATCCAGGCCGTGGCCGCGGCAATTCAGCGCGGCGGAACCGCCGCGCGCTGACGAGGGGAGGGGGGACGAAGAGGCGGCGATTTGCCGCTTTTCAAGCCCGAGGCCCTCCGATGTCATCCAGCCCTACCATCCTGCCGACCGACGAACCGAGGCCGATCGACATCATCGCGGTCGCAGCGCCGCCACCTGTTGTTCTTGCCTATGGCATCGGGGTCGATTCCACGGCGCTCCTCATCGAGCTGGAAGCGCGCGGAGAAGCGCCGGACCTTGTTCTCACGGCCGATCCCGGAGCCGAGAAGCCGGAAACCTACGAATATCAGAAGCTGATCGCTGCCTGGATGGTGGCACGGCACATCCCTTATGAGGTGGTCCGCTACGTGCCCCGGCGGTTCAAGCATTGGCCGCCCTATTATTCGATTCTGGCGAACGTACTGACCAATGCGACCCTGCCCAGCATCAGTCTTGGTCGGCACAGCTGCTCGCTCAAATGGAAGGTCGCGCCGCAGGACGCCTTCCTGAAACAATGGGCGCCAGCCAAGGCCGCGTGGGCACGCGGTCAGAAAGTCGTCCGGCTGATCGGTTATGACGCATCGCCCGCCGACACACGTCGCTACGCCCACGCCTCCGCACTCGACGACCCGCTCTTCGATTGCCGTTATCCGCTGCGCGACTGGAACTGGACGCGCGACCGATGCGTAGCACGTATCGAGGCCGCAGGATTGCCGGTCCCGCCCAAGTCGAGCTGCTTCTTCTGTGGCGCAATCCGGCCCGATGAAGTGCGCGCGCTGCCCCCATGGTGCCTGCGGTTGATCGTCCTGATCGAGGCGCGGGCCGAACCGCGACTTCGCACGGTCGAGGGCCTCTGGCGCCGATCGACGAAGACCAAGCCCGGCAGGATCACCGATTTCATTCGCGGCGAGCGGCTTCTTCCCGAGGCCGAGATCGATGCGATCCGCCGCGACGCGCCGACTGACCTGATCCGCTTCCAGGACGCCGCCAGCATCGTGCCCGTCGGTGAGCGGCCCACGATGGAGGAATGGCTCGATAGGTTCAACGCAGGCCTGATGGAGGCAGTATGACCGAGCAGACACGCCGCATTGCAGAGCTCAACGACCGGTGCCGCCAAGGCCTCGATCGCAGCGCCCGTATCGTCATCACCGCGTCCTGCCTCGCAACGCTTGCAAGGGAGGGCGGCGTGGCGGACCAAATTCTCGCCCAGGCCGGAGTGATGGCCGCTGTCCGCCGGTACGTCTTCAAGCCCGAGGATGGCTGCGAGCGCGCACGGGGCGAGCTCATCGTCGCGGGCCACACCGTCCGCTTCACGATCGACTATTACGATCTCTCGCTCGAATGGGGCTCCGAGAACCCCGCTGACCCTCTCGTCACGACGAGGGTCATGACAATCATGCTTCCCTCCGATGATTGATCATTCGATTGCTCCAAATGCCTCAGCAGAGAGAGAGGGGAGGGGGATCGGGAAATGGGAGCAATTCCGCTCGTAGCAGGAGCCCCAGCATGTCCCTTCCCAGCGTTGTTCGAAGCCAGGTCGATCGCGCGGCCGTCACCAAGGTGACCCGCCTTTTCAACAACACCATCGGCGACGTCCTTGCCGAGCTTATCCAAAACGCCCGTCGCGCCACCGCCACCAGCGTCATGCTCCAGACTTCCCAGGTCGAGGACGGGGTCCAACTTAGCGTGTCCGACGACGGCGTCGGCATTGACGATCCTACGGTTGTTCTCGCGCTCGGCAGATCTGGCTGGACCGACAGCGTGGCACGGCGCGAAGATCCTGCCGGCATGGGCGTCTTCAGTTTAGCTGGCCGCCATGTCAGTGTCCGTTCACGTCCGCGTGCCGCGGAACTCGGTTGGCAGATCGACATTGCGGCTCATGCCTGGGAAGATGGCTCGCCTATCCCAGTCGCTTCGTGTGATCGACCGATCGGCACGGAGATCGTGCTATCGCTCGATAAGGCGTGGTCCGACACATTGGACGCTGCCGCGCGCGCCGCGGCGCGCCACTGCCCGATCCCGGTCTTCCTCAATGGGGAGGAGCTGAAGCGATTGGATTGGCTCGACGGCGCCTGCGCCATCTATCGAGAGGGCGGCGTTCGCATTGGCGTGTTCGATGATCGCCGTGCGAATGTTCATAGCCACTCGATCAATTTCCACGGCGTCACCGTCGGCGGCGGTTTTCCCTCTATCGTCGAAAAGCACGGCTATTGGTGCGCACGCGTCGATATCACCGATGCGCCAGCACTGCAGCTCGTCCTGCCGGCGCGCAAGGAAATGGTCGAGAATGAAGCGCTCGCGCGCCTGAGGCGCGAAGTTCGTCGCGCCATCTACCGCTTCATCGCGACCCGGCCCGCGCATCGCCTCGCTTACGACGAGTGGTGCGAGGCTGCGGAGCTCGGTATCAGCCTTCCCGAGGCCGTGCCGCTGCTGACGCACTGGGAGCCGGCGAGCGCCGACGTCCATGTGGGAATCACACCTTCGGAGATTGAGGCGACCGAAGGCCTGTTTATCGTCGAGGGCTCCATTCCCGCGATCGAGCAGTCCGCCCATCTCGCACTGTCCGAAGACAAGGCCTTCGAAGGACGGCTTGTGGCGCCCGATCCCAAAATGGTGGGCTATGACTGGTACGATCGGCTCTCGCGTATCACCGGCATGGCGTTCGAGATCGAGCTCAACGGGGAGACCATGCACTACAACGACGCTGAGTTTCCCGGTCTCGCAAGCGGGCCGGTCGACGCGGCCAGGCTCGTGCTGACAATCACCGGCCCTTCGGGCGACACAAGTGCGACCATCACTGCACCTGCTGTTATTGAATATGACGACAGCAGTTGTTGGGACGTCGAAGAAGCGGCCGTCATCATCGCGTCGCCCGAGGCCGTGACGGCCGAAGACATCGTAGACCTGCTTGAGGGCACCTGCTTTTCGCCGAGCGAGGACCGTGACGCGGATAGCTGGGACACTCAGCACGACCGTTTTCTGCTCGACGCCCGCGAGATCGCAATCTGCATTCTCCACGGCGACGATGCCGCGATCCTCGAGCGTCTGCGCACCGTGCTCTCGGACCGTGTCCAGTGGTTCGTTCCCGAAGGCCGACAATTCCGTGCAGTCATCGGCCGCAACGGACTCGAGATCGCAATGGAGCCGGCTCAACCGGCCCAGGCCTGACGCCGCCCACCACCAATTGGAGGAAACAGCATGCGGCGGATAACACCGGCCGGGCCCGAACATGGGCAAGCGATAGCGATAGCGGTTGAGCGCTTGCGCGAAGCCCGTACCCTTCTTCGGCAAGCCGGCGCGCGCTAGGCGGCGTCTGCGGCGGGCAAGGCGATCAGCAGCGCTGAAGGTGCTGCGCGCCACGTGCAACACAGGATCCGGAGGACGACCCAATGAGCCGGCATGACCTTCAACCCAAGGCCGACAAGCCGGACATCGTTCGCGCGACGGTCGGTTGGGACCGACCGCTCCAGACCTTCTTCGCCCAAGTCTTCTTCCGCACCGAGGAGGAGCCCGACGAAGGCGAAGCCCTGATCTGGGCCGGCACCGAGCCCGGAGAACTACCCACCGCCGAGGCCGCGATTGCTGTTGTCGCGCCTCATGTCGATGTGCCCGCTGATCTTGCCGAACAGCTGATGTCCGAGATGCGCGAGACGGTCGGCATCAAGGACGGATGCCAGCAAGCCGCAGCCAAACGGTCGCTCTTCGGCTCGATCCACTGATCAGCCGCTGACGCTCTCGCGTCAGTGATCTCACGGCCGATGTGGCCGCCTCTCGAATACCCCTTCATCCACCCGCGTCGCCGACCTCGTCGGCAGCGCTCAACGTCGTGCGCCCTCGGCGGCGACCAACAAGGAGGCACCTATGGCAGACCGTGTTTCAGCGTCGATCATTATCGGCGGATCGCTCTCGACATCGGCTTTCGCCGAGCTTGTCGCGATCATTGGCAACGAGGGCCTTTCCATCGACTGGGACGGCGAGGCCTTCGAGCCGGACCATCGCACTGTCGGTCAGCCACTCAGCCTGTGCGCGCACGAAGTCGCCTGGGGCTATTTCGACGAGCTCGAAAGCTGGTGCGTGGGGAACCAGGTCCCGTTCGCCAGATGGTCTGGCGGCTATGGCGGCGAGTGGGGGCCGCAGCGGATCGTCCATCAAGGTGACGGGAGGCTGATTTCCTACGCGGTCACCGAGGACGACGTTGTCGTCATCGCGCGCGAAGCGCTCGAAAAGCTCGGCTCGTTTGAAGCGGTCCTCGCATATTTCGCCGCCGCCGATTTCGCCGTGCTGCCGCTCGTCGTCGAAGGGGATGTCCTCGAGCCCGCCGCACCGATCGACACCCCCTCTCGTGCCGAAGGATCAGCGCATGTCGAATAGTTACACCAAGGCCGCATTTTGCCTGGCCGTTACCGCCTCCGAGGCCGACCTCCTTCGCCGGGTCATCGCCGCGATCGAGATAATTGGCGATGCCCATATCAGCATCGACGCGCTTGAGGCGCATTATGCGACCATGGGCGCGGACTTCGCTGCGCTCTTCCCGCGCACCGAACTCAGCCCGTTCGACGGTCTGCTTGCTCTCTTCCCCGACGAGAATTACCTAGCCCTCGACTTCGATATCGACATCGGGGAACCGGATGCGGATGGGCAGGCCATCGTCTTCCTCTCGGGCGAACAGTTCGACATCGAAACCGCCGCCAATCTGATCCAGCGCTGCGCGCGATCAGCGCTCCCCTTCGGGTTCGAATGGGCGGCTGACCATGATCGTCTGCGCCCCGACGAATTCGGAGGCGGCTACGTCGTCATCACCGAGGCCGACATCGAATATGGCAGCACCGGGCGGATGCTCGACCGCGCGCTCGCGCGGACCCGCGATGAAGGTGCCGATGGGTTCGTGCTCGCGACACGGCACGCCGAATATGGCCTTAGCTTCTGGAATGATAGCGACGGGTTCGATCGTCTCGCCCGCGCGCGGATCTTCTCGGAGGCCGAGGCCGCGAACTTTGACGTGTCGCTCGCAAACGATCAGCCGGAATGGCTCGCCATCCCAGCGCCACTTCTTCTCTGACCCGCATGCTGTGGTTGCACCTGCAAGGAAGACCTATAGCTTCGGCGCTCGGAGACAAAAGATGACCTCGATCCCGACCGACTATGATTCCGCGCGCGCGGCGCTAACCCGCCTCTTGCCGATCGCGATGAGTGACACCGGTCAGGCGCGCCGTGTCGCCAACTTCCTGATGGCTTGGTGGAACGGCCCCGAGCTTGGCCATTTCGAGATCGCCGACCTGTTCGGCCTCGACGTCGCGATCGCCAACGACATCACCACCGTCATCGGCTTTCTCGGCCAGAATGATCGCGGTGCCGTCTATATCGACAGCCTCGGCTTTGCTGAAGAGATGCAGGACATCATTGCGTTGTGGCGCTCGCCCGCGCCGCCGCCCAGCACCTGACTCCCTTTACGACATCATAGACGGCATTGAACGACCCGACGGCGCTGAAGTAGCGCGCGTCGGAGCGGCGCTGGCGCGCCTTACTCGGCCGAACGGCCGAGGAGTTGAGTGGGTGAGAGAAGGTGTTCGGACAAGGGGTTCGAGCGCACAATCTCAGGAGAATACCCATGAACATCGGCACCATCACCCAGAACGCCGCCGGCACCTACACCGGCAAGATCTCGACGCTGACCGTCGCGATCGTTATCGCACTGCGCACTGTCCAGTCCGCCAATCCGCGTGCGCCCAAGTTCGAGATCCTCGCACTCTCGGCCGCTCGCCAGTGGGTCCAGGTCGGCGCATTGTTCGAGCTCTCGTCCAACTCGACCGGTGAGACCTTCCTCAACGGCAAGATCGAAGATCCGAGCCTCGACAAGCCGCTCTACATCTCGGCATTCCGTCAGGAAGACGGCTCCTACAACATCGTCTGGTCGCGCCCGACCCGTCGCCGCGATGCGCCGAACGACACGGTCACCGCCGATGACGGTCTGCCGCCGCTGCCGGGTGCCGACGAGCCTGCTGCTCCTGCTCCCGCTGGCGGGGATGGACTGGGCGAATCCTCGGCCGACGGCGCGTTCGGGGGCGAGCCTGCTCCCGCTGGTCGGCGCCGCCGCACTCCGGAGATGGCCGACTGATCGGCAACACCTTCTCCGCCTAACTTCACAGGGCTCGCTTCGCACATTCGCGAAGCGGGTCCTGTCTCTGTTTCGCTGGCTCCGCCGCCGCGCGCGCCATCACTCTCGTGCTCGTCGCAACGTTCTTGCTATTCTATAAAATGTCTATTTTGACCATTATTGAGTTGTGATTGCCTGAGAGGGCACCATGCGAAAGCGCGAGGCCCTAGGCGAATCAAACAGCCCGGAGACATCATATGGCATCTGCCGCACCTGAAAGGAACTTTGACCAGTTCACCGCGGTCAAGCTGACCGATGCCCACAACCGCCTCGGCCAGATCGTCGACGACTGCCAGCGTGAGCCCGTCATTCTGCAGAAGCATCAGCGGCCACGCGCTGCGATCGTCAGCATGGAATTTCTGGAGCATGCGCTGGAAGCGCTGCACGGCTATCGCGAGGTCATAACCACCGAGACGATGACCGATGAGCAAAAGGCCCACCTTGAAGCTGCCCGGCCTAGCGCCGCAGAAATCGCCACCGACAAGTGGGACGACGAGCGCGACCCCGTTACCGAGACCGGGCGACGTTCTAAACTACGTCTACCTTTTCAAGCGTGACGCCGACGCGGGCCGCGATGAAGGCGTCAAGGCCCGCCCGGTAATGGGGATGGCCGTCGTCGGCCGCCGGGTCACCGTCATGCCGCTGACCACTAAGGGCAAGCGCGCGTCTGATACTGCTCTTGCGATCCCAGACCCCGTCGCCAAGGCGATGGGGCTTGATGGCACCGGCTCGAGCCTCGTTCCAGGCGAACTCAACGCGTTCGACTGGGTCGGTCACGATCTGCGCACGATCGGCAAGGCGGCAAGCTTCCTCTTCGGACGCTGCCCGCCCGGCTTCTTTGCGGCGGCGTTGGACGCTTGCATCCAATCGAAGTCGCTCTCCCGCGACTGACGGTTGCAGCGATCCCGATGGTGGGACGACGTCCTCGTTTCACGGTGCCCTGCACATCTTGAGATTGCTCCGGAAGCTCCCAATTTTCCGGATAGGAGAACCGCCATGCCCCGATCCGTCAGTTCCGTTGAGGCGTCGAAGTCATTCGGCCGCATCAGCCGCCTGGCGTTGGAAGCGCTGCTTACCATCACCCATCATGGACGTGACAGCCTCGTGCTCATGTCGGCTGCGGAGTATCAGCGGCTCAAGAGCCGCGATCGTGCAATGGCGACTTCACAGAGCAGGAGCGCGCGCCGCGGTTGCCGCCGTCGATTTCGACGACGAACATCGGCACTGCTGATGCCGTTCTCGCAGCCGGTTCCTGGCCGCCTTCGACAGCCGCCGGGTCAGGTCGATCGCCCTTCCTGGTTTGCGCTGCGCGCCCGGCATCTTCGCGACGCCCTGGGACACCTGCCTCCAGGCAAAGCCGCTCTCTCCGTGACCGCAGCCGCCTGCCAGCGTTAACGCAGGGCGCGATCGACGGGCTCAGCGTCGAGGGTCTCGGGATACAGTAGGGACCGGGACTGTCTGGTGGAGCGTGTCTGATCCTTGTCAGTTCCGTCCGCCCTCCTTCGCCTTTGACATGACACCTGCGGCGGACGATCTCGCATCACAACCCCTTACAGTCGCCCGTGTTGCCGCTTCGCGGCTGCCCGCGCCAGCTCCCTCCAGGGGTTTCCCTCCGCTTGCGCTTCGGTGCGATGCGATCTCGCACGCCGCTTTTTCGGTGTCACCGGCGGGAAGGCCGTCGGACCCAACAAGGAATACGCCCATGAACACCGTCAACATCGCCGGCCGCGTCGTCAAGGACCCCGAGACCCGCAACACCGTCACCACCCTCGTCGTCGCGACCGACCGCGTGAAGCTCAAGGACGGCAAGACCTACATCGACGAGGCCACCGGCTACACCGCGAAGGAAACCGAATTCCACAAGGTCACCTGCTTCAACGGCCTCGGCAAATCCGCCGCGTCGCGCGAGAAGGGCAACGTCGTCGCGATCACCGGCCGGCTCCATTATTCGAACTGGGACGATCGTGACGGCGTGACCCGCTACGGCTGCGAGATCATCGCCGACAAGATCGACTTCTTCTGACCCGAACCGGGCGGCGCCTGCGGGCGCCGCTCCTTTTCGTTCTCAGGCCTGCCGGCGCGTTGCGCCAGGCGCCAGCAGTTCGACCACGCTCTCGGTGAACCCCAGCGCGAGCAGCGCTTCCTCTCGCGACAGCACGATCTCGCTGGCCATGCTGGCGTTGAGCAGCCGGTTCAACCGTGCCGCCAATGCCTGGGCGGCCTCCCTCATCATCGCTTCGTCCATATCGAGCCTCCGGAGCACCGGTGAGGTCTGTGCCGAGCCGCTTTTTGGCCGGGCTGGCCATCCCGCCTTCGACTCCGATCATAGCATCAATTGGCCGCTGGCGCCCGTTCGCTATTTCGCTGGGTTCGTCGAACCAGTGCACTGCGGGCGCATGGACCCAGCCTTCGCTGTGCCACAGGCAGCCAGGCCAACCGGGGTTTGCGCATCCCGGTCCTTCGACACGCTCAGGACGGGACCGGCGCTCTACTCGCGTGGCCGCTTCCGGAGCCACGTCGTTGCCGTGTCTCCGCCCTGCCGGGCGACGATCACCTTGCGGGGGCCTGACGCAGCCGTTCTCGCCTGAATAGGCTGGAGAGATTTGCTGTTAACCCGCCCGCGGGCGCGGCCGGGGCAAATCAAAATCTCTCTCTAACATCTCGGGATCAGACCAGCTTCATCGCCATAGTGTGATGAGCCTTAAGGGCCTTTCTCAAGGATGCGCGGTTCCCCCAATTTTCGCAAGGTCCGCCACTGCGCTTCGCTCCGCTTACAGACCCTGAGAAAATCGGTTCCCCCACGCCCCGCTTCGCGGCGCGGGGACAAGCCCCGCGTCACTGACAAAGCCCCGCCAGCTCATCCGATGAGACTTCATCTTTCATCCAATCCCGGATGAGAGATCGACTTGTTCGGAGACTATCATGACTTCTTTCAACAACTTCGCCGATCTTGCCAGCCACGTCGCAGCAGCGCGCGTGAACGAGGATCGTACCGAGACCTACGAAGGCGCTTTCATCGAGCATAACGAGATGGCGAAGCTCAGCATCGTCGATGCCCCCGAAGCGCTCGACATGCCGGACCCCGAGCAAGTGCGGGCCGCTGTCGAGATGATGATGATGACAATGTTCGACGTGCTGCGCGACTCCCGCATGGAACCCTTCGCCAACGATCTGGTCTGGGGATTCGCCAACAGCTTCCATGTCGTCGCCAAGCGGATCGAGGGCCGGGAGGATGACGCGGCCAAGAAGCTCGGCGATCTCGCCCGCAGCTACGACCCTTCGGAAATCTACGCGACCGAAGTCGAGGACACGCAGCTCCTCTGCCAGACGTTGCAGGGATGCCGCGAGGCAATGGAGTGCATGCGCGACCATGCCGCCGAAATGTACCGCATCGAGACCGGCAAGCCTTTCTCGCCGGTGCGGGGAAGCCGGGTGTCGAGTGCGCTCAACGCTTCGATGATCGACGCCCGTGACTATCTGGCCTCGCGCGCCCGGGAACGCCGCGAGCAGTTCGCGCCGGAGGGGCCGGTGGTTGCCTTCTCGGGCGGGCAGGCATGGGAAGACGTCGACCTCCTGTGGAACGGTCTCGATGGCATCAAGGCGCGCATCCCTGAAATGATCCTCGCGACCACAGCGCAAGCCAAGGGTTGCGATGCCGTGGCGCACGCCTGGGCTGCATCTCGCGGCGTCAAGGTCATCCAGTTCCGCCTGGACCGGAGCCAGGGCAATCGCGCCGCCTTCGTCCGCAACGACCGCATCCTGAACCTGAAGCCGGTCGAAGCGGTTGTCTGCGAAGGGTCGGGGATTCAGCAGAACCTCGCCCAGAAGCTGCGGCAAGCCGGCATTCCGCTGCACATCGTCCGCCTCGCGCACCAGCGCATCAAGCGGGGCGCCTGAGCCCTTGCGGAGAGGTCCTGGCTTAGGCCGGGGCCTCTCCTCTTTTTGTTGCGTTGGAAGGCGGCGCTCAGGGGCATCGAGCCCCTTCGCGCCGCGAGGACTGAGCGCCTGCGCGCGCTCGGAGCAGACCAGGAGACCGCGATCCTGCGGCTCCGCGCAGCGGCCAAAGGAGAGGGGGGCAGGGCCCAAGCGGTTCAACAAGGGAGGACGAGATGTCCATCACATTCCGCATCGCCACCGCCGCCGACGATCAGCCTGGCCCACGCGCTATAATCAATGCCCGCCAGCTCGCCGCATTCAGGAGCTTCCTGCGCGAGGAGAGCATCCGGACCGGCACCCTGTTGCTCGATCCCGACGCAGCCGAGGACGAATTCCTGTCCTACCATTTCGAAGCGCGGGTCTGCCCGCTCGCGCTGGCCGCGATCGTGCGCATCTTCGACTTTCAGGCGGACGTCATCAGCGTCGTCGAAGAGGCCCAGTTCCGGTGCCGGCGGGTGAGCGTCTATCGCACCGAGGAGACCGGCACGATCAACCTGAAGGTCGCGCTGACATCGGACCTCGGTCTCGAACTCGACCTTGCCTCGGCCAATGCCATCGCGCTTCTCGAAGGGCTTGGTCTCAGGCCAGACAGTGTCGGCGAAATCCCGATCGACACGGTGCGCGCCCGGCTCTCCAATCCCGCTGTCCGGCGGCGTGCGGCGCACCATGGTGTTGCCGCCTATCTCGGCCGGTTGGACCAACTTCTGGCAACCGCCGATGCCGATGACACTTCCCGGCTGGAATGGGCATAGCCTCCCCTTTTCGGCCACAACATCTGGCGGGTCTCGTGCAATCCCCAGCGGCACCGTTGCTCCCCTATCTGAGGGTGAAATCTCTCACAGAATTCTGAGCATGTCGTTGAGGGAACCACCGCATCAAGGATGAGCGGTGCCCCCAATTTTGACGCGGTCCGCGCTCCGCTTCGCTCCACTTTTAACCACGTTAAAATCGGCACCCCCATTCACCGCTCCGCGGCTCCGGCTTCGCCTCCGTCCCTGACCCAGCAGCTCCCTCAACGACCACTAGCTGGCTTCGTTGAAAATCAAGGAGACTGACGATGACGAGTATATTTGAGAAGTACGATACCGATGATTATGCGGTCTGGCCCGATGGAACATCGGCGACACTCGGCGAAGTGCGAAGAGGTGACTACGCCTTTATGTCGGACGATTACGAAATAGTGCGCCAGGATGATCTGAGCCGGCTCCACGAACTGGGAATCGAGACGGGATGACGCTGTCTTAGCCGAGATGGGTGCGCTGGTGACAGCGCGTCCTTTCGCTCATTGCACGCCATCAAGGCCAAGCGAGGGCTCCGCGAGCTCCTCCGTTGCGCCCCCATCAGAGGATAAAATCTCTCACAGAATTCCGAGCATGTCGTTGAGGGAACCACCGCGTCAAGGATGAGCGGTGCCCCCAATTTTGACGCGGCCTGCGCTCCGCTTCGCTCCACTCCAACCACGACAAAATCGGCACCCCCACTCCCCGCTTCGCGGCGCGGGGCGAGCCCCGCGTCCCTGACCCGGCGGCTCCCTCAACGACGACCTTTCCCCTGTCATTCAAGACAACAGGAGGAACTCATGCAGATCAACTCGACCGCCGCCCACGCCGACGCCGCTGCCTACCTCGCCGCGTTGGCCTTCGCCGAGCGCCGCGCCCTGCACAGCTTCTTCGACCAGCACGTCATCGAGGACCAGCCCGGCCACTACGTCACCATCGACGAGGGCGACTATGACGCGCTGCCGATGACGCTCATCGACCAGGTGGTCCACACGGTCCCGGGACGGATGAGCGACGAGTATTGAGGAGCGACGGGGAGGGGCCTTGGCCTCTCCCTTTTTTGCTGGGAGAGGAACGGCCATGGGGGGCATCGAACCCCCCATGGCCGTGCCGCGGCGTTGCCGCGGCAGGTTAGGTTCAGGCCACCAGTCGCTTCTCGACTTCCGCGATACCGAGGCTTTTGATGCGTTCGGTCAAAACCGCCAAACGCTTGGCTTCGAGCTTCAGCAGACCCGACTTCTCGACCGTCGATATGGCCTGCTCACGCTCTTTCTCTTCGAGCTTCCTGCGCCGATCTTCCAGCCGACGCGCGTCTTCTTCGAGCGCCAGGCGCTCCTGTTCCAGTGTCTTTGCCATAAGGGCCTCTTGTTCAACGCTAATCGGGCCATGAACAGGGCAAGTATAACCGTTGTGGCCCCGCGCTGGAAGAAGGGGATTGAGAGGGGCGTGGGCGCATCGGGCTGTCGCCCGATGACGGCTCTATTCGCTAAGGACGCCGGCGCCCTTTCAGGACGCCCGCGCCCCAAGCTCACGGAGCCAAGGCATGCGCCTTGTCTCCGCCCGTTCGGGTGACGATCCTCGCCTGGCCAATGGGGCCGGAGGCCGCCATTGATGCGCGCTTTCGGGCAAGCCCGAGCGCGCCGGGGGGAAGGCATCGCTTCGCTTGCCTGTTCCCTACATCGTCGCGTCACCGCTTCGGACTCGTGAAGGCTCGCCTCCGCCTCACGGCGGAGCTCTGCCCAGCCGGCCCCGGTTACGGGCATTCCCTTACAGACATCATCAGAGGGCCAGGGACAGGAATCGGTCTCTTGGGATATGCACACCGAACGCACGAGCGTGCAGGGCTTTGACAGCTATACCAATGACTTAGTTGCAATCTGTTCCGTGGGCCGCTGTGGGACAGCATTTGGGAGGACGTCAAACCCGCGAAAAACCGCCGTTTCAATGTGTTACGCTAGAACACGCCAGAAGCGTGCATCCTGACTTCCTTGCCCCCTGATCGCAGTTGCGCTATAAGCCGCATCGGTTTCTGAGACCCCACCAGCCTCCCTGCTAGGAGGCCTGGTTTGACGACCCCCAACAAGCACTGCACGGTCCGCCTCGACCGGAGCAAATATGACCGTCTGGTGGAGATCGCTGCCGAGCGCGGCTGCACCCCGTCCGACCTGCTGCGCGCGGCCGTCGACAACTTCCTGTCATCGGGCCAGCTGCTGACATCCAGCCAGCGCCGTCTCGTCCGGATCGGCGAGTTCCAGCAGCTCGCGCTCGACATCATCATCCGCGAACAATTTCCCGAATATCGCGACCGCATCATCGCGGAAACCGACAAGCGTATGGAGCTCTACCATGGCGCGTAAGGACGACATCCGCACCGATGGCCGAGCCATCCCTCTCACCCACCATAGCGCGCGCGGGAACGTGCAGCGCAACGCCGGCAATTTTACCCGGGGCAGCCAGCTCATCACGCACGAGATGCTGATGTGGTTCTCGGGTGCGAAGCTGCCCTTCATCCTGTGGTTCTTCGCCTTTGTCGCAGCCTGGTTCCTCATCATGTCGATCAAGCTCGACGAGCATGGCTTCCAGCTCGTCTGCATGAAGATCTACGCGACGCTGTGGAACTGGATCGATCTCAACCCGAACAAGCGCGTCAACATCACGCTGCCCAATGGCGACATCATGCGAACGGTGATGCAGGCGGTCCCCTACATTCCCGAGGTCATCAAGGCCTGGGCGATCGCGATGCGGGGCCTGCTCGGCGCCTTCCTCGTCTCGATCTTCATCACCATCCCGGTGGCGATCTGGTTCGTCGATCTTTCGCATCGGCGCGGCCGTTCGATCCTCCAGGAACGGCACGAGCGCGGGGCGATGCTCGTGGCCCGCGACATCCTCCACGCCGAGATCAGCCAGCACAATCTGGAGAAGTTTGAGGAAGAAGTCCGGGAGCGGTTGCCCGGCATGTCGCCCGGCCAGGTCCTTCACCTTCCGTTCCGCACGCGGAAGGAAGCCGGGATCCATCATCCCTATACGCTCGCCGGCGTCCCCTTCCCGCACCGGACCGAGCAGTCCCATCTGATGCTGATCGGCACGACCGGATCGGGCAAGACCACCGAGCTCAGAAGCCTCGTTCGCCAAATGCGCGAGCGGCAGGACACCGCCGTCATCTTCGACCTGACCGGCGCCTATGTCGAAGCCTTCTACGACCCGTCGCGCGACACGATCCTCAACCCGATGGACGCGCGATGCCCGGCCTGGTCGATCTTCAACGACTGCCGCACGCACAGCGAATTCACCGCCGCCGCGGCCGCGCTGATACCGTCCGATGGCGGCTCCTCCGAACCCTTCTGGGCGATGGCGGCGCGTACGCTCTTCATCGAGATGTGTGTCCGGCTCATGGAGCGTGGACAAACCACCAACCTGGCGCTGTCCGAGAACCTGATGACCGCCGACCTGAAGCGCGTTCATCGCTTCCTCGCCAACACCATCGCCGACCCGCTGACCGCGCCCGAAGCAGCCCGCATGGCGGAATCGATCCGCGCCGTCTTCAACACCAATGCCCAGGCGCTGCGCTTCCTCCCCGACGCCGGCGAACCCTTCTCGATCCGGGACTGGATCACCGGCGAAAAGAAGCCCGGATCGATCCTGTTCGTGACGTCGAACTACGTCGATCTGCCGATGAACCGGGCGCTACTCACGCTCTGGATGGACCTTGCGATCAACCGTCTGATGACGCTGCCGCGCACGCGATCCTTGCGCACCTGGTTCATGTTCGACGAGCTCGGCGCGCTTCATCGCCTGCCCGCCATCGAGAACGGCCTGCAGACCGCGCGCGCGTTCGGCGGTGCGATGATCCTCGGCATCCATAGCTTCGAGAAGCTGGTCGATGTCTATGGCGAACAGGGCGCGCGCAACCTCGCTTCGCTCGCGCGTTCCAAGCTGATCCTCGCGACCGCCGATCTCGACACGGCCGAGCAGTGCGCGCGCTACATCGGCAATCGCGAGGTCCGCCAGATGGATGAGGCCTATAGCTATGGCTACAACAACACCCGCGACGCCTCGACGCTGACTCCGCGCAAGCAGGTCGAGCCGCTCGTCATCGCCGATGACATCACCAACCTGCCCTCGATGCACGGCTTCGTGAAGTTCCCCGACGGCTTTCCCGCCGCGCGCATTCTCCTCGAGTGGAAGGACTATCCCCAGGTCGCCCAGGGCTTCGTTCTAAGGCCCGATATTCAGCCGGTCCGGTCGAAGCGCGGAGAGGAGGCGTTCGAGGAGGAAGGGGCAGGGGAAGCCGGCGGGCGGGACGGCGCGGGGCAGGTGATTGAGGAGGTGTCCGAGACCACCAATCTCGCCAAAGAGCTTGCCGCGCGCATCCTGTCCGCCGAGGTCGAGGAAGAGGACGACGCGGCGAGCCGTGCCGCCCAGCGCGCCGCCGATCGCGGCGAGCAGACCACGCCCGCGGTACACGCCGCGGACAAGGCGCAGGCCGCCCGCGCCAACGGCGAGGAACAGCCGGTCGCGACGCGGGACCGGGACCGGGAAAGCGACCGGCGATCCGATACGCTCCGGGCCCCGCAGGTTGAGGATCTGACGCTGGTCGAACTGCGCCAGGCCTTCCATCCCGGCCGTGATGACGACGGCGTGGACATGGGAATCTGATCGATGTTGTCGGTCGCCGCCGTCCGCTCCGCATCAGGTGCCGCGAACTACTTCGCGAAGGACGACTATTACACCGTCGAGGGCTCGTCGGAGATCACCGCCTGGGCGGGGGAGGGGGCCGAGGCGACCGGCCTTTGCGGCGAGGTGTCGAAGGACGCCTTCGAGGGTGTGCTCAACGGCGTTCTTCCCAGCGGCGAGGCGGTCGCGCAGGTCGAAAACCGGCGCGCCGGTGTCGACCTCACATTCTCGATGCCGAAGTCCGCCTCGGTCATGGCCTATGTCGCGGGCGACAAGCGCGTGCTCGGCGCCAACATGGCCGCAGTCAAGCAGACCATGGCCTGGGTTGAGAAGAACCTCGCGGAAGGCCGCCGCGATGTCGAGGGACGCAAGGTCCCGGTCCAGACCGGCAATCTCGTCTATGCGCTGTTCCAGCACGACACCAGTCGGGCTCTCGATCCGCAAGGCCACATCCACGCCGTCATCGCCAATCTGACCCGGATGCCCGACGGCAAATGGCAAGCGCTGCACGCTGACAAGATCTGGAGCCACAACAGCATCATCGGCTCGATCTACCATGCCTTCCTGCGCTCCGAGCTCGAGTGGATCGGCTACCAGCTCGGCATGAAGGGCAAGCACGGCACGTTCGAGATCGCCGGCGTGCCCAAGGGGGTGATCGCCGAATATAGCCAGCGCCGCGAGGAGATACTCGAGCGCGCCACGCGGCTCGGCATCAAGTCGCCCGAGGGCCTGCGCGAAATCACCAAGCGATCGCGCGATCCCAAGCTCGATGTCGAGGATCGGGCGGCCCTCAGGCAGGGCTGGATCGACCGGGCAGCGACGCTCGGCTTTGACGGCAGGGACCTGCGCGCGGTAGCCGAGGCACGCGCCGGGATTGCGCCGCCCGACAATGCGCTCGAGCGCGGCTACCGGGCGATCGTTGATGCCATCGACGGCGCCCGCGACAGGCTGGGCGGGTTGCTCCGTCCGCACGATCCGCTGGTCGATAATGCGCTCGCGCGCGCCGTCAGGTCGCCGGGCGAAGCCCGCACGCAGCTGGCTGTCGCATCGGCGGTCCGCATCCTCTCCGAACGCGAGGCGGCGTGGCCGGTCCACACGCTCAGCAAGACCGCGCTCGATCTCGGGCTGAAGGGCGTCACCGTCGAAAGCATCGAACGGCGGATCGACCGGCTGGTTCAGAACCGCCAGCTCATTCCCGGCGTCGCCACGGCCGCAGACCGGACGGGGCGAATGGTGACGACACAGGATGCCCTGCGCGCCGAGGAGCGGATCCTCGGCGCGGTCGAGGAAGGGAAGGGGGCAGCCAACCCGATCATCGCCGCGGACGCAGCGCCGGCGCGGTTGCAGGATGCTGCCGAACGGCCCCTCAATCCCGGGCAGCTCGCGGCCGCGACGATGATTTTGTCCTCCGCCGATCGAACCGTCTCTGTCCAGGGTGTCGCGGGCGCCGGCAAGTCGACCATGCTGGAGGCGGTTGCCCGGGTCGCGAAAGCGGAAGGTCGGACGATCACCGGCCTCGCCTTCCAGAACAAAATGGTGGCGGACCTCGCGACAAGCGCGGGGATCAAGGCGCAGACCATCGCCTCCTTCGTGCTCGCGCATGAGCGCTTCATCGGTGAGCGCGACACACCGCGCTATGAGGCGGCGCGCGAGAAGCTCGCCGGCACCATGCTCGTCGTCGACGAGACCTCGATGGTCTCGAGCAATGATATGCTCAAGCTCCACCAGATCAGCGCTGCGGTCGGCGTGGACAAGCTCGTGCTGGTCGGCGACCGCCAGCAGCTCTCCTCGATCGATGCCGGCAAGGCCTTCGCCATGATCCAGGTGGGCGGCGGCACCATGGCGAGGATGGACGAGAACATCCGTCAGCGGACCGACCAGCTGCGCACGGTCGCCGCGCTCGCCAATGCCGGAAAGGCGAGCGCGGCGATGAGGGTTCTCGGGGACCGGGTTGTCGAGACCGCCGAGCCCGCGGCGGCGGCGGCCGACATGTGGCTCGCGCTGTCGCAATCGGAGCGCGACGCGACCGCGGTCTTTGCCTCGGGCCGCGAGGCGCGTGCCGTTATCAATCAGCGCATCCAGGACGGACTGGTCGCGGAAGGCTGCGTGATGGGGCAGGGTATCCACCTCACGGTCTACGAACGGGTCAACACGACGCGCGAGGAGCTGCGCTACGCATCGACCTACCGGGCTGGTCAGACGCTCGAGGTCGGACGGGGCGGGGCGCAGGATGTCGGCATTCAGGCCGGGCGCTACGATGTTCGGAAGGTCCATGCGAACGGTAAGGTCGAGCTTGCGGACGGGCGGAGCAGGATCCGTTTCGACCCGCAGAGGCTGTCGCCGACCGAGCAGCGCGACCGGCTGCAGCTTTCCGAGAAGAAGACGTTGCAGCTGCGCGAGGGGGACCGCATCCGCTGGACCGCCAATGACAAGGAGCGCGGATTGCACAATGCGGCGCTCGCGCGCGTGATCGGCATCGATGCCGACGGGGTGAAGGTCGAGACAGCAGACAAAGAGCGCCTCACGCTCGGTCTCGGGGATCCGATGCTCTCTCGTCTCGACCTTGCCTACAGCCTCAACATGCACATGGCGCAAGGGATCACCACCGACAAGGCGATCACCGTCATGTCGTCGCACGAGCGCAACCTCTCGAACCAGCGTCTGTTCAACGTCGGCGTCACTCGCGTCCGCGACGAGCTTACCATGGTCGTCGACGACAAGGAGAAGCTCGAGCGGCAGCTCGATATGAACCCGGGCAACAAGACTTCCGCACTCGAGACGCTCGGCCGGCTCGACATCGAGGGCAAGAAGGGGCCGGGTGCCCGCGAGAAATTTGACCCGGGACCGATCGATGGGGTCGGCCTGTCGGATCTCCCACCGCTGCGGGGCGATCTGCCGCCATTACCGGACGGCGCGGCGCCGGCGGCCGCGAAGGATTCCCAGCGGCCGCCGGACCTGAAGCCCGATCGCGGCGACGTGCTGCCGCCGCTTCCAGAGCGCAGCCTGGGTCTCGACTTGTAGCATGAAGCCGCCGGCATGATGCCTGCGCAGTCTGAAGGAGCGAACGATGGGATGGGAATTCGAAGAGGCCGGGAGGTTCGGCAGCGAGAAGGCCGCCGACGAGTACGCCCGGCGCAACAACATCGACCCGCGCGATGTCCATATCGCGCGCAAGGGCGATGAGGTCGAGCTCAGCATCCGCCGGTCGGCCCTGGATGGCCGCAATCTTCGCGACAATGGCGAAGGCCGCCGGGACGGCTGGGGCTGACAGGGAGGTAGAAGGATGGCGAAGAAAATTCGCGCTTACGAAGCACTCGCCGCTCATTTGGGTCCCGATGACCCGGCCGAGGGTGAGCGGCAGATCGATGCGGCGATCCTCGCGCTGCAACGCGCCCGCTATCTGCCGCGCAATCTCGCTTACGCGATGTTCTGCTTTGGCAACGCCCTCCTTGTTGTGGGCGCGTCTATTCTCGGCGCGCGCGCCGCTTGCTGGCTCGAAGCCGAACTCTGGCGCAGCCCCATGGGGAGCGTCGCAAGTGCGATGCCGGTCTGGGCTGCCGTCCTGCTGGTCGTTGCCGCCATTGGCCTGCACGTAATGTATTGGACGTTCGATCGCGAGGATTATGGGCGGCTACCACTGCCCCCCGGACCGATTTACGAGTGGCTGGTTGCGCACGGTAAATCCGATCTTCGTTACTGGCATGAGATGTACTGGCCGCATATCAAACGTCTGGCGCACCGCAAAGAGATTCTGGGCTTTGTCTTCTGGTGCAAGACTCCGCGCTCCGTTGAGCAATATCCGTCAGTTCCCGCGCTGTTTCAACCACCTTCGGCGCGAACCGATCCGCATTTGATCTATCTTGATAGCGCGGAAGGCCGCGCGGACCGGACAGCTTACCTGGCCATCTTCGAACATCGCATGGATGACTGCGACCGCCTTTCATTCATGTTCACCATTGCCTTGCTGGCGGCGCTTCTCGTGATCGTCTTGCTTCCGATATTCCCTCCGACCCCGGCGGGACATCTTATCCGAACCGGCGTCCTGTTCGCGTTCATCATAGTGTGCGTTCTGATCGCATTCGGAGTCGGGTTCATAAGGCTCCGCTGGCTGCCGGTTTCCGTCCGACGTTACTGGTTGCGTGACCTTCCGCCGGGAGCGGCGCGATTTTGCGACCACATGATGGCGCTCACGGACTGACCGGATAGCTATGAACGAGGCGCGTTCACGAGCGCAGCCGCCGATCACCGCGCTTCGCGATCAAGGTGTCGTCTCTCTCCCTGGCGGCCGACTGCTCATCATAGAAAAGCCGGACGCTCTGCGGGCCATCGCGGCAGATTAGTCCCCTCGGGCATCAATCCGAGTGGTATCCAAGGGAATGGTGGCAGGTTTCAATTCTCCGACCGATCCAGTCCGGCGGCGAAGGCGATGCGCAGGGCTTCGGACAGCGTATGCACACCCAGCTTGATCATGAGATTGGCGCGATGCACTTCGACCGTTCTTGGCGAGATGCCTAGTTCCAGTGCAATCGCTTTGTTGGCTAGGCCGTCCGCCAATCTGTGAAGGACTTCGCGTTCTCGCGTCGAAAGGCAGGCGACAAGCAACCGTGCTTCCTGGGACTTGAGCTCTTTCAGCCGCAAATCACCCAGCCACGAGAATGCCAGGTCGAGAGCTCCGAGGACGACATTCTTCTCGAATGGCTTCTCGATGAACTCGACCGCGCCCATCTTCATGGCCCTGACTGCTGTCGCGACGTCGCCACTGCCTGTCAGGAAGACGACCGGCATCGCAATGCCTCGCTCGATGAGCGCTTCCTGCACCTGCAGGCCACCCATTTCCGGCATATGGATGTCGAGCAAGATGCAACCGGGCTCGAGCTGCTTCACTTCCTTGAGAAAGTCCGCACCGGACGCGAACGTCGCGACGGTATAGCCGGACCTCTTGAGCATGAAACTGGTTGAGCGTCGGATTGAAGCCTCGTCATCGACGATGTGAACGACCCGTCGCTCCGTCACATTCTCCTCGCCACGGCCATATCAGCGAGATTCAAAGGTGCCGACATGCAGCTCGGGCGCGCAGGCCCGCAATCGCAGCGCAGGCGATAAGCGTCAGACGAAGTGAGGGCTGATAGCGCACAAGACACACCTTATGTTCCCCCCGGCCCGCTAGCCGGGACGGTTGATCGCGCGCAAACATAAGGAAAAGCGCGCCCCGCGTATTTCCCGAAGGTCTTGTATTCCGCAGGCCGCCCGACCGAAGTCGAGAGCCTATGTTTCCCGCGCGATAGCGGGCCGAACTTCACGATCAAGATCAGAACGGCATGAGGAGACTATGACGATCGTCCCGGCATGTCCACCCGCAAGGCGCGGCGCGGCGCGGAGCCGTGCTGTCTGTTGCGGTCAGTGGGTGGTGAGCGCCCAGATCAACTGAGTCCCAACCGTCACGAACAGAAGCGCCAGCCCGATCCCGGCGCGCAGTTGAGATTGTGAGGCGCGGTGCTTGTGCACGTCAGTCGCGGGGAGAATGTACATGATAGCTGCGTCCTTCCTCAGTTGGCGCAGTTTCGACCGGCGGAGCTTACGGGCCTATTGGGAGTAATACGGAGCGAACGGTGGAAGTAGCGTCGTATTCGGCGTCTATCGCTGCTCAGGCCAGGAGCTCCGTTCCGATCTGATGGGTCGCGCGACCACTCTCTTCAAAGCTTGAGATGTTCCGGATCGTGGTCTCCGCGATGGCCGTGAGTGCCTCGCGAGTAAAAAAGCCCTGATGGCCTGTGATGAGGACATTGGGGAATGTCAGCAGGCGCGCGAAGACATCATCCTGCAACATGGATTCCGACAGGTCTCTGAAGAAGAGGTCGCCTTCCTCCTCATAGACGTCGAGCCCCAATGCCCCGATCACTCCTGACTTTAGCGCGGCGATTACAGCTTGCGTATCCACAACGGCGCCTCGGCTTGTATTGATCAGCATCGCCCCCTTGCGGATCAGCTGCAAAGAGTTCTCGTCGATCAGATGATGCGTTTGCGGCGTGAGCGGGCAGTGAATGGTTATGATGTCGGATTGCTGCATTAGCTCGGGGAACGGGACATAGCTCACACCCAATTGCCTGAGTTCCTCATCGGGAGAGGGGTCGAAGGCCAATAGCGCGCAGCCAAACCCTCGAAGGATGTGGGCCACGACCGCCCCGATCCTCCCTGTCCCTACAATCCCGACCGTTCGCATGCCGAGATTGAACCCCAGGAGGCCGTCCAGCGCGAAGTTTCCCTCGCGGACACGAACATAGGCCCGATGTAGCTTGCGGTTGAGCGACAGGATGAGCGCGACGGTGTGTTCAGCGATTGCTTCCGGGGAATAGGCCGGCACGCGTGCCACGGCGATCTCCAGTGCCTCGGCCGCTTCGAGATCGACATGATTGAAGCCGGCGCTT
This sequence comes from Sphingobium sp. D43FB, assembly GCF_002312805.1. GTDB lineage: Bacteria > Pseudomonadota > Alphaproteobacteria > Sphingomonadales > Sphingomonadaceae > Sphingobium. The sequence continues at coordinate 74,866 of NZ_NMUA01000015.1, read as the reverse complement.
CGCAAGGCCACCAGTTTTGTCCCTTGCCCACGAAGCGCCGCAAGCACGCTTCGATCGAGACGGTCATTGACGAAGGCGCAGATCGCGTCGGATCCCGCCGCCAGCGCCACCGTCTGCTCCGAGAGACTGGCGTCGAAATAGCGCAAAGCGTGCGAACCTCCGACTGCCGCGTTTGCCTGGTCGAGGAACTCCCGATCGTAGCTGCGGGTGCTGAAAACCGCGACGTCCACCTTTCTGCGTCTCCTTACCCGGGTGCGCGTGGCGCGCGTTCTAAGTATGATCCCGGACAGACAGTTATGTCGCGCCGGGGCAAGCATCATCGTAGTTTGGCATATTCCGGCCGCCGGATCACCCTCGACGGAGAATTCTCGCGGACCGGCCCAGAAAGGACACTGCAATGAAGGGATTTATCGGCGACATCGAAAACCTGACCGAGGACAATGAGGATTTTCGCCGGGTTCTTTACACGGGCCAAAATCTGCAACTCGTGCTCATGGCGCTGAAGCCCGGCGAAGAAATCGGGCTCGAAATACACGACGATCGCGATCAGTTCTTCCGGGTCGAGAAGGGCAAGGGCGAGGTTCTCATCGATGGCGTTCGCATGCCCATCAAGAGCGATGATGGCATCGTCGTTCCCGCCGGGGCTGAGCACAACATCGTCAACACCGGCGACAAGCTGCTGCAGCTCTACACCATCTACGGGCCACCCGAGCACATCGACGGCACGATCCATCGCACGAAGGCCGATGCCGAGGCGGCGCACGAGCATTTCGACGGCCCAACTACGGAATAGAGCGCACCCGTTGAGCTCGGATCAGTCGGTCAGCGGTCCTCGTCACCAATAATCGCACGCACCTTGCCTGCAACGGCCTCGCGGGGACCGTCTGCGCCGACCCTGTGCCAGTCAACGCCGCCGATATCATAGCGCGCTTGCGCCTCGGCCACGGCCGTGTCGGCGTCCGAGGCATCGTTTGCCCGTGCCGTGATCCGTTGCTTCAGCAGATCCGGCGCAGCCTCGAGCCAGATACCCTCGAACGAAACGCCGTGCCGTCGCGCGAGCCGACTTATCGCGTCGCGTTCCTCCGGTTTCGCATAGACCGCATCCGCGATCACGGCTTGCCCGGCTTGCAGCGTGTGGCTCGCCAGCCGCTCAAGCTCGCCATAAACCGCCGCGCTGGCTGTCGAGGTGTAGGCGTCGGTAAGCAGCGCGGTCTCCGGCTGCACGCCCGCCAGCCGCTTGCGCAGGACGTCCGACCTCAGAATTCTGGCGCCGGGCGCGCGGCCCAAACAATGGCCAACCAGCCTGGCGATGGTCGACTTTCCAGTTCCGGAAAGCCCTCCGATTGCCACGAGGCGGGGCGGCACAGGGGCGAGCAGTTCATCGGCCAGCGCCAGATAGTGCTGGGCCTTGTGCGCCAGATCCGAGTCCGGCGACCCCGCCGCTTGCGCTGCCAGCGCATGAGCCCGAATGGTCGCTCGGACGGAAAGAAACAACGGGATGAGCGCTATGCCGGCCTCGTCCTGCGGAGCGATATCAAGGTAGCGGTTCAGGAGCATGTTCGCCTGAACATCGAAACCGCGCGCCCAAAGATCCATCAGAAGAAACGCGAGGTCGTAGAGCACGTCGATTGTCGCAAGCGACGCACTGAATTCGAGGCAGTCGAACAGCATGGGGTTATCGTCGATCACCGCGATATTCGCGAGATGCAGGTCACCATGCCCGTGCCTGACGCGGCCTTGCCGGGCGCGTGCATCCAGCAAGGCGGCATGGCGAACGGCGTGCTCGATTTGCCGATCAACCAAACTGCTCGCGGCCGCGGACGGGAGGATTTCGGGAAAGCCGGCCATACTCGCCCGATTTCCCGAAATCACCGCCTCGACCCGATCGAGTCCGTGTTGCAATCGACACTGCTCGGCATCGTCATGAAACGCCTTGATCTGATCGGCGAGCCGCGTGATTAGCCGGCCGTTCAACTCACCGCGGGCCGCAATCTCCTCGAGCAGGGCTCCGTCAGGAAAGCGCCGCATCTCGAGAAGCCAGTCAACCGTGTCTCCCCGACGATCCAAATTCAGTGTGCCGCTGCCATCCCGGCAGATCGGCCGAACCGCAAGGTAGAGTGCAGGGGCCGTCCTGCGGTTGAGCGTCAGTTCCGTCTCCAGCGCGGCGTGACGTTTGTCCGCGCTCGAAAAGTCGAGATAGTTGAAATGGACGGAGCGCTTGAGCTTCCAGGCGCGATCGCCGGCAAGGAAGATGTGCGCCGCATGTGTATCTATCCGGCGCGCAGATTCGCAGGGTTGAAGCGCGCCTGGCGACTCCAGGAAGGCGACAACATCGGTTTGTTGTTCGGGTTCTCCGATCGGTCCCGCCGATGTCGTCATCCGCGTTTTACGCCTTGCTGGTTTCGAGCTTGCGACTGCGTGCCGGCACGTTCTCCGGCCCTCGAGCATCGGGAAATTATGACCTCGGCAGCAGCGCTCCTATCCGGGAACTTACTAAGGCCGCGAGGTGCCCGTCGCGACCGCGTTGGTCAAATGATCCACCGGCTACGTAACTTTCCCAATTCACTTTCGCCCGTTGAACACAACAAATAGCGCGATGGGAGAGCCATATGCTAGAGTCCGGCACGCAGATCACGGAGCGGGAAAACATCCATGATCTTCGCAATCTTTTCGGGATCGTCAGTTCGGCGAGCCATTTGCTTGGCGACGACCCTACACCGAACAGACGGGCTGTGCTTCTCGACGCGATCTCGGAAGCCGCGCGCCGCGGCGGCACTCTGACGACCGCCTTGCTTGCCAAGGAAACCAGCGCGATGGTTCAAGCATTCGATCTCAATCGTCACCTTGGAGCGCTACAGTCGCTGCTCGACGCGCAATCGAATAGCGGTGTCGAGGTATCGGTAGAGGTGTCGGCCGAGCCGTCACCGGTCAAACTGGATTCGTCCGCTTTTGATGCGGCGATTCTCGAGCTTGTGACCAACGCGCGCGGAGCTTTGAATGGCACTGGCCGGATCCTGGTGCGGACCAAGCGCGTTGGACGCCGCATCTGGGTGATCGTTGCAGATACGGGGCAGGGGATGGGTTCGGACGAGCTTTCCGCTATTCTGCTTGGGGCACGCCCTGCTGGCGCGCATGGGACGGGTCTTGGTCGCGTGCGGCATTTCGCGCAGGCCGCCCATGCACACTTCCATATCCGCAGCGTGCTCGGTCGTGGCACTGTCGCCGCGCTTGCGATCCCGCTCATCCTGCAGGTGACGATCAGCGGGCCATCAAAACCCCTGGGAATGTCCACGATGAATGATCCCGAACGCGCCCGGCGCTTACGTCGATCGGCGGCGCAGCGGGACCAAAAATGGGCAGGTGCGTTCGCGCTGGCTTCTCAGCCTGGCGAACCCAAGCCGGACATCATCGAGCCGTCCGCACCTCCCGAAACGCCGGCGCCTCCTCAGCCAGCTGAAGTGCCAATACCTTTCGAGCCCGAAGGCGTCCCGACCGGGCCGGACTTCGTCCCCGAGCCATCTCCTCAGGAACTGCCTGCCGGTCTTTAGGCTTATCCCACCGAGAGCAGCCCCGCGATCCCTGCACCCGACGCCAATACCGACGCGAACAGAGGACCGGCGGCCTTCCAGCCCTGCCGTCTTGGACCCGCGATGCCGAGTGCGAGCACAGCCTTGAACGCGGTGTTGGCGAGTACCGGAACGGCAAGAACCAGCCCGGCCGTTGCTCCGTCCAGAACATTCTTGGGCATGCCGGCCAGGGTGAGAACCGCCGCATCCACGTCCCACATGCCGGTCAGGCCAAGGACCACGACAATGCCCTGATCGCCGAAGCGATCGAGCGCCCAGCGCGCCGGTATCGCCATGACCGCCACCAGACCCGCAAGGAGTAGCGCTGGCCCGAAATCGAGCGGGTTTCCGAGTTTGACCTCGCCCGCATGAGCTTCGGATCCCCGCGCGCGGAGCGCGAGCAACGTCGTCAGTCCGCCGACGATGAATGCCGGGACCATCGCTAGGGCCAGCGATCGGCTCGAATAGGGAACGAGCGCGATCGACAGGATCTGGACACGGACGAACATCACCAGCGATGCCAGCGCGATTCCTGCGACCAGTGGGGCTTCGGGACCGTCCTGTTGCCGCAGGCGCCGAGCGTAGGCGACTGTGACAGCCGTCGAGGAGACGAGCGAGCCGCATAGCGCGGTGATCATGATCCCTTTCTCCGGGCCCAGACGCCGGGTTGCAACGTACCCTGCGAACGACAGACCGAGGACCACGACCACCACCATCCAGATCTTGCGCGGATTCCATGCGCCCCAAGGACCAATATTCGCGTCTGGCAGCAGCGGCAGGATGACGAGCGCCACCAGCGCGAAGCGCGCAATGGACTCGACTTCCTGCTGGGTCATGCCCTTCAGCATCGCGTGCGCCTTGCCGCGTAGGGTGAGGATCAAGGTGGTGACGGCGGCTGTGGCGAGCGCCTCACCGACCATCCCTTTGGCCGCGACAAAGCCCAGGGCGAAGGTGATGATCCCGACCAGGGTGGTGGTGACGGAGAGGCTGCCCTGACGCGCGAGTTCGCTTCGATAGCCCAGGACTAGGCTCGACAGGACGGCAAGGCCGACCACGGCTGCCAACATTTCCGGGAGGTAGCCAGCGACACCGCCAATGAGGCCGAGCAACCCGAAGGTCCGAAGGCCGCTTACGCGACCTCCGTCGGACGCATCACGTTGCCGCCATCCGCGTTCGATCCCGATCAGGATGCCAACCGCGAGAGAGGCCGCCAGCGTCCGCAGCAGTTCCATATCAGGAATGTTCATACGATAAGGCCGGTGGGATTGCGGCGAGGCGAGGGCAATTCGACTGGGCAACCGTCCCTTCTCGCGTACGCACGATCACACAGACCTCGATCATACCTCTCGTCCCTGCGCTGCTCCACTCGCATACCGCACACTGTATTCCCCTCGCCTCCGCCACGCGCCGCGCATGATCCGCATCGTTTGCTTGGCTACAGCGCGTTGCAATGGGAAGCTGCATTTGTTCCCCATCGATCGTCACCACCTTTCCGACCGTGGTTCGATAGGCGTACACGGACCATGCTGCGGGCAGAAAGAGCAGTCGCCTTGAACGGCACAACTTTTGATGGCTCAGTCCACACGGAATTGATAAAAAGCAATCAGGAAAGGGGAGATATCAGCGTCGCGCTGCTTCCTGCGGAAGATCATTGGGGGGCAGGTCATTACCGACACCGAACGGCAATCCGAGCGAAAGGGCCATTTCTCGCCGGGAGCCGCGGCAGCACTGCTCGCCAACAGGTCCATCCACTCCCAGCTCGTAACCGCCTCCCTTGCGGGGCTCGCGATCGCGATTATGGCGTTCGTCACGCGTGAGCAGCTCGGCGAGCACATTGATGAGCGCGTCCACTATTTCGTGACGCTAGGCATGGCTGGGATGGTGCTGGTAGCGCTAAGGCCCGACATCCTCGTCATCTCAAGTGTCACACTTATCACGCTCGCGATGCTAGTGATCGTGGACGGCTGGCCCACGGCACCAAGTCAGCAGACCGCTGTCGCCGTGTTTCTTGTGGCCATGGTCCTCCTGTGGCGAAACTCTCATCGGACCGTCTCTGTTGCCCGCAAGTTTGCTGACAGCGCCATTGTGCTCGCGGAGGAGTTGAACCTCCTGATCGATGGCGCTCAGGATTACGCTATCTATATGCTCGACCCCGATGGAAACGTCACTATCTGGAATAAAGGCGCCGAGCGGTTGAAGGGGTGGACCGCCGCGGAAATGATCGGCAAGTCCGCGCAGCTATTTTATCCCACGGATGCAATCGCCGCCGGTAAGCCTATGTCATTGCTTGCAGAGGCTGTCGAACGGGGCAAGGCGGAATTGGACGACTGGCGTGTCCGCAAGGACGGCAGTGAATTTCTTGCCCACATATCGATCACTGCATTGAAAAACGCAGACAATACGCTGCGCGGATTTGCGACGATAGTCCACGATATCACCGACCAACGCGCCGCAGAAAACTCCCTTCGCAACAGCGAAGCGCACCTGCGCTCGATCCTCTCAACGGTCCCCGATGCGATGATCGTAATCGATGAGCGCGGAACTATGGTCTCCTTCAGCGCCGCCGCCGAGCGCCTCTTCGGATACACCCAAGCCGAAGTTGCCGGATCGAATGTCAGCATGCTGATGCCTTCGCCCTATCGCGAACGCCATGACGGCTATCTTGAACGTTATCTGCGGACCGGCGAGCGGAGAATCATCGGGATCGGGCGGGTGGTCGTCGCGATGCGCAAGGACGGATCGACATTTCCGATGGAGCTATCCATTGGCGAGGCTAGCGGCGAGGGCCAACGGCTTTTCACGGGCTTCATCCGCGATCTCACAGATCGCCAGAGAACGCAGGAAAAGCTCGAGGAGCTCCAGTCCGAACTCATTCACGTCGCCCGGGTGAGCGCGATGGGCACGATGGCCTCGACCCTCGCGCACGAACTCAACCAACCGATCACTGCCGTCGCAAACTATGTCGAAGCCGTCCGCGATCTGCTGGCCGAACCCGATCCGGAAGATTTCCCCGAAATCCGCGAGGCGCTTCAGGACGCGGCCGGCGAAGCGATGCGGGCTGGGCACATCGTGCGCCGCTTGCGCGACTTTGTCGCACGCGGCGAAGTCGAAAAGACCATCGGGAGCCTGCCCAATCTCATCAATGAAGCCACGGCGTTCGGACTGCTGGGGGCGAACGAGAAATCCATCCGGACAAGGCTGGATATCGATCACGATGCCGCGAGCGTTCTTGTCGACAAGATTCAGATTCAGCAGGTCCTGGTGAACCTGATCCGCAATGCGGTCGAGGCCATGGGCACATCGGCTCAGCGCCTTCTCACGATCCGCACTATGCCCGACCAGCCAGGTTTCGTACGCGTCACCGTGGCGGACACCGGGCCCGGGGTGGCGCCAGAGGTCGCGGAGCAACTCTTCAAGGCCTTCGTCAGCACCAAATCGGAAGGCATGGGTCTTGGTCTTTCCATTTGCCGGACCATCGTGGAAGCCAATGGCGGCCGGATATGGATGGAGCCAGCGGAGGGAGGCGGTTCACAGTTCCATTTCACGTTGATAAGAACAGAGGCGGAGAACCCTGATGGAAGATAAGCGTGTCGTTCACATAGTCGATGACGAGGATGCGATACGCCGATCGGCTGGTTTCATGCTGAAGAAATCAGGTTTTGCGGTGACTCCGTGGGTTTCCGGCGTGGAATTTCTGAAGAACGTGAAGCATGCCGAGCAAGGCTGTATCCTGCTTGATGTTCGAATGCCCGAGATGGATGGCCTGGAAGTCCAGCAGCAACTTGGCGAGCGCGGCGTTTCCATGCCTGTCGTCGTGCTGACCGGCCATGGGGATGTCTCGATCGCGGTGCGCGCGATGAAGGCGGGAGCAGTGGATTTCATCGAAAAGCCCTTCGAGAAGGCGGTCCTGCTTACAGCGATCGAAAGCGCATTCGAACGTCTCAGTGACACCGAGGGACGCGCAAGCCGCGCCGCCGATGCGACAATCCTCATCGCTGCGCTCTCAGCACGCGAGCAGGATGTGCTCAAAGGTCTGGCGCAGGGTCTGCCCAACAAGACCATCGCCTATGACCTCGGAATCTCGCCCCGTACGGTCGAAGTGCATCGCGCGAACCTGATGGTCAAGCTTGGTGTCCGCAGCCTGTCAGAAGCACTCCGGATTGCCTTTTCCGCAGGCGTTACGGGCTGAGGGTCAGGACACTTACGTAGCGACCCCGCCCTGAATTCCTGACATCTCCGATCAACCAGCAATCGCGCTGGGTTCGATGGTGTGTCATGGCAGGCGAAATTATTGATACCCCGGCCCGGGAACGTCCCCTTCTTCTTCTGGTGGAGGACGATGCCGGTGTTCGGCGATCCTTGCAGCTACTCTTTCGGGCGCGAGGTTTTGACGTCCGCGCCTATGCTATGGGCAACGCGCTTCTGGCCGACCCCTTGGCACGCGATGCCTGCTGCTTTGTCGCCGATTACAGATTGGAAGAAATTGACGGGATCGAGGTGCTTTCCCGTCTGCGGGATAGCGGCTGGTCAGGACCGGCGGTGCTCATCACCGCTTTTCCGTCTGCGGATCTCAGCGCACGTGCTCTGGCTCACGGCTTCAGTCAGGTGCTCGAAAAGCCTTTTCGCGAACATGCGCTTGGTGACGCTGTGGCCCGATTGACGGGCGCGTGATTCCAGATGAACAATGGCGCCGCCCGCGGGCGAAATGGCGGGACGCAACCGGTCCTGACGCATCTTATCGGAGTTGGCCCGGAGCGGGAGTTCACGGCAGCCCGGCAGCTGACCAATGCCCCGGTCATGTGGCTGTGCAGCGTCGAAAGCCTGCCGGTGTTTTACGACCATCCGCCGCCTCCAGACCCTTCCATCCTGCTCGTCGATGGCGACCTGCCATCCGAGGAACTGATCGCCCTGCTCGATCAGTTTGTTGCACTTGGTTCGACCAAACCGATCATTCTCCAAATTACCAATCCACAGATTCGATTGGTCGTCAGCATCATGCAGCGCGGTGTGCTCGACGTGCTTGCCAAGCCCTACACGCTGGCCCGCCTCAATTCGGCCCTGGACGAAATCCTGACACAGCCCGCGCGGCGCCCGCCATGATCGAGCTGCTCAGGCAGAGAACTGGCGGCGGCGGCATGGCATTTGACGTAGGTCAATTCGTGGTCGTCGGCCGAATGAGACACATAAGGCCCGCAACCGATGGAATCGGGAGAGGACCACACAGGAGAGGAGGCGCGCTTGGCTTCAGCCGAACAGGAACACCATCAAACACCGTTTGACTTGGTCGGAGGGGCTCAAGTGGTTCGGCAGATTGTCGATCGCTTCTACGACCTGATGGATCAGGAGTCCGCCTATGCCCGGCTTCGCGCGCTTCATGCGCCCGATCTCGATCCCATGCGCAGTTCGCTCACCGGGTTTCTGATTGCCTGGCTGGGCGGTCCACGGGACTGGTTTGTCGAACACCCTGGGGTTTGCATGATGTCCACCCACGCCCGGCTTCCCGTGACCGAGGGAACCGCACTTGAGTGGAGCGATGCAATGCGCCGGGCTATCGCGGACTCGACTGTCGATCCCGCGCTCGGCGCCAAAATGGCTGAAGCCTTGTCCAGCATGGCGCAGGGCATGATACGGCCCGCGGCGCGCGCGGATTGATACGCTCCGGCGCTCGCGACCAGCTGGCGATTGACGCAGCCCATGACGGACTGGATAGGATCTCACGATGCCAACGAAGATCGTTCTCGCCTGCCTGATATCGCTGACTGCCGCTTGCGGGGCGATGGCGAGTGGACAGGCGAAGCCCGTCGGGGTCGCCGACCGTGCTGAAAATACCGCCGCGAAACGTGGCATGGCATTCGCGCGATCGCATTGCGCGGCCTGCCACGCCGTCGGCACCGGCATGTCCCCCAAGCCCGAGGCGCCGTCCTTCGAGGCGATCGTCAACACGCCCGGGTTAACGGCGGAAACGCTCAAACCCTGGTTGCGGGATTCGCACAATTATCCCGAGATCATGAACTTTGCGATCGCCCCCACGCAGATCGACGATCTCGCGGCCTATATGCTGACCCTCAAGAATCGAGCTTACAGACCGCCGATCCAGTAGAGGGCTGCCCGCCGCCTCGCAGGGCTAGATCAGCCCATGGGCCCCCGCCATGGCGCCGGCCACCGCTATCAGGGACGCCGACAGGAGTATCCTGTGCATCCGTTCCATCCGGGCGAAGTCGCGCTCGGGAGAGCCGGATTGCTCCATCCGCCTATGGAGGAACAGCGGCTCGATCCCATAAAGCATCGCGGCGAACACCGCCCAGACGACCACCATGGCGTGCATCCACCAGAAGTGGAGATCGAAAAATCGATACCAGAGGTCGGCACGGTGGATCATCCAGAAACCGGACAGCCCGGCAAGCCCGACCCACAGCCGCGCCTGCCAGGCGAAGCCGGCCTCGAACCGATGGAATGCGGCCAGCCTCTCACGCGGAGGCGTGTTCCTGCGGATTGCCGGCATGAGGACGGTGGTGACGAACGCTACCCCGCCGATCCAGGGTACAATGGCGAGAATGTGAAGCACGCGCGCCAGTGTGTAGTCGTCCATCACCACCTCCTGTCAGAAGCAGACCTTGCGCATTCTACGCAGCAAGCAGTTCATCCGCCGGACCGAAGAACTCGTAGTGGATCCGGTCGCTGGCGACGCCACTCAGGGACAGCGTCGCGACCAGCGCTCGCAGGAACGGCCTCGGTCCGCAGAGGAAAAAATCCGCATCGTCGACCGGCGTGTTCGCCGTGAGCCAGTCAGCGTCGATCAGGCCGGCGACGTCATAGTCGCGCCCCGCGGCATCCTCCGCGCGCGGCGTCTGGTAGAAGATCGTCGTACGGCCATTGTGGTGCCGTTCGGTAAGCGCCCGGATATGCGTGCCCATCGCATGGGTGGCGCCATCGAGCGTGCCATGCGCGAAATGAACCGGCAGCTCCGCTTGACCGGCGGGTGGCCGGGAATCTCGAGCCAGAAGGTCAGATACTGGCCGGGCTTGTGACGGATCACGCCGCCGCCGTCCTTGGGCCGAAGCGTGAAGGAGGTGATGATCTCGCTTTCACGCCGAACGTCATCGACCACAAAATCGCGCCATCCGGTCCAGCCACCGTCGGCAGCCGCGAGATCATGATAGATATGACCTTCGCGGGCGATCAGGATGTTTGCCAGAAACCCGTAAGCCTCGGCCCAGGCGGCGAGGATTTCCTCGGTCGCGGCATCACCCAGCACCGCCTTGATCGCGCCCAGCAGCGCTTCGCCGACATGGGGATAATGTTCTGGCAGGATCTGGAGGCCGACATGTTTCTGGGCGATCCGCTCGACGGCCGGCGCCAGCGCGCCGAGATTGTCGATGTTGCTTGCATAGGCGAGAATGGCGGCGGTCAGCGCCCGCGGCTGCGAGCCGCTGTCGCCGTGGTGGGACTGGTTGAAGAGATCCCGGATCTCCGCATTCTGGAACATGCGGGAATACATCTCGCGGACAATATCGAGTCCGTGCGCTTCAAGCGCGGGAACGGTGGCTTTGACGAGCGCTATGGTCTCGTCGCTCAAGGTCTGCGACATCACATTCTCCTGGATATGCGAGAAAGAAATCCCCGAGAGCCGGGCCTCAGGGCGTGGGTGGTTCGTTGTAGAAATCGACCTGCATTCGCAGGGGGCCGAGGGCTGTGACGAAATGGATCTGTTGCGGCGCGACCAGCCCGGGGCTGCCGGGTGTCAGCACTTTCTCCGAGTGAGGCTCGACATAAGTCAGATTCAACTCGCCTTCGAGAACCCGGATGAGGCCCCAGACGCCCTCCTTCGTCTGATGCCTGTTCCGGAGTGCATCGGGGAGCGTGTTCTCGTCGAAGATCGGCGTTGAGCGATAGGGCTCAGCCATGTCCATTCCTCACCATTGAACTCGAATATGCGAAAGCTGGCTCCGGTCCCTGTCTTGCCGCTGCTTTTGCTGGCTGAGAGGGAACGGGAAGCTTGAAGAAGAGGGCAAGCTGCAGGCTTTCAGCGATGCGCGCCGCCTTCGCCTGGAGCGCGGCCGCGGCATCGGGCGCCATCAGCTCATCCGTGGTGATCTTCCAGAGGCCGAGCCAACGCTCGAAGAGTTCGGGTGTGATACGATCGGCGTACTTGCGATGCGCCGGCACCGGCTGTCCCTTGTAGCGCCCGCTGGTCAGCATGACCGACGACCAGAATGCCGTCAGCTTCTCGAGGTGCTCCGGCCAATCCCCGACCGCATCGTTGAAAATCGGGCCCAGCGCGTCATCGGCGCGGACGCGGGCATAGAAGCGCTCGACCAGCTTCTCCAACCGTTCGTCGTCGATCCCTTCGATCGTATCCACGATTCGTGCTCCAATCATGTATTATTTATGCATCTATACCGGCGGACAAAATATGCAAGTACAATACATCTTAGCGTTCACGTTTCGTGGTTCGTCGCTGGAGGTGCTTCCGGATCAACGCAGCACGAAAGCCGGGTCCGGCCCAAACAGGGGGGCGTGCAACAAGAGCAGCCCCGCGTAGGCGATGACCGTCAACAACGTGGTCTATCGCGAGCGCGGCAAAAAATTTGGACCTGCTCGCACAATGCCATCATCGCGCGCACCGCGAGGATCCGTAAAGATCCTGGTCCCGAAGTGACTTAGCGCCCGCGTTTCCTTCTATTGGGTCGGTCTAATCTGGAGCATATCGTCGGTTGGAATGACCAGGACTTTCACCTGGCTGTCATGCGCGGAGATGACAAGGGCGTTCGCGGCGTCATCGATCGACAGGCCCAACCATTCGAGCCTTCGGCAGATACGGCTGCCAACGTCTGCATGGTTCTCGCCTATCCCGGCCGTGAAGACGACCCCATCCAGGACACATGTGCCGGACGCATCGCTAGGTTGGTGCCCAGCGCCCGCGACTGTGGCTCTCCAATTGCACAAGGCTGGTCCGCGGACATTTGTCTGATCTACCGGCTTGCGGGAGTTCATCATTGGCACAGGAGCCAAAAACGTAACTGCCCTCATACTCTCTCTTTCCGACCGCTAATGCTGCAGCCTTCGCATGAGAGCATTGTTCCATGCGTCTGCGCCATCGAATATTGGGACATATACTTATTCCAGCTGCAAGGGCGGCGAGTTAGCCTTTGGTCTTGAAAGGATCGTCACCCTCACGAGTAAACTCGGCCATCGGCGTGGCAGATGTGAGGCCGATCGTCAGGTCGCCGGCCTTCAGAGAGGGCAAGGATCTGAGAACGGAAGGATCAAGGGCATGAAAGCTAGCGACATCATGACGCTCGGGGCGGCCACCGTCACGCCGGAGAGTTCACTGGCAATGGCGATCCGATGCATGGGCGATCATGGCATCAGCGCCTTGCCGGTGGTGGACCGAGACGGCAAGCTTCAGGGCATCATTTCCGAAGGAGATTTCTTCCGGAAGGCGACGGGCTCATTCCAAATGGATTCGTTGTGTGGTGTGGGGCGTGAGGCCCGAAGAGACGTATTGGATTTGGCGCGGGTTGCGGATCTCATGTCGATCGAACCGGTAACCGTCGATGGCGATGCTTCGCTAACAGAGGCGATAGGTCTGATGGAGCGGCATGGGGTCAAACGGCTGCCGGTGATATCGAACGGCAAGCTGGTCGGGCTCATCAGCCGAGCCGACATTCTCCGCACCCTTCTGGAGGAGTGACGGGCTAGATCAAGCGGTGCTCCTGAAGAGCCCACCGGTGAGCTATCCTCCCGATCGTATCGCCGACAATGGAGTTCGCCAACTCGGCTTACCGTGCCCGGAGGTGCCGGCAGCGCATCGTCCTTTCGTCATGGCCAACATCGAAGATGAGGTGATCTTAATGTCCGATATAACGTCCTTCACCGAGGTAATGGCCCGATCGGGGCTCAGGTTATCCATAAGGCGGGTCACGCGCGATGACCGCGCGCTCCTCAAGGATTTTTTCGAAGGCGTCTCTCTCGAAGACCTTCGCTTCCGCTTCCTCACGGCTATGCTCAAGGTGTCCGACGAGCAGATCGCGATCATGGTTGACGTCGATCATAAGCAGACTGAGGACTTTCTTGCCTTCATCGACGACGGCACTCTTGTGGGCACAGCCATGATCGCCACCGATCCTTCGCGCGAGCGTGCGGAAGTGGCGATCGCCGTACGGGCTGATTTCAAGCATCGCGGCGTCGGCTGGACTCTTCTCAATCATGCTGCGGAATTTGCCACGGCAATTGGTATAAAGACGCTGGAGGCGGTCGAAAGCCGGTTGAACCAAAAAGCGATCGAGGTCGAGCGGGACTCCGGCTTCACGGTGAAGGCATATCCGGGCGATGCCACGCTCGTTATCGTTTCTAAACAGCTGCGATGATCCTACCCCTTGGCTGCCGTCTGGGCAGGATCGCCACCTTCGCCACCGGAGCGGAGGCGTTGCTCACCGATATTGGCTGCCCGATCGTAACGACCGACAGCATTCTGCACGCCAGCAATGTGGTTGCTCTCGGGCCGCTGCTGGGCGGTGAGCTGGTCGACCAGCTCACCGTGCTCGACGCGAACGACTACGTAAAACACCCCAATGAAACCCTCACCGGCAAGGGGTAGCAAAATACCATCAAGCTGGAGGGAAGAATGGCTATCAAGGATATCCTCGCCGTGGTCGATACCGGCGACAAGGACGAGCAGTTCCTGTGTGACGCGCTCGCCTTCGCCGAGTTCTACAATGCCAGCCTTTCGTTCGTCGTGCTCTCGGCCCTCCCTTCGGCCGATTATGCGCTGACCATCGCGCCACCCTATGCTTTTCTTCACGACTACACGGAAGCGGTCGAAGCCAAGCAGGAGCGGATCGCCAAGCTTGCCGGCGCCTCCAATGTCGAGGTCCGCACGATCTCCGACCGGCCGGCGGTCATCTTCACCAAGGCTGCGGTCTCCGCCCGCTACGCCGACCTTGTGCTGTTTGGCCCAGCCGACGATTATGACTATCCGCCGATCCGGCGCGAAACGATCGAGAGTATATTGTTCGCGTCGGGCCGGCCGGTTTTGATCGTTCCGAATGGGCACAAGCCGCGCGCGATCGAGCATCTCGCGATCGGCTGGAACGCCACGCGCGAATCGACGCATGCGCTGCGCGCTGCAACGGCCTTTGCCGCGCCTGGGGCCAAGATCGACGTGCTCGTTCTAGATGCCAAGCCCACGACGAAGGGCCACGGAACCGAGCCGGGCGCGGACATCGCCCGCCACCTCGCACGGCACGGGTTCGCGTCGACGGTGATTCCTGCCTATGCAGACGAGTTGTCGGACGCGGATACGCTGGTCAAGGTTGCCCGCGAGCGCGGTGCCGCGCTGCTGTCGCTCGGCGCTTACGGACATTCGCGCCTGCGCGAAATGATCCTGGGCGGAGTGACCCGCGACCTGCTCGTCGGCGCGCCGCTCCCGCTGCTGTTTTCACATTGATCCATGCGCACCGGCGCCAGAAGAGGAGGCATCGACCATGTCTGATAACGTCCTGAACAAGGACAAGTGTCCCGTCACCCATCTGACCACGGCATTCGGGGCGCCTGTCGCGGAAAACCGGAACTCACTGATTGCTGCGATGGAGGCCGGCCATGAAGAATGTGCTCCTGCTGGTTCATGAAGATGTGGGGCAGGAAGCTCGGCTTCAGGCCGCGCTCGACCTGACCCGAGCCTTGGATGGGCACCTCATCTGTCTCGACGTTGCCGTGCTTCCGGTCCTGGCCGCCGATCCCTATTCCGGGGATGGAAGCGCGATCCTGCTGCAGGAAGAGCGCGATCGCGAGAGCCGCAATCGCGCCCGAATCGAGGAACGCCTTGGCAAGGAGGACGTCTCCTGGGACATGGCAGCGGTCGTGGGCGATCTGGCGTCGTCGAGGCCATCTTCGGCGGCGTGACACGCAAGCTCCTTGCCGAGAGCCCTGTGCCGCTGGTCCTCGCGCACGGTTGAGGGCCGTCATGATCAGCAATCGGAACGATTTTCTCATCGCGGATACGGCTTGGAATGGATTGGATTAGCTGACTCGGAATTCGTGCCCTTAAAGGAGGCCCGCATTGGTTTACAAAGAAATCCTCGTCATAGCGGACCACACCGATCTGAGCCTGCGCCGGATCAACTTTGCCGCCCGGCTTGCGGCAAGGACCGATGCCGAGCTGCACACGGTTTTCCCCGTAAGCCAGTTCCTTCGTTTCTTTGGGGAAGAGAGCGGTGCGACGCCTTCGTTGGCGACCGATAGCCGGCTTCCGGCTCCTGAGGGAGAAAGAGTTCCCGCCCTCCACCACGAGACCCGGCGCTTCTTTGACACTCAGCTCAGCGAATTTAAGCTCAGCGGGAAGTGGATCGAAGTAGACGGGGACGACAATGGTCCGCTTCTGTCATTGGCTCGTGTGTCGGATCTCGTGATCACACCCAGAGAAATGGTCACTCCGTACTCGGAGAACCGACAAACCGCTGCTCAACTCGGCCTGAGTTGCGGCGGCCCCGTAATCGTCGTGCCGCCGGAGGCAGGGGCCGGCGAACCCGCGCGCCGTATCGTCGTTGCCTGGGCGGACAAACGTGAAGCCGCGCGCGTCCTGAGGGATGCATGGCCGCTGATCGAGATGGCGGACGAAGTCTCCCTGGTCACCGTCGGCGCGTCCCTGAAGCCCGTGGAGGAGACGCTCCGACAAAGGTTCGAACGGCGGGGCCAATCCGTGAGGCTCGTCGAGATCGAAGGGCGGGACGGGGCCGCACCAGATCTGATCCTGGATTATGCGATGTCTTCGGGCGCCGACATGCTGGTCATGGGCCTTTTCGGCCGCCCGCGCGTACAGCAATGGCTCCTGGGGGGCATGACCAGCGAGATGCTTGCACGCTGCCCGATCCCGTTGTTCGCGTCACGCTAGTATTGCAGTTGCACATTGCCTTGAACTCCGATGAATCAATAGGTCTCCACGGTAAGGAGGCCGTGGATGACGGGTGCATCGATCCGCCGGTGATCTCGCCTCCTTCACGACATGGCGCCCGGCTGGCACGGACGGAACGACCAACTTCCAGTCCCCCTCTCTCTTGGCCGGCAGCGTGCGGAATGCGACGGCGGTATGCCGGCGTTTGGCTCGCCGTGGATATGGTCTATCATGAGACATGACCGCTTCGATATCTCCATCCAACGGTGCGGGAATAGCCGGTAAGGCCCATCTCGGCGTCGTTGCCATATTGCAGCTGATCATGCTCGGGGAGCTGGCCCTGCTGATCGGTAGCGAGCGCTGGATGCATGTATTCCTTGTGACTGGGTTGATAGCCGCACTCCTCGCCCCGATCGTGCTGCGCCGATTTCGATCGATGATAATCCCTTCCGAAATCCGCATCACGATCGTACTGTTTGTCTTTGCTTCTCTCTTTCTCGGCGAGGTTCGCGACTATTATGAACGGATCTGGTGGTGGGACCTGGCACTGCACGGCAGTGCGGGGCTGCTGCTCGGGTTCCTGGGCTTCCTGGTCGTCTACATCCTGAACGAAGATGAGAAGGTCGATCTTCACATGCGCCCGTCATTCGTCGCCCTGTTTGCCTTTATGTTCTCGGTAAGCAGCGGCGGCATTTGGGAAATCTTCGAGTTCGCCATGGACCAGCTGTTCGGGCTTAACATGCAAAAGCCCATGCTCGGCGATCCATCCGGATTGACCGACACCATGTGGGATCTGATCGTCAACCTGATCGGTGCCGCTATCGTCAGCCTCGCAGGGTGGCGCTATATGAGCCAGGAGCCGAAAGGCTACGTCGACAGCTGGGCAAGGCGCTTCATAGAGCGCAACCCACAGCTCTTTGAACCGAACAAGAGACGCGGTGATGACTAGTGGCCTGGGACTGCCCGGCCCTAGCCGTGAGAAGCCCTGGGTTTACCGCCGACTCCTCGAAAGCCAGACCGAGACCGACGCTCGCTCCGCCGTCCGTGTGCCTGTCATCGGCAACGGAAGCGAACGGATTGCCGCCGCGCGCTTCAAACCATCGCGGGGAGCCCAATGTTGGTGGATCGTCTTGGTCTGGCCGCAACCGCGGCTATAATGACCTGCATGACCGTGCCCCAAACCATATTGTTTCCGACCGATTTTAGCGGTCGTTGCGACCGGCCGCGTGACCGTGCCATTCAGTTGGCGCGCGTCTGGGGCGCGAAGCTTATCCTTCTTCATGTTTTAGGGGATGACGCTGCAACGACAGTTGACGTCCAGGAAGACATCGCGCGGGCTGAGACGCGGCTACGCGCAGAGGTACAGGACGACGCCATAGCGGTCTCTACTCGTCTCGCTTTCGGAGACGTGGCGCAGGCGATCATCGAAACCTCCGCCGAGTTCGGGGTCGACCTTATCGTCGCCGGCATCTCGCGTCATGACGAGATTGGCGACTTCATCGTCGGGACGACTGTGGAGCGCCTCGCACAACGGGGCGGTCTGCCTGTGCTCATCGTCAAGGAACGGGCTCAACAGCAGTATCGCCAGCTCATGGTAGCGACGGATTTTTCAGCATGCTCGGCGACGGCACTGCGTCTCGCCGTTGCGATCTTCCCAGCGGCCGACCTAACACTTCTACACGCCTATCACGTGCGATTGGAAACGCTGCGGGGCCGCGAAGGACACGCGGGAGATCGACAGGCAGACATCGCGCGGGATTTGGAAGCCTTCCTGGAAGAAGTCGACCTGCCCGCCGGTGTTCGCGACCGGCTCGACATCAACGTCGACTATGGCGAAATCTGCGCCGTCGCGCGCGACCATGTGCGATCAAACAATACCGATTTGGCGGTCGTTGGAACGCATGGGCGATCCGGCCTGATCGCGGCGATGCTGGGCAGCACGGCGCGCGCCCTTCTTGCCTGTCTCGATTGTGACGTCCTGCTCGTCCCCCAGGACAAAGACTCCGCCGACCGCACATGACGCGGTCTGAGCAGAGATGCTCCTGACAGGCCACGGAAGAGCGAGCGATGACTCGTGTTTTCATCATTCCGGGCTGCTTTCGCCTCTCTTCATCCGGCCTGGGGGTCTAGCCGCAGGAAGGAAACGGGCTCTTCGCTGGCGCGCCGATTGGGGCGGAGAGCGTGCCGCCGCCATGCACCCTAAACGAGCGCCTATGACACTTTGCCCGAGGATAAAGTGTCATAGCTGACAAATGTCATCCGGACTGGAATGGAGGGATTCACTTTTCGTTCTACCTGTGCATGATTCTTCCATGCTCCAGACCAGCCTCAAAGCCGATCTTGATGCCGGGCCGCTTGATATGCCCGGTCTCGTAGAACTGCTCGCGCAATGCTCGACGCGGCCTCGCTACGCCTACATGATCCTCGACCTAATTGCGAAGGCCGCGGGTCCCAATGGCAGCGCAGGCCCCCTGGTCATTCACGACGGTTCCGCGATCCCGATCCGGGAATGGCTTTGTGACGCGCTCGCCCCGATGGGAAGCGGCTACCCTCGCAGGATGGCGCTTGCCGTCCGGGTCCGCGAGGAAATGGCCGACGCGGGGATATTGCCGGCAGACCCCCAGGAGGCGGCGCGGGAGATCGACAGCGAGGTCCGCGCCCGGGTTCGTGCCTCGGGCAAGACCAATGTCAGCCGCGCGGTGTCCGACCTCGTCCGCGCCGGCATGCTCCACCGTCATTATCAGGGCTACTGCGTCGATCATCACAATCGAGGTGGTCAACGCCAGGCCGTCTACACGCTATCGCCGATCGCACGAAAGCTGCTTCAGGCCGGTCGATCCTTGCCAGCCGCCGTCAAGCTACCGCAGCAAGGCGCGCTGGCCTTCGGCTGATTGATCCTACGGGCGGCCAGGGCCTGCGACTGGGCGGGTCACGCCGGCCGAGGGCTCGGGATGCGCCTGCCGGTTATCGAGAGAACACTCGCCAAGGCGATCGGCGTCATGGGCAGCGATATCGCCGCCGATCAGCGGATCGTTGACGTGATCCGCAGCTATGCACCGGGTTTTATCTTCACGACGTCATTGTCTCCGGTGCCGGTGAAGGCAAAACGCATCGGCGATGCCCTGCTGGCCGAATATGGGGTCCATGTGCAGCCGATCAATTATCCCACCGCCCAGCATGGCACCGAGCGCCTGCGCTTCACTCAGGGTGCTGCGCACACGCGCGAGATGATGCGCGAACTTACCGGCCCCTTGGTCGAGATCTGGAATCGGTTGGATATGCATTTGGCAGCCTGATCTGAAGTATCCCCTGCGGTCGCTCTCTCGCAACGCAATGTAAGCATTTTGAGAACCCATTGCCTCGCCGGGAGTTTGATCCTCAATACGATCTGTTGGAGCCGAACGATGGGTTCTCCTCTGCCCGTCCACCATCTTGTGGTTCTCTCGCACCCACAGCCGGACAGCTTCTGCGGCGCGATCGCCCGCTGCTGGCAGGAGCGCGCCCAGCATCACCATCAAAGCTGCGATTTGCGTGATCTTTACCGTGAGAATTTTGACCCGGTGTTGCGGGCCAATGAGCAGCCGGGAAAGGAGGGCTATACCCCCCTGCCTCAGAACATCGCGGAGCGGGAGCGTCTTGAGCAACTGGACGTTCTCACCTTCGTTTATCCGGTATGGTTCGGCACGCCCCCGGCGATGCTCAAAGGTTACCTTGAGCGTGTCGTTGGGAGCGGGATCGGCTTTGGACCCGAGGCTGACGATCCGAAGCCGTTGGCAAATGTCCGCCTGGTGCAGATCTCCACGTCCTCTTCAAGCACGCCCTGGCTGAATGAGAAGGGGGTGCCGAGCGCACTTCACACTCTCTTCGACACCTACATTGCGGAGGTATTCGGGGCGCACGCCACCTATCGTCTTCATCTCGACGCGATCACCCAGAACATGGGCGAGCAACGAGCTGCCGCCCGCTTCCGCGAAGTCCAGGATTTCGCGGACCGGGTCTGCGCTGAAGCAAACGCGGATCGATGGGATCGTGTAAGAGCGAAGTCGGAAAGCTGACCGCTCGAGATCGGGTGACTGATGGATACCTTCAGTGCATCCCGATACCGAGCGGGGACTCGCGATTGATCAACCGCCGCATTGTATCCTTGTCGGTCAGCAGGTCGGCGATCGAATAAGAGTCGAATACAGCCATCATCGCCTGCATTCCCCGGGCAAGGACGCCCGTCAAGCCACACGCCGGCGACAGCGCGCAACCAGAGCAATCCGCAAGCTGGAATCCTTCCTCGGTCCTGCGGACGACCTCGCCGACGGTGATAGCATCCGCCGGCCGGGCAAGGCGCATGCCGCCTGCGCGGCCTCGCACGGTCTCAATAAAGCCATCATGCGCCAGTGCGTTCACGACCTTCATCAGGTGGTTGTGGGACACGTCATAAGTGCGCGAAATCTCTCCGATCGAACATAGGCGATCGTCGTTGAGCGCCAGGTGGATCAAGACCCTGAGCGAATAATCCGTGTAGCGGGTGAGCCGCACACATCTCTCCTGAGAGGAACATCAATAACGTCTATACCGGTATGCCGAAGACATGTTAAGTGCTCGATCCTGCCCCGGTGGACCGAGCGCCACGCCGGTGAGATTGCGCGCTAGCCGGGCCGTCCGTCTATTCGAGGTGATGTGTAGATCCGCGCAGTCCAAAGGATCCAGGGAAGGAAGGAAGGAAGGAAGGAAGGAAGGAAGGCAATAAGCCATCCGGCTGTTCCACCGCTCGCCATCCAAGCCAATCGTCCATCAACTCGGCTGCAATCCGCACGATGCACACGAGCTGGACTGCGACGAACACATGGTTCGCGCGCCTCCTTCGCGTTGCTATCCGCATGTCGCAGTCAAAGCGGCCGATCCTCATCGTTCAGGATGCGCTCCGCTGCGCCGGCGACGTCTTCATATTGCCCGCTCTTGAGCGCCCAAAAGAACAGGGCGAGGCCCAGCGCGCCGAGAGCGAGCGAGATCGGGATCAAGTACCAAAGGACGTTCATATGCTGTCGCCCGTTCGCCCCCCGCGTGCCAGGCGCGGGTTGAGGCGCAAGGCATTCGCGACGACGAGGATTGACGATCCTGACATCGCCAGGGCGGCGACCAGCGGCGTGACATAGCCGGCGATGGCGGCCGGCAGCGCGACGACATTGTAGAGAGCTGCAAATGCGAAATTCTGGCGGATCAACAGGTCTGCTTTCCGCGCGATCCCGATGGTGAAGGGGACGCTTTCGAGATCGGACCGGAGAAAGACGAAGTCGGCGGCCTGCCTGCCGACATCGGCCGCGCTTCCGGGAGCGATCGAGACATGGGCGGCGACCAGTGCAGGCGCATCGTTCAGGCCGTCACCGACCATCAAGGCCTTATGTCCGGTCTTGGCCAGCGTTTGCAAGTGAGCGGTTTTCTCATGAGGCAGGAGGCCTGCCTGGACCCGCTCGATCCCGAGCTCTTCTGCAACCGGCATCACGGCGGCCGGCGTGTCGCCCGACATGATCTCGAGGGCGTAACCACCGCTGCGAAGCGCGGAGATCGTCGCAGCTGCGCCGGCGCGTAGCTCGTCCTCGAATGCGAAGGATTGCGCGAGCTTGCCGTTGCAGGCCAGCACGGTGCCGGCACAGCTCTGGACGGTAGTCTGGCCGAGCGCCCATTCACCGCGTCCCAACCGCCAGACATCCTCGCCGATCCGGGCTTCAAGCCCGAGCCCGGCATGTTCGGCGACGGCATCGAACGCAATGTCGGCAGGGGTGGCTGCCGCGGCCAGCGCCTTTGCGTAAGGATGATGGGAGTGCGCGCCGATTTGCGCCGCGATTGCGAGATGGGCGTCATCGACGGTACTATCCCGGCGAAGGCCGGGACGCCCAAGAGTCAGCGTTCCCGTCTTGTCGAATATCACCGTATCGATCTCGACCAGGCGTTCCATCGCCGAGCCATCCTTCACCATGATGCCATGCTCGAACAGCGCGCGCGCAGCCACGACCTGGACCATCGGGACCGCCAGCCCCAGGGCGCAGGGGCATGTGATGATCAGGACCGCAACCGCGATGGTCACCGCGTGATGCCAATCGCCCGCCGCCAGCATCCATCCCAGGAAGCTGAGAAGCGCCGCGCTGTGGACCACGGGTGCGTAGAGGCGCGCCGCACGGTCCGCGACACGGCGGAAATGGGAGCGGCCGCCTTCTGCCGCCTCCATGAGCCGCACCATCTCGGCGAGGAAGCTGTCCCTCGATGCAGCGGCGGCGCGAATTGTGAGCGGCCCGGTCAGGTTGAGCGTTCCCGCGCGCAGGCTGGCGCCAGGAGTGACGGGTTGCGGCACGCTCTCGCCTGTCGCCAGCGATGCATCGATGTCGGATCGGCCTTCGAGCACGACGGCATCGACGGGGATGCGGTCGCCGGCCCGAAGGAGGATCGTCATACCCGGTTCAAGCTCTGCCGTCGGCAGATAGGTTCGCCTGCCGTCAGGGGTTACAACGGTGGCCCCGTAGGCCGCGAGGCGGCCTAGCCCTTTTACCGCGGTTCGCGTCTTCTCGCGCATCACATAGTCGAGGGTTCGCCCGATGAGCAGGAAGAAGAGCAACGACACGGCCGCATCGAAATAGGCATGGGGCTGGCTCAAGATCGTGTCGTAGAGGCTCATTGCAAAGGCGAGCAGCACGCCGATCGATATCGGCACGTCCATGTTTGTCTGCCCATGGCGCAGCGCCTGCCATGCCGATTTGAAGAACACTCGTCCCGAATAGGCGAGCGTCGGCAGCGCAATCGCTGCGGACAGCCAGTGGAACAGATCCCGGGTCTCGCCCGCAGCTCCCGACCAGACCGATATCGAGAGCCCCATGATGTTCATCGCGGCGAAGCCCGCAACTGCTAGCGCCCGGATCAGGGCCGCGAGTTGCGGATCCTTCGCGTCGTCGTGCGTCTCGTAAAGAAAGCCGTCATAGCCGAGCCTGGTGAGCGCTTCTCCGAGCGGGGGCGGCCCCTCATTCTCGCGCCAGTCTACCGCAACCCGCTTGGTCGAGAGGTTGACGCGCGCGCGCGTGACGCCCGGAAGCACCCCCAGCGCCTCCTCGATCTTCCGAATGCAACCACCGCAGCTGATGCCGGGAACCGACAGATCCGTCTGCCGCAGGCCGGTATCGATCTCCCGGCTTGCGAGGATGAGCTCATCGGCCGACAACCGGGTGAGGGCGGACGCTCCGGTCACGACGTCACCGGACAGCGCGATACGCGTGCCAGGTGGCATGGCCCAGCCACGGGAAGACGATGATCAGTCCGACAAAGCCTGTCGCGGCCGATATCAGGAACAAGGCAAGCACGAGGGTGCCCCAGATCAGCATGACAGGTAGATTGTTCCAGACCAGCGCCCAGCTTGTGCCCATGGCGGTCAAGGCGTCCACCCGCTTGTCGAGCATCATGGGAATGGAGAAGGCAGAGATCGCGAAGGAGAATGCCGCGAACAGGCCGCCAACCAGCGTTCCCACGACGAGCATGGCGATCCCGGTCGATGAGGTGAACAACATCGGCGCGATGTGATCGATGCCAGGAAATGGCCGGACGCCGAAGAACAGCGCGTAGACGATCACCGCCGCGCGCATCCAGAGCAGCATGACCCCGCACAGGAGAGCGCCTGTGAACAGGACCTGCCCGCCGGCGCGTGCATGAGGTAGCAGCATGTGCCGCAGCGACACCGGTTCGCCGAGTTCAAGCGCCCGGCTCTTGTCATAGAGGCCGATCGCCAGCGCCGGGGCGAAGACCAGGAAACCGGCGATCGCAGGGAACAGGGCATAATCCAAAGCGAGCCAGATCAGCCCGGCAACGATGCCGGCCGAGAGCAGGAAGACGAAGATGCCGTAGAGAAGGCTGGGCCCCGGGCGAGTGACAAGATCGCGCCAGCCCTCCCGCAACCACGCGAACGGGGCACCCGGCGCCAGGTCGCGCGCATAGCGTTGTTCGATCGGGAGCGGTGGAACGATGGGCGGGATCGTGGTCATCATCTTCTCCCGATCAGGTCAGCATGACGATTTGGCTGCACCGAACACGCCTGCCGCATGCTCCGATCCGTCAGACTTCACATGGACGACACATTGGGGCTGCGAGGTCGATGCGACGTAGACCAGATGCGCGTTCGCGAGCAGGATGACGCCCAGCGCCGCAATCGCCAGCGTGATATAGAAACTGCGCGAACGGGGGAGCCTCATGGCTGGGGCCCTTTGTCGAGTAGGTAGACGGTCAGGATCTTGCGATCGACTGGGTTCAGGCGATGCTCCCAGGCGGGCATCTCGCCCTGTCGCCCCTCATGAATCGTCTGGTAGATCGCGCCGATGTCGCCACCATAGACCCAGTTCTGGTCCGTCAGGTTCGGTGCGCCGACTTCTGGATTGCCGCGTCCCTGCTCCCCGTGGCAGATAACGCAGTTCACGGCGAAAACCTCCCGGCCTTGGGCGACAGACACCGCCTTGCCTTTCGCCCAGGCCGGGTCCGACAAGGTCTTCACATAATCGGTGACCGCGAGAACCGCATCATTGTCGAGAATGTCGTCCTTGCCGAACGCCATCATCTGGCCGATGCGGGTGTCCTTGCTCGCCGGACTGTTGATGCCCACGGCAATCGTATGCGCGATCGCATCGGGAGAGCCGCCCCACAGCCAATCCCCGTCGACGAGATTGGGGAAACCGGGATTGCCCGTCGCGTTCATTCCGTGACAAGCCGCGCAATTATCACCGAACAAGCGATGGCCGTCCTCACGCACATGGGCGATCAGCTTTGGATCGGCCTTGATCTGGTCGTAGCTCATAGTCTCGACCTGCCGCATCCAGCCGAGCCTCGCCTCCGCGGCCGCGCTGACCCGCTTGGCGACGATCTCCTTCTGATCGTTATCGAGCAGGCCCCGCGTATAGGTCTTGCCCAGCGGCCATGCCGGCATGAGGATCCAGTAGCCGACCGAAAAGATCACCGTCACGATAAGGGAAAGCCAGACCGCCTTGGGGACCGGGGTGTTGAGTTCCTTGATCCCGTTCCACTCGTGGCCGGTGGTCATGTGCCCGCTATGGGGATCGCGTTCACCTACCGCCACGGCTTGTCCTCGTCTTCGATGATGTCGCGCGCCGCCTTGTCGAACCGCTTCTTGTTGGCGGGCCAGCAGGCGTAGAGCAGTGCGGCGGCCGCCATTGCGAGCAGATAGAAAAGGCCGAAGGACTTGGCGAAGCCGACCAGCATGTGGTGATCGATATTCATGCCAGCCCTACTCCTTCGGCGTCGGCGGCTGATGCGCGGCGTCGCTGAGTTTGCCGAGGATCTGGAGATAGGCGACGAGCGCATCCATTTCCGAGACCGTGCGGCTGTCACCGTCGAAGGACCGGATCTGCGTGGCATCGCCGTAGCGCTCGCCAAGACCCGCGATATCACCCTCGGGCGAAGCCTGCGCCACCGCGTCGGCCGATGCGGTGGCGATCATCTCGTCGCTGTAAGGCACGCCCACCGCGCGAAGTGCGCGCAGATCATCGCCCAGGTGCTTGGTCCGCAACTGGCTTTCACTCAGCCAATTATAGCGCGGCATGATCGACTGGGGGACGACTTCGCGAGGGTTTTTCAAGTGGGCGGTATGCCACTGGTCCGAATATTTGCCCCCGATCCGCGCGAGGTCGGGGCCGGTGCGCTTCGATCCCCACAGCATCGGATGGTCGTATTGGGATTCGACCGCGAGCGAGTAAGGCCCATAGCGCTCGACCTCGTCCTGCAAGGTGCGGATCATCTGCGAATGGCAGGCATAGCAGCCTTCGCGGATGTAGATGTTGCGGCCGGCAAGCTCGAGCGGCGTATAGACGCGCATGTCGGGATCGCTCTCGACCGTATCGTCGATGGTGAACAGCGGCGCGATCTCGATCAGCCCGCCTATGCTCGCGACGATCATGATCGCTACGGCCAGCGCGATGGACTTGCGTTCGATGCGGTAGTGGGTTCCGAACATCGGCGCTTATTCCGCGGGCTGGAGGTTGGCGGGGAGGGGGGCGTCGTCCGAGGGGGCGGGTGCGCCCGACGGCCGGTGGATCGTCATCCAGATATTGTAGCAGCCGACGATCGCTCCGATCAGGAAGAGGAGGCCCCCGATCGCGCGCGCCACGTAATAGGGGTGCATCGCCACCATGCTGTCGAGGAACGAGTAGGTTAGCGTGCCGCTGTCGTTGTAGGTCCGCCACATCAGGCCCTGGATGATGCCTGAGTTCCACATTGCGAAAACGTAGATCAGGGTTCCGGCGAGCGCGAGCCAGAAGTGGACCTCGACAAGCGCGGGGGAATACATGCGCTCGCGCTTCCACAGCCACGGGACGACGGCGTAGATCGACCCGAAGGTGATGAGCGCGACCCAGCCCATCGCGCCGGCATGGACGTGCCCGATCGTCCAGTCGGTATAATGCGACAGCGCGTTGACCGAGCGGATCGCCATGAACGATC
The DNA here is from genome assembly GCF_002312805.1 of Sphingobium sp. D43FB. GTDB lineage: Bacteria > Pseudomonadota > Alphaproteobacteria > Sphingomonadales > Sphingomonadaceae > Sphingobium. The sequence goes on along the minus strand of NZ_NMUA01000015.1, from coordinate 47,935 downwards.
CCTCGAATGTCGAGAGGCCGTAGAACACCGCGGCCATCATCATGAAGCGCAGCGTCGCATCGTCGCGGACCTTGTGCCAGGCGCCGTTGAGCGTGAGCAGCGCATTGGCGGCTGCGATCCAGGACGGCACGAGCAGCATGACCGAGAAGGTCATGCCCAGCGTCTGCACCCATTGCGGCAAAGCGGTGTAGTGCAGGTGGTGGGAACCCGCCCACATATAGAAGAAGGTGATCCCCCAGAAGCCGATGATCGACATGCGGTAGGAATAGATCGGCCGCCCAGCGCGCTTGGGCAGATAATAATACAGCATGCCCAGGAAGCCGGCGGTCAGGAAGAAGGCGACGGCGTTATGGCCGTACCACCATTGCGTCATCGCATCCTGCACGCCAGAAAAGGCCGAATAGCTCTTCGCGCCGGCGAATGACGCCGGAACCGCAAGGTTGTTGACGATGTGCAGGATCGCGACGACCAGAATGAACGCGAGATAGTACCAATTGGCGACGTAGATGTGCGGTTCCTTGCGCCGAGCCAGCGTGCGCAGATAGAGCAGAAGGTATGTCACCCAGACGATGACCAGCCAGATATCGGCATACCATTCGGGCTCCGCATATTCCTTCGACTGGGTGATGCCCATGAAATAGCCGGTCACCGCCAGGAGGCAGAACAGGTTGTAGCCGATCAGCACGAACCAGGGACTGAACTGGTCCGGCATGCGCGCGCGGGACGTGCGCTGCATGACGTGAAAGGACGTGGCGATCAGGGCGTTGCCGCCAAAGCCGAAAATAATGCCGGTGGTATGGACGGGGCGCAAGCGTCCGAAGCTTGACCATGCGGCGTCGAAGGTCAGATCCGGGAAGGCGAGAAGCCACGCTACCCAGTCGCCGATGAACATCGCGAACACGGCCCAAGCCATGGCGATGACGATTCCCGCCTTGCTTGGATCGTCATAATAGCTTTCCAGCCGCGTCTCGGACGGTTCGGGCGCGAAATAGCCGTTCAACAGCACGCACAGGAATCCGAGGCTGAACAGCAGCACGATGAAGCCGTGCGTCTGCATCGGGTCCGCGCGCCCGGCTCCTGCCGCCGCCATCGCCAATCCGACGGCGGCGAGCACGACAAGGATTGCCATGCTCCAATGGCGCTCGCTTACAGTGAGTCCTGAAACCACGCTCCGAGTCCCTCCCCCTCAGCAGGTATCATCGGCTAGCATTAAAGAGGTATAATTCATACCTCTTTTTGGATCGCGGAGTGGGGCGCAGGTGACCATGCGCCTGCAAACGGAGCGGTGCCATAAGGTGGTTCATGAGGCGTTACAAAGCACCTTGCTCACTGGGGCCGACATGCATTCGCCCATTCTAAACCCTAACTTATCGGCCGATGGCGGCGGGGTCTCTACGGATATAACCGGATTGCGGTCCATCCGGTCTCTCCAGTTAGTTGGCCACAATTGTCGATCGAGCTGGAGGACGTCGGAACGCCGCTCAGGAACGAAGAGAAGCGGGGTCCGGCCCGTTTCCCTGTGCCCGATTCCCATGGTCCGGACCTACCTGAAGGAGGCTAGATGTCGGCGCCCATCGATTTGGAAGAAGTGCGCTGGCATGCATTGCCCGGCAGCGAGATCGCCACGGTACTTGGCATCGACCTCTCAGGCCTTTCGGGGCAGGAGGTCAATCGTCAGGCGAACCGGTTCGGGCCGAATGCGCTCCCAAGGACCGAGCGCCGCAATCCGCTGCTGCGCTTTCTGGCACAGTTCAATAACACGTTGATCTATGTCCTGCTCGCCGGTGCGCTTGCCGCCGCGCTGCTCGACCATATCATTGATGCTGCCGTCATCGTTGCCGTCGTAATCGTGAACGCGGTCATCGGATATATACAGGAAGGAAAGGCCGAACAGGCGCTGGAAGCCATCCAGCAGCTGATCGCGCCGAAGGCGAGCGTCGTCCGCGACGGGGTGCGGCAAACCATCCCGGTCTCCGAGATCGTGCCCGGCGACCTCGTGCTGATCGAGGCCGGCGACCGCGTCCCGGCCGACCTCAGGCTTCTCCACGCCCGCCGCCTGCTTATCGACGAAGCTCTCCTCACCGGCGAATCCGTAGCCGCCGAGAAGCGTGAAGCGGTGCTCCCCGACGAGACCGAGCTTGCCGAACGGCAGAACATGGCTTTCTCCGGCACCCTGGTCGCGGCAGGCCAGGCGAACGGAATTGCGGTCGCAACGGGTTTGCATACGCAAATCGGGAAGATCAGCTCCCTGATCCAGTCTGTCGAGCAGACCGCGACGCCGCTGCTGAAGCAGATCGACGACTTCGCTCGTCGCTTTACCTGGTTCGTGCTTGCTGCGGGGTTCGCTCTCTTCGCTTTCGCCGTCTTGGCGCGGGGCTATGAATGGATCGACGCGCTGATCGCTGTCGTTGCACTCTCAGTCGGCATCGTGCCCGAAGGACTGCCGGCAGTCATTACCATCACGCTCGCGATCGGGGTCCGCCGGATGGCCTCGCGAAGCGCAGTCATCCGCAAGCTCCCGGCAGTGGAAACCCTCGGCGCGACGTCGGTGATTTGCACCGACAAGACCGGCACGCTCACGCGGAACGAAATGACGGCACGCCGGATCATCACGACGCGGCATACCATGATCGCGAGCGGATCCGGCTATGTCCCCGAGGGCCATATCCAGATCTCCGGACCCGGGGACCAAGCTGAAGCGATGGCGAATTCGATGCCGCTGATCCGCTGCGGATTGCTGTGCAACGATGCCTCGTTACGCAAGGTCGGCGAGGAATGGCGTGTCGAGGGTGACCCGATGGAAGGCGCGCTCTTCGCGCTGGCGATAAAGGCGGCCGTCGATCCGGAACTCGAGCGCGCGGAATGGGAGCGGATCGACGAGATCCCCTTCGACGCCGCGCATCGGTTCATGGCGACGCTGTGCCGCGGCCCCGACGATACGCCCTTTCTGTTCGTGAAGGGCGCACCCGAGGCACTCTTCGCCATGACCGCGCCCGACAACGGCGCCTACTGGGAAAGCGCCATCGCCGCGGCCGGAAGCGAGGGCGAGCGCGTCCTCGCCTTCGGCACCAAGGAAATGCCCGCCGGCGCCGAACGGATTTCATTCGACGACGTCAGGACCGGTGTGCAACTCTTGGGCCTCGTCGGCTTCATCGATCCGCCTCGGGCGGAGGTCAGGGACGCTATCGCCGAATGCCGGTCCGCCGGGATCGGCGTCAAGATGATCACCGGCGATCATGCGGCGACTGCTGTGGCGATCGCACGCCAACTCGAGTTGGCCGATGATCCCCAGGTTATGACAGGTCTGGACCTGGAGAAAATGTCGGACAGCGAACTCGAGAGCGTGGTCGCCGACGTCTCGGTCTTTGCCCGGACCAGTCCCGAACACAAGCTTCGGATCGTTCGCGCCTTGCAGGCACAAGGAATGATCGTCGCGATGACGGGGGACGGCGTGAACGACGCGCCGTCGCTCAAGCAAGCCGACGTCGGCATCGCGATGGGCATCAAAGGTACCGAAGCCTCGAAGGAAGCGGCTTCCATGGTGTTGCTCGACGATAATTTCGCCTCGATCGTCAGTGCCGTGCGCGAAGGCCGCACCGTTTACGACAACATCCGCAAAGTGATTCTGTGGGATATTCCGATGAACGGGGGCGAAACCGTGGCGGTCGTGCTCGCGATTCTCATTGGCTTTGCCCTCCCGATGACCGCGACGCAGATCCTCTGGATCAATCTTGTCCTCGCCGGCACATTGGGCCTTGTCCTCGCGTTTGAGCCCACCGAACAAGGGGTGATGAACCGTGTGCCCCGGAGGCGGACGGCACCGCTTCTGTCACCCTTCCTGTTGTGGCGTGTCATTCTCGTCTCTGGACTTCTGGCTGCCAGCGGTCTGGGAATCTTCTTCTACGCGTTGGAGCAGGGCCGGGGAATCGAGGTCGCGCGAACCATGGTGGTCAACATGTTCATCGTTGGAGAGATTTTCTATCTCTTCAGCGTTCGCTATCTGCACATGACCTCCTTCAACTGGCGAGGCGTGCTCGGCACGCGCGCCCTCCTGATCGCGCTCGCCTTGTTGCTCCCGGCTCAGGCGCTCTTCACCTATGCCCCGTTCATGAACACGATCTTCGATACCCGCCCGCTCGGCTTCGCGGATCTCGTTCTGCTGATCGCTGTCGGCTTCTTCCTCATGCTCCTACTCGAGGTCGAGAAGGTGCTCATGCGGCGACTGGGCTGGTTCAAGGAACTTAACGTCTAGGAGGACTCGTCTTATGACACAGCAATCTTTCCCGAAGCATATCGCTCTGGCGACGGACCTCAGCCATCGTTGTGATCGTGCTCTCGACCGCGCGCTGCTCGTCGCGCAGGCATGGCAAGCTGGGCTGACTGTCATCCACGCGCTTGCCCCGCCCGAGGATGTTACCCTGTTCGGGAGCCTGCGCGACGTACCGTCCTGGCACCGCCCGCCCGACCCGGTGCGAAAGGCCCGCGACCGGATCTATCGGGATCTGGTTCGCGAGGATCCGAGCGTCGACATCGCCGTCCATGTCGAAACGGGCTCGCCCGCGCCCGTTGTCCTGGAGGCGGCCCGAAAATCCCATGCCGAACTGATCGTGACCGGTGTCGCCCGCGATGAGCTGCTGGCGCGTATGTTCCTTGGCGACACCGTCGACCGACTGATCCGCAAGTCAACCGTTCCGGTCCTCATCGTTCGCGACCGCGCGTTCGAGCCCTATCACCACATGCTCGTCGCGACGGATTTTTCGGAGTCCTCACGCGTCGCACTCGAGACGGCCGTCAAGTTCTTCCCAGGCGCGGGCATCTCGCTCTTCCACGCCTATGACGTGCCCTTTGCGGGCTATCTTGGCCGCGCGGAAGTCGAGAAGCAGTTCGAGGATTACGGCAGGGACGCAGCCGACAAGTTCCTGGCCGAAGCCGGGCTCGCACCTGACGCCGCGCGCAAGGTCAGCCGCATGATCGAGCATGGGATGCCGGAGGGGCTTTTGCGGGATTATGCCGAGAATTCGCGGCGCCATCTCACCGTGGTGGGAACCCATGGCGGCGGCATGGTCTATGAAACCCTGATCGGAAGCACGGCGCGCAAGATCATCGATGCCGTGCCCGGCGACGTCCTCCTCGTACCCGATCCGGCCAAGCGCAAGGCGGACTAAACGCGGATGGCGCTTGCGATTGTCTGGATCTGCATCGGGCTTACCGCATTGATCGCCGGTGCCGAACTGCTCGTAAGAGGCGGCTCGGCACTGGCGGCGCGCCTTGGCATCTCACCCTTGCTGATTGGCCTCACCGTGGTCGCACTCGGAACGAGCACGCCGGAGTTGGCCGTAGGCATCGACGCCGCCGTTCAGGGGAACGGTTCCTTGGCGGTCGGCAACATAGCCGGCACCAATACCGTCAACATCCTGCTTATTCTGGGCCTCAGCGCCGCATTGCAGCCGCTCGCCATTCAAATGCAGACCCTGCGACTGGAACTGCCGGTCATCGTTTTCGCCTCGGCGACGTTGCTCGGGTTTGCATGGGACGGCGTACTCTCGCGGCTCGAAGGGCTTGTTCTCCTGACCATGGGAGTCATCTTCACGCTCGCCGTCATCCGCATCGCCCGGCGGGAGACGATGAAGGTCAAGCTGGAATTCGCTCGCGAGTTCGGGCCACGGCGCCTTGCAAAGCGCCAGACCGTCACAGAGATGCTGATGCTGGCCGTGGGCCTCATCGTGATTGTGGTCGGAGCAGACTGGCTGGTGGATGGAGCGGTCGCGCTGGCCCGCCTCTGGCACGTGTCGGACGCCTTCATCGGCTTGACGATCGTCGCCATCGGCACCTCCGCGCCGGAGCTCGTGACTACGGTCATTTCCACCATCCGCGGGGACCGCGACATCGCGATTGGCAATCTGATCGGCAGCAGCGTCTACAATATCCTCGTGATCCTGGGCGTGACATGCCTGTTCCCGGCAAACGGCATCGACGTCAGCACTCATCTCATCTGGATTGATATCCCGGTCATGCTGGGCGTCGCGTTGCTCTGCGTTCCGGTTTTCGTAAGCGGGCGCCAGATTTCGCGGGTTGAGGGCGGCCTCTTCGTGAGCGCCTACGTGGCGTACCTCAGCTACCTCATCATACAGCGCACATAACACCGCCCCACCCCGCGAGTGGGGATTTGGATCAACCGAGAATGGAGGGAAACATGCTGAAAGACCTGATTGCAATCGTGGACAATGGAGACACTGCCCGCAGCTTCATCAAGAACGCTATCGCGTTCGCCGCCGCGCAGGATGCACATCTCGCGATATCGCTAATGATGGATATCTTCGAGAACGCCGCTGTTCTGCCTCCCTTTGACTATTATCCGGTGATCCTCGACCGAATCGACGACGAGGAAAAGCGGCGGTCGGGGGCGGTCAGAGCTGCTCTGGAAGGCGCTCCGATCGCGGTGGAGCTTCGCTCCGTGTCCGATTCTCTCGGCTATCTTGGCGGCGCGTCGCGTGTCGAAGGGCGCTATGCCGATCTGCTGCTGATCGGTGGCGCGTCGGCATTTGAAAACCAGAAGCTGCGCCGGCGAAGCCTGCAGGCTGCAATTACCGCCTCCGGGGGACCGGTCCTTGTGCTTCCCGACACAGCAAAGCTCGAGCGCGTGAGGCACGCCGTCCTGGGTTGGGACGCATCCAGCGAAGCCCGCAGGGCCGCCCGGGACCTCATCGACGTGGCGGAGCCTGCCGCTACCATTGATGTCGTCTGCGTTGATCCGGAACCGAGCCACGAAGGGCATGGACCCGCGCCAGGCTGCGATATTGCGCGTCACCTTGCTCGCCATGGCTTCAAGGTTGACGTTCATGTCATCAGCTCGTCCGGAAAGCGGGTCTCGGCGGCGCTGGAGACCTTCGCGCATGATACAGGCGCAGATTTGCTCGCTATTGGCGCCTTCGCCCATTCGCGGGTGCGTGACATCCTCCTCGGCGGCGTTACGCGTGACCTCATCGATGAAGTTACGCTGCCGGTTTTGATGTCGCGCTAAAGGGCAGGGGGCTATCGGGCCGCCTGCCAAACGAGCGGCTGCACACCATGCAGCGGCCGCTTCCCAGGCCAGGGAGAGAGAAGCTTTTGCAGATTGGTGGGACGGGCACCAGCGTCCGTCCCACCAATCTCTTTGAGGTGTCTATCAGCTGCCGCCCCGGTTCGGCGAAGGCTGGACGCATTGGATCCAGCCCTGAATGCCGATCAGGCGCTCTGCGCAAGTGTTTCCGCGATCCGATCCTTGATCGTCATTCGCCGCTTGCGCAATTCCGTCTCGCGGTCCTGTGCGGTCGGCCGGACGTTGGTCTCGGCCAGATGAATCTCGTCATTCACCTCATCATATTGGGCTAATAGCTGCGCAAAGCCGGGATCAGAGACCTTCAAGGCGTGGATCTTTTCCATCTGATTTGGAAACTCGTCGCTCAATGTATGCGGGGTGTTCGACATGTCTTACTCCGTCGGTGTCTACGTTGCCGGTGATAGAAGACGCGCCAGCGTGCGCCCATAAGTAGGTTCCCTAATCCTCCCGAAGCGCGTGCCGGCTGCCCCGAGCAGCGCCGCCGGGACAATCTAGCCGTTCTGAGCCTTCCGCTTGTCGCGATGGCTTTGATAGGAGCGGAGAACCTCCGACATCCGCGCGAGCGCTTCGCGCCGCGCCGACGCGCTCTGAATTCCCTGGAGTTCCTTCTTCAGGCGGATCGAGAAATCCGCGTAGTCATTCTGCCAGTCACGTCCGATCGCGCCCTGCAATTCGGGGCTGCCTGTTTTGAGACGCCGCGCTGGCGCGCGCGCGGGAAGCGAATAGGTTTCGCCCAGCTGCGGCGCGATGATCGATGTCGCCGCCTCATCCGCCTGCATCAGCCGTCGGAAGGTTTCGATAGATCCGGACTCGCCGTGGCTCAGGAAAAGACTGCCCTCGATCGGCTGCCGCGCCTTGATCCATAGCTGAAGATCCTGCTGGTCGGCATGCGCCGAGTAGGTGTCGATCCGGCGGATCTGGGCCCGGACGGCAACGTCCTGCCCCCAGATCCGCACGCGGTTGGCGCCATCGAGAATTGTCCGTCCCAGCGACCCGGCCGCCTGGAAGCCGACGAACAATATCGTCGACTCCCGCCGCCCCAGGTTATGCCGCAGGTGGTGGCGGATGCGCCCGGCCTCGCACATTCCCGAAGCCGCCATGATGATTGCGCCGGACAGGCTGTTCAGCCGCATCGATTCCATGCTGTTCAGGACATAGTGGAAGGATGGATGGTGGAAGATCTCGCCCGAGCCCATGTCCTCGAGCTCGCTGGCATGCTTCGCGAACACCTCGGTCGCCCGCGTCGCCAGCGGAGAGTCGATGAACACCTGCGGATGCGCCAGGCGCCCGGTATTGATGAGCGTGGCGATGTCGAGCAGAAGCTCCTGTGTCCGCTCCAGGGCGAATACCGGGATGACGAGATTGCCGCCGCGCGTCAGCGCAGCCTTGATCTCGGCTTCCAGGAGGGTGCGCCGCTGCTCGAGCGTCAGGTCCTCGCGGACCCGGTCGCCGTAAGTGCTTTCGCAAATCACATGATCGAGCCCCGATGGCCCCTCGGGATCGGCGTGGAAGGCCTTGTGATCCGGGCCAAGATCGCCGGAAAAGAGCAGGCGCGTTTCGCCTACTTGCAGCTCGACGGAGGTTGAGCCGAGGATGTGGCCAGCATTCCACAACCGGGCCGTGAACCCCCGCGCGGGCTGGAACCACTGGTTCATCGCGATCGTCTCGATCTGATCATAGGCTGCTTTGGAATCGGCCTCGGTGTAGATCGGCTCGATCGGATCCTCGTCCTTGCGGTCTTTGCGGCGGTTCCGGCGTTCCGCTTCGCTCTCCTGGATGCGTCCAGCATCGGGCAGCATGTGGTAGAGAAGATCGCGCGTTTGCGTCGTCGCGTAGATCGGCCCCCGAAAGCCCTCGGCGACGAGTTTTGGCAGCAGACCGCTGTGGTCGATATGCGCATGCGTGAGGACGACCGCGGCGACCTTGCGCGCATCGAACGAAAAAGGCTCGCGATTGAGCGTTTCGAGTGTTCGGGGTCCCTGGAACAGGCCGCAGTCGATGAGGATCGTACGGTCTTCAAATTCCAGTTCCATGCACGACCCCGTGACTGTCCCCGCGGCGCCGTGGAAGGTGATCTTGGGCTCGTTACTCGTCACTGCGCATGCTCCAGCCTGTTGGTCCTGTTTCGTTGACATCCTTAGTCGCGCCCTGCGCCTCTGCTATGAGAGATTATCCTTAGTGGGCGCGCAGGACTGCTTTCGCGCGAAGGTGAGCGGATGCGCTCCCCATGTCGGTCAGGCAGGGGCCTGACCGACATGGGGAAATTGCGGATAGACCGACGGGCCGCTGCACCCTTCAATAGCTGCATGATGAGCATCGCCACCCTGACGCTGAACCCGACGATCGACGTCGCCTATGAAGTCGATCATGTCTTCCACACGCGCAAGATGCGGACCAAGTCTGAATTTTACGAGCCGGGCGGCGGAGGCATCAACGTCGCCCGTGTCTTCGTCCGGCTCGGCGGTAATGCCCGGAGCTACTATCTCTCTGGCGGCGCGACCGGCCATGCGCTGGACGGCCTCCTCGACCTCCACCAAATCGTGCGCAATCGCATTCCGATCAAGGGCCATACCCGGGTCGCGGCCGCGGTGCTCGAACGCGAAAGCGGCAAGGAGTATCGGTTCGTTCCTCCGGGGCCCTTCATCGAACCGGGCGAATGGCAGCAATGTCTCAAGCAGTTGGAAGACGCTCAGTGCGACTATATGGTCGCGAGCGGCTCGCTTCCGCCCGGCGTCCCCGACGATTTCTATGGCCACCTCGTCGCTCTGATGGCCCGACGCAACATTCCGGTTGTCCTCGATAGTTCAGGCCCGGGACTGCGGGGCGGCCTTGCCGAAGGCGGCGTCTTTCTGGTCAAGCCCAGCATCGGTGAATTGCGGCAGTTGACCGGGCGTGATCTCCTGGACCCGGACTCCGTGGCCCGTGCGGCCATGGAAATCGTCGACAAAGGGCAGGCCGCGCATGTCGCGGTAACGATGGGACACGAAGGCGCGCTCCTCGCGTCAGCGGGTGGGCAACTTCACCTTCCCGCAGTTGAGATCGAGGCCAAGAGCGCCGTCGGCGCGGGCGACAGCTTCCTGTCTGCCATGGTTTTCGCCATTTCGCTCGGATGGGACATCAGCGATGCCTTCCGCTTCGGTATCGCCGCCGGTGCCGCCGCGGTGATGAGCCCGGGCCATGACCTCGCCAGACCCGACGACATCCGTCAGCTATACGAGCGCGTGGCCTAGATCCTCTAGGTTCCGCCTCAAGCAGCGTACCATTCGTTGCCCTTGCCCCCCACCAGCCATTTGCGGGTGAGATAGCCAGCCAGGAACGGAATGCCGAGGTAGATCAGCACGGCTTCAGCGTGCGCAGCCCGTAGAGGTGCCCGCATCGGGCGCCACCAAGCGGGCTGGCAAAGCTCCTCAACGCACGACGAGCACCGGGATTTCGCTGTGGGTCAGTACCTCTGACGTCTTGCTCCCGAGCATCAGACGTCCCAGCCCCCTCCGTCCGTGCGAAGCCATGACGATGAGACCACAATTGCGCTCTTGCGCCGCAGCAATGATCGCTTCGGCAACCAGAGCATCGGGAACATGGAGGGTCTCGGCGGATAGGTCAGCACGTTCGGCGGCCTGCCTAGCGCTGGCGAGAATCCCGTCGGCCACCTTTTTCTGACCCTCGGAATATTCAGCCATCGCCGTATCGCTCCAGGAAAAGTCGTAGCCGACCCCGCTCGAGTAGACCGGGAATCGCTCGGTCACGGTAATTAGGGTGACTGCGCTCCCCAGGGCCTTTGCCAGGGCAAGACCATGGTCGACGCCTTTCTGGCCGAGTTCCGATCCATCGGTTGAGATCAGTATGCGATTGTACATGAGCGCTCCTCTTCCACTAAATCACGCCGCGAGAGGGATAAGGTCCCCCACATACGGCCTTCGCGTCAAGCGGCTCCGGCATCGCTGCTGCTTTCGGCTTTCCAGGCCGTGGCGTGCCTCTTCATGATCCAATTCCCAATCCGCAATGCTACGTAGCGACGCCGGGCAGCTCAGTTCTCATAAGGGGGCTGGGCGCGGCTGCGGAGATGCCGCATGGCAGGAGCGCAGAGAGAACGGGCCAATCTGAACACGCTGGTGGGCGGCGGCTGGCGGCCGTAGTTCTTCGGTTTATTTCTGGTCGTCGCGCTGATTGGCTGTCCGTCGTCTAATGGGGTGGACGCCCCCCGGCGGCATCTATGTGCCAAGGTAGGTGTTGGAAACACCTATGAGAAGGAGGCGTCCACCCCATCAGACGACGGACACTTGGAATATTTCGCCATAATAGCCTCGTTCGGTAGAGTAACGAGCGCTTTGGCGTATCCGTTCCAGGCCCCGAGTGCTTACAGTGCGTGCAGGCGTCTTCCACGTCGTTCGCGCGTTGCCGGATATGAATGGCATAAGAATATCTTGAAGGGATCTGATAATGGCGCTCCAGCATGCAAAGCCCGGCGAAGTGATTCATTTTCCATCGCTGGCGCGAGAACGAGGCGCCACCGGGACGGCCGCGCTGGTCAAATCGGATCGGTTCGAGGCCATCCACCTCGTCGTTCCCGCAGGATCGACCATACCGCCGCATCATGTTTCCGGTTATCTGACGCTGCATTGTCTGGAAGGGCGGGTCACGCTGGGCCCATCGGACATCGAACTCGGCGCGGGAGACTGGGTCTATCTGGAGCGCGGCGATCAGCATTCCGTTCAGGGCGTCGAAGATGCGCGGCTGCTGCTCACGATCTTGTTCGACACGCCGCCGGCGCAGTGATCAGGCTTGGCCCTTGGCGGGGCGTCGCAACGCCATCCGGCCATATACCAGCACGAACAACAGGAAAGCGCCGCCCCACAGGCCGCCGGCGAGACGAATGCTCAACATATAATCCAACGGCAGCAGCGGAGCGGCGACCCGCAACAGCGCGCCCAGATTGACCAGCACATAGATTGCGATCGTCGCGCCATCCGCTTCCAGTGGGCGGCCGGTATGACCACGTGTCGCCCGCGTCATCACCGCCAGCGTCATCGCCGCCATCACACCGGCCCCCAGCGCGTGCATCGCGCTCGATACCGGCACGATCGGCCATAGGGTGGCGGCGCCGAGCAGCAGTAAACCCGCCGGTAGCCAAGCGTAGGCGACGTGCAGGACGAAGACCAACGGGTCCGCCACCGCGCGCAGCCCGGCCCAACGGGTCAACCGCACGGCATGCAATGCGCCGGCGCACAGCAGCAGCCAGGCCACCGGATGTGCCGCCAGTGCGAACACCCAGCCGGCCAGCGCGATCGCCGTGACCGCAAGCACCGCGTGATCGAACCGGTTGGCCATCGTCGGCAACCCGTCCGTGCGGCCATGCTTGGTCAGCCAGTTGTGGGTGAAGGCCGGGATGATCCGCCCGCCGATGATCGCGATCAGCATGAGGACCAGCGCGAAACCGGCCCGCATGCCGATAGCCGGGTCAGCCGTCATCCCCATCGCCGCGGCATGATCCAGCCCGCAGGCGGCGGCGAACAGGAGCAGGACGATCAGGATCGGCTTGTTGCGGTTGCCGGCCGCGAATATCTGCCGCGCAGCATAGCCGAGCAGCGCGAGCAGGAAGCCGACGTCAAGCGCGGCGCCGAAGAGCGGTGGCACGATGGCGGAGAACAGCACCGCCAGCCGGGCAGCGACCCACAGACCGACAAATGCCGCCACGGGCCAGCCGGTCACAGCCGGCCGCCCGGTCCAGTTGGGGATTGCGGCACTCAGGAACCCGGCGATGACCGCGCCGAGATAGCCGAACAGCATTTCATGCTGGTGCCAGGCGAGGGGTTCCATCGCGGTCGGCAGGGTCCACGCCCCGTCCAGGGCACCGACCCAAAGCGCCACGACGACCAGCGCCCAGAGCGCTCCGCCGGTGAAAAGCAGCCGGAAGCTGCCCTGGAGTGCGGTCGGCGTTTCGGCGACGCGATCCCGTTCGGCGTTCTCGGTCATGCGTGTCACCCTCTAGAGAAACTTCTCGCCGGCATGGTCGCGGAACATCTCGAAGTCGCGCACATAGTCGGAGAGGACCTGCACGGACTTGTGCCGGCTGACGTCGCGCATCTTGAAGATGCTCGCGCCCTGGCGCGCGGCCTCGGTGAGGAAGCCGGAGCGCAGCGAATGGCCTGCATAGTCGGCGGGGTCGAACCCGGCCGCCGCCGCACAGCGCTGCACCAGACGTGCGACAGCGCGGTCTGACATGGGATTGGCGGTCAGCCCCCCACTGCGAGTGAGGCGCCGGAATAGCGGTCCTTCCTCGAAGCTGATGCGCGGGTCATTGAGACGGTGCGCCGCCTCCAGCGCGGCGTTCGTCCACTCCAGCAGCAGCGCCTTGGGCCGGATACGCCGGCCTTCGGGGATCGCGATAGTCGCGCCTTCGCCAGCCTGATCGGTTTTCGAATGGCCGATCAACAGGCGCAGGCCCTCGGATGTCAGTTCGACGTGGTTGGTCTGCAGCGCGACCAGTTCGGACCGCCGCAGCGCCGCGGCCATGCCGATCGCGAGCACCGCGCGGTCCCGGGTCGCGCGCAGATCATCGCCCTCGATGGTCCGGAGCATGTCGCGCAGCATGTCGGCGTCAGCCGGGCGCTTGCGTTCCGGACGCTCGTGCTTTTTCTCGTTGCGAATGCCTTCCAGCACCAGCTTGATCGCCGCGCCACCCGTCCGTTCCTGCGGTGGATCGAACCCGGCCTGGCGGTGATGATAGCCGATGGCGGCGAGCCTGCGGCCGATGGTCGGCTTCTTCAGACCGCTGTCGGCCTGCGACGACAGGAAAATCGCGACCGCCGCAGGGGTGGTGGGCAGGCTCTCGATGCCCCGCTCGTCGCACCAAAGCGTGAAAATTTCCCAGTCCGAAGCGTAGGCCCGCCGGGTCGCCGGCGACCTTGATGCCTTGGCATACTCGGCCGCGCGCGCGACTTCCGCTTGCAGCCTGTCCGGCAACGCGCCTTGCTCCAGCGGGATGGGGAGGTTGCCGGCCATGATCAGCGCGCGAGTTCGATGCGGATGCCGATATCGAGCGCGTCCCACGCGCGGTCGGTGGTCAGCGCGGTGGCCCCTAGCGACTGCGCCAGGGCGAGGCATGCCCGGTCACCGAGCGACAGGCCCGCGTGGCGTGTGGTGCCACGCAGCTTCCCGGCGAGGATCGCACACACTTCGTCAAACGGACGCACATCGAGGTCGAGCAGCGAGAGGGCTTCGTCGATCTCGGCGTCGGTGAAACCGCGGTCCTGGAGCTTGGTCACGACCTCGGCCAGGTTAACCGTGCTGATACAGGCCGTGCGCAGATGCGCCTCGACGTGAACCGAACCGGGTTCCTCCTGGAGGACCGTCAGCACCGCCGAGGCATCGAGCACATAGTCACTCACTGGCGGCGGCCGCCCGGCGATCGGCCATCAATTCCTCGGTCAGACTGACGCCATCAGGCACATGCTCGCGCACCATCGCCCGCACGCGCGCGAGCGCGGCCTTGAACGAGCGCACGCGCAACTCGCCATCAACGACTTCCAGGCGAACATCGTCGCCATCGGCGAGGCCGAGTGCCTTGCGGACGTCGGCGGGGATCTGCAATCTGCCGCCCGAAACGATGCGGCTTTTGTAGGCGGTCATGGCGACCTCCAAGGTTAGTGTCGATAGATCTATACCACGGCAGAGACGACCTCGCTATACACTCCGGGCATCATCTGTATCTTATGTCCGAGAATCACACTTATCGGACACAACCGACACCAAGCGGCCTGTCCGGGAAGGACCCTGGTCGCGCGTTGGGGTCCCCAAGATCCTTTGCCCAGCGATCGGTTCCTGAGCCGTTACAGATATTTATTCCCGCGATTATCAAAGGCGGGCTTGGTGCCTTCGAGGACATTCACGACAGCTTGGTTCAGCGCCGGGTTTTCGATCGATCCAGCGAGATATGTTATATTACATAGAGCTTTTCGGTCAAATTCAGCGAAGATGATCTGTTCAGCATCGCACACGACAGCCAAATTCGGGTTGTGCGTCACCATAATAATCTGCCTGTTCTCTTTTGCGGCATTGAGAACAGGCACGAGCAGACTAACTATGGTTTCGTTATCGAGATTCTCCTCAGGCTGATCGAGGATTATGGGATTTCGCTTTTTGTCTACAAGAAGGTAGAAAATCAGGAGCAGGGCGCCGCGTTGCCCCGGGGAAAGCTGCTCGATCGGGGTGTCCTGAAACAACAGCGTATACTTAGGCTCTAAATATTCAAAACCATAAATGAAATCATATACTTCTGTTGGTGTACGGTCCTTCCGCATTAGCCCGTTGAGGTCGGCTTGGTCCGGTGCCCGCTGGCGTGCGGCATCATGCAAAAGCTTGTGAAGATCGTTAGAGAGCGCCAAGGCGCCTACGCCGCTGTCCAGATCATGGGCTTCGACACGCACCTTAATCGCGGCCCTGCTATCATCTTCGCCTCGTAGCTCTCCGATACTCTGTTTGACGAGCGAAAACAGCTTTTCCGAAACTAGATCGTGATAGGCTGCGAGATGGGACCTAAACTGAAGGCGATATTCATCGCGTATCAGACTGTTTTCTGAGATAACCTTCTGCAGGGGTTCGAATAGCTTAGAGCGTTGGTCCCTTTGCAAGGTAAGGACATGGAAGATCTGAGCGGCCAGCTCATTTCGCTGCGCGCGGCGTTCCTCGAGCAAACCTGGAAGTTTATCGAGTTGCGACAGTCGGGTCTCCAGCCCAAGTTTACTGTCTGGGACATCAGCCGCGCCTTGGATTTCACCGACGGACGACTGCCAAGCCTTCATTGCGTTGAGGTGGTCCTGATAGAGACGCTGCGGTCCATTGAGCGCCTCAGTGGCCTGTTCGATTCGGCCGGAATAGTCGGCCCTCTCCTTTTTGATCGCCTCATTCCGCGCCGCTAGGGCCGCGATATTTCTCTCGGCTTCGGAATCTACCTCGCGCACCTTTTCTTCTTTGATCTCGAAGGTCAGGATATCCGGTAGCTGCAAACCAAGCAGTTCCAACTGACCGGCGATCTCAGCGCCTGCCGAAGTGATCTGCTCACGAATAAGAGCAAAACGCTCGATAACATCGCGCACCGCTTTCCGTTGCGCGGACAACCGCGTCAACGATTCACCTATGCCCTTCTCTTCATCGGCGAGTTGGGCGATCGCTGCAGAGATTTCAGACAGGGCCGCGGCCGCGGTCTCCTGCTCAGGCGTAAGAGTTTCGGCAGGAGCCGCGAGTTCAGACGGTTTTGTGAGCTCCAGCTCGGCCAGTTGAACGGATTTCAAATGGATTTGCTCTTCGATGTTCTTGCGAATTGAAGGATGCAGCTGGTCCTCCGTTCCCGCGATGAGCCGGTTTAGGGTCACTAAATTCTTTCGGGCCTCATCGAGCCGTGCGCGCAGAGTGCTCTCCTGCGCCTCAATCAACTGATCGAAATCGAGTGCGCCAAGGCGGTCTTCAGCGGGTATGTGAGAAAAGATGACGGATCGGAGCTCACGTTCAAAATTCTCCGATTTTCCGGTCACATGCTCGTTGCACAGTGCTTCGAAGCGTCCCTGGGGCACATAGCGCACCAGTTCCACTCGATCAGCGGCTGGGTTGGCTGCAAGGTTGGCCAGGCTTGGCTCCCCGGCCAGCCAATCCAGCCGGCCATGAAATTGCCGTGCCGGCTCGCCGGCTTTGCCGCGGAACCGATCCGCCTTTAGAAACGAGAAATGGGCGTGCTCTTGTGAGTTGCCGACGAGCGCGAGAACATCCGCCAAGGCACTCTTTC
Organism: Sphingobium sp. D43FB; assembly: GCF_002312805.1. Lineage (GTDB taxonomy): Bacteria > Pseudomonadota > Alphaproteobacteria > Sphingomonadales > Sphingomonadaceae > Sphingobium. The sequence goes on along the minus strand of NZ_NMUA01000015.1, from coordinate 31,058 downwards.
CGCTGCCCTTGTTGCCAATGATCGCCACGAGATCGGCGTTGAACGGTATTGCGCAGCCGTCAAACCAGGTCTCGGCTAGCGAACTACCATCGACCTTCGAGAGCGATACGGAGTCGATATAGAAGGTCTTGTTTGCGGAAATCCGCTGCAGCTTGGGTGGCGTCAGGCCTATGTGGCACCGTTTTAGGGGTTCTTTGATAGCTTGCTGCAGACCACGCCACGTCGGGTCGGCTTTAATCCAGGTAATTCTCTGAGATGGAAAATCGCCGTACCCACGGGCGTTATTGTCGCCGGCAATCCCGCGGAACTGGTGCGCGTCACTGCCCGACACCGGAAGCCGAGGAACGCCGCCGATCGACTCTTGGAAGGCGTCGAAGAAGCTATCGTTCTCCGAGCATCTGCGGCCAACGAAGGCATTCCAAAGGCCTTCCTTTCTAGTCTCAAAGATTGGCGAGTTATCAAAAAGCCCGATCGCGTAGGCGTAGTGCTCCTGATGCTTGACGGAAGCGAGACCATCGTTTGTCTCGAACGGCATAAACCCGAGCGCCATGCCGTCGGGCACTGCCCGAACGGCCGCTTTGTAGCTGTCGACATTGAGTTCCGCTATAATGCAACCGGCGCGGAGCGCTGTTTCCGCGTCAGCCATGACCTCCGCTTTTTCAAAGCTATGCGTTTTAAGCTTATCTGCGTTGGCCGCGCGGGCGTAGGCGATGAGCGCGTGGGGGGAGAGCGGTTGTCCGGTGATCTCCAGCTTGAGCGCCGAGAGAAAGTCTCTGAGATGCTGGTCAGGTATCTCGTCTGAAAAAAGGACGTGCGCGTTCAAGCGCCCTTGGATTGGCGCAGCAAGTCGTAGCTCGATACCGGGGAAAACGGTCTTCTCTAATCGGGGGCCATCCCCCTCACTCAAACGCCGCTTCAGCGCAAACCAACCCTCGAAGCCCCAATAGTCCTGGATAGCGTAAACAGCCGGAGCGGCATCATTGATCGCCCCGATCATTTCATCGATCAACTCGTTGTCTCGGCTCGTGCACCCACTTGCGGAGAAGCGCTCCCCTTTCCAATGAAAGGAAGCCGGGGTGTGAATATGCAGATCCCACTGCCGCCACTCGGATCCGCGTGGAAAATGCTTGATCACGCCCATGCCCTCAAAGCCCCCATTATCTTGTTCTTATCCCGACTGTCCGGGCTACTCTGCTGCCACGCCAACCCGCGCCGCACGCCGGTTTCAGCTAAAAACGTCATCGAGCTATGGACACGCGGTTCGCCGCCACATGCCTGAATGCTCTGTCGCGACAGGTCAGCAAGATCACCTGCATCCGTTCTGCTGTCTCGCTCAAGATTTCGACCATCAAATCAAGCCGGGCGTCATCAGAATAGACGAGCGGGTCGTCGAGGATCAGCGAAACAGGTCGGCCCTGCTCAAGAAGCATGTCCGCAAACGCGATCCGCGTCAAAACCGCCAGCTGCTCCTGCGTGCCCCGCGACAGGTCTCCGCAGCCCTCACTGATCCCGCCGCGGATAACCGCTTCCAATGTCAGATCCTCGGCGAAGGAAAGGTCGCAGCCAGGCAAAAGGCGTTCGATGTGTCGTTTTGCGCGCTTCGCCACGGGTCCGACGAACTTGGCGGACGTCTCGTCGCGTGCCTCGTCAAGAGTTTCGCGCAGCAGCTTCAGCGTTTCGGCTTCCTCGGTGATACGCTGCAGGGCGGCGCGCGCAGCCTCTGCCTCTTCGCAGGCGCCCGCCGCCCGATTAGCGAGACCTTTACCGCCCTCACTTTCGACGGTGCCTTCGAGCCGGGCAATATCCATCTCGAGCTTCGTCCTAGCGACGCCGGCCGCCCGGCTTCTGGCGTCGACAGTCTCGATCTTCCGGGTGATCGCCGCAGGATCATGCGCAGTGGCATCGCGGGTCGCTTCCTCCAGCTTCACCGCGGCCTCAGCCGTCTGTTCGCGAGCACGTGTCAGATCCACGACGAGGGTTGGAAATTCCGACCGGCCCTCAATCGTGTCGATTTGAGCTTTTGCGTTGGCGAGATCGCTTGCCGCGCCCGCCTCGACAGTGGCGAGCGGCGCATCGTCCTCTTCGATCCGCCGGAGGGCGTCGACCGCGCTTTCCTGAGCGCCTTCCGCTTTCGCAAGCGCTGAATCCGCTGCTTCGAGCGCGTTGGTGAGCGCGGCGATGTCCGGGAGATCGGCTTCCTCCACGCCGGGCTCATCGACTAGTTCGAAGATGAAGAGCTTGAGCGCGTCAGCGCCTGCAGCCAGCCCTACATTTTCGTCGGCCGGCGTCGTCGCTTCGATCCGGGCCGCAATCGTTCGAAGTTCGCTTGCAGCATCGCGCGCGGCGTCGTTCCGTGCGCGGGCAGCAGCGAGATCTACGACATCTAGCTCCTCTAGCGTCGATTGCTGCTTCTTCAGTGCCGACGACAGCGCCTCCTCTGCGCTTGCGGCCCCTGCCGGCGGTGTGATGACCAACTCGGCGTCGCCGAGACGAACAACGGTGATGCCAGTCAGGGTTCGCTCGCAAGGACTCGCAGGTTCGCCGTCAATCGATATGCCAGCGGTTTCGCCCGACAGCGTGATGCTTGTGGCGCCGGCGCTTCGCAATGCGCGAGCTTCGGCAACCGCCCTTTCATTCGCTTCGAGCAGGTCCATCGTCTTCGAGGGAGTCAAAGTCGCCGCAAGGGTCTTGGCTTCGCCGTGCAGTCGCTCGAGTTCGACCAGTTCGGCGTGCCGATTGCCCGCTGCAGCCACTGCGGCTCTGCGGCGCGAAGCACGCACGCGGTCCTGTCCCGCGCCGAGGGCCAAACGGGCGTCCTGACGTGACGCTCTCGCGCTGTCGAGTGCGCTGCGCACGTCGGCGAGCCGTTGCTTTGCCGCAGCCAAGCCGTGGCTGAGTTCCGCCCTCTGCGCACGCGCCTGACCCAAAGCGAGGTTGGCCTTGTCTCGATCTTCTGTCGCCTTGCGGTGGCGCTCAGAGAGATCTTCCAGCCCCCGCACCTTAGCGTTGACCGCCTCATGCTCAGCCCGGCGCGTCGCGAGAATCTGCGCGGCCGCGCGGGCAACCTCGAGCGAGGCGACCAAGTCCTTCCGCGTCTGAACATCGGTATCGTCGGCGATTTCCCGCTGGACGACCTTCAACCGCGCGCGAGCCGCCTCCAGATCTGAGAAGGTCCTTTCCAATCCGGCAAGCCGGTCGGCGGCTTCACGCGCCGCGACTTCGGCTATCTCGACACGCTCCCGGGCCTCGTTCTGCCGCCCACGCCTCTGTCCCGTCGGAGACCAGTAGCGCCCGAACTGCTCGTCGATCCGGGTGCGGACGCGGGTATAAGCCGGGCCTCCCATGATCGAGCCGACCTCGGCCTCAAGGGTCGACCTCACCGTGTCGCGGACAATCTGCCCCGGCGCTGAGACGGCGAGCGCCTCGGTCTGCGCTACCCAGAGCAGGCCCAAGGCGCCATAGGAACCGGCATCTCCCTTCTGACTGGTGTCGCGCACGGACCCAAGGAGAGCATGCAGCCGAGCTTCCGCTTCTTCCCCTTGCGCTTTTCCTTGTGGCCCCGTGACTTCGATCGTTGCGCCCTTGAGGAACCGTTTGGTCACCGTCCACGGCGCTCCATCGGCTTCGAACGCAACCTGGATCTCGGGGCCAACCGCTTCCCCATGCGGCGCGAAGGACTGCGCGAGTTGGTTCTTGGTGCCATGGCGAACGAAGAAGGCAGCGCGAAGCGCTTCCAGCAGCGTAGACTTGCCTGTCTCATTCGGCTCGATCACGATGTTCAGGCCGTCGGTCAGGCCTTCGATCACCATCGGCTCTCGAAATTTGCGGAAACCGTCGACAGCGATCCGCCGGAGGCGCAGGCTCATGCCTTCTCCTCCCGGCTATATTCGACGAACAGACGTTCCAGCGCCCGTTTCGCGATCGATGCTTCGGGGCCGCTCGCGTCAATGCGGGTGGAGAGCTTCGCGGCGGCAACGCCGAGCATGCCTTCGACCGCGAGTGCCGCGAGATCATCCTCACTGGGGCGACCGACAAGATCGGCGGCCCGGATATCGAGATAGCGCACGCGGTGGCTGACGTCGTTTTCGAGCCGACCCATCATGCCCACGCGATCCGTGAGGCTGGTGATGCCGGCAAGGGATAGCTCCAGAAGGGTCGCCGGCGGGTCGATCGATCCCAACAATTGGTCGCACTCGGCGTCGAAGCCCGTTTGATCGTTCACGGTCCAGTTTCGTCTGATCCATTGGAAACGGCCCGTCCTGATCGGTGTGACCGTGGGTTCGCGACCCTCCGCGACGTCAACCAGGAGCACGTGCCCCGGTTCGTCGCGCTGGAAGCGATCGGTCTCGGGCGTGCCCGAATACCAGGTGCGCGCATCGACCTTCAGCGCGCCATGCCAGTCTCCGAGCGCGAGATAGTCGAGGGCCGAACGACGAGCCCGGTCGGGCGCGATCTGGTTTTTCGTTTCGCCCTGCGTGCCGAAATCACGGATCGAACCGTGAGCCACGCCGATGCGCAGCCGGGCGCCGGGTGTTTCCATGCCATCGAAGTGGTCGGTCGGATCGTCGAGGTTGTGACGATGCGTCAGCGGTGCGGGCAGCAGCCAGATGCCCGGCTCAATCTCTTGGGGCACCGGGTCCAAGAGGACTGTGATGCCGGTGCCCGCACGTTGACGCACTCGATCCCAGAGGCCGCCGTTGCGAGCGAAATCGTGATTGCCTGGCAGCAGCCACCAGCGGCATGGGTGGCGCTCCATGCGGGAGATCGCCTGGACGATCGTGCGGTCCTCAGGTCCCTCCGTGTCGAAGACATCGCCGGCGACCATCACATGGTCTGCTCCATACTGTGTAGCGGCGGCGCCAATCGCATCGATCGCGTCGAAGCGCGCCTCGGAAAGCGCGGCGCGAACCTCCGGCTCGAAGCGCCCATATGGCTTCCCAAGCTGCCAATCAGCCGTGTGAATGAACTTCAACTATCCGCCCCCCATTTGTCTGCCGAGGCAGAACGGAACCTGTATTCGGCGCAGGGCCGGATATGCCGCGCCGACACATTAACGGCCTGACGTCGCAATAAGCTTATCGAGCTTTGCGAGGAAAAAGCGCTCGCTCCATAGGCCGACCGATTTGAGCTCGGCGGGCCGCAGGAAACGCCCAACGTCGTCGGACGCCTCCTTCCAGTCGATCCGGGCAATCACACCGGAAAGAGCGTCCTTCAGCCACGCCATATCGACGTCGAGCGGCGTGTCGTCCTTCCATGGGCCGGCCTGCACCAGCGCGTTGCGCAGAAGATCGAGATTGGGCGAAACGTCACGCGAAACGTACCAGGAAAAGTCGAACCAGTCGCGACCCTTGAGGAAACCCCGGCATAGCAGCGCATGGGTCTTCAAGGCGAAATTGGACGCCAGGTCCTGGTGGCGCACTTCATAGTCGGCCGGAAAATCGAGATAGGTGGTCCCCTCGCCCGACCCCGTCGGCGGATTAACGTCGATTTCCAGCTTGATCTTGATCGCCTTGGGGCGGCCCGTGCCCACGAAAGACAGATCGAGCTGGCTGGCGATCGAGTCATCCTTGAGGAGCGCTTGGCGAATAGAGGTATCCATTCGGTTCTTAGGCTGCGCCTCAAGCTTCAGTCCGAACTGGGCAAATACCTCGGTCAACAATTTGAGATACGGGGACCAGTCAAAGTCTGGATCAGGAGAGCGCAAGAGGAAGTCGAGATCCTCGGAGAAGCGCGGCAATCCATGCAGAATGCGCAAGCTCGTACCGCCTTGGAAGAGAGCAACATTGAAAAAGTCGGCGCGCCAGAGTGCGTAAAGCGCGACTTCCTGAAGGATCTCTTTGACGGCATTTTCCTCCTCAAGCGCGTTCGCGGCGCCATACTGGCGTAGCTTCTCCTTGATGATATCAATCATGCCGTGATTGTCCGCCCAGAGAGGTTTTTGCCGCCGAGACTGCATCTTCGAACGCGGCGAGGAAGGCATTGACGCCCTTGTGCTTGTAGACAGACTTCAATTCCGTAAAATCTTTTCGTTTCAATGCCCGAAGCATGTCTTCGTCGATGCGCATGCCGCTCGTCAGCCAGTCGAGGCCAGCCCATTGCGCCTTGCGCAAGGCTACAAGATCCATGAGCGCGCGCAGCGGCTGGGCGACGAAGGCTGTAAGCCTATTGAAGGACCCACGCTCGACGCTGGTAAGGAAACGATAGTCCTCGATGGCCACAGGGTGGAATGTGAACGGACCGAAATCAGCGGTGTCGAACTGCAGGGTTTTGCGCCCCGGCGAAACGCTCGCGGTGACGAACACTGCCTCAGGAATCCACCCGTGATGTGCAAGCGCGGTTTCAAATGAGATATAGCTTCCCGGAACGAGGGCCTGGGCCACCGCGAAGGGATGCGCCTGGTCGCTGCGATAGGGCCGTGCAAGTGTATACGTGCCTCGCTTTACCCGAATGAGCGATCCATCCTTGAGGGCGCGATTGACCAGGCCGTAGCGCCGCGCATCTCCACCGCCCAGCGCCTCGCCAAGCTGGCGTTCGCTAAAAATCCGGTCCCCAAGACCGGCCGCTGACACCTGTTGCGCGAGGCTTGACATGAAATTCCTAATACTTCCGAAAAGTGGAAGTTTCAAGAAGTTTCAATGGTGTGCAGTATCACGAACTGTCAGGAATTTTTTAGAATGGAATGTCACGGCTGACCTCCGCCGTATGGGTCAATAAGACCTTGCGGCCCCCTACTCCTGCTCGACGATCCGGAAGCGATCGGCGACGTCGGTCACGCCGGGCGCATCCAACGCCTCGGCGGCCGCTTCGTTGACAGCCGTGCCGGTGCTATTGGCGGAGGATGAGATGGGAGTTTCCATGCCGTATATGCGCGCATTCGGAATGGAATTCGCACCGTTCCCGCCTTGGATGGCAGGTTTGGAGGCGAGGTCATGGAAGTTCGGCTGAGTGCGACGCCCAAAGGCAACGGGTTCCAGGCTACGATCCCATATCCTGATGGCGTGTCGATAAGCTCGACAGAGGCTTTCCCCAGCGCAGATGAGGCAATCCTGATGGCAGCCGCCAAGCTACTTGCCATGCCAGAGAGGCTGAAAGCGGCCGATGACATGGCGTGAATTGGTCGAAAACGTTGCCCCCGCGTTGAAGACGCGATGCCTTCAGTGCCTGCGCATGACCATGAAAACCGGCGGCATGAGCGTATAGACCGCCTCACGCTGGGCGCCCCGATTGTGGTGGTCGACGCGAAAGCCCTGATAGTGCCGCGAAAGCAAACCTGCCCGCACGAGATCTGAAACTGCACGGCTGACCGATGATATGTGACGCAGTGCCTACTTGCTAGGGTCGCCGTTTGACGCATTAGGCCGCCACCTGACGCTCTCAGATGACACCAAGTGCTATGGGCATCCCAGAGCGGCGCTCTGACAGCCCCTGACCTGTCCCATTCGACCGGAGGCCGAACTAGCGAGTGACTCGAACAACAGGCAGTCCGCACCTCCGGTACGCCTGGCTCCATCGGCTCGCTCAACTTGACAGCACCGACCGACATCGACGAGCAAGGAGACCGAGGTCTCTGACATCATCGTCACCCGGCAAGGCGCTGTCGCTCACCACGAAGGTCACGGGCCAGACCGTGACGACGATTGACGACAACGCCTTCCGTTAAACACCGGCGACCACCATCGCCGATATCGTCAAGCTCTCCCCCGGCGTCGTAGTGATCCAGGGCCATGGTCCGCGATGTCGGCATGTCGGTGCGCGGCTCAAACGCCCGCAATAGCTTCGGCGCGCGCAACATTCAGATGTTCGAGGACGACTTCCCCGTCACCCAGTCGGACGGGCTCGCGCGGCGACTGTATGCTGCTGACGCTGGGCGAGCGCAGCATGAGCGGCCTATCCGCCCGGCTGCTGCTGCCCACCGACGCCACCGGCGCGCGCCTCGGCGGAGCCCCCGACGCAGGTGGAACTCGCCGAGGCTCAGCGCCGCCGGAACAGCGGCAACATCCGACTCAGCACCTCGTCCCTGTCGAGGAAATGATGCTTGAGCGCGCCCAGGACATGTAGTCCGAGCACGACGTAGATCGCCTTGACCATCGCTTTGTGCAGGCCGCCGAGCGCCTCGGAAAGATCTTCGTTCTCGCTCAATGGAAGGTTCGGTGCCGGCACCGCGCCGTATAGCGGCACCTCGGGCGCGCCGCCGGCCGATGCGGCAGCCCAGCCGAGCAATGGCACCCCGATCATCAGCATGTAGAAGAGAATGTGCGTGCTGCGGGCAAGGACGCGCTCCCATGTTGCCATCGCGTCGGGAAATGGCGGCCAAGGGTGCGTGATTCTCCAGCCGAGCCGGAACAGGCTCAACACGAGCACGGTGATACCGACCGACTTATGGAGCTGGAAATAGTTGAGCTTGGCGGGTCCATCCGCATCCTCCATCCAGCCGCCGAAGGTGGCATTGGCGAAGATCAGCACAAAGATCGTCCAGTGCAGCATGATCGACACGGTCGAATATCGGCTTCGGGATTCCTGCATGGTATTTCTCCCTTTGTGGTGGGGACAACGTCGGACGCGCGTCCCCCGGATGCGTCAAACGGTTGATCAGAACCAGCCAGCGGTCTGCGCGAGCGGCCATAGGCCAATCAAGAGGAACAGCAGCGCCCCGACCTCAACGACCTGCAAAGGCACTGTGCCCGGCAAGGGTATCGCTCGATGGAGGCTCACCCGATCACGCTTGGTTCGCCGCGCGGGTCTCGGCTGGCTCAGACATCGCGGCAGCAGCCGGGCTCGGCCGCGCTCGTCGGCCACGTGCCTTGTCGATCCGACCGGCGTGCGCCTCATAGGGTCCTTACGTAATGACCGGCGGACCAAAGGACAGCAATGCTCCCGACCGAAGAGTGGTCTTCATGTTGAGACGCCGCCTACCGGAAGCTGGGGAAAGTCATGTCCAAGCCACACATTCTTTGGTTCGAGAATATCGGGATAACCGACCTGCCCGCAGTGGGCGGCAAGAACGCCTCGCTGGGCGAGATGACGGCCGCTCTCAGCCAGAAGGGTGTGAAGGTTCCGTCCGGCTTCGCGACGACCGCCAATGCCTATTGGACTCATGTGTCCGAGAACAAGCTCGAACGGACTGTCGCCGAGCACCTCAATGATTTCCACTCCGGCAAAGCGACGCTCCAGGAAACCGGCAACGCCATCCGCACCCTCTTTCTCGAAAGCAGCTTCCCGACGCAGATCGCAGACGAGATTATCGCAGCTTACGCGCAATTGAGCCGGCGCTTGGGTGTCAATCGCCCAGCCGTCGCCGTCCGCAGCAGCGCCACCGCGGAGGATCTGCCCGATGCAAGCTTCGCTGGCCAGCAGGAGACCTTCCTCAACGTTCGCGGCGACCGCGAACTCCTCGACGCCTGCAGGCGCTGTTACGCTTCGCTCTTTACCGATCGCGCGATCAGCTATCGGGAGGCCAAAGACTTCGATCATCTCGATGTCGCCTTGTCGATCGGTATCCAGCAGATGGTGCGTTCGGACCTTTCCGGCTCCGGCGTGATGTTCTCGGTGGATACTGAGACCGGCTTTCCCAATGCCATCGTCGTCAGCGCGGCCTGGGGACTTGGCGAGACCGTCGTTCAAGGCACGGTCAATCCCGACAAGTACGTGGTCTTCAAGCCGCTTCTCGCACAGCCGGGAGCCGAGCCCATCATTGACAAGGAGTTGGGCAGCAAGGCCTTCCGCATGGTCTACGGTGAGGGCGGGAGCCACCGGACAAGGATCGTCGAAACGACTGCGCAGGAGCGCGGGGCCTTCGTCCTCGACGATGCCGACATCATCCAGCTCGCTCGCTGGGCGGTCGCCATCGAGGACCATTACCGGCGCCCGATGGACATGGAGTGGGCGAAGGATGGCGAGACCGGCGAACTCTATATCGTTCAGGCGCGACCGGAGACCGTCCAGGCCCAATCGAGCACCACATCCTTCCGGCACTATACGCTCAAGTCGAAAGGCAAGGGTCTGGCGACCGGTGCCGCCATCGGCACGGCCATTGCGACCGGCAAAGCCTGCGTGATCCGGACCGCTGCCGATATCACGCAATTTCGGGACGGCTCAATCCTCGTCACCGAGACGACCGACCCGGACTGGGTGCCCGTCATGAAGCGCGCGGCAGGCATCGTGACCGATCATGGCGGCACGACCAGCCACGCCGCCATCGTCAGCCGCGAACTCGGCGTGCCCGCGATCGTCGGCACCGGCAACGCCACGGAACTGATCGCCGAGGACCAGGAGATCACGATCAGCTGCGCGGACGGCGACATCGGCACGATCTACGATGGCAAGCTCGACTTTTCGGTGACCGAAGTCGACATCGGCTCCCTGCCCGCCACCAGCACCGACATGATGGTCAACATCGCAAATCCGGCTGCGGCCTTCCAGTGGTGGCGGCTGCCGGCGCGCGGCGTCGGCCTCGCCCGGATGGAGTTTATCATCAACGCGCACATCAAAGTGCATCCGATGGCGCTTGTCCACCCGGAGCGCACGACGCCCGAAACCCAACGCCAGATCCGAGACCTCACGCGCGGTTATCCGCGGCCGTCCGACTATTTCGTCGACGTTCTCGCGCGCGGCATCGCGAAGCTGGCAAGCCCCTATTATCCGCACCCTGCCATCGTGCGCCTCAGCGACTTCAAGACGAACGAATATGCTCATCTCGTGGGCGGCGATGTCTTCGAGCCCGACGAGGAAAACCCGATGCTCGGCTTCCGCGGCGCCTCCCGCTACTATGACGAACGCTACCGCGAAGGCTTCGCTCTGGAATGCCGCGCGCTCAAGCGGGTCCGCGAGACATTGGGCTTCTCGAATGTCATCGTCATGGTGCCGTTCTGCCGCACGCCGACCGAAGCGGATCGCGTGATCGAAGCAATGGCCGCCAACGGCCTGCGCCGCGGCGACAATGAGCTCCAAGTCTATATGATGTGCGAGATACCGTCGAATGTGATCCTGGCTGAACAGTTCGCCACGCGCTTCGACGGCTTCTCCATCGGCTCCAACGACCTCACCCAGCTGGTGCTCGGCGTCGACCGCGATTCAGGCCTTCTCGCCAGCCTCTTCGACGAACGCGACGAGGCCGTCACCCGGATGATCGCGGAAGCCATCCGCAAGGCCCATGTCGCCGGGATCAAGATCGGGATATGCGGACAGGCCCCGAGCAATCACCCGGATTTCGCGGCCTTCCTCGTTTCCGAGGGGATCGATTCCATTTCCCTCAATCCCGACAGCTTCGTTCGCACACTCAAGGCGGTCGCGGATGCGGAGGCAGGCAAGCCGCATTGAGGAACCTGCGGTCAGGACGGACCAGCCCATTTCGCGCCAGCCAGCCACTTTCGGCCGCCTGGCGCGTTGCCAGACAGAGACGCGTATCCGCCGGCATTCGTAAAAGCCCTAATGTCCCATGCCGCGGAGCCCCGATAGCGTCACGCGGACTGGCCCGAATCGGGGGGAGAAGGCCAGGCCCGATGACGCGTCGATAATACCTGTCGAAATCAATGCCGCCGGCGACTGGGGAACCGACGGCAACTGGAGGTCGTCCCATGTCTGCCATTTCTGCGTTTCCATCCCTCTTACAGGCCCCCCCGACACCGAAGGGGTCTGGCATCGTCGCCTGCATCGACTGCACCGATCGCAACGCGTGGATCTATCCGCACGCTCTCGCGCTCGCGACGACGCTCGATGTCCCGATAACCCTGCTGCAGGTGCTGGACGGTGACACCTCGCCCGACACACGCCCAGACCCGATCGAATGCAACCTGCGACGGCGCGAGGCCTTGCGTGCCCTCGATCGGTGCGCCGCCGCGGTGCAGGCACCCTCGACCCAAACCACGATCGAACTGGCCGAAGGCCCCACAGCCGACGAAATCTGTCGCTTCGTGCGAGACTGCGACGACGGAACGGTCGTGCTGGGAAGGCGCGGAAGACAGGAGAGTGGTCGGACCGGCATGGGGGGGACCGTTCACAAGGTGCTGTCGCAAGCGCCTGGCCCCGTCCTGCTCGTGCCCGTGGAAGCCGCTGTTCCTGCACGCGCCTATCGACGGATCGTCGTTCCGCTTGACGGTTCTCGCTGGGCCGAAAGCGTCCTGCCCCTCGCCGTGCGTCTCACAAGAGCCGCTAACGCCGAGCTGCTTCTCGTCCATGTCGTCCCAACCCCTGAAATGATCGAGGCGCGGCCCCTCGAAGTTGAGGACAAGAGGCTTCGGCAAAGCCTCATCGAACGCAACGAACAAGCCGCTCGAAGTTATCTGGACCGCATCAAATCCAATCTTTCGACGTCCGGCCTGCGCGTGCGCACGATCTCGATCCGCGGAGATGATGTGCGTGAGGCGCTCAGCGACCTGATCCAACGCAAGGGGGCGGATCTCGCCGTGCTGTCCGCGCGAGGCCATAGCCATCAGCATGTCTCCGACGTTCCCTACGGGACGGTCGCGTCCTACCTGATGGCACACTGCAACGTGCCAATGCTTGTGACGCCCTCGACAAGCCGCACGGCGCAAACGTCGATTCCGACTGGAAACAATCGCCTCCGGTTACCCCTCGCCACCCAGGCCTGATCATGGCCGATCTTGAGGAGAGTGACCCCATCACCGGGGCGGCCGACGAGACTACGATCCGCCATAAGCTTACAGGACTGATCAGCAAGTCGGTGCCGCTCCCTGCCTGGACGCATCTCGACGCGATGAAGGGCTGGCTGACCCAGGCTCGCCAGGAGGCCGCCCATGCCGACCAACACGGCGGCACCGCAGCCGAGTGGCTGCTCGACAACGACTATCAGATCCAGCGTGCAATCCTGCAGATTCGCGAGAACCTTCCCAGGGAGTTCTATGCAAAGCTCCCTGGCCTTGCCGAGGGCGGCCTTGGCCGGCCGCGCATCCATCAGCTCGCGCATGCGCTCCTGCAGGCATCCAACCTGCAGATCTCACTGAACACCACGGTCCAATTTGTTGAGCGGTATCAGAAACAGATGCCGCTCAGCATCGCCGAAATCTGGGCATTCCCGACGATGCTGCGCATCGTCTGCCTGGAGCTGCTCGTCACGGGCTTTACGCGCCTCTTCCCCCGTGTCGATCCGCCTTTCCAGGTGGACGAGACTCCCGACGCATCGATGGCGGCGATCGACGACACCGAATGCGTCGCACGCGCGATCGCCAACCTCGCGGTGATCGCGACGATCCAGTGGAACGATTTCTTCGATCGAACGAGCCAGGTCGAGGCGATCCTCAAACGTGACCCGGCCGGCGTCTACCCGCGCATGGATTTCGATACTCGCGACCGATATCGTCACGCGGTCGAACAGCTTGCCGGGCAGTCGAAATTGCCTGAATGGGAGGTCGCCCAAAGAGCGCTACGCCAATGCCATAGCAGCGACGAAACACCCTCGGGCCATGTGGGCTATTGGCTGATCGACGCCGGGCGGCCGTTTTTTGCAGACGCCCTCGATCCTCGCCCCTGGACGTTCGGGTCGGGGCTGCGGCGCGTGCTGCGCTACCCGGGCATCCTTTACACAGCCGCCCTGCTCCTTGCAGGGCTCGCAGCCTTCGCCCTTCCCGCCTTATATCTGGCCTCGACCGGGGCGCCTCCCGGATCTTGGTTGCTCGGCATCGCGCTCACGCTGCTGCCCGCCTCCATCATCAGCATAACCTTCGTCAACTGGATCGTGACGCAGATCACGCCGCCTCGCGTTCTTCCCAAGCTGGCGTTCAAGAAAGGCATCCCCAAGGACTGCGCAACCGCCGTCGTGATGCCCGTCCTGGTGGCACGAGTGTCGGACGTCGCCCCACTTCTTCAACGCCTGGAGGCGCATCGCCTTGCCAATCCCGATACGGCGCTCGCGTTCGTCCTCCTCAGCGACCTCGCCGACGCCCCGACCGCAACGCTTCCCACCGACGCCGATATCGAGCGCGCGCTGCTCACGGGCATCGAGGAATTGAACGCGCGCTATGGGGCCGCGAAGGGCCATGGTCCCTTTCACCTGCTGCATCGCCCACGGCTCTTCAACGAAGCGCAGGGCTGCTGGATGGGCTGGGAACGGAAACGCGGAAAGCTGGAGCAGTTCAACGCCTATGTCCTGCGCGGAGATACGGCACCGTTCAGCGTAACGGCCGGACGGACGGAGGTGCTGCGGCGATGCCGTTTCGTGATGACCGCAGACGCGGATACCAGGCTCCCACCCGGCGTTGTCCGGCGTCTGGTGGGCACGCTGGCCCACCCGCTCAACCGAGCCCATTTCGCCCCCGAAACCGGCGGTGTGGAGCGAGGCTATACGATCCTTCAGCCTCGCGTCGAACTCGCGCCCGAGGCGACCGGCCAATCCCCGTTCGCACGCTTCTACGGCGGGGATACGACGATCGACATCTATTCGCGCGCTGTTTCCGACGTCTACCAGGATCTGCTCGGCACCGGCGTGTTCGTCGGCAAGGGCCTCTACGACGTGGCTGCGTTCGAACGTAGTCTCGAAGGCCGCATCCCTGAGAATGCACTGCTCAGCCACGACCTGTTCGAAGGGCTGCACGGACGCGCGGCGTTGGTGAGCGACGTCATCGTCTATGAGGGGTTCCCGGCCGGCTATCTCGACTTCGCCTCGCGCTGGCACAGATGGGTGCGCGGAGACTGGCAAATCCTGCCCTGGCTGTTCCCCTTCGTCCCAGGGCGCGACGGACGCTGGTTGCGCAACCGGCTCGGCTGGTTCGATCGCCTGAAGATCTTCGACAACCTGCGGCGCAGTGTGGTGCCCGCCAGTATCCTCGCTCTGCTCCTGAGCGGATGGTTCCTGCTCCACGGTCAGCCCTGGGTCTGGACCCTGCTCGCGATCGTCGCGCCCGGAGCCTATCTTTTCACCGACCTTGTGACAGGCTTCTCTCAGGGCCGTCGGCGCGGGGTCATGCAGCGAGTCCTGCGGCGCCTGACCGATCACCTCGGGCGCTGGATCCTCGCCATCGCCTTTCTCGTCAGCGACGCCGTCATCGCGCTGCACGCAATCGCGGTCACGATCTGGCGGCTTCGGTCGGGTCGCCGCCGGCTCGAATGGACCTCCGCCGCTCATATCGCCACGCGAAACGCGGCACGCCATCCACGCCTCGCGGCCTGGCGGGACATGGCGAGCTCTCCCCTGCTCGCGCTTCTGATAGCTGGCGCCCTCTTCGCGGCCGCGCCCGGCTCGTTGCCCGTCGCTGCGCCGCTGCTGTTGCTCTGGTTCTTCGCGCCTGAGATCGCGGTCTGGATCAGCCGGCCGCTTCAGCCGCCCCAGGAGACACTTACCGAAGCCGACAGGACGTTCCTCAGGCTCATGGCCCGGCGCGCCTGGCTCTTTTTCGAGACGTTCGTGCGACCCGAGGACAACTGGCTACCGCCCGACAATTATCAGGAGCCACCTGACGAGGACACCGCTCACCGCACGTCGCCCACCAACATCGGGATGATGCTGGTGTCGGTCCTCACCGCGTGGCGGCTTGGACATATCGGCCTCAATGAGGTCGCGACCCGCCTCCGCGATACTCTCGACACACTCGACCGCCTTGAGCGCTATCGCGGCCATATTCTCAACTGGTACGAGACCAGAACGCTCGCCGCCCTCGAGCCACGCTACGTTTCGACGGTCGATAGCGGCAATCTCGCCGTTAGCCTGATCACTGTCGCCCAAGCGCTTCGTGATGCGCGAAACGCGCCGTCCGTCAGCGTCGATCTCTGGCGAGGACTGGAGGACAATATCGATTTACTCGCCCAGGCGGTCGGGTCGATCGACCTCGAAGCGGCATCAACGGCAGGCGCGATCATTGCGACGATGCGCGAGACCGCCGACCGGGTTTCGGACGATGAACCCGAATGGATCTGGGGGATCGACGACCTCATCTCGGCCGACCTGCCAAGACTGCGCGAGCAGATCGGCTTGATGGCTGCCAGTGTCGTCGAGGCCGACATCGGCACCCTGCGCGACATTCAGGCCTGGCTCGAGCGCCTCGATCATCATTTGTCCAGCATGCGACGTGACTTGCGGACTTTCTCGCCATGGCAGGAGATTCTCGCCAACCATCCTTCGGACTGCGCGGAAATCGCCGGCAAGGTCACCGACCTCATGGCAGGCGGCTCGATTTCGACAACGGGTGCGCGCGCCGCGCAAGCCATCAGCATTCTCGACGCCTTCAAGGAAACCTCGGCACCAGACACAAGCCGTCAATGGGTGGACGACGTCCTAGCAGCCATCGAGGAAGGTCAGGCAGCCTCGCGTGAGCTCCACGATCGCCTCGATGGCCTTGCCCGTCGCGCCAACTCTGGTGCGCATGCCATGGACTTCTCACTCTTGCTCGATGCAAGCAGCAGGCTCTTTCATATCGGCTATAACGTCAGCGCCGATCGCATAGACCCGCATCACTACGACCTGCTTGCCAGCGAGGCCCGCCTCGCCAGCTTTTTCGCCATCGCGAAAGGCGATGTCGACCCTTCGCACTGGTTCCACCTCGGCCGCCCCATTACCAAACAGGACGCGGGCCTGGCGCTGGTGTCATGGAACGGCTCGATGTTCGAATATCTCATGCCGAACATCTTCCTGCACAGCGATCCCGGCACCCTACTTGGAATGAGCGACCGGACAGCCATCAGCATCCAGGTCGCCTTCGGCAAATCGCACAATATACCGTGGGGCATTTCCGAATCGTCCTTTGCCTCAATGGGCCAGGATCGCGTCTATCGTTACCATGCGTTCGGCGTCCCCGCCCTCGGGCTGCAACGGGGTCTCGGTCGTGACCTCGTCGTGAGCCCTTATGCGACGGCGCTCGCCCTGACGATCCGGCCAGCACTGGCGACAAGTAACCTCAGGCTGCTCGCGAAGCTTCAGCTGATTGGCCGATACGGCTTCTACGAGGCCGCCGATTTCACGCCGGAGCGGGTGCCGACAGACGAGCGCTTCGCCATCGTCCGCTCCTACATGGCACATCACCATGGCATGAGCCTCGCGGCGCTTGGCAACGCCTTGTGCGACAACATGCTTGTGCGCTGGTTCCACGCGGACCCCTACATCCGCACGGTCGATCTCCTTCTCAACGAACGCATCCCATGGGAGCTCCCGCCCGAAATAGCGCGGGTCGAGGTGCGCGAACCGCAAGCCGAACCCGAAGGAGCGATCCCAGGACTGCACAACTGGTCACCCGACAGGCGACATGGAGAACATGCCTGGCAAATCCTCGGCAACGGCCGGCTTTCGACCCGGATCCGCACCGACGGTGCCGGCGGTCTGAGCTGGAACGAGCACGCGCTCACCCGCATCGATCCCGCCAACGGCGATGCGGGGTTCTGGATCTATCTGCGCGATCTCGAAGAGGGCGATCTCTGGTCCGCGACGGGCGGCCCCTTCCCTCAATCCGATGAGCCCCCAGAGGTGGTCTTCCACGCCCATCAAGTCGAATTCCATCAGCGCGCGCATGGCCTGTCGGTCACGACGATGATCAATGTCGCCAATAGTGACGACCTCGAGATCAGACGTGTCACCCTCGTCAACGAGGAGGACCGTCCCCGCACGATCGAGGTGACGGGCTACGCACAGGTTGTGCTGGCCCCGGCCCAGGATGCGGCGCGGCACCCGGCTTTCAGCAAGCTGTTCGTGGGCGCGGAAGCCCTGCCCGGAGGCGACGGGCTGCTGTTTACCCGGCGACCGCGCAATCCCGCCGAGCGACCTCCCGTCTTGCTGAGCCGCGTGATCGGAGATGAGGAAGGGATCACTCTGCTCGGGCTTGAAGCCGATCGCAGGGCCTTCATCGGTCGCCACGGTCGCGTCACGCATCCCGCCTCGATGGGCGAAGAACTGCTCGCCGGCGCGCTGGGGTGGACGCTCGACCCTATCTGCGCAATCAGGGCCAAGGTCGTCTTGCCGCCCCACGGTCGCCGCGAACTCGCCTTCGTCACGATTGCGGCGGGATCCCGGCAATCGGCGCTCGACATTGCCGACCGCTATACAACCCTGCCCTCGCTCGATTGGGCCGTCAGCGCCGCCGTGACCGCCGCCGCGCGCGAGATGCACGGTCTGGGGCTGCAGCCTCATCTGGTACCCCAGGCGCAAGCGCTGCTGTCCCATGTCCTCACCGCCCGGACAAATCCCGCACCGGCAGGTCCTCGGCCATTCCGGCGGGGTGACCTTTGGGCGCTTGGCATTTCGGGCGATCATCCCATCCTGGTGCTGCGCGCCGGAACCGCAGAACAGACCGGCCTGCTCCGCTTCCTTCTCGCGGCACACAGACTTGGACACCGGCGCGGCATGATCGTCGACCTTGTCATCGCGCACGAGGGAACCGCCGGCTATATCGAGCCGGTGCGCGAGCGCCTCCTGGAAATTCTCAGAGATGCAGGCGCACAGGATCGCCTCGGCACACATGGCGGCATCCACCTTGTCGGCATCGGCTCTTCCGACGTCGAGCGCACAGCCCTTCTGGAGCAGGCTGCCCGGCTGATCCTGGAAGAAGATGCCGGCACACTTGCCGACCAGCTCGCGCGGCGCGACCAACCGCCTCACCCCGGGCCGCCGTTCACCTCAGTCGAAGCGAACGCGCCTCCAACCCCGACCGCGTCGGTGCGCCGGCCAGCTGATCTGCAGTTCGACAACGGCTGGGGCGGCTTTGCTCCCGGCACCGGCGATTATGTGGTTTATCTGGAGCCAAGCGCTCCCACGCCGGCTCCCTGGTCCAACGTCCTGGCAAACGACGCTTTCGGCACGATTGTCACCGAAGCGGGGCTCGGCTTCACGTGGGCGATCAACAGCGGCGAAAACAGGCTTACACCCTGGTTCAACGACCCCATCGAGGATCCCCAGGGCGAACGACTCTATCTCCGAGACGAGGAGAATGCCCGGCTCTGGACCCCCACGCCGTTGCCGGCGGGCGGGAACTCGGCATGCCGTATTCACCACAGCCCCGAACAGACCGTCTGGCACCGCCACAGCGAAGGCTTGGAACAAGAGCTGTCGGTCTTCGTGCCTGTCGCCGATCCGGTCAAACTGGTCCGCCTGCGCGTGCGCAATCAGACGGCCCGTTCCCGTCGGATTACCGCAACCTACTACACCGAATGGTTGCTCGGCGCCGTGCAGGGAGAACAAGCCCCCTTGCGCACATCGCGCTATGATCCAGCCAGTCATGCAATTCTGGGCCGCAATCCCTGGACAGATGATTTCGGCGATCGCGTTGCCTTCCTCGCCACGACGCACACCGTCCATAGCCTGACCACCTCGCGCCGCGATTTCCACGGAATTCAGGCCGATCCGGCTCGGCCGGTCGGGCTGCTCAACTGGGATCTGGGCAACAGGCAGGACTCTGCCGGCGACGATTGCTGCGCCGCGCTCCAGGTCCATCTCGAAATTCCCCCTGAGGGGACGGCCGAAGTCTGCTTCGTAATCGGCCAAGGCGATGATCTTGAGCACGCCCGCAAACTGGTCCGGCACTGGCAAGATCCGTCCATCATCGAGGCTGCGGCACGGACTTGTGCAACGGTCTGGGCTGACAGGCTGGAAAAGGTCCAGGTGAAGACGCCCGATCCGGCCTTCGACCTGATGGTCAACCGCTGGCTGCCGCACCAATCGTTAAGCGCCCGCGTGCGCGCGCGCGCCGGCTTCTATCAGGCCAGCGGCGCATTCGGCTTCCGCGATCAGCTCCAGGATGTCCTCGCGCAGATCCACGTCGATCCGGACGCGACGCGACAACATATCCTCGCCGCTGCCGCGCATCAGTTCGAAGAGGGCGACGTGCTCCACTGGTGGCACCCGCCTTCCGACCGCGGTGTCCGGACCCGCTGTTCGGACGACCTCGTCTGGCTACCTTATGCAGTCGCGCACTATGTCGAAGCGACCGGCGACAGAGCGATCCTCGACGAACAGATCCCCTTTCTGCGGGCGCCGCCTCTCGCGGCCGACGAAGCCGATCGCTACGCTCAATTCGAAGTCAGCGACTACACGCAGCCGCTGTTCGTCCACTGCGACCGCGCGCTTACCCATGCCTATCGTTTCGGTTCCCACGGGCTTCCGCTGATCGGTACCGGGGACTGGAATGACGGCATGGATCGTGTCGGCAACCGCGGCCGCGGCGAAAGCATATGGCTCGCCTGGTTCATCATCGCGACCATCCGAAATTTCACGCGCCACTGTGTCGATGAGGATCAGAACGAGTTTCGCGACCGCTGGCACGGGCGCGCCGAATCCCTCGCCGCTGCGGTCGAGCAGTCCGGCTGGGACGGCGAATGGTATCTGCGGGCATTCGGTGACGATGGCAGGCCGTGGGGCACATCCGAAGAACAGGAGTGTCGCATCGATTCCATCGCCCAATCCTGGTCCGTTCTTTCGGGGGCTGGAGATCCCGAGCGAGCCAGGACGGCGCTCGCGTCCGCCAGGCGCTATCTGGTCCGCGAAGGCGATAACCTCGTGCGCTTGCTCGACCCGCCCTTCGACCGCACGCCGCGCGAGCCGGGCTATATCAAGGCCTATCCGCCCGGTATCCGCGAGAATGGCGGCCAATATACCCATGCTGCAACCTGGCTTGCGATCGCCTTCGCCCGCACGCGCGATGGCGATGGGGCCAAATCGCTGTTCGATCGCATCAACCCGATCCGGCATGCCTCAACCCGCGATAGCGCCGAACACTATCGGACCGAACCTTATGTGGTCGCAGCCGACATTGCCGGCGTCGCCCCCCATCTCGGTCGCGGCGGGTGGACCTGGTACACAGGCGCCGCCGCCTGGGCATGGCGACTGGCCGTCGAGGAGATTTTGGGTGTTCGCCTGATAGGTGGCGAACTGCAGATCCGCCCTGCATTGCCGAGGGACTGGGACAAGGTCGAATTGACGTTCCGGAACCCAGGCGGGGCACTCCAGATAACGCTTCGAACGGATTCGTCGCTCGACAGCGAAGATCAGGAGATCACCGTCGACGGCTCGGCTTGGGATGCACCCGGAATTCCCTTCCCCGACGACGGCTCGACACGGCTCGTGCTTGTGCGGGTTCCACCGCGGGCCTGAATCAAATCGATCGATCCGGCAATTTACGGATTTCCGAGGATCGCCTGAGATGCTTGGTGTGCGCATCAACAACCGACTGCGTCACATGCAGCAACTGGGGAAATAGGAGAAAGGGTTATGACGAAGCCGACGCCATCGAGCAGATCCAGTTCAAAATGGTTCTGGATTCTCACGCTCCTCGCGCTCTTCATCCTGGCGATCGCCTGGTTCGCGAACCCGCTCGGCAAGGTCGAGCAGGCCCCGCCGCCCGAAACGGCCGCCCAGTCTACCGAGTGGGCTCCCGCCCCCGACGGACCCGCCGTCGATGTAAAACTGCCGGAAACGCCCATGAAGAACCCTATAGTCAATCAGACCGAAGGCACGGGCAACTGAGCGCACTGCCCGAGATTGACGGGTGGAAAGACGCGGATCAACACATCCTTGGCCGCGCCCTTCAACGGGTTGCCACGGCGCCCCGACCGGCTGAAGACCAGTGCTGCATCCCACCGACCTCGATGAGACGACGAATGAAAACAAACGCCGATGTCGCCCCCGACAAGCACACTGCGTCCATCGTTTCTGCGCTGGAGGGTCGCGATCCGTTGACTGACTCAGGAGGGCCGGCGGCAGGCCTCACGCGTCGCATGCTTCTTGCCGCATCGACGGCTCTCGTCGCGGGCCTCGGAACAGGCCCCCTGTTTGCACAAGCGGCATCCGACGAGGGCTCGATCGCGGCGACTGTCGAAAAGCTGGAACCCGGCCAGTATCTTTGGGCGCCCGAAGCGGCACCCAAGGGCCCCGTCATTGTGGTCGTCAGCCTCGCGAAACAGCGCGCCTATGTCTATCGCAACGGCGTGCTGATCGGTATTTCAACCGCCTCCACAGGGACCACCGGCCACGAGACCCCGACCGGAATCTTCACGATCCTGCAGAAGAAGGTCGATCACAAATCCAATCTCTACAATGACGCCCCGATGCCCTACATGCAGCGCCTTACCTGGAGCGGCATCGCCATGCACGCTGGCAACCTTCCAGGATACCCCGCCTCGCATGGCTGCATCCGTTTGCCATTGGCCTTCGCTGAACGCCTCTATGCCGTCACGCAAATCGGGTTGACGGTCATTATAACCGAATCCGCCGCCGTCCCCCGATTCGCCCCGACGCCGGGGATCCTCGAAGACCGGCCGAACCCCTCCTTCGAAGCGGCTTTCGCCCCCTCATGGCAACCGGGAAAGTCGCCCACCGGTCCGGTATCCATCATCATCAGCGCCTCTGACCAGCGCGCCGTCGTTCTCCGCAATGGCATAGAAATTGGCACCGCGCCGGTTTCCATTCGCGGCGAGGTCTCCGGACTCCAGGCGTTCACCCTGGGATCGATCGACGAGCGCGGAACCCACTGGATGTTCCTGCCGATGCTCGGCAACACCCGTGCGGGAGAAGTATCGTTGCAGGACCGCGAACGATTGCGCCTGCCTGAGGATTTCCGGCGCGACCTGCTGACCGTGCTCAAGCCAGGCAGCACGCTGATCGTGACTGCGGACACATTGCAGAGCGCGAGCACCGGCGCGCCCATGACGGTCATCACCGGTGAAGATTCGGAGTCAGATTCGCAGACCTCAGACGAAGCAGTTCCGCGCGACCCTTAACGCCGAACAGTGAGAGGCGAGCAGCGGATGTAATGCGCCGCAGGGCATTCCTTCGCCGTAGTGCTCCAAACGATGTCGTCCTGCCGCTTCCGGCGCTCAGTGCGACAGCAGGATCGGCAGTTTGGGACCGGCGAGAACCGAGCGCGTCACCCCGCCCAGTACGAATTCTCGCGCCCGAGACTGCCCAAAGGCCCCCATCACCAGCAGCTCCCGGCCATCCTGCTCGCAATAGCTCTGGAGTGTCAGCGCCACATCGCGCCCCTCGAGAGCGATCTCGACCACCTCCGCATCGATGCCGTGCAGCTTCAGGTTGCGAACGGCATCGGCGGGCGCGGCTGTCTTCGACAGATCCTTTTCGCCCGTAATTTGCACGAGGGTTACCGAGCTGGCCTCGCGCGCCAGAGGCAGCGCCGCAGACAATGCCCGCGCCGCCACGCTGCTGCCGTCCCAGGCGATAGCGATCCTGTCGAACTTCAATTCGGGAACGGCAAGTTCAGGTAGCAGGAGCACCGGGCGGCCCGTTTCGAAGACAAGCCCCTCGGCGACCGAGACCGTCTCGGCATGGCCGTAGAACGGGACGACCGTCAGGTCGTGCGTTCTGGCCCTCACGGCCAGTTGCCAATGAGTGACCATGCCCGGGCAATCAACGGTGAACGTTTCACCCAGCTGCTCAGCCGGGACCATGGCGGTAAACGATCCGAGAAGTGCCGCGGCGTTCGCGGCGCTCTTCTTGTTCTCGCCCGCGATAACACCATCCATATTGAGCAGCTTGTTGGCCAGCCAGTTCGAAAGCGGGGGGATATGAACCTGGCACACGCCCAGCGACACCTTGGCCCCGATCCGCGCCGCCAGTTCGGTCGCCCTGCCGATCGCCCAGTTCGGTGTCGGCTCCGGATGCGTATTGGCCTGCAAAAGAATATCACGCACGGTCATCATTTTCCTCCAGCTATGCCCTATCCTTGGCATAGGCAGCGCCGCCTGCTGATCCGTAGATTCACGGAGCCGAAAGAAGTGCTGAGCTCCGCCAGCAGAACAGGCGGCGTCACCGACCAGGGCGGCGAAGAACCAAGTTGCACGAGCGCATGCAATCGCATGCATGTCCATGACAAGCGCCATGTCCGCCTTCTGCCTCGCGCACGGCCAGGAGACGTCCCTCATTGATTGTCCGGTAGTCGCCGCCCTGCCACAACGCTACGTAATGTTCCCAATTCCGTGGGAAAACGCCAGCGTCGGATATGAAGTAGCCCCCGGGCGTCAGTCTCGCCGGGTATTTGTGGACCCATTGCCGCGACTTTGCGCGACGGCACCATGTCCGCCGCTTCTTTCCTGTCAGCTCGAACCTCGACCGCGATGTGCTCCGCGCGCTTTGAACATCTCCAGGTTACGCTCGACGCGTTTGGAGCGGCATCTCTATCGAGCGCGGCCGCGCATTTACCGGTGAAGGGGCAACCAGGCTTACGCTGTCGATTACAACTGCGCAGGGACATCTAAGGCTTGTCCATCTCGCCATCGATCCGACAGGCAACACCGTCTTGCCCAGCGAACATGCCGCGCAAGCCAGCTTCCTCGTCACGAACGAGAGCTGGCAGGACGGGCGTTTTGTTGCCTGGCTCGAGAAGACTGTTCGGAACTGATCGCAGCCGACCTGCCGCGCCATTGCTGCGCGGAAGGAGCAAACGAATTACGACGCGCATCCATAGTGGGTTCGCGGGCAGTTTATCGTTTTTCTGTAACTTCCCTAATTTCGCTTGATCCTCAAGCCGTCGGTCTTGGATTCCCCTCGCGCCGCAGATTGGCTTGCCGCACAAAATCCTCAGTCCACCGCGATCATGTAGCGTCAAGAATTGCAAAAACTCCCAAGAAATGGAATATGGATGGATGGGAGCAATTCATGCGCCTCGTGAAATTTGACACCGACACGTATCTGCGAACGAAGGATTTATCTGGTGGTCCCCTTTATGGGATCGTTGAAGAAGATATTTCTGAAATACAGATCGTCACGGACAAAAGTGGAAATCCGACTCGGGGAGGCGTAATTGGCTACGCGCTAGCGTACATCCTGATGGCGGGATTTGTCGGCGCGCTATTCATTTTCCTGTAGCTTACTCGCGAAGCTCGGGATCCTGGAAAAAGCCCCGATCATGGTCGCGGCTTACTTCCCTCTGCACATCCACCGAACCTTGCACGCGCTGGGCCCGCATCGCCTCCGCAGCGGAACGCGTGCCGCCCAGTTCGCCGCGGCCGGCGGAGACTATCTCCGCCGCCGCCGAGGAGTTGCCGCCTCCAGGACCCCCAGGCAGCCCCCCGACGCCGCGAGGGCGATAAGAGCCGCGTACGTCCGCAGCGCTATCAACGCCCGGCCGATGTACGCTCACCAGGTTGGGATCGTGAAGATCGCCACCGATCTCCGACCGGATCGCGTCTTCCTTCTCCTGCATCCAGCGCGAGATCATTTCCTGCCGTACCGACCTCTGCTGCTGGGAGAGATCGGTGGCCCAAAGCTCGGGCGCATCGAGCCCCGGATTGTGGACCTGCTGCTGACGATACCACTGGGCAAGATCCTGGCTGAGATTTTCGCTCAATTGCATGCCGTGGGTCTCGGCATAGCTGGCGTCTCGCGAAAGTTGCTGGGAGAGCTCCTCGAGCCGCCGCGCAGTCTCCGAATAGGACTTGGCGAGCGCGAGCGAATCTTCGGTGCTCATGGACGACGAGGATGTCGTCGATGCGCGATTGAAAACACCGCTGCGCGAATAGGTCCCGTCCGACGTCGAGGCTCCTGTGCCATTGCTGTGCTCATCGCGTACGCCGCTCGACGAGGCACTCGCGCTATCACTACCGCGCGTTTCATCCGTTGCGTGACGCAGAGCATCGGTTTGAGTTCCGGATTTTGAGACAGATCCACCGACGCCGGGCACTCGGCTCATCCCTCCGCCACGACCAGCTCCTGTTCCACGTCCTCCACCTAGACCGGCCGAGATGTTGCCGCCGACGCTATCGGTAACCTGCGCCTGGCGATCATGGCTTTGCGACACCCGGGTGCTCTGCGAAATCGACGAGCGTTCTTCGGTTCCCTGAGCACTGCTGCCCGTCCGGCGATCGAACTGCTCGACGGATGTGTTGGCCTGCTGTCCACTGCTGGAATCCCAACCAGAGGTCCGCTCGGCCGAAGTGCCGAACATACTGCGGTTGGCATGGGTCGCGGTCAGAACTTCGCTCGCTGCGTTCTCATAGGCCTGGGATTGCCGGTGCGCCTCGCTGGCCATCTCACGCCATTCCGCAACCGATCCGGTCGTCATCGTCGGCGTGAAGCCGAGACGCGAGATTGCACCAGACGTGTCGAACACCTCCTGCCCATTACCGAAGCCCGTCACCATCGCGCCATTATCCTGGCGCCATCCGACGCTTGATCCGCCACCCATGTAGGTCGGAGCAGTCGTCCATTGGTCTGCCTGGCGCATGTTCGATGTCGCGTTCGCCCAGCTGACATTGCCATAGGAGTAATTTCCAGTGGTCTGCTCCAGCGCGGCCGCCTCAGCCGCATTCTGCGCCGGCGCCAGCATCGACATGGAATGCCCGGCGATCGACATCGCTCCGCGCGCGAGTCCCGCAGCAAGGAAGGGCACGCTCATGAGC
Source organism: Sphingobium sp. D43FB (assembly GCF_002312805.1). Classification (GTDB taxonomy): domain Bacteria; phylum Pseudomonadota; class Alphaproteobacteria; order Sphingomonadales; family Sphingomonadaceae; genus Sphingobium. The sequence continues at coordinate 4,781 of NZ_NMUA01000015.1, read as the reverse complement.
ATGAACCCCGCTATCGTCGCCGTTTCCCCGTTCACGGCACCAATCCCCGCATAGCTCGCCAGCGTGACCCCGCCGCCGGCAACTCCCGTCGCGGCCGACGTCGCACGGGTCATACAGATCATGTGGAGGATGACGTAGAGCGGGCCCCACGCCGCGAGGTAGAAGAACCCCATCGTGTAGCCCTTGAGCGAGCTCAGGCCCGTTTGCGGCATCAGGAACAGCGGGAAGATCACCGGGAACATCGCAAAGAAGACCACTGTCAGCACGATATTCAGGATCGGCACCCAGGCCATCGCCTGCTGCGCGATGGAATTGTAGGTGTTGCGCGCCTGCATGTCCGCGCGGGTCTGCGCGAAAGTGTCGATCGCGGCCGCGCCGGCGCCGCCTGCCATGCTGTTGCGCGCCTGCATGAACGCGTTGATCGCCGTATTCTGCCGCATCACCTCCGCGTAGCTGCCGCTTGCGCCGGTGAAGGCCGCGCTGACGATCGGCACGTCATGCTTGAGCTTGTCGGCCGCCAGCGCATTGCTCAGCTTGGGGTAGGCCTCCTTTCCCCAGAGCGGCGTGTTGGCTTCGATCATCGGCGCCCATTGCGCATCGAGCGCCTGATAGGCCTGTCTGCAGGTGATGATGTAGCTGCCCACCGTCCCGTCGCCCTGGCGCTCGAGCCACTGCTGCGAACGAGCCTCCGCCCCCGGTCCGATCGCGGCCCACAGGTCGGTGGCCTTGGCCAGGTTGGTCAGCGACTTCTGGTAGAGCATGACATCGCCGAACAGGCAGTTCTTGAAATGATTCTCGAGATTCGTCGAGAACTCCGCGTCACGGATGACGAAATTGCGCGTGGCATCGAACAGCCGCGCGCCGTAGACTATGCCGTTGCTCGAATAGTTGAGCTCGCTCGGCATGACGAAGACCGTCTCGGCGGTCCGGGTGAGCCAGTCGCCGATCTGGGTCGTGAAGCTCGCGAGAATGCCCAGCCCCATGGGCACGTTGTCGACGGTCGCGGGAGCAAGGCTCGGGTTGAGCCGGTCGGTTACCTTGATGTCAACCGTGGGGACCATCAGGCAGAGGTAGATCGCGGTCGCCTGCAGGAACCAGTTCATCCACGCCTTATAGTTGAGGGTGAACGCCACCACGAGCAGGGAGTAGATAAGGCCCATGACCATGACGACGCGGATGAGCGAGCGATAGCCCCCTCCCCCCGACCAGGCCGCAACCGCGTTGAAGATGTTTACGAGATACTCGCCGCCGCCAACCGTAAAAACCTCAAGCATCGCCCTGCCCCCACGCCTAGTTCAGCCCTTGAGCGTTGAGCCCGCGCGAGAAGTTGAGCGCAGCCGCCATGCCCGGCGTCATCGAGTTCTGCAGCGTCGATTCCAGCATGACGCTGCGGTTGATGATCTGCATCGTGACCTGCAGCTTGTTGTTCAGCCTGACGTCGCGCTGACTAAACTTCGCGCGTGTTGCCGCGATCTGCTGTTTCCACTGCGTCGCCGTCTCCTGATCGAAGGTCTGGTAGTGGACTTTCGCCTGCTCGACCCGGTCCAGCATGTTGTCGAGCATGGCTGAGAGCAGATCGACGGCGACGATCTCGGAGAGCGTCTCGATCTCACCCTGCGTCAGCGCGTAGTGCGCATAGGCCTGCACCGCGAGGATCTTGTAGATCGGCACAGTCGCAAGGTTGAGCAGCTGCTTCTCGGCTGCATCAAGCGGTGTGTCCGACCGGATCTTGTCGCTCATCGAGCGGATCATCGTGGCGATCCGCGGCCGCAACGCCGTGGAGGCCGGCACGCTCAGCGTCTGTTCACCGACATCGTAGCAGTTCTCGTCGTTGCAACGCAGAATCTTGACCGGCGGGGCGTCGGCAGTGCCGTCGAGAAGCGCGGTTACCACCGCTTCCTCGGCCGGGCCGAACATCACGACTTTTCCGCCCACGCTGGGATCGGTCGATGGCGTCGTCACCACCGTGCCGACAAGCGTCATGACATATTCCGAGAAAGTCTGATCGAAGGCGCCGAACTTGGCGGACTTCCTCAGCGCCTCCCAGGTGTAATTGTGCGGCTCGCCCACCAGCTGGTCCTTCATCGACGCATCGGTATTGCCCGCAATCGTCGAATCCCGCCGGTTGCCGTTGTTGCAGCCCTGACGCGCTGCGGCCCAGTCGGAGAAGACGCCCTGGCTGTTGCCGACCGCTTCGCAGATCGTCGCCCGCGTCGTTTCCATTTGCGGCCATATCCCGCCGACCAGCGCCTGGGCAGTCTCGCAGCTCGAGATGTTCATCTGGTTGAGGAGCTGCGCCTTCTGGCTGAACTCGTCCATCACCTTGCCGATCTCGGGCGAGACGGAATCGATCGCCAGCTTGAAGGCAAAGCCGAGCGCATTGTTGGCCGTCGCCTTCAGCATCGCGATGATCTCGGACGCATTGATGAAGGAGAAGCTACCGCTGAACAGGTCGATGCCGCCACAGCCCGCTCGGGCGCTGGGGAGCTGGAGATTGAAGGGCTGGACGCTCTTTTGCGGAAATCGCGTCCAGACATTGCCGAGCGAATAGTAGCCGGCGGACTGCCCCTGGAAGGCCGAGGGGCCCGTCACATTGGCGGCGCCACCGGCCTCCGAGAAGAAATTGTTCATCTCGGAGGCGACATCGGCGTGCGCCGTGCCGGTGACGGCGAGATTGGCGGCTGCGATCATCCCGGCCCAGCCTGCCGTGTCCCGAAGGATCCGGCGCCACACGTTCTTACGGCAATGCTGTCCCATCAGTAGTCACTCCCCACCCTGGTGTTGGTCAGCGCGAAGATGCGATCCATGATCTCGTCCGCGCTCAGTATCCCGTAGCCGACGGGAATCGTCCGCTTCGTCGTGGTGTCGAACAACACCAGCGCCGGCGTCTCGTTGCCCGGAATCCCCATACGCGCCCGCTGTCCGGCATCGACAACATAGTTCGGGAAATCGCGGCTCGGCCCGCCGTCCATCGAGACAGCCATCACCGCCATGCGGTGGCTGTCCGCGACCGACCGCAGGATCGGCGAGAACAGCTCGCAAGCGCCGCAGCTCTGCGCGAAGAAGTAAAAGAGGCCGTAACGCTGGCCCAGATTGGTGAGGACCGCGTCGCGATCCGCCTTGCGGTTGTCGAGCCAGGCGCGCTTACCAACGGTGGAGACCGGACGCTGCAGCGTGTAGTCCAGATCGGGGTTCTGCCACAGCGCCCGCTGCCAGGTGTCCGAGAAGGTCGACGCGCGATCGAGCTGCTCGCGCTGAAACCTGACATAGGCGATCACATTCTCCTCGGTAGGATCGAGGATGGCGCGCGCCTTCAATTCGTCGAGTTGGTCGGTAATAGCGCTCATGCGATCGACGGCGCTCTGCTGAGACGGCGACGGCTGTTCCTCCTGCGCTTTCGGCCTGGGCTTCGTGCAATAGAACCACTGCCCGAGCTTGCGCTCGCCGCAGTAGAAATCATCCGCGCCGCCGGAGCGCTCGACTCCATCCTCAGAGGCGCGGGTGGTCTGCGCAGCAGCCGGCATTCCAAGGCCAAGCAAGGTGAAGATCGCGGCGGAGAGAATGAGCAAACGAGCCATGATCGAACCACCTTCCCGGGACCCCTTCCGCGATTCCGGGGAGAAGCGCGGAAGGGGATGGGAGGCAAGGGGTGGCGTGCTCCGGGTAGTGCCGGGCTCGCCGGAAAGGGGGCGAAGGGGGGATGGCTCGTTGAAGCCGTGGCGCGCGCCGGCGCGGGGATCATTTGCCGTGCAGGTCATAATAGTCCTGAATCTTCTGTTGGATCTGGGTCATCGTCTCGACCTCGTCGGGAAGGCGCGCCGCATCCACGAACTCCGCGTAGACCTCGGTGAAGTCCATGATCGACAGGTCGAGGCGGGCGAATTCGTCGATGGTGAAGCCCAGGCACTGCTCGCGCTTCGGCGCCCCCCAGGGCCTGCCGAGCTGGATGCGGCCCTGCTCCTGGAGAATGCGGCTGAGCTTGCTCTCGAAGCAGCAATAGGCCGTGCGTTTGGTCTTGCAGATGCCAAGGAAGCTCGAGGAGCAATAGGTCCCGACCTTGTGGCAGAAACCCATGCGGTCCCTGATGTCGAGTTTCATCTCGTCCTGCGAACAGGCGAAGAGCGCGAGGAATGGCGTCGCCAGCGCCGCAATTGCGGCCGGGCCGCCCGCCAGCGCCGCCGCCCCGGCGCCGAGCGTCAGAACACCCGAAACCTTGCCCGCGCAGCAGTTGATAAGGCCGAAAACGGGCTTGTGGCACGTCTCCCTGTCCCCGCTGAACACGGTGAAATTATTCTCGTCAAACTCCTTGCCCGCCTGGTCGATCGAATGGAGCGCGACGAGCGCATCTTTGAACTCGGTCGAAGCTTCGCGGACGATCGGCTCGCAGTCTCCATTGATACAGTAGACGTCGTTCCCGCAGATATATTGGGGGGTGTCGGTGACCGTCCCGCCCGGCGTCCGGCAACGATAGATGCGCTCCTCAACCAGGCAGGAGCCATCCGGATCATCGTCGAGACATTCGGTCCGCGTGAAAGTGCAGCTGCCATTGGCCTCGAGCGTGCCGCAGTCGTTGTGACCGCTCGAGATCCGGTTGCACTCGTAGGTGCGCTCCCACGCCCAGCAGGGCTGTGTCACCGGCACGCCGTTGACGATGTGAAGCGCCCCGGGTTTTCAGGAGGCAGTTTTCATTTGGCTATGCAGCCATATCGAGGTTCTCGAGGGCTGCATAGTAATTGTCTTCGGCCTCAGCGGGCGGGATGTGCCCGATAGGGCCGAAGAGC
>NZ_NMUA01000158.1 GCF_002312805.1 Sphingobium sp. D43FB | reverse complement strand
ATCGACTGCGACGTGGATATTCATTCCATGTCGATGTTCAATCACGGCAGTGTGGACCTCTATCGCCAGATGGCCCTCATGGCTGGTCCCGATCGCGGTTTGGGGGGGTGCGTCATATCCTATAGGTAGAAACGACGTCGATCTGACGTACCGAACGGGCGCAGTTGCGCGAATGACCGGACGGCGCGGATCTGACCAGTCGATCGTGTCGGCAATCCAACGGGGCACGAAATCCCAATCGAACGACAACGGATATTCGCCTTCGACGGTGCGCCATGCAGCCTCGACCGCATCGACCCAGCCTACCACGATCAGACGCAGCGCCGCTGTACCGAGCGTATCGAAGCATGTGCGCAAGGCAAGCGCCAGACTGCTTGCATCGGGAGTGGTCGCAGCACGATCGCGCAGGTCTAGGACGGCTTCCCAAAGACAAGCAGCGGTTTCGAGATGGGATAATGTGTAGCGGGTCATGGAGATGGCTCCAGGGGGAGGTGGCACAGCGTCCACGGTTCGGACAGCGGCTGGATCGGCACACCCGTCCCAGGATTCCGGCTCGGAAGTTCTGTCATCGAGATTGATCGCAGAGCATGATCAGGCCGTGCGGACAGTGGCGGTTCGGCTGAGGTCAGGAATGCGCGCATCGTCATAGACGCTGTTTACCGACATCTGCAGCGCCTGTTGCTCCGCAGCAAACCAGGTGGATGCAGGAACGGTGTAAGTCTCGGTGGCATAGT
>NZ_NMUA01000157.1 GCF_002312805.1 Sphingobium sp. D43FB | reverse complement strand
TACCCCGCGACAGGGTTGCATCGGATTTGGGGATAGGGAAGTCGACGCTGGGCAAATGGGTGTCACAGTATCGGCCATCTGACCTGGTGGCAGCGCCGCAGGCAGATCTGGCGCGTGAGAATGAACGCCTTCGTCTTGAGAACCGTGTGCTGCGGGAGGAGAGGGAAGTGCTAAAAAAGGCCACGCAGTTCTTCGCGAGCCAAAGGCCGTGAAGTTCGCTTTTGTGCATAGCTGGCGGCATCGTTGGCCCGTTGAACTGCTCTGCCGTGTCATGGATGTCAGTGAACGCGGCTATCGTTCCTGGCGCTCGCGCCCGATTAGCAGGCGGGAGCGGACAGATATGAAAGTGCTGGCCCATATCCGAGAACAGTACAGGCTGAGCCTTGGCAGCTACGGCCGTCCTCGCATGACGATGGAGTTGAAGGAGGTGGGGCTCGATGTTGGCGAGCGCCGGGTCGGGCGGCTGATGAAGATCAACGGGATCAAGCCAGTCCGCACGCGCAAGCACAAGGTTACGACGGATAGCCACCATCGACTGGGGGTCGCAGCGAACTGGCTGGACGGCGATTTTGCCGCCGATGCGCCCAACCGTAAATGGGCCGGCGACATCACCTATATCTGGACGTCAGAAGGCTGGCTCTACCTTGCCGTCATTCTCGACCTGCATAGCCGTCGCGTCGTGGGCTGGGCAGTCAGCGACAGAATGAAGAAGGACTTGGCGATCAGAGCGCTGGATATGGCGGTGCGCCTGCGCCAGCCTCCGGAAGGCTGCTTTTTTCATTCGGATCGTGGCAGCCAATATTGTTCTTACGACTATCAGAAAA
>NZ_NMUA01000156.1 GCF_002312805.1 Sphingobium sp. D43FB | reverse complement strand
GCTTTCCTTCCTCGAGCAACGCTGCGCAGTTGGCGCTCCGCGGCGTTGTTTGAGAGACATATCCGGCCATCGGCGAGGAAGGTGGTGAAGCCTGCCCAGTCGTTCTGGAGGTAGGCGATGGCCTTGGCCACGGCATCGTGACGAGAGAGCTTGCTACGCGTCTCACGCATCCATGCCTCTAGTTCAGCGACGATCGGAGCGGACAGTTCCTGACGAACGGCCAGGCGCTCGGCGGCAGGCTTGCCGTTGATGCCGCGCTCGATGGCAGAGAGCCGATCGATGATCTCGAGCGCCTCGGTCGCCAGCGGCGAGATGAGCGGCGCGGTGCCCTTTTTCTTTCGCTTGAGCTGCTGCCGGATGTCGACGAGCTTGAAGAATTCCCGGCGTGCATGAACCCAGCAATTTGCGCGCGTCATGGGCTTATCGGCCCAGCCTTCCTCGAACAGGGCATTGAAGCCGGCATACCTGTCGACCTGGAGAATACCGGTATAGCCGGCCAGGTGGGCGCGGGGATGCTCGCCCCTGCGATCGCTGGAGTAGTAGCACAGTGCCACTGGCGGGGCCGGGCCGCCGAACGGGCGATCGTCGCGCACATAGTCCCATATCCGCGCCACGCTGGTTTTCAGCTTGGCCAGAAGTGGAACGGTGGTGTCGTCTGCATGCAGGCGGTCAGCGGCAAGCCCGTGCGCCTCCAGCAGCAGGAACAGGGGTTTCACCGCCACGCAGATGGCGCCGATCTGATCCGCGAGCGTCGAGAGGCTCAAGGGGATGCCCTCGGCCTCGAGCCGGTCACGCTGGCTGTTGAGAGGCTGGTGCAGACCGTACTTCTGGAAGGCGAGGTTTGCCAGGAAGTGCGGCCCGAACATCCCGCGCGG
>NZ_NMUA01000155.1 GCF_002312805.1 Sphingobium sp. D43FB | reverse complement strand
TGTAGCGCGACGATTACGGAGTCCGGTCGGCGTCAATTATGATGGCCGATAGGTGGCCGCGCCGGTTGGTGAATTCTGGCTACCATTTGCTGTTGCGGGGAGCAACCGTCGAGCGACAATTACGACGCTGGGTAATTGTCGCTGACGCTGGCCGGAAGCGAGGGTCTGAAGCGCATGGGATGGTTGGCATGTAATTGCCGCTGGCGACAATTACCCGTTGCCTCAGCAAGGGTGCTCCCGAGCGCGAAGCCAGCGACAATTATGATGGCCGGTCCGGGGCGCCATTCGGCGGGTCGTAATCGCCGGCGTTGATACGGGCGACGGCGGAACGTTTGCGGTAGCTTTCGCCGTTCATCTCGATGATGGTCGAGTGGTGCACGAGGCGGTCGATCGCGGCGACAGTCATAGCGGGATCAGGGAAGACGTTGTCCCATGCCGAAAATGGCTGGTTGGCGGTAATGGCGAGCGAGTGGCGTTCGTAGCGGTGGGCGATGAGCTCGAACAAGGCGCTGGTCTCGACCTGGTCCTTGCGGACGTAGGACAGATCGTCGAGCACGATGAGATCGAACTTGTCGAGCTTGTCGAGCATGGCGGGTAGGCTGAGGTCGCGGCGCGCGGACTGGAGCTTCTGGACCATGTCGGTGGTGGAGCAGAACAGGACGCGCCGCCCCGTGTCGATGAGGGCATGACCAATGGCGGCAACTGCGTGCGTCTTGCCGGTCCCGCTCTGGCCGAACAGCAGCAGGTTGCCGCCGCTCTCGATCCAGTCGTCACCGGCGGCGAGGGACAAGAGGTGCGGTTTGCGGATGCCGGGGGCGGCGTCGAAATCGAAGGTGGCGAAGGTCTTGCCTGCGGGCAAGCCGGACTGGTCGCGATGGCGCTGGATGCGCCGGGAGGAGCGATC
>NZ_NMUA01000154.1 GCF_002312805.1 Sphingobium sp. D43FB | reverse complement strand
AGCGCGATGCAAGCGTGCTCGCCTGGCTCGACACGCTCTGAAATAATGCGGAGGAACATGGATGAAATCGGCAGAAATCCGCCAATCAGGCCGCGTTCCTCCGCATTATGGGAACCTCGTGATTAGTGAAGCGTCATAAAAATGATGCGGTCGATGCCGAGGCGATTTGTGAGGCGGCTCAGAGACCGAACATGCGGTTTGTAGCCGTGAAAAGCGAGGAGCAGCAGGCGGCAGGTCTCGTCTTTCGGGCTCGGGACCTTCTGGTGCGGCAGCGGACCCAGCTCATTAATGCAATCCGTGGGCATCTGACAGAATATGGATGGGTTCCAGAAGGGCATTGCGGGCTTCCAGATCGGCGTTGATCGCTTTTATCCGGGCCACCTCGGCGGCGACCGCCTGGGCTGCGGCAAGCTGCTCGCGAAGGCTCTGGATCTCTGCTTGCGCCGCGTCACCCATGCCTAAAGGCATAGCAGAAAAGCACCGGAATCTCTAGCTTTTTAGCCTCCCGACACCGATTATCCGGCCAGTGTCGGGCGCCAGGTTGCTTGCGGGTTACGCCAGTCGATCGCCTCAAGCATGCAAGCCAGCTGGGAGGCAGAGATGGCAATTACCCCGTCTACAGCCGACGGCCAGATATACTTCCCGCGCTCCAGGATCTTGGCATAGAGCGACATGCCAATGCCATCGTGCCACAGGATCTTGCACAGATCGCCCCGGCGCCCTCGGAAGACATAGAGATCACCGGCATGGGGGTCCCGCTTGAAGCTCTGCTGTATCTGCAGGGCCAAGGTGCGTGTTTCGCAAATTCCCGGACACGGATTTCGGTAATTCGCGGACAGTGATTTCAGTAAATACGGGACAGCGATTCCGCTAATTCCGGGACAGTGGTTTCGGGCGGGAATGAGGTTCGTTTTT
>NZ_NMUA01000153.1 GCF_002312805.1 Sphingobium sp. D43FB | reverse complement strand
ATATTTCCAACATCGCCGTCCCTCAGCTGCAATGGGGCTTGCTCGATTTTGGACGAACGTCAGCGGCGATAGCACAGGCACGCTCTGGTCGCGATGAAGCCGAGGCACAATATCGGCAGGTAGTGCTCGGCGCGCTTGAGGATGCGGAGACGTCGCTTGCGCGCTTTGCACAGCAAAGGCGAAACGTCGCCGCTTTTGCCGAAATCAAGCGGTCAGCAGATGAAGCGGCAACGCTGATGCGGCAGCGCTATGCGCGGCAGGTCATTTCGAGAGGCGACACTCTGCAGGCTGACCGCCAGCAGCGGATTGCAGAGGCAAACCTGCGCAGTGCGGTTGCGGCCCTCACCGCCAGCTATGTTGCCATACAGAAGTCGCTCGGACTGGGATGGACAGAAGCTGGGAGTCAAGCCTCAGCCCTTATCAGCAAATAATGATGGTATCTGTCCGGACTTGCCAATACAAGAATCGGCGGCCCTGCCCACCGCCAATGATGACTTTTGGCACAGGGCAACCCGCCTGTTCGGCATCCATCCTGCGGCCCTTGCGATTATACAGAGTTTCGCGGGGTAACGCGCCCCGGGGCGATTGCGATGTGTTTGACGGGGGTTGCCCCCGATAGGATGAAATACGGATTCACGACCGCATAGCCGGACGCAACATCGGACCGGAGACAACCATAGAGCAGTTTATCGGCCTCGACGTGTGATTGAATAGAATTTCTGTCCGACGAATATCTATCCCGCGGGGAGTTGTCCTGACCGCGTATACGACCTTGTACCCGACAGACGGTAACCGACCGATTGAGCTTGCTCTTACCCACAAGTGCCTGCTGGGTGCCTCGAGATTCGAGCTCCCTCAACGAGATCGGCGAGTCGCGTCATTCCTCTCCATATGACGGTCGTGCCGGGTGGTGGGTCAGACGCGCGGTCCA
>NZ_NMUA01000152.1 GCF_002312805.1 Sphingobium sp. D43FB | reverse complement strand
CGGCTTGAGGCGATCGTGGCGGCGCGCAGTTCGCCGCAGAAACATGTTTGGCGGGCGCGGATCATTCTCCTGACTTCTCAAGGTCTGGGCACCCAGGCGATCATGGCAGCGACCGGCAAATCCAAGACATGCGTGTGGCGCTGGCAGGAACGGTTCATGGCCGAAGGGGTGGATGGGTTGCTGCGCGACAAAACCCGCCCTCCAGGTATCGCGCCTCTCGAGGCGACTTTGATCGACAAGGTCGTGGCCCTGACGCTGGAGCCGCCCAGTCACGAGGCCACGCATTGGACGGTGCGCGCGATGGCCAAAGCCGTAGGCATCGCGGCGTCATCGGTGGTGAAGATCTGGCACGATCACGGCCTGGCACCGCATCGGTGGCGCAGTTTCAAGCTGTCCAACGACAAGGCTTTCGCCGAGAAGCTTCACGATGTTGTCGGGCTCTATGTCTCGCCACCTGCCCACGCGATCGTGCTGTCGGTCGATGAGAAGAGCCAAATCCAGGCTCTCGATCGCACCCAACCGGGGCTACCGCTCAAGCGCGGTCGCGGGGCAACCATGACGCATGACTATAAACGCAACGGGACCACGACCCTGTTTGCAGCGCTCAATGTCCTGGATGGTTCGGTGATCGGCCGCAATATGCAACGGCACCGGCATCAAGAGTTCATCCGGTTCCTGAACGCCATTGAAGCCGAGATGCCCGCCGACAAGGAAATCCACGTCATCCTCGACAATTACGCGACCCACAAGCAGCCCAAGGTCCGTGCCTGGCTGGCAAGGCATCCGCGTTGGACCTTCCACTTCGTGCCGACGTCCTGCTCATGGCTCAATGCCGTCGAGGGCTTCTTTGCAAAGTTGACCCGGCGGCGGCTGAAAAACGGCGTCTTCCACTCCGTTGTCGATCTGCAGGCCGCCATCAACCGCTTCATCAAGGA
>NZ_NMUA01000151.1 GCF_002312805.1 Sphingobium sp. D43FB | reverse complement strand
ATCAGCGACAATCAGAGCGAAGAATCGCCCTTGCCAGCGACAATCTAACCCGGCACCATGAACCCGCCGCGACAATCTGTTCTCATCCTGATAGTCGCTGACCTCTCACCCAGATCGTCGCGCTATACTTTGCGGCCTCTGGAGTTTCCTGGGCGAAAGCGGTGGCGATGAATGCCGACACGACCCGGCGTCCACTCTTGCCGGCATGGGCCAGCGCATTGCGCATAAAATGAACCCGGCATCGCTGCCAGGTGGCGCTGAACACTTTGGCGACGGAGGCTTTTATGCCTTCATGGGAATCTGAGATCACCAGCTTCACGCCGCGCAGACCGCGACGAGCAAGGCTGCGTAGAAACTCGGTCCAGAAGACCTCCGCTTCGGAATGACCGATCGCCATGCCGAGCACTTCGCGCCGGCCATCGCTGTTAACGCCAACGGCAATGATCACCGCGACAGAGACAATGCGACCGGCTCGCCGCACTTTGATGTAGGTCGCGTCCATCCAGAGATAGGGCCAGTCGCCTTCGATCGGACGATCGAGAAAGGCCTTCACCCGCTCGTCGATCTCCACGCACAGTCGGCTGACCTGGCTCTTTGAGATCCCACTCATGCCCATGGCTTTGACCAGATCGTCCACAGAGCGGGTCGAGATCCCCTGGATATAAGCTTCCTGGATGACGGCCGTCAGTGCCTTCTCTGCCATACGGCGGGGCTCCAGAAACCCTGGAAAATATGTTCCCTTGTGCAGCTTGGGGATCCGCAGCTCGACCGTGCCTGCCCGCGTCTCCCAGTCCCGATCCCGATAGCCGTTGCGCTGCGCGAGGCGCTCGGGATCCTTATCGCCATAGGCCGCGCCCGTAAGGTCGCCCACTTCCAACTCCATCAGCCGCTGCGCGGCAAAGCCGATCATATCGCGTAGAAAATCGCCGTCGGCTGTCTTCCCAACCAGGG
>NZ_NMUA01000150.1 GCF_002312805.1 Sphingobium sp. D43FB | reverse complement strand
CGCCTCGATCGCGTTCGTCGTGTAAATGATCCGCCGCACGTCGTCTGGGAAGGCGAAGAACGGGATGACCTCACCCCAGGCACGCCGCCAGTTCTGGCCGATCGCGGGATAGCGCTGGCCCCAGGGACTGGCCTCGAACGCCGTCAGCGCCTTTTCGGCAGCGTCAGCATCTGTGGCGCGGTAAATCTCCTTGAGCGCGGTTGCCAGCCCTTTGCGGTCTTTCCAGGATACGAAGTCCATGGAGTTGCGCAGCAGATGGACAATGCACGTTTGAACAATTGCCTCCGGGAACACGGCGGTGATCGCATCAGGGAAGCCCTTCAAGCCATCGACGACAGCGAGAAGGATATCTTCGACGCCGCGGTTCCGCAGTTCGTTCATCACCCGCAGCCAGAACTTGGCGCCTTCGTTTTGCTCCAGCCACAGGCCCAGAACCTCCTTGGTGCCATCAGCACGGACGCCCAGCGCGATATGGATCGCCTTGTTGCGGACCATGCCTTCATCGCGGATCTTGACCCGGATCGCGTCGAAGAAAACCAACGGATAAACCGGGTCGAGCGGCCTTTGCTGCCAGGTGGCAACTTCGTCGAGGACAGCATCGGTCACCGTGCTGATCAGATCCGGCGATACGTCGATACCGTACAGATCGCGCAGGTGCCCGGTGATCTCCCGCGTGCTCATGCCCCGCGCATACATCGACACAATCTTCTCATCGAAGCCCGGAAAGCGGCGCTGATACTTGGCTATCAGCTGCGGGTCGAAGCTAGACTGGCGGTCGCGCGGGACATCAATCTCCAGCTTGCCGGTCTCGGTCATTACGGTCTTCCGGCCATAGCCGTTGCGCGTGTTGCCGGCACCTTCGCCTGTCGCAAGATGGTGATCCATCTCCGCGTTTAACGCGCGCTCCGTCAGCGCCTTCTTCAGCGAATCCAGCAAGCCACCTTGTTCAAATGC
>NZ_NMUA01000149.1 GCF_002312805.1 Sphingobium sp. D43FB | reverse complement strand
GGCTTTGTTGCGAAATTGCGCCTGGGGGATTCCTCAGGTGAATCGAGTGCTTTAGGGGGCGGCTATGCCCAAGCCAGCCTCACCAAAGTATCGCACGACAAACTGGAGCGCGTATAATGCGGCGCTGAAGCAGCGTGGTTCTCTGGATATTTGGTTTGATCCGAACATGCGGTGGCTGTCGGCGCCATGCGGCCGCCCTGGTCGCCCGGCTCGTTTTTCTGAAAGCGCGATCGAACTGTGCCTGACACTGAAAGCGCTTTTCAACCTGCCGTTGCGGCAGGCGACGGGGCTGGTGGCGAGCCTGCTCAAGCTGGCTGATCTGGACTGGCCGGTGCCGGATTATACGACGTTGTGCCGGCGTCAGAAGACGCTGCCGGTGACGCTTGGCGGGCGTCCCAGTTCTGGCGGCCTGCATCTTCTGGTCGATAGCACCGGCATTAAGATGATGGGCGAAGGGGAATGGAAGACACGCAAGCACGGCGCTTCCTATCGTCGCCAGTGGCGCAAGGTGCATATCGGGATCGATGCAGAAACGCTTGATATCCGGGCCATTGAGGTCACCACCAACGCGATTGGCGATGCGCCTGTCCTCCCCGATCTGTTGGCGCAGATCCCAAAGGATGAGAAGATCAGCAGCGTTGGTGGGGACGGCGCATACGACACCAAAAAGTGCCATGCCGCTATCGCCAAACGCGAGGCGCAAGCCATCATTCCGGTCCGCCGCAACGGTCGACCATGGAAGGAGGATGGCCCCGGGACGGCTGCCCGCAATGAAACGCTCCGTGCGATCAGACGGCTTGGACGCACCATCTGGAAGAAGTGGAGCGGCTACCATCGCCGCAGCCTCGTCGAAACGAAAATGCACTGCTTCAAGCTGCTTGGTCAGCGCGTCATGGCCCGCACCTTCGAGCGTCAGATAACCGAGCTCAAAGTCCGTGCTGCAATCCTCAATCGCTTCTCGCAAATCGGCACACCAAATACTGTCCGCGTC
>NZ_NMUA01000014.1 GCF_002312805.1 Sphingobium sp. D43FB | reverse complement strand
GGCTTCGCGAAGCCGGGCAATCGAACATCGCTCCTCAATCGATAACTGGCTGTATTTCGACATGGCAGCACCTGTGTGAGGTGTTGCACTTCGTTTGTGAACTCACAGGGGTCCATGAGCCTCACCCTGTCAATGACGTCGCACCCCTGAGCTAATGGATGCCGGGTCAAGCCCGGCATGACGGAAAGGGGTGGTTAGGGGACAGTCAACTTTTGGGGAGTTGATTGCCGAAAGCTGACGTTGCGCGGAAAAAATCATTCGGCAATAATCGGGCCAATTGCGGCCATTGGCATCTTACTCCAAGCTGTCCACCTTGGGTCAGAAGGCAACACCATGGACGCGACGACGTTTCAAGTTGAGTGGCAATCGGAGAACGACGTTTTGCGGCACTTCCCGCAGGAAATCATTGCAGTGGCACCGATACCCGACAGCGCAAGGAAGTTTCTGTTCGAAGCTGGATTGCCATGGGAGGCTGCTCCCTATTTGTCATTTGGTCCGATCAGTCTTGAATGGCTTCAGCCGGACCGCGTCGCCGGGTATTATGGCATTGGATCGGACGGTAGCGGAAATCCGCTCGTGATAGCTGGGGATGGCGTGGTGTGGATGCTTGACCACGAAGCGGATCGCCGAACTTTTGTGAACTCATCTGTAGAAAAGTTGGCTGATTGCTTGCTGGCCTACCGGACCCTTGTTTCCGAAACTATTGCGACGGGTGGCGATGACGCCTTCCTTGATGGTTTTGTGCCGAGAGACGTCAGAGAGGTTTTTGCACGTTCAGCCCAGAGCGCGGATCCTCCGTCATTAGAAGTGGGGACTTTTTGGCAAGGTGAACTTTCAAGCTTGGCTGACAGTGATAGCTAGATCGGGGGCACGTCCGCTCTCCACCCATTGCGCCATTCAGCCTTCGACTTGTCATCTGAATGAGTGGCCGGTTTTAGCGGTGCGGATCATGTGACGGAGTGCCCGTGATTGGTCGTTCCTTGCCATTCCTCCTTCGTCAGCCAAAACCGCGCCCACTTCCAATGTAGGATTTTCTCTGGTCTATCCTGATGGATGACGCCCGCGGCCCCTTACACTTCTGTCCATGACCGCCCCCCAGACACGTCGCATCACCGGCGCGTAGATGACGCATATGTGGCGCGTCACTGTCGCGTCGATGATATGCAGGCGGCACGTCCCGCGCACTTCGGCGGTACGATTGGCGCAAATCGCTGTGCAATGGCCCAACGACGGTGTGAACTTCGCGCTGTGACCCACATGGCGCGTGCTGCGCGCCAGAAACGCCCCTCAGGCGTCGGCCCAACGGCGCAGCAGGTTGTGATAGACGCCTGTCAGCCGGATCACTTCGTCATGATCCTGCCCCAGCGCGGCGGCGACGCCCTGCACGCTGCGGTCGAGGTCGAACAGCATCTGCCGTGCCGCATCGTCGCGGATCATCGATTGCAGCCAGAAGAAGCTCGCCACCCGCCGCCCCCGCGTCACCGGCTCGACCCGGTGCAACGAGGAGGAGGGATAAAGCACCGCATGGCCCGCAGGCAGCTTCACCTGCTGCACCCCGAACTGCGTCTCGATCGTCAATTCACCGCCATCATAGGCGTCGGGCGCCTCAAGAAACACGGTCATCGACAGGTCGGATCGCACGCGAAAGCCCGTTCCCGCCTGAATCCGCACAGCATTGTCGACATGCACGCCAAAGGCCTGCCCGCCCGCATAGCTGTTGAACAAGGGCGGAAAAATCTTGAGCGGCAGGGCGGCGGCGATGAACAGCGACGACCGGCCGAGCGCGTCGAGGATGGCCTGCCCCGCTTGCTGCGCGGCGGGCGAGTCTTCGGGCAATTGCAGGTTGCGCTTGGCGAGTGCCGATTGGTGACCCGACGTCACATTGCCATCGACCCAGTCCGCCGGATCAATGAGCGCCCGGATGGCGGCAATGCCTGCCGCATCGAGCAGGTCGGGAATGGCGATCAGCATGAGAGAAAAATCCGTTACGCGGCGTCGGACCGCAGGATGAAGGGGATTTCGACGACGCCGCGCACCCGCACCGGCTGCCCGTCGCGGATCATCGGCTTCCAGCGCCAGCCCTTCACCGCATCCCGCGCGGCAGCATCAAGCCGGGCAAAGCCGCTGCTCTGGCTGACGGCGACCGTCTCGACCGCCCCATCCAGGCCCAGCACCAGCGTCAGCAGTACCGTGCCCTGCTCCCGCTTGCGACGGCTCTCAATCGGATAGCGCGGTGGTTTGCCCGCCACCATTTGCGCACTTAGGTCACCGCCCTGGACGATGCTGGGCGGCGCAGGCGGCGCGGCGATCGGCGCGACCGGGCCGGGCGTCACCGCCATGGTGGGCGCGGCCACCGAGACCGGTGCCGGTTCGGGCGTTGTCTGAACCGTCGGCACAGGCGCGGGAGTCCGCACGATCGGCGGCGGCGCGACCACTTGCGGCGCGGAAGGTGGCGGGGGCGGCGATTCCGCAGCGGGTGGCGGCGGTGGCGGAGAGAGGTTCACCACCGTCAATTTCGCTTCCTGCGCCCGCAACACATGACTGCGCATCTGGATCAGTGCAGCGATCAGAAGGATATGGACAAAGAGAATGGCAAGGATGGCTGCGATATTCGGACGCGACCGCGCGCCATATCGGCCCGGTGCGACGGCGGCCGTCGATGGCGCAATGGCTGCAACCCACGACGCGCCCGGCGGGTCGGACATGACGATATCGTCGTCGATCGGCCGAATTGCGGCATGCAACATGACAGCGCCTCCCTTCCCGTCCTTGGTTCGCGTGTCGATACCGCAAAGCCTAATGCGAATCAATTGCGGCTTAGCGCGATGCAGTGGCGGGCGGACAGCGAACCGAGGAGGTTGGAGTGATCGCTGCCCGCCCTGCCCCGGCCGGGACGTGCCGGGGTATGGGGATGGGCTTACAGCTTGTAACCCAGCGTCAGCACCCACGACCGCCCTTCGCCGGGATTAGCCCAGCCGTTGTTGCGGACGCTGGTATAATATTTTTCGTTGGTGAAATTCTGGACGTTGAGCTGGGCGCTGAACTTTTCCGTGATCGGATAAGAGAGCATCGCCCGATGCACGAGATAATCATCGGCCTTGTACATCGGCGCGCCGGACACGTTGCTCAGATACCAGCTGCCCTGATAGGTCAGGCCATAACCAAGTTCGAGACCGAAGGGCAGCGTATAGGTGGTGAACAGGCTGCCCGAATGTTTGGGCGTGTTCAGCATCGGGTTGCCAGCCTGGGTATCGACCTCGCCCTGCGATTTCCGATAATCGGAAATGCTCTGGATCACCTTGCTATCCAGATAGGTGTAGTTGGCAAAGATCGTCCAGGCATCGCTGATGTTGCCCGTTGCCCCCAACGTCACGCCATCCACCCGGTTGCGCCCGTCATTGACCGGCAAGGTGCCGATCAGCGGATCGTTGCTGGCAACGCGATAATTGGTGCGCTCGTTGCGGAACAGCGATGCGGTCAATTGCAACTTGGCATCGAACAGGTCGATCTTGCCGCCAATCTCGTAATTGACCGCCTGTTCCGGCTTCGCTTCGCAAGGGTCATTGTTCAAATTTGCGGCCGTCGCCAGCCCACAGCCCGACCTGACGGTCGTCGCCGTCGGATTCTTGCTGTTGCCATAGGCGACATACAGACTGGCATTCTCCACCGGCTTGTAGACCAGGCCGATGCGGTAGGAGAACAGGTCATCGGTCGCATTTTGCGATACGCCTGTCGTGTAGGCACCGCCCGCCGCCGGGGTGGCGATCGTGTCGGACCGGAAGCGCGCGCGATTATGTTCCCAGCGGACGCCGCCATTAATCTCCAGTTGCTCGACGATCTTGACCGCCCCGAAGGCATAGGCCGCGACGTTGAACAGGTCGCCATCCTGATGCCCCGACCGGATCGCATTGACTGGGCCGGTATAGACGGCATTGGGATTGCTGATGCTGATCGGATCAAGCACCGGATTGGGTGTCGCTCCGCCTGCATTGCGCAGGACATTGCCGTTATCCAGCGCATAATCTTCCTGCAACATCGACGTGCCCAGCACCAGCGAGTGGCCACCCGGAATGGTGAAGCTCAGGTCGAGCTGGTTGTAGAGCGTGTCGTTCACGGAGTTGCGGAACCCGCCGCGTGGACCGCTCGGATAATAGGTGCCGGCGACCTGCCCTGCGCCACAGGCCGCGCCAGTGGGCGTCTGGCCGTTGGCGAGGCAATAAGTGCCCTGCGGCGGATTGACGATCAGATTCTGTTCCACCCGCTGCCAGCGCGACAGGTTCCGCACCGCGAGCAGGTCACTGAAGCGATGGTCGAAGATGGCAGTGGCCTGGTCGATCACCTGGTCCTGGCGATCGATGTTCTTATAGCCATAATAGCCGCTATAGGGAACGCCCGGCAGCGGACCGTCATAGAGCGCGTTCTTGTAATAGGGCACGCCATAAAGCGGCGTATTCTTATCTTCCTGATGCGTATAGAGCAGCGTCAGCGATGTCGGGCCGTCCACGCCGAACTTGACCGAGGGGGCGATACCCCAGCGCTCGTACCGATCCACATCACGGCGCGCGACGTCATTTTCATGATACATGGCGTTGAGGCGCACCGCGACGAAGTCCGACACGCGCACATTGCTGTCGATCGTCGCACGATAATAATCGGACGTGCCGATACCCGCCTGCACCAGCGTCTCGTCATAGCCCTTGGGACGCTTGGTGACGATGTTGATGTTGCCGCCGATCGCACCCGACCCGCCGAATACGGAATTGGCGCCGTTAGTGACTTCGATCTGTTCGATGTTGAAAGGGTCAGTCCGGCTATATTGCGCACTGTCGCGCACACCGTCGATGCTGATGTCGGTGTTGGCGCTCTGTCCGCGCAAGTTGATGCTGTCGCCATAACCACCGCCGCCTTCGCCCGCGCCGAAGGTGATGCCCGGAATGGTGGACAGCACGTCGCGCAGGGTGAGCAGATTCTGCTTCTGGATGGTCTGGTTGCCGATCACGGTGATGGTCTGCGGCGTGTCGAGCAGCGGCCGCACATATTTGGGCGATTCCGCCTTTTCCACCTTCACCGCAGGCTCATCGATGGCCGTGTCCGTAACGGTCACGCCGCCCAACCGAGGAGTGGCGGCCCCATCCTGCGCATGCGCCGTAGTGGCGAAGGCAATCGCGCCTACGCAGGACAACGCCAGAAAGGACGGCGCAGATGCTTTATTCGACATGGATATTGATCCCCCTTATTGCTTGGGGATCAATTATTGCGAACGCTTCGCAGAGTCAACGCTATTGCGACTAATTATTATCTTGGCGGTCAACGCCCGCGAAAAGCCAGCAGCGAATGGCGCTCGCGAGATTGGGGGGCGTGGTCGCAGCCATGCGCATCACGTCGATTTGAGCTATCAAGGCGTTAAGGGGCAGATCGGCGCGTTGGGCGGCAAGCCGCAGCGCGTCCCAGAAAATGGGCTCCAGGCTGATCGCGGTCTGATGGCCGGCGATCGTCACGCTCCGTTTGACCGGAGGGGCAAAGGGCGACCCCATTGGCCCGTTGGGGCCATCAACAGGGTCGCCAATGTCCATCAATACATATGCTGCCCGCCGTTGAGCGACAAGGTCGTGCCAGTCACAAAGCCCGCATCCTCGCTGCACAGGAAGGCGACACCGCGCGCAATTTCGCTCGCCTGGCCCAGGCGACCGACCGGGATCTTGGCGACGATCTTTTCCAGCACGGCAGGGGGCACGGCCGCAACCATGTCGGTGTCGATATAGCCCGGCGCGATGGCATTGACGGTGACACCTGCCTTGGCGCCTTCCTGCGCCAGCGCCTTGGTGAAGCCATGAATGCCCGACTTGGCGGCGGCATAGTTGACCTGGCCATATTGGCCGGCCTGCCCGTTGATCGACCCGATATTGACGATCCGGCCCCAGCCGCGCTCCCGCATGCCGCCAAAGGTCGCCTTGGCCATGTTGAAGCAGCCGCCGAGGTTGATGCGCATGACTTCATTCCAGTCGTCGAAGCTCATCTTGGCCAGCACGCCGTCGCGGGTGATGCCCGCATTATTGACGACGATGTCGATCGGACCAAGCTGCTCGGCCACGGCGGCGCAACCATCGAGACAAGCCTGATGATCACCTACATCCCATTTGAAGGCGGCGATGCCGGTGCGCTCGGTAAAGGCCTTCGCCTTTTCGTCATTGCCGCCATAATTGGCCGCAACGGTATAGCCCATGTCCCGCAACGCCAGGCTGATCGCCTCGCCAATGCCCCGCGTACCGCCGGTCACGATCGCTACTCTCGCCATATGCGCATCCTCTTCCTACTTAGCCGGGCTGGTCGATCCAGCCCGAAAGCTCTCGGCCGATCAGCCTCTGATACAAAGTGATAGCGTCCGATGAAGCATTTAGACAGGGTAAATAGGCGAATTTTTCGCCACCGGCAGACAAAAAGGCCTCTTTTGCCCGCAGCGCGATTTCTTCCAATGTTTCAAGGCAGTCGGCGGAAAATCCGGGCGTTACGACAGCAATATTACGGACACCATCGCGCACCAATCCGGCAAGCGTTGCTTCGGTCTCCGGCTCCAGCCATTTCGCCCGGCCAAAGCGCGACTGGAAACTCATATGGACCGGCAGCGTCAGTGCTTCGCGCAGCAGGCGGACGGTCTTGACTGACTGGCAATGATAGGGGTCCCCCAGATGCAAGGTGCGTTCGGGCATGCCATGGAAGCTGGCGAGCATGGCGTCCGGCGCGAAATCGAGCGCCGCGACATGTGTGTCGATAGAAGTCTTGAGCGCCGCGATATAGGCCGGATCGTCATGGTAAGGCGGCAAGGTGCGGATGGCCGGCTGCCAGCGCATCGCCTTGAGCGCCGCGAAGGCCGCGTCATTGGCCGTTGCCGTGGTCGCCCCGCTATATTGCGGATAGAGCGGCGCGAGCAGGATGCGATCACAGCCCGCTTTCTTCATTGCCGACAGGCGCGAAGCGATCGACGGATTGCCATAGCGCATGGCCCAATCGACGGTGACGCCCGGCCCCATCGCCTGTTGAAGTGCCAGTGCCGTGTCGCGGGTATGGAAGGCGAGCGGCGATCCTTGGTCGGTCCACACCTGTTGATAGGCATGGGCCGATTTTTTGGGCCGGGTGGTCAGGATGATGCCGCGCAGGATCGGCTGCCACAGGATCGGCGGCAGTTCGACCACGCGGCGGTCGGACAGGAATTCGCCGAGATAGCGCCGCACCGATCCGGCGTCGGGCGCATCGGGCGTGCCGAGGTTGATGAGGAGGACGCCGACTTTGGGGGTCGGAATGGCGGGATGGTTGGGGGGCAGGGTCATATCGTGGCCAATAGCGGCAGGTTGCGCAAACGCTGACCTGTCCATGTGTACAATGCATTGGCGATAGCAGGCGCGACCAGCGGCGCGGCGAGATCGCTAACGCCGACGGGGGACGCGGTGCTGCGGATCAGTTCGACCGTCACTTCGCCGATATCGGCGAGGCGTGGCAAATTCATTCGGCCCAGGATCGCGCGGGTCGGCAGGCCGCGTGCATAAGGCACGGACGCCCCCATCGCAAAGGCGAGGCCGTAGATGAGGCCGCCCTCGACCTGCTGCCGGGCAATGTCGGGGTGGACCTGATCACCGACATCGACCGCCGCGATCATGCGGTTGACGCTCAGCCGGTCGCCGCGCATCGATGCTTCGACCATCACCGCCGCATAGCCGCCTTGCATAGCGTGCGCGGCAAGCCCCTGCCCGCTGCCCGCTATGCCGCCCTGCCAGCCGCCCATCGCCGCTGCAGTGGACAGGCAATGGGCGAGGCGCGGATTGCCGCCCAGCATCTGGATACGGAAGGACATCGCCTCCATCCCCGCGAGGTGCGCGAGTTCATCGACGAAACTTTCGGTGAAGAAAGCGCCGTGCAGATGCGCATTGCTCCGCGTGAAACCCAGCGCCAGGCCGACATCGGCGGGATAATGATCCACCGCCCAGTTGGGGATCGCATAGGGCGGTGCCATGCCCGCCACCGCCAGGCGGGATGCCTTATCCGCCGTCTGCGCTGCCGCCGCATGGGGCAACGCGCCATCGGCGATCCGTGCCCAGGTCTGGGTCATGGCGCAGGGGGCAGCGACTTTCGCCAGCCAGCCCTCGATCGCGCCGTTGCGCCCGATCTTCGCGGCCATGCGCGCTTGCGCGGGCGCGCTGGGCCGGTCCTGCACCACGTCCTCCAGCCGCGACCAGAGCAGTTGCACCGGGCGGCCCACATCGCGCGCGATCAGGGCGGCCTGCAAACCGACGTCCCAGTCCATCTTGCGCCCGAAGGAACCGCCAGCGTGCAGCGGATAGAGGGTGACGGCGGTTTCGGAGAAGCCCAGCGCAGCGGCAATGGCGGCGCGGGCCAATCCGGGTGCCTGTGTTGCCATCCAGACTTCCGCGCCCTCCTGTCCCACCCGCGCCGTGGCGCAGAGCGGTTCGAGCGCGAGGTGCAGACCGGCCTCGACCCGATATTCGCTGGCCAAGATGGTCGCGCCCTCGAACACCGGGAGCAGGTCGCCCTGCGCATAGAGGCGACGTCCCGCAGAGCCGGAAAAGGCCGCTTCCAGCGCGGCGTCGATTGCAGCGCTATCGACCGGTTTGCCGCGCAAGGTGAAGACCGGATCGGCGAGGTCCAGCGCCTTGTTCGCCGCCCACCAGTTGGTGGCGACCGCAGCGACCCAGCGTTCGGTGCGGACCAGTTTGAGGAAGCCCGTAACGGCGCTTGCTGATCGCTCGTCCAGCCCGGCGAGGATCGCGTCGCCGATCGGCCCTTGCCGGATCGAGGCATGGACCATGTCGGGCAAACGGATGTCGGCGGCGAAATTATGGCTGCCATCGATCTTCGAGGGGGTGTCGAGCCGGGGGACGTCCTGGCCCGACAAACGGCCGTCCTGCCCCTGGCGCAAAGGCAGGATGGCGGGGAGGTCGAACTGCGTCGCTTCCTCGACCAACTCGCCGATCTTCAGCCGCCGCTCGCTGCCGTCGGAGACCAGGCCATCTACGATGTCGCAGCTTTCCCACGGCACCGACCAGCGCGCTGCCGCCGCCTTGCACAACAGCACCCGCGCCGCCGCACCGGCATCGCGATAGGCGTCATGGAACATAGGAATCGACGTGCCGCCGCCGGTCAGCATCAGGCCGCTGCGCGTCGCATATTGGCCGATCGCCCAATCGCCCGCGTCGCCCAGCAAGTGCGTCCAGTCGCTCGCCAGCCATTCGCGGGCCAGCAACGTATTGGCATAGAGCGGACTGATCGGTGCGCTTTGCACCGCGACCGTGCGCCAGTCTGCGCCCAGTTCATCGGCCAATATCTGCGGCAGGACCGTGGTCACCCCCTGCCCCGTTTCGGTTTGCGGCACGATGACGATCACCTGCCCCGACCGGTCGATCTTGAGGAAGGCGTTGACGATCGTTTCGCCGGGACCGGCATTGAGGTTGGGTTGGTACTCGCGCGGCCAGACGCCCCAGGCGATAAGCAACCCCGCCGCCGCACCGCCGCCGACCAGCAGCGTGCGCCGGTCGATGCCCTTGCTACGGTCAGATATTGTGCGCGAGGGGCGAGCCATGGCCCGACTGATAGGGGCGCGATGGCCGGGTGGAAAGCGTTAATCGGCGCTGACCGGCGCGATGCCCAGACGGGGTATTTCGATTGCCGGGCAACGGTCCATCACGACCTTGAGGCCCGCCGCTTCGGCACGGGCAGCGGCGGCTTCATCCATAACGCCGAGTTGCATCCAGACCGCCTTAGCGCCGGCGGCGATGGCGTCGTCTACGGCCTCTCCGGCGGCTTCGCTGCGCCGGAAAATATCTACCATGTCGATCGGTTCGCCGATGTCGGACAGGCGGCCCCAGACAAATTCGCCATGGACATGTTCGCCCGCAATCTGCGGATTGACCGGCAGGACACGATAGCCATGGTCCTGAAGGACAGCCATGACGCGATAGCTGGCCCGTTCCGGCCGATCGGATATGCCGACCAGCGCGATGGTGCGGGTTTCGGTGAGCAGGGTGGCGATGTCCTGCGGGGCGGTCAGCGGCATGGAAATTCTCCTTATGCAGCTAGGACGAGCCAAGGACCCGGACGTTCCCGATGATGGAGAAGGATCGCTTAACTTCGCACATTTCCCGCTGATTCCGACATAATCTTGCGCGTCCCTGATCCTATCGCAAAGTCATGGCGTGCCGATCGCCAACCATAGCCTGTCGCGCCGCTGTAGGACAGTCACACCGTGCGATCGAGCCACGCCGCCACCTTCTGCGCGATGGCCCGGAAGGCGTCGGCATGGACGCCCTCGCCAGCGGCGGGTGGATCGCCCGCGTCGGACTGGCGGCGGATATCGATGGCGAGCGGAATGCGGCCAAGGAAGGGCATCTCCATCTCGCCTGCCGCCGTCTCCGCGCCGCCGGTGCCGAAGGGATCGGAGATTTCGCCACAATGCGGACAGGCATAGCCCGCCATATTTTCGACAAGGCCAATCATCGGCACGCCCGCCTGCGTGAAAAGGCTGACCGCGCGGGTCGCGTCGATCAGCGCCAGATCCTGGGGCGTCGAGACGATCACCGCGCCGACGGGCTTATGCTTCTGCACCATGGTCAATTGAATGTCGCCGGTGCCCGGCGGCATGTCGACCACCAGCAGGTCGGTCTCGCCCCAATCGGCGTCGATCAGTTGCGACAGGGCATTGCCGACCATCGGCCCGCGCCACGCCAGCGCCTTGCCGGGTTCGACCAGATGCGCCATCGACAGCATCGGGATACCAAGCGTGCCGGTGACCGGGATCATCTTCTTGTCACGAGCCTGGGGTTTCTGATCCTCGCTGCCCATCAATCGCGCCTGTGACGGGCCATAAATGTCGGCATCGACCAAACCGACCCGGTGGCCGAGACGATGTAGCGCGACGGCGAGGTTGGCGGATAGCGTGGATTTGCCGACGCCGCCCTTGCCCGACGCCACGGCGATGATGCGCAACGGTTTGCGTTCCGCCGTCTGGGCGATGCGGACATCGGTGACGCCCGGCACGGTCAGGCCGCCTTCGCGGATTGCGGCAACAAGGCCGTCGCGCCGGTCGGGCGACAGGCCGCCGACATCGAGCGCGAGGGTCATCACCCCGTCCTTGACGCGCGGCGTGCTGGCACGGCCATCGGTCAGAGCGGTCAGGCGGGCGGTAAAATCGGCAATATCGGTCATGACGACGCCCTGTAGGAAATAATCGCTCCTAAGGGCACTGTTTTTCGCGGGCCAGCCTTCCTATAGAAGGTGACATGAAAAGATTATTCGGGTGGATGCCCGGCATCGTGAGCATGGCGCAAGGCCCCTGGGGCGGCAAAAGCGACGGGCCGGAGAGTAATGACGGTTCGGGCGGAAAGGGTGCGGGCGGCGATGGCGGCCCGCGCAATCCGTGGACCCAACCGGGTCGTCCGGTCGGGCAGAAAGGTCCGTCCGCGATCGAGGAAATGTTGCGGCGGGGCCGCGACAGCTTTGGCCAGGGTGGCGGCAATGGCGGCGGCTTCGGCGGCCTGCCCCAGCGTCCCAATGGCAAGGCGCTATGGCCGATCGGGATCGCGATCCTGGTCATCCTCTGGCTCGTTTTGACCAGTTTCCACCGGGTCGGCCCGCAGGAACGCGGCGTCGTCACCTATCTTGGCAGTTACAGCCGCACCCTGACCCCCGGTATCAGCCTGACCCTCCCCGCCCCCTTCGCGGCGGTGACGATTGTGGATGTCGAGGAAATCCGCACGATCGACGTGGGATCGACCACGGCCGAGAATGAAAATCTGGTGCTGACCGGCGACCAGAATATCATCGACCTCGCCTATTCGGTGCGCTGGAATATCCGCAATCCCGAACTGTATCTGTTCCAGCTGTCCAACCCCGACGCCGCCGTGCGCGAAGTTGCCGAGAGCGCGATGCGCGCGGTGCTGGCCAGCGTCAGCCTGGACGATGCGCTGGGCGCTGGTCGTACCGCGATCGAACAGCAGGTCGAGCAGCGGATGCAGGAGATTTTGGACGGCTATCGTTCCGGCATCCGCATTCAGGGTATTGCGATCAAGCAGGCCGATCCGCCAGCCGCGGTCAATGATGCGTTCAAGGCCGTGTCGGCCGCGCAGCAGACCGCGCAGATCTACCTCAACGAAGCGCGCGCCGCCGCCCAGCAGGTGACGGCCAAGGCGCAGGGCGAGGCCGCATCCTTCGACAAGGTGTATGAACAATATCGCCTGGCCCCGGACGTGACCCGCCGCCGCATGTATTATGAAACGATGGAGGGCGTGTTGGCCAATGTCGACAAGACCATCGTCGAAGGGACTAATGTGACACCCTATCTGCCGCTGCCCGAAATCAAGCGACGTGCCGCGCAGGCGGCACCTGCGGCGCCTGCCGTCTCCAGCACGGAGGGTCAGTGATGCCCGCATTCCTGCGCAACCCCGTAGCCCTGGCGCTGTTCGTGCTGGCGCTGCTCATCCTGCTGGGCAGCACCATCGCGATCGTGCCGGAAACCAAGCAGGGCGTGATCGTCCGCTTCGGTGATCCCAAGTCGATCATCAACAGCTATCGCAAGGACGAAACCTTCGGCAACACCGGCGCTGGCATCATCATGCGCTGGCCCTTCGTGGATCAGATCGTATGGATCGACAAGCGCGTGCTGTCGGTCGAAATGGAGCGCCAGCAGGTGCTGTCCACCGACCAGCTGCGCCTGCAGGTGGATGCCTTTGCGCGCTATCGCATTGTTAATCCGCTGCGCATGTATATCGCCGCCGGTAGCGAGGAACGGGTGTCGGAAGCGTTGCGTCCGATCCTGGGTTCGGCGCTGCGCAACGAACTGGGCAAGCGGCCCTTCGCCGCGCTGCTCAGCCCGGAGCGGGGCCAGGTGATGCAGAATATCGAGGCGGGCCTGGATCGCGTCGCGCGCCAATATGGCGCCGAGATCGTCGATGTGCGGATCAAGCGCGCGGACCTGCCCGATGGTACGCCGCTCGACAGCGCTTTCACCCGCATGCGGACGGCGCGCGAGCAGGAAGCCCTGACCATTCGGGCGCAGGGGGCCAAGCAGGCGCAGATCATCCGGGCCGAGGCCGATGCCAATGCCGCGCGCATCTATGCGGCGAGCTATGGCAAAGACCCGTCCTTCTATGATTTCTATCGGGCGATGCAGAGCTATCGCTACACCTTCTCGCCCGACCGGGCGGGGGAGACCAACATCATCCTTTCGCCCAATAATGAGTTCCTGCAGCAGTTTCAGGGGCGGCGTTGAGCCGCGCCCTGTTTCTCTCCCGATCATTACGGAACCAGCGTCATTCAATGAGGGTTAAGGGAAGGCGGCGCATTTTAGGGCTTCGTCAAAGTCCCGCCTTCCAATTCCTTCGCAGTTCATGAGAGGACCGTCACGAGTGCGTTACGCTTATGCCATCACCGGCGCCCTGTTGCTGGGCGGCACCGCCATTGCCGTTACCACCAGTTCGAATGTCGGCGCCCAGACCGCACAGAATGAAGGCCTGACCGCTGCCGCCCCGCAGGGTGCGCCGGCAAGCCTGGCTGACATGGTCGAGAAATTGCAGCCCGCCGTGGTGAATATCTCGACCAAGCAGCGGGTGCAGGTGCAAAATCCCTTTGCGGGCACGCCCTTTGGCCAGTTGTTCGGTCAGGGCGGTGGCCAGCCGCAGACCCGGCAGGCGCAGTCGCTGGGGTCGGGCTTCCTGATTTCGGCAGACGGCTATATCGTCACCAACAACCATGTGGTGTCGGCGGGTGCCGAGGGCGCATCGGTGGATTCGATCACCGTCACGCTGACCAACAAGACGGAATATACCGCCAAGTTGGTAGGCCGCGATCCCGCGACTGATCTCGCCGTGTTGAAGATCGATTCGCCCAAGCCCCTGCCCTTCGTCAAATTCGGCGACAGCACCAAGGCGCGGGTCGGTGACTGGGTCGTCGCGATCGGCAATCCCTTTGCCCTGTCGGGCACCGTGACCGCCGGGATCATTTCGGCCGTGCATCGCAATACCGGTGGCGGATACGAGAAGTTCATCCAGACCGACGCATCGATCAACCAGGGCAATTCCGGTGGCCCGATGTTCGACATGCGCGGCAATGTGATCGGCATCAACAGCCAGATATTGTCACCGTCGGGCGGCAATGTCGGCATCGGCTTTGCTATCCCGTCCGAACAGGCCGCCCCGATCGTGGAAACGCTGCGCAAGGGCGAAACCGTGCGTCGCGGTTATCTGGGCGTGCAGATCAGCCCGCTGGGTGAAGATCTGGCCGAATCGCTTGGCCTCGCCAAGAATCGCGGCGAGTTCGTGCAGGGTGTCGAGCCAGGCAAGGGCGCGGAGAAGGCCGGGATCAAGGCAGGTGACGTGATCGTCAGCGTGGCGGGCCAGGAAGTCAGCCCCGAACAGAATCTCTCCTCCATCGTCGCGTCGCAGCCCATCGGCTCGCGCGTGCCGATCGTGCTGATCCGCAATGGCCAGCGCCAGACGGTCAATGCCGTGGTGGGTGAGCGTCCGAGCGAGGACGAACTGACCAACTTCGCGCCGCAGCAGGATGAGGATTTCAGCCAGCAGCAGCAAAATCCGGGTCAGGCGGCACAGCAATCGCTGGGCATCTCCGCGATTCCCTTGACGCCGGGCATCATCCGCCAGCTGGGCATCGCCGCCGATACGCGCGGCGTCGTCATCACCGGCGTCGATCCGTCGACGGATGCGGGCACCAAGGGTCTGCGTCGTGGCGATGTGATCATCACCGCCAATAATCGTCCGGTGGCGAGCCAGGCGGAACTGGATGCGCAGGTCAAGGCCGTGGCGGGTCAGAATCGCAACGCGATCCTGCTGCAGGTTCTGCGTCGCGGTCAGCCGCCCATCTTCCTGCCAGTGCGCCTGCGCGACAAGTAAGCTGCTTCCGCGCTTGCGGAAGGTGCCAAACTCTGCCTAATTTTCGTCACCCCCGCAGCTGTGGGGGTGACGTTTTTTTTGGGGGCAGCGGCACATGAGCGACGGCATTTTCATCGGGCTGGGCGCGCCGGACAAGGATGGCGGCATGCGCCAGTTGCTCAACCTGCGTCGCGCCAACCGGCATGGGCTGATCGCGGGGGCGACCGGCACCGGCAAGACGGTGACGTTGCAGGGGATTGCCGAGAGTTTTTCGGCGCTGGGCGTGCCGGTGTTTCTGTCCGACGTGAAAGGCGACCTGTCGGGCATTGCCATGGCTGGTTCGCCGACGTTCAAAAATGCCGACAAGCTGGTCGCGCGGGCGGCCGAGATCGGGCTGACCGACTATGGCTATAGCGACAATCCGGCGATCTTCTGGGATCTTTATGGCGAACAGGGCCACCCGGTTCGCACCACCGTCAGCGAGATGGGGCCGCTGCTGCTGGCGCGGTTGATGGGGCTGAACGAGACGCAGGAAGGCGTGCTGACCATCGCTTTCCGCTATGCCGACGAGGAAGGTCTG
Source organism: Sphingobium sp. D43FB (assembly GCF_002312805.1). GTDB lineage: Bacteria > Pseudomonadota > Alphaproteobacteria > Sphingomonadales > Sphingomonadaceae > Sphingobium. The sequence continues at coordinate 113,506 of NZ_NMUA01000014.1, read as the reverse complement.
CTGCTGCTCGACCTTGGCGATTTGCAGGCGATGTTGGCCTATTGCGCGGACAATGCCGGGACGCTGTCGGCGCGCTATGGCAATGTGACCAAGGCCAGCGTCGGCGCGATCCAGCGGCAATTGCTGCAACTGGAAGCGCAGGGCGGCGACCATTTCTTTGGCGAGCCCGCGCTCGACATCAACGACATGCTGCGGGTGGATGAGCAGGGGCGCGGCTATATCAACATATTGGCCGCCGACCGGCTGATGCAGAGCCCGAAACTCTATGCGACTTTCCTGTTGTGGCTGTTGTCCGAACTATTCGAGACGTTGCCGGAGGTGGGCGACCCGGACAAGCCGGTGCTGGTCTTCTTCTTCGACGAGGCGCATCTGCTGTTCGATGATGCGCCCAAGGCGCTGACCGACAAGATCGAGCAAGTGGTGCGGCTGATCCGGTCCAAGGGCGTCGGCGTCTATTTCGTAACCCAGAACCCGATCGACATACCGGAGGAAGTGGCGGGGCAGTTGGGCAATCGGGTGCAGCATGCGCTGCGCGCCTTCACCCCGCGCGACCAGCGGGCGATCCACGCGGCGGCGGAGACGTTCCGCATCAATCCCGACCTGGATGTGGAGACAGCGATCACCGAATTGAAGGTCGGCGAGGCGCTGGTGTCGCTGTTGCAGGAGGATGGATCGCCCGGCATCGTCCAGCGCACGCTGATCGCCCCGCCCCGATCGCGACTTGGCCCGGTGAGCGCGAAGGAGCGCGCGATCATCCAGTCGATTTCGCCGTGCGACGGGAAATATGACGCCGCCGTCGATCGGGAGTCGGCGGAAGAGATATTGGCGGCACGGGGCGAGGCTGCGGCCGCCGCCGCGCTGGCCAGCAAGGCCCAGGCGGAGGCCGACAAGGCCGCCGCCGCGCAGGCCAAGGTCGAGGCGAAACAGCGCGAGGCGGCGGCGCGCGAAGCGGCCAAGCCCTCCACGATCGACAAGGCGGTGCAGTCCGCCGCCCGGTCGGCAGCGTCTTCCGTCGGGCGGCAGGTGGCCAACGAACTGGGCAAGGCCGTGTTCGGGTCCAGCCGACGCAAGGCATCGGGGAGCGGGATAGCCGGTAGATTGATGCGGGGGATATTGGGCGGGCTTTTCAAATAAGGTAGGTTTGCAAAACGCTTACCCCCGCCCCCGTTCGGGCTGAGCCTGTCGAAGCCCTGTCCTTCTTCTCAAGAAGTGCAGCCCTTCGACAAGCTCAGGGCGAACGGTAATTGGAGAGACGCGGCAAAGCCATGGCATGGTGTGGCCAAGAAAAGTTGCGCCGTTTGCTTGCCTCCATCGTTGCCTGGTCGCAAGGACAGAGGCTAAAGCGCCGTCCATGACCGCCCCTTCCCCGCCTCGGCATCCGCTGCATTTTCCCAATTTCCGGGCTTATCTCGTCGGGCGGTGCGCGGCGGTGTTAGCGCAATATGGCATGATGATCGTGCTGGGCTGGCAGGCCTATAATATCGCGCGGGAGACGATGACGACGTCAGGCGCGGCGGCGCAGCTGGGGTTGATCGGGCTGGCGCAGTTTCTGCCGCTCTTCTTTCTGACGCCGATTACGGGCTGGGTTGCGGACCATTATGATCGGCGGATGATTTCGCGCACGACGCTGGCGGCGCTGACGCTGGCGGCGGGGCTGCTGGCCTTTGCCACCTATGAGGACTGGGTCAGCCTGCCGCTGATCTTTGGCATTGCCGTGGTCGTGGGGATTGCGCGCGCCTTCAATGGCCCGGCCTATGGCGCGCTCGCGCCCAATCTGGTGCCGCCCGCCGTGCTGCCCAATGCCATCGCCATATCGGCGGTGGGGTGGCAGGCTGGGTCGATCGTGGGACCGGCGCTGGGTGGCTATGCCTATGCAGCGACGCCCTGGGGTGCCTATGCACTGGCCGCCCTGCTCTATGCCGTGGCGTTCGGGGCGATGATGCTGATCGGCCCAGTGCCGCAGCCGCCGCGCGACCGGACCCGTCACCCGATCCGCCAGATGATCGACGGGCTGCATTATGTGCGGACCAATCGCCTGGTGCTGGCGACGATCACGCTGGATCTGTTCGCGGTGCTGCTGGCGGGCGCGACCGCGTTGTTGCCGGTCTATGCGCGTGACATATTGCAGGTCGGGTCGACGGGTCTTGGCCATCTGGCCGCTGCGCCCGGTATTGGCGCGGGGCTGGTGGCGCTGTGGTTTTCGATCCGGCCGATGAAGCGCGAGGTCGGCCTCAAGATGCTGGCCGCCGTCATGATATTCGGCCTGGCCACCATCGTCTTTGGCTGCACCGCCTTCCTGCCGCGCAGCATTGCGATGGAGGTCGGGCTTGGCGCGCTGGTGGTGCTGGGCGCGGCCGACATGGTGTCGGTGTTCGTGCGCCAGTCGCTGGTCCAGCTCCATACCCCCGATGCGATGCGCGGCCGGGTGTCGAGCCTGTCGCAGCTGACCATATCGGCATCGAACGAACTGGGCGAGGCGGAATCCGGTTTTCTCGCCGCGCTGGTCGGGCCGGTTGTCGCTGTCATTGGCGGGGGCATTGGTGCTATCGTCATCACCCTGTTCTGGGCGCGGCTCTTTCCCGAATTGCGCCTTGCACGCACCTTCGACCCACCCGACATAAGGGCGGCGGACCATAGCCAGGAGAAGGCCCCATGAAAGTCACCTCGATACTCGAAACCATCGGTCACACGCCGCATATCCGCATGGCGCGCCTGTTTGGCGATGCGCCCGAAGGCAGCGAAGTGTGGATCAAGTCGGAACGGTCCAATCCCGGCGGGTCGATCAAGGACCGGATCGCGCTGGCCATGATCGAAGCGGCCGAAGCGTCGGGCGAGTTGCAGCCGGGCGGCACGATCATCGAGCCGACATCGGGCAATACTGGCGTCGGCCTCGCCATGGTGGCGGCGGTCAAGGGCTATAAGCTGGTGCTGGTCATGCCCGAAAGCATGTCGATCGAGCGGCGGCGGCTGATGCTGGCCTATGGTGCGAGCTTCGACCTGACCCCGCGCGAAAAGGGCATGAAGGGTGCGATCGAGCGCGCGCTGGAGCTGGTGGCGCAGACGCCCAATAGCTGGATGCCGCAGCAGTTCGAGAACCCCGCCAATATTGCGGTGCATGCCCGCACCACGGCGCAGGAAATATTGGCCGATTTCGCCGAGACGCCGATCGATGCGTTGATCACCGGGGTTGGCACCGGCGGGCATATCACCGGCACGGCGGAGGTGTTGAAGGCGGTCTGGCCCGGCATCAAAATCTATGCGGTCGAGCCGACGCTGTCGCATGTCATCAGTGGCGGCCAGCCGGGACCGCATCCGATCCAGGGCATTGGTGCGGGCTTCATTCCGGCCAATTTGCATACCCAGTTGCTCGACGGGGTGATCCAGGTCGATCCCGCCGACGCCAAGGACTATGCCCGGCGCGCGGCGCGCGAGGAAGGGATGCTGGTCGGCATTTCTTCAGGCGCGACGTTGGCGGCGATCGCGCAGAAATTGCCGGACCTGCCCGCAGGCAGCCGGGTACTGGGCTTCAACTATGATACCGGCGAGCGCTATTTGTCGGTGCCCGATTTCCTGCCGGAATAAGCGGTCGTTACGACACTCGTGAAGAAGAGCGATACGCCTCACCCTTTGGCGATGGTCTTCTGGGCGCTGATGTTCGTCGGCCTGCCCATGCTCGTGGCTGGCTGGGACAGTCGGCAGAGCGTGCGGGCTGTTCCATCAGGCTATGCGGCGGAGGCGGAAGGGCGCGCGGTGCGGCCGCCCAGCCCGCCGCCACCAGTCGAGCCGGTGGCGGTCTATGCGCTGGATGCCGACCGGGCGCGGGCGGTGAATGCCGCCATTCCCTTTTCGCGCCTCGCCAATCCCCCGGCGCGGCCTTTCCTGTTTTCGGGGTCGGAGACGGATCTGGCGCGGGCGGTCGATTGTCTGGCGGCGGCGGAACTCTATGAGGCGGGCGACGATGCCGTTGGCGAGCAGGCGGTGGCGCAGGTGGTGCTGAACCGTGCGCGCCATCCTGCCTTTCCCAAGACGGTGTGCGGCGTGGTGTTTCAGGGGCAGGAACGGCGGACCGGGTGCCAGTTCACCTTCTCCTGCGACGGGGCGCTGACGCGGACGCCGTCGCAGGCGGCGTGGGAACGGGCGCGGGCGATTGCGCGGGCAGCGCTGGCGGGGCGGGTGTTCGCGCCGGTCGGGCATGCGACCCATTATCATACCAATTGGGTGGTGCCCTATTGGAGCGGGAGCCTCGACAAGATCGGGGCGGTCGGCACGCATCTCTTCTTCCGCTGGCGCGGCTGGTGGGGCACGCCGCCTGCTTTTCGCCGAGGGAGCGCGGGCGGCGAGCCGCTGATCGGGCGGATCGCCAAATTGTCGCTGGCGCATCAGGGGGGCGGGGATGTGCTGCCTGACGGAAGTGTTGCGCCGGTCGAGGGGATTGCCGCCAGTGCGCTGGCGGCCCAGCCGAAGCAGGCGATCGGCGAGGCGATGCTGGGGCGGACGATTGCCGGCGTGCGGCTGGCGGTGCTGGGGCCGGATGGCACCAGCTTCCTGGTCGAATTGCCGCGCAGTGGCGCGCCCGACCAATGGCCGGAGCTTGCCAAGACCTTTTGCGCGGGGCGGCCCGAATGCCGGATCATGGCGTGGCGGGCGGGCGCTGCCCCGGCCAGGATACCGCTGAGCGACGGGCAGTTGGAATCGATGAGCTTTGCCTATATCCACAATAGTGCGAGCGGGTTGCAGCGGGCGCTGTGGAACTGTGCGCAGACACCGCGCAGCAGCAAGGCGGAATGTATGCGCCAGCGGGTGCCGACCGCCGCCCCTGTCCCGTCGCCTGACGCCGCGCTGGCCGGGGTGCGGCGCAAGGAGCGGTTCGAGACGGTTAAGATCGCGCCGGTGGAGTCAGCGAACAGTATAGCGACCCGGACAAACTAAACGCATAGTGGCATAGCGAAGTTCGTTCGTTATGATATGCTGTTACATGTTGATGTGGGGCAGTTTATGGTGACGCGGCGGACATTTCTGGGCAGCGGCGGGATGGCGGTTGGCGGCGCGATGGGGCTGGCTGTGGGTAGCGGAACGGCGCGGGCGCAGGCGTTCGCTACGGATGTGAAATGGCCTGAAGAAGCGCGGTTTCACTTTAGCGGCGATATGGCCGATTTCGACGCGGCGCAGGCTGCGCTGGCGAGGCTCTATGCCGTCAATCGCGATGTCGGGACGTTCGATGCGGCCTATTATGGGGCGATGACCCTGCCGGTGCAGGCGGCCTATGCGGCGCGGTCCCACTGGGTCAATCACAACCATGCGCTGTTCCTGCGCAATGGCGCGGCAGGCCATCCGCGCGACGTCGAACTGGACAAGTCGCGCGCGGCGGTTGCCAAGATGCTTGGCGCGTCGGTCGAGGAGATCGCGCTGGCGGGCGGCGGGACCGAGGCACTGTACGCGTTGATCGCCAATTATGCGCGGCTCAAGGCGGGCGACGCGGTGATCTATGCCGATGTCGATTATGACGAGATGCAATTTGCCTGCGACTATCTGGAGCAGAGCCGGGGCGCGCACATCGTCCGCTTCGACCTGCCCGAACCACATACCGAAGCGAACATCCTGTCCGCCTATGAGCGGGTGTTGGAGGAAACGCCGCGCGCGAAACTGCTGTTGCTGACGCATTTGTCCAACCGCAACGGGCTGGTGCCGCCGGTCAAGGCGATCGTCGCCATGGCCAAGGCGCGCGGGGTCGACGTGATCCTCGACAGTGCGCAGGCGGTCGGCCACCTGCCCTTCACCGTCGCGGAGACGGGCGCGGACTTTATCGGCTTTTCGCTGCATAAATGGCTGGCCGCGCCTTTGGGGACCGGGGGCATCTATATCCGCAAGGACCGGTTGCAGGACATAGCGCCATGGCTAGGCAACCGCATCCATGGGGCGGACGATATTCGCGCGCGCATTCCGACGGGTACGGTCGATTTCGCGGCACGGTTGACGGTGCCCTATGCGATCGCGGTGCAGGAGGCGATCGGTCTGCCCGCGAAACATCGCCACCTGCTGGCGCTGCGCGATTACTGGATCGATCGGGTGCGCGATGTGCCGGGCGTACAGATCCTATTGCCCGAACTGCCGGGGCGGCATGGCGCGGTGGCGGCGTTCCGTTTGCCGGGCATGGGCGGGCCGGACGATGCGAAGAAAGCGGCGGCGCTGTTCCTGAACAAATATGGCCTGTTGGTGGTGGCGAAGGCGGGGCTGGCGTCCGGGCCGGTGCTGCGGGTGACCCCCGCCCTGTTCAATAGCAGCGCTGAACTCGACCGGCTGGTGGCGGCGATCCGGGCGGAACGGGGGCTGTTTGCCTGACACCCCCCTTCCCAAAGCCGGACAAGCAGACTATATGGGGTGCAATCCGGTCGTCTTGTCGCCAGTCTTGGCAGTGGGTCGACCGTCTCCCGTATCGTTCGGGGACCGGGGCCGGTTAGCGCGTGGCCAAGGGCAGTATTGAACGAAAACGGCGAGTCATCAGGTGCTGACAGTGCGGATCGGACAGTCCCGACCCGCACTTTTTTGCGTGGACGAAAGCGGTGCGAATCACCCCTTCTCCATCGCGCTTCGACTGAATTTTCGCTGCGATGCGGAAAAACGCGACGAATGAAGGCAAGGACCAAGCATGGCGACCAAAGCTCTCCCCCCGATCAGTAACACCGGCGCGAAGAAGCGCATCCGCAAGGTGTTCGGCGACATCCACGAAGTGGTGCAGATGCCGAACCTGATCGAAGTGCAGCGGGAGAGCTATGAACAGTTCCTCCGTTCGGACCACTCGATCGGCTATGTATCGGGCCTGGAAAAGACGCTGCGCAGCGTCTTCCCGATCCGCGATTTCGCGGGCACCGCCGAAATGGACTTCGTCCATTACGAGCTGGAAGACCCCAAATATGACGTCGAGGAATGCCGTCAGCGCGGCATCACCTATGCAGCGCCGATGCGCGTCACCCTTCGCCTCATCGTGTTCGAAGTCGATCAGGACACCGAAACCCGCTCCGTGCTCGATATCAAGGAGCAGGACGTCTATATGGGCGACATGCCCCTGATGACGGGTAACGGCACCTTCATCGTCAACGGCACCGAGCGCGTGATCGTCAGCCAGATGCACCGTTCGCCGGGCGTCCTGTTCGACCATGACCGCGGCAAGACCCATTCGTCGGGCAAATATCTGTTCGCCGCGCGCGTCATTCCCTATCGCGGTTCGTGGCTGGACTTCGAGTTCGACGCCAAGGACATCGTCAACGTCCGTATCGACCGCAAGCGCAAGCTGCCGGTCACGGCGTTGCTGTTCGCGCTGGGCCTCAATGCCGAAGAAATCCTTGGGCATTTCTACAACAAGGTGACCTTCGTCCGTGGCGAAGGCGGCTGGCAGATTCCCTATACGCCCGAAGCATGGCGCGGGCAGAAGCCGTCGTTCGACATCGTGGATGCCAAGTCGGGCGAAGTCATCTTCCCGTTGGGCACCAAGATTTCGCCCCGCGCCGCCAACAAGGCGGAGAAGGACGGCCTGACCCAGTTGCTGATCCCGACCGAGGAAGTCTATGGTCGCTACAGCGCCTATGACCTGGTCAATGACGCGACTGGCGAAATCTATGTCGAAGCCGGTGACGAAATCAGCCCGGAAAATCTGGAAAAGCTGGATCAGGCGGGCATCGACCGTCTCGAGCTACTCGACATCGACCATGTCACCACCGGTCCGTGGATCCGCAATACGCTCAAAGCCGACAAGGCCGAAGAGCGCGACCAGGCCCTGAGCGATATCTATCGCGTCATGCGCCCCGGCGAGCCGCCGACCAAGGAAACCGCCGAAGCGCTGTTCGCGGGCCTGTTCTTCGATCCCGAACGCTACGACCTGTCGGCCGTGGGCCGCGTGAAGCTCAACATGCGGCTTGAGCTGGATGCCGAAGACACGGTCACCACCCTGCGCGTCGAGGACATCCTCGCCGTCGTCAAGGAACTGGTGAACCTCAAGGACGGCAAGGGCGAAATCGACGATATCGATAACCTCGGCAACCGTCGTGTGCGTTCGGTCGGCGAGTTGCTGGAAAACCAGTATCGCGTCGGGCTGCTGCGCATGGAGCGCGCCGTCAAGGAGCGTATGTCGAGCGTGGACGTGTCGACGGTGATGCCGAACGACCTGATCAACGCCAAGCCCGCCGTGGCCGCCGTGCGTGAATTCTTCGGCTCATCGCAGCTGTCGCAGTTCATGGATCAGACCAACCCGCTGTCGGAAGTCACCCACAAGCGCCGCGTGTCGGCGCTTGGGCCGGGCGGTCTGACGCGCGAGCGTGCAGGCTTTGAAGTCCGCGACGTTCACCCGACCCATTATGGCCGTATCTGCCCGATTGAAACGCCCGAAGGCCCGAACATCGGTCTGATCAACAGCCTCGCGACGTTCAGCCGGGTAAATAAGTACGGCTTCATCGAAACGCCCTACCGCAAGGTCATCGACGGCGTGGTGAGCGATGACGTCGTCTATCTGTCGGCGATGGAAGAGGCCAAGCACACGATCGCGCAGGCGAACGCGGAGCTGAACCCCGACCACACGCTGGCCGAAGACCTGATCTCGGCGCGTGAAGCGGGCGAGTTCCTGATGGCGCCCAAGGATCACATCACGCTGATGGACGTCAGTCCCAAGCAGCTGGTGTCTGTTGCGGCCTCGCTCATTCCGTTCCTGGAAAATGATGACGCCAACCGCGCACTCATGGGATCGAACATGCAGCGCCAGGCGGTGCCGCTCGTCAGTGCCGAGGCCCCGTTCGTGGGCACCGGCATGGAAGGCACGGTTGCGCGCGATTCGGGCGCGGCCATCGCCGCCAAGCGTCCCGGCATTGTCGATCAGGTCGATGCGACCCGTATCGTCATCCGCGCGACCGGCGATATCGAACCCGGCCAGTCGGGCGTCGACATCTACACGCTCCAGAAGTTCCAGCGGTCGAACCAGGACACCTGCATCAACCAGCGTCCGCTGGTGAATGTCGGCGACCTGATCGAAGGCGGCGACGTGATCGCCGATGGCCCGTCGACCGAGTTCGGCGAGCTGGCGCTGGGCCGCAACACGCTCGTCGCGTTCATGCCCTGGAACGGCTACAACTATGAGGATAGTATCCTCATTTCCGAGCGCATCGTGAAGGATGACGTCTTCACCTCGATCCATATCGAGGAGTTCGAGGTCATGGCGCGCGATACGAAGTTGGGGCCAGAGGACATCACCCGCGACATCCCCAACGTCGGCGAGGAAGCGCTGCGCAACCTCGACGAAGCGGGCATCGTCTATATCGGCGCCGAAGTGGAGCCGGGCGACATCCTGTGCGGCAAGATCACCCCCAAGGGTGAATCGCCGATGACGCCGGAAGAAAAGCTGCTGCGCGCGATCTTCGGTGAAAAGGCGAGCGACGTGCGCGACACGTCGCTGCGTCTGCCACCGGGCGTTGCGGGCACGGTCGTCGAAGTGCGCGTGTTCAACCGTCACGGCATCGACAAGGACGAGCGCGCCATGGCGATCGAGCGGGAGGAAATCGACCGCCTCGCCAAGGATCGCGAAGACGAACGCGCCATTCTGAACCGCGCGACCTTCAACCGTCTGCAGGAAATGCTGACGGGCCAGGTGGCAACGGCTGCGCCCAAGGGCGTGAAGAAGGGCGTCGAAATCGACGAGGCCGTGCTGAGCGAAGTCGAGCGGCATGAATGGTGGAAGTTCGCGGTTGCGGACGACATTCGTCAGGCCGGCATCGAAGCCGTCAAGGCGCAATATGACGAAGCGGTGAAGTCGATCGTCGACAAGTTCGAGGATCGCGTCGACAAGCTGCAGCGTGGCGACGAACTGCCGCCGGGCGTGCTGAAGATGGTCAAGGTGTTCGTGGCGGTGAAGCGCAAGCTGCAACCGGGCGACAAGATGGCTGGTCGCCACGGTAACAAGGGTGTTATTTCGCGCATCCTGCCGGTCGAGGACATGCCGTTCCTGGAAGACGGCACCCATGTCGACATCGTGCTCAACCCGTTGGGCGTGCCGTCGCGCATGAATGTCGGGCAGATCTTCGAAACGCATCTGGGCTGGGCTGCCCGTGGCATCGGCCAGCAGCTCAAGCACGCGCTGGAAGACTGGCGCGAGGCCAATCCCAACCCTGAGCCGGGCGTCATGCCCGACGCGGTGCGGGATCGGTTGCTGACCGCTTATGGTCCGCAATATGCCGACGAGATCAACGCCCGCACGGCCGAGCAGATCGTCGACCTGGCCGAACATCTCCAGCGCGGCGTGCCGATGGCAACGCCGGTGTTCGACGGCGCCCGCGAAGCGGACGTGTCGGCGATGCTGGAACTGGCGGGGCTGAACACATCGGGTCAGAGCGACCTGTATGACGGCCGCACCGGCGACAAGTTCGACCGTAAGGTCACGGTAGGCATCATCTATATGTTGAAGCTCCATCACCTTGTCGACGACAAGATCCATGCCCGTTCGATCGGCCCCTACTCGCTCGTCACGCAGCAGCCGCTGGGTGGTAAGGCGCAGTTCGGTGGTCAGCGCTTCGGGGAAATGGAGGTCTGGGCGCTCCAGGCCTATGGTGCCGCCTATACGCTGCAGGAAATGCTGACGGTGAAGTCCGATGACGTGGTCGGTCGCACCAAGGTCTATGAGGCGATCGTCAAGGGTGACGACACGTTCGAGGCCGGCATTCCCGAAAGCTTCAACGTGCTGGTCAAGGAAATGCGCTCGCTGGGCCTCAACGTCGAACTCGCGACGATGGACGCGATCGCCGACGAGGACGACGGCTTCGCGGCGGCGGCGGAGTAAAGGGATTGCGGGCGCTGTTTGACCGCAGCGCCCCTTCCCCTCAGCCCATCAGAATTTCCCTCTCCATGAGGACATGAACATGAATGAACTGACCAACTTCGCCAATCCGGTCGCCAAGACCGAGACGTTCGACCAGATCCAGATCGGCCTTGCCTCGCCAGAGCGCATCCGGTCCTGGTCCTTCGGCGAGATCAAGAAGCCCGAAACCATCAACTATCGCACGTTCAAGCCCGAACGCGATGGCCTGTTCTGCGCGCGCATCTTTGGTCCGATCAAGGATTATGAATGCCTGTGCGGCAAGTATAAGCGCATGAAGTATAAGGGCATCGTCTGCGAGAAGTGCGGTGTCGAAGTTACCGTGAGCAAGGTGCGCCGCGAGCGCATGGGCCATATCGAACTGGCCGCGCCGGTTGCGCATATCTGGTTCCTGAAATCGCTGCCGTCGCGCATCGGCCTGCTGCTCGACATGCAGTTGAAGCAGCTGGAGCGCGTCCTTTACTTCGAAAGCTATATCGTCACCGAGCCGGGCCTGACCCCGCTGGAGAAATATCAGCTTCTCAATGAAGACGAACTGCTCGACGCGCAGGATCAATATGGCGAGGACGCTTTCACCGCCGGGATCGGCGCGGAAGCGGTCAAGATCATGTTGATGGATCTCGACCTTGAGGGCGAGAAGAAAATCCTGCTCGAAGAGCTGGCGACGACCAAGTCGGAGCTGAAGCCCAAGAAGATCATCAAGCGCCTTAAGGTCGTCGAGAGCTTCCTGGAATCGGGCAACCGCCCCGAATGGATGATCCTGGACGTCGTTCCTGTGATTCCGCCAGAGCTGCGCCCGCTGGTGCCGCTGGACGGTGGTCGTTTCGCGACGTCGGATCTGAACGATCTCTATCGCCGCGTGATCAACCGTAACAATCGCTTGAAGCGGCTGATGGAATTGCGCGCGCCGGACATCATCGTCCGCAACGAAAAGCGCATGTTGCAGGAAGCCGTCGACGCCCTGTTCGACAATGGCCGTCGTGGCCGCGTCATCACCGGTGCCAACAAGCGTCCGCTCAAGTCGCTGTCCGACATGCTCAAGGGCAAGCAGGGTCGCTTCCGTCAGAACCTGCTCGGCAAGCGCGTCGATTATTCGGGTCGTTCGGTCATCGTGACCGGTCCTGAGCTGAAGCTGCATCAGTGCGGTCTGCCTAAGAAGATGGCGCTCGAACTGTTCAAGCCGTTCATCTACGCGCGTCTGGACGCCAAGGGTCTGTCCATGACCCTGAAGCAGGCCAAGAAGTGGGTCGAGAAGGAGCGCAAGGAAGTCTGGGACATCCTGGACGAAGTGATCCGCGAGCATCCCGTGATGCTGAACCGTGCGCCCACGCTTCACCGTCTGGGCATCCAGGCGTTCGAACCCGTGCTGATCGAAGGTAAGGCGATCCAGCTTCACCCGCTGGTCTGCTCGGCCTTCAACGCCGACTTCGATGGCGATCAGATGGCTGTCCACGTTCCGCTGAGCCTTGAGGCCCAGTTGGAAGCGCGCGTGCTGATGATGTCGACCAACAACATCCTCTCGCCTGCGAACGGCAAGCCGATCATCGTCCCGTCGCAGGACATGGTGCTAGGCATCTATTATCTGTCGATGGAGCGCGAAGGCGAGCCAGGCGAAGGCATGCTGCTCGCCGACATGCAGGAAGTGCATCAGGCGCTGTTCGCCAAGGCCGTGACCCTGCACAGCAAGATCATCAGCCGCGTGCCGCAGACCGACGAAGCCGGGAACAGCTACCTCAAGCGCTACGAGACGACGCCAGGCCGCATGTTGCTGGGCGAATGTCTGCCCAAGGCGCACAAAGTGCCGTTCGACGTCGTCAACCGCCTCCTCACCAAGAAGGATGTGGGCGACGTGATCGACGAGGTTTATCGTCACACCGGCCAGAAGGACACGGTGCTGTTTGCCGACGCCATCATGGCGCTGGGCTTCAAGCACGCGTTCCAGGCGGGCATTTCGTTCGGCAAGGACGACATGGTCATTCCGGACTCGAAGGAAGGCACGGTCGCCGAAACCAAGGCGCTGGTGGCCGACTATGAGCAGCAATATCAGGACGGCCTGATCACCCAGCAGGAAAAGTATAACAAGGTGATCGATGCCTGGTCGCAGTGCGGCGACAAGGTGGCGAACGCCATGATGGACGAGATCCGCGCCCAGCCCAAGGACCCCAAGACGGGCCGTCTGGCACAGATCAACTCGATCTACATGATGGCGCATTCCGGTGCGCGCGGGTCTCAGGCGCAGATGAAGCAGCTGGCCGGTATGCGCGGTCTGATGGCCAAGCCGTCGGGCGAGATCATCGAAACGCCGATCATCTCGAACTTCAAGGAAGGTCTGACCGTCCTTGAATATTTCAACTCCACCCACGGCGCCCGCAAGGGTCTGGCCGACACCGCGCTCAAGACGGCAAATTCGGGTTACCTGACCCGCCGTCTGGTCGACGTCAGCCAGGATTGCACGATCGTCGAGGAAGATTGCGGCACCGAAAAGGCGCTGGAGATGAAGGCGATCGTCCAGGGCGGCAGCGTCATCGCGTCGCTTGGCGAACGTATCCTGGGCCGTACCACGGCCGAGGACATCGTCGACACCAAGGATGGTTCGGTCATCGTGCCGATCGGCACGCTGCTCGACGAAGCGCTGATCGTGCAGATCGAGGCGATCGGTACGCAGGCGGTCAAGATCCGCAGCCCGCTGATCTGCGAGAGCAAGATGGGCGTCTGTGGCAAATGCTATGGTCGTGACCTTGCCCGCGGCACCCCGGTCAATATCGGCGAAGCGGTCGGCGTCATCGCGGCGCAGTCCATCGGCGAACCGGGTACGCAGCTCACCATGCGGACCTTCCACATCGGCGGCGCGGCGAACTTCAACGAAACGTCGAACCTGGAATCGATGGCGGACGGCACGATCGAACTGCGTGACATGCCGACCATTACCGACAAGCAGGGCCGTCGCCTGAGCCTCGCCCGCAACGGCGAGATCGCGATCATCGACAGCGAAGGGCGCGAGCGCGAAACCCATCGCCTGCCTTATGGTGCCACCATCCTGTTTGCAGATGGCGACACGATCAAGAAGGGCGATCGCTTCGCGGAGTGGGATCCGTTCACCATGCCGGTGATCACCGAGCGTCCGGGTATCGTGAAATATGTCGACCTGATCGACGGCAAGACGCTGGCCGAACAGACCGACGAAGCCACGGGCATCGCCCAGCGCGTCGTCACCGAACATCGTGGTGCCGCGCGTACCAAGGAGGATCTGCGTCCGCGCCTGACCCTGCTGGACGATGGTTCGGGCGAAGCGGCCCGCTATATGCTGGCGGTCGGTGCGACCCTGTCGGTCGAGGATGGTGCCACGGTGTCGGCCGGTGACGTGCTGGCGCGTGTCAGCCGCGAAGCGGCCAAGACCCGCGACATCACGGGCGGTCTGCCGCGCGTGGCGGAGCTGTTCGAAGCGCGCAAGCCCAAGGACAACGCCATCATCGCCAAGGTGTCGGGCCGCGTCCAGTTCCTCAAGGATTATAAGGCGAAGCGCAAGATCGCCATCAATCCCGAGGATGGCGGCGAGCCGGTCGAATATCTGATCCCCAAGAGCAAGGTGATCGACGTCCAGGAAGGCGATTTCGTCAAGCGCGGCGACAATCTGATCGGCGGTTCGCCCGATCCGCATGATATTCTCGAAGTGCTCGGCATCGAGCCGCTGGCAGAATATCTGGTCGCCGAAATCCAGGAAGTCTATCGTCTGCAGGGCGTGAAGATCAACGACAAGCATATCGAGACGATCGTTCGTCAGATGTTGCAGAAGGTCGAGATCATCGAGTCCGGCGACACCACCTTGCTGGTGGGCGAACAGGTCGACCGCGAGGAAATGGACGAGATCAACAGCAAGCTGGCACCGGGCTTCCTGCCCGCCGCCGGCAAGCCCGTGCTGCTTGGCATCACCAAGGCTTCGCTGCAGACCCGCTCGTTCATCTCGGCTGCGTCGTTCCAGGAAACCACCCGCGTCCTCACCGAGGCAGCGGTTCAGGGGAAGAAGGACACGCTCATTGGCCTGAAGGAAAATGTCATCGTCGGCCGCCTGATCCCGGCGGGTACGGGCGCTGGCATGAACCGGATGCGGGTTGCCGCTTCGTCGCGCGATGCAGCGATGCGCGCCTCGCTGCGGGCCGCTAGCCAGATCGACCTGATCGCGCCCAAGACGGCGGCGGCCGAACATGCCGCCGAACTGCGCCAGGGGCCGGAAGCGGCGATCGGCGATGATCCGCTGGGCGCCGTGCAGGGTGAAGACTTCACCACGCAGGACGCGGAGTGATCCGATAGGGTGTTGGGGCCACATGCCGTTCAGGCTGTGGCTCCGGCGCTGACGGTGCTTTGAGCGCCCAGGAAAAAGCCCGCCGGAGCGTTTGACGCTCCGGCGGGCTTTTTCATGAGGGTGCGGCGGGGGCGGTAGCCCCCTGCCCTGCCCGGTTAGCGGTCGATGGTCACATCGTCGAAATAGACGGTCTGGTGGCCCTTGGCATCGGCGGAGCGGTAGCTGCCGAGTTCGACGCCCAGTTTCGGGCTGACGGCATAGGTGGCGGGGTTGAAACCCCATTGCACCGGCCGGTCGAACTGCTTTTGCCCGTCCTGCCAAAAGCCGATGCGGCCCTGCATGGTGCCGCGCTGGTCAGCCGATTGCAGTACGAAGGAAAAGCGGTTCCATTCGCCCTTGCGCACCGAGCCTCGGTAAAGGACGCCCTTGTCGCGGGTGTCGTAATAATAATAATTTTGCGCCTGAGGATTGCGCACCGCGATGATGAACTCCTGCACATCGGGCGACTTGTCCTTGCGCCGCGACAGCGGAACCATGCGCAGCGACAAGATGGGACCGCCCGGCTTGACGTTCTTCACCTTGGACGTCTTGCCGGCCATGGCGGGTTGAAAGACCTGGAAATGGATCATCTGGCGCGGCGGGGTGTCATAGCGCTGGTCCAGCTTCATCGCGAAGCTGATCCGCGTGGCCCCCTTGTCGCCAATCTGCATCCGCCCCTGTTCCCCACCGGGCAGCGGTTTGTAATGCGACCAGAAACTGTACATGATCTTGTTCTTGGCCGCGCCCTGGGCGCTGGGGTCCATCGAGATGCGCAGGCAACTGGGCGGGGTGAAGCATCCCCTGGACACGACCTGCGGCCGGTCAGCAGCCTTGGTGCCCTTGTCGGTGGTGGCGTTGAAGGTCAGGTTGCTGCGCGGATCGACGATCGCGTCCGAACCCTTGGCCTTCATATGCTGGCCCTGGTCGAAATCGACCGAGAGACGGCGTTGGGGTTCGGCGGATACGCCCATCGCGGTGCCGAGGCCTGCCACGAGCAGCGACCAGCGCAAGACTGTCATACGATGCGCCATCCTACCATCATCCTTTTATATGTTGCATACGCGAATATCATAACGTGCCATGTGCAAGCGCGATCCATGAAAAGTCTTAGTGTCACAATGTTGCACCGATGATGAACCGCCTTTTCATTACCAGGGCGATCCGATATGATCCGTTGCAGTGCAACAAACAGAGTTGGTGATCTTCGTTTTTTCCTGTTGCAACAGACAATAAGGTAGGTGAACCGGCGATGGCAAAGAAAGCACAGACAGTGGACGGTGTCAGTTCGACCAATCCTTACGAAGATCTGCCCAAGAAGGCCTTCTGGCGGCCCGCCATCGCTGAACGATCCATGTTCGACATTGCAGAATTATGGTCGCCCAAATTTCGCATTGCGCCGCGCGCCCCGGTGGCGACCTTTGGTTCCTGCTTTGCGCAGCATATCGGCAACGCACTGAAAAATCGCAAATTCAATTGGATGATCGCTGAAACGCCGCCCGTCGGGATGAGTGAGGAAGGCGCAAAGCTGTTCAATTATAATATTTTTTCGGCGCGCACGGCCAATATTTATACCACATCCCTATTGCGGCAATGGACCAGTTGGGCATTGGGGCATAGCAGCCCGCCAGAGGAATATTGGGAGAAGAACGGGCGTTTCTACGACCCGTTCCGCCCGGCAATCGAGCCCAATGGTTTTGCGACGCTGGAAGAGATGCTGCTGTCGCGCGAAGAGACCATCAAGGCCTTTCGCACCTGCATCACGGACTCGCACTTCTTCGTGTTCACGCTGGGGCTGACCGAAAGTTGGTTCAACCAGGAGCAGGGATATGAATATCCCATGTGCCCCGGCACGGTCGCTGGGGAATTCGATGCAGAGAAGCATCGGTTCCGCAATCAAACCTTTGAGCAAGTCCGTTCTGCATTAGCCGACTCAATCCGTATGATGCGGGCGGCAAATCCAAAACTGCGGTTTATCCTGACTGTTTCGCCGGTGCCCCTTACGGCGACAAAATCTGATCAACATGTCCTGATCGCCACCATGTATTCAAAATCGGTTCTGCGGGCAGTTGCTGGTCAGATCGCTGAAAATCAAAAAATCGTAGATTATTTTCCTTCCTATGAAATCATCAATAGCGCTGTTTTTAGAGGCAGTTTTTTCGAACCCAACATGCGGGGAGTTAATAAGCGCGGTGTAGATTTCGTAATGGATCATTTCTTCCAAGGGCTAGTGTACCAGTTTGGCGACTATTTCTCTGCAGGTCCTTCTCGTCCTGCGGCTTCAACCAAGAAGTTGGACGAAGTATGCGAGGAGGAATTGCTCGGTGCTTTTGGAGAAAAAAAGTGAAGATCGCAGTCATCGGCAACAGCCACATTGCGTCCCTCAAGCGTGGCTATGAAACTCTGTCACGTCGCTCCGCTCATGAACTCGTCTTCTTTGGCGGAAGAGGATTAGCTCTGAAAGATATGGAAGTTGACGACTGCTGCTTGGTGCCAACTAGCAATGCTTCTCGAAAATCCATATCTTTCACTTCTGGAGGGATAGACCGAATAAACGTAAATGATTTCGACGCATTTCTCTTATATGGATTGGAAGCGAAAGCGCTTATCGTTCCTCAAAGTCGGTTTTACTCAGACGCGGTCATACGAAGATCCGCGTATGACGTAGTACATGAAAAGCTATGCTACGAAATATTGCTCAAGCTACGGTCAATCACAGAAAAACCTATATTCATTGGCCACAATCCGTTGAGAGGCGCACATAAAAAGCCAGGAAACTCAGACACTTCTTCTTACGAGCGCGGAATAGAATATCTCAACCAAATTGTTTATGCGCATTTGAACGCACTTGTTATTCCTCAACCCAAAAAAACAATCGTCCATGGGGATAGTACGGACATACTATACGCGCAAGGTTCAAAGCGACTGGCGATTGGGGATGATAATGACGATGCACTACATCCCACAATAGACGTTACCCACATGAATGATGCCTTCGGCGCATTATGGCTGAAGTCATTTTTTAAGAAAATCTAATATTCTACGGAAAAGAGGGATCCCTATCCGCGCTTAACAAAAAGCTTTTGGGGGACATAAGGCTCTAGGCCCTTGTCGATTAGCTCTTCGAGTGTATCGAGCGCTTGTGATGGATGCGACATATTCAGATCTCGCAACTGCCACGTTGCAAATCGCCACCACTGCAATCGCAACAATCTCTCTATCAGCAGTTCGTCAAATCGATACCGAATGATACGGGCTGGGGAGCCAACGACAATGGCATAGGGTGGAACATCCTTAGTAACTATGCTCCGTGCACCGATAACAGCGCCGTCGCCGATGGTGACCCCGTTCTTGATAAAAACGCCCGTGGCTATCCAACAATCATTTCCGATTTTCGTTGGCTTAGGGCGCTCCATAACGGCATTTTTTGTATGGGCGCGTCGATCAGCATCATATTGGTCTTTAAATTCATAAGTATCGCGAACGTCGAAGATACCTGCCTGATACTGGAAGGGGTGCGTGCTCAGCCAATCTACAGGATGATTACCCTGTCCGATATGCAATTGATTCGAAAGGGAGCAATAACGGCCGATATGTGTATGGTATAGAAATCCGCCCGACACGTAAGAAAAAGCCCCCATGCTGAAATCATGGAAGATACGAGTTTCGGAAATTCTGATAGGCGGCTCAATATTTCCCCAGAAGCGAGCGATATCTTTAGGCGCCATATTGTGATTGATGCCAAATTTTCGCAGCTGCTCAACAGAATCCTTATCGCTATTCAAAATTTCCATTTTCGTCTTTCGCTGCAATTTGGATCAAATTTCAATAATCGGCTAAGGTGACATCCTCACGCCAGATTTCACCAGTCTCAGGATAAAGCCGCCGCATCTCTGCCATTTCCGACGCGTAGATTCGGTTCAGAAATTCAATATCCTCAGGCTCCACCACTGGCGGGTCGACTTCCAACATCTTTTTATAGCGGGGATCACGCTGCCTCAAGCTGTTGACCTGATCAATGCCATCCTTGAATGCGAGCACCCGGCCATCGAATGTGATGCGGAAGTTGGCATTGCTGTCCTCCTTGACCTTCGGCTTGCCCAAGTCGCTGACTTCGTCAGGATTGAGGGAAAGCCAATCAAAAATGATACGGTCATATAGAGGCTTGTTCGCGCCATATTTTTCGAGAAAGAATACCCGGATATTCTCTTCGGAAAACACTTTCCGGTAATTTTTGATGTGATCGGAATAAAAGCCGATATCGACCAGGCCAAACTGCCGCGGCAGATTGCGTATGCGATCGGCCGTGCCGATGCGGCCCATGCGAAACTGGTGAAAAAAGCCGGATATGGCGCGCATGGACGGATGCCGGAGGATCATCAAAATCTTCGTGTCGGCACCCAGAAAGGATCTGATCGATTCAGGGATCGGTGGCTTGGGATTCGACGTCGGCATGCAAAAACGCCGGTCCGTTCGATCCGTCCAGAGATAGCCCGGCGTTGCATCCAGGCGGTAGGCCATCTCGCCGCCACCGGCATAGCGCCGCAGATAGGATTCTATGTCCAGATACCATTTGGTCTTGGTAAAGAAGTTCAGTTCCTTTTCCGGCGGCATGAATATTTGTGGATGTGCCGCCAATCGGGTCGCCAATGTCGTCGTCCCGGCCTTTTGAGCCCCGGCGATTATCAGGTTGGGACGAACGTCGAGGCCCATTTTATGGTATTCTTTCCATAGATAACTGTCTGCGCGTTGCCGCTTTTACATTTCAACCATCAGGCGTCAATTGACGCGACAGCCTCGATCTTCGCGCGCCAGCAGGCGATGCTTTTTCCATCCAGTTCCGGGCGGTCGATCTGATATTCGGCGACGATGAACCCGTCCTTCGCATAATGATCGACGTCGTCGCCGGGGAATACATCGTTCCAGCGTGCGGCATAGCTGTAGCGGTTGTGGGTGATGAAGCGGCCACGCCCCTTGGTGCGACCTTCATGATGGGTGACGGTGGACGCGGCGACATATTCGAACACATTGGCGCCATGGCCGACGCGATAGCAGAGGTCGATATCTTCCTGTCCGTTGATGAACACCGGGTCGAAGCCGCCGACCGCCGCGAAGTCGGTGGCGCGCATCGCGAAGCAGGCGCCGGTGATAGCGCGGAAGCGACGGTTTTGCGCGACCAGCGGGGAGTCGGCGGCCTCATCGACATAGATGGGGTAGCCGAGCGGCGTCTTGCCGGAAAAGACCACGCCCATGCACTGGAGGCGACCGTCGGGGTAGAGCAGCTTGGGCTGCGTACCCTTGACGTCCGGGTCGGCGAGCGGGGCGAGCAGCGGCTCCATCCAGCCGGCCTTCACTTCGGTATCATTGTTGAGGAATACCACGCGCGCGCCCTGCGAGGCGGCAAAGCCGATATTATTGCCGAGCGAGAAGTTGAGATTGTCGAAATTGTGGATGACGGTGACGCGCCCGTCCCGCTCCGCCCAGCTGTCGAGTAGGCCCGACGTTTCTTCATCACTGCCATTATTGACCATGATGAATTCGACCTTCGCCCGGCCGCAATGGCGCGCGAGCGCGTTGAGGCATTTATTGGTCAGCGAATATTGGTTGAAGACGCACACGATGATCGAGACGAGATCGGGGTCGCGCTGGGGCGCCTGCCCGCGGATCGTATGCCAGTCGATCACCATCTTGTTGAGCGAGAGGAAGCGCTTTTCCGGGCCGGCGCGATAGCCGGCGCGATCGGTCGGTTCGCCGACCGGCGCGCTGTGCCAGGCAGGCTGCGTGGGCACCGGTGCGCCCTCGAACGCCTTGGCCGAGAGCGCGCGCAGCGCCTTCATCCGGCCCGACCCGAAGGCGGATTTTACCCGGCGGGCATAGTCGGGATAGCGTTGGTGGACGATTTCCATCGCCGTCTTGATGAGGCCGTCCTTTTCGCCGCCGAAGCTGGCGGTACGCTGGTGGAAGACATAGGCATGGGGGGTGATGAAATTCTTCCACCCAGCCTTCATCGTCCGCATGCAGAAATCATTTTCCTCGCCATAGCCGCGCGGGAAAGTCTCTTCGTCGAACAGACCGATATGATCCATCAGATCACGACGGATATAGAGGCAAAAGCCGTTTCCGGTCGGCACGTCGATCGGTTCGGAGACTTGGGTGAAGGCGATGATCCGCTTGGCCCAGTCGTCATGGCTCATATCGTCGGGCTTGGCATTGACGATATTGGCGACCGGGAAGGAGAAGCTGCCCGAATTGTCGCCCATCGCCGTCACCGTGCCCGCCTTGGGCGTGCCGAAGGCGACCTTGCGCATGCCGTCGATCCAGCCGTCATGGACGATCGTGTCGCTGTTGAGCAGCAGGATATCGTCACCCTCGGCCCAGCGGATGCCGCGATTGATGGTGCGGGTATAACCCATATTCTGGGGGTTCACGAGCAGGTGGAAGCCCGGATGGCGGGCAAAGCGATCCAGCAGCGGCTGCACCAGTTCGTTGCTGCTGCCATCATTGATCATCAGCACGCGATCACGGGTGAGATCGGTCTTGGCGAGCACCGACGTCAGGCAGCGCTCGACCGCTTCGGGCGCATTGTAGACCGGCACGATGATGGTGAGGCGGCGAGTCTCGTCTTCGCGCAGCGGCACGTCCTCCGCCAGGATCGCCGAGAGGGCATGGCGCAGATTGTTGCGCAGCACGACGGGCGAGAATTGGCGGATGATCTTTTCACGCCCGGCGGTGCCCATGGTCGCGATCAGGCCGGGATCCTTGCACAGCGTATTGACGCGCGCGACCACCGCCTCGACATCCTTGTAACCGACCAGGAAGCCGGTCTGGCCATCATCGATCAGTTCGGGCACCGCACCCCAGCGATAGCCGATTACCGGACGGCGCGCGGCCTGCGCCTCGGCCACGGTGCGGCCGAAGGATTCCGCGAAGTGGGACAGCGCCATCACGACATTGAGCTGCGCCATCGCCTCCGCCGGGCTGTCGGCATAGCCCGCAAATTCCAGATTGCCGGGCAGCCCGGCTTCTTTCAGTTCCTCGACATAGGCATTTTCCGGGCCGATGACGCGGAAGCGGGCGTTGGGCACCAATTCTTCGGCCCGGCGCGCGACTTCCACGAAATCGGCGATGCCCTTTTTGGGAATGTTGGAGCTGACGATGCCGAACACCACATGTTCGCCCACGACATTGGGCATGTCGAGCGAGTCGACCTTGGCGACGTTGGGGACGTGGAAGCTGCGACGGCTGTGCGCGAACAGCTTTTGCGTCGCGGCGGAATTGGCGATGACATAGTCGGTCTGGTGCAGGATGCGCTTGATGATCCCGGCCGCGTCCATGCCCATGCGGTCGCACAGATGTTCGTCATGGTCGATCAGTTCGCGTGCATGGATCGCGGTCAAGCGTCCGGCGCGGCGCGCGGCAATCAGTGGATCGACGAGGACGATGGTGTTGCAATAAACGAGGGCAATGTTGCGCTGCTCGATGATGTGGATGAAATCCTCGATCGAGGTTTCGTCGGGTCCGCGATTCTTCGTCCATTGATAATAGGGGAAGGAATAGAGGCCGCAGCTCTTTTGCCGCAGCAGGTCGATATAGTCGGGATTGCCTTCGCGCGGGACGGCGACATAGACGTTGAGCTTCATCTGCGCGAGCGCGTCGAGCATGTCGATGAAGCTGCGTTCGCCACCGAACATCTGCGGGTTCACTTCATGCGCGCACAGCAGCACCGAGGGCGCATCTTCGATGACATCGATCACGCCCTGACGCCAGGCGGCGGGGTCGGCCGCGCGGCGGCGCGGCGCGATCTTGCGGCCTTCGCGCTGGCCGTTCTTGGCATAATGGGCCAGCGGATTCGCGCCTGCGTCGCGGACGTCGGGATTGGCCTCGAAATAGCCGCTCGTGCTGAAATGGGGCGAGGGATCGCGGTTCAGCCGCGCGCCAAGCCAAAGATAATGTTCGACCGGGTCCATGTTAAGAATGGCGACATCGGGATAGGTCCGAACATACCATTCCTCGTCAAACAGGCCCGAATCCTTAATCCGCGCAACATCCTGCGCGGACACAGCGGTCGCTACACTGATCTGACTCACCTAATTTCCCCCGTACAATCCAAATCGATTCACCGGCATCGAAACGCCAACCGGCACGCTCCCCTGTGCAACCCGTATGGCCTTGCTCTTTCCGTAGCGAAAAGACACGCATTGTTATCAAGGCGAAAGGATAACCCGGACCGGCCGGAAGATCAACGCAGTTGCGAAGCGCAATAGTCGCCGACGTACCATTGCGACGCACATTCCGGCGGTCAAACGAGTTGCAAATGCGGCCAAACGACCTGTGAACACGGTAATATTCGGCAGCCCGTGAAGCGAAGGCGGCCAACGCTGCACTGCGCCAAAATTTCGCTTAGAAGCACACTAGACGGTCGATCTCATTCGTATATCAAGGGCACGAAAACTGGCTTGTCCCATCGCCAAGTATCTTTGCTTGTGCGACAATAATCAGAGTGGCTCCATGAAAGATACCCTGACGAAATTCGTTACATTCTCCAAAAAACCACGCGAGGTTGAGAATGTGGCAGAGCCGGAATCCGAAAATTTCGTCGGGTATATCGACGAGATCAAAAATGGCGTCATCGCAGGCTGGGTCAAATCCCACGACACGGACGAGCCGTTGGTGATCGATATCTTGATCGAAGGCAACCTCGTGGTCACGGCGCTGATCGCCGACGTCGAACGCCCGGACGTCGGCGCCGCAGGATTTGGCCAGGGACGCTATGGGTTCAAAGCGACCCTGCCGCTCCAACTGCCGTCTGGTAAGATGCTTAAGGATAGTGACAGTTTGATGGTCGAAGTCGTTCTGACATCCGATCAAGCTTTGGCACTCAAGCGAACGGTTTCCCCGGAGATGTCGCCATCAGCGCCTACTTCTGCATTTTTCTGCAAAGGGCGGATCGAAAGCGTGTCCGAAACAGAATTGCGCGGCTGGGCGGTTAATACGCATGATACGAAGGAATGCATTTCGCTCGACATTTTGATCGACGGCGTTTTGTTCTGCAAGACCCGCAACGATCAGCGTCGTAAAGATCTCGTCCGCGCCGGATTGTCGGACGGCATTGGAGGCATACGGGTTGCCTTGCCGTTGGCGGAACTGGGTTCGGGCACCTACACCATAGCCATGCGGATGCCAGACGGCAACGTCGTGGCGCAAGACGTCATGGTTGAAGGCGAAAAGCGCCGCGTTCGTCGACACGCATTTGCTGCTCCGATCCTTACCAGGGACACGGCCATCATCGTTCCGGTCTATAATGCCTATGACGATGTCGAAAATTGCATCAATCGTCTGGCCGCGTTTACGCCCGCTGATGTGGACATCCTGTTCATCGACGACGCCTCGCCCGACGAGCGCATAGGCAAGCTGTTGGAAAGAACAAAAGCCTATCCCAACATGCGCGTCCTGCGCAACGAAACCAATATGGGCTTTACCCGCACGATTAATCGGGGACTGACGGAAGTCGGCAAGAAACATGCGATCCTGCTTAACAGCGACGCACGCGTCACGCCCGGCTGGTTGGAAGGCATGCTGACGGCTGCAAGTTCACGTCCCCGCGTAGCGACGGTGACCGCCATGTCGGATCGTGCAGGCGCGTTTTCCGCGCCCACGATTGGTAACGACAATGAACTCCCGCCAGGGGTCGATGAAGTCACCTATGCACGCGCCTTCCGCCGCAGAAGCGCGGGACTTTATCCGATCGTCCCGACCGGCAACGGGTTTTGCATGTTCGTCAATCGCGCCTGCATTGACGAAATCGGCAGTCTTGACGAAGCCGCCTTCCCTCGTGGTTATGGTGAAGAAAATGATTTTTGCATGCGCGCGGGCCGCGCTGGCTGGCTCAATTTAATAGATGACCGCACTTATGTCTTTCATGATCGATCAAAAAGTTTCGGCGAGGCCAAGACAGATCTCATGAAAGCCGGTCGCGCCGTCATTGACGCGCGCTACCCCGAATATAAGACAGCTATTCGCGTTTTTTCGAACGGGACCGATCTGGGGCTAGCCCGAATCCTGGCACGGTGGGCGCAACGTGACTGTGCTACTCCGCGTGAGACGCAGCCGCGACTATTGTTCGTGGTCGCCACTCAGACCGGCGGAACGCCCCAAACCAACCTTGATCTGATGGGTGCGATTGCTGACGGATTTGATTCATGGTTGATGCGCTGCGACAGCGAGAACCTCATCCTGATGCGGCGGGAAGGAGATAATTTCGAAGAAATTGCTCGGCATGAGCTTCAAGAAAAATTGGAGCCGATCCGACACACATCAGCGGAGTATGAAGCAGTCGTCGGGGACTGGCTTCGTCAATATGATTTTGAGCTGGTGCATATTCGACATCTGGCGTGGCATAGCCTGAACCTCCCACGCATCGCCAAAGCGCAAGGCTGCACGGTTGTATTTTCTTTCCACGATTTCTACGCGCTGTGCCCTTCCATCAAACTGCTCCGTGCCGATGGCACTTATTATGGCGGGGATCTGACGCAACTCAACGGCCTGGCATCGTTCGAGCTTTGGCCGCCCGAATCGATGCCGCCCGTTGATGCCAAATGGATCAGCTATTGGCGCGATCGCTTCGTAGATGCGCTAACGCCCTGTGATGCATTTGTGACGACGTCTAATAGCGCTCGTGACACCATTTTGACCTGTTTGCCTGGGATCGCGCCTGATCGCTTTCACGTCATCCCGCATGGGCGCAATTTTGCCGAGCTATCCTTCTTACGGAAACGGCCACGCCACGGCGAACCCCTGCGCATCCTTGTTCCGGGCAATATCAGTACGGCCAAAGGACTGAGCATCATTCGAGATTTGCTGGCGGAGGATCGTGCTGGCCTGATCGAATTTCATGTACTCGGGAAAATTGACAGCACACAAGGCATTAGCCACCCACGTCTGATAATCCACGGCACCTATAAACGCGATGAGTTCGCGCAGCGTGTTGCGGCACTCCATGTCCATTTAGGCGCCGTTTTTTCCATCTGGGACGAAACCTATTGTCACACATTGACCGAGCTATGGTCGGTTGGCGTCCCCCCGCTGGTATTCGACTTTCCAACCGTCGCGAACCGCGTGCGCGAAAGTGGTGCGGGATGGGTATTGCCGCATGAAAATATCCAAGCTTTGTACCAGCAGATTCTCACGCTTGCTTTCGATTCGGCGGAGCAAGATCGCGTTGATGCTGCCGTTGCCGCTTGGCAGGATATGGCAGGATGCGGCGAGACGACACAATTGATGGGTGGCCGCTATCTCAACGTATATCGCCAGGCGCGTGGCTTAAAAGCGGCACCGATCATCGCTGTAACGGCACCATCCGATAAGCAACTGCAACGCGGCAATGCCTCCACCGATATCCGGTTGTGGGAACGCACTCGTAACAGTTTCGAACGCGATGTCATTTATGTGCGAATGACCCCAAACGGCTTGCGTGCCAATTTACAGAACCGATCGATCGATGGCGCCATCATTCAGCGCAACGTCATTCCTGCAACCATGGTAGATCCGCTAATTACGGCGTTCAAGCAGGCAGGCGTAGGCTATGCTATTGATCTGGATGATGATTTGCTGGATGTCCCTTCAGACAAGGATCCGAGCGGCAAGTATAAAGCCTATGCGCCCTACCTACGGCGGCTCTTGGCTGCTGCTCGTGCGGTAACCGTATCGACGCCCCAATTGGCAAATCATCTCGCCAACGTGAATGAACATGTACACTTGGTGCCTAATCGCCTGAGCGATCCAGTTTGGCGCGGCTATAGCGAGGCGCGTGAACCTGACGGCTTTGTGCGGGCACTGTATTTTGGAAGTGTCACGCACCGCAAAGATTTGGCAATGATTCAGCCAGCTATCGAGGCAATCATAGCGCGACATCCCAACTTTCGTTTGGCGGTCGTTGGCGTACAGAATGAGCCTATGCCGGATTGGGCGGAACGTATCATCGTACCAATTGGCGCCGTAAATTACGGATATTTCGTTCCCTGGTTGCGGGAACAGACAAAGGCTTTCGACTTTGCCCTCGCGCCCTTGGTCGATACGACTTTCAATCAACATAAGAGCGGCTTGAAGGCCATGGAAGGCACGGCACTCGGCCTGCCGGTACTCGCGTCCAATGTAGCCTCGTTCCAAGAAATGACAGCCGATCTAGAGAGCTTGACCCTCGTTGATAACGATACAAAAGCGTGGGCAGCCGCCATTGAAACCGCCATTGATCAGGTGGAATCAAACCGATCAAAACGCGATGTTATTAAAAAAAGCGCATTAGCCGCTTACGGAATGAGAGATAATATTCCGCAATATGATGCACTGATACTTGATATTATGAATAGATAATAATCTGATTTCATCAATAATTTATCGATAAAATATCGCATTCTCACACAGCATCTCCCGAGTTTAATGATTAGGTAGCGGGTGGTACGAAGCGCGGCTCAGTGCTTCGTACGCTATACTATCTGAGATGCTATCCGGTTAATGCATGGCAATTCGCATCGACGCGTCGTTTTCAGACGAGCGGGCGCGACGCGGGGTTGGAATCGAACGCTTTCCGAACATATCGGCGCATTCACGATGCCTCCTTGCCAAGCGGCGGATGATGATATGCGCATCGGGAGCGCATGTTCTGCGCGGCACATGTCCTGCGTCCAGAAATTGCCAGAGGGCGCCCCCGGTTATGTATCGCCGTTTGCGAACGCAGCCTGCCGCAATGCTTCCATGGCGCCATTGGGCGCGCGACCCTCGGCCATGCCGTAGCGGATGAAATGAATGGCAGGGTCCATGCCCGATTCTGCCACGTCGAGATAATTAGCCAGATACCAGCCTGCGTCAAACTCGGCATAATCGTCCAGAATACGACGCTGACGCTGCTCCGTGAGCTTTCCGGTCAATGCCGGAAATGGTAAAGCCGCCTGCGCGAGCATCACCTGCAGCGCGTTGATCATTTGCTGGTAGATATACAGGCTGGCAGCGCGCACATCATCGATTTCCTGATCGCGCTGACCCAATTCAGTGCGATTCGCCAGCACGGCCGCCCGCAACATATCCTTGTGCCGGGTCGAATCTTCCCGTGTTTTTTCCAGATCGGCCAGCAAGGCCTGATGCGCCGCTTCAGCCTTCATCAACCCCAAATTGCTATCCCTCAGCGCTTCCTCGGCCCGAATAATTTGGGCGGAGTGCGTGGCCAATTCTGTGCGCAGTTCCTGTAACGCCGTTTCGCGCGCGCTGATCCTGCTTTCGAGATCCGCGACCTTGGCATCGCGGTCGCCAACGACTGCCCGCATATCTTGGAGCGCTTTGCGATCTCGTTCCAGAGCAGCCTTTACCCCGGCCAGTTCCGTCGATTGACCCGCAACCGTCGTTTCCAGATCCAGGATGCGCGCCTGTCGTTCATGGGCGGTACGACTGACGGTTTCCAGCGCGCGCGCATGATCGTCCAGCGCGACCCTGGCGGCCGACAGGTCGCCTTCGCGCAGGGCGAGCTGTTCGCTGACCAGGGCTATTTCGCCAAACCGTGCCTGCAACGCGGCTTCGGTTTCGGCGCGAGCGCGCTCCAGATCGGCCGCCTTTCGACCCGCCTCGGCCAGGTGCTGCTGAAGGGCGGCCTCTCGCTGCTCCCATTCGGCGCGATTTTCATGCGCCTGCTTGCTGGCGGCCAGCAGCGCCTCGGCAGCCTGTTCTGTTTCAAGCTGACGCTGACGCAAGGCGCTTTCGGTCTGCGCCAGCTGATTTTGCAGCGCGGTGACGTCGGCTTCATGGGCCGTGCGCAACGCCTTGAGTTCTTCGCTCTGTTGCCGCGATCGATCTTCCCATTCGCGGGCGATCTGCTCCGTCTGACTGGCCTTCACCTGGCTGTCGGCCACCGCCTGCTCGGTAGCGGCAAGGGTTTGCGTCAGGCCGGCCAGTTCGCGATCGCGCGTCGCGATCGCGTCGTCCTTCTGCGCCAACACACGTCCCAGTGCATCGACCGCCTGATTGCGCTCTGCAAGCGCTGCGCGCGCTGCGTCGCGTTCCTGCCGCGCCGCCTGATATTCCTTTTCAAGCGCTACCTGCGCCTGCTCCAACACCCCGCCATGGCGGGTTGCTGCCCCCAGTTCGGTTTCCAAGGCCGTATTGGCCGCACTCAATGCGTCGCGCTGTTGGCGCGTTTCGGCCATGGCCTTGTCGAGGGCCAGCGCCTGCGCCTCGAAGGCCGCAACGTCCTGCAGCGCTGCGGCTTTCTCCGTTTCCAGCGCCGCGCGCTCTGCGCGCAAGGAATCCCGCTCCTTCTGCGTCGCGAGATGACGCTCCTCTAGCGCTTGTTTCGCGCGCTGTGTCGCTTCGGTCTGTTGCTTTGCCGTAGCGAGCTGACCTTCCAGTTCGACTTGGGCCGATGCCAGTTCGACCTGCTTTTCCTGCGCCTGCGTGACGGCGGCTTCCAGCGCCTGCTTCTCCGCGGCCAGCGCGGCCAATTGCTTGGCCGCTTCGGCCTGTTCGGCTTCAAGACGTGCCCGCGTCTCACGCAGGGCATCCCGTTCCTTCTGGGTGGCGAGGTGTCGTTCCTCCAGCGCGGTCTTGGCCCGTTCCGTTGCCTCCGCCCGCTGCTGCGCAGCCGTGCGTTCGGCTTCCAGCTCGACCTGCACCGCCGTCAATGCATCCTGCTTTTCGTGCGCCTGAGCGACCGCGGCTTCGAGCGCCTGCTTCTCCGCAGCAAGCGCGGCCAACTGTTGCGCCGCTTCGGCCTGTTCGGCTTCAAGACGTGCCCGCGTCTCACGCAGGGCATCCCGTTCCTTCTGGGTGGCGAGGTGTCGTTCCTCCAGCGCGGTCTTGGCCCGCGCCGTTGCCTCCGCCCGCTGCTGTGCAGCCGTGCGTTCGGCTTCCAGTTCGACCTGCGCCGCCGTCAACGCATCCTGTTTTTCGTGCGCCTGAGCAACCGCAGCCTCAAGCGCCTGTTTCTCGGCGGCAAGGGTCGCCTGTTGCGCGGCGGATTGGGCCTGCTCCGTTTCAAGGCGCGCGCGCGCCTCTCTCAGCTCATCCCGTTCTTTCTGCGTGGCAAGGTGCCGTTCCTCCAGGGCGGATTTTGCCCGCTGGATGGCATCGGCCCGTTCCAGCGCCGCTACGGCCTTGGCCTCGATCTCCGCATGAAGCAGTTTGAGCGTATTGCGATCTTCGCTGGTTTCCGCAAGCATCGCCTCAAGCGCCTGCTTTTCCGCTGCAAGCGCCGCCTTTTGCTTGTTCGCCTCCGCCTGCTCGGATTCCAGCCGCACGCGAACGTCCCTGAGCCCATCCCGCTCCTTCTGCGTCGCAAGATGGCGTTCTTCCAGCGCCGTCTTGGCCCGTTGGATCGAGTCTGCCCGTTCCAGCGCAGCGGCTGCCTTGGCTTCGATTTCCGATTGATGCGCCTTGAGCGTGTCGCGATCCGCACTGGTTTCGGCCAGCGCCGCTTCGAGCCGCTGTTTTTCAGCCGCAAGAGCGGCCTGCTGCTCGACCGCAGCGGCCTGTTCGGCCTGCAGACGGGCGCGATCGTCTCTCAGCCCATTGCGTTCCTGCTGCGTCGCGAGATGGCGCTCCTCCAATGCTGTCTTTGCGCGCTGGATCGCCTCGGCTTGCTTCTGCGCCGCAATTGCCTTGGCTTCGATCTGTGCATAGCTGGCCTTGAGCGCATCGCAATCGTCGCTGACCTTCTCCAGCTTCGCCTGCATCGTCTCGCTCTGCGCAAGGAGCGCATCCCGTTCCTGCATAGCCGACTGCAAACGCTGCTCGAAAGCCGTTTTTTCCGCCAACAGCGTGTCCCGCTGGCCGCGCGTTGCAAGGTGACGCTGCTCAAGTTGCGCTTTCGCGCTCTTGATGCCGTCGATCTCGCCGGCCAAGCTCGCTGCGCGCTGCTCCAGTTCGGCCTTGGCCTGGGCCAATGCCTCCATCTCCGCCTTGGCCGCACGCGCTTCGCGTTCGCTTTCGACCTGCTTGGCCTCAATCGCGTCGCGTTCGACCCGCAATTCGTTCAGTTCGATGTAGCGAGCGTCATTATCCTTGGCGATCGCACCCATAGCGTGGCCAGCGGCAGTAAATTCGGCATGGACAGCATCCAGGGCGGCGCATCCTGCTTCATCCTCGCCATCGGCGGCAAATCTACGCAGGGTTTCATAGGTGGTTTCCACCCATTTGGCTGCATAGTCGAGCGTCCGGAGCGATTTGCCATCGACCCGGTGGTGACGCAGATCCGGTGTGAGAAAGCCTGCAAGTTCGCGACGGAGCTTTTCGGAATTACGGGGCCAGAACAGGCCCAACGTCTCCTGCGAGCGATCAATGAAACCAACATAATCGTCCATCAGATCGTCGTAGGTGGTAAAGAAACGACGCAGTCCGCGCGTGCCTCTTTCTCCTTCCAGCGTATAGCGCAACCACAACAGCAAGCCTTTGGGCTGCAGGAACTGATTGCGGCGCTCCAACGACTGCGCGACTTCAATCGGATTGCGCAGGGTGTGGATGACGACCGGCTCGATCTCCATCGATTCAAAGACGTTACGCCAAAACGGCATCAGCAGGCTGATTCGGGGATCTTTGACGACAAAGAGATTGGATTTGCCGAATTCCGATTCGATGCACTCGACGGCACGTTCGCGAAACCGGTCCATGGCCGATGACCGGAACCAGTTGGGATTAAATTCCATCCATTCGGCCCAGCCACCGCCACCGGAACTGAGGATTTTCTGGTTCAATTCATAGATGGGACGCGATTCCCAATAGCCTGACTCGTTGAACGCATCGGCGGCCATGAGATTTGGCGATGTTTCACAGCCCAGCAGGTTGAGCGTGCGCGACAGGGCGCTGGTGCCGGAGCGATGCATCGCGACGACCAGGACGGCCGTGCGTTTCGCTCCCTTGGCGGCATCCACGACAGACTGGGGGTTTTGCTCAAGGGGACGCGCCCGCGATGGCTTGATGGTGGCCGCGCCTGTTTCCTTCGTCGATACGGTATCGTTCACCTAAAGCTCACCCCTATTGGCCCCGGTCAGCATATTTCTGACCGTTGCATTCCCCATGTCAATGACAAACCCCAGCCCTTCCATCGCCGTTGCCCCCTACGCAAACAGCGTGACGATTTGCCTACCAACGGCCGCTAGGGCATCGCGCAATCGCAATCCAGCCCCGCAATTTTCTATCATGTCTTGTCATATGCCGCATCGCAACATCGCCTTGCAATCGTAACCGGCGCAATTTACACCCGCATTCGCCTTTCATGGGGAGTGATACGTGCGCAAGGGAATAATATTGGCGGGTGGTTCCGGCACAAGACTATATCCACTGACCAAGGGTGTCTCGAAGCAGTTGATGCCCGTTTATGACAAGCCGATGATCTATTATCCGCTCTCGACGCTGATGTTGTCGGGGATTCGCGATATCATGATCATCACGACACCCCATGATGCACCGTCTTTCCAGGCACTGCTCGGCGACGGCAAGGAATTGGGCATCAACCTGACCTATGCGGTCCAGCCGGAGCCCAAGGGTCTGGCGCAGGCCTATCATATCGGCGCGGACTTCGTCGGCAGCGATCCGTCGACGCTGGTTCTGGGCGACAATATCTTTTACGGCCATGGCCTGGTCGATCTGCTGCAACGGGCCGGCGAGCGTGAAACCGGTGCCACGGTCTTTGGCTATTATGTCAGCGATCCCAAGGCCTATGGCGTCGTGTCGTTCGATGCGAATGGCCGCGCCGAGACGATCGAGGAAAAGCCCGAAGAGCCCAAGTCCAACTATGCCGTCACCGGCCTCTATTTCTACGATGGCCGTGCGGTGGACATGGCCCGCGACCTGGCCCCCTCGCCGCGTGGCGAGCTGGAGATCACCGACCTCAACCGCCTCTATCTGGAGGAAGGTTCGTTGTCGGTCGAAATCATGGGCCGCGGCTATGCCTGGCTCGATACCGGGACGCATGGGTCGCTGCTCGACGCAGCGCTCTATGTCCGGGTGACCGAAGACCGGCAGGGATTGAAGATCTGCTGCCCCGAAGAAATCGCCTGGCGGCAGGGCTTTATCGATGATGCCCAACTGGAAGAAGTGGCATCGCCGCTGCGCAAGAGCGGCTATGGCAATTATCTGATGGACCTTCTGAAAGGCAAGGGTGCGATCGCATGAACATCGTCGAAACCGCCATCCCCGGCCCGTTGATCATCGAACCGCGCGTGTTCGGCGACGATCGCGGCTTCTTTTACGAAAACTGGAATGCGGACGCCTTCAAGGCGGCCGGGCTGGACCTCGACTTCGTGCAGGACAATCATAGCAAGTCGGCGCGCGGCGTGCTGCGCGGGCTGCATTTCCAGAACCCCAATCCGCAGGGCAAGCTGGTTCGCGTGGTCGCTGGCCGGGTGTGGGACGTGGCGGTGGATATCCGCAAGTCCAGCCCGCATTTCGGCAAATGGGTCGGGCTTGAACTGTCCGCCGCGAACAAGAAGATGTTCTGGGTGCCGCCGGGCTTTGCGCATGGCTTCATCAGCCTGGAGGATGGCACCGAATTTCTCTACAAATGCACCGCCACCTATGATCCGTCGGCCGAACATTCGCTGATGTGGAATGATCCGGCTGTGGGCATCGAATGGCCGCTGGAAGGGATCGAGCCGATCCTGTCGGGCAAGGACGCGCAGGGTCAGGCGCTGGCTGAGATCGAGGCCTTCGCATGAAGGCGGTGATCGTCGGGGCCAAGGGCCAGTTGGGACGCGGTTTGCAGGCGACGGCACCGGCCGGAGCGGTATTGAGCTGCGTCGATGTCGATGAACTCGACATCACCAAGGCCGACGCGGTGCAGGCCTATCTGGCGCAGGAAAAACCGGACCTGTTGCTCAACGCCGCTGCCTATACGGCGGTCGACAAGGCGGAGCAGGACGAGGCGCTGGCGTTGGCGATCAACGGGACGGCGGTCGGCACGCTGGCCGATGCCGCGCGGGCCGTTGGTGCGCGGTTCGTCCATGTCTCGACCGATTTCGTGTTCGATGGGCTGGCGGGCGTGCCCTATGCGCCCGATGCGCCCACCGCTCCCTTGAGCGCCTATGGCCGCACCAAGCTGATCGGCGAGCAGCTGGCCGGGCCGGATGCGCTGATTGTGCGGACGGCGTGGGTCTATGCGCCGACGGGCGGCAATTTCGTGCGTACCATGTTGCGGCTGATGGCGGAACGGCCCGAAGTGCGCGTGGTGGCCGATCAGATCGGGACGCCGACCTATGCGCCGGGCCTTGCTGCAGCGCTGTGGACGATGGCGGGCGCAGGCGTGACGGGCCTGCATCATTATACCGATGCCGGGGCGGCCAGTTGGTACGACTTTGCCGTTGCGATTCAGGAGGAAGCGCTGGCGATCGGCCTGCTGACGCAGAAGGCGACGGTCATTCCAATCCCGACCAGCGCTTATCCAACGCCCGCGACGCGGCCGCATTATTCGGTGCTGGACAAGGCATCGACCTTCGAGGCGCTGGGCGGACCGACGCCGCATTGGCGCGACAATCTGCGCGTCATGATGGCGCAGATCAAAGAACAGGGTTGAAGGCGAAAGCCCCGGTCGGTCAGGCCGGGGCTTTTTTCTGGTCCAGACCCAATGTCCGCAGCAGGATGGCGACGCTGTCGTCCCACTCCTCGCCGACCGGAATCGGCGGATCAGCTTCCTGCAATGTGGTCAGGATGCTGTCGGCAAGCGCCGCCGGGCGATCATCGTCGAAATAGAAAAGCCCCGGCCGCGCCAGTTCCCGGAAAACCGGAAGATCGCGTGCCAGCACCTTGCGCCCCTGACGCAACGCCTCGACGATCGGCAAGCCGAAGCCTTCGCCGCGGGAGGGCATGACGACGAGGGCCGCGCGGGCATAGAGCGCGGCGAGCAGTTCGTCGGAGGCTTGGCTGAGCCAGGTCAACCGATGCTCTGCCCGCCCCTCCAACGCCGCGAGGCGGGCCTGCATCGCTTCGGTGCGCCAGCCCGGCCGCCCGACGATCAGGACATGCGGAGCGTTCTTGGGCTGCGTCCGCCACAGATGCTCCATGGCATCGAGGACGCAGTCATGGCCTTTGCGCGGTTCGATGGTGCCGACCATCAACAGGGTCTGCGTGCTTTGCGCGCGCGCGATCGCCGCGCGCCCCTTCTCGCCGATACCGCGGCTGGGGTTGGTCGCATCGACGGCACCGCTCAGCGGCATGACGGTCACTTCAATGGCATCGCGCCGCGCGACCTTGTTGGTGGTAAGCCAAGTGTCGAGGTCCGATGCGACCTGGTGCGAGATGCAAATGGCCCGATCCGCCAGGCGGCTGACCACGCCTATCCATTTTGCGAAATTGCGCCCTGTGCTGCGGGGAAACCAGTGCGGGTGCTGGAGCGGCAGCAGATCATAGATGACGATATTGATCGACGCGCCAGAGCGACGCCAGCGCGCCAGTTGCCGCTGATGCCGCGACAAACGATGCGCGGCGAGGTCCAGCCCCAGGAATATGTCCCCGGCGCTGGCATGGATCAGCGGCGCATTGGGCAATGGTAGCGACAAACGGCCGTCTGTGGGATCGACCTCTGCAATGGCATAGCCTCGCTTGGCGGTCGCAGCAATTGGCAGGACGGTGACGTCGTCCAGGCCCAGGTCCATCAGGTGCAACCAAATGGCGCGGACGACCCGTTGGATGCCTGTGCCGGCATCATGTTGGGCAATGGTGGACATATCGACCAGTAGGCGTCTTTGAGCCGCTGGCCCCATGTCCATCCGCCGGGTCGCTGGAGCTATGATCTTCTCAAGCAGCCCTGCTATCCAGCTCATTCTCGTTCATGCGCCTTATAGAAAGCGTAAGCCTCGTCCATGTCGGGGAAAGTCGTCAGGGTTTGCTGCGCCAGCACGCCGGCCCAGTCGCAATGTTCGCGGATATAGCCATCACTGTGCGACACAATGATCATCGCACGGTCCTGCCGCTTGACGAACAGTTCCTCATGACATTTCTGCTGAAAGCGGGCGTCGCCGACGGCCACGATCTCGTCGATCAGAAAACAGTCGAAATCCACCGCCAAAGATATGCCGAAGCCCAGACGCGCCCGCATACCGGCGGAATAGCTTTTGATCGGCTCGTGCATGTAGCTGCCAAGTTCGGCGAAATCATCGACCAGCGCGATGACGTCATCCACATTCTTATTATATACGCGACAAATGAAGCGGACATTGTCCACGCCCGTCAGCGACTGCTGAAATGCACCCGAAAAAGCCAGCGGCCAGCTGATCGACATATCGCTGACGATACGCCCTTCGTTCAACTGCTCGATCCCGCTGATCATGCGGATCAGGGTCGATTTGCCTGCACCGTTGCGGCCCAATATGCCGATCTTCTCACCGCGCCCGATGGTCAGATTGACATTGCGAAAGACCCAGCGCGGCCCCCGCCGCGTCTCATAGGCCTTGCCGACATTCTGCAACTGGATCATGCGGGAACCAGATTACGGCTTGCGCGCCGTATTTCCGAGAAGGCGAACAGGGTCAGGACCAGGTTGCAGATCGCCATATATTGCATGTCGTAATAGGGCGTGAAATGCGATCCGAAGAAACCATCCCGTACATATTCGACGCCATGGATCATCGGCAGCAGCATGATCCATTCCCGAAATTCCGGTGGCAGCGTTTCCAGCAGGAATGCCGCCCCTGAAAGGGGGAACAGCAGGTAAGCTAGCGGACTCCAGAATTTATCGACCAAGGCGCTCCGATGCGACAAAGCGCCGATGAACATTCCGAGCGCTGAACCAAACCATGCGAGCATAATCCAGCCGAACACCACCTTAATGGGATCTTCAGGCAGGCCTAACCAACCGATTCCAGCAAAAAATAGGGTCAGCACGAAAAAGGAAATGCCGACGCCAGTCCCTTCAAGCAGCAGGCGCGCTGCGAAGATATCCAATATCTTGACGTTGCGATGATACATGAGCGACAGGTTCGGCTCGATCGAATTGACGAGGCGCGATGGCATATTGCGCCACACAAGCACGCTCGAGTAACCCGTCAACGCAAAGGCTGCGATCGGCAAATCGGACCCATGAGCGCCTCTGGTCGCGGTCCAGATCAGGGTGATGCCGATGGTGAATACCATCGGCTCCACGAACAACCAGAGAAACCCGATATTCTTACGCCCGTAGCGTGTGATGACTTCGCGCATCAACAACGCACCAATCACGCGTCGCTGAATAGCCCAGGAACGCAGAAAACTGGTTGGTTGCGGCTCTTGCATCTGCGTCATCAGTCGCGATGTTCCTTGATACCGCTGACCAACATCGAAAGAACTGCAAACACCACCAGGCCAACGACGAACGTGCTCAAGATACCGCGCAGACGGCGCGGCTCGGCCGGATAATCAGGCGTGCTGGGTTCAACGATCCGTTCGACATAGGCGCGCTTCCGGCGTGCTTCATTACGCGCTTCCTGCAGCGAACTGATGGCGGCACCGAGTTGGCGGTCGGCCAGCTGGCTTTCCAACTGAAGCCGCTGGAACTGCGCCGCCGTGACGGCCAATGATTTCTGATTGCCCGCAACCAGCCCGGTTTGCTTGTCGATTTCGCGGCTCAAGGCCTGGACCCGCGACTGAAGGACCGGAATTTGGGGATTTTGCGGCGTGAAGGCGCGCAGCTGGACCAATTGGGTCTGCGTTGCGATCATCTCGTCCTGCAATTTCGAGATCATCTGCAGCTGGACCGTCGCCTGCTGTTCGGGGTCCACCACGCCTTCGCGGTTGCGGTAATCGGACAAAGCCAGTGCGGCGGTTCGCGCCAAGGCCTTCGCCTCTTCCAATTCCTTGTTCGCATATTCGATGACATCGGAGCGCGCGCGGCCGTTTAGCTGGTTGACCAGCGTTTCGGCTTGCACGAGCAGACGACGATTAATCTCATGAGCGTCGCGCGGGGAAAATGCTCGCACTCGCAACGCCGTGATCGAAGAAGCCGCATCATGGCTCACCTCGATCTTGCCCATATAATATTTGTAGAGCTTTTCCTTGACGACGACGCCGCCGTCTACCGCCTTGAACCGATTGAGAAACGAGATATTGTCATTGCCGTAGGCGTTGACGATCAGATTATCCTTGTTGAGCGCCGCCAATGCGTCGCGCGACAGGATATAATCCTTGGTCGCAAAGCCCTCGCTGGCATCATTACTCATGCCGCCCTTGAACAGCGAACCCAGTCCCCCGGAATTGCTTTTCTCAGGGCTGCGTACAACAAAGCGTGACTCGGAGATGTAAAGGTCCGAACTCATGCCGAAATAGAGAGCAGAAATCATCGTGGGGACAATTACCGCAACGATAAAGAGGGTCGGCAATTTGCCGATACGTTCGGGAATTTTTATCATCGCTACCTGGCATGCCCTTTGTTCGCGCTCGTGTTAGGAGGTGCGTTTCTCAAAGTCCAGCCTATTGAAACCCCGCCCCGCCTGCTGCGACGGGCCGTTGATCGCAGCTATTCTCGTCCTTTATAATCTCAAATCAGCGTGCTAGGGCACGGCGTTGTCTTACAGCAGGGGCTGTCTTAGCTTATGAAAATCACGATGATCGGCACGGGGTATGTGGGCCTTGTGTCAGGGGCCTGTTTTGCGGATTTCGGCCATGATGTGGTCTGCGTCGACAAGGATGCGGGCAAGATCGCGGCGATCGAAGCGGGGCGGATGCCGATTTTCGAGCCGGGGCTGGACAAGCTGGTCGGCGACAATGCCGCATCGGGCCGCCTGACCTTCACCACCGACCTCGCCGCAGGGGTCAAGGGCGCGGACGCGATCTTCATTGCTGTCGGCACGCCTTCGCGGCGCGGCGATGGCCATGCCGACCTCTCCTATGTCTATGCTGCAGCGCGGGAAATCGTCGCTGCGCTCGATGGTCCGGCGGTGATCGTCACCAAGTCGACCGTGCCCGTCGGCACTGGCGATGAAGTCGAGCGAATCGCGCGTGAATTGAAGCCCGACCTCGACATCCAGGTCGTGTCGAACCCCGAATTCCTGCGCGAAGGCGCGGCGATCGGCGATTTCAAGCGGCCCGACCGCGTCGTCGTCGGCACCACCGGCTCGGAACGCGCGATCGCGGTGATGAGCCAGGTCTATCGCCCGCTCAACCTCAATCAGGCACCGCTGATGTTCACCGGGCGACGGACTGCCGAACTCATCAAATATGCCGCCAACGCTTTCCTGGCGACCAAGATCACCTTCATCAACGAGATGGCGGACCTGTGCGAAGCGGTCGGCGCTGATGTGCAGGACGTGTCGCGCGGCATTGGCCTCGACAACCGCATCGGTTCGAAATTCCTGCATGCAGGGCCGGGCTATGGCGGCTCGTGCTTCCCCAAGGATACGCTGGCGCTGGTCAAGACCGGTCAGGATCATGACACGCCGATCCGCATCGTCGAGACGGTGGTGCAGGTCAACGACCTGCGCAAGCGCGCCATGGGCCGCAAGATCGTCAAGGCGCTGGGCGGCGACGCGCGCGGCAAAAAAGTCGCGCTGCTGGGCCTGACCTTCAAGCCCAATACCGACGACATGCGCGATGCGCCGAGCCTCGCCATCGTCCAGGCGCTGGAGGATGCGGGCGCGAAGATCGTCGCTTATGACCCCGAAGGCATGGATGTTGCCGCGCCGATGATGCCCAGCGTCACCATGGCCAAGGATGCCTATGAGGCGGCCGAGGGTGCTGATGTGCTGGTGCTGGTCACCGAATGGGATATTTTCCGCGCGCTCGACATGAAGCGCCTCGCCAGTGCGATGAACGGCAATGCGCTCGTCGATCTGCGCAACATCTATCCGCTCGCCGAAGTCACCGAGGCCGGCTTTACGCTCGCGCGCGTCGGCGCGGCGAGCTGAGCGACGGATTCGGTACGGCGATGAAAACGGCTATCGTAACGGGCATTTCGGGGCAGGATGGCGCCTATCTGGCAGAATTGTTGCTGGATAAAGGCTATAAGGTCTTCGGCACCTATCGTCGTACCAGTTCGGTCAATTTCTGGCGGATCGAGGCGTTGGGCCTGGAGGCCCACCCTAATCTGCATCTGGTGGAATATGATCTGACCGACCTGTCGACATCGATCCGCCTGCTCCAGAATTCGGGCGCGAGCGAAGTCTATAATCTGGCGGCGCAAAGTTTCGTCGGCGTATCGTTCGAACAACCCCTGACCACGGCCGCCATCACCGGGATCGGCGCGTTGAACCTGCTGGAGGCGATCCGCATCGTCGATCCGACGATCCGCTTCTATCAGGCCAGCACGTCCGAAATGTTCGGCAAGGTGCAAGCCGTGCCCCAGACTGAAACCACGCCGTTCTGGCCACGCAGCCCCTATGGCGTATCCAAGCTGTTCGCTCATTGGAGCACGGTCAACTATCGCGAAAGCTATGACATTTTCGCGTGCAGCGGCATATTGTTCAACCATGAAAGCCCCCTGCGAGGCCGCGAATTCGTGACCCGCAAAATTACCGACAGCGTCGCCAAGATCGCCTTGGGCAAGCTGGATTGCGTGGTGCTCGGCAATATCGATGCGCAGCGTGACTGGGGCTATGCCCGCGAATATGTCGAAGGCATGTGGCGGATGCTCCAGGCCGACGAGCCAGACACCTACGTGCTGTCGACCAACCGCACCGTGTCGGTTCGTGATTTCGTGCGTTTGGCATTCCAGGAAATCGGGAAGAACATCCTGTTTTCCGGCGAAGGCGGGGAGGAAATCGGTATCGATAGCACGACCGGACGGACGGTAATGCGGATCGATCCGCGCTTCTATCGCCCGGCCGAGGTTGATTTGCTGGTCGGCAATGCCGCCTATGCCAAGGCTAAGCTCGGCTGGGAAGCGCAGACCTCGCTTGAAACTTTGTGCGCCATGATGGTGAAAGCTGACCTGCGCCGCAACGAGACGGGGGCAAGTTTCTGAACAGGGACCGGCTATGAGCAATATATTGATCACCGGCGTCAACGGCTTTACCGGCCGCTACTTGGCCGAACGGCTGGCGGGGATGGGCCACCGCGTCAGCGGCCTGTTGCTCGAACCGGTTGACGAGATTTTGCCCGGTGTCACCCATAGTTATATCGGCGACCTGACCGATAGCGCGCGGATGCGCGCCGTGCTGGCCGAAGCACAACCCGATCATGTCGTGCATCTGGCGGCAATCGCCTTTGTTGCGCATGGCGATGTCGAGGAGATGTATCGCTCCAATATCATCGGCACGCGCATGCTGCTCGGTGAATTGGAAGATATGGCATGCAAGCCGCGATCCGTGTTGGTCGCCAGCAGCGCCAACATTTACGGCAATGGTCGCGCGGGCATGATTGACGAGACGATGCCCCCCGCCCCTGCGAATGATTATGGTGTCACCAAGACGGCGGTCGAACTGGTCTGCGCCCTGGCCAAACTGCCGGTCATCGTCACCCGGCCGTTCAATTACACCGGCGTTGGGCAATCCAACAGCTTCCTGATCCCCAAGATCATCGACCATGTGCGGCGCGGGGCGGCTGAAATCGAATTGGGCAATATGGATATCGCCCGCGACTTCTCCGACGTGCGTATGGTCGTCGATGCCTATGCGCGCCTGTTGGATGCGCCAGCGGCGATCGGCGGCACATTCAATGTCTGTTCGGGACATGCCACCAGCCTGCATGATTTGATCGATGCCGTACGCACCGTGTCGGGCCATGACTTCACCGTCCGCACCAATCCGGCATTCGTGCGGCAGGACGAGGTCAAAGCGCTATGTGGCAGCACCGCACGCATCGAATCGGTCATCGGACCGTTATCCCATATTCCCCTGAGCGACAGCTTGCGATGGATGCTGACGGCATGAGGTGACAGCGATGCGATCGAGCGATATGTAGCTTCGACCCCGCTGCGGGTGATTATTTGAATGGACGACATCTCAAAGGGCTATGCCGGGAGTGTCGGGTGAGCCGAAGGGCATTTGGAGATTTCATGAACTGCTTGTCGCACCTTCACAATGGCGCCCGCCTTCCCCGCCTTTGCCTGCTGGCGGCGCTGCTCGCCACAGCGGCATGTACGTCGGTAGGACCAGGAACAAAGCATGTCGTCAACGCTGGAAAGCAGGAAGGCAGCGCGATCCAGGGTATCCAGGTGATCCGACTGGACGAGCGATCGCTGGTGGAACTTCCGCGTCAAACGGAGCCTGATTTTGCAACTGGCCTGGGCTATTCGAATGCCGTGGGCGAAACAGTCGGATCCGGCGACGTTTTGAATGTCACCATCTGGGAGGCGCCGCCTGCCGTGTTGTTTGGCGGTATGATGTCGCCCGGCATCTCCATCCAGACCAGCGCGCCTACGAGCTTGCCGGAATTCCTGATCGGCCCGTCGGGCAGCATATCGGTTCCCTTTGCCGGCTTGGTGCCGGCAGCGGGCCGCACCCTGCCCCAGATCGAACAGGACATCGTCGCGCGTCTGCGCGGCAAGGCCCATTTGCCGCAGGTTGCGGTTCGCCTTATTCGCAATCTAAGCGCCAACGTGTCCGTGGTCGGCGAAGTGGCGGCCAGCACGCGCATGCCATTGACGCCCAAGGGCGAAACCATATTGGATGCCATCGCCGCAGCGGGTGGCACCAAGCAGCAATCGGACAAGATGACGATCCAGGTCAGCCGCGGCGGCCAGGTCTATTCCATGCCTTTCTCCGCCGTGATCAATGATCCCCGGCAGAATGTCGTCCTGCGGACAGGCGATGTCGTGACCGCCTTGTTCCAGCCCTACAGCTTCACCATGCTGGGCGCGGCAGGCCGCAGCCAGGAAGTCCCGTTTGAAGCCACCGGTCTTTCGCTGGCCCAGGCCATGGGTCGCGTGGGTGGCCTGCAGGAAGGGCGCGCCGATCCGAAGGGCGTGTTCCTGTTTCGCTGGGAAGACCCGACATTGGTGCCCAATCGTGACAGCAGTGTTTCCGCCCGGTCCGACGGCCGTATTCCGGTCATCTACCGCGTCGATATGAAAGATCCCGCCACCTATTTTGCGATGCAGAATTTTGCCATCCGCAATCAGGACGTGCTGTACGTGTCGACCAACCCGATTGCCGAGTTCCAGCGCGTCGTCGGTCTGATCGCATCGACGACACTGCCGGTCGTTTCGATCAACAACGCCGTCAACAGAAATTGAACGGATAGCAAAGCAGCATCACGACAAGCCGGGGTCAACCAGCGTCATGCGGAAATTGCACCCGCGCCAAGTGGAAAAGCCATGGGGACGCCTGGCCTTGCCTGCCACATTCGGGACTGCCGGACCGCGCCCGATCGGCGAAATATGGTATGAGGATGAGACCGGGAGCGATGACCTACCGTTGCTGGTCAAATATATCTTCACCAGTGAGCGATTGTCGATTCAGGTTCACCCCGATGACAGCGCAGCGAGGGCGGTCGGCCTGCCCGGCGGCAAGGAGGAGATATGGTATATCCTCGATTGCGAACCGGATGCACGGCTGGGCATAGGCCTCACCCGGCCTTTGAGCGCCGAGGCGTTTCGCGCGGCGGCGCTTGATGGATCGATCGAGCAATGGATCGATTGGAAACCGGTGAGGCCAGGCGATTGCTATTTCATTCCGGCCGGGACCGTCCATGCCATCGGCGCAGGGATCATGCTCGCCGAAATCCAGCAGAATGTCGATGTGACCTATCGCCTTTACGACTATGGACGGCCGCGCGATCTGCATCTGGACCAGGGGCAAGCGGTCAGTCGCCTGTTGCCCTATGACCGGCCCGTCATCCATGCGCCGTTGGGACAGGATGTGGGGATGCTGTCCCCGCCAGATGCACCCTTCCGGTTGGAATTGCGGCATTGGTCGGCCGGTGAGACGGTCCGGTTACCGGATGCCGACCATATCTGGTTCACGCCGCTCGACGGCAACGGCACGGTCAATGAAGCGCCATGGGCCAAGGGGGATTGCTGGTTGCTCGACAGCGAGAGCCGCTTGCGAACCGAAACCCCCTCCTCCGCCCTACTGGCGACCATGAACTAAGCTGCAGGATCATCCTGCGGCATCATGCCGTCGAGTGCCCCGGCCTGGATTTGTTCGACCACCAGCCTGACATCCTGCGACCGGTCGCGCGGCATGACGAGAACGCCATTGGCCGTCGATACGATCACGCTGTCGCGCAAGCCGATGGTCGCGACCGGCGGCCCGCCATCGACATAGAAGAGATTGCCAGCGCCATCGACGCTGACAACCCCGCCCTTGATGGCATTGTCGGCGGCATCATGTGCGCGGATCGCCCACAAGGCATCCCACGAACCGACATCGGACCAGCCCATATCGACCGGCACGACCACCGCGCGGTCGGTTTTCTCCATCACCCCGACATCGATCGAAATATTGGGGCTTTGGCAAAAGGCGGCCGCGTCGGGACGGATGATGACGCCATCCTGCTGCGCCTGCGCCATGGCGGCTGCGGCGGCTGCGGCGACAGCGGGTGCATGGGCCGCAAGCTGGTCGAGATACGCGCCCGCACTGAACAGGAAGATGCCGCCGTTCCAATAGTGCCGCCCGCCCGCCAGATAGACCTCTGCCTGCGCGCGTGGGGGCTTTTCTACGAATTGCGCCACCGCATA
This sequence comes from Sphingobium sp. D43FB, assembly GCF_002312805.1. Classification (GTDB taxonomy): domain Bacteria; phylum Pseudomonadota; class Alphaproteobacteria; order Sphingomonadales; family Sphingomonadaceae; genus Sphingobium. The sequence continues at coordinate 68,764 of NZ_NMUA01000014.1, read as the reverse complement.
GACGGCGCCGGTAGCATCTAGCGGCTCACCCTTGGCAATATAGCCATAGCCGGTTTCGGGATAATGCGGTTGAATGCCGAAGGTGACTAGCCGCCCGGATCGCGCCGCCGGTTGCGCAGCCATGACGGCAGCATGGAAGCTGGCAAGGTCGGCGATGACATGATCGGATGGCATGACCAGCATCAACGCATCGCGATCCTGCGCGGCGATCCATTCTGCGGCGATGGCGATCGCAGGCGCGGTGTTGCGCCCTTCCGGCTCCAGCAGGATGGCGCATGGTGTCTGGCCAATGCCCGCAATCTGCTGTTCGACCAAATCGATATGTGCCGCGCTCGACACGATAAGCGGTGGTGTGAAACCGTCGGCATCTTTGGTGCGCAGCAGGGTTTCCTGCATCATCGACCGGTCGGTGACGAGCGCCAGAAATTGCTTGGGACGGTGCGCATGCGATAGCGGCCATAGCCGACTGCCCGACCCGCCGGACAACACGACCGGGCAGATGAGAGAAGGAGAAATTGCGGAAGAAATGGTTAAGCGTCCTTACTGGTCGGCTTGGCCCGCTGAACGACATGCCGTCGTTCATGCTCTGGGATAGCGCGTTTCAGCCTCTCGTTTATGGGCGTGCCATCGCTGATGCAATGCAATGGAATGATGAATATTTCGCCAAGATAGAGCCCCGAATGCGGGCGGGGAAGGGCGAGCCGACGCACCGGCCGCGCAAAAAAGGCTGTTCGCGGCCTTCGCCTATGGATATGGCTTTGACGATGGGGCGTGAAAACATCGCGGTTGCCATGTCGGGGGAATGGAATGGATTGGTTGCACGCGGTCGCCGGGCTGTTCGTTGGTGTCATGGTGGGCATGACCGGCGTGGGTGGCGGGTCGCTGATGGCACCGATCCTGATCCTGCTGTTCGGCGTCGCGCCGGTTACCGCCGTCGGCACCGACCTTTGGTTCGCAGCGATCACCAAGGCGGTGGGCGGGGTCGTCCATCATCGCCATGGCGGGGCGGAAGGCGGGCCTGATTATGAGGTGATCCGCCGCCTGTGCATCGGCAGCCTGCCCGCTGCGGTCATCGTATTATTGCTGTTGTCGCAGGTCGATACGCATCAGGTGAAGAGCGGCTTCATCATGACGGCCCTGGGCATCGTGTTGATCTTTACCGCCATCGCCACCCTGTTCCGCGGCCGGTTCCACCATTGGGCGGTCCATGCCCGGACTGATACCGCCAGCCGTTTCCTGCGTTATCAGGCGGGGCTGACCGTCGTGGCGGGGGGAGCGCTGGGCATCATGGTCACGCTGACGTCGGTCGGGGCCGGGGCGCTGGGGGCGACGCTGCTGCTGCTGCTCTATCCGTTGCGGATGCGGCTGCAGAAGTTGATCGCGACCGATATCGTCCATGCCGTGCCGTTGACGCTGGTCGCGGGCATCGGCCATTTGTGGATCGGCAATTTCAACGGGATGCTGCTGCTCAACCTGCTGATCGGATCGATCCCAGGGATCATCATCGGGTCGATGCTGGCGTCGAAAGTGCCAGAAAAAGTGCTGCAGCCGCTGCTGGCGATCGTGCTGATCATCGCGGGCTGGCGCTTGATCGCTTAGGCGATGGCCAGGACGCTGGTCAGGACGATCCGCACCAGTTCCGCCTGCCCCCGCGCGCCCGTCTTGGCATAGATGCGCTTGGAATAGTTGCGCGCGGTTTCGACCGTCAGGCCGAGCGTTTCCGCCGCATCGCTGATCGGGATGCCTTGGGCGATGACCCAGGCGAGCCGCGCTTCACTGGGCAGCAGGCCGAACAGATCGACCAGCTGGTCGCAGCGATCGGCCTGCGACCAGCGATCGCCGCTGAGATAAGCGATGGCGACCGGGGTCGATCCCGCCGCGACCGACCCGCCGCGCATCGGCGCGACCAGCATGTCCATCCAGGGGTCACGGCTCAGGTTCAGCGCCTTGGGCCGGGCATCGGGATCGGCGGCGAAATGCTTGATGATCGCGGTCAGTTCGCGATCCAGCGCGGGCGACGCCGGGGTCAGCCGGTCGTAGCGACCGCGCCGCAACAGGCTGGTACGCTGGAACAATTGTTCGACATGGGCCGTCATGTCGACGATGCGGCAGCGCGCATCCAGCGTCAGCCAACCGAAATTGAGCCGCCCAAAGGCTTCGGACGTCAGGGTGGATCGCAATTTCTCACGCTCCAGCGCGACGAAAGCCCGCAGCGCGATGCGCAGATGCGGCGCCAGCGCGGTGAGCAACGCGCCGACCGCTGGGCCGATCGACCGACCCCCCGCACAGCTGAGCCAGGCATCGACGCCGCTCGGCTCGGTCACGCGGACGGAACGCATGTCGCTCATCCCCTGCGGCACCATCAGGTCGGTCAGGAAGGATTGATGGACGGGATTATCCGCCTCGATCAGTTCGGCCAGCGCATAGACCCGCCCTTCGCGCATATGGCGATAGGGAAAGGGATCGCGCCGATATTTTTCCACGAACAGATTGTGGATATGCGCGGGCGGTGGCGGCCCGGCATGCAGTTCGACGATCGCATCCTCGTCAATGGGGCGAAAGACCAAGGTGGTGTAGACCGCGCCCGTTCGCTGGCGCAGCCGCTCCAGGAAATCCTGCCACAAGGGTTGCTGGAACATCCCCTCATGCAGAGCCGTCAACAGGCCACTATCGTCCAATCGCATGGGCCATTGCTATACCCTCCCATTTGGGAGGTCCATCGATTCGTGCGTCCTGCCATAGGATGACGCACAAAGATTGCGAGGATTGCATGGTGGACGCAAAAACCCTGACCCATTTGGAGCGACTCGAAGCCGAGAGCATCCACATCCTGCGGGAAGTGGTGTCGGAGGCAGAAAAGCCGGTGATGCTCTATTCCGTCGGCAAGGATAGCGCGGTGATGCTGCATCTGGCGCGCAAGGCCTTTTACCCCTCGCCCCCACCCTTCCCGCTGCTGCATGTCGATACCACCTGGAAATTCCAGGAAATGTACAAGCTGCGTGACCGGATGGCGCAGGAAAGCGGCATGGAACTGCTGGTCTATCACAACCAGGAAGCCATGGATCGCGGGATCAACCCGTTCGACCATGGCGCGCTGCACACCGACATGTGGAAGACCGAAGGGTTGAAGCAGGCGCTCAACCTCTATGGTTTCGATGCGGCATTCGGCGGCGCACGGCGCGACGAGGAAAAGAGCCGCGCCAAGGAGCGCATCTTCTCCTTCCGCACCGCCAGCCATGGCTGGGATCCGAAAAACCAGCGGCCCGAATTGTGGAACCTCTACAATGCGCGCAAGAATAAGGGCGAGAGCATCCGCATCTTCCCGATCAGCAACTGGACCGAGCTGGACATCTGGCAATATATCCATCTGAACGATGTGCCGATCGTGCCGCTCTATTTCGCGGCCAAGCGCCCGACGGTGGAGCGCGACGGCATGTTGCTGATGGTCGATGACGATCGCTTTCCGCTCGAACCCGGCGAAGTGCCGGTCGACCGCTCGATCCGCTTCCGCACGCTGGGCTGCTATCCGTTGACCGGCGCGGTGGAGAGCGAGGCGGCAACCTTGCCGGAGGTGATCCAGGAAATGCTGCTGACCACCACATCCGAACGCCAGGGCCGCGCGATCGACAAGGATGCGGGCGGGGCCGGCATGGAGAAGAAGAAGCAGGAAGGCTACTTCTAACGAAGCCTCCTCTTCCGTTCGGGCTGAGCTTGTCGAAGCCCAGTCCTTTTCTTCAAGAAGTATAGCCCTTCGACAAGCTCAGGGCGAACGGTGAAAGAAACCGACATGACTGACGTTTCCACAGACCCCATCTACAAGACCGACGCCCTCATTGCCGAGGATATCGATGCCTATCTGAAGGTGCATGAGCATAAGACGATGCTGCGCTTCATCACCTGCGGGTCGGTGGATGACGGCAAGTCGACGCTGATCGGCCGCCTGCTCTATGACAGCAAGATGATCTTCGAGGATCAGCTCGAAGCGCTGACCGCAGACAGCAAGAAGATGGGGACGCAGGGGCAGGAGATCGACTTCGCTCTGCTCGTCGATGGCCTCGCCGCCGAGCGCGAACAGGGCATCACGATCGACGTCGCCTATCGCTTCTTTGCCACCGAAAAGCGCAAGTTCATCGTCGCCGACACGCCCGGCCATGAACAATATACCCGCAATATGGTGACGGGTGCGTCCACCGCCGACCTCGCCGTCATCCTGATCGACGCGCGCAAGGGCATCCTGACCCAGACGCGCCGCCACAGCTATCTCGCGCATCTGATCGGCATCCGCAACATCGTGCTGGCCGTCAACAAGATGGACCTGGTCGGCTATGATCAGAGCGTGTTCGACACGATCGTCGCCGACTATACCGAATTCGCCAAGTCGATCGGCATCACGGCGTTCACGCCGATGCCGATTTCCGGGTTCAAGGGGGACAACATCACCGGCCCGTCGGAAAATACGCCCTGGTATACTGGCCCGGCCCTGATCGAACATCTGGAGACGGTCGAGGTCAACAGCGCGACCGACGCGGAAAAGCCGTTCCGCATGCCGGTGCAGTGGGTCAATCGTCCCAATCTCGATTTCCGGGGCTTTTCCGGCCTGATCGCGACCGGCACGGTCAAGCCGGGCGACGCGATCCGCGTGCTGCCATCGGGCAAGACCAGCACCATCAGCCGCATCGTCACGCTGGACGGTGATCTGGACGAAGCTGTGGCGGGCCAATCGGTCACGCTCTGCTTCGCCGACGAGATCGACTGTTCGCGCGGCGACGTCATCGCGCTGGCCGACAATCCGCCCCAGGCCGCCGATCAGTTCGAAGCGACCATTGTGTGGATGGCGGACGAGGAAATGCTGCCGGGCCGCTCCTATTGGCTCAAGATCGGCACGCAGATGGTCACCGCCACCGTCCAGCAGCCAAAATATCAGGTCAACGTCAATACGATGGAGCATCTGGCGGCCAAGACGCTGGAATTGAACGCCATCGGTGTCGCCAACCTGTCGACCGACAAGCAGATCGTGTTCGAACCCTATGAACAGAACCGGACGCTGGGCGGCTTCATCTTGATCGACAAGATCAGCAATGCCACCGTTGCGGCGGGCATGCTGCACTTCTCGCTGCGCCGGGCACAGAATGTCCATTGGCAATCGACCGACGTGTCGCGCGATTTCCACGCCAACCTCAAGAACCAGAAGCCTGCCGTGCTGTGGTTCACCGGGCTTTCCGGCGCGGGCAAGTCGACCATCGCCAATCTGGTCGAAAAGCGGCTGGCGCGGATGAACCGGCACACCTATCTGCTGGACGGCGACAATGTGCGGCATGGCCTGAACAAGGATCTGGGCTTTACCGATGCCGACCGGGTCGAAAATATCCGCCGCGTGGGCGAAGTCGCCAAGCTGATGACCGACGCGGGGTTGATCGTCATCACCGCCTTCATCTCGCCCTTCCGATCGGAACGCGACATGGTGCGGCAGATGATGCAGCCGGGCGAGTTTTTCGAGGTCCATATCGACACATCGCTCGCCGAAGCGGAGAAGCGCGACGTCAAGGGCCTGTACAAGAAGGCGCGGGCCGGGGATCTCAAGAATTTCACCGGGATCGACAGCCCCTATGAAGCGCCGGTGGACCCCGAAATCCATATCGACACGCTGACCATGACGGCGGAAGAAGCCGCCGATGCCATCGTCGCGCGGCTGATCCCATGAGCGGGATGAGCGACGCGGCGCTGGCCGCCCATCTGGCAGAAGTGGCCGGGCGCATATTGGTCGAGGTCCGCGAGTCCGGGGTGTTCGGTGCCAAGGCACTGGGCAAGGCGGGCGACCAGACCGCCAACCAATTTCTGTGCCACGCGCTGCGCGAAGTGCGGAGCGAGGATGGGCTGTTGTCGGAAGAAGAGAAGGACAATGACGACCGGCTCGCCCAGTCGCGCGTCTGGATCGTCGATCCGGTCGATGGCACGCGCGAATATGGCGAAGCGCGGGCCGACTGGGCCGTGCATGTCGGGCTGGCGATCGACGGCGCGCCGGTGATCGGCGCGGTGGCATTGCCGGGGTTTGAGGGCGGCGTCGTGCTGCGGACGGATGAACCGCGCGCCGTGCCGCCTGCGCCCGAAAAGCTGCGCATGGTGGTGTCGCGCACGCGGCCCGCCGCCGAAGCGGTGGCGATTGCCGAGAAATTGGACGCGGAACTGGTGCCAATGGGATCGGCCGGGGCCAAGGCGATGGCGATCATCCTAGGCCAGGCCGACATCTATCTTCATTCGGGCGGCCAATATGAATGGGACAGCATGGCCCCTGCCGCCGTCGCGCTGGCGCATGGCCTGCATGCCAGCCGCATCGACGGTAGTCCGCTGGTGTATAATCAGCGCGACGTCTATCTGCCCGACCTGCTTATCTGTCGGCAGGAACATGCGGACATGGTGTTGGGACATATTGCAGCACTGGCGCAGGACGCCGCCTGATCGCGCTGTCGCCGGGCGGTCAGGATCGCCCGGCGAGCAGGCGATTGACGAGATCACGCCACCCTTTGGATACCGCCTCCAGACCGAAGGCTTCGATCCGGTCGCCGGGGCGGAGGCGTATCGCCGGGTCGATCTGACGCGCCAGTGCGTCCGCCATCGCGCGCGGATCGGCCGGATCGACCAACAGGCCATGGCGGCCATTGTCGAGCAAGTGCGCCGCATTGCCCGCGCTCCGCGACGCGACGCAAGGTGCATTCACCGCCATCGCCTCCAGCAGCACATTGGCCGAGCCTTCCCACCAGGAGGGCAGCACGAAGGCGTCGCACCGCGCCAGCCAGGGAAAGACATTGGCGACCGTGCCGGGCAGCGCCAGATCGTCGGCAATGCCAAGCGTTGTGGCTTGGGCGCGCAACCGCGTGCAGGCATCGTCGCGGCTTTCGCCCAAGATGATGAGGCGCGCAGGCCGGGTCATGCGCAGATGAGCGAAGGCGGCGAGCAGGGTCGCGAAATTCTTTTGCGGGGCGAGGCGGCCGATGGCGAGGATCACGGGCACCGGGTCACCGAACCAGGGATGCGGGGCCGTATCGCCGATATGCTGGCGCGCGGCGGCGGCGTCGATCCCGTTGGCGATGACCGTCACGCGCCCAGCGCGCGCTGCCACGCGAAAGGCCGGCGTGTCGGCCAGCGTCGGCGATACCAGCACCAGATGCGCGGCATCGGCGGCGATCAACCGCGCCATGGCAGCGCGGCCCCAGCGCTTGATCCCGCCCGATGGCGCACCGGGGATGGCGCGCATGATGTCGTTGCTGATGCGATAGACGCGCTGCACGCCCCGCGCGCCGCGACTGCCCGCCCAGACGGTGCCATGGCCGTGATTGCCCGCCGAGATCAGCAGCGCCGGGCGGGTGGCACGCAGATAGCCGCGCAAGGCCCATGCGGCGCGCAATTTTTCCCACAGGCGCGAGCGGCCTGCGCCGGGCAGCAGGGGGTGATGGACGACGCCCGGCACTCCCTCCCCGCCCGGTAGCGCCGTGACGAGTTGCACCGCATGTCCCTGCGCCGCGAGATCGGCCGCGATCAGCCGGGCGTTGCGGACCACGCCGGTCGCGACCAGCGCGTGGACATAGACGCAGATCACGCCCGCCGCCGGTCCCATTCTATCGCGCGGGCGGCGCACCAGGCTTGCGCAGGCAGTCGGTCGAGATGATGGCGGTAGAGCGCGCCCAGCCGCATGTCCGCGACCCCGCGTTCCTCCACCAGTTGCAGGATGTCGGTGCCGGGGTTCCAATTGCCCTCGACCAGCATAGGCCCGGCGTCGGTCAGGCCGACATCCCAGCCGATCACCGTGAAGCCGGTGCGAAAGACGTGATGCGCGTCCAGCGCCAGCGCGATCGCGGCAGGCAGGTCGGGTAGGATAAAGCCCTCGATCGGCGCGCCTGTCTTGGGGTGGTGCACATGGACGCTAGGCGCACCTGCACCGCCGCCCAGCCAGGCGGGACCGCAGCGCCCGGCGGCATCGACGCCCAGCACCAGATTGCCCGCGTTGAAATTGTCGACCGGACGCGCGCCCCCGGCCGACAGCCGCAGCGCGAGGCCGCAGGCTTCGGGCACGCCGTCTTCATCCAGGCAAGTCATCACGCGCAGCGTCGGCAGTGCGCCGGGCGACAAGTCCACAAGCGCCGCATGGGTCGGCAGGCGGCGCTGGATCACGCCGCCGCCGCGCCAGACCCGCAGCAGCCGCGCCCGCAGCAGATCGTCGCCGACCGGGCCATCACGCCCAAGCCAAGTCTCGTCACGCCAGAAACGCTCGACCCCCTGCCCCTTCGAACGGAAACTGGGCTTGGCGATGATGTCGCGCTCGGTTGCCAGCCAGGCGGCGAGATCGTCGCGATCGGGATTGCAGGCTGGCGCGATCGTCAGCCCCGCCTGTTGCGCGACCTGCGCGAAAAGTTGTTTATTCTTGAGCGGGTTGGTGGCGAAGGGAAAGGCACCCGGATTGAGCAGCCGGTGCAGCCCCTTGCGATCGCGCATGCTCAGCCCCCGCTGCCGCACCGCATCGGAAAGGAGATGCCGCTCGGCCGGGGTCCAGCCCCCCTGCCCCGCCCCTGCGAGCAGACGCGCCAGCAGGTGCCGACGCATCGGCCAGTGCCGGGTCAGCCCCGTCCGATAGACGGCGAGCAGGTCATTGTCGCCCCGACCGGGCAACGCGCGCAGCGTGGGCAAATTCTATTCCGCAGCCTGGGCGATGGTGACGCGGCGACCAAGCACTTCGCTCGCTACCCCGCGCGTGCGGGCGTTGTCGACGTCGATCGCGACCGCCCCATCGGACAGGATCACGGGGGCAATGGTCAGGCGGAAGCGGCGCGAAAAGCGGGCGAAGGTCGCCGCCAGCGTGCCGATACCGAAGCGAAAACGGATAAGGTTGAGCAGCCCGAACGCCCCGATGATGCGCAGCGGATGCTTGACGAACTGGCCGCCCGACCGGAAAGTTTCGGCGGCGGCCAGTGCGGCTTTGTCCTTGAGCCAATAGCTGTTGCAGTTGGAATAGCTGTCATCGGCAAAGGCGTAGAATTTGCGCTGCCCCTCCGGGTGGGCGGCCAGCACCGATGCGCGCCGGGCGAAGGCGACGGCGGCGTCTGCCCCTTCGGCGACGCAGCCATCCAGCATCTCGGCGATGGCGGGCGGGGTCAGCAGCACATTGTCAGCGGTGGTGATCAGCAGCGGAAAGCGCGCGCCGTCCGCCGCCGCCAGCACCGAATCCACCAGATTGGGCCGCGCGCCGATCGCCACCAGCCGTCCGCTGGCGATCAGGCCGCGCAGTTGCGGCAGACCCGCCAGCACGTCCGGTTCCTCGATCGCGACGCGGATCTCGCCGATCCGCTCGCTCGCCGCCAGCGCGTCGATAACATGGACCAGCATCGGCTGGTCCAGCACCGGCACCAGGCATTTATGGGTGACGCCCGCTTCCAGCGCGAGCGGATCGGTCGCGCCATCACGCTTGCCCGCCAGCACCAGCGCGGTCGTGCGCCCGCCCATCAGGCCGCGACCCGCATCGGCACTTCGGTCAGCAGACCCTGGCGTTCGAGGCTATGGCCGATGATCGTTTCCACCAGCGTCTGATGATCGACGCCGATCGACGCGGCCGAACGCGAGATCGTCTTTTTCGACCAGAGGTTGCAGGACAGGTTCACTTCCATGAACTGCACCGCCCCGGTCGCCGGATCATAGCGAAACTCGAACCGGCCATAGTCGAACGGCCATAATTCAGGCAGCAGGCGACGGGTCAGGTCATCGAGCCGGGCGAGCAGGTCGCGATCCTCGACCAGCACCAGCGGATCATCGCCCGCGTCGATCAGGCCGCGCTTTTCTTCATGGCTGCGGGCGCGATGGGGGTCGGTGGGCACATACATCATTGGCGGCAATATCCATGGCTGCCCGCCGCTGCCGCCCACCACCGGCACGGCGATGTCGAGCAAGGGTGCCCAGGCTTCGACCAGCGCGTCATGGCCCAAGGCCTGGAGATGATCGACATGGGCGAGCGCTTCGTCCCAGCTATCGACCATCGCCAGCCCCCAGGAGGCGGAGGAGGCGTTGGGCTTGACCACCAGCCGTTCGGCCGCAAAGCCGGGCTGCGCGGGCAGGCCGCCGCGCCGGAAGACCTGCGCCGCCATGGTCGGCACGCCATGCGCCTGCGCGATCAGCTTGGAGAGATATTTGTCGTCGGACACGCCGCGCAGGATGGGGCTTGCGCCCATATGCGGCATGGCGCGCCAGCTGAGCAACAGGGGCGCGAGCATCTCGCTATTCTGAAAGCCGCCGCGATTGAGCAACGTCACCACGAAATCGACATCGGGCCGGTCGAACAGCGCTTCATAGCTGTCGGCGACGCGGACATGCAGGCCGATCGACTCCAGCGTCGATCGCATTTCATGATGATAGAGGGCGTGGTTGCCATCGACCGCATCGGGCTGGCCGGATGCGCGGGCATGTTTGGCGAGGAAGAGCAAGCGCAACCGGGCCTTGTCGGCCGGGGAAATGCGGATGCAGCGGTCGATATGGGTCAGCATGACACCCTATCTAGCCGCCTGCGATGACAAGGTGGCGACCGCGCGATGACGATGATGCGACGGTCAGGCGGCGGCGATATGACGGCGCGATGACGAACGCATGTCAGGCGGTGACGATCGCCTTCGCCACCGCTTCGGCCACCTTGATCCCGTCGATCGCGGCCGACAATATGCCGCCGGCATAGCCCGCGCCTTCGCCCGCCGGATAGAGACCGGCGACGGAGAGGCTCTGGAAATCCTTGTCGCGGGTGATGCGGATGGGCGAGGAGGTGCGGGTTTCCACGCCGGTCATCACCGCGTCGGGATGGTCATATTGCGCCAATTGCCGCCCGAATATGGGCAGCGCCTCGCGAAACGCCTCGACCACGAAATCGGGCAGGCAGCGCGACAGGTCGGTCGGGGTGACGCCCGGCTTATAGGACGGCGTGACCGATCCCAATGACGTTGACGGACGCCCGGCCAGGAAATCGCCGATGGTCTGTCCCGGCGCCCAATAAGAAGAGCCGCCCGCCACATAGGCCTGCGATTCCCAATGGCGCTGAAAATCGATCCCGGCGAGTGGTCCGTCCGGATAGTCCCGCGCCGGGTCGATGCCCACGACCAGCCCGGAATTGGCGTTGAATTCGGCGCGGCTATATTGGCTCATGCCATTGGTGACGACGCGCCCTTCCTCCGACGTGGCGGCGACGACGCGGCCACCCGGACACATGCAGAAGCTATAGACGGTGCGGCCATTGGCGCAATGATGCGCCAGGCTATAGGCCGCCGCGCCCAGATCCGGGTGGCCCGCGCAACTGCCATAGCGGGCCTTGTCGACCCAGCTTTGCGGATGCTCGATGCGCACGCCGATGGAAAAGGGCTTGGGTTCGATATGCACGCCCCGGCCATGGAGCATGGTGAAGGTCGGCCGCGCGCTATGCCCCACTGCCAGCACGACATGATCGCTCTCGATCACGCTGCCATCCTGAATGACGATGCCGCGCAACTGCTGCGAGCCGTCGCTCCGCCGCTCCAGCACCAGATCATCGACGCGCGTCTGCCAGCGATATTCGCCGCCCAGCGCTTCGATCTGGCGACGCATGGATTCGACCATGGTGACAAGGCGGAACGTGCCGATATGGGGGTGCGCTTCCCACAAGATATCGTCTGGCGCGCCCGCCGCGACGAACTCCGCCAGCACCTTGCGGCCCAGAAAGCGCGGGTCTTTCACCCGGCAATAAAGTTTGCCGTCGGAAAAGGTGCCCGCCCCGCCTTCGCCGAACTGGACATTGCTGTCGGGGTTCAGCTCACCGCGCCGCCACAGGCCCCAAGTATCCTTGGTCCGCTCGCGCACGACCTTGCCCAGATCGACGATGATCGGGCGAAAGCCCATCTGCGCCAGCAGCAGCCCGGCGAACAGGCCGCATGGTCCCGCCCCGATGACGATCGGGCGCTTGCCCTGCCAGCCATCGGGCGCATGGGTGACAAAATTATAGTGGGTGTCGGGCGTCGGCCGCACATCATGGTCATGGGCGAAGCGCGCCAGCACAGCCGCTTCGTCGGCGACATCGACGTCGAGCGTGTAGACGAGCTGGATCGCGCTGCGCCGCCGCGCATCATTGCCGCGCCGCACGAGGCTATGCCCGCGCAGCTCTTCGGGTTGCAGGCCAAGGCGCGCGCATATCGCAGGCGGCATCGCCTCGGCAGGATGGTCGAGGGGCAGTTTCAGGCCGGAAAGGCGGATCATGCGCTGCCCATAGTCGCTCTCCCGCCCAAACGGAAGCGGCGTCAGGCGGGGCGGACCTTCCCGACCAGCCATTCGCCGACTAGCGCCACGATCATGCTGAGACCGGTCAGCGGGAACAGCGCCCCCAGCAGCAGCATCGTGGCGGCGACGACCCGTTCCGCCCGACCGATCGCGCGCGGCGGTGCGGTCAGCCGTCCTTGTTTGCGCCGCTTCCACCACAGGACAGGCGCGGTCAGGCACAAGGCGAGCAGGCTCAGGCACCCAGCCAGCATCAGCAGCCGGTTGACCTCGCCATATTGCTGGCCCTGATGGGTGGCGATGCCCCATTCGACCGCCTTTGCGCCGGGGCCGAACATGCGCCAGTCCATATCCTGCACCACCGCGCCGCTGGCCGCATCTATGGTGATGGCGCGGGAATCGTCGGCGCGCGTGACGAGGGTGACGACCAGATAGGGCGCGCCGGGGGAGGCGGGTAGGATGAGTTGATAGCCGTCCGCCAATCCGCGCTTCGCGGCGATGTCCGCCACGGCATCGACGCCAATGTCGCCCGCTGCACCCGATGCCGCCCCGCCTTCGCGCAGGGTCCAGGGCAGTGCATCCTTGGCCGGGGCCGTCCAGGGAATGACCGCCATTTTCGGGCGACCCCAGTTATTGGCCGCGACCACCGCGCGCAAGCCTCCACCCCAGACATCCGTCCAGGGCATGCCAGTGATCGCGAGGAACAGGATGACGCCCGCCGACAGGAAGCCCAACGTCCCATGCAGGTCGCGCCAGAAGAGCCGCCCTGTCGCCCTACCCCGGATGGCGATGGCGGGCTGGCCGCGCCGGGGCCAGCGCAGATAGAGGCCCGTGATGCACAGGATGATCGCCCAGCCCGCCACCACTTCGACCAGCCGGTTGCCGACCGCACCGGTCAGCGCCAGGCTGTGCAGATCCTTGATCGTCTTCATGACGCCGCCGCCCTGCATGATCCCCAGCAGGCGACCGTCATGCGGATCGACGAAATGGACCGTGGCCACGCCATCGGCACCCTTGGTCGTCACCCGCCAGCTTTGCGTGGCGCTGGCGGGATGGGTGATCTGGGTCGCCTGTTCGCCGCTGGCCTGTTCGACGGCGGCGATCAGGCGGGCCGGGGTCAGCATCGGCACGCCCGGTCTGGCGGCGATCTCGACCGGATAGAGAAATGCCTCCACCTCCGGCTTGTAGAGGTAGAGCGCGCCTGTCACCGCCATCAGCGCGAGGATCGGCAGGACGATGATCCCGGCATAGAAATGCCAGCGCATCATCGCCCGATAGAAGGCACCGTCTGTCATCATCCTGTCCTCCCCCTGAGCTTTAGAAACGCGCGCGCACGCCGCCATAGATGGCGCGGCGTTCGAGCGGATAGAAAGCGACGCTGCCTTCATCCGCTGCGGTGGCGATATTGTCGGCGGCGTAGCGGACGAGCGCGCTGATGTCGCCGACGGCGCGCTTCTGCGTCAGGTTGCGCGCGTCGAGGAAGAGGGTCACGCCGTCGCGCAGTTGCGCCTGCGCACCGAGGTTGAGCAGCGCATAGCTCCCGACCCGCTTGCTGTTAACATAATCCACCCACGCCCCCTGCGGCAGCCATTCGACCGAGGGCGACACGCTGATCCGGTCATTGCCCAGCCGCAGTTCGGCGCGATAGAAATGGCGCGGCACCACTGGCAGGCGATTGTCGCCATAGACCGCATCGTTGCGGAAGCGAAAATCGCTATATTGATAGACCTGCCGCAGCGATGCCCAGGGGGTGAAGGCCAGTTGCAGGCCCGCCTCGATCCCCTGATGCCGGGTCTTGTCGGCGTTGAAGGTGGCGGCCGGGATGACGCCCGCGATCACGCTATATTGCAGCATCTCGCCCTTGATGTCGGCGCGGTAGAGGCTGATGTCCCAAGCGGCGATGCCGATGCGGCCACGCGTGCCGATCTCCGCCGTCCACGCCTTTTGCGCGCGGACGGGCGTGAAACCGGGCGCGCCGCCAGCGGGCGTTTGGCTGAGTTCGCTAAAGCCCGGCAGTTCGACCGAGCGGCTGTAATTGGCGAAGAATTGCAGTGTTTCGCTCGGTTCGTAAAGCAGGCCGATCTTGGGCGCGAAAGCATCGAAGCTGGCGTCGCCGCTGCGCGCCGGGGCGAAGCGGTTGTCGATCTTGCGCTCGCCATGGGTGTAGACGCCGCCGCCGATCAGCCACAGGCCCGGCATCGGGGCAATGCGCGCTTCGCCATAGCTGTTGATCGTCTGCGCGCGCTGCTGGACCAAAGCGGTTGGGGCACCACGGTCGCCTGCGATATTAACGAACTGGCGTGCGGTCACCTTGCCGAAGCGCGCCTGGCTGCCGAGTGTCACTTCCACCGGCATCCCACCCAGATCGCCCGCCAGGTCAAGGCTGGCGAACGCGCCGCGATCCTCGGATTTCTGGTCGATCACCTGGAAGATGGGGTGATAGAGATCCTTGGCGTTGAAGAAGAGGCCGAAGGCGAGCGCGCCATTGCCAAGGGCGATAGTGGTGCGGTTTTGCAGGCGGATCGAATCGATGTCGCGCGCCTGATCGCCGACGAAATTGCCCCTGGTCGGATTGGTCAGCACTGACTTTTCGGACAACGACCCGGACAGCTTCTGACGAATATTTTGGGCACTGGCGTAGAAGCGGGTTTCGATGGTGTCGCTGATCTTCACGCCGACATTGCCGTTGAAGCGATAGGATCGCCGCTTGCCATGATCGCGGTCACCATCGGAGCGATCGGTGGTGATCGCAGCCCAGGCGTCGCCTCGTTCGTCGGCATAGCCATAGGCGGCCTTTGTGCGGATCGTATCGAAGCTGCCGCCATCGACGCGCAGGTCTACGCCCGGCGCGCTGCGCCCGGTCGGCGTCACGGCGTTGATCGCGCCGCCCAGCGTCGATCCGCCAAAGCGCAGCGCATTGCCGCCGCGATAGACCTCGATATGCTGGAAGACTTGCGGGTCGAGTTCCTGAAAATCGCCATTATCATCGGCCAAGTTGAGCGGAATTCCATCCTGCAACAGGGTCAGGCCGCGCATGTGGAAGCCGCGCGACAGGCCCGATCCGCGGATCGAGATGCGGACCTCCTGCCCGAACCGGGGCTGGGTGTAGACGCCCGGCGAAAAGGTCAGCGCATCGCGCAGCGAGACGGCGACCTTGTCCTCGAAGGCATCGGCCGCGACGACATCGACGCCGCCTGGGGCGCGCTGGACGCGGGCGGCGGCGGCTTCGATCATCGGGCTGGCGGTGACGATGATGCGGCGGCCGTCCGCCTCTTCGGCGAAAGCAGGAGCGGACGACAAAGCGAGGGCGCACAGCGATATGCTGCGCAGGCCGGAATGATGGCGCATGGATTTAACCTATTGATAATGTTATTTTAATCCAGCGACCTTCTGTTTGATCGGCTGGATGGGGGCTGGACAGACACGATCCTCCCCTGACAGGGGAGGTGGCTGGCCGCAGGCCAGACGGAGGGGTGTCACCCTATCGATAGCGGCGACACCCCTCCGTCACGCCTTCGGCGTGCCACCTCCCCCACAGGGGGAGGATGTCAAAGGGCTGTCGGCGGCCCGGAGGACGGTGGGGGTGGCGCGGCTAGGCGGGCGATCAGGCCGATCTTGAGCGCGAAGGCAATCGGGCCAAAGGCCAGCGTCCAGGCCGGCAGCGTGAGATCGGCGAGGATCAGCGGCGGGACGATCGGCTGGACCGATGCGGCGAAGGGGCAATGTTGTTGGCTGCCCATGCCGTCATCGGGTTGATGGTCGCCCTGCCCCGGTGCCTGGTCGCGATCGACCACGACGTTGATCGCGCCCTGCCCGGTACAGAGCGTCACGACGACGCCAGTCTCGGTACGGACGGGCATGAAGCCCGGCGGCACGATCATCTGGATGGCGAGCACGAGCAGCGCCAACGCCGCCAGCAGGCCGCGCGCACCCTCCGATCGTCTGATTGCCCCCATGGTCACGTTGCGCGCTTAACCGATGATCGGCGACCTGTCACCGACACAAATTGTCTCAGCCCACCCACTCACCTTGACGTAAACGTAAAGTGTCATTATCTCTATCCTCATGGACAATCGCAGCAGCATCGCGGGCATCGAATTGCCCGACCATAGCGAACGGCAGAGCTACAGCATCACTGACCTGTCGGAAGAATTCGGCGTCACGGCGCGCGCGCTGCGCTTCTATGAGGATGAAGGGTTGATCTCGCCGGAGCGGCAGGGTCTGGCGCGCATCTATTCGCGGCGCGACCGGGCGCGGCTGGCCTGGATATTGCGCGGCAAGCGGGTGGGGTTCAGCCTCACCGAAATCCGCGAGATGATCGACCTCTATGACGCCGACGAAGCCCATGAGGAACAGCGCCGCGTGACGGTCGCCAAGTGCAAGGCGCGCATCGACCTGCTCAACCGGCAGAAGGACGATATCGACGCCGCCATCGCCGAACTGGATGCCTTCGTCGCCACCATTGCCCACTGAATACCAACCGCCTCTCATAAAAAATTCGCAGGAGAAGATCATGCCCAGTTATACCGCCCCCGTTCGCGACACCCGTTTCGTGCTGGACCATGTGGTCGGGCTAGAGCGCTATGCCAATCTACCCGGATTTGAGAATGCGACCCCTGACCTCGTCGACGCGATCCTGACCGAAGGCGGCAAGATGGCCGCCGAAGTCCTGTTCCCGCTCAATGCCGTGGGCGACAAGGAAGGCTGCACCCGTCACCCCGACGGCAGCGTGACCACGCCTACCGGCTTCAAGGCGGCGTTCGACCAGTTCGTCGCGGGCGGTTGGACCACCATCCATGGTCCGGTCGAATTTGGCGGCCAGGGCCTGCCCAGCGTATTGGCGACGGCGGTGGACGAATATGTCCTGTCGGCCAACCAATCGTTCGAAATGTATCATGGCCTGACCGCCGGCGCGGTCGCGGCGCTGATCGCCAAGGGCAGCGACGAATTGCAGCAGCGCTACATTCCCAAGATGGTGTCTGGCGAATGGACCGGCACGATGAACCTGACCGAACCGCATTGCGGCACAGACCTGGGCCTCATCAAGACCAAGGCGGTGCCCAATGCCGATGGCAGCTATGCGATCACCGGCACCAAAATCTTCATTTCGGCGGGCGAGCATGACCTGTCGGACAATATCATCCATCTCGTCCTCGCCAAGACGCCGGACGCGCCGGAAGGCAGCAAGGGCATTTCGCTGTTCGTCGTGCCCAAGATGATGGTGCATGATGACGGATCGCTGGGCGACCGCAACGCCGTGTCGTGCGGCTCGATCGAACATAAGATGGGCATTCACGGCAACGCGACCTGCGTCATGAATTATGACGGCGCGACCGGATGGATGGTGGGTGAGGAGAATAAGGGCCTCGCCGCCATGTTCATCATGATGAACGCCGCGCGGCTGGGCGTTGGCCTGCAGGGACTGGGCCAGGCGGAAATCGCCTTCCAGAATGCGGTCCATTATGCCCGCGACCGGCGGCAGGGCCGCGCGCTGACCGGCCCCAAGGAGCCGGAGGAGAAGGCCGACACGCTGTTCGTCCATCCCGATGTGCGTCGCATGTTGATGGAAGCCAAGGCGATGACCGAAGGGTTGCGCGCGCTCATCCTGTGGGGCGCGCTTCAGGCCGACCTGTCGCATCACGCGGCAACGCCCGAAGAGCGGCAGGCGGCCGACGACATGCTGTCGCTGTTGACCCCGGTGATCAAGGGCTATGGCACCGACCGCGGCTTCGACATCGCCGTCGCCTGCCAGCAGGTGTTTGGCGGCCATGGCTATATCTGGGAAAATGGCGTCGAGCAGTATGTGCGCGACGCCCGCATCGCCCAGATTTACGAAGGCACCAATGGCGTGCAGGCGATGGATCTGGTCGGCCGCAAGCTGGCGATGAATGGCGGCCGCGCGCTGCAGGCTTTCCTCAAGGTCGTCGCCGACGAGGTGGCCGAAGCCAAGGGGCATGAGAAGCTTGCCCCCTTTGCCGAATCGCTGGAGAAGGCAAGCGCGCAACTGGGCGCGGCAACGATGTGGCTGATGCAGAACGCCATGAAGAACCCGGACAATGCCGGGGCCGGCGCGCATCATTATATGCACATAGTGGGCATCGTCGCGACTGGTCTGATGTGGTTGCGGATGAGCAAGGCGGCAGCGACGCTGCTGGCGGCGGGGGAAGGCGACGCCAAGTTCCTGGAAGCCAAGCTGGTGACCGCGCGCTTCTTTGCCGAGCGGATCATGCCCGACGCGGGATCGCTCCGCCGCAAGATCGAGGGCGGTGCCGACGCGCTGATGGCGCTCGACCCGGACATGTTCCTGGCGGCCTGAGGCTGGACACGAAAAAAGGGGCTCCGTGACATGTCACGGAGCCCCTTTTTGTCAGGCGTAAAGGGAAGACTTAGTCTTCGCCATTATCCTTGACGCCAACGGTCGGTACATCGACCGTCTTTTCCTCGGTGCCGACGACGACTTCCTTCGAATCGACATCGACATTGGGCAGTGCGCCGCCATCGACGCTGACTTCGGGCATGTCGCCGCCGCTCACGTCGGCTTTCCAGAAGCCGGTGGCGAACAGGATGCCGACGATCGCAAGAATGGCGATCAGCACAATCGCGATTGTGCGGCCCGGCCCCTTCTTTTCCACGATAACCCGGCGATCGTCATATCCATCATTACGAACGTCAACCATTGCAAACCCTCCTCATGTCGTTGTGGAGGGAGAAACGGTCTGGCAATCTTATTGGTTCCAGCGGCGGAGCGTTGGCGATGTCAGACAGGATGGTCGTCGCCAACATCTACGGCGTCAATCGCCCCACAAATCCTTGATCTTGCCGAAGAAACCGGTCGAAGCCGGGCATTCTTCCCCGGTTTCGGTTTCGCGGAAGGCTTCGAGCAATTCCTTCTGCCGGGCGGTCAGCCGGGTCGGCGTTTCGACGTCGATCTGAACCACAAGATCGCCCTGCCCGCGCCCGTTGAGGACGGGCATGCCTGCGCCGCGCTGGCGGATCTGCTTGCCCGACTGGATGCCGGCCGGGATCTTGATCTCGTGCCGCACGCCGTCGAGGCCCGGCACTTCGATCGACCCGCCCAGCGACGCCGTGGTGAAGCTCACCGGACAGCGACAGAAGAGCGTCGTGCCCTCGCGCTCGAACAGCGAATGGCGCTTCACATGCAGGAAGATATAGAGATCGCCCGCAGGCGCGCCGCGCGCGCCCGCTTCGCCTTCGCCGGTCAGGCGGATGCGCGTGCCTTCGTCGACGCCCGCCGGTATGTTGACCGACAGCGACTTGGGCTTGTCCACCCGGCCTTCGCCGCGACAGGCGCGGCATGGGCTTTCGATGACCTGTCCTGCGCCATGGCAGGATGGGCAGGTACGTTCGACCATGAAGAAGCCCTGCTGCGCCCGCACCTGGCCATGGCCCTTGCAGGTGCCGCAGGTCTTGACCCCGGTGCCGGGCTGCGCGCCCGACCCTTCGCAGGTGTCGCAGGCTGCAGACACTTCGATTTCGATCTGGGTCTGCTTGCCATGATAGGCTTCGTCGAGGCTGATTTCGAGGTCGTAGCGCAGGTCCGCGCCGCGCCGTTGCTGCTGACGACCACCGCCGCCACCGCCAAAGCCCGACTGGCCGAAGATGGTCTCGAAAATATCGCCAAGGTCGGAAAATCCGCCCGCATTGGCGCGATGACCGCCGCCGCCGCCCTGCTCATGCTGGGTATAGGCGGCATGACCGAAGCGGTCATAGGCCGCGCGCTTCTGCGGGTCTTTCAGGCACTCATAGGCCTGCGACACCGCCTTAAACTTGGCTTCGCTTTCGGCACATCCCCCCGTCTTGTCGGGGTGATATTTCATCGCGAGCTTGCGATAGGCGCTCTTGATCTGCGCACCATCGGCGGTGCGCTCGATTTCGAGCAGCGTATAATAATCGATTTCGGTCGTCATTCGGACCCCCGCCCACCTCTTCCCTCACCCCGACCATGGCCGGGGTGAGGGATATGGGGCATCGGCTTACGCCTTGTTGTCATCCACTTCGGAGAATTCGGCGTCGACGACATCGTCATCAGCCTTGGGCGCGTCCGCACCCGGAGCCGCGGCCGAAGCCTGCTCCTTCTCGTAAATGGCCTGGCCCAGCTTCATCGCGATCGTCGCGAGTTCCTGCGCCTTGCTCTTCATCGCTTCGGCATCGCCGCCTTCGATCGCCGACTTGGTCGCGGCGATCGCGGTTTCGATCTCGCCCTTCAGCGCCGCATCGACCTTGTCGCCATGTTCGGCCAGCTGGGCTTCGGTGGTGTGAACCAGGCTTTCGGCGTTGTTCTTCGCCTCGGCCGCCTCGCGGCGCTTTTTGTCCTCTTCGGCGAAGCGTTCGGCATCCTTGACCATCTGGTCGATGTCGGAATCGCTCAGGCCACCCGACGCCTGGATGCGGATCTGCTGTTCCTTGCCGGTGCCCTTGTCCTTGGCCGACACGTTGACCAGGCCGTTGGCGTCGATGTCGAACGTGACTTCGATCTGCGGCACGCCGCGCGGCGCTGGCGGGATGCCGACGAGGTCGAACTGGCCGAGGATCTTGTTGTCCGCCGCCATTTCGCGCTCGCCCTGGAACACGCGGATGGTCACCGCCTGCTGATTGTCGTCGGCGGTCGAATAGACCTGGCTCTTCTTCGCCGGGATGGTCGTGTTGCGATCGATCATGCGGGTGAACACGCCACCCAGCGTTTCGATGCCCAGCGACAACGGCGTCACGTCGAGCAGCAGCACGTCCTTGACGTCGCCCTGCAGCACGCCCGCCTGAATGGCGGCGCCCATGGCGACGACTTCGTCAGGGTTCACGCCGGTATGCGGTTCCTTGCCGAAAAATTCCTTCACGGCTTCGCGCACCTTGGGCATGCGGGTCATGCCGCCGACCAGGACGACTTCGCTGATGTCAGCCGCCGAAACGCCGGCGTCCGCCATCGCCTTCTTGCAAGGTTCCATCGTGCGCTTGATGAGGTCGGCGACCAGGCGCTCCAGGTCCGACCGGGTGATGGTCTTGACCAGATGCTTGGGGCCGTTCTGATCGGCGGTGATGAAGGGCAGGTTGACTTCGGTCGACTGGGCCGAGGACAGTTCGATCTTCGCCTTTTCAGCGGCTTCCTTCAGACGCTGGAGGGCCAGCTTGTCTTTGGTGAGGTCGATGCTCTCGGTCTTCTTGAAGTCGTCGGCCAGGAACTGCACCAGCTTGGCGTCGAAATCTTCACCGCCAAGGAACGTGTCGCCGTTGGTCGACTTCACTTCGAACACGCCATCGCCGATTTCCAGGATGGAAATGTCGAAGGTGCCGCCGCCAAGGTCATAGACCGCGATCGTCTTGCCGTCCTGCTTGTCGAGGCCATAGGCCAGCGCCGCTGCGGTGGGCTCATTGATGATGCGCAGAACTTCAAGGCCTGCGATCTGACCGGCGTCCTTGGTCGCCTGACGCTGGGCATCGTTGAAGTAGGCCGGCACGGTGATGACCGCCTGCGTGACCGTTTCGCCCAGATAGCTCTCAGCGGTTTCCTTCATCTTCTGCAGGGTGAAGGCCGAAATCTGCGCGGGGCTGTAATCCTGACCACCGGCGCGGACCCAGGCGTCGCCGTTCGGACCCTTGGCGATGTCATAGGGGACGAGTTCCATGTCTTTTTTGGTCATGGGATCGTCGAAGCGGCGGCCGATCAGGCGCTTGACCGCGAAGATCGTGTTGTCACCGTTGGTGACTGCCTGGCGCTTGGCCGGCTGGCCGATCAGGCGTTCGCCATCCTTGGCGAAGGCGACGATGGAGGGCGTCGTGCGCGCGCCTTCCGCATTTTCAATAACCTTGGGCTTGCCACCGTCCATGACGGCGACGCAGCTGTTGGTGGTGCCAAGGTCGATACCGATTACTTTTGCCATTGTGTCCTCTTTGAACCCCAAATTTCATTCAGCGGTTGACGGCCCCATACCCCACGAAAGCGCCAAGGCAAGGCCGGTCTGCATGGGCGATATAGGCGTGCTTTTGCTTGGCACAAGAAGCAGCGGCCATTAGCTATGTCATCGACCGGAAACGAGACAGTCATGGAGTGACCAATGCGCGCGCCCTTCGCCCTTATCGCCCTCGCGGCCCCGCTCGCGCTGACCGCGTGCGGCGACCCTGCGCCAAGCTACATTGACCAGGCCTGGGTGCGGCTGTCGCCCAACAAGGAATCGCCCTCGGCCGGCTATTTCGTCGCGCATGGCGGCGATGCGGGCGTGCAGATACGCGGCGTGCTGACCGCCTATGCCGTCCGCGTCGAAATGCATGAAAGCGTGATGGACAAGGGCGTCATGACGATGAAGCCGATCGACAGCGTGGACGTGCCCGCCAAGGGCGAGGTCGCCTTTGCGCCCGGCGGCAAGCATCTGATGCTGTGGGGCATCAACGATGCGGCAATCAACCAGGGCAAGATGGAACTGACCTTCCTGATGAGCGATGGCAAACGGCTGCTGGTGGACGCAGTGATTCGCAAGCCGGAGGCGGCGGGCGCGGCGGGCGCCAAACCCGCCGCGCATGAGGGCCATTGAGCAGCCGTAGCCTGACGCCCGACGAAATCGCGCTTGCCCGCGCCATGTTCGGCCGGGCGATCGCCTATGATCGGGTGCGGGTGCATAACCGCAAATGGTGGCCGTTTCAGCCGAGCCGGGTGACGATGGCCCCTGACGGCCATTTGTGGTTTCCGCCACAAGGGGGCCTGTTCTGCGCCGATTTCTGCGACAGCCCGCTCCCTATCCAGGCGCATTTTGTCCACGAAATGACCCATGTGTGGCAGGCGCAGCGATCGGGCAAATGGTGGCTACCGCTGATGCGCCACCCGTTTTGCCGCTATGATTATGCGGTCGTGCCGGGCAAGCCCTTCGCGCATTATGGCATCGAACAGCAGGCCGAGATCGTGCGCCACGCGTTTTTGTTACGACAGGGTGTGGCGGTAAGGGGCAAGCCGGGGCTTGACGTCTATGAGGCGTTGCTGCCGTTCGGTTGAAGTTACTACCAATATTTGGTAAGATGGTGACATGAGCAGCAAGACCACCTCCGTCGCCTTGGGCGACCATTTCCGCGAGTTCGCCGAACGCAAGGTTAGCGAAGGCCGCTACGGATCGACCAGCGAAGTGATCCGCGCGGGATTGCGGATGCTGGAGTCGGAAGAGCAGAAGCTGGAAGCGCTCAGGGCGGCGATTCAGGAAGGGCTGGATAGCGGGCCAGGGCAAGAGTTTGACTTCGATGCATGGCTCGACCGACGCTTCCCGGTTAGCGAGTGAAACATCGCACCCTTGTCTATTCGCCGCGCGCCTTGTCCGACCTTGAGGAGATTGGCATACGCAGCGAACGCGAATGGGGCAGAAAACAGACGCGATCCTATCTTGCCGCCATCAAGGACACGGCCGGGAAATTGATATCCTTCCCTTCCTTGGGCATGGATTGCACATTCCTTTCGCCCGATTTGCGCAAACGCCGATCAGGCAGCCATTTTCTTTTCTACCAGATCCTGCCGGACGAGATCCTCATCGTGAGGATATTGCACGAGCGCATGGACTTTGAAGGCCATTTAGCGGACGTTTAGTTCCATGAAAAAGGCGGACCTTTCGGCCCGCCCTCTTCATCGTCATCCCTGATCGCGGATCAATAGACCCGCGCCTTGGGCTGCACATATTCCGCTTCGTCGGTCAGCGTGTAATCATGGACCGGGCGGTAATCGAGCTTCACTTCGCCGCCGGAACCACCCCAGCCGTCGAACCAGCTGATCGTGTGCTTCATCCAGTTTTCGTCGTCGCGGTTCGGGAAATCCTCATGCGCGTGCGCGCCGCGGCTTTCCTTGCGGTTTTCCGCGCTGACCATGGTGCAGACCGCCTGCGACATGAGATTGTCCAGTTCCAGCGTCTCGACAAGGTCGGTGTTCCAGATCAGCGAGCGATCCGACACGCCGACATCCTGCATGCCCGCATAGACATTGTGCATCTTGTCGACGCCCTCGGCCAGCAGCGCGCTGTCGCGGAACACGGCGGCGTGCTTCTGCATCGTGTGCTGCATTTCGAGGCGCAGCTTCGCGGTCGGCGTGCCGCCGGTCGCGTTGCGATATTTGTCGAGGCGGCTGAGCGCCAGGTCGGCGGCGTCCGATGCCAGCGGCTTGTGGCTGCCATTGGGCTTCAGATTATCCTTGAGGAACAGACCCGTCGCCCGGCCGAACACGACTAGATCGATCAGCGAGTTGGAGCCGAGGCGGTTTGCGCCATGGACCGACACGCAGGCCGCTTCGCCGACCGCAAACAGGCCGGGGACCACGACTTCGGGATCGCCATCCTTCTTGGTCAGCACCTGGCCATGATAGTTACAGGGAATGCCGCCCATATTATAATGGACCGTCGGCGTGACGGGCAGCGGCTGGCGGGTCAGGTCGACACCGGCAAAAATCTTGCCGCTTTCGGTGATGCCCGGCAGGCGTTCGGCCAGCACCTTGGGATCGATATGATCAAGGTGCAGGAAGATATGATCCTTGTTCGGACCAACGCCGCGCCCTTCGCGCATTTCCATCGCCATCGACCGCGACACGACGTCGCGCGACGCGAGATCCTTCGCCGAGGGGGCATAGCGTTCCATGAACCGCTCGCCTTCGGAGTTGGTGAGATAGCCACCCTCCCCACGCGCGCCTTCGGTGATCAGCACGCCCGCGCCGTAGATGCCGGTCGGGTGGAACTGGACGAATTCCAGATCCTGGAGCGGAAGCCCCGCGCGCAGCACCATGCCGCCGCCGTCGCCAGTGCAGCTATGCGCCGAGGTCGCGGAGAAATAGGCGCGGCCATAGCCGCCCGTCGCCAGCACGACCGCATGCGCGCGGAAGCGATGGATCGAGCCATCTTCCATGCACAAGGCGATCACGCCCCGGCATTCGCCATTTTCCATGATCAGGTCGATGGCGAAATATTCGATGTAGAAGTCCGCGTCATATTTCAGCGACTGCTGATAGAGCGCGTGCAGCATGGCGTGGCCGGTACGGTCGGCGGCGGCGCAGGTGCGCTGCACCGGCGGGCCGGCACCCATATTCTGCATGTGACCGCCGAAGGGACGCTGGTAGATCGTGCCATCCTCGTTGCGGCTGAACGGCACGCCGGCATGTTCCAGTTCGATGACGGCGGCAGGTGCTTCGCGCACCATATATTCGATCGCGTCCTGATCGCCCAGCCAGTCCGACCCCTTGACGGTGTCGTACATGTGCCAGGTCCAGTGATCGGGCGAATTATTGCCGAGGCTGGCCGCGATCCCGCCCTGTGCCGCGACCGTGTGGCTGCGCGTGGGGAACAATTTGGTGATGCAGGCGGTCTTGAGGCCCGCTTCGGCGCTGCCCATGGTCGCGCGCAGGCCCGAACCGCCCGCGCCCACGACCACGGTGTCATAGGTATGATCGATGATCTTATAGGCTTGCGTCATTATTCGACGACCCCTGTGAAAGCGATCTTGGCGATCGCGAAGACGCCTGCGGCCGCGCCGCCAAAGGCATAGAAGTTAAGCAGCAGCATCGAGAAGAAGGCCATGCCCTTATCGTGGACATAATCTTCCAGCATCACCTGCATGCCGAGGCGCAGATGCCAGAAGATGCTGACGATCATCAGCATCATCGGCACCGCCACCAGCGGGTTGGCGATCCACAGCACGACGCTCTCATAATCGAGGCCGGGCAGGCTGATCAGGCTGAAGATCAGCCACAAAACCAGCAGCAGGTTGCCAACGGCGGTGTAGCGCTGCGCCAGCCAGTGATGCGCGCCGTGCCTGGCCGAACCCAGACCGCGAACGCGGCCAATACCCGTTCCGTTGCCCATCAGAAACCCTTTCCGAAGATATAGAGCCACAGCAGGGCGGTCACGGCGAGCGACGCAGCGAAGGTCGCGATCGACCAGCTCTTGTTGCTACGCAGTTCATATCCCGCGCCCAGATCCAGCACGAAATGGCGCAGACCGGAGAAGAGATGCTGGAAGAAGAACCAGCTAAGGCCGATCATCACCAGATAGCCGATCGGCGACGTGGCGCAGGCGACGAAGGTCGCATAGGCTTCCGGCCCGGTCGCGGCGGCCATCAGCCACCAGATGAGGCCCAGCGCACCGGCCGTCGCCAGACCGTTGCCGGTCACGCGATGGATGATGGAGACGGTCATGGCCGGTCCCCATTTCCATATGGTCAAATGCGGCGAGAGCGGCCGGCTGTTGGATCGCGCCATATCTACCCTTGTCCCTGCTATATTCCTTGATCCCGCCCCCCTTAAGAGCGAACGCACAGGAGGGCAAGCCGCGCCGGGCATGGCTGCCCCAATGTCCGTGCAGAGGGTCAAGATGTTCGATCATAATAAGTGATTAACCAAGGCGCGCTAAAAAGGGATTGAAATACCGTTCATCCCATCATCAGGGGCCGTCCAGCCATGCCGTCCTTCGTTTCTCCTGCCGACACCGCCGCCGAATATATGGCGGACATTGATCCCGACGGCGCGATCGCCCGTGACGCGAAAGAAATCGGGATGTTGATCGAGCCGGACATCGATCAGGTCGCGACGGCATTTTTCGATAGCTATCTGACGGAAACGGGCTTGGCCGACCGGCTAACCCAGTCGGTGATCGACAAGATAAAATCCGAATCGCGTATCTATGCGGCGCATAAGTTGATGCATTTCCAGGAAGCGCGCTGGGTGCGGTCTGCCGCCGATTGCGTGCGGCAGGCGCGCAAACAGGGCGTGCCGGTGCGTTCCGTGCTGATCGCCGTGGGCAAAGCGAACGACAAGATCATGGATCTATTGTGGGATCAGTGCCGGGACGATGATGCGCGCCTGCGCCGGTTGATGCACACTATTTTGCAAATCGGCATGTTCGATGCCGGCTTCATGAGCAATGTGCTATCGTCCGATCAGGCCGAAGTTCAGCGCGCTGAACGGCAGCGCTATGGCACCCTGTTCGAACAGCGGATCATGGGCGAACTGGACGGCGCAACTCGCCTGGGCGAATCGCTGCGCGAACAGGCCAAGGATGCGTCCGCCGCCACGCGCGGCATGTTGGGCAAGGCGTCGGAAGTCGCCGCCGCCGCCGAACAATCGGCGCTGGCGATGCGCGAAGCGGCCCGCACCTCCGCTGGCCTGATCCGTGCGATCGACGATGCCCGCACCGAAGTCGAGGGGGCAGCCGACGTGGCCCAGCGCGCCGCCAAGCAATCGGGCGATGCCGTCACTATGTCCGCCACCCTGTCCGACCATGCCAAGTCGATCGAATCGATCCTCGGCCTCATCCGCGACATTGCAGGTCAAACCAATTTGCTGGCTCTCAACGCCACGATCGAGGCCGCCCGTGCGGGCGACGCCGGACGCGGCTTTGCCGTGGTGGCGCAGGAAGTGAAGAGCCTGGCCAACCAGACCGCGCGCGCGACCGACGAGATCGCCGGCAAGATCGCCGATATCCAGGCCTCGACCCGCCAGTCGGTGGAAACCAACGAGCGCATCCGCGACACGGTGGGCGAAGTGCAGGCCAGCGCAGAACGCATCCGCCATGCCATGGACGCGCAGGCGCAGACCGTCACCATGATCACCGCCGCCGTCGATGAAACCGCGCTGGCCGCCGATTCCATGTCGACCACCATTTCGGCGATCCGCCAGGACACCGAAGTCGTCGCGTCGGAAATCGACCAGCTCGAACGCGGCTTCGTCAGCGTCGAGGGCAAGCTCGCCAGCCTGCGCCATGCCTCGACCGACTTCGGTCGCCAGGTCGCCTGACACTCCATGTTGGTTCGTCATGCTGACGAAAGTCAGCATCCATGCGCGCCCCGTCTGAGAACACGCATAGGTAGAGCCAATGGATCCTGACTTTCGTCAGGATGACGCCAATGCTGAGGCATCGGCGGCCAAACGCTTCCCCTCCCTCCCCTCCTGCTCTACAGGCGGCGGGATGAACGATGCTACCACCCCGGCGATCCAAAGCTGGAAAGTCACCCTGCCCTGCACTCGCGCCGAGGCCGAGGCGCTGGACGGGGATATTGCCGCCTTTGCGATGATGGACCGGCCGCCCGTGCTGATGACCAGCGAGGCGGAACCCGATGACGAGGATGCCTGGCGGCTCGACGCCTATTTCGAGGGCAAGCCCAGCCCCGCCGCGATCAAATTGTTGCGGTCGATGGTGCCCAGCGCCGCGCAGACCAAGCCGGTCGTCGAAGCGCTGCCCGACGAGGATTGGGTGACGATCAGCCAGCAAGGACTGGAGCCGGTTACGGCCGGGCGCTTCCATGTCCGCAACCTCGCCAGCGACCCCGAACAGCCCGGCCAGGTCAACCTGTTGATCGCCGCCAGTCGCGCCTTTGGCACCGGCCAGCATGAAACGACCGCGGGTTGCCTTGCCATGCTCGACCGGATGCGGCGCGTGGGCATGCGGTTCGGCAATGTCGCCGACATCGGCACCGGCACCGGGCTCCTCGCCTTTGCCGCGCTGCATCTATGGCCGCGCGCCTATGCCACCGCGTCGGACATCGATCCGGTCGCGGTCGAGATCAGCGCGGAGAATGCGCTGGCCAATGGCATGGCCGTCGGCCGGGGACAGGGGCAGGTTGCGCTCTATGCCGCCGCCGGGGTCGATCATGCCGCGATCATCACCCGCGCGCCCTATGACCTGCTGATCGCCAACATCCTGGCCGGGCCGTTGATCGAACTCGCCCCTTCGCTCTGCGCGATGGTGGAGGAAGGCGGCACGATCCTGCTCGCGGGCCTGCTCAACGAACAGGCCGACGCCGTGCTGGCGGCCTATCGGGCGCAGGGCATGCGGCTGGCCGAGCGCGCCGATCGGGGCGATTGGCCGACGCTCAGGTTACGCAAGCGGCCCGTCATCGGCTGGAAGCGCCCCCGCCGCCTCAACCCCGCCGCACGCGGCGAAGCGCCCGGCTTCGGCAGTATCTGACGCTCTGGACCGGGATGATCAGAGCGCGTCGATCATCTCGGCCAGCACCGCCAGGCAATCCTTGCCCAACTGCATGGAGCGCGCGGGCGACCAGCCGGTTTCGGCATCGGGCAGGTCGTCATTATCCTTGAACGGCATTTCCAGCGTCATTGCCACCGCACCGAATCGCTCGGCAATCTGGTTGGTGGACATGGCCAGGTTCGCACGGCCTGCACCCGCAACCGGATAGCCAAGGCGCGTCTGGAAATCGGGCGTCCGCGCCGCCAGCGTGTCGCGATAACGGTGATAGAGCGACACTTGCCGGTCGGTGATCGAGGGGATGCCTTCGAACCCGGCGATGAACACGGCGGGGATGGCTTCGTCGCCATGCACGTCCATCGCGAAGTCCACGCCGGTTTCATCCATCGCGTTGCGGACAAGCAGCACTTCGGGGCTGCGTTCCATAGACGGGTCATGCCATTCGCGGTTGAGGTTCACCCCCACCGCATTGGTACGCAGATGGCCCCGGCGGCTGCCATCGGGGTTCATATTGGGGACGAGGTGGATCGTCGCCTTCTGGCGCAGCAGCCGGGCAACGGCATCTTCCTCGTCGGTCAGCCGCTCCAGCGCGCCTTCCATCCACCATTGCGCCATCGATTCGCCGGGATGCTGGCGGGCATAGAGCCACACCTGCTTGGGGCCATCACCGATGGTCAAAAGGTCAATCGGCTGGCCGTCCAGCGTCAACCCCAGTTCGCGATGCGCAACGCCCAGCTGGCAGGCGGCAAAGGCGATCAGGTCATGATGCCGCTCCATCGAATAGGGCGCGAAATAGGCGACCCACACGACATTGGCATCGCTCGCCAGCCGGATGGTCAGCGTGCCATCGGCATAGCTGGTATCGGCCTGGGTCCAGATTTCCCGGTCCTCGCTCACCCGCGCCTTATAGTCGACCCAGCCGTCGGGATAAGCCGACCCGCCACAATTGACGATCGCCAGTTCCACTTCGCGCCCGGCGGCGCCTGCGACGCGGAAGTGGAACCATTGATAAAAGTCGCTCTGATGATCCGTCACGATCTCCAGATCGGCGCGCGCGCCTGTCGGCGTATCGGTGATGGAAAGGGTGCGAATATTGCCGCTGTCAAAGCCGCTGGAAATGGAAATGGTCATTTGACGGTTATAGTCCGCCCCGATTCGCCCGGATAGCCCCCGATCAACGCGCCAGCGAGCTTTTGTGCGGCGATGCCCGGCTGCGCGGCGGGCGTGCCCTGCTTCGCTTCGGTATAGGCGCGGCCTTCCCAGATGGTCGCCGAATCGGACCGGCGGCGCAGTTGCACATGCAATTGCGTGGTCACGATATCCTTGGGCTTGCCCGACAGGTTGATGCCGACGCCCAAGCCCATGCCCGAAAAGCCGCCGCTGCCGATGCCACCGCCCATGCCGACGGTGACGGGGCGATCGTTGCGCGCCTGACCTGAGGGACGGAAGCTGCGCTGGAAGCTGACCAATGCGACATACTCGCTCGCCGCGCCCGGTGCGACGCTGGTGAAGCCCACCCGCTGCCATTCCTGTGCGACGGCGGCGGCATAGGTGCGGAATTCCAGGCTGATGTCAGGATTGCCGGGCATTTCTTCGACCGCGACCGTGCCCGTCCGGGCGGGGTTGCCGACATGGAATCGCGTCACTTCCACCTGTGGCACGGCGGTTGCGCACGCGGCCAGCGGCAGGGCAAGGCAGGCGGCAAGAATCAGGCGCTTCGACATCGATTTCACTCCAACGTGGCTATCCACCGATAAACGGCGCGATGAGCTATATTCCCTCCAACGCGCAAAGCCATGAAGTTGCTGCATGACCGATGAACAACGGCAAAAGAGCGCCCGCCGCCCTTGACTTTGGCCCGCCCCACCCATAGGGGCAGCGCTTCGATTTTCCATCACAGTCAGATTCACCAAGGGCCGATGCCATGAAGATCCGCAACTCGCTCAAGTCGCTCAAGGACCGCCACCGGGACAACCGCGTGATCCGTCGTCGCGGCCGCACCTACGTCATCAACAAGACCAACCGTCGCTTCAAAGCCCGCCAGGGCTAAGCATAGCGGTCAGGATGGTGCCGCTTCCGGCGCTGTCCTAAACCATCGGACTAACCAGTCCTTTCAGAGCGCCCGATCGAGCATGATCGGGCGCTCGATGCGTTTGCGGGTGGGGTCGGGGCAATGCGCGGTGTACCCCCACCCCGTTCGGAATGAGCCTGTCGAAGCCCCTTTCTTTTCAAAGAAGTAAACCCTTCGACAAGCTCAGGGCGAACGGGGTGAGGGGTGCTGAGCGCCTGCGCGGGTGTTGGTGCCCAGGTGCAAACCCCTCTCCCTTGAGGGAGAGGGCTGCGAAGACTTGGCAGCGTGCTGCCTAGTCGTAACTGGGTGAGGGTGTAGCGCGCCAACTGCCATGCCGCACACCCTCATCCAACTCCGCCTACCCTCCCTGCGGTCGGCAAGGCTACGTATCCTTCTCCCTCAAGGGAGAAGGGCGGTCATTCCCGCCCCTTCAATTCATCGCCCTGCACCGCCGCGACATGCAGCACGTTGGTCGATCCGGGCGTGCCGAACGGAACGCCCGCCAGCACGACGATCTTGCCGCCCTTCTCCGCCATGCGATGGCGCAGCGCCATGCGGCGGGCCTTGCCGATCATCTCCTCGAACGTGCCGATATCCTTGGTGCGGATGGCGTACACGCCCCAGGTCAGCCCCAGCTTGCGCGCGGTGTCGGTTCGCGGGGTCAGCGCCAGGATCGGCGCGGAGGGCCGCTCGCGCGCGACGCGCCGCACCGTGCTGCCCGATGAGGTGAAGCAGGTGATGACGCTCGCGCCCACCACGGTCACGATATTGCCTGCCGCTTCAGCCAGCGCGTCGGCGGTAGTGGGATCGGGCTTCGTTTCGGTGAAGTGCAGCCGCGCCAGATAGCCCGGATCACGCTCGACGCTGTTGGCGATGCTGTCCATCATCGCGACCGCCTCGACCGGCCAGTCGCCCGCCGCCGTTTCCGCCGACAGCATGATCGCATCAGCCCCGTCATAGACCGCCGTGGCCACGTCCGACACTTCGGCGCGAGTCGGCGATGGCGACTTGATCATCGATTCGAGCATTTGCGTCGCAACCACCACCGGACGGCCCAGCCGCCGCGCGGTCGCTACGATCTGCTTCTGCAGCGGCGGGACCGATTCGGGCGGCAGTTCGACGCCCAAGTCGCCGCGCGCGACCATGACGCCATCGGCCATCTCGACGATTTCCTCCAGCCGCTGCACCGCCGATGGCTTTTCGATCTTGGCCATCAACGATCCATGCCCGCCCATCAGCTTGCGCGCCTCGGCCAGATCTTCGGGCCGCTGCACGAAGCTGAGCGCGATCCAGTCGCACCCCTGTTCGATCGCGAAGCTGAGGTCACGCCGATCCTTCTCGGTCAGCGCGGGCACGGGCACCACCACGTCGGGCACGTTCACGCCCTTGCGGTTGGACAATGTGCCGCCGACCTCGACGATCGTGTCGATGCGATCCTCGCTGATCGCCTGCACCCGCAGCACCATTTTGCCATCATCCAGCAACAGCCGGGTGCCCGGCACCAGCGCGGCATAGATTTCGGGATGGGGCAGGTTCACGCGGCGCGCGTCGCCCGGCGTTTCGTCGCGATCGAGGATGAAGGGCGCGCCCTTCTCCAAGATCGCCAAGCCCTTTTCGAACGTGCCGACGCGCAGTTTCGGGCCCTGCAAATCGCCCAAGATGGTGGTCGGCCGATGAAATTCATTTTCCAGTTCACGGATGATGGCGATGCGCGCGGCATGATCCTCATGCGCGCCATGGCTCATATTGATGCGAAAGGCGTCGGCTCCCGCGATGAACAGCGCGCGGATCATCTCCGCACTGTCGCTCGCAGGACCAAGCGTCGCAAGAATACGGACCTTGCGCGAGCGGGGCGGTAATTTCGTCATGTGTTCTCCTGGCCGTCATATGCGCTCCGCACTTGCCGGAGCGTCGTTATGGGGTATCCGTGCTGCACGACAGGATGATGTAGATCAGCGAAAGGGTTTCACGCCGATGAACGACACCATAGTCACAGATGCCGTTGCTGCAACCGCCTTCCGCCGGTTGGTGGCGCATTTGCAGCACCGCACCGACGTACAGAATATCGACCTGATGGGGCTGGCCGGCTTTTGCCGTAATTGCCTCGCCGACTGGATCGCGGAAGCGGACGGCACGCTGACGCGGGATGAAGCGCGCGCAATCATCCACGGCATGCCCTTTGCCCAGTGGAAGGAGCAGCATCAGGGCGAGGCCACCCCGGAACAGATCACCCGGATGAAAGAGAGTGTGGCGAAGAACGCCGACACTCACTAGGACGCCCCCCAACCGATTCACATTCCTTTTGGAGACATCATCCCATGACCGAACCCAACGTCGCCGCCGACCAGCTACGCCTCTTGATCGAGCGCATCGAACGGCTGGAAGAAGAAAAGAAGGGCATCGGCGACGACATCAAGGACGTCTATCTGGAAGCCAAGGCGACCGGTTACGACCCCAAGATCATGCGCCAGATCGTCCGCCTGCGGAAGATGCAGCCGCATGACCGGCAGGAAATGGAAGCCATCCTCCAGACCTATTTGTCCGCGCTGGGCATGGAATAAGGCTCAGCCTCCGTTCGTCCTGCGCTTGTCGAAGGGTTCCTCTGCGCGTAGCGAAGTGCCTTCACTAGGTTCAGGCCAAGGCTTCGACAGGCTCAGCCCGAACGGGATCAGAGGAAGAGCGAAATGTCCGAGATCATCGTCAGCACCACCAGCCGCCTGGAAGGGCGACCGGCCAAGGAATATCTGGGCATCGTCACCGGCGAGGTGATCGTGGGGGCCAATCTGTTCCGCGATCTGTTCGCCAGCGTGCGCGATATCGTCGGTGGCCGGTCGGGCGCTTATGAGGACGTGCTGCAACGCGCCCGCGAGCAGGCGATCGGCGAGATGCGGATGCGTGCGGCGACGCTGGGCGCGAACGCGGTCGTCGGCGTCGATCTCGACTATGAAGTGCTGGGCGCCAACGGGTCGATGCTGATGGTGTCGGCGTCGGGGACCGCGATCCTAGTGTAACATTGCGCACGGGCGCGCCGCTCGCTAGAGAGCGCGCTCGTGTTTCATCAGATAATGTCAGGAGAAGGCCGTGGCCGGCCATTCCAAATTCAAGAACATCATGCATCGCAAGGGCGCGCAGGACAAGAAGCGCTCCTCGATGTTCTCCAAGCTCAGCCGCGAAATCACTGTCGCGGCGAAGATGGGCATGCCCGACGTGGACATGAACCCGCGCCTGCGCCTGGCGGTCAATGCCGCCAAGGCCCAGTCCATGCCCAAGGACAATATCCAGCGCGCGATCGACAAGGCGATTGGCGGCGACACCGACAATTATGAAGAAGTGCGCTATGAGGGCTATGGCCCCGGCGGCGTCGCCATCATTGTCGAGGCGCTGACCGACAATCGCAATCGCACCGCGACCAACGTTCGCACCGCTTTCTCGAAAAATGGCGGCAATCTGGGCGCGTCGGGCGCGGTCAGCCATGGCTTCGACCGGGTCGGCCTGATCACCTATCCCGCCAGCGCGGGCGATGCCGAGACGATTTTCGAAGCGGCGTTGGAAGCTGGTGCAGAAGACGTGTCGTCCAACGAGGACGAGCATGAAATCTGGACCGCGATGGACGCGCTCCATGAAGTGTCCAAGGCACTGGAAGCCAAGCTCGGCGAAGCGGAAGGCGCGAAACTCGCCTGGCGGCCGCAGACCACCACCGAAGTCGACGAAGCCAATGCCGCGACCTTGCTCAAGCTGGTCGACACGCTGGAAGATGATGACGACGTCCAGACCGTGTGGGGCAATTATGAAGTGTCCGACGCGGTGATGGAGAAATTGGGTTGATCCCCTGCCCCTCTCCCCTTGGGGAGAGGGTTGCGCAGCCTTGGCGGCTTTGCCGCATAGGCGAAGCTGGGAGAGGGGGTGCCGCCGCCCGCAATCATGGCACAGGTCTCCTGCCATGATTCTTCTCGGCCTCGACCCCGGATTGGGCACGACCGGCTGGGGCTTGATCGCCGCTGACGGCAACCGGCTCACCCATCTCGCCAATGGCCAGATCAAGACCGACAGCGCGATGCCCTTGGCGACGCGTCTGCTGGCGATCGACCTTGCCCTAACCGACCTGATCCTCGAACATCGGCCCGATGGCGCGGCGGTCGAGGAGGTGTTCGTCAACGTTAATCCGCAGTCCACGCTCAAACTGGGGCAGGCGCGCGGCGTCATCCTGCTCGGCGCGGCGCGATCGGGCATGGAAGTGGGCGAATATGCTGCGCGGCTCGTCAAGAAATCGGTCGTCGGCGTCGGCAATGCCTCGAAGGATCAGGTCCATGCGATGGTGTCGCGGCTGCTGCCCGGCGTGAAGATCGCCGGACCCGATGCGGCCGACGCGCTCGCCGTCGCGATCACCCACGCCCATCACCTCGCCAGCGCGCGGCGTATCCCGACCAAGTGACAGGGGCGGCCAGAACCGCCCCCTTCCGTATTACTGCCAGTTAAACGTCAGCGGCGCTTCGCGAAAGGCGAAGCGGTCGAGATGGTCGGCGACCACCTGCTTGAAGCGCTCGACATCGGCATCGGCCTTGGGTTCGATCGTTACCACCAGCGCCTCCGGCTCGGCCTGCATACGGATCGGTCCCATCGGGAAGGGGATGACGCCCTGCTCCGCGTCGAACGTCACGTCGAACTTGTGGCTCCAATGTTTGCAGAGCTGTTGCAGGTAGCGGCTGGCATTGGGGGTCGGAACTTTTGCTGTCAGGGTCATATCAAAGCCTTTCGATCTTGGTGGCGGCTTCGTCGATCAGGGACGCGACATCGAACATGGTCTGCTTGTCCGCCCCTTCCTTTTCAAGCCGTTGGTGGATGGCCATGCGCAGATTATGCAGCGCCCTGCGGACCGGCGCGCCATCGGTGCGTTCGGCCTTTTGCGCCAGCGATGCGATCCGCTCCATGACCAGCGTCAGGGCGTCGCCATTGTCGGCCAGATAAGCGGTGCCTTCGTCGGTAATGGCGAACAGCTTGCGGCTGCCCTGCCCCGGCTGTTCGGCGATCAGGTCCATGTCGGCCAGCAGCGTCAGCGTGGGATAGACGACGCCGGGGCTGGGCGCATAGACCTCGCCCGACAGGCTCTGGATCTCGCGGATCAGGTCATAGCCGTGGCGCGGCGTATCGGCGATCAGCTTGAGCAGGATCAGCTTGAGCGCGTCATTGTCGAACAGGCGACGCCGTCCGCCGCCCCGCCCGCCGCCACCGGGCGCGCCATCGCCAAAGGGACCGCCGCGGCCCCGGCCGAAGCCGCGCCCTTCTGCGCCATCCGGGCTGAGAAAACGGCCATGGCCGTGATGCGGGCGACCATGGCCGCGCTGTGTGGGGTGGAAGTGCATTATGTGTCTTTCGGTCTGTTTCATGATGCACTGAGATATATCTTAAAAATCGCCATCGTCAAGAGTTGCGATATATCTTATTTGCATCTCATAACTTTTGTCAGGGCGTCAGGACGTAAAAGCGCCGCGCGCCATAGACGGACCGGAAGATCGGATCGATCACCGTCATCGCGCTATAGCCCGTCCGCTCGAACAGCCTGATCATCGAATCTTCGCTGTGCCAGAAGGAGGTGGGGTTACCGATCGACGCCATCGGATTATCGCCTTCGGGGAAATCCACCCCCTGATAACCGTCCCGCTCGATCAGGCGATGCCAGTCCTGCGGCGTATCCGCCACCATCTCCGGCACATGGACCTGAGTTTCGACGATCACCGGCGCGCCATAGCAACAGCGCCGGAGCAGGCTTTCCTGATCGCCCAGTTCCAGATGATAGAGCAGGCCCAGCATCGCCACCACGCCATGCCCGCGCGGATCATAGTCGCGCATATCGGCCTGCACGAAGCGGATCGATCCTAGATCGTCGGGCAGGCGCTCGGTCCGGCCATCGACCGCCGTGACCGCATAGCCCAATTTCGTCGCCCAGGCGCTGAACTTGCAATGGCCTGCGCCCAGATCGACCAGGGTTCGCTCTTCCGGCGCGACGACATGTTTGAGGATATGGACGAAGGTGGCGATCCGGTGGATGGCGATCTCGTCGCTCGGCACGGGAATGGTCAGCCGATCGACCCGGATCGCCCTGCCATCGGTCGCCGCCGCACCCTGCCCGTCCCCGCTCATGCCATGCTCCTCCCGCATGTCGCCGTCCCGACCGATGCTGCCAGTCCAGCGCCCGAACGGGAAGAGGCGTCATAGAAAAAGCCCGTCCGACGCGGGTCGAACGGGCTTTTTCAGGCCTTAGTCTCAGAAAGCTGTGATTAGTCCGGCGCCTTCGCCACGCTGACGAGCGCCGGGCGCAGCAGCCGGTCCTTGATCATATAGCCCGCCTGCATTTCGATCAGGATCGTGCCGGGCGCGGCATCGGCGGACGGGGTTTCCATCATCGCCTGATGCTTGTTGGGGTCGAGCGGCTGGCCCACCGACTCGATCTTGCTGATGCCGTTGCGGCCGAACACCGCTTCCAGCTCGCGGCCAGTGGCTTCCAGGCCCGCGACCAGCCCCTTGAACTTCTCATCCTCGCGCAATTCGGCGGGGATCGCCGCCAGCGCGCGGGAAAGATTGTCAGCAACCGACAAGATATCGCGGGCGAAAGCGGTCGACGCATAGGCGCGCGTATCCGCCAATTCCTTTTCCAGCCGCCGCCGCACATTTTGCGTATCGGCATGGGCGTAGAGAATATCCTGCTTGGCGGTGGCGAGTTCCGCTTCCAGCGCGGCGATGCGCTCCCCCTGGTCATCGGCCACGGGTGCATCCTCCTCCGGCAATTGATCCACGACTTCGGTATTTTCGACGTTCAAATTGTCTTCGCTCATCTCATCAATCTCGACAGCGTTTGTGCAGTGAAATCCACCATGGGGATCACGCGGGCATAGTTCAAGCGCGTGGGGCCGATCACGCCGACCACGCCGACCACCCGGCCGTCCGCGCCACGATAGGGCGCGGCTATGACCGAAGAACCCGACAGGGAAAAGAGCTTGTTTTCCGATCCGATGAAGATTTTGGTCGCGCTGCCCGCCAGCGCGCTCTCCAGCAGGCGCGAAATTTCCTGCTTTCCCTCCAGCTGTTCCAGCAATTGCCGCACCCGTTCGAGGTCAGCGGCGGTGCCATCGTCGATCAGATGCGCCTGCCCCCGCACGATCAGCACGGGCCGGTCATCGGCATCATGCGACCAGATGGCGATGCCGCGCGACACCAACTCGCGTGCCGCGCCGTCCAGCGCGCTGCGTTCGCTCTCCAACTCGCGCGCCAGCATGTCGCCCGCCTGCCGCAACGTCATGCCGGCAAAGCGCGCCGACATGAAATTCGCCGCTTCGTTGAGCATCGACGGGGTGACGGCGGGCGGCAGGTCGAGCACGCGATTTTCCACCGACCCGTCCTGCCCCACCAGCACGGCCAGCGCCTGCCGATCGTTCAAGGGCACGAAACCGAACTGGCGCAGCACCGGCTCGCGCCGGGGCACCATGACGATGCCCGCGCAGGCCGACAGGCCCGACAGCGCCGCCGTCGCCGCCGACAAGGCTTCCTCGATCGGCCCGCTTTCGGCGAGACCCGCCTCGATCGCGCGCCGTTCCTCGGCCGATGGTTCGGCCGCCTGCATCATGCCATCGACGAACAGCCGCAGGCCCGTTTCGGTCGGCATCCGCCCAGCCGAGGCATGGGGCGCGGCGAGCAGGCCCAATTCCTCCAGATCCTGCATCACATTGCGGATCGACGCGGGCGACAGGTTGAGCGTCGCCAGCTTGCTGATGGTGCGCGACCCAACCGGCAGGCCAGTGCCGAGATAGCCCTCCACCACCAGGCGAAAAACGTCGCGCGCGCGGTCGTTCAGTTCGGATATGGGCGTCGTCAGCGTCATTGCGCGAATGTAGGATGGATTGTGGGCAGGCTCAACATTTGCGCCGTGCCAACAGGATCAGCACGATCCCAAACGCAGCGAGCAACGCGCCACGCCACATCCATGGCCTCTGATCGAGCATGAAGCTGGATTGCGGCCAGTCGATAAGACCGGCCCCCTGCCCGACCCAGAGCAGCCCCATCACCACGAGAAGGACACCCACAATCTGTAAAAGAACGCGCATCATCCATTCCTACCGGGCGGGTTTGGGTTTGATCATACGTTCGACGTCCAGCATTTTGGGGATCGCCGCGATCGTGGTGCGCAATTTGCCATAGCGGGCATCCATGCACCCCGCCTGGAACTCCAGCCGGGTCGGCTTGCCGTCCTTGCGACTCCATTCGATCTTGTAGCCGGGCATATCGGTCGCAAAGCGCGTGCAATTTTCGCCATGGGCGATCCGCTTGTCCGTCCCCGTCTGCGGCCGGTAGGGCGCAAGCGACGCGCGCAACCGCCGATATTGCGCCGGGCTGACGGTGAAGCGGGTCGGCCCCGGTACGGCGGTGAACTTCTCCGGCTCCAATATGCCCGACCCATCCGGCGTCACGCGCAGGCTATAAGACGGACAGGCACCAAAACAGCGCCCGGCGGTGAAGCGGATCGTCTCGCCCGCCGCCTTGGGCGTCTCCAGTTCGTTATCCGCGGCAGCACAGCCCACCAGCAGCAGCGCACTCGCCGCCATCATCATTCGCATCGTCATAGCCTCTCATACCCACTTATTGTCGTCATGACACTGGCAACACACGCCGCTGGGCGCTAAGCGCCGTCACCATATCGTTTTGGAGAAATATTATGCGTCCTTCCGGCCGCGCGCCCGACCAGATGCGCGACATCACCATGGAGCCAGGCTTCACCATCCATGCCGAGGGTAGCTGCCTGATCAGCTTCGGCGATACCCGCGTGCTCTGCACCGCGTCGGTCGAAGAGAAGGTGCCGCCCTTCCTGCGCGGCAAGGGGTCGGGCTGGGTCACCGCCGAATATGGCATGCTGCCCCGCGCCACGCACACGCGCGGCAGCCGCGAAGCCGCCAAGGGCAAGCAGTCGGGCCGCACTCAGGAAATTCAGCGCCTCATCGGCCGTTCGCTGCGGACCGTCGTGGACATGAAGAAGCTTGGCGAACGCCAGATCGTAATTGATTGCGACGTGATCCAGGCTGATGGCGGCACCCGCACGGCGGCGATCTCCGGTAGCTGGGTCGCGCTGCGCATCGCCGTAGACAAGCTGATGGCGTCGGGCGCGCTCAAGGAAGACCCGATCATCCAGAAGGTCGCGGCGATCAGCTGCGGCATCTACAACGGCACCCCCGTCCTCGACCTCGATTATGCCGAGGACAGCAATGCCGAAACCGACGCCAACCTCATCCTGACGGGCGACGGAAAATTCGCCGAAGTGCAGGCGACCGCCGAGGGTGCCGCCTATGACGAGGAAGAACTGCTCCGCCTCCTGCGCCTCGCGCGCATCGGCTGCGCGAAAATCTTCGCCGCGCAGGATGTCGCCACGGGGCGGTAAGTCCCGCACACGCATCTCTTCGTCATGCCAGCGACCCGAAGGGCGGCCGAAGGCCAACGCTGGCATCTCCCTTTTCTTTTGACGCCGATGCAGCGAAAAAGAAGGGAGATCCCAGCTTTCGCTGGGATGACGGACAATGTTTTAGGGTAACATCATGACCGACCAATTCGGACAGGAACAGGCGATCCGCAAGCTCGCCCCCGGCAAGCTGGTGATCGCCAGCCATAATGCGGGCAAGGTGCGCGAAATCGCCGCTTTGCTTGGCCCCTTTGGGATCGAACCGATCTCGGCCGCGTCGCTCGACCTGCCCGAACCGGAGGAAACCGGCACCACCTTCATCGCCAATGCCGAACTCAAGGCGATGCAGGCCGCCGACCTTTCCGGCCTGCCCGCGCTTGCCGACGATAGCGGCCTGTGCGTCGAGGCTCTGGGCGGCGACCCCGGCCTCTTCTCTGCACGCTGGGCGGGCGAGTCCAAGGACTTCGCGCTCGCCATGCAGAAGGTGTGGGACGGAATCGAAGCCAAGGGGCCGGATGCAGGCCATGACGCCCATTTCATCTGCGCCCTCGCCCTCGCCTGGCCCGACGGACATATCCAGGCATTCGAGGGTCGGGTCGACGGCACGCTCGTCTGGCCACCGCGTGGGGACAAGGGTTTTGGCTATGACGCGATGTTCGTGCCGCTCGGCCATGACATCAGCTTCGGCGAAATGGACCCCGACGCCAAACACGCCATGAGCCACCGCGCCGATGCCTTCAAGCAACTGGTCGCGGCGACATTCTGATCCGCGTCCGCGTTACGGCGCGGGTACGGCTTTCAGCGTCGCCTGACCGATGTGCCAGCGCAATTGGCTGGGCGATGCTCCCTCCACATCATTGACCCGCCGCACGACATAATCGCCTGCGAAACGCTGGACAGTGCCGTTCTGCAACTGTGAATCCACCGTAACCGGCACCGTCTGATAGATCGACCCAGCGCCCGCGTCACCCGGCTCCACCTTGCCGATCGTCACGCGCGTCGACCGGGTATTGGCAAAGCCCGCCTGAAAAGCCTGCAAGGTCTGGTTCGGCGGGCCATCATCCCCCCATTGCGCCCAGGCGGTGCCATAATCCCTGGCATTGATCGCGGCATAATAGCGCTGCACGACCGCGATCGCCGCCGCCATGCTCTTGGGCGCGGGGTCGCATCCCGGCATCGGGTCGCCCTTCCCGTCGAACAGGGCGCAACTGCGCGCAATCTCATCCTCGATCAGCGCGCAGCTATTGGCGGCATTGCACGGCGGATGCGTCGCGGGCGACACGTTGCGGCACAGCTTCACGCGCTCGGCGGCTGCCGTAGCTCCGATGTCCGCCGCGCAGGACAAGGGCTGCGGCGCGGCGGCCGCCGTGGCTATGTTGACAGGCGCAGGAGTTTGCGGCGCCTCTTCCGCACGCGCAACCATAGGCGCTGCGGCATCATTGCGGCTTTCTGTAACATCGGGTTGCTTGGGTGCCCCGCAGGCCGCCAAACCGATCAGCGCACACACGGATGCCCTCCATGCCAACTTGGGGTAGCGCATCCTGTCGTCTCCTTGAGCGGTACTGATCCCGTTCAATGCGCCGTCCCGCTAAAAATATCCCTGCGCATGTCGGCGCCCTGACTGTAGCCCCGCCCGCCAAAAGGCTCTACGACGCCATCCCAATGTCCTCCATTACTTCCGTCCCCGCCCCGCAAGCGCTCTATATCCATTGGCCCTTCTGCGTGTCGAAATGCCCCTATTGCGACTTTAACAGCCATGTGCGCGATGGCGTGGATATCGACGCCTGGCGCAGCGCGTTGCTCACCGACATGGCCTATGAGGCGTCGTTGACCGGCGGCCGTCCGCTCTCGTCGATCTTCTTCGGCGGCGGCACGCCGTCGCTGATGCCGCCCGCCTTGGTCGAAACGCTGATCGCCGCCGCGCAGGACCATTGGGGCTTCACCCCCGATATCGAGATCACGCTGGAGGCCAACCCCAATTCGGTAGAGGCCGCGCGCTTTGCCGATCTGGCCTCCGCCGGGATCAACCGCGTCTCGCTCGGCCTGCAGGCGCTGGAGGATGAGGCACTGCATTTCCTGGGCCGCGCGCATGACGTCGCCGAAGGGCTGGCCGCGCTCGCCACCGCGCAATCGGTGTTCGATCGGGTCAGTTTCGACCTCATCTACGCCCGCCCCGGCCAGAGCGAGGCCGATTGGCAGGCCGAAGTGGCCCGCGCGCTGGCGTTCGGCACCGGGCATCTGTCGCTTTATCAACTCACCATCGAGCCGGGCACCCGCTTCGCCACGCTCGTCGCGCAGGGCAAGCTGACCCCCGCCGATCCCGATCATGGCGCGACGCTCTATGAACTGACGCAGGCGATGACGGCAGCGGCGGGCACCCCCGCCTATGAGATCAGCAACCACGCCCGCGCCGGGCAGCAGAGCCGCCACAATCTCGTCTATTGGCGCTATGGCGATTATATCGGCATCGGCCCCGGCGCGCATGGTCGGCGCGGCGGCATGGCGACGCAACGTCAC
Organism: Sphingobium sp. D43FB; assembly: GCF_002312805.1. GTDB lineage: Bacteria > Pseudomonadota > Alphaproteobacteria > Sphingomonadales > Sphingomonadaceae > Sphingobium. The sequence goes on along the minus strand of NZ_NMUA01000014.1, from coordinate 25,527 downwards.
CGCAAGCCCGAAAACTGGATCGGCGCGGTCGCCCGCAACGGCCATGGCAGCCAGAGCGAAGATGCGCTGGCCAGCGAAGACCGCGCCCGCGAAGCGCTGCTCATGGGCCTGCGCCTACATGAAGGCGTCGACCTAGCCCGCATCGCCGAGCAATCGGGCGTTGCCCTATCGCGGCTGGTGGATGACCGCGCCATCGCCCAACTGACGGAGATCGACCTTCTCCGCCACCACGGCACTCACCTGCAAGTCACTCCTGCAGGCCTGCTCCTGCTCGACGCGATCCTGCCGCAAGTGGTGACGATTTAAGAACCGGGCCATGCCGCCCCCGTTCGTTTCGAGCGAAGTCGAGAAACCTGTGCGTGCCGTTTCTCGACTTCGCTCGAAACGAACGGGAGTCCCCTTACGGCTGCTCGGTCGGCGCAACCTTGGGCGCGGGCACCACATCCTTGCTCGTCATCGCAACGGCGGGCGGTCCCTTCTGGATCGCGGCGGCGAGCTTGTCGACCGGCGCGCACGCGGTCTTGCACAGCCCCTGCGCCTGCGTCAGCACTTCCTTGGCCCGCGCCACAGCGCCCTTTTCGACCATCGCCTCTCCCTGCCCCGCCAGCGCGACGACATCGGTAGGATCGAGCAGCAGCGCTTCGCGATACAGACGGATCGCCTTGCCCTGCAAACCCTGCGCCCGCGCGACGGCGGCGAGTTCGACATAGGCGGCGCGGTTGCGCGGGTCGATCGCCAGCGCGCTTTCCAACGCATCGGTCGCGCCCTGCAAATTGCCTGCCTGACGCGCGGCCTCGCCCGCTTTCTGCCATTCGACCGACGCCGGGCTGATCTGGCTGTCAGGCCGCTGGCTCAGGCCCATGCTCGACACGGTGGTCAGGACGAGCGCGAGGGCGATCGAGGCGGGGGTAAAACGCATGAGTATCTCCAGCCATGTTTCAGGCGCTGATTCAGGCACAGATTTTGGCCAAGTCTCGCGATTTTGCGGGCGCTTGTCCATGGGCTGTTTTACGCGGCCGTCCGCCGCAGCCGGGCGAAGAAAAAGCCGTCGGTGCCGTCATGCCCCGGCGTCAGCAACCAGCCCGCGCCATGCGCCCGTCCCAGCGGCAAGTCTATCGCTTCGGGCGTCCACCCGGCATGTCGGCGCAGGAAGGAATCCACCTGGGCTTTCCCCTCACGATCGGTCAATGCGCAGGTGGCATAGACCAGCGCCCCGCCCGGTGCCAGCAAGGGCGCGGCGAAATCGAGGATGCGGGCCTGTTCCGCGACCAGCCGATCGAGCCGCGCCGCCGTCAGCCGCCAGCGCGCTTCGGGATTGCGCCGCCAGGTGCCCGTGCCCGAACAGGGCGCATCGACCAGCACGACATCGGCCTGCCCGTTCAAGCTGGCAAGGCCGCGCGCCTCATGGCTCTGGTCCAGCAACAATGTCTCGATGAAGGTCGCCCCGGCCCGCTGGGCGCGTGGTCCCAGCCTTGCCAGCCGCGAGCGGATCGTGTCGGCGGCGATCAACGTCCCCTGCCCCGCCATCGCCGCAGCCAACGCCAACGTCTTGCCCCCGGCCCCGGCGCACATGTCCACCACGGTCATGCCGGGCTGCGCGCCGCACGCCAGCGCGATCGCCTGGCTGCCAGCATCCTGAACTTCAACCAGGCCGTCCTTCCAGGCCGCATCCTTTTCGACCGGATAGCCTTCGGGTAGGCGCAATGCATCGGGCAGCGCCGCGATCGGCGCGGCGTCAGGGAATAGGGGCGCGACCGCCTCCGGCGCAGCCTTCAACCGATTGACCCGCAGATCCACCGGCGCGCGGCCCAGCAACGCGTCCTGCTCGACCGGCGTAGCGATCAGCGGCACCAGCCAGCCCGGCACGCTGCCCGCCGCAGCACCGACCTCGCCTGGCTCGATCGGCAGTGGCGCGTGGGGCGATCCGTCGAACAAAGCGGCCAGCTCCGGCTGCTCAGCTGCCAGCCCGATCATCGCCTCGCGGCCCGTATCCGGCCGCTCGCCCGCGCGGCGGATCGCGTCATAGACATGATCGCGCACCGCCCGCCGATCCCGCGACCCGGCATAGCGCCGCTCCTTGAAATAGCGCGCGATCAACGTATCCGCCGCCGGCCCCCCATCGCGCGCGGACGCAATGATGGCGTCGAGCAAATCGATCGCAGCCTGGATACGAGCAGAGGGGGTCATGACGAAACTCTCCCCTCCCCTTTAGGGGAGGGGTCGGGGGTGGGGGCGTGCCACAAACGCTGCGCCGTGAGGCGATCCCCCACCCCAACCCCTCCCCTAAAGGGGAGGGGCTTTTCCATGTTATCAACGCGTCGGATAATTGGGCGCTTCCCGCGTGATCGTCACATCATGGACATGGCTTTCCGACAGCCCGGCATTGGTGATCTGCACGAAGCGCGCGCGTTCCTGCAAATCCTTGATCGTCGCGCTGCCGGTATAGCCCATCGCCGCCTTCACGCCGCCGACCAGCTGGTGGATCACATCCTTGGCCGGACCCTTGAACGGCACCTGGCCTTCAATCCCTTCGGGCACCAGCTTCATCTGGTCCTTGATATCCGCCTGGAAATAGCGATCGGCCGACCCGCGCGCCATCGCGCCGACGCTGCCCATGCCGCGATAGCTCTTATAAGCGCGGCCCTGATAGAGGAAGGTTTCGCCCGGCGCTTCGGCCGTCCCCGCCAGCAGCGATCCGACCATGACGCAACCCGCGCCCGCCGCCAGCGCCTTGGCGAGGTCGCCGCTGGTGCGCAGCCCGCCATCGGCGATCACCGGCACGCCCTGCTTGGCGGCTTCCTCGGCCGAATCCATGACGGCGGTCAATTGCGGCACGCCCACGCCCGCGACGACGCGCGTGGTGCAGATCGATCCCGGCCCGATGCCGACCTTCACGCAATCCGCGCCCGCGCCGATCAGCGCCTTGGTCGCTTCTGCGGTGGCGACATTGCCCGCGACCACCTGCACATTGTTGGACAGGCGCTTGACCGCTTCGACCGCCGCCGACACTTGGCGGCTATGGCCATGGGCCGTATCGATGACGATCAAGTCGCATTCCGCGTCGATCAGCGCGCGGCTGCGCTCCAGCCCCTTTTCACCCACCGTGGTCGCCGCCGCGACGCGCAGGCGGCCGGTGCCATCCTTGGTCGCCTGCGGATAGGTGACCGCCTTTTCGATATCCTTGACGGTGATCAGGCCGACACAATGATAGGCCTCGTCCACCACCAGCAATTTCTCGATCCGGCGTTGATGCAACAGCCGCTGCGCCTCTTCCTGCCCCACGCCGACCTTGACTGTCGCCAGATTATCCTTGGTCATCAATTCGCTGACCGGCTGCGCCGGGTTCTCGGCAAAGCGCGTGTCGCGGTGCGTCAATATGCCGACCAGCTTGCCGCTCGCCTCGACCACGGGAATGCCGCTGATCCGGTGCCGCTTCATCAGCATCTGCGCATCGGCCAGCGTGGCATTGGGCAGGATGGTAATGGGGTTGACGACCATGCCGCTCTCAAACCGCTTAACCGCGCGCACCGCATCCGCCTGTCCCTCGACCGACAGGTTGCGGTGCAGCACGCCGATGCCACCCAGCTGCGCCATGACGATCGCCATGTCGGCCTCGGTCACCGTATCCATCGCCGACGACAGGATCGGAATGTTCAGCTTGATCGCCTTGGTGACGAACGTGCTGGTGTCCGCCTGGCTTGGCAGCACATCGGATTCGCCGGGCTGCAACAGCACGTCGTCGAAGGTGAGGCCGAGGCGGATTTCCATGGAACAAGCCACTTTCTGCTGCGGGGTCTGCAGCAGACCCCAGGGGTTTTGTGGCGGCCCATGTAACCACTCCGCCCCGATACGGCCAGTCCCTTTGCGGGATTTATTGCGGGGAGCAGGGGTGGAGGATGGTGGGGCTTTGGGGATTGCGGGAAGGGTGGTTGTTGAGGGGAATGGCGGGTTTCGAGCAGTAAAGTGTATATAGCGTTCCCCGACACTTAACGTTGATTACTCCTATGGGTAACGTTAAAAGGGCATGATGAACCTCCGCAAAGCAACCATTTCTATAGTTCTTTGCGTAGCTACGCTTCTGCCAATGGCAGCGGTCCTGCGCGCCACTACCGGAGGCAGATCAAAAGATGTGCTTCAACTGGCCATCACTTTTGAGGCCTCCAACGTCTGCCGCGTAAACGTTGGTGATCAATCTTTCTTGATGCCTGAGCAGGACGACGCACTACTTGCAGCGCTGAAACCACTCGTTGAAAAAGGTCGTGTTCTTTCCATCGTTGGCGGTATGGAAATCCCTTACAGATGTATTGGGCATACGATTTACACTGCTCAGCGGGCTGGTTTTAAGAAAGTCGGATTCGTTGCAGAACCGCCCCAACCCTAACGGTCAGCAGAAAATAAATGCCCAGAATCAGGAAAATATAGCTTCACGCTAGACGGCAACAAATGCTCGTCCATTGCCATTCCTCCTTCGTCATGCCGGGCTTGACCCGGCATCCCGCTTTTCTTCGCGCAAAAAGCGGGATCCCGGATCAAGTCCGGGGTGACAATTAAGGCGACGTCGTCATCTGGTCATCTTTGTGCCAACTCCCTTGGTAGGGAAGGTGGCAGGGCGTACTCTTGACGGAGCGGTTCGAGGAAATCGAGCAAAACACCGCTACAAACCCGCAGCCCGCCGAGTCAGCTCCGCCAGCTCAGCAAACAACACTTCATCCACCGCCTTGAAGTTAAAGCAAGTCTTCCCCTGCCGCCGCTTCGCCAACGCAGGCGACACACTCTCCGACAACGCCGCATCGGTATAAAGCGGCATCACATGATAGGCGACATAGCTTTTCTTGATCGTCACCGTCCCGAACCAGCCCGGCTGCCCGGTCTTGGGATCGACGGTAGCAGTGCGCAGGATCAGATCGCCCGCTTCATCCTTGCTCACCACCTGCCCCGGCGCATTGTCCAGCATGACGGCGCGCAACCGCGCATGGATGTCATCGAACGCTTCCATGATGCCCCTCCCCCGATCGCCACGAAAAAGGGCACCACCTTGCGGCAGCGCCCTCCTTTTCAAACCTTCACCGCTTACGCCCCGGCAGGAGATGGATCGCCGAACGGTCCCTTGCGCTTGCGCGTCTTGGGGATGGACGATCCGGCCGCCGGGATGACCGAAGGCTTGATCGTCGTGCCGTCGTCGCGGGTGATCTCACCCTTGTCGAGCAGCGCCTTGATCTCGTCGCCGCTCAGCGTCTCATATTCCAGCAGCGCATTGGCCAGCAGGTGCAGTTGGTCCTCATGGCCGGTCAGCAATTCCTGCGCACGGGCATAGCCCTGCTCCACCAGACCACGGATTTCCGCGTCGATCAGCTTGGCGGTCTCGTCCGACATATGGACGCGGGCGCTCTGCGAATAGCCAAGGAACGTCTCGCCCTGCTGCTCTTCATATTGCAGCGGCCCCAGCTTGTCGGACATGCCCCATTGGGTGACCATGTCGCGCGCCAGTTTGGTGGCATATTGGATGTCGCCCGACGCGCCGCTAGACACCTTGTCATAGCCGAAGATGATTTCCTCGGCGACGCGGCCACCCATGGCGACGGCCATATTCGCGTGCATCTTGTCGCGATGATAGCTGTAGCTGTCGCGTTCGGGCAGGCGCATCACCATGCCCAGCGCACGGCCGCGCGGGATGATCGTTGCCTTGTGGATCGGGTCCGACGCCGGTTCATGCACGGCGATGATCGCATGGCCCGCCTCATGATAGGCGGTCATCTTCTTCTCATCATCGGTCATGACCATGGAGCGGCGCTCCGCCCCCATCATCACCTTGTCCTTGGCCGATTCGAACTCGGACATGGCGACCAGCCGCTTGCCCCGCCGCGCCGCCATCAGCGCCGCTTCGTTGACCAGGTTGGCAAGGTCCGCGCCGGAGAAGCCGGGCGTGCCCCGCGCGATGGTGCGCGGTTCGACGTCGGGCGCCAGCGGCACCTTCTTCATGTGGACGGCCAAAATCTTCTCGCGACCTTCGATATCGGGACGGGGCACCACGACCTGACGGTCGAAACGACCCGGCCGCAGCAGCGCAGGGTCCAGCACGTCGGGACGGTTGGTCGCCGCGACGATGATGATGCCTTCATTGGCCTCAAAACCGTCCATCTCGACCAGCAACTGGTTCAACGTCTGCTCGCGCTCGTCATTGCCATTGCCCAAGCCCGCGCCACGATGGCGACCGACCGCGTCGATTTCATCGATGAAGACGATGCACGGCGCATTTTTCTTGGCCTGTTCGAACATGTCGCGCACGCGGCTTGCGCCGACGCCGACGAACATTTCGACAAAGTCCGAGCCGGAGATGGTGAAGAAAGGTACGCCAGCCTCGCCCGCGATCGCGCGCGCCAGCAGCGTCTTGCCGGTGCCGGGCGAACCGACCAGCAACGCGCCCTTGGGGATTTTGCCGCCGAGACGTGCAAACTTGGTCGGGTCTTTGAGGAACTCGACGATTTCCTCCAGTTCCTCGCGCGCTTCATCGATGCCCGCGACGTCCTGAAAGGTGACCTTGCCATGCTTCTCGGTCAGCAGCTTGGCCTTGGACTTGCCAAAGCCCATCGCGCCGCCCGCGCCGCCGCCCTTCTGCATCTGGCGCAGCACGAAGAAAGCAATGCCCAGGATCAGCAGGAACGGCAAGGATTGATAGACGAGGATCATCCAGAAGCTCGGCTGCGCTTCGGCCTGGCCTGAATATTTGACACCATTTTGGTCGAGCAAGCCGGTCAGCGCCGGATCGGCTACCGGCAGCGTCGCAAAGCGATCGCCATTTGCCAGGGTTCCGGTGATCTTGTCCGGCGCGATGGCGACGTCCTTGACCTGGCCTTCCTGCACCTTGGCGCGGAATTCCGAATAGGCGATCTCGCTGCCACCGGCCCCAGTCGGCCGTTCGAACATCGACACGAACAGCAGCAGGGCGACGATCACCCCGGCCCATATCATGGCGCTCTTGATCCAGGGATTGGTCTGCGGGTCTTTCTCGTCGTTCATCTGCACTCTCTTTCACCCGCCAAGATAGGGCGCGTCCGCAAAAGCGCAAGCGCGCCCGACCCGGTCAAATGCGGATCAGATAGGTCGCCGTCCGATAGGCTAAAATGCGCGGCGGGGCGGGGCGGGATGCAAGGTCCAGACAGCCCCCCCGCTCAACAGCCAGTCGCCCAAACTCGCGCGCCCCCCCGCCTGCGCCGCGCCGATCGCCCGATCGATCGTATCGCCGCGCGGCACCGCAGCGGCTCCCGCCCGCTCCAGCATCAGCAACAATAACCGCCGCAGATATTCGCGCGGCAGGTCGGTGCGATCGAGCGTCCAGCCATCACCCTGCGCGCGCACATGCCGCGCCGCCAGGTCAGCGACGCTCCAATCGAGCGCTGCCTCCGCCTCTGCGAGCGCCGCCGCACTGCGCCCCGCAGCCTGCACGTCCAGCCAGTCCACCCCCGCCAAAGCCGACCGCAAAGCCGCCCGGTCGAACCGCGCATCGCTGTTGGACGGATCATCGACATGCGGCAGCGCCTCGGCCCGCGCAAAGGCCAGCAGTTCACCCTTACGCACGCCCAGCAGCGGCCGGATCACCCGCTCTGACCGCGCCCGCACGCCGGCCAGCCCGGCCACGCCCGATCCCCGGTTCAGCCGCATCAGCATCGTTTCCAACTGATCGTCGGCATGATGCGCGGTCATGATCCAGTCGATCCCCTGCGCCGCCCGCCACGTCTCGATCGCGGCATAGCGCTGCGCCCGTGCCCAGCCCTGGACATTGCCGCTGACCGGCGCATCGGGTTTTAGGATGGCGTGGGGAATAGCCTGCGTCGCGCACCAGCCCGCGACCATCGCCGCTTCTTCCGCCGAAGCCGCGCGCAGCCCATGGTCCATCGTCACCGCCGCGACCTGGCCTGCAAAGGCGCGCGCGGCCAGCGCCAATAACGCCATGCTGTCCGGCCCGCCCGACACGGCGACACCGAAACGCACCCCTTGCGTCTCTCCGACGATCGCCTGCGTCGCGGCGATCAGCCCAGCCTCGTTCAGCTGCACTTCGCCCTGGTGCGGCCCTGCGCCATCATGCCGCGCAGGCTCGACGACAGGCTTTCGCCATAGACCTGCTCCAATTCCGCATAGACTTTGCAGGCATCGGCCGGTTTTTTCAGCTGGATCAGTGCCTCACCCAGATAAGCCAGGCTGTCGGGCGCGCGATCGCCACGCGGGCGCTTCTGATAATTTTCATAGAAAGCGACCGAGGCGAGTGCGGGCTTACCATCGTCCAGATAGGCGCGGCCGAGCAGATTGGCGGCGCGGCTGGCGACCGAAGCGGTGCCATATTTGTCCACCGTCGCCTTCAACTGCCCCTGCGCTTCGGGATAGAATTTGGCGTCCCAAAGGCGGAAACCATAAGTATAGGCGTCCTGCGCCGCGTCGCCCGTATCGGGCCGCTCGATCGCCGCGACCGCCGTCTTGCGCTCTTCGCTCGCGGGCGCAGCAGCCGCCGGTTTGGGCGCAGCGGGCTTTGCCGCGACGGGTGCGGGATCAGCCGCCACCGGCGCAGACACGGTCGGCCGAACCGCGACTGGCGCTTCGGCCGGAGCCAAGCGCGCGTCGGTATCCGCCTTGTAGCGGTTGAACGCTTCTTCCAACTGCTTGAGCTTGAAGCTGTTTTCCTCGACCTGCCCCGTGATCGACGACAGCTGCGATTCCAGCGCGCCCACCCGCGCGGTCAGGTCGGAAATCGGCGAGGAAGACGGCGATCCCGGCGCTATCGTCGGCGTCGTCGGCCGGGTGATCTGCGCTTCGATCGGCGTTCCGGCGGGAAACACCTTGCGCTGCACCGCGCGCATTTCCTTTTCCAGCCGATCGACCCGGCCTTCCACCGTTTGCGCCGAGACCGGCGGCGCGAGCGCCAGCAGCAACAGCGCGCTCCACGCCATGGCAGATGTCGCGAATAGGACGTGACGCATGATGTTCCCCGACTAACTCTTACGCTTTAACCATAAGCCGTTATTCCGCGCGGTAAAGCGCGACGTGCATGGTTATTCGGGCGTTACCGCGCCGCTGCCCGATGGGGCCGCCGGAGCGGGCGCGGCGGCAGATGGCGTTGCCGCGCTCGTACCCGCATCCTCGGCCGCAGGCTGGGCAACCGGACGCGCCACGCGCCGTTGCGCCGTCGGCCGGGGTGCGGGCGCAGCCGCCGCAGGCGCAGCCGCTTCCGCCGTGCCCCGCGCCAGCAGCGCCTCGGCACTGATCGGCACATCGGCGATGGTGCGATCGGCCGCGCCCAGCGCTGCCACCGCCTTGCCGCCGACCGTCACGGCCAGCGCCTGCGGACGGCCGGTCAGGATCATCGGATTGCGCGCGGCGGCGGGCACGGCGAAGGTTTCGCCCTTGTTCATCAGCCCGTCCTTCAACCGCTCGCCCGCCTCGTCATAGATGCGCAACCACACATCATCGACCGCGGTCAGCACCACGGGTTGCGCCGCAGGGGCTACCGCAGCCCCTGCCGCCGGACGCGCCGCCGCAGGCCGGGCCTCGTCCTGCGCCAATATCTGTTCGCTCGAAGGCGGCGTCGCCATCTGCGCGCGCCAGATCACCCATCCCGCCACCAGCAGAACCACGATCGCCGCGGCCGTCCAGGCCAGCGTGCGCGACGGCACGCGCGCGGGATCGGCCGGTTCGAACATCTCGTAACGATTGGCGGTCATATCCGCGCCATGCACGCCCTGGCGCACCTGCGCGGCGATCGCCACTTCGTCCAGCCCTACGGCACGCGCATAGGCCCGCGCAAAACCGACCGCATAGGGAATGCCGGGCAAGGCGGCATAATCGTCGCGCTCGACCGCTTCGAGCTGACGCTGGGCGATCCGGGTGCGCGTCGCAATGTCGGACAAGGACAGCCCCATCGCTTCGCGCGCGACGCGCAGTTTCGCGCCGGGTGTATCGGGCTGCGTTTCCGGTACGCTACCTGCGCCCGGCTCCAATTCCATTTCGTCTGCCATGCTGCTCCGCGACCTTAGAGTGAGGCCTTGTCTCACTGTGGGACGGGCGTTGTCAACGGCGGCAAGCCCTTCTTGCCGCAGTTCGCCCCTTATCCCAGCTCGATATGCCGCTCAGCCGCCCATTGCGTCAGCCGCGCGCGAATGTTGCGTTCGCCACTATCGAGCAGCTCGCGCATCAACGCCTGCACCTCGCTCGCGTCGATCGCGCGGATCATCGCCTTGACCGGCCCGACCGACGCCGGGGTGATCGACAGCCGCCGGATGCCAAGGCCGATCAGCGCCATCGCCTCCAGCGTCCGCCCGCCCATTTCGCCGCACACGCCGACCGGCACGTCATGCGCCTGGCATGTCCGCGCCACCCGGTCGAGGAAGCGCAGGATCGCGATGCTCAGCCAGTCATAGCGTTCGGCGAGCTTGGGATGGGCGCGGTCGGCCGCGAACAGAAATTGCGTCAGGTCATTGGTGCCGATCGACAGGAAATCGACGCGCGGCAACAATATGTCCAGCACCTCGGCCAGCGCCGGGACTTCCAGCATCGCCCCATAGCGCACCGCGATCGGCAGCTTCTTCTTGCGCGCCAGCAGCCATTCGCGCTGATGCTCGACCAGCGCGCGCGCTTCCTCATATTCCCACGGTTCGGACACCATCGGGAACATGACGTACAATATCTTGCCCGCCGCCGCCTCCAGCAGCGCGCGCGCCTGCGCCTTCATCAATCCGTCGCGATCCAGCGCCAGCCGCAGCGCGCGCCAGCCCATCGCCGGATTATCCTCATGCTCGTCATCTTCGCGCTGCATATAGGGCAGCGCCTTGTCCCCGCCGATGTCGACGGTGCGGAAGATGACCGGCCGGTCGCCGGCCGCATCCAGCACATCCTTGTAGAGCCGCTGCTGCTTTTCACGCTGGGGCAAGGTAGCCGACACCAGGAACTGGAACTCGGTGCGAAAAAGCCCGATGCCGTCCGCCCCCACCATGTCGAGCGCCTGCGCATCCTCGCGCAGCCCGGCATTCACCATCAGCTCCACCCGCTGCCCATCGGCGGTGACCGATGGCAAATCGCGCATCGCGACGAACTCGGCGCGGCGCTTCTGCGTCACATGCAGCTTATTCTCGAACGCCTCGTCCATGTCGGCGGTCGGGCGGATCAGCAGGCTGTTGGCGTTGACGTCCATCAGGATGAGGTCGCCCTCATTCACCAGATGGCGGATGTCGCGCACCCGGCCCAGCACCGGCACGCCCATGGCGCGCGCGACAATGGTGACATGCGCGGTCAGCGATCCTTCCTCCAGGATCACGCCCTTCAACCGCCGCCGGTCATATTCCAGCAATTCGGCCGGCCCCAGGTTGCGCGCGATCAATATCGCGTCCTGCCGCAACCCCATCTGCGCCGCCGTGCCCAATTGCCCCGACACGATCCGCAACAGCCGGTTGGCCAGATCCTCCAGGTCATGCATCCGGTCGGACAATAACGGATCGTCAATCTGCCGCATCCGCATCCTTGTGCGCTGCTGCACCCGCTCGATCGCCGCCTCGGCGGTCAGGCCACTGTCGATCGCCTCGTTGATCCGCCGCGTCCAGCCTTCGTCATAGGCGAACATCTTGTAGGTTTCCAAAACCTCCTGATGCTCGCCCTCCATGCCGAATTCGGCCGCTCCGGTCATCCGGTCGATCTGCTCGCGCATCTTGGCAAAGGCGGAAATGACGCGCGCCCGCTCCGCCTCGGTATCCTCCGCCACGGTATGTTCGATATGCACGCGCGGCTGGTGGAACACGACATGCCCCCGCGCCATGCCCATCACCAGTTGCAACCCGTGCAGCAGGGTCGTGCCGGTATCGGTCACGCGCAATTCGGCCTGGCCATCATCGGCCAGTTCGGCATTGGCGATCAGCTCCGACATCACCATCGCGACGGTCTGGAGCGCCTCTATCTCCACCTCTTCATATTTGCGCGGATCGGCATGTTGCACGCACAGGACGCCGATGGCGCGCTCGCGCCGCACGATCGGCACACCGGCAAAGCTGTGGAACAATTCTTCCCCGGTTTCGGGGCGATAGGCGAAGTCGGGGTGCGACGCGGCTTCGTCCAGGTTCAACGTCTCGACATTGGTGGCGATCAGGCCGACCAGCCCCTCGCCCATCGCCATGCGGGTGACATGCACCGCCTCCTGCTTCAGCCCGCGCGTCGCGAACAGCTCCAGCACGCCCTCGCGCACCAGGTAGATGGAGCAGACTTCGCTCGACAGCGACTCGCCGATCACCTCCACCACCTTGTTCAATTTCGCCTGCGCGCTGGTGCGCGACGCCATCACCTCCTGCAGGCGGATCAGGATCTGGCGGGCGGCGGCGGCGGGGGTGCTGGGCATGGATATGCGCTACCAGATGCGCAGTCCGCTTTCCAAGGCGATTCATGCAATATTGATGACGGTTTCCGTTAACTATGGAACGGCGACCGGCATAAAATTGCAAAAATCGCCGGGCGGCATTGCGGAAATGACGCGCTGCTTCGTCTGATGCAATGAAGTTTCCGTTTTCTGGAACAGAGGGGACAATCGACATGACGATGATGCTGGACAAGGAAGCCAAGGACGATCTGATCGGGCGCGGCTATTCGCGCCGTCAACTGGCCGAGGTTGCTGCGCTGCTGGGCGCGGGCGTCGCTGCCAGCTCGCTGCTGAGCGGCGCTGCCCTGGCGCAGCAGCAGGCCGGGCGCGGCATCAAGGGTGCGGTCCGCATCGGTGCCAACGAATGCTGGACCGGGCCTTTCCCGTCGGGCGTCGCTGCGGCTGCCGAAGCCGCCTCGTTCGGCAACTGGTACGATCCCGACAATTATCGCGGCGACCTGGTCAAGACCGTCGCCACGGTCGAGGGCATCCCCGAAACCCATGTCATGCCCTGGCCCGGTTCGGGCGGCCCGCTGGTCAGCATCGTCGCTGCCTATTGCTCGCCGACCAAGGGCCTGGTCACCGCCGACCCGACCTTCGAATCCGCCTGGCGCACTGCCGACTATATGAAAGCGCCCATCGCCAAGGCACCACAGGCCATCGGCCAGGGCCATGACGTCAAGGCGATGCTCGCCGCCAATCCCAATGCCGGCCTCTATTATATCTGCACGCCCAACAACCCGACCGGCACCGTCACGCCGCTGGCCGACATCCAGTGGCTGCTCGACAATAAGCCCGCCGATTCGATGCTGCTGGTCGACGAAGCCTATCTGCACTTCTCCGAAGCGCCGAGCGCCGCTACGCTGATCGGGGCCCGCAAGGACATCATCGTCATGCGGACCTTCTCGAAGCTGTTCGGCATGGCCGGTGTGCGCCTCGGCCTCACCTTCGCCGACCCCGAAGTGCAAAAGCGCATCATGCTGTTCGGCCCGGCGGCCGGCGGCCTGTCGATCACCGCGATGCATTGCGGCAATGCGGTCTACACCGAAGCGGCGCTCATCAAGGCCCGCCGCGAGGAAATGATCGCCAACCGGGAGGAAACGATCGCCTATCTGACCAAGAAGGGCATCGAGGTGCAGCCCGGCAGCCAGGCCAATATGTTCATGGTCAACTGGAAAAAGCCCGCCAAGGACATGCAGGCCGCACTGATCGCCACCCCTGAAAAGGTCCAGATCGGCCGCAGCTGGGCCATCTGGCCCACCGTCTCCCGCGTCACCGTCGGCTCCGCCGACGACATGGCCAAATTCCGCGCCGCCGTGGACAAGGTCTACAAGGCGTAAGGCTTTTCACTACGAGAAGTGCAAAGGGCGTCCGGGCAACCGGGCGCCCTTTTCGTTGGTGCGGTAATGATGCGGGCGGTGCCGGGGCGGAGACGGCGGACGGCCCGCCACCCGCACCTCGTCCCTAATGCCAGCATCAGCCCGCATGACGAAAGAGGGGAATGGGACAAGCCCCTCAAACCCCGTCACCCCGGACTTGATCCGGGGCCCATGAGCCTCACCCTCTCAATGACGCCGGACCCTTGAGCTAATAGATGCCGGGTCAAGCCCGGCATGACGGCAAAGGGGGTGTAGGGGACAGCCTGCTTATAAATTCGTAGATCAGAAACCGGACATCAACTCACGCAAGCGCCGTCATCAAGCGTCAGCGACATGCCGCGCGCATAGCCGTGAACCGTCTCGCCAATGCGGCAGTTAAGGCGTGCCCTTAGAACAGGTTTTGAACCGATGGCACCATCTTGACTTCTTGCAGTGACTACCAGCTCATTTGGGTTCCATTTAGGGTTCGCATGCTCCGCAATACTAATAACGACAGCCCAAGCCTCTCGCTTTGGTTGCTCAGAGCAGGCTGAGGCCGCGCAAAACAGCGAAAAGATACCAAGCAACCTCATCTCGCGATGCTGGCATATAGGAGGAATGTCGGCAATACAGCCAAGTTTAGATGGCCTTCTACAGCAATAAATGGTCGCCCCCTTCCCCCCTCAACCCACCGCCACCGCCTCGCACAACACCTTAAACTGCGCCATCATCGCATCCCACCCAGGATGAAAGCCCATCTCCAGGTGCCGGTCCTTGGCCGCCGCATCCCAATGACGCGCCGTTGCTGTAAAGCGCGTGCCCTCGCCCTCCGGCGCGAAGGACCAGATCGCGGTCAGGAACGGCGTCTGCGGCACCCAGCCGACCGCATAGGCATCCGTAGTCACAATCCGTTCGTCCGCCACGACTTCCAGAAAAACGCCCTCCATCGGCCCGCTATCCGCACCGTCCGGCCCGAACATTCGCAACGCGCTGCGTCCGGCGGGGCGCATATCCTCCTCGATCACTTCGGCGCGCCACGGCTTGGGACAGAACCATTCGCCCTTGCGATCACGCCACACCTGCCAGCATGTCGCGCGCGGCGCGGCGATATAGCAGGTCACGGACAGCTCATGGATATCCTCACTCATGACTCTTCCCCCGCGCGCATCCCCACCAGCGCGAACATCGCCCCCTGCGGGTCGAGCGCCTGGATGATCCAGCCACCACCCGGCACGGCCATCGGCCCGTTCAGCACGGTGCCACCGCCCGCCGTCACCCGCTCGACCGCCGCGTCGATATCGCCGACAATGAAGTAGAACAGCCACAGCGGCACCGGCATTTCCTTGGGCTGCGGCATGATGCCCCCGCTCATGCTCTGGAAATCGCTGCCGCCGGTCTGCGAAACGAGCTGATACAGCCCCATCTCGCCCATATCCATGGCCTCGCCCTTGGTCCAGCCGAACGCCGCGGTGTAGAAATCCAGATCGGCATCGAAAGCGCCACTATACAATTCATGCCAGCCGACATGCCCCATCGCCATCGGCGGCACCGGGTCCATCTCGTCGGGGCTAGAGCCCTTGAGCAGCATGAAGGTCGCGCCGCCCGGATCGGCCATCACCGCAAAGCGGCCGACGCCCGGAATATCCTCCGCCTCGCGTTGCACCCGTCCGCCCGCTGCCACCAGCCGCGCCGCGTCGGCATCGACACCGCCCGACCCGACATAGCCGCCCCACCAGGGCGTCATGCCGCAATCCTTCGCCTCGGCCGGGATCGCCATCACGCCACCCACCGGCCCGGCGCTGCCCGACACCACCATATAGGGTTCATCGCCCGGCGCATCGCCAAAGGGCTGCGCCGTCCAGCCGACCACATCACCATAAAAAGCCAGCGCCGCCTGCGGATCGCTGGTCATCAGTTCATACCAGAAAAACTGCCCGTTCATGTCGGCCATCGCGTCTCTCCCTCCGGTCGTCGGCGATTCCGGTCCGACTCGCCGCCTTGCATACGATGCCCGCGATGATTATCTTAAGCAACTGCATAGTTAGAAAAGATAACCAATGGTCACACCCAGCCGCAAAAGAGCCTATCAGGACGGATGCGCCGTCGCCCATGCGCTGGACATCATAGGCGATCGCTGGGCGCTGCCGATCATGCGCGAATTGATGCTCGGCCCCAAGCGTTTCACCGACCTGCGCGCCGGGCTGCCCGGAATCAGCGCCAATGTGCTGACGCAAAGGCTGGAGGAACTGGAGGCGCAGAGCATCGTCGTCCGCCGCCGCCTGCCCCCGCCCGCCGCCAGCCAGATTTACGACCTCACCGACTGGGGCCGCGAGTCGGAAATCCTGTTCCGGGTGCTGGGCCGCTGGGCCTGCCGATCACCGACGATGCAGCCGGGCAAGCCGATGAGCCAGGTGTCGGTGATCCTGTCGCTGCGCACCATGATCGACCGCAGCGCGATCGGTGACATGGACGCAACCATCGGCCTGCGCCTCGGCGAAGAGCAATTCCGCGCCACGCTGCGCCACGGCGACTTTACCATCGACCGGGGCGAAGCGGCCGGCGCGGACGTCATCCTGTCCGGCGACCCGAATGCGCTGGTCGCGGTCATCTATGGCGGCGCGTCCTTCGCGGACGTGGCCCTCACGATCGAGGGCGACCGGGCGCTGGCCGACCGCTTCGTCCGCCTCTTCCCCATGCCGCCCAAGGCACCCTCGACCGTCGCGGATCCGTCCTAGCCGTTGAGCATCGCGAACACCTGATCGAATTCGCCGCGCTGCGTCGCCTCGCTCAGAAATTTCACCCGCTCGACATGGATCTCCGCCGGGGTCGGCTGTTGCCGCAACAACGCCATGGTCTCGGCAATATAGTCCGCCAGCGGCATCATCTGGTCATTTTCGGCATGGCCCGGCATCAGGTCGGTCTGCACGCCCGGCGGCACGATCTCGATCACCTCGACGCTGCTATTCTTGAGTTGCGCGCGCATCGCCAGCGACCAGCTATGGATCGCCGCCTTGGTCGCGCTATAGGTCGGCGTCGCCGCCAGCGGCACGAAGGCCAGCCCCGACGACACGGTGATCAGGCTCGCCGCCGCCTGCGCCCGCAGATGCGGCAGCAGCGCATGGCTCAGCCGGATCGGCCCCAGCAAATTGGTCGCCACCGTCGTCTCCGCGATGGCAAGATCAATGCCCTCCTCCGCGATCATCACGCCCGCGTTCAGCACCACGGCATTGAGCGCCGGGAACTCGGCTACCAGCTTGTCCGCGAACGCGACGATCGCTGCGGCATCCTCCATATCCAGCGTCATTGCCGCCATGCCGGGATGCGCGGCCACCACCGCATCGAGCGCCGCCTGCCGCCGTCCCGCGATGATGACCTGATTGCCCGCCTCATGAAATTCATGCGCCAACGCCGCGCCGATGCCCGATCCGCCGCCGGTGATGAGGATGGTCTTGCCTGTGGTCTGCATGGGTCACTCCTTGTCGTAATGGGTTGACCGCCATCCTATCGCCATGCTCTCTTTTGGAAAGAAGGCACCACAAAGTGCTATACGCACCACAGGGTAAGAAATGGAAAATGCAGGCCACCCGCTCCCCCGCGCCAACGATAATCTGTCGGAGGACGCCGCCCCCATCGACCCGCGCGTCGAGCGACTCGTCAACGAGCTGATCGGCCGCGTCGCCGACAAATGGACGCTGCTGGTGCTGGAACTGCTGGAGGAAAAGGGCACGCTCCGCTTCACCCAGATCGCGCGCCAGGTCGAAGGGATCAGCCAGAAGATGCTGACCCAGACCCTGCGCCAGATGGAGCGGGATGGCCTGGCCACCCGCATCGTCCATCCCGTCGTGCCGCCGCATGTCGATTATGCGCTGACCCCGCTCGGCAATAGCCTCAGCGCCGCCTTTTGCGGCGTGTGGACCTGGGCCGAAACCCACCTCGCCACGGTGGAAGCCGCGCGCGCCCGGTTCGACACGCGCGACTGACCTCTATTCCTGATTGGCGGGCAGCGGCTGGATCATCAGCTTCGGCCCGGCCGCACTTGGCTGGGCCGCACTTGGCTGGAATGGCGCGCCCGGCTGGGCTGGCGCAACCGGAGCCTTCGCGGGCGCATCGGGGGGCGGCGGCAGATTTTGCTGCATCGCGCTTGTGATGCTCGGCGAAAAGCCCTGCGGCGGCGCTTCGCCCGGCGGCACGGGCGGCGGCGGCAGCGGCGTTGGGGATACTACCACGGTCACGCTCGCGCCGAACCGCGACTGCCATTCGGCCAGCCGCCGCAAATAATCGGCATAGGCGGCATAGAAATCCTGAAACGGCTTTTCCAGCTCCGCCAACGCTTCGGGCGCATAGTCCAGCAGCGCGCTCGATGGCATCGCCAGCAGTTTGGCTCCCACGCGCTCAGCCACTGGGCAGAAGCTCTTGGTCACGGGCGGTAGCGAAAAGAAATTATAGACGACCGTATTCAACCGCTCGCGCGCGGATAATCCGGGGCGGCCATAAGCCACCGTATAGTTGCGATCGACCGCCTCATTGGCCTTCGTCAACAGCGGCCCATGCACATGCAGCAACCGGTTATATTGGATTCGCGGCAGGTCGGCCGGGCTGCGGCACGACAGCGCGGCGACGTTCAACGCCATTCGCACATGCCACAGCGCCGTATTGGACGTGACCTTGCGATTGGGGGTCAGATATTGGCCATCCTCCATTTCGGGGATGCTCATATTTTCCACCGCCCCCATCGGCGGACGCGGCATCATCGTTTCCACCACAGGCGGCGGCGGCGTGGGTGGCGGCGGCTTCACCGGGGTCGAACAGGCGGCCAGGACCGCCAGCGACACGAGGGATAGACGGCCGGAACGGCGCATGGGCAACATCAAATTCTCCGCTGGGACTGCGCCCCGGTCATGCCGGGCATTTGCCTCGGAGGAAATATGCCAGATGTTCCGTTCGTCGCAAGCCTTCAGGCGGCTCGCCGCTCCAGCGCGTCTGTGGCCTGCGCCATCAGCTGCGCGATGATCTCGGCGACCGGTTCTTCCTTGGTCACCATGCCGACCGACTGGCCCGCCATCAGCGACCCGCCCTCGACATCGCCGTCGACCACCGCGCGGCGCAACGCCCCCGCCCAATAATGTTCGATCTGCAACTGCGCTTCCATCATGTCGACCGCGCCCTCATCGAGCATATTGGCGACTTCGCGCTGCTTGATGGTGAAATTCTCCATCCCGGCATTTTTGAGCGAGCGCACCGGAATGACCGGCAGGCGCGGGTCGATCTGCACGCTGGCAATCGCGTCGCGCGCCGATGCCCGGAAAAAGGCCTTCTTGAAATTGGGATGGGCGACGCTCTCGGTCGCGCAGGCAAAGCGCGTGCCCAGTTGCACGCCTGCCGCGCCCATCTCCAGATAAGCGGCGATCGCCTCGCCCCGGCCGATCCCGCCCGCGACGAACACCGGCACTTGGGCCGCCATGTCGGGCAATATTTCCTGCGCCAGCACGCTGGTCGATACCGGGCCGATATGCCCGCCCGCTTCCATGCCCTCGACCACCAGCGCATCGACCCCCGACCGCACCAGCTTCTTGGCGAGGCTCAGCGCCGGGGCAAAACAAATGAGCTTCGCGCCCTTCCCTTTGATCGCCTCGATACTGCCCTTGGGCGGCAGGCCACCGGCCAGCACGACATGGGTGACGTCATGCTTCGCGCACACATCGATCAGGTCGAACAATTGCGGATGCATGGTGATCAGGTTCACGCCAAACGGCTTGCTCGTCAGCGCCTTGGTCGCCGCAATCTCCCGGTCGAGCAGTTCCGGCGTCATCGCCCCGCACGCGATCACCCCGAACGCCCCCGCATTGGAAATCGCCGCCACCAGGTTCCGCTCCGACACCCAGCTCATCGCCCCGCACAGGATCGCACTCTCACACCCCAGAAAGTCGGTGCCACGGGCCATGAGGGAAGCGAGCTTGGCGTTGGTCATAAAGTCTTTCCTGCAAACCAAAAAGCCCCTCCCCTTCAGGGGAGGGGTTGGGGTGGGGGCCATCCACTCGGTGAAGCGAATGGGGCAAACCCCCACCCCGGTCCCCTCCCCTGAAGGGGAGGGGTGAAAAGGTCAACCGATGCCCCTCAAAATCCGCAGATCCGCCTGGCAATCGAGCAGATAGACCGACCCGCCACGCGACCGATAGACATCGAACTTCGCTATCAGAAGTGGCGGAAACGTCGATCACGCCGCGCGGATCAAGCCGCCGGCGCGTCCAGCCCATAGGCCGTATGCAACACGCGCACCGCCAATTCCGTCTCATCCTCGTCGATCAGCACCGACACCTTGATCTCGCTCGTCGAAATCGCCTCGATATTGATGCCGCGCTCGGCCAGCGTCTTGAACATCGTCGCGGCGACGCCCGCATGGCTGCGCATACCCACACCCACGACACTGATCTTGGCGACTTCGGTATCGGTGATGATCCGGCGGAAGCCGATCACGTCCTTGTTGGCTTCCAAAATGTCCACGCTGCGCGCCAGGTCCGCGCGCGGCACGGTGAAGGTCACGTCGGTTTCCTCGGTATCCTTCGAATCATTCTGGATGATCATGTCGACATTGATCGCGGCATCGGCCAGGGGCGTGAAGATGCTGGCGACCGCGCCCGGCTTGTCGGGCACGCGCGTCACGATGATCTTCGCCTCATTCTTGTCATGGGCGATGCCGGTGATGAGCTGACGTTCCATCTTATTTTCCTTGCGCTTGGCTTCCAGTTCCTCGTCGCTGACGATCAGCGTGCCGGGCAGGTCGGTCTGGGTGGGATCATCGAAGGAGGACAGCACCTGCACGACTACGCCTTCCTTCATGGCGAGGCCGACCGAGCGGGTTTGCAACACCTTGGCCCCCACCGACGCCAGCTCCAGCATCTCCTCATAGGTGACGAGGTCGAGCTTGCGCGCCCGCGCCACGATGCGCGGATCAGTGGTGTAGACGCCATCGACGTCGGTATAGATGTCGCAGCGATCGGCCTTGATCGCGGCGGCCACCGCCACCGCCGACGTGTCCGACCCGCCCCGGCCCAGCGTCGAGACGCGCCCGTCCGCCATCATCCCTTGGAAACCGGGGATCACCGCGACCTGGCCCGCGCCCATGGCGGCCAGCAGCGCGCCGGTGTCGATACTGTCCACCCGCGCCTTGGCATGGGCCTCCACCGTCTTGATCGGCAATTGCCAGCCAAGCCAGCTGCGCGCGTCCACGCCCATGGCTTTCAGCGTCATCGCCAGCAGCCCGCTGGTGATCTGCTCGCCCGCCGCGACCACGACATCATATTCGGCCGGATCATAGAGCGCCGAGGCTTCCTTGCAGAAGCCCACCAGCCGGTCCGTCTCGCCCGCCATCGCCGACACGACCACCGCAACCTCATGCCCCTGCGCCACGACATGTTTTACCCGCGCGGCCACGTTGCGAATTCGCTCCATCCCCGCCATGGAGGTGCCGCCGAATTTCATCACGATGCGCGCCATTTGCTTGTCGAACCTGCTAGTTGGTGAGTAAGAAAATGTCCCAGAAGGGCGAAACGGCGCTTCTTTAGCAGCGGATACGGATATGGCAAGCAACGCAACGGCAACGATCGACCCCAAGGAAGCCGCCCATTTCGGGGCGATGGCCGCCGACTGGTGGGATCCCAACGGGTCCAGCGCGATGCTGCATAAGCTCAACCCCGTGCGGCTGACCTATATCCGCGCCGCGATCGACACCCATTGGCCGACAAACGCCCAATCCTTCCAACCGCTTGCGGGCAAGCGCGCGCTTGATGTCGGCTGTGGCGCGGGGCTGCTCACCGAACCGCTGGCCAGACTTGGTGCCACCGTCACGGGCCTGGACGCCGCGCCCGAAAATATCGCCGCCGCCGCCGCCCATGCCGCGACTCAGGGCCTCACCATCGACTATCGCGCGACCCCGGTCGAGGACGTCACCGATGGCAACTATGATCTCGTCACCTCGATGGAAGTGATCGAGCATGTCGCCGACCCCGCCGCCTTCGTCGCCGCGCTCGCCGCCAAACTCGCCCCCGACGGGCTGATGATCCTCTCCACCCCCAACCGCACGCCCTTGTCGCGCATCGCCATGATCACCATCGGCGAAAGCATCGGCGGTATCCCCAAGGGCACGCATGACTGGGGCAAATTCCTCACGCCCGAAGAACTCACCGCCCTGCTCGATGCCGCAGGCCTCGACGTCATCGACAGCAGCGGCCTGACCTTCGACCCGGCGCGTGGCTTCACTTTGTCAGCGAACAAGGCGATCAACTATTTCCTGACCGCCCGGCATCGCCCGGCCTGATCGGCTACAGCCCCACCGCCTCGGCCCGCGCCACCAGCGCGTGGGCTTGCTCGACATGCATCGTCTCGATCATGCGCCCCTCAAAGCGCTCGGCCCCGCCGGTCGCCGCCGCGATCAGCCGCCGCGCATCGGCCAGCGCCTGCGCATCCGGCCCGAACACGCCATTCGCCACCACCACCTGCCCCGGATGGATCAGCGTCTTGCCATCGAACCCCAGCGCATGGCCCGCCGCACATTCCGCCTCCAGCCCCGCCAGATCGTCCAGCCGGTTATACACCCCGTCGAACACCGCAATCCCCGCCCCGCGCGCCGCCAGCACCACCGACTGCATGGCCAGCGCCAGCCCCTCGCGCCCAGCGCCCGCCGGTATCCCCAAATCCCGCCGCAGGTCGTTATTCCCCATGAACAGCCCCGCGCACCCTTCCGCCGCCGCAATCTCCACCGCCGCCAGCACCCCGCGCGCGCTTTCGATCATCGCGATCACCGGCTTCTGGCTCACGCTATAGACGTCGCGCACCTGCCGCCCGCTCTCCACCTTGGGCAGCACGACATAGTCGGCCGCCGCCGCCTTCATCGCCACCATCTCCATCCCGTGCCACGGCGCCCCCGCCACATTGATCCGCACCGCCGCAAGCCGCTCGCCAAACCCCTCGGCCAGCGCCGCCACCGCCGCCTCGCGCGCCATCTCCTTGGCGTCGTCGGTCACCGCATCCTCCAGGTCCAATATCACCATGTCGCACGGCAACGTCCGCGCCTTGGCGATGGCGCGCGCGTTGGACGCGGGCAGGAACAGCAACGAACGGGCGTGACGCAGCAACATGGGACTCTCCTCGGTTTGCCTTCCCCCGTTAACAAATAAGGCGCATAGTCCAACCCTGTTTCGGGAGACCATGATGCTGACCACCTTCGCGCTCACGCTTACGGGCCTCGTGCTCTTCTACCTCGCGGTCAGCGTGAAGGTGGTGCGGCAGGGCTATCAATATACGATCGAGCGCTTCGGTCGCTTCACCGAAGTCGCCAAGCCCGGCCTCAATTTCTACCCCGCCTTCTTCTATGCCGTGGGGCGCAAGATCAACATGATGGAGCAGGTGGTCGACATTCCGGGGCAGGAGATCATCACCAAGGATAATGCCATGGTGTCGGTCGACGGCGTGGTCTTCTTCCAGGTGCTCGACGCTGCCAAGGCCGCCTATGAAGTCTCCGAGCTGTACGTGGCGATCATGCAGCTGGCGACCACCAACCTGCGCACCGTCATGGGCTCGATGGACCTCGACGAAACCTTGTCGAAGCGCGACGAGATCAACGCCCGCCTGCTGTCCGTGGTCGATCAGGCGACGAATAGCTGGGGCATCAAGATCACCCGCGTCGAACTCAAGGACATCCGCCCGCCCGCCGACATCGTCAGCGCCATGGGCCGCCAGATGAAGGCCGAACGCGAAAAGCGCGCCAACATATTGGATGCCGAAGGCGCCCGCGCCGCCGAAATCCTGCGCGCCGAGGGCGAGAAGCAGGGCCAGATCCTGCAAGCCGAAGGCCGCCGCGAAGCCGCCTTCCGCGACGCCGAAGCCCGCGAACGCGAAGCCGAAGCCGAAGCCCGCGCCACCCAGATGGTCTCCGACGCGATCAGCGCCGGCAACCCGCAGGCGCTCAACTACTTCATCGCGCAAAAATATACCGAAGCCGTCAGCCAGTTCGCCACCAGCCCCAATGCCAAGACCATCCTCTTCCCGGTCGAAGCCACCCAACTCATCGGCACGCTGGGCGGCATCGGCGCGCTCGCCAAAGCCGCCCTCGGCGACGACGGCACCCCCACGCCCACCCCACCACCCCCACGCCGCGGCCCCTTCGGCCAAAGCCAGGGGTAAGCGGGATGAAGGCGCGGCTCTCCCTGCTAGGTTTGAGCGAGGCCCGTGACCCGCTTGAAGGATCGGAGTGGGCAAGCGACACTATTAGCCCCTCCCCTTCAGGTTCAAGCGAGGCCCGTGACTCGCTTGAAGGATTGGGGTGGGCGCGCGGCTATATTAGCCCCTCCCCTCTAGGGGAGGGGTTGGGGTGGGGGCCATCCTCCAGGTCCAGCACCCGCGACACGCCCCCACCTCCGTTCGTTTCGAGCCCTTCGACTGCCAGCCTGCGGCAGGCGCTCAGGATAAACTACGTCGAGAAACGCCCCGCACAGGTTTCTCAACTTCGTTCGAAACGAACGGCGTCTTTACCCTGTCAGCCCCGCTTTACCCCGTCATCCCCGCGAAGGCGGGGACCCATCTCCCACCCCCTCCCCCGTCACAGCGTAGCGATGATCAACAGGACCCCCACCCCATGACCCTGCTCACCCTGCTCGAAGATCATTGGGCCTGGCTGGTATTCGCCGCGCTGCTGGGCATTGCCGAAGTGCTGATCCCCGGCGTCTTCCTCATCTGGATCTCGATCGCCGCCGCCATCACCGGCCTCGTCGCGCTCGCGCTGCCGATCGGCCTCCCCCTCCAACTCCTCCTCTTCGCAAGCCTCAGCATCGCGGCGGTCTATGCCGGCCGCCGCTGGTACGCCGACCACCCCGTCGCCTCCACCGACCCCCTCCTCAACGACCGCACCGCCCGCCTGATCGGCCAGACAGTGACCGTGGTGGAAGCGATCACCGGCGGCGAAGGCCGGGTAAAAGTCGGCGACAGCGTGTGGAGCGCAGTGGGCGCGGACGCGGAAGTGGGCGCGAGGGTGCGCGTGGTGGGGGCAGAGGGAACGGTGTTACGGGTGGAGTGACCAATTGCATCAATCGACAACAGGTAAAAGATTACTTTCCTTCCTGCGGCTCCCCCGACTTGCCGAACCAAGCTTTTATCGGCAGTCTGTTTGAAACATAGGGGGATAACAGATGGATCTCGCTTCTCGTCTAGCTGAGCTGCAAAAGCGCACGATTGAGCATCGCGAGGTTCTGTTGACCGAAGAGGCCGCAAAAACCGCGTTGGTCATGCCCTTCCTCCAATCGCTCGGCTATGATGTCTTCAATCCGAAAGAGGTTGTGCCTGAGTTCACGGCAGACGTTGGTATCAAGAAGGGCGAAAAAGTTGACTACGCCATCTGCCAGGATGGCAAGGTCAATATCCTGATTGAATGCAAGCCATCGACCGCTGAACTGAACGTCAATCACGCATCCCAGCTATTTCGCTATTTCAGCGTTACCGAATCGCGTCTCGCCATCCTTACCAACGGCGTCAATTATCAGTTCTTTTCGGACGTCGAAAAGCCAAACAAAATGGACGAGCGGCCATTTTTTACGTTCAGCATGGAAGCGGCTTTGTTGCATAACTCCTGATAGGTTTGCTGCGGGCTTTATTTGAGATTACTACGCGACGCGGACAGTATTTGGTGTGCCGATTTGCGAGAAGCGATTGAGGATTGCAGCACGGACTTTGAGCTCGGTTATCTGACGCTCGAAGGTGCGGGCCATGACGCGCTGACCAAGCAGCTTGAAGCAG
>NZ_NMUA01000148.1 GCF_002312805.1 Sphingobium sp. D43FB | reverse complement strand
TACACCGATCCGCGTGCTGGCTCCGGAACGACGCGCCAAGGGTATCGGCAAGGGTGTGATGCAAGGGCGGATCTGGGGCTATGTCTGTGATCAGCGGCCTTGGGCCGGCACCGCGCCGCCTGGCGTCGTCTACCGCTATGCGCCCAACTGGAAAGCCGAGCACGTGCTGGCTCACTTGGGCAGCGCAAGCGGTATCCTACAAGCCGATGCCTACAAAGGCTATGCAAAGCTCTACGAACCCGTCGCGGATGGTGAGCCTCGCTTCCGGGAAGCGGCCTGCTTTGCGCATTGGCGACGCGATTTTCATGACATCTGGACATCGCAAAAATCTGAGATCGCGCACGAGGCGCTCGAGCGTATCGGACAACTCTACGACATCGAGCGCAAGATCGCGGGCCAGCCTGCCGATATCCGCCGGGCAGTACGCCAGGAGCTGAGCCGACCCAAGCTCGACGCTCTGCATAGCTGGGCCGAGAAGCAACTCACCCGTATCTCGACCAAGGGGGACCTGGCGAAGGCCTTTCGCTACGCCCTGGGGCGCTGGCACGCCTTCAGCCTCTTTATCGACGATGGACGCGTCGCCATCGATAACAACGCTGCCGAGCGGGCCGTCAGGCCCATATGCCTGGGCAAGAAGAACTGGTTATTCGCCGGCTCCGAAACAGGCGCCGAAACCCTCGCCCGCGCCATGACGCTGATCGAAAGCGCCAAAATGAACGGTCTCGATCCACAAGCATACATCACCGACTTGCTCAATCGCATCCACGATCACAAGATCAACAGGATCGACGAGCTGTTACCCTGGAACTGGGTGCCGCTCACCATCCCGCTAGCACTGGCCGCCTGATGGCCGCCGTCACTTCCTTGCTCACCCTCGACTATGTCGCCAGGATACTCGACGAGAACGTGGAGTTGCTGGAAGCCATCGTTTCAAACGACGACAACCTCACCTACGGCGCCATCGTCAGCGTCCACACCGGTCTGGACGAGTCCA
>NZ_NMUA01000147.1 GCF_002312805.1 Sphingobium sp. D43FB | reverse complement strand
AACCTACACCACTTAACGTAATCGCCACACTCGACCTCCGCTTTGTTGCGGTAGGATGTCATTGCCGCTTCGGCGCTCGGCCGGAGTCGAACGTGGAGGACGTTATGGGAGTTTTTGCAGCACTGGATGTGTCACAGGAGGAGACGGCGATTTGCCTGGTTGGGGCGGAAGGTGAGATTCTCGCGGAGGCGAAGGTGCCGACCTGCCCTGACGCGATAGCCGACTGGCTAGCGAAGCGCGCCGCGGATGTCGAACGGGTGGGAATGGAGACAGGTCCCCTTGCCGTCTGGCTCTGGAACGCGCTGACGAAGCGGCGTGTCCCGATCATTTGCCTGGATGCGCGTCACGCTAATGCGGTCCTCAAAATGATGCCAAATAAAACCGACAGACATGATGCTCGCGGCTTGGCTCAGATTGTCCGCACAGGTTGGTTCAAGGCTGCCCGGATAAAGAGTCATGAGGCCTATGTTAACCGGGCGATGCTGACAGCGCGCGATACGCTGGTTGGCATGCGTGTGAAGCTTGAAAATGAGATCAGAGGGTTGCTGAAAACGTTTGGCGTGATGTTCGGAAAACGGGTTGGGGGCTTCAAACGCCGTGCGACGGAGATCATCACAGGCGAGCTGGCAGTCGCACCGGAGCTCATACCTATCTTTGAAGCGTTGATGCACGCCCGGAGTGAAATTCTAGCCCGTATTGCTGCTCTCGATGGCAAAATCCGGGCGGTAGCCAAACAGCATGGTACGGTACGTCTTTTGATGACAGCGCCGGGAGTCGGACCGATCACCGCGATGGCGGTAACTGCAGCATTCGACGACGCCGAACGCTTCAACCGATCTTCCAGCGCGGGCGCTTATCTCGGTCTGACGCCAAGGCGCTACGAATCTGGCGAAATCAGCCGGAACGGGCGCATCTCGAAAAGCGGTGACAGGTTCGCTCGAAAATGCCTGTACGAAGCAGCAAATGCGATCTTGTCTCGAAAGCTTGGCGGCCCTCGCCTGCGTGAGTGGGCACAG
>NZ_NMUA01000146.1 GCF_002312805.1 Sphingobium sp. D43FB | reverse complement strand
TTGGTTCCTTCGACTTGTTGAGGTCGAGGGAACCGTAATTATCTGGAGTGAAATCATGGAAAACCGAAGGAAACCTGCGCCTCCCGCCACCACGCTCGACATAAACTGCGACTGCAAAGAATACGTGATCGATTATCTCGCCAAGAGCTTTCCCGTGCGGCTTATGGCGGTGTTCACCGACGAGAGTGGCAATCCCCGTTCCGAACCCATGGTCGACGAGCAGGGGCAGCCGGTCCCGTGCCGCTCGGCACTTGCCGCGCGCGACCGGATGATCGAGCAGCTGTGCGCTCTACCGCCGATAGCAACTGCGCTCGATGCGATCATTGAGCGCTTCGGGGTCGATGCGGTCGCCGAAGTGACCGGCCGCAGTCGGCGCCTTATCATTGGACGTGATGGTCGGCAGAAGCTCCAGTCGCGCAGTCCGCGCGCCAACATCGCCGAGACCCAGGCATTTATGGATGGCAGCAAGCGCATCCTGGTCTTTTCCGATGCCGGTGGCACGGGGCGCAGCTACCATGCCGACCTTTCCGCCCGGAACCAGGCACGGCGCGTCCACTTCCTCCTGGAGCCTGGCTGGAGGGCAGATGCCGCCATCCAGGGGCTCGGCCGCACCAACCGCACAAACCAAGCTTCTGCGCCCTTGTTCCGGCCGGTCACGACCGACGTCCGCGGCGAACGCCGGTTCATCTCGACGATTGCCCGGCGGCTCGACAGCCTCGGTGCGCTGACCCGTGGCCAGCGCCAGACTGGCGGTCAAAACCTCTTCGATCCCTCCGACAACCTTGAAAGCACATATGCCAAGGAAGCGCTGAACCGCTGGTTCGGGCTTCTGTTCATGGGCAAACTCGAGGCTGTCGGCCTGTCCAGGTTTCAGGACCTGACCGGGCTAAGGATTGAGGGTGCTGACGGGAGTTTGGTAGACGATCTGCCGTCGATTATAGCGCGACGATCTGGGTGAGAGGTCAGCGACTATCAGGATGAGAACAGATTGTCGCGGCGGGTTCATGGTGCCGGGTTAGATTGTCGCTGGCAAGGGCGATTCTTCGCTCTGATTGTCGCTGAT
>NZ_NMUA01000145.1 GCF_002312805.1 Sphingobium sp. D43FB | reverse complement strand
CCGTCACCCCGGACTTGATGCGGGTGTGGATTCACATTGGAAGTGCAACGGGAGGAATGTTTCGGCTGGAGTTTTGAAGCCGAGGCATTTTCTGGGTGTGTTATTGTAGTTTGCGATGATGGCGTCGATGGCTTTGCCAGGCAAGGTTTCGAGGTTTGTTTTGCGGGGTAGATTTCGTCGCAGGCGACCTATGGCGTTTTCGACGCCGCCTTTCTGCCAAGGTGCGCGGGGATCGCAGAAGTAGGCGTTGAGGCCGAGTTGGCTAGCAATGAACTGGTGGCGGTTGAACTCGGTGCCGTTGTCGAAGGTGATCGATTGTCGCAGATCGGCGGGCACAGTGCGGAGCATCCGGACAAGGGTAGCTGCCACAGGATCGGCTTTCAGGCTGTTCTGCTGCACGGCGATGGTGAGGCGTGAATGTCTCTCGTGGGCGACGAGAATGGCCTGCCCAGCTATCGAGAAGAGCATGGCATCGGCTTCCCAATGCCCCGCCTCCAGCCTGCTTGCGATGTTTTCATCGCGTTCGTGAATGGATGGGCGGTCAGCGTAGCGTGGCCAGCCGCCCTTGGTTCTCCAGCCGCGCTTGTACTTGGCGCGCGGCAAGTAGAAGCGCCATCGCCGGTCATTGGTGCGTTTGAGCTGGGCGTAGACGAAGCGGTAGATTGTCTCGTGACTGATGACTTTGCGCCCTGCTTCATGAGCAAGGCGCCCGGCGACCTGCTCGGGTGACCAGCCTTGGGCGAGGCGATCAAGGATTGTTTCGCGCAAGGCATCGTCGCGCTCCAGCCTGGTCCCTGACCAGCGCCGGGCATTTGCCTGCGCTTGCGCGTAGGCGGGTTGGTAGCCGACCTTGGAACCGGCATTGCGCTTCAACTCGCGCGCGATGGTCGACGGCTGGCGATCCAGAGTTGCAGCGATTTTGCGGATCGATTGCCCGGCTTCGCGAAGCCGGGCAATCGAACATCGCTCCTCAATCGATAACTGGCTGTATTTCGACATGGCAGCACCTGTGTGAGGTGTTGCACTTCGTTTGTGAACTCACAGGGGTCCATGAGCCTCACCC
>NZ_NMUA01000144.1 GCF_002312805.1 Sphingobium sp. D43FB | reverse complement strand
GTGGCGGTTCGGCTGAGGTCAGGAATGCGCGCATCGTCATAGACGCTGTTTACCGACATCTGCAGCGCCTGTTGCTCCGCAGCAAACCAGGTGGATGCAGGAACGGTGTAAGTCTCGGTGGCATAGTATTCGCCGCCGCTGAAGAAGGCGATGTCGACGATAAATTGCGGCAGGGGAAGGGACGAATGGGCGCGCATGGCGGCATCCTTTCATGACAATGGCCACCCCGGCGCTTGACCGGGATGGCGAGGAGGGAGGTGGAGAAGGCATGAGAGCGGCGGCGTCGGGCCTCAAAGCGCCTGTTCGAGCAGCTTTCTGGCCTTGTTCTCCAGGTCGAGGCGGCTGTCCTGATGCGGCTTCGATCGGGCCAGCGCTGTTATGCCCTGGACGAAATCATAGATGGATTCAGGCGGACGGCCTTCCTCGGCCAGCACGGTCTGGATGATCTTTGCCGTCTCGGCCCTGGAAAAGCCGCGTTTGCGCAGGAAGGGTTCGCGCTCTTCTTCCTTGCGCGCGACGATCCGCTCGCGAGCGGCCTTGATGCCGGAGATGAAATGCGACGGCGAGGAGTTTGCGAAATGCTCGAGCGCGGGCGCGGCCTGATGCGCGAAACGGGCACCGGCGAATTTCGAGTGGCGGATATTGACCTCCTCGAAATTCTCGACACCCCACAGGCAGCGGTTGGCACACACGCCGCGCAGATAGAAAGTCGCGATCCCGAGTGTTTTAGAGCCGACCTCACTGTTCCATGCGTAGAAGCCGCGAAAATAAAGGTCGGGATCGCCATTAGGAAGCTTGCCGGCCTCGATAGGATGCGTGTCGTCCACGAGGAACAGGAAAATGTCCCGGTCCGATGCGTAGAGCGTGGTCGTCTCCCTGGTGATATCGACATGAGGGTTGTAGGTCATGCTGCCCCAATCGATGGTTCCGGGCACCTTCCAGCGCGTGTCGCCGACGCCATCGCCGGCAAAGGCCATCACCGCCTGGACCAGTTCCCAGTCGAAGATCCTGCCATATTCCGACCCGGTCGCCGCCCGCAATTCGGTGCGACCATTCTCGGTCTGGAGCAGTTTAACCTG
>NZ_NMUA01000143.1 GCF_002312805.1 Sphingobium sp. D43FB | reverse complement strand
GCTGCTTTCGCCGCACAGCAGGTTACGCGATATCAGCCGCTTGCCGCATCCGGCGCCGAGCCAGGGGAGCGTTTCGCGCAGCTTCAGACGCAGGCACGGCAAGCTCGCGAGCGAACCAATGCTGCGCAGGCCGCGCTGATCGGCGCGCAACGGCGTGTCGGTACACTGAGCGCGCAGGTACGTCAGGCCCAGTCGCAAGCAGAGGCCGCGCGTGCCCAACTCAAGGTGGCGCGCGTCAACGTCGAATCGACAGTGCTTAAGGCTGCCATCAATGGCCGTGTGGGCGACCTGGCTGTCCGTGTCGGGCAATTCGTGCAGCCCGGTACGCGCCTGATGACACTGGTTCCTGTCGATCGATTGTTCATAGAGGCGAATTTCAAAGAGACTCAACTGGGGCTTATGCGCGTCGGCCAGCCTGTTGGCATCGAAATCGATGCGCTCCCTGGCGTCGAACTGACCGGGCGTATTGCCAGCGTCGCTCCTGGCACGGGCGCCCAGTTCTCGGTGCTCCCCCCCCAGAATGCGACCGGAAACTTCACAAAGATCGTACAGCGCGTGCCTGTACGCATTGCAATCGATGCTCCTCTCGAAGTGCGTACGCTCCTCGTGCCGGGAATGTCGGTTGGAGTAACGGTCGATACGCGTTCAGCCAGAGGAGAGATGGATCGACTCCGTCAGGCCGTAAGCCGGAAGCGTTGACAGTGGTCACGGTCACAGCATCTCCAGACGCAGCTCGTTCCGCGCGTGCGGACTTGACCGCTTGGATCGCTGTGGCTGCCGGCTCGCTCGGCGCACTGCTGGCGACCCTCGACATCTCGATCGTCAACTCGGCACTGCCAACGATCCAAGGCGAAATCGGAGCAACCGGCACTGAGGGAACGTGGATTGCCACCGCCTTTCTCGTTGCCGAGATCGTCGTCATTCCGCTGAGCGCTTGGCTGGAGCGGCTTTTGGGACTGAGAACCCTCCTCCTCATTTCCGTGACCGCCTTTACCGGGTTCTCCATCCTATGCGGCATCGCCACAGATCTTACGACTATGATCATCGGACGAACCGGGCAGGGCCTTATGGGAGGGCTGCT
>NZ_NMUA01000142.1 GCF_002312805.1 Sphingobium sp. D43FB | reverse complement strand
TCTGCTGGTCATTTGACCCGCAGAGGTTCGGCACGGAATAATGCAAAGCAAGCCGACCCAAAAATGGCAGAAATCCGCCAATCAGGCCGCGTTCCTCCGCATTATGGGAACCTCGTGATTAGTAAAGCGCGGAAAGAACGACGCCGCCGATGCTGAGGCAATCTGCGAAGCGGTTACACGTCAGACGATGCGGTTCGTGCCCATCAAGTCGCGCGAGCAGCAGGCGGCGTTGTCGCTGCACCGCGTGCGCCAGCTGTTGATCAAACAGCGCACGCAGCTGGTGAACATGATGCGCAGCGTGCTCGCAGAACTGGGCGTCGCCATCCCGGTCGGGATCGTGAAGGCACTGCAGATGGCGCGGGAAATCGTCGACGGCGAGTCAAAGATCGATCTGCCGACTGAGGCGACCAACGTCGTTGCCATGCTGGCAGGGCAACTGCTCCAGCTTCACGCCCAGTTACGCAAGCTCGACCTGCGTCTCGCCGCTCTGCAGCGGAGTGACGAGCGGGCCCGGCGTCTGGCGACGATCCCTGGTATCGGGCCGATCGGCGCGACCGCACTCGCCGCGTCGGTGACCGATCCAAGCCAGTTCTCGTCAGGGCGGCAGTTTGCCGCCTGGCTAGGGCTGACCCCGCGACAGAGTTCGAGTGGCGGCAAGGAACGCTTGGGGCGCATTACCAAGATGGGCGACCGATATCTGCGGCAGCTCCTGGTTGTCGGCGCAACCGCGCTTGTCCGATACGCCAAGCAGAAACCCAGCACGGTCGATCCGCGCTTCGTCGCGTTGCTCGCCAGAAAGCCCGCGCGTGTCGCCTCGGTCGCCATCGCCAACAAGATGGCGCGGATCGCATGGGCAGTCATGGCGCGCGGCGGCGTCTTCGAACGCGGGCATGCGCCGATGCTGGCGGCAGCATAGATCAAGAGTTTAGCCCGTAAAATTCATCCGGGTTGGATTTTTAGCGCAAAGCTGACTGCTTGAACTGGGAGCAGGCGCACGGGATCATGCCCCTTGTGCGGGGTGATTTCCGATGATCGAAGCTTGTGGGTTGAAGGGGTGGGTTCGATGCGATGGGCCTTGCCCGGCGGTCAGGTGATCAGGC
>NZ_NMUA01000141.1 GCF_002312805.1 Sphingobium sp. D43FB | reverse complement strand
CGCCGCGCGACGCGCGCCAACGTCTCTCCGTTCATTCCCACAGCGGCGACGATCTCGAGCTTCTCCGCGTTGCTCCACCGACGACGCCGTTCCCGGCCCAATATCTCCACCGCCGTCCCTCGCTTTGACTCAGGACGTCCATAACGACGTCCTTATGGACGTCCCTTACGCGCTCACATCACAGCAAGGCAGGCGGCCTCAACCGGTCGGTTACGGAGCAGGTCGCGCAGCATCCGGCTCCCGGCGAATGGAAACTCCAGGTGCAGTTCGTCGATCCGCCGCATGATGGCGAGATCGGCAGGCGGCACCGGTCTGGGCAGATAATAAATGCTGCCCCGGCTGATCCCCAGGTCCCAGGCCTGCCGCGCCAACGGCAGTGCGTGCGAACGGTCGATCATCGTTTTGCTCTCGGCAACAGTCCCGCCTTCCCGAGCGCCCCTGACAAAAAATCGTTCACCAACGTCAGTTCACCGATCTTGGCGTGCAGCGTCTTTACGTCGATCACTGGCTCGGCAGTCTCGCTCCGCGTCTCGCTCCCGAATACACCGGCAGCCCCTTCCAGAAGCTGCCCGCGCCATTGCGTGTCTGGTTCGGATGCACGTCAAACTGCTGCGCCAGCTCCGCCAGCGTCTTCTCGCCCTTCACGGCGGCCAATGCCACCTTCGCTTTGAATGCCGGGCTGTGATTCCGGCGTGGTCGTTTGCTCATCTCTACTCCTGTCACGCGGCCATCCTGGCCGCCGGCAGGCAGAAAATCTACTTAGCGCCCTATGCAGTTTTG
This sequence comes from Sphingobium sp. D43FB, assembly GCF_002312805.1. GTDB lineage: Bacteria > Pseudomonadota > Alphaproteobacteria > Sphingomonadales > Sphingomonadaceae > Sphingobium. Next base: position 325 of record NZ_NMUA01000141.1, on the reverse strand, counting down.
CCAGGCCACCTCTCCATCTCCATCGATACCGCTAATCGATAAAAACAGCGCATTTCAGTGACCTATACCCACCCCCCTCCGTGCCAACGACGGTGAGACAAAGCACCGCCGGTAATTTAGCCTTGAGGGCGCGGATGAGATATCACCATGGTTATGCCGCGTATTCCAAACGACGAGACGAACTCCGCCGCCGCAGGAGCTGCCGCCGAGGAAGGCCGCAGGCCGACGCTGGTGGCAGCGCCTGCGGCGGCATCGCCCGAGCTCTCCGACCGGCCACGTCGGCGGAACTTCGGCGCCAGATATAAGCTGCAGATCCTCGACGAGA
>NZ_NMUA01000140.1 GCF_002312805.1 Sphingobium sp. D43FB | reverse complement strand
ATCTTCCCCAACGAAGAGGCGATTACCCGTCTCGTCGGCGCTATCCTTCTGGAACAGAACGACGTGTATGGACCACCCCCACCTTGCAAGGCTTTTCAACAGATTTCGACGATTTCGGATCTTGCGGTCGTGTATCCGGCCTTGTTGTGCGGCATAACACGCCGCAGGCCCCTATGGTTTCCGCGGATCGACGGCCGGACAAATGGACGAACTCAAATTGGTTCGCATCATTTCAGTGACCTTTGTCGATCCCCGGTGATACCGGTTCGCCATACTCTGTCGTTGCCCTCGCAAGTCGGCACCATCACATCGGCGCCGAACTGGTTAGGCCGCCATCGGCAAAGGCGATGGACGGCGGTATACCTCATTCCTGGTCAACATGGCCCAGATCGAGCGAGCCGTCTTGTGAGCGACGGCTGTTGAGGCTACATTCACGGGCCTCCTGTCGACCAAAGCTTTAAGCCAGGGCCGAGGTGTCACGTCCTTGCGGAACGTTGTTCCTACAACGGCCCGAGCTCCATGGATCAAGAGCGTTCGGAGATATCGATCGCCGCCTTTGCTGATCCGACCAATCTTCTCTTTTCCCCCGCTCGCTCGAATCCGTGGCGTCAGGCCAAGCCAAGCTGCAAAATGACGGGAAGACTTGAACTGACTGCCATCGCCGACGGCTGCCACAATCGCTGTCGCCGTAATTGGGCCCACGCCCGGAGCAGTAGCCAGACGCTGGCTGTCCGGGTTTGATTTGTGCCAGGCGACGATCCGCTTCTCCATCTCGCCAAGCTTATCGGTTAATGTGTCGATGTGCCGGAAAAGACATCGCAACGCTTCTCGCGCTTCGTCCGGGACGACGGTCTTGTCCGAGGTTGCAAGACGCTCGCTCAATATCGCGAGCTGTCGCACGCCCTTGCCCGCGATAAGCCCGTATTCGCCCAGCAGTCCGCGCAGTGCATTGATCGTCGCCGTTCGCTGTCGGACCAACAGGCTGCGGACACGATGCAAAGCCAGAACCGCCTGTTGCTGCTTCGTCTTGATAGGAACAAACCGCATGTTCGGCTTGGCGACGGCCTCGCATATGGCCTCCGCGTCGGCGGCGTCCGTCTTGTTCCGCTTCAC
>NZ_NMUA01000139.1 GCF_002312805.1 Sphingobium sp. D43FB | reverse complement strand
CGCCGCCATGGCATCGCGGGCAACCAGCTATTCACCTGGCGACGGCTGATGACTCAGGGCGCACTCACAGCCGCTGCGGCCGGCGAGGAAGTTGTGGCCGCATCCGACTACCGCGCGCTTGAGGCGCAAGTCCGCGAACTGCAGCGCCTGCTCGGCAAGAAGACGATGGAGAACGAACTGCTGCGCGAGGCTGTCTCCCGGGCCGCAGGCCCAAAAAAACAGCTGTTGCGCTCGACCTCGTGGCCCGAGGGTGGACGGTGAGCGCGGTTGCAAATGCCGTCGGCATGTCACGACCGCATCTCTCCGCAATGCAACGACCAGCAGAACGACAGCGTCGCGGGCGTCCGCCCTTGCCCGACGCCGAACTCGCCGCCGATATCCGCAGGCTGATCGCCGACCTGCCAACCTATGGCTATCGGCGCGTGCATGCCCTGCTGCGCCGCGAGGCGGAAAAAAACGGACGCGCAGCGCCCAATCCAAAGCGCGTCTACCGCGTCATGAAGCTGCATGGCTTACTGCTCCAGCGCCACGCCGGACGCCGCGAGGAACGCCGGCATGACGGCAAGATCGCCGTCGTCACCCGCAATACACGCTGGTGTTCGGACGGCCTCGAGATCGGCTGCGACAATGGCGAGAAGGTCCGCGTCGCCTTCGCCCTCGACTGCTGCGACCGGGAGGCGATGGGATATGTAGCCACTACCGGCGGCATCACCGCCGAGGACGTGCGCGACCTCATGGTTGCCACCGTCGAGCATCGCTTCGGCCAGGTGAACAAGCTGCCCCACACCATCGAATGGCTGACTGATAACGGCAGCTGCTACACTGCCCAAGATACAAGGCGCTTCGCGCGCGACATCGGCCTGGCACCACGCACCACGCCGGTCGAAAGTCCGCAGAGCAACGGAATGGCCGAGGCTTTCGTCCGGACCCTCAAACGAGACTACGCCCGCGTCAGCCCGCGACCCAACGCACAGGCCGTCATCGACCAGCTGCCAAAATGGCTCGACCACTATAATCGCGTGCATCCGCATCGCGCTCTCGGCTACAGATCGCCAAGAGAGTTTATCGAACGTTCAACCCGTGAGGAACTGTCCGGCCTTTAGGGGGCAACAACA
>NZ_NMUA01000013.1 GCF_002312805.1 Sphingobium sp. D43FB | reverse complement strand
CGACGCCATCATCGCAAACTACAATAACACACCCAGAAAATGCCTCGGCTTCAAAACTCCAGCCGAAACATTCCTCCCGTTGCACTTCCAATGTGAATCCACACCCGCATCAAGTCCGGGGTGACGGCGTTTGATGAGTGTCCGCAATTCACTCAATGTCGCCGATCGCCTCCGCTAGCCCTTGGCCACGAACGCGCTGTATCGGTCTCGCCAGGCGGCCACTTCTTCTTTCAAATGACCCGGCGCGGGGTCGCCTGACAGGACGAGGCTGGCGACTTTATCGTCCGGGTGCATCAGCATCTTCTTGGACCCGTCGCTGAACCAGACGGGTATCAGTTGATCGCACAGGGCGTCGAGGATGGTGGCGGCCATGCCATTGGTGATCGCGTCGCTGCCCGGCTCCATGCGGACCATGATCGAGACGCCTTCGAAACAGTTGCGCGGTTCGCGGACGAAATCGAGCGACACCAGGATGCCGGATCGGTCCGGGCGCGCCGCATCGGGGAGGCGCGCGACCCTGCGCCAGGCGCAAAACCAGGTTCGGCAGATGGGCGGGCGATCGGCATGAATGCTGCACCCCTGCGCGCCGAGGTGGACGCAGGGGATACCGGGCGGCTTCTGGAAATCGGGTGTATCGACGGTGAGGATGGTGCAGCAGGCCGTGCAATCGCCGCAGGCGCGATCCGGCAGGACTGGCCCCAACAGGGTGGTTTCCAGATCAGTCTCTCTATGCATCCGCGCCGAGGTGCCTTGGCCCCGTCGGTAATGCAAGAGGGTTGCGGGTGGGGTGGCGCTTGGGATGGCGCGGCCCCCGCCCGTCACTCGCCGACCGTCAGTTCCTCATAACAGCCGCGCGCTTCGGTTGCGGGGCCGCGTCTGGTGGGGAGGTGGGTGATGCGGACGACGCGGACGGTGGTGCCGTGGGGGAAGGTGATGAGGTCGTGCGCGCGCACGGGGGCGTGGGCGCGGTCGATGCGGCGGCCGTTGAGGCGGATATGCCCGTCCTCCGCCAGTTTCTGGGCGCTCGACCGGCTGGAGCAGAGCCGGACGAACCAGAGATATTTGTCGATGCGCAGCGTCGGCGCATGGCCGGGGGCTGCGCCCGGATCAGCCATTGCGACCAAGCAGCTCGGCCAATCCGGCAAAGGCATTGTTGGCGGGCGCGGGGCTGCCGCCGGTGGGGTTCGGGCGCGAGGGCACAGGTGCGCCGTCCTTGTTGCCGCGACGGCCAGGGGCGGGCTTGTCGCCGCGTGGCTTCTGCTCATTGTCTGGGCGGCCGGTGCGCGGTCGGGCGTGCTGGGCGCGTTCGGGGCGGGGTTTCTGGCGGCCCTTGAACACCCAGTTCGCCGCGCTGACGGGGGGCGCTTCTGCCGTTTCAGCTCCTTCGACAACTTCCTCGGCCGGGGCCGGGGTGGGCGCTTCGACCGGACGGAAGCCTGCCGCGCGCATCAGTTGCAGGAAAGCAGGTTCGAGCAGGCCGAGCGAGACGATCTGCGGGCTGACCGCGGTGAAGGCTTCGCCCTTGGCGATCGCCTCATGCGCGGCGCGGGCCATGCGTTCGGCCATGTCGATGCGCAACATCTGATCGCCAAAGCCGCGAAAGCCAGCGATTCGCGCACCCATCTGCGCGAATTTGTCGCCAACCGGCAGCAGGGTGAGGCCGGGCAGTGGCAGCGGCAGGCAGGGCTTGCCGAGTCGCGCTGCCAGCAAGGCCGAGCGCCAGCGCGCCGCGCCGGGCTTGAGCAGGCCGGGATGATAGATGTCGAGCACGCCGATATCGATGCCCGCGCGGCGCAGCAAATGGCGCTGGTCCTTGTCGAGATGGCCGAGCGCGGCGTCGAGATCGACCCGCGCCATCACGCCGCCGCCATCGGCCAACTGCGCGAACACCGCGCGCACCACGGCGGGGACGGCCGGATCGGCGGCGCTTTCGGCCATTTTTACCAGCGGTAACAGATGCTTCTGCTTCTGCGCGTCGAGCCAGCTGGCCAGCCGCGTGGCGACCTGCTTCTGCAGATCGGGCGCCAGTTCGAGCAGCGCGCGGTCGAGCCGGATTTCGGGTGTCAGCAGGGTCGGCCCCGCCAGCAGGGTCGCGACCGTCGCCTGCCCCCAGGCGATGCCCGGCATCTGTCCCGCTTCGTCCAGCAGGGCAAAATCCGCATCCGCCGCCGCAACCAATTCATCTGCCTTCACACGCAATACCTTTCCAAGGCGCCTTTCCGCCGCCGCCAACAGCATCTTCCTGTCCTGATGCCGCGTAGCGGGATCGACCGAGAAACGAAATCCGTCAAGTCGCCCGATCGATTCTCCATCGACGCTCACGCTGCCGTCCGGTTCGACGGTGACCGGCAGGGTGCTGGCATTTTGGCCGAGATCGCGCAACAGGACGGTGGTGCGCCGGTCCACGAAACGCTGCGTCAAGGCGGCGTGGAGCGCATCGGACAGCTTTTCCTCCAGCGCGCGGGTGCGTTCGGCCATTTCGGCAGGATCGGCGAGCCAGTCGGCTCGGTGGGCGATGTAGGACCAGGTGCGCGCCGCGGCGATCCGGCCCGCCAGCGTGTCGATGTCGCCCTGGACCGAATCGAGCCGGGCGATTGCCTGCGCAAACCAGTCGCGGGGGATGTGGCCATTGCCTTCGGAGAGGAAGCGCCAGATGCGCGCGACGGCGCGGCCATGATGTTCGGTGCCGAGCTTCTGGAAATCGGGCAGGCTGCACGCGGCCCAGAGCCGTTCGACCTGCCGCTGGCCACGCGCGCGGTCGATGACGAGGGGATCGTCGGCGAGCCGCTTGAGGACGGAGAGATCGACCGCCTGCGGCGCGGCGCGCAGTTCGGGGCGGTCGGGCCGCTCCTCCAGATCAGCGATCAGATGGTCGAGCCGGTCGGTGCGCGGGGTGCCGTCGCGCCAGAAAAGATGGTCCACCGGCGGGAAGCGATGCGCCTCGATCGCTTCGATCTCTTCGGGGGTGAAGGCAGCATCGCTATCTTCGCCGCCCAGCGATCCGAAGGTGCCATCCTTGTGATGCCGCCCGGCGCGCCCGGCGATCTGCGCCATTTCGCTGACGGTCAGGCGGCGGGTGCGGCGGCCATCGAATTTGCGCAGCGAGGCGAAGGCGACATGGGCGACGTCGAGGTTCAGCCCCATGCCGATCGCGTCGGTGGCGACGAGATAATCGACCTCGCCATTGAGGAACATCTGCACCTGCGCGTTGCGGGTACGGGGGGACAGCGCGCCCATTACCACGGCGGCACCACCCCGGAAACGCCGCAGCATTTCGGCGACGGCATAGACTTCCTCGGCCGAGAAGGCGACGATGGCGGAGCGTTTGGGCAGGCGCGACAGCTTCTTCGCGCCCGCATAGGAGAGGGTGGAGAAGCGCGGGCGGCCGATGATCTCGACATCCTTGACCAGCGCCTTGACGGTGCGGGCGATGCTGGCGGACCCCAGGATCATGGTTTCCTCGCGCCCGCGCGCGCGGAGCAGCCGGTCGGTGAAGATATGGCCGCGTTCGGGGTCCGCGCCCAGTTGCGCTTCGTCCAGCGCAACGAAGGCATAATCGCCGGTGATCGGCATGGATTCGGCGGTGCAGAGGAAATAGCGGGCGTGGGGCGGGACGATCTTTTCCTCGCCGGTGATCAGCGCGACTTGCGCCGGGCCTTTGATCGCGACCACCCGGTCATAGACTTCGCGGGCGAGCAGGCGGAGGGGGAAGCCCATCATGCCGCTGCTGTGCCCGCACATGCGTTCGACCGCGAGATGGGTCTTGCCGGTATTGGTTGGCCCCAGGACGGCGGTGACGGGCGATCGGGCAAAGGCAACCATGGTGGCCCTCTGTCGAGCATGGGAGGCGATGGAGCAAGGAGATTCGCGGGTTCCCTACCTTGGTGCATTCCTATCGGGTCCGTGGCACGGGTCGTCGCAGGCGCGTGCGTCATTGGCGCGTCTTAAATTGACTTTAACCCTGCCGCTTCACAAGGGTCTGGCCCGACGCATGGCGCGGGGGCCGTTGCGTCGCCAAGCAATGCTATCATGCCCCTGGGGGTCGTCGGTTTGTTTCAGGATAGCCAGTTCGGATCGCAGCAGGGCGGCGCCACCATGTCGCTATGGCTGGCCGACTCGCTGCGTCAGCCTGCGCCGGTGCCGCCGCGGGACTGGCGGATGCGGCTGCGCGAATGGGCGGATGAGGTAGAACTCGTCCCCGACCTTGCCCAGCGGATCGGTAGCCCGACCTGGTTTCGGGGGCTGGCCAGCTGTTTCGGGCTGTGCGCGACGGCGCTGTATCTGTCGCCCGGTTTCAAGCCCATTCCGGGGCTGCCCGGCCGGACGATGGCCGAAGCGCACTATGACGAAGTGCGCAGCCAGATGATCACGCCGCTGGCGCTGGGCGCGGACAGCGGGCGGCGGATGGGCGCGACCGATGCGGTGCAGCCATTGCGCCAGACGCCCGAACGACCACAGATCGAACTCAATGCCCAGGTCGGCAGCAGCGACACGCTGGCGCGCGCCTTGTCGCGCGCGGGGGTCAGCAGCGGCGATGTGGCGACGATCAACGCGCTGGTCGGCGCGGATATTAGTGATGGGGTGAAGCCGGGCACGCGGCTCGACATTATATTGGGTCGCCGGGCCAGCCGCGACCGGCCCCGGCCGCTCGATCGGCTGGCGTTCCGCGCGCGGCTCGACCTGGCGCTAGAGCTGGAGCGGGTGGGCGGGGTGCTGTCGGTGCGGCGCATTCCTATTCGCGTCGATAATACGCCGCTGCGCATTCAGGGTGTGGTGGGCGACAGCATCTATCGCTCGGCGCGTGCTGCAGGAGCCCCGCCCAAGGCGGTGCAGGCCTTCCTGCGGGTGATAGCGGGGCAGGTCGATCTGGGTGGCATCGGCGCGGGGGACCGCTACGACATCGTGACTGAATATCGCCGCGCGGAAACGGGCGATATCGAGGTTGGCGAGTTGCTCTATGCCGGGTTGCAGCGCGCGCGCGGCAAGTCGATCGATATGCTCAAATGGACCAGCAATGGCCGCACCGAATGGTTCGAGGCGTCGGGCGTTGGCGAGCGGCGCGGCGTGCTGTCGGCCCCGGTCGCCGGGCGCATGTCGTCCAGCTATGGTATGCGGCGGCACCCGATTTTGGGCTATAGCCGGATGCATGCGGGGATCGACTTCGCGGCGCGCTATGGTTCGCCCATCTATGCGGTGACCGATGGCGTGATCGCCTATGCCGGGCGGCATGGCGGGCATGGCAATTATGTGCGTATCCAGCATGGCGGCGGTATCGCCACCGGTTATGCGCATATGAGCCGCATCGCCGCCGCGCCGGGCCAGCGTGTCCGCCGAGGCCAAGTGATCGGCTATGTCGGCTCGACCGGCCTGTCGACCGGGCCGCATCTCCATTATGAACTCTATCGCGGCGGTGCGACGGTCAATCCGCTGTCGGTGAAGTTCACCACGACGGCGCAACTGGCGGGCAATGATTTGCGGGCGTTCCGCGCGCAACTGGCGCGCTACAAGGGGCTGCCTGTGGGCCAGCGCCAGGCCTTTGCCGAAGTGCCATCGGCCGCGCCGGTCGCCAGCGGAAAATAAGCCGCTTCCCGCGCGGGTGCCGCTTGGGTAACGAGCGGGGATGATTGCTTCCGCTCCGGCTTCCGTCACTGCCATCCTGCTTGCGGGTGCGCGGCCCATTCCCGATCCGTTGGCGATCGCCGCAGGCGTGCCGGTCAAGCCGCTCGCGCCGGTCGCGGGCGAGCCGATGATCAATCGCCCGGCGCGCGCGCTGCTCGATCATCCCGCGATCGGGCAAGTGATCGTCCTGACGCAGCGGGCCGATGCCTTTGCCGCCGATCCGGCGACGGCGTGGCTGGGTACGCATCCGCGCGTGCGGTTCGAGCGGGGCGGGGCGGGGATTGCCTCGTCGCTGCTGGCGTTGATGGAGGCGGGCGATCTGCCCTTTCCTTTGTTGCTGACCACGGCGGATCATGTGCTGCTCGATCGGGCGATGCTCGATCAGTTCATTGCCGAGGCGACGGGCGCGGATATTGCAGTCGCCATGGTTGAGCGGGCGACGCTGCTGGCGCGCTATCCGCAATCGCGGCGGACCTGGCTGAAGTTTCGCGATGGCGGTTGGTCGGGCGCAAATATCTTCTGGTTCGGCAGCGAGAAGGCCCGGCCGGTGATCGCTTTGTGGCAGGAGGTGGAGCAGGACCGCAAGAAGGGCTGGAAAATCCTGTCCGCCTTCGGGCCGCTGGCGTTGCTGGGCGCGCTGTTGCGGATTTCGACGCTGCGCGGCGGGATGGCGCGGGTCGGGCGACGCTTTGGCCTGGTGGCGCGGTTGGTGGCGATGGCGCAGCCCGAAGCGTGCATCGATGCGGACAAGCAGGCGGATGTAGATTTGATCGAGGCGATATTGGCGGGGCGGTAGGCGTTATTCGGGGTTCCGTTCGTTTCGAGCGCAGTCGAGAAACTTTCGCACAGGTTTCTCGACTGCGCTCGAAACGAACGGCAGGTGGTGGCTTACTTGTCGCCCGCCACGGCCCGACGACTGGCCCAGCCCATCATCGCGAAACCGCCAAGGGCAGCGACGATATTCGCGACCGCTGCGCCGATGGTGCCGTAGAGTGGCAGCAGTGCGGCTTGCAGGCCGAGCAGCAGCAGGGTGGCGACGAAGGTGATGCGCAGCGACAGGCCCGCGCGATCGGTCGCCATCAGCAGCGGGCGGTAGCTGACGCCGATCAGTTCGATGCAGGCGGCGATGCCGAGCAGCAGCAGCAGCGGATAGGCGGGCAGAAAGTCCGGCCCGGCGATGAAGCCCAATAGCGGGCGGCCGATGGTCGCAATCAGCGCGATGATGACCGCGCCCGCGATCAGCGCCAGCCGGTTGGTGCGGCGGAACAGCGCGCCGAGCGCTTCCTTGCCATGGCTGCTGGTGCGCGAGAGTTCAACGAAGATGCTGCGTGACAGCAAGCTGCTGATCTTGGTCAGCGAATTGGCGAGCTGATTGGCGAGGCGGTAGAGGCCAGCGCCCACCGGGCCGACGAAGGCGCCGACGATTAGCACCGCGACCTGCTGGCCGATCGAGGTGAGGCTGGTCTGGAGGTTGGTGGCGGTCAGAAAGCCGATGATGCCGGGGTTTTCGCGGCGGGCGTCGATCGCCCGTCCGGCGCGCCAGTGACCGATGCGGCCATGGCCGACGCGCAAAGCCAGCCCCCAATAGCTGAGCGCACAAAGCAGTTCGGCAAAGGCCCAGGCGATGAGGAAGCCGGTGATGTCGGGCATCCACAGCAAAGCCGCCCCTGCGCCGATCATGCGCCCCACCGGGATCATGGTTTCGGCGAGCGCGGCGCTGTCGAACCGGTCGAACAGGCGCAACAGGCCGGTCGGGCTGGAGCGGATGGTGATCATCATCACCATGCAGAAGAGCCAGACCTGCCAGGCCATTTGCGGTCCGACCTCCAGCAGGTCAGCGAACAGGAGCAGGATGGCGGCGGCGATCAGCCCGCCTGCGACCGCGGATGCCAGGTCGATCAGGATGCAGAAGCGCAGCACCCGGTTGAGCGCATCGCCTTGGCCTGCGGTCAGATGCGGCTGACCATAGCGCACGACAATCTGCCAGCTATCGAAGGACACCAGCGTCTTGATGACCTGCGCGGCGCTCAGCACCAGGGCGAAGCGGCCGAAATCGGCGACGCCGAGCGTCCGGGTGACGATGGCGAGATAGGCGATGCTGAGGACCGCGCCGACGCCCTTGCCGCCCAGCAGCCAGCCGGTATTGGCCAGGATGCGCGAAAAGCCGTCGCCTGCCTGCCCCGATCCGCGTTTGACCTTCACGTCTGCCCTGGCCTTTCACCCGGATGCCGGTCATCCGGCGTGCGCCTGTCTAGGGGGTTCGGGCCGTCGTGCAAACCCCGCCTTTTTTTCGGCCAAATTGCCGTTTAAGGCCGCGCGCTATGACGATCAGCAAAGCCATCATCCTTTCCGCCGGGCAAGGCTCACGCCTGTTGCCGCTGACCCGCGACGTGCCCAAATGCATGATCGAATTTAACGGGCGCACCCTCATCAGCTGGCAGGTCGCCGCTTTGGTCGCCAACGGCGTGACCGATATCGTGGTGGTGACGGGCTTTCGCACCGAGCGGGTCGAGGATCATGCCTTGCAGCTTTACCGCGAGACGGGCGCGCGCATTCGCACGGTGTTCAATCCCTTCTTCCAGGTCGCGGATAACCTTGGCACCTGCTGGATCGTGCGGGAAGAGATGGACCGCGACTTCATCATCCTGAACGGCGATACCATCGTGTCGGACGAGATCGTCGCCAAGCTGATCGCCGGCGCGACCGATGCGATCACCGTCACCGTCGATGTGAAGCCCGATGGCGATTATGATGATGACGACATGAAGGTGAACCGCGACGAGAGCGGCCGCCTGCACCATATCGGCAAGCGGTTGCTGCCGCCCGACACCAATGCCGAATCGATCGGCATGCTGGCTTTCACCGGCGAAGGCCCGGCGATTTTCCGCAATCAGATCAACCAGATGATGCGGACGCCCGAAGGCGTGGAACGCTGGTATCTGCGCGCGATCGACATCATCGCCAAGGGGAACCGGGTGGGCACCGTGTCGATCGACGGGTTGCCGTGGCAGGAGGTCGATTTTCCGCAGGATGTAGAAGCGGCGGCCGCGCTGACGGCGCGGTGGGTCGATGAGGGGCGCTATCGGCGATAGGGGGGGCGGGTGAACGTCGTGCTTTTCAGGCGGATTGCAGGACAGAGGCATTTTCTGTCTCGATAGGGTGACACCTCTGCATCTGATCATAAGCCATGATGAATCTGGATCGGTTATATAACATCCGTTCGTGCTGAGTAGAGACTGAGCTTGTCGAAGGCTCGTATCGAAGCATTATATGCAGCGCCTGATCCTTCGATATGCCATTTCGACTTCGCTCAATGGCTACTCAGGACGAACGGGGTCTTATAATGCCATAGTCAGTCCTGCTTCCGACCCTTGCAAGGCAATGACATGAAAAAGGCCTCCGTTTTGCGGAGGCCTTTTTCATTTGCGCGAGGTGGCGGCGATCACATGTGGATCGGTTTGCCGGTGACCGCCATGGCGGCTTCCTTGATCGCTTCGCTGTGCGTGGGGTGGGCGTGGCAGGTGTAGGCGATGTCTTCGCTCGATGCGCCGAACTCCATCGCCTGTGCCGCCTGCGCGATCATCGTGCCGGCGGGCGTGGCGATGATCCAGACGCCCAGCACCTTGTCGGTTTCGGCGTCGGCGATGATCTTCACGAAGCCTTCGGGCTCATGATTGGTCTTGGCGCGGCTGTTGGCCATCATCGGGAATTTGCCGACCTTGATCGCGCCCTTTTCCTTGGCGGCTTCCTCGGTCAGGCCGACGCCCGCGATTTCGGGCTTGGTATAGACGACCGAGGGGATCAGGTCGTGGTTCACGATGCCGGTCAGGCCCGCGATATTTTCCGCGACCGCAATGCCTTCATCTTCGGCCTTGTGCGCGAGCATCGGGCCGGGAATGACGTCGCCAATCGCCCAGACGCCGGGCACCTTCGTACCGAACTCATGATCGGTTTCGATCTGGCCGCGCGCATTCAGTTCCAGCCCGATCTTGTCGAGGCCAAGGCCGTTGGTGTTGGGACGACGGCCGATCGATACCAGCACGACATCGGCTTCGATGGTTTCAGCATCGCCACCGGCGGCGGGTTCGACGGTCAGCGTCACGCCCTTGTCATGCGCTTTCGCGCCGGTGACCTTGGTGCCCAGGCGATATTCAAAGCCCTGCTTCTTGAAGATCTTGTTGGCTTCCTTGCGGACTTCGCCGTCCATGCCGGGCAGGATCTGGTCGAGATATTCGACGACCGTGACCTTCGCGCCCAGGCGACGCCACACGCTGCCCATTTCCAGGCCGATGACACCGCCGCCGACGACCACGAGATGGCCCGGCACCTTGTCCAGCACAAGCGCGCCGGTCGAATCGACGATCTTGCCGCCGTCATTGTCGACTTCGACGCCGGGCAGCGGCGTGACCGACGAGCCGGTGGCAATGACGATATTCTTCGCCGTTACCTTTTCGCCGTTGATTTCAACGGTGTTGGCGCCGGTGAAGCTGGCCAGGCCCTTGAGCCAGGTGACCTTGTTTTTCTTGAACAGAAATTCGATGCCGCCGGTCAGACCCTTGACCGCATCGGCGCGCTGGCCCTGCATGGTCGTGAGGTCGAGGCTCATCTTGTCGATCTTGACACCGAGCTTGGCGAGCGTGCCGTTGGCCGCTTCGTCATAGAGTTCGGAGGCGTGCAGCATTGCCTTGGACGGGATGCAGCCGACATTGAGGCAGGTCCCGCCGAGCGTGTCGCGGCTTTCGGCGCAGGCGGTCTTGAGACCCAGCTGCGCGGCACGGATCGCGGCGACATAACCGCCGGGGCCGGACCCGATCACCAGAACGTCATAGTCGAAATCGGACATGTTATTCTCCGTTCGCCCTGAGCCTGTCGAAGGGCATTACTGCTTCTTTTGTCCTTTGCACAGAAAGGACGGGGCTTCGACAGGCTCAGCCCGAACGGATATGGTGTCTGATTGTGACTTTTACAGGTCGATCAGCAGGCGGGTCGGGTCTTCGATCGCGTTCTTGACCGCGACGAGGAAGGTCACCGCTTCGCGACCATCGACCATGCGATGATCGTAGCTGAGCGCCAGATACATCATCGGACGGATCACGATCTGACCGTCGCGAACGACCGGGCGGTCCTCGATCCGGTGCAGGCCCAGAACGCCCGACTGGGGCGGGTTGATGATCGGGCTGGACAGCAGCGAGCCGAACACGCCGCCATTGGAGATGGTGAAGGTGCCGCCCTTCATATCTTCCATGGTCAGCTTGCCTTCCTTGGCCTTCTTGCCAAAGCCGCCGATGGTCTTTTCGATCTCGGCAACGCTAAGCGATTCCGCGTTGCGGATGACCGGAACGACGAGGCCGGTAGGGGCCGACACCGCGACCGAGATGTCGCAGAAATTATTGTAGACGATTTCGTCGCCTTCAATCTGCGCATTGACGCCCGGAATGTCGCGGAGCGCCATGCAGACTGCCTTCGTGAAGAAGCCCATGAAGCCCAGACGGACGCCATGCTTCTTTTCGAACAGGTCTTTATACTTCGCGCGCGCCTCGATGATGTTGGTCATGTCCACGTCATTATACGTGGTCAGCATCGCTGCGGTATTCTGCGCTTCCTTCAAACGCTTGGCGACCGTCTGGCGCAGGCGGGTCATCTTCACCCGTTCCTGCGCGCGGGTGGGGCCAGCGGCAGGAGCGTCGGCGGCAGGGGCCGAGGCTGGCGCGGACGCGGCGGCCTTGGCCGTTCCAGCGGCAACAGCGGCGGTGACGTCGTCCTTGGTCAGGCGACCGTCCTTGCCAGTGCCCTTGATCTTGGACGGGTCAAGGCCATGCTCCAGCACCAGGCGGCGCACGGCGGGGGAGAGCGTCAGATTGCCGCCTTCATCCTCGTCCGACGCGGCTGGCGCAGGGGCCGATGCGGCAGGCGCAGGCGCAGCGGCCTCCGCCTTGGCAGCGGGGGCGGGCGACGCTGCAGGAGCGGCGGCCGCAGCCGCGCCCTCGTTGACCATCGCCAGCAGCGCGCCGACATTCACGGTGTCGCCTTCCTTGGCGATGATGTCGCCCAGCGTGCCGGCAACCGGGGAGGGCACGTCGACCGCCACCTTGTCGGTTTCCAGGCTGACGATGGGTTCGTCGAGCGCGACGGCTTCACCGGGCTTTTTGAGCCACTGGCCCACGGTCGCTTCGGTAACGGATTCGCCCAGTGTTGGGACTTTGACTTCGGTAGCCATGAGCTTGTTCAGCCTTTCTTCTGGCGTCGGATTTCTTCACGGACGCTGTGACCCAGCGCATCGGCGACGAGGGCGCCCTGTTCGGCGACATGGCGTTTGGCGAGGCCCGTTGCGGGCGACGCCGAGGCCTTGCGACCGGCATAGCGGGCGCGCATCGGTGCCTTGCCGACGTCCGCCAAGGCTTCCTCGATATAGGGCTCCACATGGAACCACGCGCCATTGTTGCGTGGCTCTTCCTGGCACCAGATCACTTCTTCCAGCTTGGGCATACGTTCCATGCGGATGGCGAGTGCTTCGGTGGGGAAGGGATAGAGTTGTTCGATACGGACGATCTGGGTGTTCTTGTCTCCGGCCGCATCGCGCGCTTCCATCAGGTCGTAGGCGACCTTGCCCGAACAGAGCACCAGCCGCTTCGTTTCCGCATCGGGTGCCGGGTTCATGTCCGACAGGATGCGCATGAAGTGGGTGTCGCCCTGGAAATCCTCAGCCTTGCTCACCGCCAGCTTGTGCCGCAGCAGCGACTTGGGCGTCATGATGATCAACGGCTTGCGGAAGGGACGCAGCATCTGACGGCGCAGGACGTGGAAATAGTTCGCCGGGGTCGTGATGTTGGCGACCTGAATATTCCCTTCGGCGCAGAGCTGAAGGAAGCGTTCCAGACGCGCCGAACTATGTTCGGGCCCTTGTCCTTCATAGCCGTGCGGCAACAGGCAGACGAGGCCGTTGGCGCGCAGCCATTTGCTTTCCGACGAAGCGATATACTGGTCGAAGATGATCTGCGCGCCGTTGGCGAAATCGCCGAACTGCGCTTCCCACAGGACCAGGCTCTTGGGGTCGGCCAGGGCATAGCCATATTCGAAACCAAGCACGCCATATTCGGACAAGGGGCTATCCAGCACCTCGAACCGGCCATGACGGACGGTCGAGAGCGGGATATATTTCTTTTCCGTATTCTGGTCGACCCAGACCGAGTGACGCTGGCTGAACGTGCCGCGCCCTGAATCCTGGCCCGACAGGCGCACGCCATAGCCTTCCGACAGGAGCGAGCCGAAGGCCAGCGCCTCGCCGGTCGCCCAGTCGAAATTCGCGCCCGTCTTGAACATCTCCGCCTTGGCGTCCAGCACGCGCTGGAGCGTCTTGTGGACGGCATGGCCTTCGGGAACGGTGGTCAGCGTCTTGCCCAGGCTTTCCATCAGCTTGGGCGAGATGGCGGATTCGACGCTGCGGCGCGTGGTTTCCGCGTCGGCGGGCTTGTGGAGACCAGACCAGCGACCAGCGAACCAATCGGCCTTGTTGGCCTTGTAGCTCTTGGAGGCTTCGAACTCGTCTTCCAGATGGGTGACGAACTCGTTAGTCGCGCTGGCCACGAAATCGTCGCCGATCACGCCCTGTTCCTTGAGGCGCGTGGCATAGACGTCGCTGACCGGCGGGTGCTGGCGGATTTTCGCGTACATCAGCGGCTGAGTGAACGAAGGCTCGTCGCCTTCATTATGGCCAAAGCGGCGATAGCACCACATGTCGATCACGATGTCGCGGTGGAAGGTCTGGCGATATTCGACCGCCAGTTTGCAGGCGAAGGTCACCGCTTCGGGATCGTCGCCATTGACGTGCAGGATCGGCGCCTGAACGCCCTTCGCCACGTCGGACGGGTAGGGCGAGCCGCGCGAGAATTGCGGGCTGGTGGTGAAGCCGACCTGGTTGTTGACGATGAAGTGGATGCAGCCACCGGTATTGTAACCCGACACGCCGGAGAAGCCGAGGCATTCCCAGACGATACCCTGACCCGCGAACGCTGCGTCGCCATGGATCAGCACGGGCAGAACCTGCTCATGCTTGTCGAGGTCGTCGCGGAAGGTCTGCTGCGCGCGGACTTTGCCGAGGACGATCGGATCGACCGTTTCGAGATGCGAGGGGTTGGGCACCAGCGACATATGGACCTTGATCCCGTCGAACTCGCGATCGGTGGAGGTGCCCAGATGATATTTCACGTCGCCCGAACCGCCGACATCTTCGGGGTTGGCGGTCCCGCCGGAAAATTCGTGGAAGATGACGCGGAAGCCCTTGGCCATCACATTGGCGAGGACGTTGAGGCGGCCGCGATGGGCCATGCCATAGACGATTTCGCGCACGCCCGACTGGCCGCCATATTTGATGACGGCTTCGAGCGCGGGGATCATGGATTCGCCACCGTCGAGGCCGAAGCGCTTGGTGCCGACATATTTGCGGCCCAGGAACTTCTCATATTGCTCGCCCTGGATGACCTTGGCCAGGATCGCCTTCTTGCCTTCCGGCGTGAAGATGATTTCCTTGTCCTTGCCTTCCATCCGGTCCTGCAGGAAGCGGCGCTCCTCCACATCGGCGATGTGCATATATTCGAGGCCGACATTGCCGCAATAATTGGCGCGCAGAATCGCGACGATCTCGCTGACGCTGGCAAATTGCAGGCCGAGCGTGCCGCCGAGATAGATTTTCTTGTTGAGGTCGGTCAGGCCGTGAAATTCCGGCGTCAGGTCCGCCGGCAGATCGCGATGGGTCAGACCCAGCGGATCGAGATTGGCGGCCAAATGACCGCGCACGCGATAGGTGCGGATCAGCATCATCGCGCGGATGGAATCTTCGGCGGCCTGCGCTATGTCGGCATCCGACACCGCCTTGCCCGCAGCTTTGGCGGCGGCCTTGACCGCGACCTGCATCTGCGTGGGGTCAAGCGCCCCGGTGAGGTCGTCAGTGTCCGACAACGGCCAATTCGGGCGCGCCCAGCTGGGGCCTTGCTCGATCTCGAAATCCTGGTTTTCGTAACCCATAATATCTTGTCCGATCCGTGCCGCGTGCAGTCGCGGTGCGGGAAGTGAGCGGCCAGGGTGCAGCCCGGCCGCCTCTATATATAGTCGCTTTTTAGCCGTTCAGCACTTCGAGCAGAGTCGTGCCGAGTTCCGAGGGGCTGGCCGCGACCTTGATCCCGGCGGCTTCCATCGCCGCGATCTTGCTTTCCGCGTCGCCCTTGCCGCCCGATACGATCGCACCGGCATGGCCCATGCGACGGCCCGGAGGGGCGGTGCGGCCCGCGATGAAGCCGGCCATCGGCTTCTTGCGGCCACGCTTGGCCTCATCCATCAGGAACTGGGCGGCCTGTTCTTCCGCATCGCCGCCGATTTCACCGATCATGATGATCGATTCGGTCGCGTCGTCGGCCAGGAACAGTTCCAGCACGTCGATGAAGTTGGTGCCGTTGACCGGATCGCCGCCGATGCCGACAGCCGTGGTCTGGCCCAGGCCCGCGTTCGAGGTCTGGAACACCGCTTCATAGGTCAGCGTGCCGGAGCGCGATACGACGCCGACGCTGCCCTTCTTGAAGATGCTGCCGGGCATGATGCCGATCTTGCACTCGTCGGGGGTCAGGACGCCGGGGCAGTTGGGGCCGATGAGGCGCGACTTGCTGCCCGACAGCGCGCGCTTGACGCGCACCATGTCGAGCACAGGGATGCCTTCGGTGATGCAGATGATCAGCGGGATTTCCGCGTCGATCGCTTCGAGGATCGAGTCGGCGGCAAATGGTGGCGGCACATAGACCACCGACGCATCAGCGCCGGTCTTGGTCTTGGCTTCCAGCACGGTGTCGAACATGGGCAGGCCGATATGGGTCTGGCCGCCTTTGCCCGGCGTGACGCCGGCCACCATCTGCGTGCCATAGGCCAGCGCCTGTTCGGTATGGAAAGTGCCGGTGGCACCGGTCATCCCTTGCGTGATGACCTTGGTATTCTTGTTGACGAGAATGCTCATAGACGGCCTCTGTCCTTAAAATTCGCGCCCATGCGGTGGCTGAGGGCTAGATGAGTTGTGGAGCTGGACCCCGGCCTTCGCCGGGGAACAGTTAAACGTTAGGCCAGCGAAGGATCGATCGCCTTGCAGGCGTCCAGCAGTTCCTTAACTGCATCGACCGACACCTGGAGGTTGCCCTTGGCCTCTTCATTCAGCTCGATCTCAATGACCTGCTCGACGCCGTCCTTGCCGATGATCACGGGCACGCCGACATAGAGATTGTCGACGCCATATTGGCCGGTGAGGTTGGCGGCGCAGGGCAGCAGGCGCTTCTTGTCGCCAAGATAGGCTTCGGCCATCGCGATCGCGCTGGTGGCGGGCGCATAGAAGGCCGAGCCGGTCTTGAGCAGGGCGACGATCTCACCGCCGCCCGAACGGGTGCGCTGCACGATCGCGTCGATGCGCTCCTGCGTCGAGCGGCCCTGCTTGATGAGGTCGGGGACGGGGATGCCCGCGACGGTCGAATATTCGATGACGGGGACCATCGTGTCGCCATGGCCACCCAGCACGAAGCTGGTGACGTCCTTGGCCGACACCTGGAATTCCTCGGCGAGGAAATGGTTGAAGCGCGAGCTGTCGAGAACGCCCGCCATGCCGACGACCTTATTGTGGGGCAGGCCGGAAAATTCGCGCAGCGCCCATACCATCGCGTCGAGCGGGTTGGTGATGCAGATGACGAAAGCGTCGGGGGCGTTGGCGGCGATGCCTTCGCCCACGGCCTTCATGACCTTGAGGTTGATGCCGAGCAGATCGTCGCGGCTCATGCCGGGCTTGCGGGCGACGCCGGCGGTGACGATGATGACGTCCGCGCCTGCAATGTCGGCATAGTCGTTGGAGCCGGTGATCTTGGCATCGAAGCCTTCGACCGCGCCGCACTGCGACAGGTCGAGCGCCTTGCCCTGGGGGATGCCTTCGACGACGTCGAACAGGACGATGTCGCCAAGGCCCTTCAGAGCGGCGAGATGCGCCAGCGTGCCACCAATATTGCCAGCGCCGATGAGCGCGATCTTCTTACGGGCCATATATCTGTCATCCTCCAAGTCTTGACTACTGGAATTGATGCCTCGCCTACGCCCTTCGACCGGGGGTTTCAACCTGTCAAAGGTGGGAAGTCGGATTTATCTTTGCAATTCATTCGCAGTTGCATTAAAGGCGATTCACACGCTGTCGCTCCCGGCTCCTACCCTGGCCGGTGAGCCTTCCCTGCAGCGCTACCCTGCCGGATGCCTTCCCGACGGAAGGCATCCGGTCTATTTTTCGCAGGATATGGACAAGAAGATTGCGCCGTGATGACGGCGATGCGCGCTATAACGTGCTGCAACAGGCAGTTACCCATAGGTCTTTATGTCATCCCCGCGAAGGCGGGGATCCATCTCCGAACCGAAAGCCAAGACGATAAGGGGGGAGATGGGTTCCCGCCTTCGCGGGAATGACGGTGATTGGTAAGCGATGCGCATTTCGCAACGACCCCCTGCCAGGGGAGGATGCTATTTGGGGCCGTGGCCGAGCGCGAGATAATCGTCGGACTGCATTTCCATGAGGCGTGAGACGGTGCGTTCAAATTCGAACGCGCCATCGCCTTGCGGATAGAGCTGGGCCGGTTCCGCGTCGGCCGAGGCCAGCAATTTGACCTTATATTCGTAGAGCGAGTCGATCAGCGTGACGAAGCGGGCGGCTTCATTGCGGTTTTCCGGGCCAAGCACCGGGATGCCGACGATGATGACGCTATGATATTTGCGCGCGATCGCCAGATAGTCGGGCGCGCCGCGCGCTTCGGCGCACAGGCGCTTGAACGAGAAGACGGCGACGCCCTTGAGGCTTTTGGGCACATGCAGGGTGCGGCCGCCCTGCACGGCTATGTCTTCGGACGGGACATGGGCGCGGTCGGACGGCGGATAGTCGGTCAGGCGGAAGAAGGCGGTGCTGAGCGCCGCCGTGGCTTCGTCGCCATTGGGGCAGTGCCATAGCGTCGCATCGCCCAGCCGGTCGCGGCGATAGTCGGTCGGGCCGTTCAATGTCTGCACATCGAGCCGATCCTTGATCAGGTCGATGAAGGGCAGGAACAACTGGCGGTTGAGGCCGTCCTTGTAGAGATCGTCGGGCACGCGGTTCGACGTGGTGACGATCGTCACGCGCTTTTCGAGCAATCCCGTGAACAGCCGCGACATGATCGCGGCGTCGGCCATATTGTTGACCACCATCTCGTCAAAGCATAGCAGCCGCGCATTCTCAGCCAGCGCTTCGACCACCGGGGGGATGGGGTCGCCGGTTTCGGACTTGCGCGCCTCGGCCAAGCGGGCGTGGACGTCGAGCATGAACTCGTGGAAATGGGCACGCGCCTTGCGCGGGATTTTCACCGTGTCGAAGAACAGGTCCATCAACATGGATTTGCCGCGCCCGACGCCGCCCCACATATAGAGGCCGCGCGGCGGTTCGGGGGCCTTGCGGAGCAGCCGCCACAGAGTCGAGCCGCGTTCGGGCGCGGCTTCCAACTGCTGTTGCAGGGTGTCGAGCCGGACGGCGGCGGCGCGCTGATCGGGATCGGCGCGCAATTCTCCGGCAGCGATCAACGCTTCGTAGCGAGCAAGGACACCGGTCATTTGGCGGGCGGGGCCTTACGGATGGTGGCGGTGGAGGCGGCGACGGGTTCGCCATCCTGCGTCATCAACATCCGCAGGAACAGCAGGCGGCCGGTTTCACGCAACAGGTCGACCTGCGCCAGCAGCAGCGGGCCGACGCGCCCGGCGCCCAGATATTGCATCGACAGGTCGATGGTCACGCCATGGATCTGATCCTTATGCCCCATCGCCCAGAGCGCGCCAAAATAGGCGTGGTCGGCAAAGGCGGCGAGGAAGCCGCCATGGAGCGTGTCGAGCCGGTTGCGATGGCTGGAGCGGGTTTCCAGCGCGACTTCCGCCCGGCCGGGCGAGAGTTCGCGCATATAGCCGCGCCCGATCGCCTGCAAAAACGTATCGGGGTGCGGGTCGGACCATGCGATCCAGCCCGCCCATTGCCCGTCCGTCAGTGGCTGACCCCCGGCGACACCATCACTATTCAAGATCAAAGCTGCCGTTCGACCATCATCTTCTTGGTCTCGGCGATCGCCTTGGCCGGCGACAGACCCTTGGGGCAGACATTGGCGCAGTTCATGATGGTGTGGCAGCGATAGAGGCGGAAGGGATCTTCCAGCTCGTCGAGGCGATCGCCCGTATATTCGTCGCGGCTGTCGGCCAGCCAGCGATAGGCCTGGAGCAGGATGGCCGGGCCCAGGAACTTGTCGCTGTTCCACCAATAAGAGGGGCAGCTGGTCGAGCAGCAGGCGCACAGGATGCACTCATAAAGGCCGTCGAGCTTTTCGCGCTCGGCGGGCGACTGGAGTCGCTCCTTGCCCGATGGCGGTGGCGACACGGTCTTGAGCCAGGGCTGGATCGAGTTGTACTGGGCGTAGAAATGCGTGAAATCGGGCACCAGATCCTTGATCACGTCCATATGCGGCAGCGGCGTGATCTTCACATCCTTGCCCGAACATTCGTCGATCGCGGTGGTGCAAGCGAGGCCGTTCTTGCCGTTCATGTTCATCGAACAGGAGCCGCAAATGCCTTCGCGGCAGGAACGGCGGAAGGTCAGCGTGGTGTCATATTCATTCTTGATCTTGATCAGCGCGTCCAGAACCATCGGTCCGCACTGGTCGAGGTCAACCTCGAACGTGTCGTAACGCGGGTTTTGCCCGGAGTCGGGATCATAGCGATAGACTTTGAAGCTGCGCACATTGGTTGCGCCTGCGGGGGCGGGGTGGGTCACACCCTTACCGCTGATCTTGCTGTTCTTGGGCAACGCAAATTCGGCCATCGCTCGTCGAGCCTCTTTCAGAGTGTCGTTCGGTTGCGGCCCGCATACCAAAATATGGGCAAAGGTCCAGCACCTACAAAAGGGAATGCGACGCGCGCCCTTGCAAAAGCCCCTGTATCGCCGCTAGGCCTCCAGCCCGTCTGGAGTGGCTTTCGCGCATGGACATCGCCTTTCTCGCCATTGCCGAAGCGCAGCAGCTTTATCATTGGCTGCCTGCCGCGCTGGAACTGGCGCGGCGTCCGGGGGTGCGGGTGCATGTGCTGTCGCCATCGGATGCGATACTGGATCTGGTGGCGGGGTATGACACCGACCAGCGGTTGCGGCCGGTACGGTTGCGGCGCTTTTCGGGCCAACCCGACTCGCTGTTCCGCCAGCCCTCGCGAATCCTCACCCTGCTCGGCAATTACCGCACGATCGCGGCCTTTCCGCTGCTGGTGACGACGGAGATTTCCACAGCCTGGTTGCGGCGGGTGCCGGGATTCGCGTCGCGACTGGTGCTGATCAAACATGGCGCGGGCGACCGGGAGGGGGGCTATAAGAAGCGCCATGCCGATTTCGACCTGACGCTGGTGGCAGGCGAAAAGGATCGTCGCCGGATGATCGAACGGGGGTTGTGCGCGGCGGATAAGGTCGTGGTCGGGGGCTATGCCAAGTTCGAGTTGAAGGCAGCGCGGCAGCGATTCTTCGCCGACGACAAGCCGGTGCTGCTCTATAATCCGCATTTCGACCCTGATCTGTCCTCCTGGGTGCGGCATGGCCCGGCGATGCTGGCGGCGCTGGAGTCGCTCAAGGGGTGGAATGTCATCATCGCGCCGCACACGAAGCTGGCGCAGGCGGTCGCGCCGATCGTCAGCGCCGCGCCGCATATCCGTGTGGACATGGGCAGCCGCCATGCGATCGACATGAGTTATACGATGAGCGCCGACGTCTATCTGGGCGATGTATCGAGCCAGATATATGAGTTTCTGATCCAGCCGCGGCCGTGCATCTTCCTCAATCTCGACCGGCGCGATGCCAGTGGTGACGCCTTTGCGCATTGGCGGTTGGGGCAGGTGATCGAGACGCCGGACGCGCTGGCCGATGCCCTGGCGCGGGCGCAAGACTTGCAACCCGGCTTCGTTGCTGCGCAGGAAGCGGCGATGGAGCAATCCATCGACCTGTCGCCGATTCCCGCGTCGCGGCGGCAGGCCGACATCATAATGACCTTCGCGAAAGCGCCTGCATGACTGAGACGATGACCACTGCCCTTGGCCCCATTCGCATGCTGGGGCAGAATGCCACGCCGATCTGGGGCATGACCAATGCCGAACGCAACCGCCGGATGGCGGAAAGCGCGGCGAAGAATGGCAGCGCGCTGGCACCGGGGCATGAACTGGTCTTCAACCTCACCTATGCATTCGATCCGCTGCTGTTGCGGCTGGTGTTGGAGACGCCGGGGACGGTCTTTGCCTGGGGTGGCGTGCCGGTCGTGGGGCAGGTGCCGCAGGGACATGATCCGATGCGGGTGACGGTCGTTGACCTGTCGGACGGGCGCAAACTCTATAACCGGCAGTTGCGCAAGCTGGAGCAGCCGATGGTGCGCGAACTCACTCCCGCGACCCGGCGCGCGATCGAGCGGCACAGCTATTTCGGCGCCTATAAGGGCGTGACGGACGTGCTGACCAAATATCTGTGGCCCGAACTGGCGCTGGTGCTGACGCGGATCGCGGCGCAGCTCAAGATGACGCCCAATATGGTGTCGGTGATCGGGGTGACGCTGTGCCTGATCGCGACCTTCCTGTTTTCAGAAGGGATGTATTGGACCGGGTTCCTGTGCGGTTTCATCTTCATGGTGCTGGATACGGTGGACGGGAAGCTGGCGCGCTGTACCATCACCTCGTCCAAATGGGGCAATGTGATCGACCATGGCGTCGATCTGGTTCACCCACCCTTCTGGTGGTATTTCTGGGGAACGGGTCTGGCCGCTTGGGGCCTGTCGCTGACGGGGCAGGCGTTCATCCTGGTGATGGCGGCGGTGGTCGTCGGCTATGTGCTGCAACGCCTGATCGAGGGGGCGTTCCTCAAGGATTTCGGTATGGATATCCATGTCTGGCGGCGGTTCGACAGCCAGTTCCGGCTGGTGACGGCGCGGCGCAACCCGAATATGGTGATCCTGTTCGTGGCGCTGCTGTTGGGGCGACCCGATATCGGGCTGGTGGCGCTGGCCTGGTGGACGGTGATTTCACTGGTCGTCCATGCGGTGCGGCTGGCGCAGGCCTATGGCGTGAAACGGTCGGGACGGCCGATCGTCAGTTGGATGGATGAGGCGGCAGCATGAACGATACGATAAAGAAGTTCGGCTGGCCCGCCAGCCTGATCGCGGAGTTTGCGCATTGGGTGGTGTTGCTGCGCCCGGCCCAGCCGACGCTGGGGTCGCTGGTGCTGGCGGCCAAGAGCGACGCGACCGCGTTCGGGGATTTGCCGGCCGAAGCCCATGCCGAACTCAAGATCGTGACCGGGGCGATCGAAGCGGCATTGCGGGCGGCGGTCGGCTATCAGAAGATCAACTATCTGATGCTGATGATGGTTGACCCGTACGTCCATTTCCACGTCCTGCCGCGCTATGAGGGCGAGCGCAGCGGCGGCGGGATGACGGTGCGCGATGCGGGCTGGCCGGGGCAGCCGGATTTGAGCGCGGCGGTCACGTCCGATGAAGCGCTGCGCGATTGGGTCGCATCCTATTTCGCGGCTGCGCAGCCCTGAGGCCTTAGCCGCCGAAATCGGGTTTGCGTTTGGCGCGGAAGGCGGCCACGCCTTCGGCGAAATCGGGCAGGGTGAAGGCGTCGCGGAAGAGCGCCAGCGTGCCTTCGTCATCATCGGCCTGGCCATCGAGGATGCGGCGGATGATCGCCTTGGAGGATCGCACGCTATGCTGGGCATTGGCGGCGATGGTGTGGGCAAGGGCGTCTGCTGCCGCCAGCGGATCGGCGGCGATCTGGTCGATCAGGCCGATTGTGAGCGCGGCGTCCGCGTCGTGCAGCGCGCCGGTGAAGAGGATGCGCTTGGCGCGGGCCGGGCCGACGAGATCGACCAGCAATTTGGTGTCGAACAACGAATAGACGATACCGAGCTTGGCAGGCGTGATGCCCAGCCGCGCAACGGGCGCGGCAATGCGCAGGTCGCAGGCAATAGCGAGGCCGCAGCCGCCACCGACGCAATCGCCGTCGATCGCGGCGATCACTGGCTTGTCGGCATGGGCGAGCGCATATTGCGTTGCACGGATCGCTGTCTGGTTCGCGATGCGCCAGTCGGGGTCGCCGGAGCAAGTCGCAAATTCATCGATATCCGCCCCGGCGCAGAACAGGCCGGGGGTGGCCGACGCGAGGATCAGCACGCGGATGGCATCGTTCGCCATGGCTTCGCCGACGAGGACCGGCAGCATCTCCCACATCGCCTGCGTCATGGCGTTGCGCCGGGCCGGGCGGTCGATCAGCAGCCGGGCGACCGGGCCGTCGCGCTCCAGCCGCAGCGTCATTGCGGCCAGCCTTGCAGCAGGGGCAGCAATTCGTCGAAATGGTGGATGGTGGCGTCGGCCTGCAACTCTTCGACCGGGCCGTCGAGAAAGCCGAAGCTGACCGCGACGCTAGGGATGCCAGCATTGCGCGCGCCCGCAATGTCGTTGATCGTGTCGCCGACGAAGATGGTACGGCCGCCGCCTGCCCGCTCGATCATGGCGTGGATCGGCGCGGGATCGGGCTTGCCGATGCCGACCGTATCGCCGCCGACGATGCTGGCGAAACGGTGCGACAGGCCAAGCTGATCCATCAGCGGCAAGGCGAAACGCTCCGCCTTGTTGGTGCAGATGGCGAGCGTGACACCTGCCGCTGTCAGCGCGTCCATCGCGTCGATGAGGCCGGGGTAGGGGGCCGAATGAGCGCTGAGATTCGCCTGATAATAGTCGAGCAGCACCGGGAGCAATTGCGCGAGCAAGGCATCGTCCTGCGCGTCCGACGCCGCCAGCGCGCGGTCCAGCATTACTTTCGCGCCCTGGCCCACGAAAGGGCGAATGTCCGCGACGGGGAAGGGGGCAAGGCCCACCGTGCCGATGGCATGGTTGACCGCCGCGGCGAGATCGCCGCTGGTGTCGATCAACGTGCCGTCGAGGTCGAAGCCGACGATATCGAAAGGAATAGTGGCCATGGCCGCGCCATGCCGCGTGGGCGGTGGCAAAGGCAAGCCAAACATGGCAGAGCCTTGGGCCATCAACCTTTTTATCAGGGACAAAGCCATCGTGACTGCCGCCCGTCCTCTCGCCGTCATCATCCTTGCCGCAGGCCAAGGCACGCGCATGAAATCCGCGCTGCACAAGGTTTTGCACCCGGTCGCCGGGCGACCGATGCTGCTGCACCTGCTGGCGAGTGTCGCCGCGCTGGAGCCGGAGCGGCAGGTGGTGGTGGTCGGCGCAGGCCGGGAACAGGTGGAAGCGGCAGTGGCGGGCACCGGCGCGGTGATCGCGGTGCAGGACAAGCAGTTGGGCACCGGCCATGCGGTCGCCCAAGCGCATGAGGCGCTGGCCGGGTTCGCGGGCGATGTGCTGATCCTCTATGGTGATGTGCCGCTGGTGAGCGCAGCGACAATGCGGGCGATGCTCGACCGGCTGAACCGGGGCGATGATCCGCGCGCGGTGGTGCTGGGCTTCCGCCCCGACAATGCCGCCGCCTATGGCCGGATCATCGCCGACGGGCAGGGCATGATCGGCAAGATGGTCGAATTTAAGGATGCGAGCGAGGCCGAGCGCGCGGTGACGTTGTGCAATAGCGGGCTGATGGCGGTGCGATCGACCGACCTGTTCGTGCTGCTCGACCAGATCGGCAATGATAATGCCGCTGGCGAATATTATCTGCCCGACATCATCATGCTGCCGGGTGCGCAGAGCGCCGTGATCGAGACGGAAGCCTGGGAAGTGGCGGGGGTCAACAGCCGGGTCGAACTGGCCGGCGTGGAAGCGATGTGGCAGGCGCGCCGCCGGATCGAGGCGATGCGCGAGGGTGTGACCTTGGTGGCGCCGGAGACGGTGTTCTTTGCGCATGATACGGTGCTGGGCCGCGATGTGGTGGTCGAGCCGAACGTGGTGTTCGGGCCGGGCGTGACGGTGGCCGACGATGTCGTGATCCACGCCTTTTCCCATCTGGAGGGCGCGCGCGTCGAGCGCGGCGCGACGATCGGTCCCTATGCGCGGCTTCGGCCCGGCGCGGAGATCGGGGTCAAGGCGAAGGTCGGCAATTTCGTCGAGATCAAGAAGGCGCGGCTGGGCGAAGGGGCGAAGGTCAATCACCTGTCCTATATCGGCGACGCGGGCGTGGGCGCGGGGGCCAATATCGGCGCGGGGACGATCACCTGCAATTATGACGGTTTCTTCAAATATCGCACGGAAATTGGTGCGGGGGCGTTCATCGGATCGAACAGCGCGCTGGTCGCGCCGGTCAAGATTGGCGACGGCGCGATCGTGGCGGCGGGTAGCGTGGTGACGCAGCCGGTGGGCGATGATTCGCTGTGCCTGGTGCGGCCCGCGCAGGTGAGCAAGCCGGGTTGGGCAGCGGCGTTTCGCGAGCGGATGGTGGCGAAGAAGGCGGCGAAGTGAGTGACCTTTCCGTGCTCCTGCGAAAGCAGGAGCCTAGGATGCAGGGCAGGTCGTTCGACCCTGGGCTCCTGCTTGCGCAGGAGCACGGATTGGCGGGATGAGAGTGACCACGATATTTCGGGCGTTGCTTGGTCTGTTTGTGCTGGCGGCGGCCTTTGTCGGCTGGCTCATCCTCAATGCGCGCGCCATGCCGGTGGTGCGGCGGGCGGAGGTGGCATTGCCCTTTCCCGCCGATGCGCCGCGTGCCCCCGTCACCGTTGCCCTGCTGACCGACACGCATTTGTCAGGGCCGGACAATAGCCCGGCGCGGATGGCGCGGATCGTGGCGCAGATCAATGCGCTCAAGCCTGATCTCATCCTGCTGGGCGGCGATTATATCGGCGATGCCAAGGGCGGGGCGACCTATGATGCGCGGGCGAGCATCGCGTCCTTTGCGGGACTGCGCGCACCTCTGGGTGTCGTCGCGGTGCTGGGCAATCATGATAGCCGCAGTAAGAAGAACCGCCGCGCGCTGAGCGGTGCGGACTGGCAGGCGGCCTTTGCGCGCATGGGCATCACCCTGTTGCAGGATGGCGCGGTGCGGCGCGGGCCGCTGGCGATCGGCGGGTTGCAGGATGTCTATACGCACAGGATCGACCTGCCCGCGACGCTGGCGGCGATGGCGCGGGTGGGCGGTGCGCCGCTGATCCTGTCGCACGGGCCGGATGTGTTTCCGGCTTTGCCCGATGTGCCGTCGCTGACGCTGGTGGGGCATACCCATTGCGGGCAGGTAGCGCTGCCCTTTGCCGGAATCGTCTACGTCCCGTCGAAATATGGCACCCGCTATGCCTGCGGCCTGTATCGCGACGGGGCCAGGACGATGATCGTGGCGGGCGGGGTCGGAACCAGCGGATTGCCGATTCGGATGCTGGCACCGCCGGACATCTGGCTGATCACTGTCCGGCCACAGTGAGACGCCTGTTGACATGATATCATGATATGATATCAATCTATCATCATGCGCTTCCTGGCCGATATTCCCGACGAAGACGTCAAATGGCTCGACCAACTGGCCCGCGAGCAGGGCAAGTCGCGCGCGGCCGTGTTGCGGGAGGCGGTGCGGGATTACCGCGTGGAAACGGAGTCTGTGACCACCAAGAAATGGCTCGATATTGGCTTTGGCGCATGGAAAGAGAGTGTCGATATTGGCGACGCGGTCGCGTGGCAGCGGCGGGAGCGGGCCTCATCGACCCGGCCCTGGGACGACGACTACGAAGACACCAAGGCGGAGTTCCCTGACTTGTTCGACGCGGAGGATGATCGCCAGCGCCAAATCTATCTCGATATGGTGGCGGGCAACTATCCCGGCTCTCAAAAGCCGGCGTCCCGGTGAGCGGATTTAGTTTCGATACCAACATCATCATCGATGCGCTGGCGGGCTTTCCACCGGCGCGCGCGGAGATTGATCGCGCGACCGATTTTGGCGCGCGGGCATGGATCAGCCGGGCGGTCTGGATCGAAGTGATGTCGAAGGGCGTGGGCGACGGGCTGTGGCGGGCGGAAACTTTATTGTCCGGTTTCGGGGTCGACGAGATCGACGCGGAAGTCGGCCGACGCGCGGCGGCCTTGCGCCGCGAACGCGGTCGGCTCAAAGCGATGGACGCCATCATCCTGGCCACGGCGCAATTGCGCGGCCGCGTGTTGGTGACCCGCAATATTAAGGATTTTCCGGCAGAGATGCCGGGCATTCGCGTTCCCTATATCCTCTGAAAGGCTCTCCGGCACATGTGCGGCATTATCGGTATCATCGGCAGGGACGACGTGGCGGAGCGGCTGGTCGATGGATTGAAGCGGCTGGAATATCGCGGCTATGACAGCGCGGGTGTCGCTACCGTCCATGACGGCGCGATCGAGCGGCGGCGGGCGGAAGGCAAGCTCGCCAATCTGGTGACCGAATTGCGCGACGAGCCGCTGCCCGGCACCACGGGCATCGCTCATACCCGCTGGGCAACGCATGGCGCGCCGACGACGAGCAACGCGCATCCCCATGCGACGCGCGAAGTGGCGCTGGTCCACAATGGCATTATCGAGAATTTCAAGCCGCTGCGTGCCGAACTCATGGCGCGCGGACGCATCTTCGATAGCCAGACCGATACCGAGGTGGTCGCGCATCTGGTGAGCGAACTGGTGGAGCAGGGCGTGTCGCCGCGCGATGCCGTCGCGCAGGTCTTGCCGCGCCTGCATGGCGCGTTCGCGCTGGCCATATTGTTCCGCAGCCATCCCGACATGCTGATCGGCGCGCGGCTGGGGTCGCCGCTGGTCGTGGGCTATGGCGATGCCGAGACCTATTTGGGGTCCGATGCACTGGCACTGGCACCGTTGACGCAGAAGATCGCCTATCTGGAAGAGGGCGACTGGGTCGTCATCACAGCTCAAGGCGCGGAGATTTTCGACAAGGATAATCAGCCGGTCGAACGGCCGGTGACGCTGTCCGGCGTGTCGGGAGCGATGATCGACAAGGGCAACCATCGCCACTTCATGCAGAAGGAGATTTTCGAGCAGCCGGTGGTCGTCGCCCAGACGCTGCGCGCTTATCTGCGTCGGATGGAGAATGAGGTCGCCATGCCCGACATGGATTTCGACCTGGGTCAGGTGAAGCGCATCACCATCGTCGCCTGCGGCACCAGTTACTATGCCGGTCTGGTGGCCAAATATTGGTTCGAGAAATTCGCGCGCGTCGCCGTCGACATCGATGTGGCGAGCGAGTTCCGTTATCGCGACCCGGTGCTGGAGCCGGGCGGGCTGGCGCTGTTCATCAGCCAGTCGGGCGAGACGGCGGATACGCTGGCGGCGCTGCGCCATGCGAGGGCAGAGGGGCAGATCATCGCGGTGGTGGTCAATGTCCCCACCAGCTCGATGGCGCGTGAGGCCGACCTGTTGCTGCCTACCCATGCCGGGCCGGAGATCGGCGTCGCTTCGACCAAGGCGTTCACCTGCCAATTGGCGGTGCTGGCGGCGCTGGCGGCCAATCTGGCACGGGCCAAGGGCAAGTTGACCCCTGAGGAAGAGGCCGAGATCGTCTGGCATCTGTCCGAAGCGCCGGCGGCGTTGAACGAGGCGCTCAGCCGCGACGGCCAGATCGAGGCGATGGCGCATCTGATCGCACCCGCGCGCGACGTGCTGTATCTGGGTCGTGGCCCGGATTATCCGATGGCGCTGGAAGGGGCGCTCAAGCTCAAGGAAATCAGCTATATCCATGCCGAAGGCTATGCCGCTGGCGAGATGAAACATGGGCCGATCGCGCTGATCGACGAACTGGTGCCGGTGATCGTCATCGCGCCGAGCGGGCCTTTGTTCGAAAAGACCGTGAGCAACATGCAGGAAGTGCAGGCGCGCGGCGGCAAGGTGGTGCTGATTTCCGATGCCGAAGGCATCGCGCTGGCTGGTGAGGGCTGCATGGCGACGATCGAAATGCCCAAAGTGCATCCGCTGATCGCGCCGCTCGTCTATGCGGTGCCGGTGCAGTTGCTGGCCTATCATGTCGCGGTCGCCAAGGGGACCGATGTCGATCAGCCGCGCAACCTCGCCAAGTCGGTGACGGTGGAGTGAGCGAGGATATGTTCGCGTCGCCGGTCATCCCCGGCCCGGACATATTGACCGTCAGCTTCGACCATTGGGAAGGGCCGCTCGACCTGTTGCTGACGCTGGCGCGCGGGCAGAAGGTCGACCTGCGCGAGATTTCGATCCTGGAACTGACCGAACAATATCTCGCCTTCATCGATGGCGCGCGGGAATTGAAGCTGGAACTGGCGGCCGATTATCTGGTGATGGCGGCGTGGCTCGCCTATCTGAAATCCTCGCTGCTGCTGCCCCGGCAGGAACAGCCCGATCCCAGTCCTGAGGAGATGGCGCTGCGCCTGCAATTGCGGTTGCAGCGCCTGAACGCGATGCGCGATGCCGCTGCCCGGCTGATGGCGCGGGACCGGATCGGGCGCGATGTGTTCGTGCGGCGCAAGCCCGAAGGGCTGCGGCTGGTGCGCAAGACGCAGTGGCGGGCCAGCCTCTATGACCTCATTCAGACCTATGGCCAGATTCGCGCGCGCACACGGCCGGTCGTTCACACCATCGCGCGGCGACCAGTGATGACGCTGGACGAAGCGATCCAGCGCGTCGGCGCGCTGGTCGGCACGGCGATCGACTGGACCCGGCTGGAGTCGTTTCTGCCCGAAGATCTGGACGGTCCCAAGGCGAAGTCGGCGCTGGCGAGCAGTTTCGTCGCGGCGCTGGAACTGGCGCGGCAGGGGCGGGTGGAATTGCAGCAGGACGGGATTTTCCAGCCGCTCTATCTGCGCGCGGCGGCACCGGAGGCAGGCGCATGAATGAAGAACCCGACGATTTCCGGCGCGCGGTGGAGGCGGCGCTGTTCGTGGCGGAAGCGCCGATGACGCCTGCCGACCTCAAGCTGCATGTCGGTGAGGGCGACTTGGCTGCGGCGTTGGCGCGGCTGGCTGACGACTATGCCGGGCGCGGCGTCAATCTGGTCGAGCGCGGCGGGCGCTGGCATTTCCAGACCGCGCCGGACCTGGCGCATATCCTGCGCCGCGAAAAGGACGAACCGCGCAAATTGTCGCGCGCGGCGATGGAGACGCTGGCGATCATCGCCTATCATGAGCCGGTCAGCCGCGCCGAGATCGAGGCGATCCGGGGCGTACAGGTGGCCAAGGGGACGCTCGACGTGCTAATGGAAGCGGGCTGGGTGCGGCCCGCCGGGCGGCGCGAAGTGCCGGGCCGTCCGCTCATCTATGCGACGACCGTAGACTTCCTGTCACATTTCGGGCTTAGCAGCCGCCGTGACCTGCCGGGCGTGGACGATCTGCGCGCGGCCGGGCTGCTCGATCCGGTGGATTTGGCGCTGGAGGGTCTGGGCGGCCAATCCGTTCTGGAAACTGATGACGATGTGGCCTAGATAGGTCTGCTTGCTGGAGTATTGAAAATGGGTTCCTTTTCGCTGATGCACTGGGTCATTGTACTCCTGGTCGTCATGCTGCTGTTCGGTGGCGGTCGGATTTCCGGCCTGATGGGTGACGTCGCCAAGGGTATCAAGAGCTTCAAGAAGGGCATGGCCGACGATGATGACGCCACGCCCACCAAGCCTGCCAGCCGTATCGAGGGGCAGCGCGTGTCCGAACAGGATGCGAGCGTGACCACGGAAGACAAGACCAAGGTCTGATTCGCACAATCTGGTAGACCAGTCCCATGTTCGGCATCGATTCCACCGAGTTTCTGGTGATCGTGATCATTGCGGTGATCGTGATCGGGCCAAAGGACTTGCCACGCGCGCTCTACAAGGTGGGGCAGTTGATCGGCAAGGCGCAGGGCATGGCCCGCCATTTCCGCACGGGCCTGGACGCGATGGTGCGCGAAGTCGAACTGGAAGAACTGGAAAAGAAATGGGCCGACCAGAATAAGCGGATCATGGCCGAGCATCCGCCTGAGACCGCAGCGCCCGCGATGGAAGCGCTGGACGCACCATTGGCCGCTGACGAGCATCCACCCTATGTCGCGCAGTCGGCCGTGCCTGCGCCCGTGGAAGTGCCGCCGTTTGTAGCAGAGTCCGCGCCTGTGGCCGCCGCACCGGTCGCGGCATCGGATGGTCCGCCCTATGTCGCCGACGCGTCCGCGACTCCCAAGGGAGATGCGGCGGCATGATCGGCGATATCGACGAGAGCAAGGCCCCCTTGCTTGACCATCTGATCGAATTGCGCGGTCGCCTGCTCAAATGCGTCTATGCCTTGGCCCTGACCGGGGCGCTGTGCTTCTATTTTTCCGAGCAGCTTTTCGCGATCCTGGTGCATCCGCTCAAGGAAGCCTTTGGTGATGGCGGGGGCAAGCTCGTCTATACCAAGCTCTACGAAGCCTTTTTCGTGCAGGTGAAGATCGCCTTTTTCGGGGCCTTCTGCCTGTCCTTCCCGATCATCGCCAATCAGCTTTGGGCGTTCGTGGCGCCGGGGCTTTATGCCAAGGAAAAGAAGGCGCTGCTGCCCTTCATCCTGGCCACGCCCTTCCTGTTCGGCATGGGCGCGAGCCTTGCCTATTTCGTGGTGATGCCGACGGCGTTCCACTTCTTTCTGGAGTTTCAGGGCAATAGCAGCGGCTTGCAGGTCGAGGCGCTGCCGAGCGCGGACGCCTATCTGGGGCTGGTGATGCAATTCATC
Organism: Sphingobium sp. D43FB; assembly: GCF_002312805.1. GTDB lineage: Bacteria > Pseudomonadota > Alphaproteobacteria > Sphingomonadales > Sphingomonadaceae > Sphingobium. Next base: position 110,465 of record NZ_NMUA01000013.1, on the reverse strand, counting down.
CTGGCGTTCGGCATCAGCTTCCTGATGCCGGTGCTGTTGATGCTGCTGAACCGCGCGGGGTTTGTCAGCCGGGCGCAATTGATCGGCCTGCGCCGCTATATGATCGTGGCGGCTTTCATTGTCGCGGCTGTGTTGACGCCGCCCGATGTCGTATCCCAACTGATGCTCGCGATCCCGCTGCTACTGCTGTACGAAATCACGATCATGGCGATCTGGTTCACCGATCGGCGCAAGGCCAAGGGTGAAGAGGCGGAAGAGGCGGCGGCCTGAACCGGCAAAAAAAGAGGCCTGCCCCTTGGGGGCAGACCTCATTGATGCCTGGGAGGCAAATCAGAAAATCGTGCAGGTCAGTCGACAGCGCGTTCGACCGCTTCGCCGGCGCTCTGTACGTCGCGGCCAGCGCCTTCGACGGTGTTGCAGGCGGCGACCATCAGCGAACCGGTGAGCAGCAGGGCTGCGAAAATCTTCTTCGTCATAGACCGTCTCCTTGAGAAACTTCGCGACCGGTTGGTTTGCGCCATGCCGGTGACGCAGATCAGAACCCGCCGCCCGACAAAGCGTTCCGGCGGTGGAAAATATAATGATTTCAAATATTATCTTGCCCGGAAAAAGGTTGAGCCCGGAACGCGTCGGGGGGGGAAGCATTCCGGGCTCATAAATTTGGACAGCAAGAGCGGGGGGCAAAAGATTTGCTGTCCTGAATATAGAACCCACAAGCCCGAAATCTGGTTCCAAACCGGGGTCAAAAATTTGCACTTTTTATCGCGCGTCTTTTCAAGGACTTTGATGGTCAACCGGCTGTTAAGATTAAAATAGGGTGCCGGCCATCATCAAAAGTCAGATCAGCGGCCGGCCGCTATTGCGATATTCCGGGCGGATCGTCGATTCCGGCAGGCTGTCATCGACCTGGGGCGCAGGCGGCGTCCAGCCGATTGCAGGTGCCGCTTTTGCTGGCGCTGGGGCGCTATAGGCGGGGGCGAGCAGTTCGACGGGGGCCACTGGGCGGGTCGGCCAGACGCGGCGCGCGGGGCCGGACTGGGTTTCCCGGCCCAGATAGACTGCACGAAAGGCGGCGGGCGTGCCGTTGAAGCCGGGATTGCGATAGAAGATATGCGCGCCGATGACCGCCACGGCATGCAGGCGGGACGACCAGTCCGGGCGGACGGCGAGCGTGTGATAATGGGTGGCGAGGCCGACCGGCGCATAGACGGTGCCGCTCAGCGCCTCCTGCGCGACGCGGCGGGCGCGGTTCCATGAAGCGGCCGCAGGCAGCCGCGCCATCGCGCCGTCGCAGCTGAAGGTGAATTGGCAGCGATAGTCGGTGGGTTCGGACCCTTCATAGACGACGCCGCAGACCGTATCGGGCCAGAGCTGGCTGCGCACCCGGTTGAGCACCACTTGCGCGACGGCGCGCTGGCCGTCTTCCGGCTCGTTTCCGGCTTCATAATAAATGGCCGAGGTCAGGCAGTTGACCGCGCGATAGCTGTCGAGCGGGGTGAGGCCGCGAAAGATGGTGGCGGGGGCGGCCTTGACCGCATCGAGGCCCAGCACATGCTGGCTCTGCACGGTTTCGACGCCCGGCACGGGATCGAACGCGCCTTGTGCGAAGAAAAAGGCGGAGCCGGGGAAATTCGCTGCCGATTCTTCGGCAGGATCGGCCGATGCGCGGCCCTGATCGCCATCGAGCATGTCGAGCGGTGCGGCGGTGATGAAACGGGGCGCAGCCAGCGCCAACAGCGCAAGTCCGATGACCGCGCTGCGTCCTTTCCATCCGCTGAATCGTTCGAGCCGCTGCATTTCAAGACCTTATAGCCGCAGCCGAGGGCTGCCTGCGCTGCCCCATAAGGCAAAAAGCTAAAAATTGCCTGCCGGATTTTGCGCTGTGCCGCGATGGGACGTTAACCAGCGGCTGCGTTAACAATCGGCTCTTTCACCGGGCCATCATTCCCTTGCTTGGCAAAGGCGCGTTGCGTCCGCTATGCGTCACGCCATGCTGCTCCAGAACAATAGTCTCGCGCTGATTGGCAACACGCCGATGGTGCGCCTCACCGGCCCTTCCCAGGAAACGGGCTGCGACATCTTCGCCAAGTGCGAATTCGCCAACCCCGGCGCGTCGGTCAAGGACCGCGCCGCGCTGTTCATCGTCAATGATGCCGAAGAACGCGGGCTGTTGAAGCCGGGCGGCACGATCGTCGAGGGGACGGCGGGCAATACCGGCATCGGCCTGGCACTGGTCGCCAATGCCAAGGGCTATAAGTCGATCATCATCATGCCCGAAACGCAGAGCCGCGAGAAGATGGACACGCTGCGCGCGCTGGGCGCCGAATTGGTGACCGTGCCGGCTGCACCCTATTCCAACCCCGGCCATTTCGTCCACACCTCGCGCCGCATGGCGGAAGAGACGGAAGGCGCGATCTGGGCCAACCAGTTCGACAATATCGCCAACCGCAAGGCGCATATCGTCGGCACGGCCGAAGAAATCTGGACCCAGATGGAGGGGCGGATCGACGGCTTCACCTGCGCGGCGGGGACCGGCGGGACGATCGCGGGCGTTGGCCTTGGCCTCAAGGCCAAGGATGAAGGTATCACCATCGCGCTCAGCGATCCGCACGGCGCGGCGCTGTTCAACTATTATGCCCATGGCGAATTGAAGGCCGAAGGGTCGTCGGTCGCCGAAGGGATCGGGCAGGGGCGGATCACCGCCAATCTGGAAGGCGCGCCGATCGACACGCAGTTCCGCATTTCGGATGAGGAAGGGCTGGAATGGGTCCGCCGCCTGCTGAGCGAAGAAGGGCTGTGCCTGGGCCTCTCGTCGGGCATCAATGTCGCTGGCGCGGTGGCGCTGGCGCGGCAATTGGGGCCGGGCAAGCGGATCGTCACCATATTGTGCGACACGGGCTTCCGCTATCTCTCGACGCTCTATAATCGCCAGTGGCTCGAAGCGAAGGGCTTGACGGTCTTCCCCTGGCTCGCGCACAATGGTTGATGCGCCGACACGGGTCGCGGCGACAAGAAAATGAGCAAGCCCATGGCTGAGACACCCCGCCGCGTCGAAGGGTTGCAGCGCGTCCAGATCGGCCTGACCGGACTGGCGGGCGTCGTGTTGCTGGTGGGCCTTGCCAATATCGTGATCGAAAAGGCGCGGGTGGACGATGCGGCGCTGCCGCCGCCAGCGGTGCCGACGATGACCGGCAATGCCGCCGTGTCGCCCAGGGATCCGCTCGCTGAGCTTGGGGTACAGCCCGCGCCGGAGCAGGCGCCTTTGGTCCCTGACCTTGAGCCGGACCCCAATTTGCGTAATCCCATGGATCGCGACCCCGCGCAGCCGTCGCGCTGACGCCGATGCACAGGGTCAGGGGAAGCCGCCCATGATGGCGGCGCTAAAGCGAGTCCTGATCCTGTGGCTGCCGGGCCTTGCGATTTTGCTCGCGGGACTACAGCGCGCCTTTGCGACCGGACAGACCGACCCATGGGATTGGGCCTGGCCCGCGCTGGCGGTGATGGCGGCGATGGGGCTGTTGCTGGCAAGGCAGGGATGGCCGCTGCTGGCCTGGACTATGGGCGCCGTCGTGTCCGCTTTGCTCTTTTGCGGGGTCGCGGCGGGGCGGTGGCCTGACCCTGTAGCGGCGACCGGCTTGATCCTGGTTGCATCATCAGCGGCGTTTGGTGGTGCATTGGTCCGGCAGGGTGCGCCATTGCGCGCAAAACGCGTGGCCGGTGGCATTGCCTTGCTGGCTCTGGCGGCCCTGTTGGCGTGGCGCGGCCCGGCGCAACCGATCGAACCTGTCGTCGATCGCCCGGCCCTGGCGGTCATCACCGCCCTGCCTTTGTTCTGGGATGCGCAGGGACGGGCCGATGCGGCGATCGTCACCGTGCTGCGTACCCGTTTCACCGTCCAGCCGATCGATGATGCACAGCAATTGGAGCCGTCGCGTGCGCGCCTGCTGCTGCTCGTCCAGCCGCGCGCGATGACGCCCGAAGCCTTGGTGGCGGTCGATCGCTGGGTGCGGGGCGGGGGCAGGGCGGTGGTGCTGGCCGATCCGTTGCTGCGCTGGCCGTCCGACCTGCCCATGGGCGACCGTCGCCGCGCGCCCGCCACCAGCTTGTTGGAGCCGTTGCTGGGCCATTGGGGCTTTGCGTTCGATCGCATCGAGGACGGGGAGCGGCGCTGGTTCCTGCCCGATGGCGCCCTTCTCACCCTGTCGGGCGCGCAGATGGCGGGGGGCGGGGACATGGTGCAGCGCAAGCGGATCGGCCGGGGTGAGGTCGTGCTGTTGGGCGACGCGGACCTGATCGATGATCGGCTGTGGCTCGCTGATCCCGCCCGTCCGCTCGATCCTCGCGTCTGGAGCGCCGACACACCCGCGCGCATCGCGCAATGGTTGGGTGCGGCAATCCCCGGCGACCGGCGCTGGATGCGTGAAGGGGCGGATGTGGTCGCGGCGCTGCGCTGGGCGATTCTGGCTGGGCTGGGCTGGGCCGTGATGGGTGCGGGGCTGTTGCGCGGGGTCAGGCCGGGCGGCGGCACGAGAACAAAGAAGGTATATCCCGAAGGAGAAGCGCCAGAAAGCGGTTGATCCCATTTTTGACCGGGTTTTCCCGGTAAATCCCGAAAATTCCCTTTGCAGCCCAGCCCATGCTTGATAGGTAATCTCGCATTGGGGTTCATCAGGCGTTGATCAGTCCTGTGCATCGGGATTCGCGATCGCGGTTCCGTGGGCAGGAAATCTGTGCCCCATGGAAAAGGGGCCGCTAGTCGCCGTGTCGGACGCAATTCTCTATTCAGGCAACGCAATCAGCGTCGCGGACGGCAAAGGCCGGTTCGTGCTGCCTTTGGAGATGCGCAAGCAGGTCAAGCAGGCCAGCGGCGGCGAGAACCGGCTGTGCCTGTCGATTCACATGGCCAATGGCTGCGCCACTGGTTTCGGCCTGTCGCACAAGCAGTTCCTGTTCGATGAAGTCGCCGAACTGGAACGGCTAGCGCGTGAGGCGAACCGTCCCTTCAACGGCGACCTGGAGCGTGAAAACCGCCTGAGCATGATCGAAGACGTGAATTTCGACGATGGCGGCCGCTTCTTCCTGCACCCCGATATCAAGGAAGAAGTGGGCATTACCGACGCGGTCGTATTTCTGGGCGTAGGCCTTTATTTCCAGCTCTGGGATCCCAAGGCGCTGGTCGCCAGCCCCGATCGTCCGGCAGTCATCCGCAACAAGGCAAAGCGCTGGCTCGATGCGCGCGCGGCAGAGGGCGGCAAGTGACCGAGACCGTTCCGCATATCCCTGTACTGCTGGATGAAGTGCTGGAAGCCCTGGCCATTGCGCCGGGCGAAATCCATGTCGATGGCACCTTCGGCGCGGGCGGCTATTCGCGCGCCATGGCGGCGAAGGGCGCGCGTGTCATTGCCTTCGATCGCGACCCCGATGCGATCCGCGAAGGCCAGGCCGTCGCCGCGGCGAACGACATATTGCTGATCGCGGGCGAGTTTTCGCGGATGCGCGAATTGCTGGCCGAACAGGGCATCGAGTCGGTGTCGGGCCTGACGCTCGATATCGGCGTATCCTCGATGCAGCTCGACCGGGCCGATCGCGGCTTTTCCTTTCAGGCTGACGGCCCGCTCGACATGACGATGAGCCAGGCGGGCATGAACGCCGCCGATTTCCTGAACGAAGCGGCCGAAGAAGAGATTGCCGACGTCATCTATCGCTATGGCGACGAGCCGCGGTCGCGCCGGGTCGCCCGCGCGATCGTGATGGCGCGCCCGCTGGAGCGGACGGCGCAGCTTGCCAGCGTCGTGCGCCGCGCGCTGGGCCACAAGCCGCATGACAAGAAAGACCCCGCCACCCGTACCTTCCAGGCGATCCGCATTCATGTGAATCGCGAACTGGAGGAACTGGAGCGCGGGCTGGAAGCGGCCGAAGCGCTGCTGGAGGAAGGCGGTCGCCTGGCGATCGTTACCTTCCACAGCCTGGAGGACCGCATCGTCAAACAATTCCTGCGCAATCGCAGCGGGGGCGATGGGGGCGGATCACGCCATATGCCTGAAAAGCAGGCGAGCGCCGCGCCGACCTTCGCCAAGCCGGCCAAGGCGGTGCGGGCCGGTGAAGCGGAGTTGGCGCGCAACCCCCGCGCCCGATCCGCCACTTTGCGCAGCGCCGTCCGCACCGCTGCCCCCGTTGCCCAATCCCCTGTTGTCCCGTCCGCCCGGAGTGCCCGTCCATGATCGCCGTCAAGAGGTTGCAGAGCCTGATCTGGGTGATCCTGGTCGCGCTGGGCGCGCTGGGGGCCTATATGGTGTCGCTCAAGGTCGCGACCGAGCGCAACGAACTGATGCGGGTACGCGCGCAGATCGCGCGGACGCAGGGCGAGATCCGTTATCTGGAAACGGAATTCAGCGCGCGCGCCTCGATGCGGCAGCTGGAAAGCTGGAACCAGCATGACTTCATGTATGGCACGCCGACCGCCGGGCAATATCTGGCGGGCGAGCGCGCATTGGCGCAGCTGGACGGGGTGCAGCCCAATGGTCCTGACTATGTCGCGCCACCCGTGATGGTGGCGATGGTGGAAACCCCCGCCGACCTGCCGTCCGCGCCGCAGGCCGCACCCGCCAGTCCCGCCGCGACCCAGATCCGCAGCGACATCGCCGTCATTCGCGAAGCCCATGCCGCCGACAATGTCGAGAAGCTGGCCAAGGCCACGCCGCCGCGGACGCCTGCGGTGCAGGCCAAGGTCGATGCCGATGTGTCGAAGCCCAATCCGGTCGCGCGCAAGGCGGAACGGATGGCGATGCTCGATGCCAAGCTGCTGGATGACAGCACGCTGGGCGATTTGAGCGCCAAGGCGGCGCGCGAACGCAAGAAGGGGGCGCGCTGATGGCCACGATCATCGTCCAACCCGGCCATGCCCGTGTCGGGCGGCAGCGCGTCAGCCTGACCGCTGTTGCGCATAACCGGCTGATGCTGTTGCTGATCCTGTTCATACTCATCACGCTGATCGTGATCGGGCGGCTATTCTGGGTCGGCATCTTCACGCAGAGCGGCCAGGGCGACGATGCGCTGTCGGCTTTCCTGCCCGCGCGGGCCGACATCGTCGATCGCAACGGGGTGCCGCTGGCGCGGACGATGGATGCCTATTCAGTGGCGGTGCGCCCGTCCAAGCTGATCGGCGAACCGGCTGAACTGGCGCGCAAGCTGCACGAAATCTTCCCCGACGAAGCCGAGGCAGTCTTCTACAAGAAGCTGACCGGCAAGGGTTGGGCCTATCTGCGCCGCCGCGCGCTGCCCGAACAGGTGGCGGCAGTGAATGCGCTGGGCGAAATCGGCATCGAATTTCCGCGCGAAAAGGAACGGCTCTATCCGCAGCGGACGTTGGCGGCGCATGTTCTGGGCTTTGCGCCCAACGCCAACGGCGTCGGCGGGATGGGCGTCGAGTCAGCCTTCAACGATCGGCTGACCGACGCGACGCTGCGCGGCCAGCCCTTCGCCATTTCGATCGACAGCCGGGTACAGGGCGCGCTGGAAAGCGAGCTTTATGCGCAAATGGTGTCGCAGCGCGCCCGTGGTGCGGGCGGGATCATATTGGACGTCAACACCGGCGAAGTGATCGCCATGGCCTCCATCCCGGTGTTCGACCCCAACAAGCTGCAAAATTATGCGGGCAAGAGCTGCAGCCAGTCGCCGCTGTGCAACCAGATCGTGCAGGCGCGCTACGAACTGGGATCGACTTTCAAGCCGCTGTCGATCGCCGCCGCCATGGACAAGGGCGTCGTGACGTCGATGAGCAAGCGCTATGATGCGACCGCGCCGATCGCCATCGCCGGGTTCCGCATCAAGGACGACCACGCCATGGGGCGGTGGATCAACGTGCCGGAAACGTTGGTCCATAGTTCCAACATCGCAACCGCGCGCATCGCCGACGAACTGGGGGCGGCCCCGTTGCAGGACTTGTTCCGCGCCCTGCATTTCGACCAGCGCGCGCCGATCGAACTGAAGGAGCGCGCCGGGACGTTATGGCCCGCCAATTGGGGACGGATCACGACGATGACCGTGTCCTATGGCCATGGCATCGCGGTGACGCCGCTGCATCTGGCCAGCGCCTATGCCGCGCTCGTCAATGGCGGGATGTGGCGGCCCGCGACGTTGCGCAAGCTGGATGCGGACGATGTGCCGCAGGGTCGCCGCGTTTTCACCGCCGCAACGAGCGCGCGGATGCGCCAGCTGTTGCGGATGATCGTGTCGGAGGGTACAGGACGCAGCGCCGACGCCAAGGGTTTCCGGGTGGGTGGCAAGACGGGCTCCGCCGAGAAGCCCGAAGAAGGTCGCTATAACAAGAGTTCGCTGGTGACGACGTTCGCCTCTGCCTTTCCGATGGATAATCCCCGCTATGTCGTTCTGGCGATGATGGACGAGCCCAAGGGCAATGCGGAGACGTTCGGGCTGCGCACCGCCGCCTGGACCGCATCGCCCGTGGTCAAGCGCGTGGTAGAACGGGTCGGGCCGATGCTGGGCGTGATGCCCGACGAGCGCCGCGACGTGGATATTTCGGACCTGATGCCGCTGCTGTGGAAGGCCAAGGGAGAGAGCGAATGACACGGCTGGGTTCGCTGATCGACGGTCTGGACGCGCATGTCGGGGCGGACGCCGACCTCGACCGCAATGTCACTGGCTTTGCGATCGACAATCGCAAGGTTGCGCGCGGCACGGTGTTCGGCGCGTTTCAGGGGCTGCGCGTCAATGGCGAGGATTATATTGCCGATGCGGTGAAGGCGGGCGCGATCGCCGTGGTCGCCCGGCCGGAAGCGGTGGTGGAGGGCGCGATCCATATTGCGCACGCCAATCCCCGTCGCCTGTTCGCGCAGCTGGCCGCCCGCTATTTCGCGCCTTTTCCCGATGTGACCGTGGCCGTGACCGGCACCAACGGCAAGACGTCGACGGTGGAACTGGCGCGGCAATTGTGGCGGATGATGGGGCATCATGCCGCCTCCATCGGCACGCTGGGCGTCACGACGTCGGTCGATCAGGTTTCTACGGGTTTGACGACGCCGGACATCGTCACCTTCCTCGCCAACATGTCGGGCCTGCGCCGCGAAGGCGTCAGCCATGCCGCGTTCGAGGCGTCGAGCCATGGGCTGGACCAATATCGGACCGAAGGATTGCCGGTCGTCGCGGGCGCCTTCACCAATTTGTCGCGCGACCATCTCGACTATCATGGCGATATGGACCGCTATTTCGACGCCAAGATGCGGCTGTTCGATGAAGTGGTCGCGGCCGATGGCGCGGCGGTGGTGTGGGCCGATGATGCCTGGTCGGACAAGGTGATCGCGCGGGTCGCGGCGCGCGGGCTGAAGCTGCTGTCGGTCGGCGAGAAGGGGGAGGCGCTGCGCCTTGTCTCGCGCACGCCGACGCAATTGGGGCAATTGCTGGAGATCGAGGTCGAGGGCAAGCGCTACACCGTCAATCTGCCGCTGATCGGTGCGTATCAGGCCGCCAATGCGCTGACCGCAGCCGGGCTGGTCATCGCGACCGGCGGCGACGTGGTCAAGGTGCTGGAATTGCTGGGCCGGGTGCAACCCGTGCGCGGGCGGCTGGAACGGGCCGTTATCAGCAAGACGGGTGCGCCGGTCTATGTCGATTATGCGCATACACCCGACGGCCTGAAAGCCGCGATCGAGGCGCTGCGCCCGCACACAAAGGGGCGGCTGATCGCGCTGTTCGGCGCTGGCGGGGACCGCGACGCAGGCAAGCGGCCATTGATGGGGCAGGTTGCGGCGGAACTGGCCGATCATGTGATCGTGACGGATGATAATCCCCGGTCCGAAGAGCCGTCTGCGATCCGCGCCGCCGTCATGGCGGGTGCGCGTGGAGCGGAGGAAATTGGCGGGCGACGTGCCGCCATTGCCGCCGCGATCGCGCAGGCGGGCAAGGACGACATCGTGCTGCTGGCGGGCAAGGGGCATGAACAGGGCCAGATCATCGGCGACCGGGTGCTGCCCTTTGACGATGTGACCGTGGCGCGGGAGTGCGCGGAGTGAGCCTGCCATCCGTCCTCCGTTCGGTTCGAGCTTGTCGAGAACTATGCGCTGCCTTCTCGACGGACGCTTCTCGACTTCGCTCGAAGCTGCTCGAAGCGAACGGGGAGGAGGGCGCGTGACGGGGCCATTGTGGACCTCCGCAGATATCGCTCAGGCAACGGGCGGCGCCGCGTCGGCGCCGTTTGCCGTTTCGGGCGTGGCGTTCGATAGCCGCGAAGTGACGGATGGCGACCTGTTCGTCGCGATGAAGGGCGAAGCGACCGACGGGCACAAGTTCCTCGACAAGGCCTTTGCCCAGGGCGCGGCCGGGGCGATCGTCAGCGAGCCGGTGGATCATCCCCATATATTGGTGCCCGACAGCGCCGCCGCGCTCGAAGCGCTGGGCCGCGCGTCGCGCAAGCGCATGGGTGGCAAAGTGATCGGCGTCACTGGGTCGGTCGGCAAGACCGGGACCAAGGAAGCGCTGTTCCAGGCGCTCGACCGCGCGCATCCGGGCGAGGTTCACCGCTCGGTCAAAAGCTACAACAACCATGTCGGCGTGCCGCTGAGCCTGTCGCGGATGCCGCGCGAGGCGGCGTTCGGTGTGTTCGAAATGGGCATGAACCATGCGGGCGAACTGGCCGCGCTGACCCGGCAGGTGCGGCCCCATGTCGCGATCGTCACTGCCATCGCGCCCGCCCATATCGAATTTTTCGGCACCGAAGCGGCGATCGCCGAGGCCAAGGCCGAGATTTTCGAGGGGCTGGAGCCGGGCGGCACCGCGATCATCCCCTATGACAGCCCGCATGTGGCGCTGCTCTACAACAAGGCGGAGCGTCATGCCGGGCGCATTCTGACCTTCGGCACCAGTCCGCAGGCCGATGTCCATGCGCGCGAAACGGTGCCCGCGCCGGGCGGCGGCACGCTGGTTACGGCCAAGCTGCCCGATGCCGAATTGTGCTTCACGGTTGCCGCGCCTGGCGATCATTGGGTGTCCAACGCGTTGGCGGTGCTGGCGGCGGTCGATGCGGTCGGCGGCGATCTGGCGGCGGCGGGGCTGGCGCTGGCCGAGATGCCGGGCTTGCCGGGCCGGGGCGAGCGGCGGACCCTGTCGGTCGGCAGCGGCACGGCGCTGCTAATCGATGAAAGCTATAATGCCAATCCGCTGTCGATGGCGGCGACGCTGCGGCAGCTGGGCCGCGAGACGGCCGACCGGCGCTTGGCGGTGCTGGGCGGGATGCGCGAATTGGGTAGCCGCAGCGCGGAACTCCATGCCGACATCGCGCCTGTGCTGCGCGACAATGGGATCGATTACGTCATCTTGGTCGGCACGGAAATGCAGCCGCTCGCCGATGCGCTGGACGGCGTGCTGCCCTTCGCGCATGTCGCCGATACGGCGAGCGCCATCCCCCTCATCCAACATGAACTGCGCGCGGGCGACGCGCTGCTGGTCAAGGGATCGAACGGCATCGGCCTGTTCCGGCTGGTCGCGGCCCTTGCCGACGGAGAACAAGACTGATGCTGTACTGGCTTGCCCAGACGATGGATTTCGAGGGTATCTTCAACCTCATCCGCTATTTGTCCTTTCGCGCGGGCGCGGCGATCTTCACCGCGCTCATCATCGGTCTGGTGATCGGCCCCAAATTCATCGGCTGGCTGCGCGTGCGCCAGGGCAAGGGGCAACCCATTCGCGATGACGGCCCGCAGACGCATCTGGCCAAGCGGGGCACGCCGACCATGGGCGGGCTGATGATCCTGACGTCCATGATCATATCCGTGCTGCTGTGGATGGACCTGTCCTCCACCTATGTCTGGGCCTGCCTGTTCGTGACATTGGGTTTCGGCGCGATCGGTTTTCTCGACGATTATGACAAGGTAACCAAGGCCAGCCACAAGGGGCTGTCGGGCAAAATGCGGCTGGCGTTCGAATTTCTGATCGCGGGCGTCGCGGCGTGGATGATCGTCAACAGCCATGGCAATACCGCGCTCTACGTGCCCTTCTATAATGGTCCGGCGATCGAGCTTGGGCCATTTTACTTCTGCTTTGCTGCCTTCGTCATCGTGGCGTTCGGCAATGCGGTGAACCTGACCGACGGCCTCGATGGCCTCGCCACCATGCCGGTCATCATCGCCTGCTTGGCCTTCATGCTGATCGTCTATCTGGTCGGGCGCGCCGACTTTGCCGAATATCTGGGCATTCCGCATGTGCCGGGCGCGGGCAACCTGACGATTTTGTGCGGTGCGATCATCGGCGCGGGGCTGGCTTTCCTGTGGTTCAACGCGCCGCCTGCCGCCGTGTTCATGGGCGATACGGGCAGCCTGGCGCTGGGTGGAACGATCGGCGTGATCGCGGTGACGGCGCATCATGAGATTGTGCTGGGCATCATCGGCGGTCTGTTCGTCGTGGAGGCGCTGTCGGTCATCATCCAGGTGTTCTTCTACAAACGCACCGGCAAGCGCGTGTTCAAGATGGCGCCGATCCATCATCATTTCGAGCAATTGGGCTGGGCCGAGCCGACCGTGGTGATCCGCTTCTGGATCATCGCCTTCGTGCTGGCGCTTGCCGGTCTTGCGACGTTGAAGCTGCGATGATCGTTTCGGACGTCTTTGCAGGCAAGACCTATGCGGTGCTGGGGCTGGCGCGGTCCGGCCTTGCCACGGTCGAGACGCTGCTGGCCAGCGGGGCGAGGGTCGTGGCGTGGGATAGTCAGGAGACGGCGCGCGAGGCTGCGATAGCCCTTGGCCGTTCGTCTCGAGCGAAGTCGAGAGACGATCGCGCGGAGCAGGGTTTCTCGACTTCATCCCAACGGGATGAAGTTTATCCTGAGCGCCTGCCTTGGCAGGCAGTCGAAGGGCTCGAAACGAACGGAATTTTGGAAATCGGCGATCCGATGGAGATCGACCTCACTGGTTTCGACGGCATCGTCGTGTCGCCGGGCGTGCCGCTCAACCGGCATCCGATCGCCATGCGGGCGAAGATCGCGGGCGTGCCGATCATCGGCGACATCGAACTGTTCGCGCTCGCCCGCCCGACGCTGCCGCCGCACAAGGTCGTCGGCATCACCGGCACCAACGGCAAGTCGACCACGACCGCGCTGATCCACCATATCATCGAACAGGCAGGCTATCCGGCCACCATGGGCGGCAATATCGGCCTGCCGGTGTTGGGCCAGCCGCCGCTGGAGCCGAACCTGCAGGGGGTGGGCGTCTATGTGCTGGAACTGTCCAGCTATCAGATCGACTTGACCTATAGCCTCGACTGCGATGTCGCGGTGCTACTCAACATCACGCCGGATCATCTCGACCGCTATAACGGCTTCGAGGGTTATGTGGCGTCCAAGGCGCGGCTGTTCGCGATGCAGTCGGGGGGGCATGTCGCGGTGATCGCGACCGAGGATGAACCGAGCCGGGCGATTGCTGAAAACCTCCGTCATTCCAGCGCAGGCTGGAATCCCACTTCTTCTTCGGCTCCAGAAGAAAAGAGAGATCCCAGCGTTCGCTGGGATGACGTGATTGAGGTTGGGGTCAGAGACATCGATCCCGACACTCAATTGGGCTGGCCCGCTTTGCAAGGCCCGCACAACGCGCAGAATGCGGCGGTGGCCATCGCCGTTGCCAAAGCGCTAGACATTGACGACGCGACGTTGGCCAATGCCCTCGTCAGTTACGCCAGCCTCCCCCACCGGATGCAGGCGGTGGCGACGCGCAACGGCGTTCTTTACGTCAACGACAGCAAGGCGACCAACGCCGCCTCGACCGCGCCCGCGCTCGCCGCCTGGCCCGCAAAGGACGGCAAGCCCCGCATCCACTGGATATTGGGCGGCGTCGCCAAGTCTGACAATCTGGACGAATGCGTCCCCCATTTCGGCAATGTCGCCCATGCCTATACGATCGGCGAAGCGGGGCATATGTTCGCTGACCTGCTGCGCTCCTCTATGGCGGTCGATGATAGCGAGATGCTAAGCGCCGCCGTCCGCCGCGCCGCGCGCATCGCTCAGCCCGGCGACGTGATATTGCTCTCGCCTGCCTGTGCCAGTTTCGACCAGTTTCGCGATTTCGAGGCGCGCGGCGATGCGTTCGTCGCCGCTGTCGCGGCGCTCGACTAGACGGCATCGGGGGGCAGGGCATGAACAGGGAAGGGACGACGCGCATGTCTAGAGCTGGCGACCTGGTGAAGGGTTTTCGCACCCGCACCGTGCCGCGCGAACGCACCGCGCTTGCCATCTGGTTCTGGGAGATCGATCGCGTCCTCCTGTCGCTGATCGTCGCGCTGATGGCGATCGGGCTGGTGGCGGTCGCCGCTGCTTCGCCCGTGGCCGCGATCGATCGGTCGACCGCGCAGATCGCGGTCAATCCGCTCGTCTATTTCTATCGCCAGCTCTTCTTCGTGCTGCTTGGCCTGCCGATCATGCTGGTCATTTCCATGCTGCCCCGGCCGCAGGCGCGGCGGCTGGCGACCTTCATGGCTATGTTCTTCTTCGTGATGCTGCTGGTGGTGCCGTTGCTTGGCAGTACGGTGAACGGGGCGAAGCGGTGGATCGACTTGCCCGGCTTCCGCTTCCAGCCGTCAGAATTTCTCAAGCCCGCTTATGTCGTGACGCTGGCCTGGTTGCTGTCGCTGCGCGGCAAGGACCAGACTTTGCCGGTCATCCCGCTGACCGGCGTGACCACGGCGCTGATCGCGCTCGTCCTGATGCGCCAGCCCGATTTCGGCCAGACGGTGATCTTCTGCGCCTGCTGGGGCGTGTTGCTGCTGTTGTCGGGCGTGTCGATGCGGGCGATCGGCGCGCTGATCGGCGCAGGCCTCGCGGGGTTGGTCGCGGTCTATATGTTCTATGAAAATGGCCGCCAGCGCTTCAACGACTTTCTGGGCATCGGCGTGGACGAGAGTGCGGGCCCCGACCAGACCGACCTGGCCTTCCGCACCATCACCCATGGCGGCTTCACCGGCGTCGGGCCGGGCGGGGGCCAGCATAAATTCCGCCTGCCCGAAGCGCATACCGACTATATCTTCTCGGTGATCGGCGAAGAGTTCGGGCTGCTGGCCTGCATCGCCATCGCCTGCGTCTATCTCGCCATCATCGTGCGGGTGCTGCTGCGCCTGCTGGACGAGGAAGATGTGTTCACCATTTTGGCCGCCGCGGGCCTCACCACCCAGTTTGGATTGCAGGCGATCATCAATATGGGCGTCAATGCGCAGATATTTCCGTCCAAGGGCATGACGCTGCCCTTTATCAGCTATGGCGGCTCCTCTATGCTCGCGCTTTGCATCGGCGTCGGCCTGTTGCTCGCCTTCACGCGACGCAACCCCTTCATGGGTCGGCATACGGTCGTCAAATGGAGTGGTCGATGAGCATTTCCCGTCACTTCGTCCTGGCCGCTGGCGGGACGGGGGGTCATATGATTCCCGCCCATGCGGTGGCCGAAGAGTTGATGGCGCGCGGCCATCATGTCGCGTTGGTCACGGATGAGCGGGGCGCGAAGATCCCCGGTATCTTCGACCGGGCGCAAGTGCATATCATGCCAGCGGGGCGCATGACGAAGAACCCGGCGAGTTGGCCGGGGGCATTGAAGGCGATCCTCGCCGGGCGCGCCATGTCGCGGCGGTTGAACGAGACGTTTCGGCCCACCGCGGTCGTCGGCTTCGGCGGCTATCCCGCCATGCCCGCCTTGCTGGGGGCACTGGCCGATGGCATTCCGACCGCGATCCATGAACAAAATGCGGTGCTGGGCCGGGTCAACCGCCTGCTCGCCGGGCGGGTCGATGCGATCGCGACGGCCTATCCGGGGGTCGAGCGGCTCAAGTCCAAATATGACGCGAAGGTCCATCTGATCGGCAATCCGGTGCGCGAGGAGGTGAAAGCCCTGCGCGACGAGGATTTCCCGGCGCTGACCGAGGAAAGCGTGTTCCGGGTGCTGGTGATCGGCGGCAGCCAGGGGGCGTCCATCCTGTCGAGCGTCGTGCCCGAAGGCCTGTCGATGCTGCCGGTCGCGCTGCGCCGCCGGTTGCAGGTCACGCAGCAATGCCGCGCCGAGGATATTGATCGCGTGCGCAAAACCTATGCGGAGATGGAAATCCCCGCCGACCTCGCCACCTATTTCAACGATGTGCCGGAGAAATTGGGCTGGGCGCATCTGGTGATCGCGCGGGCGGGGGCTTCGACGCTGGCGGAACTGACGTGCGCCGGGCGGCCCGCGATCCTGATCCCCTTGCCGAGTGCGATGGACGATCACCAGACCGCCAATGCGCGCGAGATGACCGAGGCAGGCGGCGCGCGCACCATTACGCAGGCGCGCTTTACCGCCGTCGAACTGGCCAAGCAGATGCAGAAGATGGCGATGGAGCCGGGCGCGCTGCAGAACGCTGCGAAGCGCGCATGGGGCTGCGGCCGTCCCAACGCCGCGCGCGACATGGCGGACCTGCTGGAAAGCATCGGCCACGCGCCGATCGTCAATGATCCGGTGCGAGTTGGGCCGATGCCGACGACGCTGAATCTGGCGGGGGTTCCGGCGTGAGCCAGATCGCGGCCTATGCATCCTCCCCTGTAAGGGGAGGGGGACCGGCGAAGCCGGTGGAGGGGTGTCGCCCTATCGAGAGCGTGACACCCCTCCGTCAGGGCTACGCCCTGCCACCTCCCCTGCCAGGGGAGGATCACAACATGATGAACCTGAAGGAATCTCGCTCATGAAGGGTGTCGGCACGGACATCGGCACGATCCATTTCATCGGCATTGGCGGCATCGGCATGTCGGGCATTGCCGAGGTGATGCACAATCTGGGCTATGATGTTCAGGGATCGGACGTGGCCGAAGGCTATGTGGTCGAAGGACTGCGCGCCAAGGGCATTCGTGTGATGATCGGCCATAAGGCGGAAAATCTGGGCGATGCCGCCGTGGTGGTGACGTCCACCGCGATCAAGCGCGGCAACCCGGAGGTCGAGCTGGCGCTGGAAACGCGCGTGCCGGTCATCCGGCGGGCGGAGATGCTGGCCGAGTTGATGCGGCTCAAATCCACCGTTGCCGTCGCGGGGACGCATGGCAAGACCACGACGACGTCGATGGTCGCGGCGTTGCTCGATGCTGGCGGGGTGGACCCTACGGTCATCAATGGCGGCATCATCAACAGCTATGGCTCCAACGCGCGGCTGGGCAATAGCGACTGGATGGTGGTGGAGGCCGACGAGAGCGACGGCAGCTTCCTGCGGCTGGACGGCACCATCGCCGTCGTCACCAATATCGACCCCGAACATCTCGACCATTATGGCGATTTCGACCGGGTGAAGGACGCCTTTGTCGAATTTGTCGGCAATGTGCCTTTCTATGGCGCGGCGCTGCTGTGCCTCGACCATCCCGAAGTACAGGCGATCCTGCCGCGCGTGCAGGACCGGCGGATCGTGACCTATGGCTTTTCGGCGCAGGCCGATATTCGCGGCGACAATGTGGTGAGCTTCCCCGGCGGCAACCGCTTCGATATCCAGGTGCGCGAGCGCGATGGATCTACGCGGAAGATCGAGGGGATCGAAATGCCGATGCCGGGGCGCCATAATGTGCTGAACGCGATGGCGGCGATCGGCGTGGCGCTGCATATGGGGATCGACGATGCGACGATCCAGACGGGCTTCGCCAAGTTCGGCGGGGTCAAGCGGCGCTTCACCAAGGTCGGCGAGATTGCGGTCGGGGCTGGCAGTGCCATCGTGATCGACGATTATGGCCACCATCCGGTCGAGATCAAAGCCGTGCTGGCAGCAGCGCGCGAAGGTGCGCAGGGGCGCGTGATCGCCGTCGTCCAGCCGCATCGCTTCACGCGACTGCGCGATTTGATGGATGATTTCCAGCAAGCGTTCAACGATGCGGACATGGTTTATGCGGCTCCGGTCTATACGGCTGGCGAGCAGCCGATCGAGGGTGTGGACAGCGCCGCGCTGGTCGCGGGGCTCAAGCGCCGGGGGCATCGCCATGCTTCGACCGTGGCAGATATGGACGAACTGATCGATGCGATCGCCGCCGATATCCAGCCGGATGACATGATCGTCTGCCTGGGCGCGGGCGACATCACCAAATGGGCGGCAGGCCTTGCGGCGGCGGTGTCCGCCAAGGTCAAGGAAGCGGTCTGATGTTCGAACTGTTCGCCGTTGGCCTGGAAATGCAGAAGCGGATGATCGACGTGCAGATGCAGGGCGTCGAAGCCGCGCGCGACATGATCGATGCCGCACAGCAAAACGTACAGGCCGGCGTGACCGCGACTCAGGCGCAAGAGGCTGGCATTAAGTCCATGAAAAAATGGATGAATATGTGGGGAGTGCGCGGTTGAGCCTGGCCCTTCCTGCTGTCCGTGGCACGATAAAGCCCGATGCGCCGCTGGCCCCGCTTGTCTGGTTCAAGGCGGGCGGCGCGGCGCAATGGCTGTTCGAGCCGAAGGATGCGCAGGACTTGTCCGATTTGCTGTCCGCGCTCGATCCGGCGGTGCCGGTGATGGCGATCGGCCTTGGTTCCAATCTGATCATACGCGATGGCGGGGTGCCGGGTGTGGTGGTGCGGCTGGGCAAGCCGTTCGCGACTGTCGAGGCGCTGGACGCGACCACCCTGGTCTGCGGCGGCGGGACGTCGGGCATCCTCGTGTCCTCGACCGCGCGGGACAAGGGGATAGCGGGGCTGGAATTTCTGCGTTCGATCCCCGGCACGGTCGGCGGGTTCGTGCGGATGAATGGCGGCGCTTATGGCCGCGAGACGTGCGACATATTGGTGTCATGCGACGTGGTGCTGCGGTCGGGCGAGCGGGTCACGCTTTCCAGGGATGAGCTGGGCTATAGCTATCGCCACTCGACCCTGCCGGAAGGGGCCGTCGTGGTCAGCGCGACCTTTCGCGGCGTTCCCGGTGAACCGGCCGCGATCCAGGCGGAAATGGACCGGATCGCCGCCGCGCGCGAAGCCAGCCAGCCATTGCGCAGCAAGACCGGCGGATCGACCTTCAAGAATCCCGACGGGCACAAAGCCTGGGCGCTGGTGGATGAAGCGGGCTGTCGCGGCCTGCAACTGGGCGGCGCGCAGGTGAGCGAGAAGCACACCAATTTTCTGCTCAACCTGGGCGACGCCACCAGCGCGGACATCGAAGCGTTGGGCGAAGAAGTGCGGCGGCGGGTGAAGGACAAGAGCGGCGTGGAACTGGAATGGGAAATTCAGCGGGTGGGGATGGTGAAGTGAGCGGCATTCTCTTCCCGTCATCCCAGCGAACGCTGGGATCCCACTGCCTTCTTGCGCCGCGCAGACAGAAAAGAGAGATCCCAGCGTTCGCTGGGATGACGGAGATTGATCGATGACCCGTGGTCCCTGGCATGTCGCCGTCCTGATGGGTGGCTGGTCGGCAGAGCGGCCTGTTTCCCTCATGAGCGGGGAGGGCGTTGCCAAGGCGCTGGAATCGCGTGGGCATCGGGTCACGCGGATCGATATGGATCGTGACGTCGCGGCGCGTCTCGCCGAGGCCAAGGCCGATGTGGTGTTCAACGCGTTGCATGGTGTGCCGGGGGAAGATGGCACGGTGCAGGGTATGATGGACCTGATGGGCCTGACCTACACTCATTCGGGGCTGGCGACGTCGGTCATCGCGATCGACAAGCAGCTGACCAAGCAGGCGCTGGTGCCGCATGGCATCCCCATGCCCGGCGGCAAGATCGTGGCGAGCGAGAGCCTGTTTGCGGGCGATCCGTTGCCGCGTCCCTATGTGTTGAAGCCGGTCAATGAAGGCAGTTCGGTCGGCGTGGCGATCGTCACGTCCGAGGGCAATTATGGCGATCCCATCGGTCGCGACAGTGTCGGCCCGTGGCAGGATTTCCCCGAACTGCTGGCCGAACCCTATATTCGCGGGCGCGAACTGACGACGGCCGTGCTGGGCGATGAAGCGCTGCTGGTGACGGAATTGCGCCCCAAGAGCGGCTTTTACGATTTCGATGCCAAATATACCGATGGCATGACGGAGCATGTCTGCCCGGCCGATATTCCGCCCGACATCACCGAAGCGTGCAAGGCGATCGCGCTGCGCGCGCATCAATTGCTGGGCTGCCAGGGGGCGTCGCGCGCCGATTTTCGCTGGGACGACGAACAGGGGATCGAGGGGCTCTATCTGCTGGAGGTCAACACCCAGCCGGGCATGACGCCGCTCAGCCTCGTCCCCGAACAGGCGGCGAAGCTGGGCATTGACTATGCCACGTTGGTAGAGACTATTGTCGAGCAAGCGCTGTCGCGCGCCGGGGGGACGGAACATGGCTGAAACACGCATCCGACGGGGCGGCTCCACGCGATTGAGCAGCGCGCGCGATACGGCGACCAAGGGGCGGCGCGGCCGCACGCTCAAGCGGAAATCGACGCTGGACCGAGTGATCGAGGCGCTGCCGGTCAGCGAAGCGACGCTGCAACGCATGGCGAGCTGGGCGATTGTTGGCATTTTCGGCGCGGGCGTGGTCGGCGTCGCGATGTTCTTCGGCGTGCCCGCCATGGCGCATAAGCAGGCGGCTTTGCTGGCCGCGCGCGCCGGGTTCGAGGTCGACAAGGTCGAGGTGCGCGGCGTCGAGCGGATGGACGAGCTGCCGGTCTATAATATCGCGCTGGGACAGGTGGATCGTTCGATGCTGTCGCTCGACCTGCCCAAGGTGCGCAGTGAGATGCTGAAACTCGGCTGGATCAAGGATGCGCGCATTTCCCGCCGCCTGCCCGATACGCTGGTGGTGGACATCGTCGAGCGCGATCCAGTGGCGGTGTGGCAGCATGGCGGGCGACTGCACCTGATCGACGTGACGGGCGTGGTGCTGCAACCTGTGTCGGCCAATGCGATGCCCGACCTGCCGCTAGTGGTGGGACCGGACGCCAATCGGCAGACGGCGGGGCTGAATGCGCTGATGGACAATGCGCCCGCGTTGAAGCCGATGCTGGCGGGGGCGACCTGGGTGGGAAACCGCCGCTGGGATCTGCGGTTCCAGTCGGGCGAAACCTTGTCCCTGCCCGAAGGCGACAAGGGGAGCGCGGCGGCTTTGGTGAATTTCGCGCGCATGGATGGCGTCAACCGCCTGCTGGGGCGCGGAATCGTCAAGTTCGACATGCGTGACCCCGATCGTTTCGTCCTGCGCCTGCCGCAGGGCAAGGTCGAAGACAAGCCGATGGCCACCGACGGCAAGACCGCGAGCGCTGCGCCCGCGGAGGAAGAGGGCTAAACCGCATGGCGCAGCCCAAGGTCGAAAAGCTGATCACCGCGATCGACATCGGGTCGTGGAAGGTCTCCGCCTTGATCGCGGGGCGGACCGATACGGGCGAACTGGCGATATTGGGCACGGGCCAGCGCGAGAGCCGGGGCGTGCGGCGCGGCTTCATCGCCGACATGGAGCGCACCGAACTCGCGGTACGCGAGACGATCGAGCAGGCCGAGCGGGTTGCAGGCACCAATATCGAGGATGTCTGGGTCAGCTTTTCGGGCGGTAGCCTGGTCAGCGATGTCGTCACGGTCGAACGCGACATGGCGGGCTATCGCATCGAGCAGGCGGATATCGATGATCTGCTGACCACGGGGCAGCAGGGCATCGACCCCGATGGCCGGGTCGTGCTGCATGCCCAGCCGACCTGCTTCACCATCAATGGCCGGGTGCCGGTCAAGAAGCCCTTGGGGATGCATGCGGACCTGCTGGGCGTGGATATCCATGTCGTGCTGGCCGATGGCGCGCCGCTCGCCAATCTCGACCTGTGTGTGCGGGGGGCGTATCTGAACGTCAATTCGATCGTCGCCGCGCCGATCGCCACTGGCCTCGCCTGCCTGTCCGAAGAGGAGCGCGACCTGGGCGTGGCGCTGGTGGAAATCGGGGCGGGGGTGACCAATGTCTCGCTTTATGCGGGTGGCATGTTGGTGGGGCTGCACAGCATCCCGATCGGCGCGGCGGACATTACCGACGATATCGCGTCGGCCTTTGGCATTCGCCGCAGCCAGGCGGAGCGGATCAAATGCTTCTACGGCTCGGCGATGCAGAATCCGCGCGATTTCCGCGAGATGATCGAGATTGCCGCGCCCCATGGCGAAAGTGCGGCGGCGGGGCAGGCGGCCGGGCCGAATGCGGAGGGGGGCAAGATCACCCGTGCGGCGCTGGTCGGCGTCATTTGCGAACGGTTGAACCAGATCATGGCCGAAGTGAACACGGCGCTGGCGGGCATGGGGTTCAACACGCCGACCGGGCGGCAGGTGGTGTTGACCGGTGGCGGCGCGGAAATGAAGGGCATTGCCGATTATGCGCAGGGCGCGCTGGGCCGGGCCGTGCGGATCGGGCGGCCACGGGGCTTGTCCGCCATGCCCGAAGCGCATAGTGGCCCGGCCTTTGCAACTTTGGCGGGTCTGGCGCTTTACGGTGCTTCCAACCCGGTTGATCTCCGAACGATGGCGCCGTCGCCGCAGACGGTGCATCGTCTGGGGACTCCGCTCTGGTGGCAGCGGATGATGCGCGCGATGAAGACAAACTATTGACCGAATTTGGAATGAAACGAAAATAGCTGGTGAAATCCCCTATTTTCTGGTGTTAACAATTAATGACGGTTTCGCTTCCTGACGAGGAAGCTGAGGGAGCAGAATATATGAGCATTGAAATCAGCCCACCGCATGTGGACGAACTGAAGCCGCGGATCGCGGTGATCGGCGTCGGCGGCGCGGGCGGCAATGCCATCGCGAACATGATCGCCGCCAATGTCGAGGGCGTCGATTTCATCGTCGCCAATACCGACGCGCAGGCGCTTAACAGCTCGCCGGCCGAACGCCGCATCCAGCTTGGGCCCCAGATCACCGAGGGTCTGGGTGCCGGATCGCGCCCCGAAATCGGCAAGGCGGCGGCGGAAGAAACCATCGCCATGGTCGAAGCGGCGCTGGAAGGCGCGCATATGTGCTTCATCACCGCGGGCATGGGTGGCGGCACCGGCACTGGCGCGGCCCCCGTCATCGCCAAGGCGGCGCGTGAGCGTGGCATCCTGACCGTCGGCGTCGTAACCAAGCCCTTCACCTTCGAGGGCAATCGCCGCATGAAGTCGGCGGAAAGCGGCATCGATGAGCTACAGAAGCATGTCGATACGCTGATCGTCATTCCGAACCAGAATCTGTTCCTGATCGCCAATCCGAACACGACCTTTAAGGAAGCGTTCCAGATGGCGGACGAAGTGTTGCAGCAGGGCGTGCGCAGCATCACCGACCTGATGATCATGCCCGGCCTCATCAACCTCGACTTTGCCGACGTGCGGTCGGTGATGGGCGAAATGGGCAAGGCGATGATGGGCACCGGCGAAGCGGAAGGCGACGGCCGTGCTTTGCAGGCGGCCGAGAAGGCGATCGCCAACCCGCTGCTCGACGGCGTGTCGATGCGCGGCGCGAAGGGCGTGATCGTCTCCATCGTCGGCGGCGAGGACATGCGCCTGATGGAAGTGGACGAAGCCGCCAACCATATCCGCGAACTGGTGGACCCGGACGCGAACATCATCTGGGGCAGCGCGTTCAACGACAATCTCAACGGCAAGATCCGCGTGTCGGTGGTCGCCACCGGCATCGACAATGAGATCGGCAACCATGCCGCGCCGTTGACGCAGCCGTTCAGCTTTGCCAGCCGTCCCGCCGTGTCGGTGCCGCAGCAGGGTGGTGCGCCCAAGGCCGCGACGCCCGCGCCGCAGCCTGCGCCGGCCGCAGCACCTGCGCCGGAACCCGAAACACTGGAACTGGACGTCCCCGCGCCGCCTGCACCTGCGCCGGTCGAAGCGGCCCCCGCGCCCTTCGCCGCGCCCAAGCCTGCAGCGGTGTTTTCCGACGAAGGGCCGGATCAGGACGAACTGGTGCTGGGTGCGGACAATGCTGCACCCGCCGCAGCCCCTGCCGCACCGCGCGTCGCAAGCGGCGGAACATTGTTCGAGCGGATGGCGGGCCTGACCCGTGGCGCGGACAAGGTGCCGGGTGGTGACGACGCCGCCGGTGTCGACATTCCCCGCTTCCTGAACCGCCAGAACAACCAGTAAGATCATCGCGCGCGGCCCACGCCGCGCCGGTCATGCAGCGCGCCGTCTGTCCTATGGGGCAGCACGGCGCGCTTTTTTGTTTGGGCGATTTCCTATTCGCGCCTTGATCCGCTAGAGCGCGGATGTGACACAATATCTTTCATGGATTCTTGGCGGCCTGCTGATGGCCGGAACCGCCCAGGCGCAAACCGATCAGGCGCAACTGGTCCGTCCCCTTGGCGCCGCCGACCTCAACAGCAATCTGGCGCGCCTGTCGGCCAATCCGCGCGACGTGGATGCGTTGATCGGGGCGGGGGAGGCGGCGCTGGCGCTGGACGATCCGCGCGCGGCGGCGGGTTTCTTTGCGCGTGCCGATACGATCACCAGCGGCAATGGCCGGATCAAGGTGGGGCTGGCGCGCGTCAATCTGAAGCTGCAGAACCCGGCGGAGGCGGTGCGGCTGTTCGATCAGGCGGGGCGGCTGGGCTTTGCCGACGCGACGATTTTGGCGGATCGCGGGCTGGCGCGGGACATGACCGGCGATCAGGCCGGGGCGCAGCGCGACTATCAGGCCGCGTTGCAGCGGACGCCCAATGACGCCGAACTGATCCGCCGCTATGCCGCGTCGCTGGGCATATCGGGCCAGGTGGCGGCGGCGGAGCGGGCTTTGGAGCCGTTGCTCTACAAGAGCGACCGGGCGGCATGGCGCTATCGCGCGTTCATCCTGGCGATGAACAACCAGCAGGCCGAAGCGCGCAAGGTGGCCGACCAGACCATGCCCGCGCAACTCGCGGCGGCGATCGTCCCCTATATGCAGAAAATGCCCTATCTGACCGCGCCGCAAAAGGCGGCGGCGGTGCATTTCGGGCAGTTCCCGGCGCAGACCGGCACGCGCATCGCGGCGATCACGCCGACCCCGCCAGCGCCCGGCACGCCGCAGGTCGTGGTGCCAGCCGCACCGGTTGCGGTCGCCGCCGCGCCGACCAATCGACCGCAAAGCGCGCGGGCCCGCCGCGCCGAACAGCAACGCCAGCGGCGCGAGGCTGCGCGCTTGGCCCGATCTGAAACGCCCGCCCGCGTGGCGATGGCACGGGCGCAGACGCAACGTCAGGCGATGCCGGCGGTTCAGCCCACGCCCACGCCCACGCCCACGCCCACGCCCACGCCCACGCCCACGCCGATGGTGCAACCTACGCCCGCGCCGCCCCCGACGCCGATGGTTCAGCCGACCCCAGGCCCTGCGCCAGCGCAGACGGCACCGGCGGCGGTTGCGCCATCCGTCCAGGCAAGCGCGCCGACCCCGGATCCAACGCCGCCGCCGGTGCGGCAGGCGAATGCGCCCGCTACAGCGGTGCAGGGGCCGCCCGCGCCGGGCTTCGAATCGGTAGCCACCGTCGCGCCGTCGCCTGCGCCGCAGACCGCGCCGCAGCCGGCCATGGTTCAATCCGTGCCCGCTGCGCCGCCGCAGCCTGATCCGGGGGCGACGCGGACGCTGGCCGACATCATTCGCGCGATCGACGTGCCCGAAGCGGAGCGACAGGCGCGTGTCGCTGCCGTCGATCTGGAGGAGATCGCCGCGCTGCAGGCGGCGCGCCGCGCCGAGCGGCAGGCCGCTGCCGACAAGGTGAAGAAGGCGGCGCTGGCCAAGGCCAAGGCGGAAGCCGACGCCAAGGCGAAGAAGGAAGCCGAAGAAAAGAAGAAGCTGGCCGACAATCCGTCGCGCAACTGGTTGCAGATCGGCATCGGGGCGAGCAAATCGGGCCTCTCCTTCACGCTCAATGCGCTGCGCAAAAAATATGACAGCCTGTCCGCGCAGGATGGCTGGAGCGCGAACTGGGGCCAGACCAACCGCCTGCTGGTCGGGCCGTTCCCCAACTTCGCGCGCGCCAAGGCGCTGGAGGACAAGATCAAGGCTGCCGGTGGCGATGCCTTTGCGTGGAAAAGCAGCGCGGGAGAGGTGGTCGAAAGGCTGGGCGGCCAGTAAGAGGACGTCCCATGACGATCCTTGCTTCCTATGCCTGCCACCCCGCCGCCAGCCGGGGACGGCTTCATGCCGAACCGGGCGGGGAGGTGCGCGGGCCGCGTGACATGTTCCAGCGCGACCGCGACCGCATCATCCATTCGATCGCCTTTCGCCGGTTGCGCCACAAGACGCAGGTGTTCGTGTCGCCCGATGGCGATCATTTCCGCGTCCGCCTGACCCACAGCCTGGAGGTCGCGCAGATCGGTCGTACCACCGCGCGCACGCTGGGGCTGAACGAGGATCTGACCGAGGCGCTGTGCCTGGCGCATGATATCGGCCATCCGCCCTTCGGCCATGCGGGCGAGGATGCGCTGGAAGTGGCGATGGAGGATCATGGCGGGTTCGACCATAATGCCCACACGCTGCGCACGCTGATGCTGCTGGAAAGCCCCTATCCGCGCTTCAAGGGGCTGAATCTCAGCTGGGAGATGCTGGAGGGGTTGGCCAAGCATAATGGGCCGATCGAGCATCCCGGCTGGGCGATGCGCGAACTGGATGCGCTGTTTCCGCTGGACCTGACGAGCCATGCCTCGCTGGAGGCGCAGTTGGCGGCGATTTCGGATGATATTGCCTATGACAACCATGACATTGATGATGGCTTGCGGGCGGGTTTGCTGACGCTGGAACAGTTGCTGGAGGTGCCGTTCGTCGCCTCATGTTGGGACCGGGTGCGGACCCGCTATCCCGACGTTCCGCAGGACGGCCTGCTGCGCGAACTGGTGCGCGAGCAGATCGGCGTGATGGCCAACGACCTGCTGGCGGCGACGCGGGCGAATATCGCGGAATCGCGGGTCGAAACGGTCGAGGATGTGCGCGCGCTGGGCCGCACGCTGGTCGGCTTCTCGCCGGAGCTGGCGGCGCAGGAGCGCGACCTCAAGCGCTTCATGTATGCCACGCTTTATCATCATCCAGAGCAAATGGCAGCGGCCGACCGGGCGCGGGTGGTCGTGACCGACCTGTTCCGCGCCTATCAGGAAGAGCCGGGCCTGATGCCGCCTGAATGGCGCGACGAGTGTGTGTTGGCCGAACCGGCGCGTAGTCGCCACATTACGGACTTCATCGCCGGGATGACGGACCGTTATGCCGAGAAGCGGCATGCGGAGATATTTGGGTAGGTTAGGGGGAAGGCTCATCCTTCTTCCGTTCGCCCTGAGCTTGTCGAAGGGCATTTCTGGCAGAAGGGAAGGGGGCTTCGACAGGCTCAGCCCGAACGGGGTGGGGTTGATGCGATAGGCGTAGCTTCCGACATGCTGCCCGCCGCAGCCATCCAGCCCCAAGGGGAGGATGATAGGCGATTGACGTGTCCTGTCCTTTGTCGCAATGCCTAGGACGTCTCCGGTGTCGAGGATTCGGCGCTGGGCATGATGCGGGAGAGCATGGGTGGCCTTTGAGGCCGTCCCCGTCGCCGAAGGAGCAACCGCCCCGGAATCTCTCAGGCCAATGGACCGCATCGCGCGCAAGGCACTCTGGAAAGCGGACGAGTTATCTCGTCCCACCGAAGGGGTAAGCCATGTGGCCGCAAGGCCGCTGGTCAAAGCTCTCAGGTTCCCGTGACAGAGGGGGTGACGAACAGAAGCGGTCCGGTGCGGGCCGGGCTGAACGTCGCTGCAACCCTCTCACGGAAAGGCCGTCCGATGACCGCCACCTATGACTCAAATGATGATGTAGCTACGCTCGAAGAGGCCTTGCCGCTTGAAGCGCTGCCGCTCGACGCCTGGCACCGTGCGCAGGGCGCGCGCATGGTCGGCTTTGCGGGCTATCATATGCCGATCCATTATGATGGCATCATGGCCGAACATAGCTGGACCCGCGAACATGCCGGGCTGTTCGATGTCAGCCATATGGGGCAGATCGGCTTTTCGGGTGAGGGCGTGGACGAAGCGCTGGAAGCGATGCTGCCAGCCGATATCAAGGGGTTGAAGCCCGGTCGCCAGCGTTATTCGATGCTGCTGGATCAGGATGGCGGCATTCTCGACGACCTGATGGTCGCGCGCCCGGCCGATGGGGCGTTCGATGGCGCGGCGATCTATATGGTCGTCAACGGCGCGACCAAATATGACGACATGGCCTGGATGATCGAGCATCTGCCCGACGAGGTCGTGATGAACCATATGGACGAGCAGGCGCTGCTGGCGTTGCAGGGGCCGGAGGCAGGCGAGGCGATGGCCGCGTTGGTGCCGGGGACGGCGGACCTGACCTTCATGCAGTGCGGCGCGTTCGACTGGAACGGCGTGGCGCTGTGGATCAGCCGGTCGGGCTATACCGGCGAGGATGGGTTCGAGATCAGCCTGCCTGCGGACGCCGCCGAGGGCTTTGCTGATGCGTTGTGTGCGCTTCGCCAGGTCAAGCCGATCGGCCTTGGCGCGCGGGATTCGCTCCGGCTCGAAGCCGGGCTGCCGCTTTACGGCCATGACCTGACGCCGGCGGTCAGCACGATTGGCGCGGACCTGGGCTTTGCGATCGGCAAGCGTCGGCGCGCGGAGGGCGGCTTCATTGGCCATGGCCGGGTGATGAAGGAACTGGCCGATGGCCCAGGCACCAAGCGCGTGGGCTTGAAGATCCAGGGGCGTCTGCCCGCGCGGGAGGGCGCGCAAATCTTTGTCGGTGACAATCTGGTCGGGGAAGTGACGTCGGGCGGCTTTGCGCCGAGCCTGGGCGCGCCGATCGCCATGGGCTGGGTCAGCCTGCCGCATAGCGCGCTCGACACCGCGCTGGAGATCGACGTGCGCGGCAAGCGCATCAGCGCGACGGTGGTGCCGATGCCGTTCGTGCCGCACCGCTATCGCCGCGCGACCGCCTAATTCTTGTTCCGACTTTTTGTGATCATGATTTTCAAGCAATCATTCCGGAGACTATCATCATGAGCCGTTATTTTACCGAAGAACATGAGTGGATCGACGTCGAGGGCGAGATCGCCACGGTCGGCATCACCGACTTTGCCCAGGAGCAATTGGGCGACATCGTGTTCGTCGAACTGCCGGTCGAAGGCGCGACCTTCGACAAGGGCGATGACGCCGCTGTGGTGGAATCGGTCAAAGCCGCGTCCGACGTCTATGCGCCGATTTCGGGTGAAGTGGTCGAAGCCAATGGCGCGCTGGAGGACGAGCCTGCGCTCGTGAACAGCGATGCCGAAGAGGATGGCTGGTTCTTCAAGCTGCGCATCACCGACATGAGCGAGCTGGAAGGGCTGATGACCGAAGCGGCGTATAAGAAGTTCGTCGCTGCGTTGTAATCAATCATAGCCCCTCCCCTTCAGGGGAGGGGTTGGGGTGGGGGCGTGCCCCTAATGCTGCGTCTGGCGGACATCCCCCACCCCCGGCCCCTCCCCTGAAGGGGAGGGGAGAAGGAGCAAGAAATGCGCTACCTACCCCTTACCGACACTGACCGGCAGGCGATGCTTGCCACCATTGGCGCGGCGTCGATCGATGATCTGTTCGTGGATGTGCCTGCCGAGGCTCGGCTTTCCGGCCAGATCGAAGGCCTGCCCGATCATGCCAGCGAATTGGCGGTCGAGCGGCATATGAGCAAGCTGGCGCGGCAGAATTTGTCGGCGGGGGAAGCGCCCTTCTTCCTGGGCGCGGGCGCGTATAAGCATCATGTGCCCGCCAGCGTCGATCATCTGATCCAGCGCGGCGAGTTTCTGACCGCCTATACCCCTTATCAGCCGGAAATCGCGCAGGGGACGCTGCAGGTCTTGTTCGAATTCCAGACGCAGGTCGCGCGCCTGCTGGGCTGCGACGTCGCCAATGCGTCCATGTATGATGGGTCGACCGCCTGCTGGGAAGCGATCGGTATGGCGCGGCGTATCACCAAGCGCGGCAAGGCGATCCTGTCGTCGGGCCTGCACCCCCATTATGTGTCGGTCGCGCGGACGATGGCGAAGTTCACCGGCGACGTGCTGGCGCATGACGCGCCGACGCTGACCGCGCAGACGGACATCGACGCGCTGATCGCCGCGATCGACAAGGATGTGAGCTGCGTCGTGGTGCAATATCCCGACATTTTGGGGCGGGTCGCCGACCTGACGCCGCTCGCCGATGCGGTGCATGCGGCCGGTGCGCTGCTGGTGGCGGTGGTGACGGAGCCGGTGGCGCTGGGCGCGCTGGTGCCGCCGGGCGAGATGGGCGCGGACATCGTCGTGGGCGAGGGCCAGTCGATCGGCGTCGGCCTGCAATTTGGCGGTCCCTATCTCGGCCTGTTCGCGTGCAAGCAGAAATATGTGCGGCAGATGCCGGGCCGCTTGTGCGGCGAGACGGTGGACGCGGCGGGCAAGCGCGGCTTCGTGCTGACGCTGTCCACCCGCGAGCAGCATATCCGCCGCGAGAAGGCGACGTCGAACATCTGCACCAATTCGGGCCTGTGTGCGCTGGCGTTCAGCATACATATGACCTTGCTGGGCGAACGCGGCTTGCGGGACATGGCGGGCCTTAATCACGGCCTGGCCGTGCAGGCCGCCGATCGGCTGGCGCAAGTGCCGGGCGTGACCTTGCTCAACGACAGTTTTTTCAATGAGTTCACCCTGGTCCTGACCAAGGATGCGCGCGATGTCGTGCGCAGCCTGGCCGACAAGGGCGTGCTGGGGGGCGTGTCGCTGGGGCGGCTGTTCCCCGATGCACCCGCGATCGGCAAGGGGCTGGTCGTCGCAGTGACCGAAACGGTGACGGCAGAGGATATAGAGGCGCTGGCCATAGCGCTTGAGGAGGAACTGGCATGAGCATCTCTCCTTATTCCGTTCGGGCTGAGCTTGTCGAAGCCCCGTCCTTCTATCCGAAGAAAAGTGCAGCCCTTCGACAAGCTCAGGGCGAACGGTTTGTGGTGAAAGGTTTGTTCGTATGACCATGCTCAAGGAAGGCCGTCCCACCACGCCGGTCGCGGTTGCGGACGCGCATATGGCTCCGGCGACGGCGACGGGTAATCGCGCGCTGATGCTGGAAGAGGCGCTGATCTTCGAGATCGGATCGACCGAGACGACCGGCGTCGATTTCGCGCCCGCGCCGAAGGTGGCGAGCCGTCTTGGCGGGCTGGAGCGCAAGGCGATCGGCCTGCCGGGCCTGTCGGAACAGGAAACGGTGCGCCATTATACGCGCCTGTCGCGGCAGAATTATGCCATTGACCTCGGCCTGTTTCCACTCGGTTCCTGCACGATGAAGCATAATCCGCGCCTGAATGAAAAGGTCGCGCGGATGCCCGGTTTTGCGGACCTGCATCCGCTGGCCCCGCAATCGACGGTGCAGGGCGCGCTGGCGGTGATCCATGAACTGGCACAATGGCTGGTGACGCTGACGGGGATGCATAGTGTGGCGATGAGCCCCAAGGCGGGGGCGCATGGCGAATTGTGCGGCCTGTTGGCGATCCGTGCGGCGCTGGAGGCGCGGGGCGATGCCCGATCGGTGGTGCTGGTGCCCGAAAGCGCGCATGGCACCAATCCGGCCACGGCGGCCTTTTGCGGCTATCAGGTTGAGGATATTCCCGCGACGCCCGAAGGCCGCGTCGATCTGGCGGCGCTGACGGCGCGGCTTGGCCCCGATGTGGCGGCGGTGATGATCACCAATCCCAATACGTGCGGCCTGTTCGAGCGCGACCTCAAGACGATTTCCGATGCCGTCCATGCGGTGGGTGCGTTTGTCTATTGTGACGGTGCCAACTTTAACGCCATCGTCGGGCGGGTGCGGCCGGGCGATCTGGGCGTCGATGCGATGCATATCAACCTGCACAAGACTTTCTCGACGCCCCATGGTGGCGGTGGTCCCGGCTCTGGCCCGGTGGTGTTGTCGGCGGCACTGGCCCCCTATGCGCCGCTGCCGTTCGTCGAAAAGCAGGGCGACCAGTTCGTCCTGATCGAGGAGGAATCCGCGCAGGACCATCATGGCGGCACCTTTGGCCGGATGGTCGCCTTCCACGGGCAGATGGGCATGTTCACCCGCGCGCTCGCCTATATCATGAGCCATGGCGCGGACGGGTTGCGGCAGGTGGCGGAGGATGCGGTCCTCAACGCCAATTATATCCTGCGCAGCCTGGACGATGTGCTGGACGCGCCGTTCGGCACCAGCGGGCCGTGCATGCATGAGGCGCTGTTCAGCGACAAGGGGCTGGCCGAGGGCTTCACGACGCTCGACATCGCCAAGGGGCTGATCGACGAGGGCTTCCACCCGATGACCATGTATTTCCCGCTGGTCGTCCATGGCGCGATGCTGATCGAGCCGACCGAGACCGAGAGCAAGGCGGCGCTCGACCAGTTCATTATGGCGCTGCGGTCGTTGGCGGAACGGGCCAAGGCGGGGGACGAAGCGTTGAAGGGCGCCCCCTATCATGCGCCGCGTCGCCGGCTGGACGAGACGCTGGCGGCGCGCAAGCCGGTGCTAACTTGGAGTGAACCGGCGCTGGCGCAGGCGGCGGAATGACGGTCTGGATTCCGGGCGAAGCGGACGGCGAAGCGTATAAGCGCCACGCCCCCGCGACGCTGCGGAACCGGGACGCAATATTGGCGGTGCTGCGCGCGGCATTGCCATCCACCGGGCGGGTGCTGGAAGTGGCGAGTGGCAGCGGCGAACATGCGGTGCATTTCGCCGCCGCGCTGCCCGCGCTCGACTGGCAACCGAGCGATCCCGATCCGGCCGCGCTGGCATCGATCGAGGCGTGGCGGGCGGAGGCGGGCCTGCCCAATTTGCGCGCGCCGATCCTGCTCGATGCAGCGGCTGACTGGCCGATCGACCGGGCGGATGCGATCTTGTGCATCAATATGACGCATATCAGCCCATGGGACGCGACAGTGGGGTTGTTCACGCAAGGCGCGCGGCTTTTGCCAAAGGGCGCACCGCTGGTCCTCTACGGCCCCTATTTTCAGGCCGATGTCGCGCCTGCGGCCAGCAATGTGGAGTTCGATGCCAGCTTGCGCGCGCGCGATCCGCGATGGGGCATAAGGGCGTTGGAGGATGTCGGGGCGCTGGCGACGGCGCAGGGTTTCGCGCTCGATCGCGTTCAGGCGATGCCCGCAAACAATCTGACGCTGATCTTCCGCCGCTCCTGACCTGCCGCTAGTCACAGCTTGCCAGAGCGTGGCCCTGCGATAGCTTCTCGCCTGATAAACAGGGCAAGGGAGGCAGGGTTAATGCAGAGCATGATGGTGCGGCCGGCCCATGTTCCGGCAGATCGGATCGTCGATTTCGACATTTTCGCGCCGCCCGGTGTCGAACAGGATTATTTCGCGGCGTGGCAATCGCTGGTGCGGGAGGATGGTCCCGGCGTCGTATGGACCAGCGCCAATGGCGGCCACTGGATCGCGACGCGCGGCGAGATTGTCCGGGCACTCTGGGCGGACAATGTCCGGCTGTCGAGCGAAGTGCTGGCGGTGACGCCGGGGCTTGGTGAGGTGATGCGTTTCATTCCGCTGCAACAAGACCCGCCGGAGCATCAGCCCTTTCGCATGGCGGTGATGAAGGGCTTTGCGTCGCGCTTCGTCGTCGCGATGGAGCCGCAGGTGACGCAGGTCGCGCGCGAATTGATCGACGGACTGATCGACCGGGGTTCGTGCGACTTCGTGGCGGATTTCGCCGAAATATTGCCGCTGCACATCTTCCTGACGCTGATTGATGTGCCCTTGTCCGACCGGCCGCGATTGCGGGCGCTGGGGTCGCAACTGACGCGGCCCGATGGGTCGATGACCGTCGAGCAATTGCGCGATGCGGCCGACGACTATCTCGCCCCCTATATCGCTGCGCGCATGGCCAATCCGGGCAACGACCTGTTCAGCCGCATCCTGTCCGAACCGGTCGAGGGGCGGGCATGGAGCGAGGATGAGGCGCGGCGCATGTGCCGCAATCTGCTGTTCGGCGGACTGGATACGGTGGTGGCGATGGTCGGCATGGTTGCGCTGCATCTGGCGCGCCATCCCCAGGACCAGGCCTTGCTGCGAGATCGGCCGGACTTGATCCCCGATGCCGC
Source organism: Sphingobium sp. D43FB (assembly GCF_002312805.1). GTDB lineage: Bacteria > Pseudomonadota > Alphaproteobacteria > Sphingomonadales > Sphingomonadaceae > Sphingobium. Next base: position 76,500 of record NZ_NMUA01000013.1, on the reverse strand, counting down.
CGATGAATTGATGCGCCGTTATCCGACCGTTTCGGTCAGCCGCAACCTGGTGACCGATGTCGAGGTGGATGGCGTGACGCTGAAGGCGGGGGATATCATCTATCTGCCGAGCGTTCTCCATAATCTGGATCCGGCGAGTTTCGATGCGCCCGAAGCCGTGCGGTTCGACCGCAAGCTCAATGCGACGCGGCATACGACGATGGGCGTTGGCGCGCATCGCTGCGTGGGGGCGGGGCTGGCGCGGATGGAGGTGATCGTGTTCCTGCGCGAATGGCTGGGCCGGATGCCGACCGTTCGGCTCGATCCTGATCGCCCGGTGACGATGAAGGGCGGCAATGTCGGTGCCTGCACTGCGCTGCCCTTGCGCTGGGACTGATTGCCCCTCTTCATTTCGGGCGCGATCCGCTCTAAGGGCGGGCGAATGCCCAGCTCTCTTGTCGATCTTGTCCGTGCCGAACTGCTCCAGCCTGCCGATCCGCGCGCGGCGGCGATGGCGGGTGCGATCGCGGCGCGTTATCCGCAGGCGGCGCGGGCGGTGCTTTTCTATGGTTCGTGCCTGCGGGAAGCGAATCTCGACGGGCTGATGCTCGATTTCTATCTGATCGTGTCGGACTATCCGTCGGCCTATGGCAAAAGCTGGCTCGCGCGCGCCAATGCGCTGATCCCGCCCAATGTCTTTCCGTTCGAACATCAGGGATTGATCGCCAAATATGCCGTCCTGTCGGAAGCGGACTTTGCGCGGTTGAACAGTGTGGCGGCGGACAATGTCTCGGTGTGGGCGCGCTTTGCCCAGCCTGCGCGACTGTTGTGGGCGGCCGACGATCTGGCGCGGCAGCGCGCGATCGTCGCGGTGGCGCAGGCCGCGCCGACCCTGTTGTCGCTGGCCCGGCCGATGGCGGAAGAGAGCGACGACGTGCTAGACTTGTGGCGCTGCGGCTTCACCCTGACCTATGGGGCCGAATTGCGCGCGGAGCGGAAGGGGCGGTCGCTCTCGATCGTCGATGCCGATCCCGATCGCTACCGGCGGTTGGGCGAGGCGGCGCTGGGGCAGGGCCTGCCACCGTCGCCCGCCGATGCGCCGGGACGCTGGCGCGCGTTGCAGCAGCGTGGCAAACGGCTTTCGGTGTTGCGCCTGGCCAAAGCGAGCTTCACCTATGCGGGCGGGATCGATTATCTCGCCTGGAAAATCAATCGCCATGCCGGGACGGCGATCACCATCAAGCCGTGGCAACGGCGCTGGCCGCTGCTGGGCGCGGTCACTCTGCTGCCTGCGCTGTTCCGTTCCGGGGCGATTCGCTGAGTGCTTGGCTGAGCGCCTGGCCCAGCGCCATCAGCGTATAGGGTTTGCGCAGCACGGCATGGCTCGCGAAATCGGCGCTTTCGGTCATGTCGCCGGCATAGCCGGTCACGAACAGCACGGGGATATGGGCGTACGCGGCCGGCAGCGCCTTGACCATTTCCGGCCCGGTGAGGTCGGGCATCAGCACGTCGCTGATGATGAGGCCGATGTCGCTATTATGGGATAGCAGCCGGGCAGCCTTCGACGGATGATCGCAGGCGATCGGCAGATGGCCCAGTTCGCCGAGCGCCGCCATCGTCTGGTTAAGGACGCGCGGGTCGTCCTCCACCACCAGGATGCGGGTCGGCGGATGTTCGACGGGGCTTTGGTTGGCCTGGGCTTCCTGACCCAGCGCATCGGCGGCATCCCCGGTGCGGCGGGGCATGTAGAGATGGACGCTGGTGCCTTCGCCCGGTTGCGAGTCGATGCGGATTTCGCCCTCGCACTGGCGCACGAAACCGAAAATCTGGCTGAGGCCAAGGCCGGTGCCCTTGCCCACCGGCTTGGTGGTGAAGAAGGGTTCGAACACGCGGGTCAGCACGTCGGCGCTCATGCCGCAGCCGTCGTCGGTGACGGTCAGCGTGACATAATCGCCCGCCTGACACTCGCCAATCTCGTCGGCCGCCAGCGTCGCGCGGCCGGTGGACAGGGTCAGCTGGCCGCGCCCGTCCATCGCATCGCGCGCATTGACGCAGAGGTTGAGGATCGCATTTTCCATCTGATGCTGATCGACGAAGATGCGCCACCCTTGGGCATTTTGCGTGAAGCTGACGCGGATCTGGTCGCCGATGGTACGGTCGATGAGGTCGGCCATGCCCGACAGCAGCGCATCGGGATCGACGGCGCTCGGCAGCAGCGGTTCGGCGCGGGCGAAGGCGAGCAGGCGGCGGGTCAGCGCGGACGCGCGGCTCGCCCCCTCCATCGCATTGTCGAGATGGCGACCGGCTTCCTCCGGCTGTACCCGCATCTTGCGCTTGGCGAGTTCCAGTCCGCCGACGACGACCGCCAGCATATTGTTGAAGTCATGGGCAATGCCGCCGGTCAGCTGGCCCACGGCGTCCATCTTTTGCATCTGGCGCAGATGCTCTTCGGCCGCCTCGCGTTCGGTCGATTCCTGCTTCAACCGTTCATAGGCTTCGGTCAGTTCGGCGGTGCGCGCGCGGACGGCGGTGTCGAGCCGGTCGGCGCGTTCGCTTTCCGCTTCGGCGAGACGGCGCGCATTACGCCGGTCGGTCAGCGCACTGTTGGCGAACCAGGCGGCGAAGAGGACGCAGACGAGCAGGGCAAGTCCAAGCAGGCCGGACGTGCGACCCATCGTCTGGGTGCGGTCGCCCGCCAGCGTCACCGCCAGGCTGCGTTCGCGCAGGCGGGCATTTTCGGCCTTGATGACGATGTCGAGCAGGGCGGTGATACGCTTCAAGTCGCGCGAACTGCCGGCCTGATGGAAGCGGCCGAGCGCGCCGATCTTCTGCCCATAGGTCGTGCGCAGGGCGATGTCGTTCAGCGTCTTGGTGCGGTCGTCAAAGGCCCGTTGCAGCGCCTGCACATTGCCGCGCTGCCAGCCGCTGTGGCGCGTGGCATAGTGCAGCGCCTTCAACTGGCTGGCCGCACCGCGCCACTGGTCCTGAAACAGGCGGCCTGTGTCGGTGTCCAGGCTGATGACATAGCGGGCCAGCGTCACTTCGGCGCGGGCGGTGCGCGCTTCGAACGCGCGGGCGAGGGCGATGATGTCGAAGCTGCGCCGCTGCTCCACCAATGCCTGCTGATGATCGCGGGTGGCGTTGCTGGCGCTATAGATGAGCGCGCCGAGCGAGCCGATCAGCAGCAGGACGAGCAGCAGCGGCAGGGCGCGGCGGGCCATGCCGCGCCCGCCGCTGCGCTCTGTGTCCGTGAAGTCGCCCTGTGCCATCGATTTTCACACTAGCCCAACCGCACCGCCAGCGAAACAACCTAGCGCAATGGTCAGGCGATGGCCCCCGTCGCCTTGCCAGCGGCTTCGAACATTGTGATGATCTGTTCGACCTGTTCGTCGCTATGCTCGGCGCACAGCGAACAGCGCAGCAGGAAGGTGCCGGTCGGGGTCGCCGGAGGGCGCGCCATATTGACGTAGAGGCCGAGTTCCAGCAGCGATTGCCAGATGGCCACGGCTTGCGCCTGATCGGTCAGGATGACCGCGATGATCGCCGATTGCGGGGTCTTGGTGCCCAGCGTGAAGCCGAGATCGGTCAAGCCCTGGTGCAGCCGCTTGCTGTTCTTCCACAGATGCGCGCGCTTGTCGCTCGCATGCATCAGCTTGCGGATGCTGGTCGCGGCGGTGGCGACGACGCTGGGCGGCAGCGAGGCGGTGAAGACATAGGGGCGGCAGACGAGGCGCATGATTTCGAACTTGGGATGGTTGGAGACACAGAAGCCGCCGACCGTGCCGACCGATTTGGAGAAGGTGCCGACAACGAAATCGATATCGTCCTCGACGCCCTGTTCTTCATAGACGCCCCGGCCGTTGGGACCGAAGAAACCCATGCCATGGGCTTCGTCGACCAGGATCATGCAATTGGGGTGCTGGCGGATCGCGGCGACCATCTCTGGCAGCGGGGCGATGTCGCCCAGCATCGAATAGACGCCCTCCAGCACGACGAGCTTCAGCGCATCGGCGGGCAGGCGGGCGAGGCGCTTGGCCAGATCCTCGACGCTGTTGTGGCGGAAACGGACGATTTCGGCATCGCCCAGGAAGCAGCCGTCATAGATGGAGGCATGGCTGTCGGCGTCGAGGATGATATAATCGCCCTTGCCCGCCAGCGTCGAAATAATGCCGAGATTGGCCTGATAGCCAGTCGAAAACACCATCGCCGACGATGTGCCGTAAAATTCCTTGAGCGCATCCTCGACTTCGCGATGGCCCTGATAGGTGCCGTTGAGGACGCGGCTGCCGGTTGTGCCAGCGCCAAATTCGTCGAGCGCCTTCTTGCCGGCGGCGACCACATCGGGATCGAACGTCATGCCCATATAATTATATGTGCCGAGCAGGATGGTTTCCTTGCCCTTGATGATCGCGCGGGTGGGGGACAGCACCTGGTCCATCACGATCGAGAAGGGATCGCGCACGCCGGTCGCGAGCAGCGCTTCGCGCTCCGCGATCAGGGGATCGAATTTGGAAAACAGGTCGCGCGTGGGGGTGAGCGTTGCGGCGTCGGTCATGATATGGTCCTCAATCCGTTCGTGCTGAGTAGGGACTGAGCGAAGTCGAAGGCCCGTATCGAAGCATCTGTGCTCCGGCCGGTCCTTCGATACGCCATTTCGACTGCGCTCAATGGCTACTCAGGACGAACGGTATAAAATTAGTTAGGCGGACTTCAGCTTCGCTACTGCATCCATCAGCTGGCCGACCGTTTCGATCTCCGCCTGCATGTTCATGGTGATGAGGATGTCGAATTCATCCTCGATGGCGGCGACGAAATCCATCACGGTCAGGCTGTCCCATTCCAGGTCGCCTGCAAAGCTGGTGGTTTCGGTGAGGTCCACGCCCTTTTTGTTGAAGGGAGCGATCTGCGCCGCGACGCTGTCGAAAATTTCGGTGCGATCCGTCATTCTGGTCATTCTTTCCGTGAAAGCACGGCTTTTGCCGCCCGTGACAGCTCTTTGGCAAGGGAATAAGGCGGCAATCGGGCAGCATCGCGCCCGGAAATTGCGCGAGGGGCGCGGCGCTTAGCGGAAATTGTCCGCGTAGGCCTGCAATTTCAGTGTCTTGGGTGGGGTGGGGATGACGGTATAGGCGATGCCCTGCTTTTGGGCATAGGCGATGGCCGCTTCCTGCGACGGGAAGCTGAGCTTCAATTGCTGCTGCGTGTCGCCTGATCCTGCCCATCCGGTCAACGGATCGGGCGTCTTGGCTTGCGCGGGCGCATAGTCCAGCACCCATTTATGGGTCAGCGCCTTGCCAGACTGCATGGCATTTTTCTGGATCTGATAGATGCGCGCGTTCATCGCGAAGGACTCCGGTAAATCGTCCTGCTGCGTTGCACCACGGAGCGCGCGCAAGTCAAGACTTGCGGCGGGCATCTGCATTTTTGGTACGCAATGTGGCGCTGGCGGCGGTGGGATCGTCGGGCCAGGGGTGACGCGGGTAACGGCCGCGCATTTCCTTGGCGACGTCGCGCCAATTACCCGCCCAGAAGCCCGGCAGGTCGCGCGTGGTCTGGATCGGGCGGCCCGCGGGCGAGGTGAGCGAGAGGACAAGGGGAATGCGCTGATTACCGACGGTCGGATGATCGGCGAGGCCATAGAGTGCCTGCACCCGCAATTCGACGCGCGGGCCGCCTTCGGCCGCATAGTCGATCGCATGGGTGCTGCCTGCAGGCGAGCGGAAATCGGGTGGGGCGAGTCGGTCGAGCTGTTGCTTGCCGTCCCAGCCGATCAGGCCTTCCAACACGGCGGACAGATGCGCGCGGTCGATGTCGGACAGGCGGCGCTTGCCCGCCAGGAGTGGGGGGAGCCAGTCGTCGAGGCTGGCGAGCAGCGCTTCGTCGGAAAGCGCTGCGATCCCGGCGAAGTCGGCGCGCATCCGCAGCGAACGGGCAGCCTCCGACCAGGGGAGGAGGGCAAGGCCACCCTGCCGCACGCCATCGATCAGCGCGGCGACCACGGCTTGCGGGTCGGGGCTGTCGTCGGAGCCGGAGGAGAGGCGCACCGCGCCCAAGCGGCGTTCGCGCAACGCTTCGATCCCACCATTGGCGGCACGAAAGCGGACGGTACGGGTCGTCGCGATCCGGTCTGGGAAGAGGGCCAGCACCGCTTCTTCGCTGATCGGCGCGGCGGACAGGATGCGCGCGCCCGCCGCGCTGCCCTGCACTTCGCCCACGGCCAGCCATGGTTCGCGGGCGAGGGGCGAGAGCGGGTCGAGCCGGAAGCCGCGCCCGCCGACGCTGGTCCAGTCCGCGCCATCGGCGGAGCGGCGTTTGGATACGCGATCGGGGAAGGCGACGGCGAGGCAGAGGCCGACATGGTGGTCGATAGAAGTAGCACCCACCCCAACCCCTCCCTTTGAAGGGAGGGGCTTAAGAAGGTTCGCCCATCTCTTTGCCAAGCCGCGTCCCGCGTCCGCGCGTTTGCCGGTTTCGCGGCGCCAGCGCTGGAGGCGCTGGGTGAGGTCAGTGTCCTGGCCGCCGATGCCGCGTTCGCCGAGCAGGACGGCGATTTCAGCGGCGGTCTGGGCGAGACCCATTTCTCCCGCGCGCACCAGCATATGGGCGATGCGCGGGCTGAGCGGCAGTTTCGCCAGCGCCTTGCCATGGGGGGTGATGCGGCCGTCGATGTCGAGCGCTTCGAGGGCGGTCAGGCGGGTGCGGGCTTCGGACAGGGCGGCGGGCGGCGGGGGATCGAGCCAGCGTAGCGTCGCGGGATCGTTTACGCCCCAGAGCGCGCAGTCGAGCAATAGGCTGGAGAGGTCGCTTTCCAATATTTCCGGCGGGTCGAAGGGGGGCATCCCCGCGTTTGCGGCGGCTTCCCACAGGCGATAGGCGACGCCGGGCCGCTGGCGCGCGGCGCGACCGGCGCGCTGGGTGGCCGACGCTTGGCTCGCGCGTTCGGTGACGAGGCGGGTTACGCCGGCGGCCCGGTCGTAGCGGGGGCGGCGGGCGAGGCCGCTGTCGACCACGATCCGCACGCCGTCGATGGTCAGGCTGGTTTCGGCGATGGAGGTGGCGAGAATGACCTTGCGCACGCCGGAGCGGGACGGGCGAATCGCGGCGCGCTGGGCGGTCGGATCGAGCGAGCCGTGCAGCAGATGGACGTCGAACGGGCCGCCGTCGATCCGCTCCGCGGTCCGTTCGATTTCGCGCACGCCGGGCAGGAAGGCGAGCAGGTCGCCTTCGGCTTCCTCGCTGATCGCGCGGCGGATGGCGGCGGCCATTTCATCCTCGATCCGCTTTTCGGCGTTGCGACCGATATGGCGCAGGTCCAGCGGCTGGATGCGGCCCTCGCTCTCGATCACTGGCGCGTCGCCCAGCAGGGCGGCGAAGCGCGCGCCGTCGAGCGTGGCGGACATGGGCAGGATGCGCAGATCGGGGCGCAAGGCTTCCTGCGCGTCGAGCGCGAGGGCGAGGCCGAAATCGCTGTCGAGGCTGCGTTCATGGACCTCGTCGAACAGGACTGCGGATATGCCCGCCAGTTCGGGGTCGTCCTGAATGCGCCGGACGAAGATGCCCTCGGTCAACACGAGCAGGCGGGTGCGGGCCGATTGCTTGCTGTCCATCCGCGTCGCATAGCCGACCGTGCCGCCGGGCTGTTCGCCCAGCATTTCGGCAATCCGCTCGGCCGCGGCGCGGGCGGCGAGGCGGCGGGGGGAGAGCAAGAGTATCTGTCCGCTGCACCAGGGCTGGTCGAGCAGGGCTGGGGCCACCGCCGTCGTCTTGCCCGCGCCAGGCGGGGCGACCAGCACGGCGTTGCTGCCGGTGCGTAGCGCAGCCAGCAGGTCGGGCAGGACGTCGTGGATCGGCAGGGCGGTCATGGACTGTGCTGTTGCGTCAATCGGCCGTCTCCGCAACCCCGCTGCGGGCTAATTTCCATTGGAATTATAGTGTTCCCCGGCGCAGGCCTGGGTCCAGTCCCACGCTCCGAACTGGGCCCCGGCCTGCGCCGGGGAACAGGTGCCGTCTAGCCGAACAGGTAGATGTGGATCGGGTTTTTGGGGTCGATCAGCATCTTGGTGGTCAGCGCCAGCGACATGATGATCAGCAACGGCTTGATGAGCGTCGAGCCAAAGCGCATCGCCAGGTGCGAGCCGATCTGGCCGCCGATGATGCTGCCGATCGCCATGGTCAGGCCCGCGATCCACAGCACATGGCCGCCCGCGACCATGGTGAGCAGGCCCGCGACATTGCTGGCGAAATTGGCGGCTTTCGTCTGCGCGGTGGCGCGCAGGATCGACAGGCCGCCCAAGGCCAGGAAGATAGTGGTGTAGAAAGCGCCCGCACCCGGCCCGAAGAAGCCGTCATAAAAGCCGATGACGCCGACCAGGCCGCTGAGCGCCCAGATGCCGACGCGGGCGTGCCGGTCTGCATCGCCGAGCTTGGGCGAGAAGGTGAAATAGGCGGCGATGATGATCAGCAGCGCGGGCATCAAGCCTGCGAGGATCGAGGGATCGACTCGTTGCAGCAGCCATGCGCCACCGACCGAACCGATGAAGGCGGCGATCACCGGCCCTTTATAGGTTTTGAGGTCCATATGGCCGCGCCGGGCATAGGCAAGGCACGCGCCGAAGGTGCCGAAACAGCTTTGCAGCTTGTTGGTCGCGACCGCCTGCACCGGGGGGATGCCCGCCGCCATCAGCGCGGGCAGGGTGATGAGGCCGCCGCCGCCCGCCATCGCATCGATACAGCCAGCCATCAGCGCGGCGGCCATGAGGAAAGCGATGGTTTCGGGGGTCAGGATCATGGGCTGCTTGGCCTGCCAGCCTCATCCCGTTCGGGCTGAGCCTGTCGAAGCCCTGTACTTTCTCAAGGAAGGCCCTTCGACAAGCTCAGGGCGAACGGGGTGTGTTGGGTTGGACGAAATACTGGCCCGAACCCTCAATAGGCGCGCAGGGTGGCGAACTCCACCGCTTCGGTCAGCGCGGCTTTGGCCTTGCCATTGTCGAACATGCCGAGCGCGTCGATCGCGCGCTGGCCATAGTGGCGCGCGCGGGCGAGCGTGTCGGCGATCGCGCCGGTGCGGCGCAGCAGGCCGGTGGCGTGGGCGAGATCGTCGTCGCTGATCTTGTGGCCCGCAATCGCGGCTTTCCAGAAGGCGCGATCTTCGTCGCCGCCGCGCGCATAAGCGAGGATGACGGGCAGCGTCACCTTGCCATCGCGGAAATCGTCGCCCGCATCCTTGCCCATGGTCGCGCCGTCCGATTCATAATCGATCGCGTCGTCGATCAACTGGAAGGCTATCCCTAAGTTGCGGCCATAGACGTCGAGCGCATGCTCCTCCTTGTCATCGCGGTCGGCGACCACGGCGGAGATGCGGCAGGCGGCGGCAAAGAGCGCGGCGGTCTTGGCGCCGATAATGTCGAGATAATGGTCTTCGCTGGTGTCGATATTGCGCTGGGCGGTCAGCTGGTTGACTTCGCCCTCCGCGATTACGGCCGAGGCATTGGCCAGGATCTTCAACACCTTGAGCGATTCTGCCTCGACCATCAATTCGAAGGAGCGGGAGAAGAGGAAGTCGCCGACCAGCACGCTGGCGCTGTTGCCCCAGATGATGTTGGCGGTCTTGCGGCCCCGGCGCAGGCCAGAGCCATCGACGACATCATCATGCAGCAAGGTGGCGGTGTGGATGAATTCGACGGCGGCGGCGAGCTTGTAATGGCGGCTGCCCGCATAGCCGACCAGGTCGGCGCAAGCGAGCGTCAGCATCGGCCGCAGCCGCTTGCCGCCGCCTGCGATCAGATGGCCTGCGAGTTCGGGGATCAGCGGAATGCGCGATTGCATCCGGTCCAGAATCACGGCGTTGACCTGGTTCATGCCGTCGGCAACCAGATTCATGATGGGGGCCAGCGATGGCGCGCTCTTGGCGCGGCCGATCGGGTGGACGTTACCGGGGGCGGGTGCTGTCATGACAAGCGCCATGTGGCGGTGCAAAAAGCTAAAGGCAAGCGGGAATAGCTTGCCTGTAGGGCCATATGGCGCAAAAAGCCTGCGAGTGGAACCAAAGGAGCATCCCGTGACCGACATGCTGCAACGCTATCGCGAAAGCATCGACAATATCGACGCGGCGCTGGTGTTCATGCTGGCCGAACGGTTCAAGGTGACCCAGGCGGTGGGCGAATATAAGGCGACCCATGCGCTGCCCCCCGCCGATCCGGGGCGGGAGGAGCGGCAGGTTGCCCGGCTGCGGCAATTGGCGCTCGACGCGAAGCTGGACCCGGATTTCACCGAGAAATTCCTGCGCTTCATCATTGATGAAGTGATCCGTCATCATGAGCAGTTGCGGGACGGCTGATCCCCTGCGCGGCGGTCAATCCGCCGGGTAGCTTTCATGCCCGGCATTGGGCCAGAGGAAATTGGTGTAGGTCAGCATGGTGGAGAAACTCTCCGACCGGACCTGATGCCACCAGCCGATGGGAATGAAGAGCAGGTCGCCGGGCGTCAGCACCAGATCATAGCGCAAGATGTCGCGTGCCGCGGGATGGGCGGCCAGTCGCGCGGGGTCGGTCACGTCATGCACGTCGCTGAACACATGGCGGCGATGGGCCAGGTGCCTGGTCTGCGATGGCGGGATCAGGACGATGCGCTTGGTGCCGGTCAGTTGCGCCAGCAGATTGTTGGTGAGGTCGAAATGGAGCGGGGTGAAGGCGCCCTCGCCGCCGATCCACAACATGCCGGGTGCTGGGGTCAGATAAGCATCGATCGTGCCGAGATCGGATTGCAGCGGGGCAAGCGCGGGGCCGTTCGCCGCGCTATTATAAGCGGTGAGATAGGCGTCGTTGCCGCCATCGCGCACCAGGTCGATAAAGGCACGGAACGGGCCGCGCTGGCGGTGGCGGTCCTTCATCAGTTCATAGTCGCCAGCGGCGGTGCGGCCGCCCTGATATTCCACGGTCGCGTCGCCCACCGCATCGGCCAGATAGTCGGGCGTCCAGCGGGTGAGGGCAGGCCAGTCTGCCAGCGCACCCTTGATCAGCACCGGGCGTCCGGTCGCGTAGAAGCTGTGCAGGAAATCCTCGCTCGACAGATTTTCCGCCGTCAGCAGGCCGGAGGCGTAGGGAGACAGGGCGCGTTGCCGCTCCATCACGTCGAGCAGCCATTCGCGGCGGCGCAGCGTGCGGGTGAGATCGGGCGCGGGTGGCGCGGTCTTGGGCGGATCCTTGATCGCGTCGAAGCCGGTCTGTCGCAAGGCCATCTGCATCCGCATGTCGACCGGCGGGAAGGGGCGGGAGGGGGGAGGTTTGGCCATATTGTCCCTTATCGCCCGATCATGACGGGCCTGTTGCAGACGATGACAATCAGGTGACGGTTTCGGCGGGGTCGGCACCGGGCGGCCGCTTGCCGCGCGAACGGCCGAGCAGGACACCGCCCAGCGCCAGGGCAAAGCCGATCAGCTGGATCGGGCCGAGCCGTTCGTTGAACAGCAGCCAGGCTTCGATCGCGGCGAGCGGGGGAACGAGGAGGAGGAGCATCGACATGGCGGTCGGTCCCTGATGCCGCACCAGCCAGACGAGCAGGCTGAGGCCCGCGGCGGACAGGCCGAAGATCGACCAGCCAAGGCCGAGCCACAGGACCGGGTCATTGTCCCAACGCCATTCGCCCACGATCAGCGTCGCGGCGATGGCGACCAGCGCGCCGCCCGCATTCTGGACTGTGCCCGAAATCAGGATCGGGTCGCCCGCGATCGCGCCGCGCTGGATGAGCGTGCCGCCGGTCATGCCGATGACAGCGACGATTCCCGCGACCGCCGGGATCAGGCTGATCGAGCCTGCGCCGCTGCGCAGGATGATGGGCAGGAGGACGCAGGCGACGCCTATGATGGCGATGGCGAGGCCGGTCCAGGCGCGGGCGGGCAACCGGTCGCCCAGCAGCGCCACGCTGGCGACCGCGACCATCAGCGGCTGGAGCGATCCGAGCAGCGACATGACGCCTGCGGGCATACCATGGCTGACCGCCCACCAACTGACCGTCAGATAGACGCCATGCAACATCGCGCCAGCGCCCAGATGTAGGGCGAGCCGCCGCCCGCGCGGCAGTGCCTGCCGGGCGTAGAGCGCTGCGCCGCCGAGCAACAGTGTCGTGAGGGTGAGGCGGATCGCCAGCACCAGTTCGGGCGCGCCATGCGGCACGACGGCACGCGCGACGATGAAGCCGGTGGACCAGATGAGGACGAACAGGATCGAGGCGACGAGCGCGAACATGACGCGCCTTTGGCGCAACGGCAGTCTAATGTCGAGCGAGCGCAGGCCGGGAATGGGCGCGCCCTAAGTCGTCCATTTTCCTCCAACGCGATAATGGCGACGGGGACTATCGGCCGGTCTGGGGCATCCAGATCAGGGGCGATGGCGGCGGGTTGCAGGCACGCGGCGCCTTGGGCGTGCAGGTGCGGGCGCGATCCCGGTTCGATTTTTGCGCATACCAGTGGAGTTGCCCCTGCGCGGGGCCGCTTACGCCATTCTGGCGGACGGTTGTCGAGAGGGTCGTGGCGTCGTCCAGGCCCTTGGGGATAGCGATGGCAGCTGCCTTGGCAGGTGTGCGGGCGGAAGCGAGCATCGGGGCGCGCCACGGTGCGGTATCGAGTGTCGCCGGATCGAGCGCTAGTTCCTGGCGATCCTTGGCTGATGGCACAGCCCGGACATGCATGGTTCCACCGCGGCCCTCTTCGTCGATGAATGTGGCCGACGGCAGGTTGGGGATGGAGCCGCCACCTTTAATTTCGCTTCGCGAACGGGCCGTCGCAATCGATTTCGACACCCAGCCGCGTCCGTCGTAGCGGGCGGCGAACACGGCATTGCGGCCCCCGTCGCCATATTTGGTGTAGAGGATGAGGGGCTGGCCCGATGGCGCAATCGCGATCTTCGCGTTGTTGACCAGGCCTTTGCCTTCGCCAGGCGCATCGACGCGCTGCATGGTGCCGGGTGCCAACGGCCCCGTCGCGCTTTTGCCCCCGCTGCCGACCCACCAGGACCGGAAATCGGTGGTAGAGGCGTAGGTCACCGCAAAGTTAGTGGCCACGTCCGGCGTGCGGCGCCAGACCACTGTGACATGGAACCGGCCGTTCGAATCCTGGACGAAATCGCTGGGATAGGCGCTTACCGGGCCTTTTTCGTCCCGGTTGGCAAAGAGCGCGCCGAGATGCTGCCATTGGCCGTCCTGCCATCGGTTCAACCGCCATATGCCGTTGCCCGAACTGCCGTCGCGATACAGAAAGAGGAGATTGCCCCGGCTATCCTGCATGAAACGCGGATAGGTAACCGCCTTTTCGTTCCGGCCGGTCATGGGCAGAAGCCGCAGCTTGCCAAGGTCGTTGACCGGGCCACGCGCATAGACGAGCGCGCTATCATGCATGTTGCCCGACACATGGATCTGGTCGTTGCGGTCGATGGCCACGACCAGCGCATTATGCGCGTCCCAGCCAGCGAAGCGCGATTCCAGCCTTTGGCTGCACCGTTTGCCGGAGCGTGGATCATAGGTCGCGACCGTCAGATAGCGTTCGGGATCATAATAAGCGACGACGAGGCGGCCATCGCGAGTCGTGGCTGACCCGGCGCCTGTACTGACGCCCGCCCAGGTTTCACCCACGGTTACGGTGTTGGAACCGGATTGCGGGCTGATCACGGCGCAGTTGGACGCCGACTGCGCGCCGGAGCCACAGGCGGCGATCGCAAAGGCGACAGCAACGGAAAGGGGGCGGAGCTGGCGCATCATGCTGTCATGTCCTTCGTGTCGTCATGTCGGTATCGTCAGGCAAACCCGGCCGACGGGCAAAGGGTTGCATCGGCACTTTAGCGACTGCCCCTATTCCCGCCCCGCGCGGATCGCTGCGCCGCCTGCGAAGGGGGTGAGGGCGACCAGCAGGAGCGAGGCGGCGGCGAGGAATTTGAGGGCTGCGCCGCTGCCGTCGCCGAGCGTGCCTGCGCCGAAGATCAGCAGCGGCACGGCGAGCGGCAAGGCGAGCAGGCCGGCCAGCGCGCCGCTCGATCGGAGGCCAGCGGTCAGCGTGGCGACCAGCAGGCCGAGCGCGGCGAGCGCGGGGGTGCCGACCAGCAGGCCGAGTTCCAGCATCCAGATGGTGCCGCCGTCGAGCTTCAGCAGCGCAGCGGCGGGCAGGGTCGCGATCATCAGGGCCGGGCCGAAGCCCAGCCAATGGGCGATCAGTCGGGCGAGGACGACCATCTCCTCGCCGATGCCGCGCAGCGCGATCTGGTCCAATATTCCGGCGTCCCGGTCCGGCGCGATCAGGCGATCGACGGGCAACAGGCTGGCGAGCAGCGCGGCGATCCACAGCATGCCGCCGCCCGTCCGCGCCAGCAGCGCGGCGTCCGGGCCGACCGCGAATGGGTAGAGGCTGGCGACGAGCAGGAGGAAGGCGACGGGGAGCCACAAGCCACCCGATGCCCAGGCTTGCGCCAGATCGCGCCTCGCAAGGAGCCAGAGCAGCCTCATGGGCTATCTTCCATGGCGTCGGGCAGATAGTCGGCCAGCGCCAAAGTGAGGGGCGTGGTCATCGGCAGCGGCTGGTGCGAGGCGGCGACGACGATGCCGCCGCTCGCCAGATGCGTGGCCACTGCTGCGCCAAGCAGGTCGGTCGAGGCGCTGTCCAGCCCGTTGCCCGGTTCGTCGAGCAGCCAGATGGGAGCATGGCTGGCGATCACCCGCGCCAGCATCGCGCGCTTGCGCTGTCCGGTGGAGAGCATGCGGACGGGCACGTCGGCGAAGCGGGTCAGCGCCATCGCGTCAAGCGCGGCCGACACTGCGTCCGGCCCGGCCCGGTCAAGTTGTGCCCAGAAGGCGAGCGCCGTGGCGAGCGGCAGGTCCATGTCCAGCGCCAGTCGTTCATCGGTCAGCGCGATGCCACCGCGCCGATCGACCGTGCCGGCAAAGGCGGGGAGCAGCCCGGCGCACAAGCGCAGCAGGCTGGATTTGCCGACGCCATTGGGGCCGGTCAGCAGCGCACTTTCGCCCGGTCCCAGCGTCAGGCTGACGCCGCGAAACAGCATCCGCCCGCCGCGCAGGCAGGCGACATCGGTCAGCCGCAAGGCCGCGTCGCTCATGACCCGACCATATCCTCCAGCACATGCATGTCGAGGTCCGACAAGCCGAAATGATGGCCGATTTCATGCACCACGACATGGGTGATGAGGGCATCGAGCGGGACGCCGGTTTCGACCCATTCGTCGAGCAGTGGGCGGCGATAGAGATGGACGGTCGGCGGGGTGTCGCCCGTCTGCGGCTCATGCCCCACGGGGCGGCCGGTATAGAGGCCGGTCAGGCCATAGGGATCGCCGATCTCCATTTCCTTCAGGATCGCCGGATCGGCAAATTCCTCGACGAACAGCACGACATCGGACAAATGATCGCGGAAGGTTTCAGGCAGGCGCGCCAGCGCGCCGAGCGCCAGCGTCTCGATCTCCTGGATCGTGGGGGCAAAGCGGGGCGGTTGACCATGATGCGACATGGCTGCCACATAAGCCAAAGCATATTAAGAGGATAGGGACATGATTGCCACATTGACGCAAGAACAGCGCGCCGCAGCCCTAGCCGAACTGCCCGAATGGACGGTGGTGGCTGAGCCCGACGGCATAAGCCGCCGCTTCGTTTTCCGCGATTTCGTCGCGGCGTTCGGTTTCATGACGCGGGTGGCGATACTGGCGGAGAAGGCCGATCATCATCCCGAATGGTCTAACGTCTATAACCGGGTGGACATTGTTCTGACCACGCACGACGCCGGTGGCCTGTCGCAGCGCGACATCGACCTGGCGCGGGCGATCGACGGGTTGTTAGTATAGCCCAGCCTGTTTCGGCATGCGCTTTTCGATTTGATCCTCATAACTGCGCAGGGCAGCGGTGACGGACGGATCGGCGGCGTAGCGCTGCCGCAGCAGCGCCAGCTTGGTATCGGTGCCGCGACACAAAGCGGCGATATTCTCCGCGATATAGGCGCGGCGTTCGGCGTCATAGGGCTCTTCGCCCCGGAAATGGTCGCAACTGTCGCGCGACACCATGAACTCGGTGACTTCGCGCGGGAAGGGCGCGGCGCTGGCGGCGACGTCTGAAGGGGGCAGGTCGAGCGGGAAATAGGGCGCGGGCTGGGCGCGGACTGTCACGGTCGGCGAAACCCGCGCCAGTGCGGCGGGTGGCGGCGTCGGCGCGGCTACGGGTTCGGGCGGCGGCGGGGTCGCATTGTCGGCGACTTGCGCCACGGCGGTCGGGACAACGCCATTGTCCGCCTGCGCCGTATCATCCGACGCGCGGCAGCCAGCGACGAGCGCCAGCAACATGATAATCGGCACCAGCACAACAGGCCTGCTCACCCGATTTCCTCCCGCAAGCTGGCGATCAATTCCGCGACATGCGGCAAGCGCGATTCTTCCTCGTCCAGGATCGCCAGAAACGCAGATCGCCTATAGGCGTGGACCCTGTCGGGCGAAAGGCGGCTTGCGGTGGGTATGGCCGAATTCACGATGTCCAGCAGCCGCTCGACCCCGTGGAGGCGACCCCAGAGATAGTCATTCTCCCGATAGGCGCGGCTGAAAAAAGCGCCGAAATTGTTGAATTCTATGCCTTTCAGCGTCGCCTGCGCGCCGCCTGCGCGGATGGCGGAACAGTCTTCGGGCGAAATTCGGTCGACCTTGACCGGATCATATTCGTCCAGAGTGTCACCCTGGAGCAACGGTAACGTAGCGATATCGGTGAAGGGGAAGCCGAGATAAGCGAGCAACATGGTGCGCCGGGCCGGCTTGGGCAGCGCGGCGAAGGCTTCGGCGAGAAGTGTGTCGGCCGAATCATCGCGCGCCTGAAGGTTGCGGGCGTGTGCGACGGCCTCCAGCGCGGCGGCGGCGTCGGTCGGCACCTGGCGCGCGGCGGCGATGACGGCAGGGCCGTGAAAATCGGCGTCCTCGCATTCGGCATAGAGGGCGAGGGCGGCGTAGATCGCATCATGCATCCCCTGCACCTCGACCGCTTCCACCGCGCTCTCGCGCTCCAGCGTTTCGGCGAGACGCCGCGCCAGGAAACGCAGGCGGCGGATGCGGAAGGCGAGGTCGTGGGTGCGGAAGAAGGTGACCGGGGCGGAGGCGGAACCGCCATGGTCGGTCAATTGGTCCGCGCCGGTCGCGCGCACCTGTGCCCAAATCGCCCGGCGATAGGTTTCGCGCATCATTGCGCTGTCCTCCCCCGACAGGCGGAACAACAGGGTCGAAAGCGCCTCGACGATGCCCGATAATTTGAGATGGCCATAAGCGGGGAAGGCGAAGCCCGCCGATCCGGCGGCGCGTTGCTGTGCCTTGGCGCGCCAGGCGGAGAGGCGGGCGGGCGTTGGCCGATCGAGAAAGAGCATGCGGCCGATAGCGCTTTCGACCTCCGCCTCCATGCCGGGCCTCAGCGTGTCGAGGATGCGGCGCATACGGCGGATATGCGCCGAATGGCGGTCGATCACTTCCAGATTGTCGCGGATCGGCTGTTCGCGCGGAATGTCGGACAGCGCGCCGAAGATGGTGCGGAAAAAGCCGGGCAGCGGGGCGTCCGCGCCGGTCGGCGCATCTTCCGCGTCGCCATGGCGGTTGAGCCGGATGGAGCGGTGGCCGGGCTTGGGGTCGATATAGACGAAGCGGCGATCGACTTCCCGGCGGGAGGGGCGGTTGCGCAGCGCGCCGATCGCCTGGGCGAAGGGGGCGTTGGCCAGCACCGAGCCGTCGATCAGCACGGCGTCCTCCGCCGTGCCGCGCGCCGCATGGCGGGGCAAAGCGCGGTGGAGGAAGGCGTCGCGCGTCGGCCAGGCGCGACGGCGGCGTTTGAGGACGCGGTCGAGTTCGCGCACGGTGAAGGGCGGGAAGGCACCGGGAAAGCTGGCGGTCGCCCGCGCGGCGAAGACCAGTTCGGCGGCATCGGCGAAGGCCCGCGGGTCGCCATTGGGTGCCCGGCCGCGCGCGCGAAAGCCGATCGACAGGCGATGTTCGGTCTCGATCACCTGGGGCGGGCTGTTGAGATTGAGGCTTTGCGGATGGCCCTCGAAATCGGTGACTGTGACGAACAGGTCGAGCGGATGCCCGGCCGGGAGCAAAGGCGGGCCACGCTCCGCCGCCGCCATCGCATCGAAGGCGTCCATGAGCATGCCAGAGAAAATCTCCCCGCCAAAGGGCGGCTCGAACCAGCGCGAGCGGATGAAGCGGGAGAGTTTGTGCCGCACTTCTTCGCGTGTGTCGGGGGCGACGGTGCGTTCGATCGCGTCGCCGGGGCGGCGCGCCGCCATCCAGACAAGCGGGGTGGCCCAGAATTTGGTGAGCGCGCGGGCGGGGCGGGCGTCGGGGTCAAGCAGCCGATCGACATCGGCATTGTCGAGCCACATATCGGTCAGCGGATCGAGCGACTGGCCGGTCTCGATCGCCTGAGCAAGGAAAATGCCGTTGATGCCCCCCGCGCTGGCCCCGGCGATGATGTCGGGCATGACGCGCAGGCGGATGCCGGCCTTGGCCTCTATCTCCTCCAACATCTGCCGATAAACGGCTTCGCTGCCGGTGGAGGCAGGCGCACCGTCGTGAAAGGCACGGCTGGCGCGGGCGAGCCGCCACACTTCCTTGGTGATGCCATGCATGTAGATCGCCAGGCTGATGCCGCCATAGCAGACCAGCGCTAGCCTGAGTTCCCGCTCCTTCATGGCCCATGGATCGCAGAGGGAGAGGATATTGTCGAGGGGCCGATCAAAGGCGGAATTCGGCCCAGATCGGCAGATGGTCCGACGCTTTGCGCGCCGCCGCGCTCATATGGACGCCGCATTCGACCAGGGTCAGGCGATCGCAATGCATGATCCGGTCGAGCTGGGCCACAGGCGCGCGGGCGTGGAAGCTGCGTCCGCAGGGCGCGAAGCTGTAATGGCGGGCAAAATCGGCGAGGCAGCCGCGACCCGCGCTCCATTCGTTGAGGTCGCCCATCAAAATGGTGGGCATGGCTTCGCCCTGCGCAGCGGCGTTGATGACGGCGGCCGCCTGCCGCCTGCGCCACAGGCCTGACAGGTCGAGATGCATGCCGAACACGCGGACGGTCGTGCCGCCCAGCGTCACTTGCGCCATGGTTGCGCCGCGTGGCTCCAGATAGGGGATATGGAGGACGTCATGCGCGTCGATCTCGGCATCTTTGCGCACCAGGATGGCATTGCCATGCCAGCCCATCGAATCGGCCTGAACATCGAGCGGGACCGCCTTATAACCACTATGGCTTTCGAGCATCCGGGGTGGAATGGCGGCGGAGCGGATGCCGAAGCGCATGTCTGCCTCCTGCAAGGCGACGATGTCTGCGTCGATCTCGCCCAGCACCTCCAGTACCCGCTCCGGCATACGACGGCGGTCGGTGCCGACGGCCTTGTGGATATTATAGCTGGCAACGCGCAATGTCTTCATGGGGCACCAATGCCCAAGGCGCAGGCATGTTTCCAGTGGCGAACGGATGTTCTTGCAATGTTCGTGTCTCGACGGCATATCCGGGCCATGGCCAAGACAAAGCGGAAATTCGTCTGTCAGCAATGCGGCACCGTGGCGGCACGGTGGCAGGGACAGTGCGAGGATTGCGGCGAATGGAACAGCATTGTCGAAGAGGCGCCGCAGACCGCCTTTTCCGCACGGCATGATTTGCATACGGGCGGACGCGCGATCACGCTCGTCGGGCTGGACACGCAAGTCGAATTGCCGCCGCGCACCAGCACGGGTATTGCCGAGTTCGACCGGGCGCTGGGTGGTGGCATCGTCGCGGGATCGGCCATATTGATTGGTGGCGATCCGGGCATCGGCAAGTCGACCTTATTGTTGCAGGCGGCGGCGCGGGTCGCGGCGCGCGGGCTGTCTGTGGCCTATATCAGTGGCGAGGAAGCGGCCGACCAGGTGCGGTTGCGCGCGCAACGGCTGGGGCTGGGCAATGCGCCGGTGATGCTGGCGAGCGCGACTTCGGTACGCGATATCCTGACGACATTGAGCCAGGGCGAGCCGCCGGCCTTGCTGGTGATCGATTCGATCCAGACGATGCACAGCGACCTGATCGAAGGCGCGCCGGGGACGGTCAGCCAGGTGCGCGCCTCGTCGCAGGAATTGATCAAATTCGCCAAGCAGCGGGGTACTGCGCTGATTTTGGTCGGGCATGTGACCAAGGATGGCAGCATCGCCGGGCCGCGCGTGCTGGAGCATATGGTCGATACGGTGTTGGCGTTCGAGGGTGAGCGCAGCCATCAATATCGCATCCTGCGCGCGATCAAGAACCGCTTTGGCGGTACTGACGAGATCGGCGTATTCGCGATGGTGTCCGAAGGGCTGGAGGAGGTTGCCAATCCGTCCGCCCTGTTCCTGACGCATCGCGACGAGACGGTGACGGGCGCGACGGTGTTTCCCGCGCTGGAAGGGACGCGGCCGGTTCTGGTGGAGATCCAGGCGCTGGTGGTGCGGCTGTCGAGCGGCGCGACGCCGCGCCGCGCGGTGGTCGGATGGGATAATGGACGGCTGGCCATGGTACTGGCGGTGCTGGAGGCGCGCTGTGGCCTTAGCTTTTCGACCTGCGAAGTTTATCTGAACGTCGCGGGTGGTTATCGGTTGTCGGACCCGGCGGCGGACCTGGCGGTGGCAGCGGCCCTGGTGTCGGCGCTGTCGGAAAAGCCCTTGCCCTCCGACGTCGTGCTGTTCGGCGAGATCGCGTTGTCGGGCGAGATCCGCCCGGTGGCGCATGCGCCGCTGCGGCTGCGCGAGGCGGCGAAGCTGGGGTTCAACCGCGCTTTCATCCCGGCGTCGGCGACCGACGGGGTGAAGGGGATAGCGGTCAGCGGCTTTCGCACGCTTGCGCAACTGGTTGACCAGATGCTGGGCAGGGGATAGCCACGCGGGCGATGAACGCCGTCGATATCATCGTCCTGCTCGCCATTGGCGGCAGCGCCATATTGGGCCTGCTCCGCGGGTTCGTGCTGGAAACCCTGTCGCTGATGGCGTGGGTGCTGGCGATCTTCTGCATCCGGCTCTTTCATGCCTCGGTGGCCGATCTGCTGACGCCCTTCGTTGGCACGGCGAGCGGCGCAGCGATCCTGGCGCTGGTGCTGGTGTTCGGTGTTACCTTCGGCGTCGGCAAGATGGTCGCCCATGCGATCGGCCGGCGGACCCGGCAATCCGTGCTGGGGCCGGTCGACCGCGTGCTGGGCGGTGGCTTCGGCGCGGTCAAGGGGTTGATCGGCGCGACGCTGGCCTTCCTGGCGTTCAGCCTGGTCTATGACACTATGTATGGCAGCGGCGCGCGGCGTCCCGACTGGCTGTCGGACGCGCGGACCTTCCCGCTGCTCAATGCCAGCGGGCAGGCGGTCAGCGAATTTCTGGCGGAACAGCGGGCGAAGAAGCCGGTCGAGGCCGACTAGCCTCCGTTCGGTTCGAGCTTGTCGAGAACGACCTTGTTCTCGACACGCTCGAACCGAACTGAACTGGGCGATGGGTGCCGCCTAAATCCAGCCTTTGGTGCGATAGGCCTGCGCTGTCGCCTTCAATCCCTCTTCGGTCGGGATTTGCGGCATCCATAGCTGCTTGGGAACATGCGCGTCAGCTGCGGCGACCCAGTCGGGGTGGCAGAAATAATCGACGCGATCGGGGGTCAGCTTGGCGCCATTGCCGCGAAACAGGCGATCCGTGCGCGCAGCGACGCCGAGCAGCCAGGCCGGAGTCGCCAAGATCCGCACCGACCGGCCCACCGCGCGACCGATGGCGGCACCGAAATCCTTATGGTCCCAGCCCGTGGGCGTGCCGTCATCGGGGTCGTAGGTCTGGGCAAGGCTGAGGTCGCGATCGTCGGCCAGCGCCAGCAGCAACTGGGCGAGGTCGGCAACATGGATCACTGACAGCCGTCCGCCCGGTGGCAGCAGCATGATGCCGCGCTTGGCCATGCGGAAAAGTTCGAGCATTTCGCGATCATTGGGGCCGTAGATGGCGGGCGGACGGACGATGGTCCAGTCGAGGCCGCTGGCCCTCACATGGCGTTCGGCCAAGTCCTTCGACCAGCCATAGTCGGACAGACCCGGCTCGCGCGCGGCGAGCGAGGAAATGTGGATCAGCCGCCGTACCCCGCGTTTGCGCATGGCGTCCACCACCGCCATCGTGCCGCGCGCATTGCCCATTTCAAAGCCGTCGCGATCGGGCGCGTTCACCACGCCCGCGATATGGATCACGACATCGGCGTCGCGCACTAGCGTGTCGAGGCCTGCCGCCTGATCGAGCGAGCCCGGCACCCATTTGAGGCGCGCGCGCGGCGGCTGCGCCCGGCGGGTCAGCGCGGTAACATGGTGCCCGACGCTCAGCGCCTGATCCAAGGTTTCAGCGCCGACGAAACCCGTCGCGCCGGTCATGGCAATGCGGAGGGACATGCGTGTCAGACCATCGCCATATGGTCGCGATGGACCAGCACTGATCGCGGCATTTCGCCCAGCAGCGCGGCAATATCCTCGCTGCGGCGGCCCGCAATCTTCGCGGCGGCATCGCTATCATATTCGATCAGCCCGCGCGCGATCACCCGGCCGTCCTGCGTCACGATATCGACCACATCGCCGCGCGCGAACACGCCTTCGACAGCGGCGACACCGGCGGGGAGCAGGCTGTTGCCCTTCGACAAGGCGGTTTCCGCGCCCGCGTCCACGATGATGCGGCCGCGCACGGTGAGGCGGCCAGCGAGCCAGCCCTTGCGCGCGCCTTTGCCTTGGGCGGCCAGGAAGATCGAGCCTTTGCCGCCCTGCGTCCAGTGCGACAGCGGTGCATCGACCTTGCCGGAGATGATGGCGAGGTGCGCGCCCGCGCCGGTGGCGATGCGCGCGGCCTCGATCTTGGACGTCATGCCGCCCGATCCCATGCCGGAGGCGGAGCCACCGTCGGCCATGGCCGCGATTCGCGCGTCGATGCGGTCTATTGTTTCGATCAGCATCGCGCTCGCATCGACGTGCGGGTTGGCGGTGTAAAGCCCGTCGACATCGGAAAGCAGCACAACCGCGTCAGCCCGTGCCGCCTGTCCGATACGCGCCGCCAGCCGGTCATTATCGCCGAAGCGGATTTCGGCGGTGGCGACGCTGTCATTCTCATTGACCACCGGCACGACATGCAAGGCCATCAGCCGTTCGAGCGTCGCCGAGGCATTCAAATAGCGGCGGCGATTTTCGAGGTCATCGAGCGTCACCAGCATCTGCGCGGCGGTGATGCCTTGCTCGTCGAGCAGGCTCGCCCAGCATTGCGACAGGGCGATCTGCCCCGTGGCGGCGGCGGCCTGCGCATCCTCCAGGCTGCCGCGCCCGCCCTTGGGCAATTTGAGGCGCCGCGCGCCGAGCGCGATCGCGCCGGACGAGACGATGATGATCTGCTGCCCCGCCTGCGTCCGCGCCGCGACGTCGGCGACCAAGGTGCGCAACCAGTCGATCCGCACATTGCCCGCCGGATCGACGAGCAGGGCCGAGCCGATCTTGATGACCAAGCGGCGGATCAGGGCGGGGGGGAAGCCGGAGAGGGAAGGAGTCACAGGCAAATGGTCCGTTCGGTTCGAGCGAAGTCGAGAACCGCCATGCACCCGCTTCTCGACTTCGCTCGAAGCGAACGGGTGTCATGCAGGTCGCTTATAGCGGCGACCATGTCCCGTCTTCGTCGTCCTGTGCCTCCTGCCGCGCGGCGGCGCGGGCTTCGCCCAGGATCGGCAGGATGGCGTCGAGCAATTTGCCCACGCCATCGCCGGTCGCGCCGGAGATGATGAAGACATCCTCCACGCCGACCTGATCGCGCAGTTGCTCGGCAATGTCCTCCATCAGTTCTGGCCCCAACAGGTCACCCTTGTTGAGCGCGACGATCTGCGGCTTTTCGTCCAGCCCCTCGCCATAGGCGGCCAGTTCGTCGCTGACGATCTGGAACGCTTCGACCGGATCATCGACAGTGGCGTCGATCAGGTGGAGCAATACGCGGCAGCGTTCGATATGGCCCAGGAACCGGTCGCCAATGCCGACGCCTTCGGCCGCGCCCGCGATCAGGCCGGGGATATCCGCCAGCACAAATTCGCGATCCTTGTGCAGCACCACGCCCAATTGCGGCTTGGTGGTGGTGAAGGCATAGGCGCCGACCTTCGCCTTGGTATTGGTCACTTGATTGATCAGGGTCGATTTGCCCGCATTGGGCATGCCGACCAGGCCGACATCGGCCAGCAGCTTCAGCCGCAGCCACACCCACATTTCCTGGCCTGGCCAGCCCGTACCATGCTGACGCGGGGCGCGGTTGGTGCTGGTCTTGTAGGACATGTTGCCGCGGCCGCCATCGCCGCCGCGCAGGAAAGTGACGCGCTGGCCGACTTCGGTGAAATCGGCGAGGATGTCCTGATCCTCATAATCGGGGATGCCGTCTTCGTCCTCGCTGCCTTCGATCGGCTTGGGATCAGACAGGATCTGAGTGCCGACCGGAACCTGGATGATCAGATCCTTGCCACCCGCGCCATAGCGATTCTTGCCCATGCCGGGCGTGCCGCGCTGCGCCTTGAAATGCTGGGTGTAGCGAAAGTCGATCAGGGTGTTGAGGCCCTGGACCGCTTCGAAAATAATGTCGCCACCCTTGCCGCCGTTGCCGCCGTCGGGGCCGCCATATTCCTCATATTTTTCGCGTCGGAAACTGACCGCGCCGGGGCCGCCCCAGCCGGATTTGATGAAGATTTTGGCTTGATCGAGAAAATGCATGGGCGGCCCATAGCGCCATCGCGCGAAAAGTTAAACCTCGGCCTGCGCGGCAAGCGTCGCGGCCTCCTGCATCAGGGCAAAGGTCAGGCTGCGCGTGGCCATTTCGCGCGCCTTTTCGCGGGGAAGCCCCAGCGCACCCGCCATCGGCCCACCCATTTGCGAATCACCCAGCGCCAGCAGGACGAGCATCAGCGTATTGTCGCGGATGAGGTCGGCGAGATGCGGGGTCAGCGCGGTGGCGGTCAGCTTGTCGACCAGCCTGTGGATCGCCTCCACCACCGGGTCGAGCGCGTCTTCATTGCCGAGCGCCAGCATCCAGCTGGCCAGCGCGCCTGCGCCTTCGCGGTCAAAGGCGTCGAAGGTCATGTCGACGATGGTGCGCGGGCTGACCTTGCCGCGCCGCGCGGCATCGACCGCTTCGCCGATGGTGGCGGTGATGGTGTCGCCAAGATAAGCGGCGAGCGCTTTGTGCAACCCCGCTGCCGATCCGAAATGGTGGAGCAGATTGGCATGGGTGCGGCCGATCTGCGCGGCGACGGCCTTGAGGGTCACGGCCTGCGGGCCAGCTTCGATCAACAGGATGCGCGCAGCCTCCAGCGCGGCGAGGCGGCTTTCATCCGGGCTGAGGCGGACACGTTTTATTGACATAGGTGTCAGTAACTCTTATTTACATCAATGTAAGTAAGGAGTGCGAGATGACCCCGACCGACCTCACTATCACGCCGCGCGACCGCCGTTTCGGGCGGGACCGCGCTGCGGCCCGACATTGGCTGAATGGCGATCCGATCGCCACGGCTTTCTTCAACGCCCTGTCCGTGACCTTTCCACGCGGCGAAGCCTATTTCATCGAGAGTGTCCGCGCCTTTCGCGATGGCACCCCGGACAGGCTGGCGGGCGAGATTGCGGCCTTCATCAAGCAGGAGGTGGTCCACAGCCGCGAGCATCTGGCCTTCAACCGGCAGGTGGCGGATCATGGTTATGAGTTGTCGCGGCTCGACGCCGATGTGGTGCGGGTGCGTGACCTAGCAAAGCGCCGTCCGCCGATCGTCAGCCTGGCCGCGACCATGGCGCTGGAGCATTTCACCGCGATCCTCGCCCATGAACTGTTGCGCGACCCGCGCCTGCTCGACGGCGCGGACCCGGAGATTGCGGCGCTGTGGCGCTGGCATGCGGTCGAGGAGATCGAGCATAAGGGCGTGGCGCATGACACGTGGGTCCATGCGACGCGCGACTGGAGCAGCTTTGCCCGCTGGCGGCTGCGATCGGTGATGATGCTGATCGCCACCAAACATTTCCTGCATCATCGGGCGCGCGGCATGATGGACCTGTTGCGGCAGGATGGCGTGACAGGCGTGCGCGCCTGGGGCGGGTTGCTCGGCTATGCGCTGATGCGGCCGGGCATCTTGCGCCGGGTGGCGGGGCCGTGGCTCAGCTATTTCAAGCCGGGCTTTCATCCCTGGTCGGTCGATGACCGGGCGCTGATCGCGCTGGTGGACAGCGACTATGCGGATGCGCGGATGACCGGGCCGCTGCCGTCGGCGGCTTGACGGGCGGGGTGGGGCGCGATCTTATCGAGCCATGACTGATGCGCCCACGCTCCACACCAATCGCCTGATCCTACGCCCGCACGGCATCGCCGATTATGCGGCGTGCCGCGCCCTGTGGGCGGACGCGAAGGTGGTGCGTCATGTCGGTGGCGTGCCGCTCGACGCGCAGGCGGTGTGGTTTCGTCTGCTCCGCTATGCCGGCATGTGGTCGCTGCTGGGCTATGGCATGTGGGCAATCGAGGATCGGACGACCGGCGCGTTTCTGGGCGAGGGCGGACTGCTGAGCGCCGCACGCGGCCTGCCCGAACTGGAGGGCGTGCCGGAGGCGGGCTGGGTGCTGGGGCCGCAGGCATGGGGCAGGGGCGTCGCCAGCGAAGCAATGGATGCGGTGGTGCGCTGGGCCGACGCCCATCTCGATACGCCCTCGCTACGCTGTATCATCGCGCCGGACCATGGCGCGTCGATCAGGGTAGCCGAGAAACTGGGTTTCGTCGCGCTGGCCGACAGGATGCTGGGCGACACGCCGACGCGGGTGTTCGACCGGCCCCGGCAGTCGCATTCGGCATGACGGGCGGGGAAGACACCTCCCCCGCCCGCACTATCAGGCCGCCATCGCCTGCGTAGCGTCGCGATAGAGATCCATGGCTGGGTCCGGGTGCATGCCGTGGGTTTCGCCTTCTTCGAACAGCAGCGAATCGACCATCGTCCGGCGAGCAAGGCTGTAGCGCTGCTCGACCCGGCCGGTGAAGCGGAAGCCGATCTTGCGCAGGACATTGCCCGAAGCGGGATTGTCGAGGAAATGCGCGGCACGAACGCCCTGGACACCATGGGCGCGCGCCATGCTGAGGACCGCGCGGGCGGCTTCGGTGGCAAAGCCCAGGCCCCAATAGGGCCGCGCGATCCAATAGCCCAGTTCCGGCGTGCCATGCGCGTCCAGATGAATATCGCACCCGCCGACCAGGCGCGGTGCGCCGCGCGTGCGGGTGAAGGCGAGCAGGCGCGGCAGGCGCGAATCATGGGGCAGCGACAGGAATGCTTGCGCATCGTCCAGCGCATAGGGGGCGGGCGCGTGGGTCAGGTTGCGCAGGATGGCAGGATCACTGATCGCATGAGCCAGCGCGGGCGCGTCTTCCATCCAGCCTGGACGCAGCAGCAGGCGGGGGGTGCGGGCGAACATTCTTCTCTCTCCTCTTGGGCGTGCCCATAGCCGCCAATGATGACGACTTGACGACGGTCGATGTCTGGCATGTTCCCCGCCTGCATGACGCGTGAGAAGGCGTGGAGTTCCAGTGGGTTGAGGGAATTTAAGAGGATGTTTCGCCCAACGGAAAAAGGGCGCCCCTCTGATGGAAGGAGCGCCCCTTTATCCCTCGAACATCGTCACTTGAACCTAAAGGTTCGCGTCACGAAAGGATCGCCCCTCAAAAGGACGACCCGTCATTCGTCGTCCGTTATTCTGCCGCTTCGGCCATCGCGTCGACCGACACATATTTGCGGCCGAGCTTGCCAGCGTGGAATACCACGCGGCCTTCACCCAGCGCGAACAGCGTGTGGTCCTTGCCCATGCCGACATTGCGGCCGGGATATACGCGCGTGCCGCGCTGACGAATGATGATGTTGCCGCCGATCACTTCCTGACCGCCGAACTTCTTGACGCCAAGGCGCTTCGATTCCGAATCACGACCGTTGCGCGACGAACCGCCAGCTTTCTTATGTGCCATTGTCTAAACTCCTAGAATATCAGGCGCGAAGCGATCAGGCTTCGGCAGCAGCCGGGGCTGCGTCTTGGGTCTTGGCCTCGGCCTTGGCGGCCTTCTTGTCTTCGGCACCGATTGCGACGATGCGCAGGATCGTGTGGCGCTGACGATGGCCGTTCTTGCGGCGATAATTGTGGCGGCGACGCTTCTTGAAGACGATGACCTTTTCGCCCTTCGCCTGCGCGATGATCTCGGCTGCGACGGTCAGACCGGCCACATCCTTCAGATCGCCGCCTTCACCGGCCAGCAGGACGTCGTCCAGCGTAATCTTGTCACCGGCTTCACCGGCCATCTTTTCGACGACGATCTTGTCTCCGGCGGCGACGCGATACTGCTTGCCGCCTGTGCGCACGATAGCGAACATGGCTTGTCTCTTCTCGTTCAAATCTGCTTTACGCAAATCACCAAAGACATGACGCCTTGCCGACCCGCGCGGGAATGTGGCCCGTTAGTGGAATGACTCGCGGGTGTCAACCGATGGCGGCGCGGAACCGGGGTGGTTTTCGGTTCGCACAGGCCCTATCTTGTCCGCGAAAGGACCGAAGCGAGCGATGCGGCATATAACAGGCGAGACAGGAAAGGGCGATCGGCAGCTTAGCCGCTATAGCCTATCCGTCGCCTTGTGGATGCTGATCGTGGTGACGCTCCTCTCTGCGCTGGCCCCCATCGGCCCGCCGCTCAGTCGCCCGACCGGCTCCGCTTTCAATCCTGCAACGAGCGATGTGGTGGTCAAGGCGCGCGCACCGACGCCGCCGCACGTCGCGCAGGCCGCGCGCGTGGATGGTGATGATACGCCGCCTGTGTTTCTTTTCTGCATCATCGCGACGTTGGCGCTCGTGGCCTCCGTAGGCCGCTTGCGAATTTTCTTTTCGCGGCGGCAGATTGCGGCGGCACCTCTGCTATTGTCCAGCGCCCACCGGGCGCGCGCCCCACCCGCCGCCCTCTGACGATCTGCATGGCCCGTTTCGATGGGCGTCGTCGAAAGGAGGACCATGAAGATGTCCGATAAGCCTGAGCCCGGCGGCAAGCGTCGCCGTCCGCCCTGGTGGTTCATGCCCGCTATCATGACAGGTCTGGCTGCGGCCGCCCTGCTGCTGGCGGTCCTGCTCCATCCTTTGACTTTCTGATATAGAATGATTCGCATCGAAAGGCTTGCATGCCCCATCACACGCCCCTGATCGGCACCATCGTCGCCGGCCTTGTCGTCGCCTTCATCATGGGCGCCATCGCCCACAGGCTCCGCATGTCGCCCCTTGTGGGCTATCTCGTCGCCGGGATCATGGTCGGCCCTTTCACGCCCGGTTTCGTCGCCGATAGCGGACTGGCCAAGGAACTCGCCGAAATCGGCGTCATCCTGCTGATGTTCGGCGTGGGGCTGCATTTCTCCTTCAAGGATCTGATGTCGGTCAAACATATCGCCGTTCCGGGGGCTTTGGTGCAGATCGGCGTGGCGACCGGCCTTGGCATGGGGCTGTCCGCCCTCATGGGATGGCCGCTGATGGGCGGCATCGTCTTTGGCCTTGCGCTGTCGGTCGCCAGTACAGTGGTGCTGCTGCGGGCCTTGCAAAGCGCTGATCTGGTCGAGACGCGGCGGGGGCGGATCGCGGTCGGCTGGCTGATCGTCGAAGATCTGGTGATGGTGCTGGCGCTCGTCCTGCTGCCTGCGCTGGCCGCCGTCATAAGCGACGCGGACTCCGGGGCCGGGGCGGGCGCGCTGATCGCGCCGCTGGTCGGCACGCTGCTCAAGGTGGCCGGCTTCGTCGCGCTGATGATGATCGTCGGGCGGCGGGTCATTCCCTGGACGCTGCACTGGGTCGTGCATACCGGATCGCGGGAGCTGTTCCGCCTCGCGGTGCTGGCGATCGCTCTGGGCGTCGCGTTTGGTGCAGCCTATGCGTTCGACGTATCCTTCGCGTTGGGTGCCTTCTTCGCGGGCATGATCCTGGGCGAAACGCCGCTCAGCAGGCGGGCGACGGAGGAGACGCTGCCGCTGCGCGATGCGTTTGCGGTGCTGTTCTTCGTGTCGGTCGGCATGTTGTTCAATCCGGCCGTGCTGTGGGAACAGCCGCTGCCATTGCTGGCGACGGTCGCGATCATCATCGTGGGCAAGTCGATCGCCGCCTATGCCATCGTCCGTTTGTTCGGCAAACCGGGCGACACGGCGATGACCATCGCGGTCAGCCTGGCGCAGATCGGCGAATTTTCCTTCATCCTTGCGACGCTTGGGACAGGGCTTGGCGTGCTTCCGGCCGATGCGCGCGACCTGATCCTCGCAGGTGCGATCGTGTCGATCTTCCTCAATCCCATCCTCTTCTCGCTGGCCGTGCGCGGTCGCAAGCAGGAGGAGGTAGTGGCGGAAGCGGCGCGCGTCGCGGCGGCGCGGCCCGCGATCGGGCATATTATCCTGGTCGGCTATGGCCGGGTCGGCAAGCTGATCGCCGACCGGCTGACCGAGCGGCAGATGCCGTTCACGGTGATCGAGGATGATGCCGATAAAGTGGAGGAAGCGCAGGAAGCCGGGCTGTCCGTCGTGCGCGGCAATGCGCTGGAGGACAAGGCGCTGCGCAGCGCCGGGATTACCGAAGCCCATCACCTGCTGATCGCGGTGCCCGAAGGATTTGAAGGCGGCGCGATCCACGAACATGCCCGCCACCTCAACCCCAAGCTGGAGGTGATCGCCCGCGCCCATTCGGATGCGGAGGTCGCGCATCTCGAAACGCTGGGCGTGCGGCATATCGTCATGGGCGAGCGGGAACTGGCCGGGCGGATGCTGACGCTGTGTGGTGCGAGTTAATCCATTGAGCCGAGGAACCGTGCCGCCTGTTCCCGGATGGCGGTACGGTCATCTTCCGGCATCTTGTCCCAGTTGCGATAGGGCAGGGCCATGCGGGGATTGGACGCCAGCTTGCGCTGGTTGCGGGCCAGGAAGTCCCAATAGAGCGCGTTGAAGGGGCAGGCGTCCCTGCCGACACGCTGCTTCACATCATAGCGGCATGACCCGCAATAGTTGGACATGCGGTTGATATAGGCGCCGCTCGACGCATAGGGTTTGGAACCGAGCAGGCCGCCATCGGCAAACTGGCTCATGCCCAGCGTATTGGGCAGCTCGACCCATTCATAGGCGTCGGCATAGACTTCCAGATACCAGATATGCACCTGATGCGGATCGACACCGGCGAGCAGGGCGAAATTGCCGGTGATCATAAGCCGCTGGATATGATGGGCATAGCCATGGTCGATCGTCTGGCCGATCGCCTGGGACAGGCAATGCATGTCGGTCTGCCCGGTCCAATAGAAACCAGGCAGGGCGCGGGTCGCCCCCAGCGCATTGCGCTGCGCATAGTCCGGCCCTTCATGCCAGTAGATACCGCGCACATATTCGCGCCAGCCGATGATCTGGCGAATGAAGCCTTCGGCGGCGTTGAGCGGCACCTTGCCGACCCGATAGCGTTCCTCGACCGCGCGGCACAGCGCCAGCGGGTCGAGCAGCCCGGTGTTAATATAGGGCGAGAGGATCGAGTGCCACAGGAACGGCTCGCCGGTCAGCATCGCGTCCTGATAGTCGCCAAAGCGGGGTAGCGCTTCATCAAGGAAATGGCGCTGTTGGCGCATCGCTTCCTCATGCGTCACCGCGAAGTGGAAATGATCGAGGCTGCCGATATGGTCGGCAAAGCGCGTGGCGACCATGGCCAGCACATCCTGCGTGACCGCATCGGGCTGGAAGCGGATGGGGCGGGGCATCAGCAGGTCGCGCGCGGGTGGCGGCTTGCGATTGTCGGCGTCATAATTCCACTGGCCGCCTTCGGGCTGGCCATCCTCGGTCAGCAGCAGGCCGGTCTTGCGCCGCATGTCGCGGTAGAAAAATTCCATCCGCAACTGCTTGCGCGCGGCGGCCCAGCTATCGAATTCGGCATGGGTGCAGAGGAAACGGTCATCCTCATGGATGGTGACGGGCAGCCCGAAACGTAGCGCCCAGCTTTCAAGCATCGCCCGGACCCGCCATTCGCCGGCCTCGGTCACATGGATGGCGGCGGGCTTGTGCCGGTCGATGGCGCGGGCGACTTCACCGGTGAAGCTGCCGCTATTGGCCGGGTCGTCCAGCGTCACATAATCGACCGTCCAGCCCAGCGCCCGCAGCCGATCGGCATGATGGCGCATGGCGGACAGGATGAAGGCGATCTTGGCCTTATGATGGCGGACATAAGTGGTTTCGTCGGCCACCTCCATCATCAGCACGATGCTGCGTGTTTTATCAACGTGGCGCAGCGCGGCGATGTCGGGGTCGAGCTGGTCGCCCAGCACGGGAATGAGAAAAGGGCCGTCGGTCATGCGTGCTGCAATGACCGACGGCCCCGATGGCTCCCACCTGTCCTAAAGGGCGTTAGCCCCGGCTACGCGGCGGACCCTTGCGCGGGCCACCGGCGCCTGCGCCCTTGAAGGGGCGTGGGCTGTGCGGCGACGCACCGCCGCGCGACCCGGCACCGGGGCCACCACGGGGCGGGCCGCTGCGGTTGGGACGATCGCCATTGGCGGGGCGCAACTGCTTGCGGTTGCCACGGGCTTCCTCGCGCGGTGCGCCATCGATGGGATCGAACATCACATCCGCGCCCTCGTCACCCGCTTCGCCCGTGCGGCGGACAGCGGCCAGGAATTTGGCCGAGATCGCCTTGGGGATTTCGAACATCGTGTCGGTGGCGGTGATGCGGATCGCGCCGATGTCGCCACGCGACACATGGCCACGACGGCAGATCAGCGGCAAGATCCAGCGCGGATCGGCATTTTGCGTGCGGCCGATATTCATGCGGAACCACTGGGTATCCTCGAAACCGGGACGCGGTCCTTCACGGCGGGCCGGGGCATCGCTGCCGTCGAGCAGCTCCTCGGGCGCAGGCAGTGCTGCGCGTGCCGAACGCACCAGCATGGCCGCAATTTCCTTGGCGCTCTTGGCTTCGAGCAGTTCGCCGCCCAGCGCCCAATCGGACTCTTCCAGTTCCATGGGTTCGAGCAGGCGTGCGCGCAGACGTTCGGCATCCTGCGCCGCAATGGCTTCCTTGCTGGGCGCGGACGTCCATTCGACGGGGATCTTGGCGCCCTTGAGCATCCCTTCCACCCGGCGACGGCGCGGATAGGGGACGATCAGGACGGCGGTGCCCTTCTTGCCCGCGCGGCCGGTACGACCTGACCGATGCTGCATGGTTTCGGCATCGCGGGGAATTTCCACATGGACGACGAGCGTTAGCGTGGGCAGATCGATACCGCGCGCGGCGACGTCGGTGGCGACGCAGACGCGGGCGCGACGGTCGCGCAGCGCTTGCAACGCATGGTTGCGTTCATTCTGGCTGTGCTCGCCCGAGAGCGCGACGGCGGCAAAGCCCCGCTCGGTCAGGCTGGCGTGCAGATGGCGGACATTGTCGCGCGTGGCGCAGAACAGCATCGCCGTTTCGGCCTCATGGAAGCGCAGCAGGTTGACCACGGCATTTTCAATGTCCGACGGGGCAACGGTCATCGCCTGATAGCTGATGTCGCCATGGCCACGCTCGGTCGAGGTGGTCGCGATCTGCAGCGCGTCCTTCTGGTAACGGCGGGCCAGCGCCACGATGGGCTTGGGCATCGTCGCCGAGAACAGCAAGGTGCGGCGGCCATCGGGTGTGGCATCCAGGATGCCTTCCAGATCTTCGCGGAAGCCCATGTCGAGCATTTCGTCGGCTTCATCCAGCACGGCGGTCTTGAGCGCGGAGAGGTCGAGCGCGCCGCGTTCGAGATGGTCGCGCAGACGGCCCGGCGTACCGACGACGATATGCGCGCCCTGCGCCAGCGCCTTGCGCTCGCGGGCTGCATCCATGCCACCGACGCAGGTGGCGATGCGTGCGCGCGCACCGGCATAAAGCCATTCGAGCTCGCGGCTGACCTGCAGCGCCAGTTCGCGCGTCGGCGCGATCACCAGCGCCAGCGGCCAGGCAGCGGGGGGCAAGCGGCCTTCTTCGTTCAGCAATTCGCCCGCCATGGCGAGGCCGAAGGCGACGGTCTTGCCCGATCCGGTCTTGGCCGACACGATCATGTCGCGGCCAATCGCTTCGGGTTCGATAACGGATGCCTGCACTTCGGTCAGGGTTTCGTAACCCTTGGTCGTCAGCGCCTGGGCGAGGATGGGGGGGAGGGTATCAAATGCCATGTCTAGTTTTTCTCGTCGGTTAAGCGACCCGCCTCTTCCGACGGATACTCATAAGACCTGTGCCTTACGCCTGCCAAAGCAGACGTTCAGAGTGATAGGCCACACACCCTGATTTTCACATTCCCACCCGGCAAGGGCAGGAGCCGCCAGCATGACTGGCAGCGAAGGGGTTTGCCCCTTTCGTTCGCGTTGCATCTCTCCGTCCGGCTTTCCGCCAGCCGCCTCCCCGGTCAGGGGAGGATCAATTGAAAACAGGAAAGCCTCCTTCCCCATTTCGAGGAAAGAGGCTTGTCCTTAGTCTATAGCATGAAAATCAGACGGCGGCGACTTCTGCCACGTCGACCTTCACGCCCGGCCCCATCGAAGACGACAGGGCGATCTTGCGGACATATTTGCCCTTCGAACCGGTCGGCTTCGCCTTGACGATCGCATCGACGAAGGCGTCGAAATTCTTGCGCAGGTCTTCAGCGGTGAAGCTCGACTTGCCCAGGCCCGCATGGATGATGCCTGCCTTTTCGACGCGGAATTCGATCTGGCCACCCTTGGCGGCCTTCACGGCTTCTGCGACGTTCGGGGTCACAGTGCCGAGCTTGGGGTTCGGCATCAGGCCCTTGGGACCGAGGATCTTACCCAGACGACCGACCAGGCCCATCATGTCCGGCGTCGCGATGACGCGCTGGAAATCGATGTTGCCAGCCTGGATCGATTCCAGCAGGTCTTCGGCACCCACGATGTCGGCACCGGCGTCGAGCGCCGCTTGTGCCTTTTCGTTGCGGGCGAACACGGCGACGCGCACGTCCTTGCCGGTGCCTGCAGGCAGGGTGACGACGCCACGGACCATCTGGTCGGCATGACGGGGGTCAACGCCCAGGTTGATCGCGATTTCGACGCTTTCGTCGAACTTGGCGGTCGCATGCGTCTTGATCAGGCCCAGCGCCTCGTCAACGCCGTGCAGCTTTTCGCGGTCAACCGCGGTGGCCAGGGCCTTCGCCTTCTTGGTCAGCTTTGCCATGATAATCAGCCCTCCACCACGTCGAGGCCCATCGCGCGAGCGGAGCCTTCGATGATCTTCGTTGCAGCGTCGATGTCGTTCGCGTTCAGGTCAACCATCTTGGCTTGGGCGATTTCCGCCAGCTGCGCACGGGTGATCTTGCCAGCGACAATCTTGCCTGGTTCCTTGGAACCCGACTTGAGGTTCATCGCCTTCTTGATGAGGAAGGTGGCAGGCGGCTGCTTCATCGTGAAGGTGAAGCTGCGATCGGCATAGACGGTGATGATCGTCGGCAGGGGGGTGCCCTTTTCGACGCCAGCGGTCTGGGCGTTGAACGCCTTGCAGAATTCCATGATGTTCACGCCGCGCTGACCCAGTGCTGGGCCGATCGGCGGTGCAGGTTTGGCGTCTCCAGCGGGCACCTGGAGCTTGATGTAGCCCGTAATCTTCTTGGCCATTGTCACTCACTCTGTTGCTGGGCGTACCCGAAGGCGCGCCCGGTTCAAGTTTAGCGGTCCAAACGAAGGCCAGGCCTTCTCCCGCATATATTCCCGGTTGCCCGGAAATCTCTTTGATCGTCGCGCCAGAAAAAGCTGACGAAACGAAAAATCTTCTTCTCCGTCATCCTGACGAAAGTCAGGATCCATTTGCTCTACGCTGGCTCGTTTCTGCCGCGCTGAAGCGCATGGATCCCGGATCAAGTCCGGGATGACGGAAACAACCTTACTTCGACAGTTCGACCTGCTCGAAATCCAGTTCCACAGGGGTTGCGCGACCGAAGATCGACACCGACACCTTGACCCGGTTCTTTTCGAAATCCAGTTCCTCGACCACGCCGTTGAAGCTGGCGAAGGGACCGTCCAGCACCTTGACGCTATCGCCGATTTCGTAATCGACGCTGACCTTGTGCTTGGGTGCGGCTTCGGCTTCCTTGCGGGCGCCGAAATAGCGCGCAGCCTCGGTCTCGCTGATCGCCTGCGGCTTGCCCATCGACCCCAGGAAACCGGTGACCTTGGGCGTGTTCTTGACCAGGTGATAAATATCGTCGTTCATCGCCAGCTTGGCGAGGACATAGCCCGGCATGAACTTGCGTTCGACCTGAACCTTCTTGCCGCGCTTGACTTCGGTGACGGTTTCAACGGGCACTTCGACCTGTTCGACCAATTGGGTGAGGCCCATGCGCTCGGCTTCGGACAGGATCGATTCCTTGACCTTGTTCTCGAAGCCCGAATAGGCGTGGATGATGTACCAGCGCGCCATGTTACCGTGTCAAACTCCCAAAAACCAAGGCTGTCATGCTCAAGCCTGACCCGCCGCAAGGCCCAGCAGCCACTGGACGATCGCGCCGAAGAAGGTGTCGATGCCAAAGAAGAACAGGCCGAGCAGCGTCGTCATGATGACGACCATTACGCCGGTCATCATCGTTTCGCGGCCGGTGGGCCACACGATCTTCGACGCTTCGGTCTTCACCTGATTGACGAATTCGCCGGGGGATACCTTCGCCATCGCCTGCCTCTATCTTCAAAACCAACGCCAATTCGCGAAGCAACAGTCCGCCCTCCCGTTCCCGTCCTATGGGACGTCCGGGGGAAGCGGCCGCATGCTTCGCGACACATGTTCGCCTGCGCACCTAGTCGCGAAACCCTGATACTACAAGGTTTAGCGGACTTGGCGCTTGGCAGGAGTGGAGGGACTCGAACCCACGGCATTCGGTTTTGGAGACCGACGCTCTACCAACTGAGCTACACTCCTGTGCCGGCGAAGGAGGGCGCTTTAGCGTGGCATGGGTGGTAGGGCAAGCAGGATTATGCAGCATCCGTTACGGGCGCGGCAACGCTGGTATCGACGCTGGTCTGCCGCTCCGCTTCCGCATTGATCTGCGCGCCGAGCAATACGACGTAAGCGGAAACGAACAGCCATAGCTGCAGCACGACGACCGCGCCGAGCGATCCATAGGTCTCATTATAATTGCCGAAGGTCGAGACGTAGAAGGACACGCCAAGCGTCACGATCAGCCAGAAGAGCGTCGCCGTGACCGACCCGACCGTCAGCCATTGCCACTGCGCCTGCTGGCGATTGGGACCGAAGCGGTAGATGAGGCCGAAGATGACGCTGGCGAGCAACCCCGCACAAATCCAGGTCGCGGCCTTAATCGCGAACAGCACGCCCGGTCCCCAGTCGGTCAGGAATTTCTGGATGAGGCCGATCACCGTCGCAGTGAACACGCCCGCCACCACCACCAGCACGGCCGAACAGGTGATGCCCAGCGACACCCGATAAAAGGCAAAAATATTGCGCCGTTCAAGCTGGCCATAGACGATGTTGAGCGATTGCATCACCGCCGAAGCCGCGCGCGTCGCGCCATAGACC
The DNA here is from genome assembly GCF_002312805.1 of Sphingobium sp. D43FB. Classification (GTDB taxonomy): domain Bacteria; phylum Pseudomonadota; class Alphaproteobacteria; order Sphingomonadales; family Sphingomonadaceae; genus Sphingobium. The sequence continues at coordinate 38,942 of NZ_NMUA01000013.1, read as the reverse complement.
GCAATGGCGAGCGCGGTCAGCAGGCCGAATCCGATCGCGGGCTTGGCAGTGCTGACGACACCCAATAACTGGTCGTTGATGAGCTTGGCCGCGTCGGCGGGCACGACGGCGATGATCGCCTGCATATGCCGCCCGACCATCGCTGGATCGCCGAACAGGCCATAGGTCAGCACGACGGCGGCGAACATCGGCGCGATCGAGAGAAAGGCATAATAGGCAACGCCAGCGGCCAGCAGACCGACATTATTGGATCCGAGCGACGCATAGACGCGCTTCAATATTTCCCACCAGGCCCGTGGCGGAATTTTCCACGGCGCATCGACATGCACCTGCTGCGCGATCTTCTCGGTCATGGACGTCCCCTGCTGCTCCATAGGGCAAGCGCATGAAGGGGGAGGGGGTTCCGCCGCAGCTTGGGTCGTTTCGAGTGAAGCCGGGAAAGGGGGTGGGTGGCGGATAGTCTGTTTAGGGGCTGCTGCTCTTCGTAATCGTCCCCCACTTGTCGATTTCACAACCGCACCGTGAGCATGTCCATCCCCCTACCAACGCCTGTTTAAAGGTTCTAGGAAAACGGAAAATAGGAAGTGGCTCTTTGCAATTTTGGCAGAATTTTGGTGGCTTCAGGTTGATCCCGATCGCGCTTTTGGCACGCTTGCTACGGAATATCAGATAAATCGCAGCGCCAATTAGTGCTAACGCCAGAAGCTCAATTAGTAGGTAAAGAAAGTCGCCCATGCTGATTTGTTAGCGGCTGCATCAACGTCTGCAATAGGGAACCGAGTTTGGGGTGTGGAACGGCCGCAAATGGCCGCTTTTAGTTATCCTCCCCTAGTAGGGGAGGTGGCAGGGCGCAGCCCTGACGGAGGGGTGTCACGCTATCGATGGGGTGACACCCCTCCACCACTTCGTGGTCCCCCTCCCCTTACAGGGGAGGATTTTGAAGCAACGCGGGCGTTGCGCTTTGTCTGTCCCGCGACTCTATCGTATGTTTTTAGCGTCTTGGTTCGGCCGCAAAAGCCTCCCTTCAATCCCATCCCTACAGAAACACGCCGCCCTTCATAATCCGGCGCGCGCGGCCCTGTACCGGCATGCGGTCGAACGGGGTGTTGCCCGCCGCCGCCGCCATCCTGGCCGAATCCACGATCCAGGGCGCATCGGGATCGATGAAAATGAGGTCGGCGGCGCTGCCCGGCGCGAAATGGCCGGCATCGACGCCCAATATCCGCGCCGGATTGGCGCAGAGCAAGGTCATCAGCCGGTTGATGCTCACATGCCCCTCGCGCACCAGATTGAGCGAAAGCGCGAGCAGCGTCTCGGCCCCGGCCATGCCGGGCGCGGCGTCGGCGAAGGGAAGGCGCTTGTCCTCCGCCCCGCGTGGATCGTGGCTGGAGGTGATGACGTCGACCGTGCCATCGGCCACCGCCGCGATCGACGCCTTGCGGTCATCCTCCGAACGGAGCGGGGGGGAAAGGCGGGCGAAGGTGCGGAAATCGGTGACGGCATTGTCGGCAAGAAACAGATAGGCGGGGCTGATGCCGCAAGTGACGCGCAGCCCTTCCGCCTTGGCCGCGCGGATGAGGTCGAAGCCCGCCTTGGTCGTCACCAGCCGGAAATGGATCGCCGCGCCGGTTTGGCGCGCGAGCAGCACGTCCCGCGCGATCGCCATCGCTTCGGCGCAGGCGGGGGCATGGGGGAGGCCCAGGCGCGTGGCGGTTTCGCCGCTGGTCGCGACCGCGCGCGCGGTAAGCCCGCTATCTTCGGCATGGGATATGACGGTGAGGCCCAGCCCCGACGCATAGGACAGGACGCGCAGCATTACGCCCGAATCGGCGATCCACTGGCGACCCGTGCCGACCGCCTTGGCACCCGCCGCCTGCATCATGCCGATCTCGGCCAGTTCGGTGCCCGCAAGGCCGCGCGTGGCCGCGGCGATGGGGTGGACCCAGAAATCGGGCTTGCCCGCGCGCGTCGCCTGCCGGATCAGCGCGGCATCATCGAGCAGCGAGGATTGGTCGGGCATCAGCGCCGCGCGAGTGATGCCGCCAAAATGGAAGGCGGGCTTGTCGGTGGCGAAGACGCCCAGGTCGACGAGGCCCGGCGCGACGACCAGCCCCGCCGCGTCGATCCGTTGCGCGTCGTCGGGCAGCGTGACGTCACCGGACGCGACGATGCGGTCGCCCTCGATCAGGATCGTGCCGGGGACGAGCGCGTCACCTGCGGGATCGGCAAGGCGGCCGTTGATGATGGCGATCTTGGTCATGCGCGGCGCATCCAACATAAAAGTTCGTCATTCCCGCGCAGGCGGGAATCCATCTCCGACGCTTTCCCTCGGTGCAAGGCCGGGAGATGGGTCCCCGCCTTCGCGGGGATGACAGACAGAAAAAGCCTAATCATCATGCCCATCCCGCCACGCCGCGCGCCCGGCGCGTCAGCACGTCCAGGCACGCCATGCGGATGGCGACGCCCATCTCGACCTGCTCGGTGATCGCCGACCGATCGGGATCGTCGGCAACGCTGCTGGTGATCTCCACGCCCCGGTTCATCGGCCCCGGATGCATGACGATGGCGTCGGGCTTGGCGATCGCCAGCCGTTCGGGTGTCAGCCCATAGAGCATATGATATTCGCGCGCCGAGGGAATGAAGGCGCCGTCCATCCGCTCATTCTGCAGCCGCAGCATCATCACCACGTCCGCACCCTCCAGCCCTTCGTCCAGCCGGGTGTAAGGGGTCGCCCCCAGCATCTCGACTTCAGGCGGCATCAGCGTGGGCGGGGCGACCGCGCGCACCTGCGCGCCCAATGCGGCGAGGCAGAGCATGTTCGATCGCGCCACGCGGCTGTGCAGCACATCGCCGCAAATGGCGACGATCAGCCCCTCGAACCCGCCCTTGCGCCGCCGGATGGTGAGCGCGTCGAGCAGCGCTTGCGTGGGATGCTGGTGCCAGCCATCGCCCGCGTTCAACACCGCGCAGTCCACCTTGTCCGCGATCAGCGCGACCGCACCCGAACTGGCGTGCCGGATGACCAACACATCGGCGGCCATGGCGTTGAGCGTCATCGCCGTGTCGATCAGCGTTTCGCCCTTCTTCACGCTCGATTGGCCCGCATGCATGTTGACGACATCCGCCCCCAGCCGCTTGCCCGCAATCTCAAACGACAAAAGGGTGCGCGTGCTGTTTTCGAAGAAAGCGTTGATCTGGGTCATGCCCGCCAGCCGATCATCATGCTTGCGCGCCTTGCCGCGATTGGCCGTCGCCCATTGCTCCGCTTCGTCCAGCAGGAAACGAATTTCCCAAGGCTTCAAGTCAGCGATCGACAGCAAATGCCGATGCGGAAACAGCGCCCGACCGGTGAGGTCAGACGAAAGCGGCGCGGCGGTGATGTCGGGCATGGCCGCGCTTTAGGACAGCGGGACGCGAAGGGCAAGCTGGCGCGCGGCGGGATAGCGTGGAGAAGAAGGATTGGCTGGGGCGGCAGGAGCCGCAACCGAGTTTTCCATCCCCAGCAAAACTGCGAAATCTGGACAATCAAACAGTGCCAACAAGGCAAGCTTTGTAGCAGACGATTGGACCAAATCGTCAACTATTAAGGCTCTCCGCTTTAGGCCTTTAATTTTCTCAAGAAAGCTGCATCAACTTGTGCGATCCGTAACGCCACATGTGTCACCAATCCTCCAATATTTTCGCTGGTCACAGGGTAAGGATTGATCGGGCTAGGCAGGGCAAATTTCCACGTGAGTACGCGTTTTCCCGGCTTTCGATCCGTGACCTTATAGTTCAGTATTTCACGCCACTTACGACAACGCTCGTTGTCGTTTGTCCGAGTTTCGACGGTGATGCAGGGGATGGCATCGAAGAGATTGAAGCTGAAACGAAGGTCATCAAAGACGTCGTCCTGCCAGCCGAAAGCTGCCTCTATTGGGACAAGATCGACGACCGATTTCCTCTCACTCAAGAAATGACCGCCCCTTTTGGGCTTCAATTGAAGGCCAATGGCCGCAAAGTGCGAGGTCAATGCACATACAGCCTGTTCACGCAGATCACGCCTTGCCTCGCGCAGGCGCCGAAGCGCTGGGCCGTGCACCTCCGCAATAGTTCGGGCCATAGGGGCGAGGCATCCCTCGCGGGGGCAAATGTGGTGGCCCAGATAGATGATATATTGCTCCAGAGAATCGAGCGCTGGATTATTCCGTCCCGCTTCCCTCTCCTCATCCAAGAAAGCGTCAAATATCGCTGAGATGTCTCCAAAACTGCGCGCAGTCCAATATTGATCTTCCGCCACGTCACGCGTGGACACAGTATCGATGCGATAGGGAATGATTGGAGCGGCTTCTGACAATCCATGTGATGGCGTTAGATATATTAGATTGCCGTCCCAGCAGATGTCATCGTCGGCCGCACAAAAATAGCGATCAACCCACCCCCGATAGCGTTCGAGCTGCTGCGGGCCTAGTTTTGACCCTACCTTCACCTCAACAACGCCAACCCTACATTTGCGTCGGTCATATGCCAGCAGATCCAGGCGCCCGATATTGTCGCGGGTCTCCTCATCTACGACGTCATATTCGCGCATTACCACGATGTCAGCGACATCCGAGGCATCATCTGGCCCCGTTCCTGCAAATACTGGAAACAGCCGGTGTAGGAGACGTGCCCCAAATTCGTGGTTTTCGGTCGGCGAGAGGAGAAAGGCGATGTAATTGCTGTGACGGATTTCGTTCGACAGGCGCCCCATGGCGTAGAAGGCATTGAATGATTGAAGGGTCCGCGAGAGACGCTGAAAATCTTCAGCTTCAACGAGCGTGGGCAGGTCATCCCCCAGGCGATTGTCGCCCAGCTTATCGCTAAACCCATCGAGCAAGAAATCTACTGCAACCTGATTATGTGTGTAGGCTTCAATATAGTCCGGCATACAGGCTCCTTCGCTCCTCGCTAGCGCGGGGACTAGGAACAAATGCTTTAGCCTAGCTTAACTTTCTCCAAAGCCGTCGCGATCCCGCCAGTGAACCGCCCCGGCTTTCCCGGAGGCTCCTATCTGTGAGAAGGAGCCACGATGAGCAATACAAGGAACAAGTTCTCGCCTGAGTTTCGTGATCGTGCGGTTCGGATGGTGGAAGAGCACCGCGGAGATTATCCGTCGAAATGGGCGGCGCTGACGTCGATTGCCGGGAAGGTCGGCTGCACGACCGAGACGCTGCGCCGCTGGTGCCGTGCGCAGGCAAGCCGACGAGCGGGGCCAGCGTTGCAGGCCCTCAGTGATCGTGATCGGTTCAAGGCGCTGGAGCGCGAGGTCAAGGAGCTTCGCCGGGCGAACAAGATCCTGCGCAAGGCATCGGCATATTTTGCGCAGGCGGAACTCGACCGCCACGGCAAATGGTGATGTTGTTCATCGACGCTCACCGGGAAGAACTGGGTATCGAGCCGATCTGCCGCGAACTGGCGGTCGCCCCGTCTTCCTACCACGAACACGCTGCCCGCCTTGCCGATCCCGGCAGGCGTCCGGCCCGATCTCGGCGCGACGACGAGAAGCGCGAGGCGATCAAGCGCATCGACGAGAACAGGTTTGGCCTCTATAGTCCCGCAAGGTCTGGCACCAGATGCGCCGCGTAGGGATCAACGTTGCCAAGTGCACCGTGGAGCGGTTGATGCGCGCCATGGGACTGGCTGGCGTGCGCCGGGGCAAGACGACGGTGACGACCATCAGTAACCCGAAGGCTCCATGCCCGCTGGACAAGGTCAACCGCGAGTTCCGCGTTAGCCGGCCCAATGCGCTGTGGGTGGTCGACTTCACCTATGTCCATATCTGGGCGGGGTTCGTCTATGTCACGTTCGTGATCGATGCCTTCGCCCGGCGGATCGTGGGCTGGAGGGTCGGCACCAGCGCCACGGCAGGCTTCGTGCTGGATGCCATGGAGCAAGCCATCCGTGCCCGCAGACCAAGTGCCGAGGACGACCTGATCCACCATAGCGACAGGGGCGTTCAATACTTGCCCATGAACTACACCCAGCGCCTTGCCGAGGCCAATCTGGTGCCCTCGGTCGGCAGTGTCGGCGACAGTTATGACAACGCCTTGGCCGAGACGATCAACGGCCTCTACCAGGCGGAGGTCATCTGGCGGCAGCGCTCGTGGCCGGGCGTATCAGCCGTGGAAATGGCCACGCTGCGATGGGTCGACTGGTTCAACAATCACCGCCTATTCGGCCCCATCGGGCAAATCCCGCCCGCCGAAGCCGAAGCCAACTACTATGCGGCCATTGAGAACCTCGATATGGTCGCATGACTGAATTGAAAATGCCTCCGGGAAAGCCGGGGCGGTTCACCCCATATGTCGTGGCCATATAGCGCCTCCTGCCGGATGCGCGGTCCCTTGATCAGACCCGACATCATCGGCAATGCTGTGGGCGATGATACCGCCGATAACCTCGACACTGATCGCAAACGCCGTCCAGACCAAGAATATGGTCACGGCGGGCTATGCCTACTGGCAGCAAGGCCGGGTGAGCGACCTTGCGATTGACACGGACATGGCGCTGATCATCGCCGCCGTCAAAGGCAGTGCCAGACACCCGTATGAGGTTACGATTGCCTTCACTGATCTGGATGGCGAAGACGAAGAACCCTTGATCGAATGCACCTGCCCGGTCGGCTTCGATTGCAAGCATGGTGCCGCCGTGCTGTTTGCCGCACAAGCACGCGCTGCATCAGACGCTGACGGACCATCGGGTGCGGTGCAGCATCGCATAGTGCCGAACGCGGCTTCAAAGCCGCTTCCACTGCCCGCGCCCTTGCAGCAATGGTTGAGCGAAACCCAGGCCGAAGCAACCGTGCGCGCACGCGGCACTGTGGATCTGGCCTACGTCTTTTCGCCACGCGCCCTGCACGACGGCAAGAGCCGCAAGGGCAAGGCGTTGCCAATATCGGGACAGATTCTGCCGCAGCGCCTGGCCATTGCGGCCTGGATAATGGGGCAGAGCGGCAGCGGCCAGACCGGATGGCAGAAACCCAATGCCTATCAGTTGCGCAGCAGCCAGATGCCACTGGATCCGGTCGATCAATGGCTGGTGCGCCGGATGGATCCTTATACCGGCGATCTCGACACGCACACCTCGCCCAAAGGGCTGGCGGGAAGCGATTTGGTCGAAAAGGCGATCGCGACCGGCCGGGCACGCTGGCGAAAGGCCGATGGGCCAACCCTGCATTGGGGCGAAGATCAAACGGCGAGATGGTGCTGGAAGAGCCTTACAAACGGCGAACAACGCCCATCGCTGGAGGGCTTGGCCGAGGGGCAACTGCTTTTCGCAAACGCACCACCCGTCATTATCGACGACGCCACCGGAACGGTGCACCGCGTGACCGGCATCACCGATCCAGCGCTGGCCCAGCGCGTGTTGCTGATGCCCCCGGTGCCGCCCGATGCCGTAGCGCAATTAGCAATCCATTGGGAAGACATCGCTGGCGCTGACGTACCCGCACCAACGCTCACGGGCCTCAAGGACTTGGGCGCTATACACCCGGTCCCGGTGCTGACCTTCGTTCAAGACAAGGTTGATGCCATCATGCCGCGTCGGCGCGGCTATCAGGCATCGTCCACGTACAAGGCTGATATGGCCTGCGCGCGGATCAGCTTTGATTATACGGGATACCGCGTGACGCCGAACGCAAATGCAGCAGAGATCATAACCAACAGCGATGCGGGCTTTATCCGTTTCAGACGCGACCTTGCGGCAGAAACCCGGGCGCTCGACCAGATGCTTGTGCATGGCCTCATCCCGTTGGATGGCTTTCCAGAGCTGAAAACCAAACCTGCGCTGCAATGGGATTTTGCCCCGGTCGCGTTGGCCAAAGCCACCGATTTCGCGCTGTTCATGCACACCGCGCTGCCAAAGTTGCGCACCGACGGCTGGCGCATCGAATATGGCCCCAGGTGGCAGCTCACCATCACCGAGGTCGGCGGTGAGGATGTGCAGTTCGATGTCACGACATCGGGCATGGATTGGTTCGATATCAGCCTTGGTGCCCGGATTGATGGGCAAGTCGTCGACATCCTGCCCATATTGCGACAGCTATTGGCGCACTTCGGCCCGCAATTGCTGGACCAGACTGGGGACAGTATCACCATCGCGATCCGTCCGGGTAAGCTGGTGCAATTGCCTATCGAACAGATCAGGCCGGTGCTGGCGATGCTGCTCGAGCTTGCCCTCCACGATCGTGAGGCATCAGGAAAATTGCGCCTTCCGCGTAGCGATATCGCCGTGCTGGCCGATCTCGAAGCGGCGAGCGCAGGCCGCATTGGCTGGCGCGGCAGTGATGACTTGCGCAAACTTGCCCGCGCCCTTGCCCGCATCGATCTGCAGCCGACCGTAACGCCGACGAGCTTTAAAGCAGAGCTCCGCCCCTATCAGCAGCACGGTCTGGACTGGCTGCAAGTGCTCCACAGCGCTGGATTTGGCGGCGTGCTGGCGGACGACATGGGGCTTGGCAAGACTGTCCAGGCCCTGGCGCACATCGCTACGCTGAAAGCCGCGGGAAAGCTGGGGGACCCCGCGCTGATCATCTGCCCGACCTCGGTGCTGCCCAACTGGCAGGCAGAAATTGCCCGCTTTGTTCCCGAACTGCGCAGCGTTCTCTGGCACGGCAATGACCGGCACAACCTGCATGACCAGTTCGGTGACGCCGACATCATCGTTTCGAGTTACCCCCTGTTGGTGCGCGACACCGCGCAGTTTGCCGCCCAAACGTTGTCACTCATCCTGTTTGATGAAGCCCAGACGCTCAAGAACCCCAAAACAGCTGGCTTCAAGGCGGCAAAGGCGCTGAAAGCAGGACAGATTATCGCCTTGTCGGGCACACCAGTAGAAAACCAGCTGACCGACCTGTGGAGCTTGACCGACCTGGTCACGCCTGGCTTGCTCGGCTCACTTGACCAGTTCAAACGGGTGCTCGACCGTCCGATCTCCCGAGATGATAATCCTACCGCCAAAGCAATGCTCCGACGCCGCCTTCGGCCCTTCATGCTGCGCCGGACCAAAGATGAAGTTGCTGGCGACCTGCCCGACAAGACGGAAATTCAAGATTGGGTCGACCTCGAAAAGAACCAGCTGGCCGCTTACGAAAGTTTGCGCCTGCTTATGCACAAGCGGGTGCGCGACGAGATTGCCCGCGTCGGTCTGTTGCGCTCGCAGATCGTCTTCCTCGATGCCTTGCTCAAGCTGCGGCAACTGTGCTGCGATCCGCGCCTTCTACCGCAAACGAACGGCAACGGCATGGAGAAGGCCGTCGGCTCGGCAAAGCTCGCCAGGCTGATGGAGATGCTGCCGGAACTGCTGCGCGAAGGGCGACGGATCATCCTGTTCAGCCAGTTCACGTCCATGCTCGACCTGATCAAGCCCGAACTCGACGCGCTGGCCATAACTTATGTTGAAATCCGCGGTGCGACGCAGGATCGCAACACCCCTGTGCGCAAATTTCAGGCCGGCGAAGCTCACGTCATCCTCATAAGCCTCAAGGCTGGGGGAACCGGTCTGAACCTTACCGCTGCTGACACAGTGATCTTGTACGATCCCTGGTGGAATCCAGCGGTCGAAGCGCAGGCCATCGACCGTGCGCACCGGATTGGCCAAACTAGGCCCGTCTTTGTCCACCGCCTCATCGCCAAAGGCACAATCGAGGAGAAGATACTCGGCCTTCAGGAGAAAAAACGAGCGCTTGCCGCTATGCTCTGGGAGGGTGACAGTGCAATCCGGGCCAAGCTGACCGAGGCCGACATCGCATACCTGCTTGGGTAACGCGTGACTCGCCACTATCGAACAACGAGGTGGCGTGGCAGGCAAGGTGGGCAATGGCGCGTGATATTGCCCGTTAAGCGGTCACTAAACATCTGCGGATGGCGCGCCCGTTTGCAGGATTTTAGGTATTTGCCTGTTAATCTGAATATTCTCGAAGAAACTGAGTGATTGGGAAGCGGTTGGAACACTGGTCGCCGAATGACGCCTCGGCAGCCGCCGCGCTTGCTCCGATAGCGGAATATACCATTGACGTTATCGCTCGGATCCTTGCGCCCGAGTATGTCGGTCCGGTTCGATCATATCCGCAGACGACCTGCGGAAAGGATTCAGGCAGATCATCGCGCTTCTCCTTGCCAAGGCCTTACTCATTAACCTCTGGTACCAAGGAATTCCGGAGGAAGTCCTTCACAAGGAAACGGAACGGCGGAGGCAGAAGCTACGGCGGATCATCCGGCTGCCTCTCCAGCAGTGGAACCGTCTGCATAGGTCGCACGGCGACCGGAACTGCAGCACCGGTGGTGGAAACAAGCGGCATAAAGTGTAGGCAGATGGGCGATAGCTGCGGTGGAGACCGATCTTTGGGCAAGCCATCGAAGCTGATTGTCCAGCAAGTCTAATCGATCAGGATGTTTAGCCGTTTTCAGACATATCGCCCGAGCCTCTGGGCTCGCCTGCTTCTGGGCAGGAACTGGAAGCTGGTGCTCGATCGTTCGCGTCGCGACCGGCTACGGCTCGGCGAGGATGACATATCCTGCATGGACCTCACCGCCGTTTCGGTCAGCAAGGCCCTGCTGTGGCATTCCGTCGAGATACGGATGAGGAACCGCCTCGAGACCCTTACGGGCCTGACCGGCGAATCCGCACGTGGCCTCCATGAAGATCTGCGCGTTTTCGTAAATCACCATCTTTCAGACCTGATCGGCAAAGACCGGGAGAAACTGAAGGTCGTCGATGACGCCATCACCGGCATCGTCAGGGCGAGACGACAGTATCTGGCGCAGTCCGACATCAGCCGGGCGATCGCATCGGTCCCAGGGGACGCCTCGGCGGCTTTGACCCATCCGCTTTTCAGCTATGGCCACATGCCCACTGAAATGCGGTCCAGCCTGCCAGCCTCGTTCAGCATCCTGACCGACGCCAGCCAGCGTCAGCGCTATAACGACGATTTCGTTGAGTATGAGATGCAGGCCTTCGAGGGCTTCTTCAATGATCTAGGCGGCTTCCCGCTATCCGAGGAACAGCGGGAAGCCTGCATCCGGCTCGAGGACAGCAACCTGCTCGTCGCATCGGCGGGTTCAGGAAAGTCGGCGACCATGGTCGGTAAGGTGGCCTATGTCCTTGAAAAGGGGCTGCACGAGCCGGAGGAGATTCTCGTGCTCGCCTTCGGCAAGCATGCCGCGGGCGAATTGAAGGAGCGCATCGCCCGCCAGCTTGGCATCCCCGCCGAAGACCTGAAATGCCGTGTCACGACCTTCCACGCGCTTGGACTCGGCATCATCAAGGAAGTTGAGGGACGACCTCCGCAGATGGTGAACTGGGTGGAGAGCGCAACAGGCGAAGCGCGCTTCCTGAACGGCATCATCGAAAAACTGGTCGAGACAGACGAGGAGTTCCGCCGGTTATGGGTGGAAATCCTCATTCTCTACCCAAAGGCGCACATTCCGCCGGCCGAGTTCAAGGATCAGGCATCTTATCGCGCCTACATGGCCGACAATAAGGGCAGAAGGCCAAAGGAGATCGGCACCTATTCTGGCGAATACGTCAAGTCACTGGAAGAGCAGACCATTGCCAACTGGCTTTGGCTGAACACTGTCGATTTCACATACGAGCGCCGGACCAAGACCCAGGACGAGGACGGAAGCGACAGATGGATCGATCCGGACTTCTACTACCCGGCCACCAACACAATCCACGAACACTTCGCCATTAATGCCGATGGAACCTCACCCTTTCCTGACTATGTGAAGCATGCCGGGCTGAAGCGCGCCGCCTATGCGCGACTGGGTGCGGACTTGTTCGAGACGACCTCGGCACAGGCGAGCGATGGGTCGCTGCTCGTCCGATTGAAGGGTGAACTCGAAAGTCGCGGAATGCCGCTCGTGGAACGACCGCTGGAGGAGGTAATGAAGGCTGTCGATCCCGTTGTTCTCAATCACTATCGCAAAATCATCGCCGTCTGCATCAAGCACATCCGCGCGAGCAACCTGACCCTCGACATTCTGCTCAAAAAGGCGAAGTCCCTTCACGATCCACAGCGCGCCGAGCGATTCGCCAGGGTAGTGGCGGCCATAACGGATGCATACACCCGAAAGCTTGAGGAGCAGCGCCGCATCGACTTCGACTCGATGATCGGGGACGCCGTCAGACTGGTTGAGACTGGCCGATATCAGTCCCCCTATTCGCTGATCCTCGTAGACGAGTTCCAGGACATATCTGATCCGCGGGCTAGGCTGATCAAGGCGCTCAAGCATCAGCGCGCCTTCACCAAGCTCTTCGCGGTCGGAGACGACTGGCAGTCCATCTATCGCTTCACCGGATCCGACATCACCTTGTTTACTGACTTCGAGACGCACTTCGGGGCATCGTGGGAAGGCCGCCTGCAACGCACATACCGGTGCAACCAGTTACTCGCCGACACTGCCGCCGCCTTCATTCAGAAAAATCCGGCGCAGATGACCAAGACAGTGAAATCGTCGCGTCCGGCGATTCCGCGCTCGATCCGGGCGATCCCGGTTAAGGTGGAAAAGACCAAGTTGAAGTTCGCGGGCGCCTGCCATAGGCTGCTTGACCGTCTGGACACCTTCCTTGAGGGAATAACGGAGCAGTGGCGTAAGCACGAGGGCGATCGGCTGAAGGTTCTGGTGCTGTGGCGCTACAACCTACTGGATCCGTTCGACGGAGAACCGCCCTCATACCGGAATATCGAAGTGTCAGGCCTGTCGTTCCACCGCTCGAAGGGCCTCGAGGCGGACTACACGATCCTTCTCGATGTCAGTGAGGGCGACTATGGTGTCCCTAGCCGGATCGAGGACGACGAACTTCTCAATCTCGTCATTCCAAGGCCCGAGACATTTGAATATGCTGAGGAGCGCCGCCTCTTCTACGTCGCCCTGACGCGTGCGAGCCGTGGCGCATTCCTGCTCTACAATGACAGGCAACCCTCCCGCTACATAGCCGAACTATGCGGTATTGCGGGCGACGACCTCCGCTTCGAGACGGTCGATGGTGCCAGGCTGCAGCAATGCCCGAAGTGCATTACGGGAGGCTTGGTGGAGCATACCGCGGAGGATGGTGCAGTGACGATCCGCTGTAGACGCCACCCCCAATGCGGCCACGTCCGGCCGGTCGCGCCTGGCTCTTCAAAGCAAACACAACCCAATCAGATGGAGCGAAAAGCATGAAGGCCATCCTCGGCATCGCCTTGTCCCTATGCGTTTTTTCATCTGTGCATGCTCAGGCTCCCGACGAGCCCATTGTGATAAATGGCACCTGTGATCCAAAGTCCGGTGTCACGATCGATAATGGCGACCCTAGTCGGTTCGCTTGCGACAGTGCGGTCATCGCTCGCACGGAGCGCGGAACCGTGCTTATCCAATTCACAGACAAGAGCGGCGACGATGGCAGGATTCTCGGGTTCGCGGGAACCATCGAGGGAAAGCAGGGCTTCGGTGCCGACCTTATGCAGATGATGGCCGTCGAGCGGATCTACCTGGCGAGCGGCGACAATCCAATCCCTGCCAGCGCCGGGACCTGCATCATGAACTGGACCGGGCTCCAGCGCACGGGTGGCCGCCTTACCAGCATCCTATGTGGTGGGCGCGGGCAGGTGGAAAACTCGGACATAAGGGCGATGGCGGTGCTGCAGGCGCAATGATTCGATTCGGCGGGCGATCAGGTTCGCCATAGCAACTATCCGGGAGTCAGGAGTCCCCGCTAAGCCATAAGCCATGCCCTGAACAAAGCAAACATTCCGATTGCCATCCGTGACTACGACAAGATCTGTCGTGTCACGATCCCATCTTGATACTTGCGACAAACATGAGTCGCTAACGCGATGGAGAATATTATGGCGAAACGATACGTCCGAGCTACGGGCAAAAATTCGCAGGGTGACATCACAAAGCTCTGCAACTCTGGAGAAATCTGGTCCCCGCGGGTCAAGGCGGACGCGATCAGCGATATCGAATCCGGCACCCACGAATATTGGGTGAATTGGACGCATTATCCGGAAACCAAAATCCGAGTGGTGAACGGATCAACCGGAAAATATTTGCGTACCGATCGCGACACGACGTCGAAAAATAATCTCGACGACCTTCCGGACTGCTGATGCCGGGATAAGGGGTCTGGAGGGGCATCTCTCCGGCCCCACATCGTCATGGCATCGATGCAAAGTCTGATCGGCGATATGCGTTCACCATCGACATAAGCTCCGGTGGAGATATCACCTCAACCGCGTCTCCCCACATGTATAGGTGCCAGCACATTTCGAGTAGGCCGGACGCGCGAAATCTAACAAGCAGTGATCCGCCGGGCTCATGCTCAACGATCTGGGATGGATGAAAAAGAAAGCCTTCCGCACGCGAGGCGGCGTGAGCTGCAAAACGCCACGCCACGTCGTGTATTCCATCTTCTTGTTGGTAGGAACCGAAGCATCGCTCCGCGTGTGTGTCGAGGTCGAAGCCCGACCTTCGAACAAACGATTCTGGCAGCACTACAGCCTCTTCAATGGCATCGACGCGGAAATGTTGGATCCCGCCGCCGACCTTTTCGAGATCGACAGCGACCAAATACCGCCTTGCGCCCAACAGCAAGCCGTGTGGCGCAACGATTCGCTCGCGAGAGATGGCATCCTTCCAGCCGCGATAGCGTATGCGCAGCCGCGATGTGCCTTTGAGGGCAGTTGAGATGGCCAGGTCGATCGTTTCGCGGCCAACGGGCCTTGGCCCTGGGCGCGTCGCATGACCGAGAGCAACCAAAAGGGCTTCTTCATCAGCTTCGATTTTGCGGCTACGCTCACTTGGGATCAGCGCTAAAATCTTCGCATGCAACGAGCGCAATGCTTGCACCTGATCGGCACCAGCGCCGTTTGTAAGCATTTCCTCTGCTAGAGTCAGTGCCGCGAGTTCTTCGGCTGTCGGCACGAGCAATGGTGCGATGGCCTTGTTAGGAAGTCGCCAGCGCGTCTTTCCCGATTCCTCATCGCGGAAATGATCCAACTCAGGGAAGCGTTCTCGAAGTGCCGCAATGACGCGTTGCGATGTCCGATAGTCTCGCTCCAAAATTTCGGATATCTCGTCTAGGCTGATACCACGCGCACTTGCTGCATGAGCAGCGATAGTCAGAAGATCGATCGCATTGCGATAGGACATCCTAAACCTTTCCCATGCGACAGGATCTGTCGTGTGGCTCCATCATGCTAGACATGAATGATGCAGTCCAGCGGACGTCAGTCCGTGATAGGGGGATAAATGCGGAACTACGGCGGCAATACCATCTTCTCAGCAAGCGACCTCGTGAACTTCATGGGCTGCGCGCATGCTACGGTGTTGGACACGACTAATTTGGTCACGCCCATGGTTGCCGCGTCAGACGACGAATACGCTGCCCTTCTACAGCAAAAGGGCATCGAGCATGAGCGCGCCTACCTTCGACGCTTACAGGAGGAAGGTCGTTCTGTAGTTGAGATTGCGTCGACCGGCCCGCTTGAGGAGCGTGCTGATGCCACGCGACGGGCCATGCAGAAGGGGCATGATGTCATCTACCAAGGCGCTTTTCTAGTTGGCCGCTGGCATGGCTATTCTGACTTCCTGATCAGACGGAACGATGCGACATCGTCGTTGGGTTCATACGCATACGATGTTGCCGATACCAAGCTTGCTCGATCGGCGAAAGCGAAACACGTACTCCAGCTGTGTGTGTATGCAGACATGCTCACCGATGTGCAGGGCGTCGCGCCGCCTGCGATGCATGTGGTGTTAGGATCGGGCGAAATTACCTCTCTTCGCACATCTTCGGTACTCCATTACTTCAATGTTGCACGCCGACGCTTCGAAACATTTGTCAATTTGCCGCCTACCACGTCGGCAGGCGACCCCTGTGGCCACTGCACATTTTGCCGCTGGACCGAGAAGTGCGGGGCGGAGTGGGATGCGGCAGACCATCTCTCGATCATTGCAGGTATGGGACGCGGCCAGATCAGCGCCCTGCGTGCAGAGGGTATTGATGAGATCGGACAGCTTGCAGCCACCCCCGTCGAGACCCGCGTCCCTGGAATGCAGCCAGCCACTTTGACAAGGCTTGTTAATCAGGCCCGCCTTCAAGGGCATCAACGTCAGACGGGCGACCGCTTGGTCGAGCTTCTCCCGCCATCGTCGGGTCGGGGCTTCGAGAGGCTACCTCTGCCAGATCATGGTGACTTATTCTTCGACATGGAAGGCGACCCCCTCTTCGATGGCGGTCTGGAGTATCTGTTCGGCATCGTAGCCTTCAACCATGCAAACGAAGATTGCTTCCACGAATTTTGGGCGCATGACCGCGCGAGCGAAAAGATTGCGTTCGAGCAAACCATCGATTTCATGATCGATCGTCTCGCGCGTCATCCAAATGCGCATATCTACCATTATGCGGCCTATGAGCAGACTGCGCTCAAAAAATTGGCGATGTATCACGGCACGCGTGAAACCCAAGTGGACGATCTGCTGCGTAGTGACCGGATGGTAGATCTTTACCGGGTGGTGGTTGAATCCATTCGAACGTCTGAGCCGCGCTACTCGATCAAGAACATGGAGGCGTTCTACCTTCCTGGTGGACGTCAGGGCGAGGTAAAGAATGGTGGTGACAGCATCATTATCTACGAGCGGTGGCGGCAGATCGGTGGCGAACAACTTCTGCGCGAGATAGCCGAATATAACGAGATTGATTGCCGCTCGACGCGTATGTGTCGCGATTGGCTGCTATCCCTGCGGCCTCCTGAAACGCTATGGTTTGAGGGGCGGCAGATCGCTCCTGCAGATCCGGTCAAGACGGCTGCGCGCCAAGACGCTGACGAACGCACCCGCAGGCTTGCCGAAGCGCTGACGGATCGTAGGGATGAACCATGGCGACAGCTCCTTGCAAATCTGCTGGAGTTCCATCGCCGCGAGGCGAAGCCATCCTGGTGGGCTATGTTCGCTCGCCAAGACATGGACGAAGAGGCCCTGCTGAATGATGCCGAATGCCTTGCAAACCTGATGCCTCATCCAACGATGCCGCCTCGAAAAGAAAAGCGCTCGGTCATTCACGCGTTCACGTTCCCAGCGCAAGATTTCAAGCTGCGTATCGGTGACACACCTCTACGCTCCGGAACGCTGGAACCGGCTGGCGAAATTGTTTCGCTTGACGAAGATAAGGGAATTATCGAGTTGAAACTCGGTCCCAGCCGATCCCCGATCGAACCTGGAACAGCGCTGATCCCTACTGGCCCAATCGGCGACGCGGTGCTCCGGGCTGCCATCTACCGATATGCCGAGCTCATCGCTGCTGGCGGTAAACGATATAACGCGATCACTGCCATACTACGCAGGGATCGACCGCGTTTAGTTGATCGCGAGCCGGGGCGGGAGATTGTGGCGGAAGGTGTCGATGCGACTACCGGTGCTGTTGACGCGCTGATAGCTCTCGACAGCAGCTACCTGCTAATCCAAGGTCCGCCCGGCGCAGGCAAGACCTACACGTCGTCACAGGCGATCGTCGCTCTGCTGGCGGCAGGCAAGCGGGTTGGGATCGCCTCGAACTCCCACAAGGCGATCAATAACCTGCTCTCGGACGTGGAGACGAAGGCGATCGCTCAGGGCCTGCAATGTCGTGGTATGAAGAAATCGACGCGCGAAGATCAAGCCCTTGGCACCGGCGGCTGGATTGAAGACGTTGTTGGCGGCAGTGGCAGCGGGGTTGAAGCACACCACCGTCTGGTAGCCGGGACTGCATGGTTGTTTGCTCGCGAGGAACTGGACGAGGCGTTCGACTATCTCTTCATCGACGAGGCCGGTCAGGTCAGCCTCGCCAATATTATTGCAATGGGGGTGGCAGCAAGCAACATTGTTCTCGTGGGTGACCAAATGCAGCTGTCGCAGCCGATCAAGGGGACTCATCCGGGCGATAGTGGCTTGTCCGCACTTGATTATCTGCTCAAAGGTCATGCTACCGTGCCTGCTGATCAGGGCGTGTTCCTGCCTGTCACGCGACGCATGCATCCAGATCTCTGTCGTTTCGTGTCAGACGCGGTTTATGAAAGCCGCCTTGAAGCTGAGGCCTCCACTGCGCGACAGCGTCTCGATGTGGATCCCGCGCGTGACTCCGATGCGATCGCGTCGGCGGGCCTGCGCTTCGTGGACGTGCACCACAGCGATTGTACCCAGCGCTCTCAACCGGAGGCCGACCGCCTGTCGCTGACCTATCGCGCGCTCTTAGGTGGTCGTTGGACCGATCGGCATGGCGAAACTCATCTGATCGGGACAGACGACATCCTTGTTGTTTCGCCCTACAATATGCAGGTCGAGCTGTTGAAACGCGTTCTACCTGAAGGCGCGCGCGTGGGTACGGTCGACAAATTTCAGGGTCAAGAAGCTCCGGTTGTGCTGGTGTCCATGGCAACGTCATCTGGCGACGACCTGCCAAGGAACATCGAATTCCTTTACAGTCGGAACCGGCTGAATGTCGCAATCAGTAGGGCAAAGTGCTTGGCGGTAATCTACGCTAACCCAAGACTGCTGGAGATACCCTGTTCGACCATCGCTCAAATGGAACTGGTCGATGGGCTATGCTGGGCAAAGCAGTTTGCTGACGAGCAGCGGGAGAACGTCCTGGATATTTTAACTGACAGTTGCGCCGCCTGACGCAGCTACCCTACAGACGACGCGAGTATCCTAGCCGTGATACTATATGATGTGGGTTACCATCATATAGTACCACGGCTGCATGATCGCATGTGAACCACATCGGCTGCGCGCAAGATGAAGCGCAATGCAAAGAGACCAGGTTATTGGACTAGATTGGTTTCCGACACGAAATATTATCAATTTCAGAGACATAGTGTGGGCGAAAAGGTGGAGGAATGAGCATATGTTCGATGACGATTTTGGGCCAGAGCATCGCAATGATGGAGAGGGTTTTGGCGAAGTAAAGGCCGACACCAAGGATGTGCTTGCAATCTGGTCAGCATGGCTCGATCGGGGGTGGCACGGGGTGAAAGTTGCCGATTGGGCTGGCCTTTACCTGCCCGCGAAGCTGGATGCCGACGTTCGATTCCTGAGCCTTTTGGTCGACAAAATGCCGAACTTCGGGCGCGTTGCGCAGCGGATGCGCCGAGAAGCCGTTGGAGACTTGATTCGGGCTCAACATCTGCTGCCTTGGACGAGCAAGGCGCGACCTCAGTTTTTCAGCGAGCAACGCGACGGCCGTCAACTCGTCCTGAAGGAACGCGAACATGCCTTCCCAGTTTCTCAGGTCAAATCGTTAGTGCTGATGGCAATGCGCGATGGCGATATCGAGCAGGCACGTAAGCGCCTTCTTTACTGCTGGCTCATACCGACAGTGTTTTGCACCAGGGAGACCCATAAGTCGCTCCCCAGCCGCTGTGAGGACTTTGACCGGCCATATGACCGATATTCTAACCGTCATGACGGTCTCGAAGATCTGAAGCTCCTTCGTTTCGACGGTTCCGTTCTTGATCCCGATACCTACAGCAGGGCGCATCTCCTGGAGGATCTTCAATCTATCCACCAGCTCCAGCCGGTCGTGGACGGGCTCGACGGATTGACGTTCCCTACGCCTGAGGAAGAGGCTGAATATACTAAGCTCATGACCAGGCGAGGAACAGGCAGTTCGGTCGCCTAACCTCCACGACGCATAGATTGCGGTCCAATTTGCCCCCTAATCCAGATAAGGGCGAATTGGACCCATTGCAAAAGCATCTGGTTGGCGCGTCAAGCAATCCAATTTTCGTCAACCTTACAGGCGGATATGCACCAATGGGAACGGATCAACCTGGCGACAGATCAACCTGTGAACTTGTGGATCCAGCACTGGCTGTGCGAGCCCGACAGGCGCGCGCCTGACTGCGCCGAACAACTTCGGGGCAGCGCTTCGCACCGACTGCGGGCATGATACGGAAGCAGTGGTCGTGGCCTTGTGCTGCACCGAGCATGATCCAGGAAGGTGAATAATGCGCCCGAATAAGGATGCGGTTCTTTCAGCGCTGGAGGAATTCGATCAGATCGGCCGTCCGGCCTTCATGGAAAAATATGGATTTGCTGATCGCAATATAACTTATGAGGTCGAGCACGACGGGCGCAGCTATCCGTCCAAGGCAATTTTCGGTAGCGCCTTTGGTTTCATGCCTGGCGATGTAGCGCGTAATAGCGAGACGTGTAATGGGACCGAGGCCCGCGAGCATCTGGAACATCTCGGTTTTGACATCCTGTCCAAGGATCCAGCGGGTTCCCATAAACGCCAGCTCACCCTGTTCAGCACCAACGGTCAGGCTTTCCAACCGACGCGAACCTTCAATCGCGCGACAAAGAAATCAGCCTACCGGCTCCAGCGTCCAGGCACCACCAACAAGACAAGCGACGCGGAAGAGGTCGATAAGATCATAGATGTAGCCCGGGCGATGCTGATCGATGGGCGTCTAGCACGGGTTAAGGCCACCGACGGCACAGGGCCCGCCAATTATGTAGGCTATGGAAAGCGGACGCTAGTCCGATATGAACTCGACCCCGCGATAGCCGCAGAACTTGGCATTCCCGCACAGTCAGGTATTCTGGAAACAGTCGACCTTGATCGGTCCGTTCTGGAGCGACTGCGCCAGCTTTTTGAGGTGAAATATCCAGACTTCAAGGCTTTCGATGACAGCGGCGGATATCTTGCTGCGGAAGATCAATCCAAACGCGTCCTGCTTGATCGGGCGTCAGCTATCATGCGCGAGAAACATGCTGAAAGCGATGAAGTTTTAGGTGCCATGCTGCTCGACCTCGTCGCTGGCAAGAGCGGTGTGCCAAGCAGCCTATTGGATTGGCGCATCGCCAAACTGGTGACGGATATCCGGCGCGAGGAGCCAGGCGAGATCGAACAAGCCGCAGGTCGGCTAGCCCGCGGTGATAACCCGATAGACGCCATATCCGCCTTTGCGTCGGACACATGGCATATGCTTTCGACAAGAACGCCAGCGCGTCCCTTCGCGGAAAGCCGCACGATACCCACTATGATCCGCGCATTGGTTGATGGGCAGCGCGTCCTTGGTATCCGCTCCACGCCCACTGACAATGCGTCGAAGATGCTGCTCGGCAAAGGGGCATTCGGGCAGCAGCCCCTGACAGAAGACGAAATGCGGCACGTCATCACGCTCGCTGAAGAGATCGCGCGCATCATGCGCGAAGAATGGGGTTGGAACCCCCGCGATCTCTGGGATGTGCAGGGTTTCATTTGGGAGACCTGCCAGAAGCGCATTTCCGAAAATGCTGACGAACCCGCCGATACTGCTATGAGGGATCATACCATAATGCCGACGAACCTTATCCTCTATGGACCGCCCGGCACCGGCAAAACATATGCGACCGCAGAGGAAGCTGTCCGCTTGTGCGGTGAAACCGTGGTGCGAGACGACCGCGAGGCGCTGATGTCATCGTACCGATCGCTACACCAAAAAGGACGGATCGCGTTCGTCACCTTCCATCAAAATTTCAGCTATGAGGATTTTGTCGAGGGGCTCCGGCCGGTGACAGCAGCGCAAGACGAGGGCGCTAGCGGCAGCGTGGGGTTCAGCCTTCAGCCGCAAGACGGCGTCTTCAAGCTCATTGCAGAGCTCGCTGCGAGCAATCACGGCAGGGCAGCAGGTGGCGATGCCCCAGTTATCGACCGCAATCGGAAGATCTTCAAAATGTCTCTGGGACGCAGTTGGGCGTCTGAGGACGATGTTATTTATCAGGACGCAATTCGCGACGGCTATGTCGTGCTTGGTTGGGGTGGAGAAGTCGACTGGTCGGACCCTCGCTACGATGCGTGGGATGCAATCAAAGAACGTTGGCGGCAAGATTTTCCCGACGCCAGCGGCAACGATCCCAATATGTCTCAGATGTATGCCTTTCGCATCAACATGCAGATCGGATCGCTAATCGTCATCTCCGACGGCAATCGTAAGTTCCGCGCGGTCGGTGAAATTACTGGTCCTTACCAGTTCGTGCCCGGGACGAACGGCGAATATAATCATCGTCGATCTGTGCGCTGGCTCTGGCATGGCGATGAAAGCCTGCCGCGGGAGCTCATCTACGATAAGGAGCTAAGCCAAGTTTCCGCGTATCAAATGAACAGCCGACACGTGAACTGGGATGGTTTGGAGCAGATCGTTGCAAGCGGTGGCGCGACGGCGACCTTCGGCACGCCGGAGCCCTTCGTGCTGATCATCGACGAGATCAACCGCGCCAACATCTCCAAGGTTTTCGGTGAATTGATCACACTGTTGGAGCCGGACAAGCGGATTGGCCAGGAGAATGCACTGACGGTCCGATTGCCCTATTCCAAGCAGGAATTTGGCGTGCCCGCCAATCTCCACATCATCGGCACCATGAACACCGCTGACCGCTCAATTGCGCTTCTCGACACCGCGCTGCGTCGTCGGTTTGAGTTTCGCGAACTTATGCCTGACGCATCGCTGCTGGGAACGGTCGATGGCATCGATCTTGCCGCATTGCTCGCGACAGTCAACGAGCGGATCGAATATCTTTTCGACCGCGAGCATCAGATCGGCCATGCCTATTTCATCCGCTGTGAAACGCGCGACGAGGTGGACGAGGTCATGCGGAATAAAGTTATCCCGCTCCTTGCTGAATATTTCTACGAGGACTGGGCGAAGGTCGCTGCCGTGTTGGGTGACGGCGATGATGGCGAAGGTGATCGGGAAGGCCGCTTCATCGATCGACGTAGATTAAAAGCGCCCAAGGGTCTGGGCGGCGATGAGGATGCTGCACCGCGCTATCGTTGGAGCGTGCGCGACACCTTCTCTTATGGCGGCTTCGCCTCGGCGTGATTCGCCGGACAATTCTTGAATGGGAGACGCTGCGTTATGGTGATGCCGCAGACGAAATCCCTGCCCATGCGGCGGATCGGATCGCTGCTGTTGCGGCGGCCTCGCCGTTAGCGGGTCGGGGCGGAGGTGGGGTGCTGGACCATGGTCGCAAGGCGCTTAGAGCACGCGGCGTCGTCGGCGTCATAGCCGCCGGGGGCTGTGCGCTCGAAATCCTGCCGAAGATCGATATTCCCAACGAAGATGGCTCTCAGGCGACCGGAAGCATTCGTCGTCGCCTCGTCCATATGCTCGCGGTTGCGCTTGACCTGAAGATCGATGCTGGCCAAGTCACAGCGCTTGATTGGCAGCGTGAAACACTACTTGAGATCCTGATCCGCCTTTTTTCCGAGAAGCTGGTTAATGCCGTGCGGCAGGGCATACCTCGCCGCTATGTCGAGCACGCCGACGATCTTCCAGCCTTACGCGGGCGGCTGAATGTGACGCGCCAGTTCACAACGCTGGCGGTCGATCCTTCACGGTTGGCCTGCCGCTACGATGCGCTGACGTCGGACATCGCACTCAATCGCATCATGAAAGCGGCGATCACCCGTCTCTCCCGTATAGCTCGAACGACTGACAACCAAAGACGTCTTAGAGAACTCACGTTTGCCTATGCGGATATCGCCGACCTGCCGGTGCAGGCACTTCGGTGGGACGATGTGGTCCTAGACCGCACGAACGGGCGCTGGCGTGAACTGCTGAACCTAGCGCGCCTGCTGCTGGGCGAGCGGTTTCAGACCACGTCTGCCGGAGGCAGTGATGGTTTTTCACTGCTGTTCGAAATGAACATGCTGTTTGAGGAATATATCGCACGGATGCTCAAACGGGCCCTTGGTGACACTGACTTGCGTGTCGTCAGCCAAGGCGGGCGGCTGTACTGCCTGGAGGCAGACGATCTGAGGCAGGTCTTCCAGACTCGACCGGACATCCTGATTAAGCGGGGCGATGCTGTAGTTCAGGTGGTCGACACCAAATGGAAACGGATTACCGCAAGGATCGATGACCCCAAACGTGGCGTATCGCAAGCCGACGTGTATCAGATGATGGCTTATGGTCGCCTTTATGAATGCGAGAGGCTGACCTTACTTTACCCTCATCATGACCAAGCCGGATGCGATGAGGGACTGATCGGCGATTACGGCGTCAATTCGTGCCAAGATCGCCTTGAACTTTTTTCCATCGACGTCGCTCGCGGCGATGATATCAAGGCACGGCTGCGGAGCATGTGTCAATCCGGCCTAAAAGAGGTGCAATAGATTGACTGGATTCTCGTTTGTTCATGCCGCTGATCTTCATCTTGATAGCCCCCTACTTGGATTAGCGGGAAAATCGGCTGACTTTGCAGCGCGCGTAGAAGCAGCGTCCCGCGAAGCGTTTGACAATCTCATCGCGCTTGCGATTGATGAAGGCTGTCGATTTGTTCTGTTGGCCGGTGACATTTTTGATGGAGATTTACGTAATTTCCAGACGGGGCTCTACTTTATGGCGGGCATGCGACGGCTCGACGAAGCGGGGATTTCTGTCTTCATGGTGTTGGGGAACCATGATTCAGCCAATCGCTTTGCCGACAAGCTGTCCCTTTCGGGCAATGTCCATGTCTTTCCAAAGACCAAGGCCGCCACACATCGTCTGGAGGATGTCGGGGTCGCAATCCACGGTCGCAGCTTCCCCCGTCCGGATGTCTCCGAAGATCTGGCACGCGAATATCCGGCAGCAACCCAGGCGCTGTTCAACATCGGCGTTCTCCATACGGCATGTGCGGGCAGCGAAGGTCATCACGCTCGTTATGCGCCCTGCACGCCCGAGCAGCTCACCAATCATGGCTACGACTATTGGGCGCTTGGCCATGTCCACGCCCATGCCGTGCTCGGCGAGCACCCGCACATCGTCTATCCCGGCAATCTTCAGGGCCGACACCCACGAGAGACGGGTCCCAAGGGGGCGGTTCTGGTCAAAGTCAATGACGGCAAGGTCACCAGTCTCGAGCATCGCGCGCTCGATGTGGTGCGCTGGGCATCGATCACAGTTGATGTGTCAGGAACGAGCGAACACAGGGAATTACTGGATGTCATTCGCGGACATATTGCACAAAGCGCAGAGCAGGCCGACGGACGGCCTATCGCCCTTCGCCTGACGGTAATTGGAACGACACCGCTCCATTCCAGATTGATCCTCGAGCGCACCGTCTTCCGCGAGGACGTGGAAACATTGCTGGCAACGCTCTCGGATGATGTGTGGCTCGAAAAGCTGAGGCTGGATACCGAACATCCGGCGGCCCTCGGCATGGTCGATCCGACGGTGGCTGGAAGGCTTGATCAGGAGGTAGTCCGCCTAAGCCAGGACGGCGCGATTGCACAAGTGCTCGAAGCGCGTCTTGCCGATATTCGGACAAAACTGCCCGCTGGCGCGCATGCCGATGCCTTTATCGAGCAGATGCGTGCTGAGATCCCCGAACGCGCGGCGGCCCTTGCGCGCAGTCTAGTTAGCGAGGCTGGTCATGCGCCTGACTGAACTCGGCCTCGAGAAATATGGCGGCTTCGCCAGTCGCGAGCTCACCATTCCGGAAACGGCGGGCCTCACGGTGGTGTACGGTGCCAATGAGGCGGGCAAGAGTACCTGTCTCGAGGCGATCAGCGACTTTCTGTTCTCGATCCCCAAGAATACTCAGCGCGGCAGCTTGTTCGGATATGATGGCATGCGCGTCGGGACTTCGATGCTGATGGCTGATGGCAGCACCCTGACGCTCAAGCGCCGCAAGGGCAACGGCAAGACACTGGCTGACCTGTCCGGCACGGCGCTAGATGACACCGCTCTTGCGCCGGTGCTGGGTGCCATCACACGAGAGCGGTTCGAAACGCTCTTCGGTCTGAACCACGAAACCTTGCGCAACGGCGGGGAGCGATTGCTTCACGCCGATGGCGACATCGGGCGTCTGATCGTCGAAGCAGGCGGCGGCTTGCGCACGCTGGTATCTCGCCTCGAAGGTATCAACGGCGAAGCGGACAAGCTCTTCGATACGAGGCGGTCGGTAAATCGTGTTTTCTACCAGCAGCTGACGGCATTCGAGGCAGCCGAAAAGACGGCACGCGGCGCGCAACTCACCCGGGAAACCTTTGAGCAGACGCGTAAGGCATCGCTCGCAGCCGGGGGAAAGCTCGAGGCCCTACGCACCGAGCGGCGCAGCCTTGGTGCATCAACGTCCCGGCTGGAGCGCGTCCTACGCGTCGCGCCGCACTTGCGCCAGCTGGCCAACCTTATTCTGGATCTGGTCGGCTATGATGATGTCGCGCCCTTTCCGGATGATTTCGCGGTAAGGATGCGGAATGCTCTGGACCAGCGCAACGGGGCTGAAAAGCGGCTCGAGGGCGCGATAGAGCGGCGGAACCGCCTGAAGGCGCGGCTTGATGCGCTAGTGGTAAACCCAGGTCTCAAAGCCTCCGAACAGAGGGTGCGTGATCTGGCCGAACGCGCCATTCACGTCAGCAAAGCCCGCTCCGATCGTGCCAATCGTCAGCGGGAAATTGACGATGGTGAGGCTCAACTGGCGGCACTGCGCCGCATGCTTGGCCTGCCGGCCGATGCGAACCTTGCCCAATTGATTCCGGACCAGTCTGCCCTCAATCTTGTGCGCTCGCTTGCCGATGAGATGATGGAGCGCCGTCCCAGCCTTGCCTCTGCCAGAACGCGCCTTGGCGAAATCGCGGATACACTTGCCGAGATTGACAATCGTTTGAAGGCGGCACGCCTGGCAGGGCATGATGCTCTGCCAGAGGCGTCATCATCGACCTTTGCCAGCCTCGCTTCCCAGAAGTCGGCACACCAGGCACGTCAGAAGTCGCTGGATACTGACAGCGCAACATTGACCGGACGGCTCAAAGCGCTTGGCTTCGATACCGTTGACGGGCTTGCTGCCCTGCCATGCCCCTGCGTTGACGACATTCGCAGTGAGCAGGCCGCGCGCGAAACATTGACCTCGCAAATCGAGGATCAAGCTAAGCTACAGCGACAGGCCGAGCGCGAGATTTCAGCCGGTGAGGCAGAGATTGGCGCGCTTCAGGCATCCGGGACCATTGCGAGTGATGTATCACTTGCCGAGGCGCGCACCCTGCGCGCCGATGCCTGGAGGCCGATAAAATCGGCATATGTCGCGGGCCAGCTGCCCGATGACGGCACTGCTCGCCTAGCTCTTGCTGACGGTCTGGAAACGGCAATCCTGTCTGCAGACGAACTTGCCGATCGCCGCGCCGCAGAGGCAGAGCGGGCTGCATCGCTTGCACTCACCTTGCGGCGGGTCGCGGAGGCAAGGGCAGCGGTCAAGACGGCAGAGGCTGAGGCGGCCGCGCTTGTCGCGCAGACGGAAGTGCGCATCGCGCAATGGCGGAACAGTTTTCCCCAGGTTCTGGTCAAGCACCCAGAACTGGCGTCTCTGCTCCAATTTGGCCAAGCACGGCAACTGGTGCTGGATGAATCAGAACGCTTGCGGATTTCGGCCAATGCGCTGGCTTTGGAGGAGGCCCAGCTTGCGCCGACCGTTGAGTTGCTCGAACGGATCGAACAGAACCGAAAGCTCGATACCACATTGTCATTCGCGGCCCGGGTCGGCGCTGTGCAAAACGCCATCTCCCGGCACGAACATGCACATGCCGAATATACCAGGGACACACGGGACCGCCTCGACTCCGAACGGCAGCACAAGCTGGTTGAAGCGGAAGTGGAACGACTGTCGGACGCACAGGGTGCCTGGGACACAGCATGGCCTGCGGCAACAGGCGCGCTGGGGCTCAAACCCGACATTTCGCCGGTAGATGCCAACAGTGCGGTCACCGAATGGGTTGGCGCACGCGGTGTGCTTTCGGCAATAGGGCAGGCCCGCCAGCGGCTGAAGCGCATGGACGAAGACGAGGCGAGCCTTGCGAAGGATGTCCGCAGCGTCGCGACTGAACTCGCCATCGAGATCGGCGAAGACTGTGTGGTTGCAGCGCAGATGCTGCTGGCCCGGTTTACCGACAACGCAACAGCGCAAACCCAATATGATGGGGTACTGCCCGACTTTGAGGAAGCGAAGGTTGAGGCCGACCAAGCGGAAGAGGCCCTCGGCACTGCTCGCGAGGAGCTGGCTACCCTCGCTGCTTCGGCAAAACTTGATGGCGGCGATGATGGGGCCCTTCTGGACGCAGCATCACGGTGTGAATCACGCATGCGTTTGTGCGATGAGATCGCTCTTGCGGAACGCACCGCGACGGACGTGGGCGACAAGCTTGATCTTGCTGCATTGCGGGCGGAATGGAATGAACGCGACCTTGATGAGGTTCGCGCGGAACTGAACGAGCAGACATCGCGTGCTGCCGAGATCGAGAGCGAAATTGAGGCAGCCATTCTCGCCGAGAAGGCGGGAAAGGACAACCTTGCTGCCTATCTAAGCCAGAGCGAGGTTAATCACGCCGTTGCCGAACGCGAAGCGGCGGCAGCGCAGATGCATCTCGCCCTCGAACGCTATCTCGAGCTATCGGTTGCGCGCGAATTAGTAACTTCTGCCATGGCAACGATCCGCGCAGAACAGCAAGATCCGCTCATTGCGCGGGCAGGCGAACTGTTCAGAGCCACGACACTTGGTGAATTTGCCGGAATCGAGACCGATATCGATGAAAAAGGCCATCCGGTCGTGGTCGGACGGCGAGCCAATGGCGGTATTGCTGCGGTCGCTACCATGAGCGACGGCACACGCGACCAGCTTTTCCTCGCCTTCCGGCTGGCTAGCCTTGAGAATTATGCCGGTGCGACGGAGCCTTTGCCCTTCATCGCGGACGACATTCTGGTGCATTTCGATGATGAGCGCAGCCGGTCCACGCTCGAGTTGCTTGCTGAGTTCGGCAAGATCAATCAGGTGCTTCTGTTTACCCACCATCGTAGCGTCCGCGCCCTAGCGGAGCCGCTCGTTGCGGCTCAGCTGGCAAACATAATTGATTTGAACTGAGTTGCGTGAATTGGAACGGGCCTCAGCGCTTTGGCTACTACCGTTTCACTTAGGTGCCGGTGGTATCGCGGCTTCGAGGCCCTCAGTTTGGGGGCAGGTTTCCCACGATCACTTCTCAATGGCAATCAACAGGTAGGGTCAGGTAAGTCCCACTCATCGGCTTCCCAGGCAATGTCGGCAAACGCTGCGTTAGGCGATGTTCCGTAGCACACAGCATCTCCCCATCTGTCGGCGATCATGAGAACGCCTGTCGCGTACGAC
The DNA here is from genome assembly GCF_002312805.1 of Sphingobium sp. D43FB. Taxonomy (GTDB): domain Bacteria; phylum Pseudomonadota; class Alphaproteobacteria; order Sphingomonadales; family Sphingomonadaceae; genus Sphingobium. The sequence goes on along the minus strand of NZ_NMUA01000013.1, from coordinate 9,822 downwards.
CTCGCCCTGATGCCGTTCAATCCAATTACGACTTTGCCAAAGCCGAAGACCCCCTCTTGAGCGGGTAAATCAGGCTGTTCACCGGGTTGTCGGAAACGAGCGCGGCAGATTGGGCTCGTGCGGCCGTCTGCCAGATAGACGCGTCGCGCACGGACAGCTTTCAGCTCATCCAGAAAGTGGGAAACAGCGAGATGATTGGCATATCCATTTCGCTTGGTGACCCCGCGCAACTTTTCTGGCGTTTCCCACCCGCCTTGATCCTCAGCGAGATAGTCAGCAAAAGCAGCCAAGGCGACACGACCGTAAAATGTTGGTAATTTCGTCACAAAACTAGTGGCCCCTCTGCTGGATCAGCCGAATTTCATGGCGACGCCAGATACGGTCAGGACTTTCGATGACGCCTCATAATGCACATCCTGTTTTCGGGCCTTTGCACAACTCACGATGACGGCGCGACCAAGAGTCGCTAATCTGTTCAAATCTGTGCTTTTGGCATCATCGATATGCTTATCGATCCATTCTTTCAGATTACCATATTCCGTTATTTTTTCCGTCAGGGCCGTAACCTGTTTTTGCGTCCCAGACATGGCTTCACCTTGGTGCCGGGAGTGATATCCAATGCAGTTCTGCACGATCCTCTCATATCGCTCATTGAAGGCAGTCGCCTTTTCATTTGCCATTGCGATACGCCTCTCGTGAGCTTCGACACGGGTTTGCCCGGCGACCTGCCGCTGCACCCAATAGGTGCCTTGGTTCATATTCTTCGGGCGGCCGCCTTTTAGATTAAATGGCATTCTCGCGTCCTCTCCCTACTTTTTATGCCGCATGATGCGCGCCGGCGCGCGAGCACTTCATTCGCTGGCGCGCGACAACAGGCCTGACAATGTCAGGCTCTCCATGACCTGGGTGTCCGCGAGCAAGATGTATCGCCAGGGTTTACCGTCCCCCTCAGTCGCGAAGCTGTTCGCATTGGCGACCCAGATCATCGCTGCCCGCTCCTTCTCCAGAACGATCGGATCGGTCAATTCGCGCTCAGCTTTGATTTCCACAATTAATTTGCAGTCATCGCATTCCACGACGAAGTCCGGCTCGTAACGCCGCCCGCGATCATATTCGATGTCGAATTGGCCACTGGCCGGACGCAGCCATTTGAGCACGGCAGGCATCCGGTCGCTGTCGACGATTGCGGCGAACCGGCGTTCAGGGTCGCTGTCAAACTTCTGAAACTGGTATGGGCATTTTTTGGAGCCGTAGAACAGGTAGCCGGGCGTAGACGACAGCGGGTTCGCTGCCTGTATAAGTGGCAATCGTTTCGCCAGGCTCACCCCCAACTGCTGTGGTTTTAATGCCTTAAAGGATCGGACCCGCCGCGCACGATATTCGGCGGGGGTCTCCCTGTAATGAGCGCGCATCTGCTCGAAGATGAAACGGGCCAGTGCCTTGCCATGCTCCAGCGCGACGGCATCAACCTCCTCCTGTGTGGAGAGGTAAGTGCGGAGCCTTTCTACCATCTGGCCTGATAGCTTGTAGAGAAGGTCGGCCTGGCTGTCGTAATCAACTTCCGGGAAATCCATCAGATGACGGAGGATATAGTTTTCTGTCCGCGTCTCGCGCGGCCCTTCCTGCGCGCGCGCCAACTCGCGCTGCACATCCGTCCGCAGATTGCGGATCAGGATGGTGTCGGAGCTGGGCTGAAAGCGGATCGTCTCCAGCCTGCTCAGGTCGAAGTCATCGAACCAGAAATTGACCTCACGGCTAGGCAGGACGACAATTTCGGGTATCTCGATGCTATTGTCGGCGACAGAAACGGCAATCTCAGCGACCAGCCGTTCAACGTCGGCAGTCGGCATGACCGTCTCGAAACTGCCCTGAGCTGCCTCCGTAGCCTTCCGCACGTCGCGGGCAATCTCCGCCTGCACTTCGGGCTTGCGAAGGTCGGCAAGCCCACCCGTCAGCGTCCGCTCATACTTATCGCGGATGAACAGCATCGTCGCGTCGGCATAGGCCACCTGCTCTGGCGTGGGCGGGGCATATGCGGCGCGCTCTTCGGCAACATGGCCGGGAAGCGCTAACTGCCAGCCGGTGAACACCGCTTCCGCTGCAGTGGGCATGGAGACGACTTCACGATGCTCCGGCGTAATGTCTCCGCCTTCGCCGATGGTCAGCGTTTTCATGGCGAGAATGGAGTCGGGCTTGCGCGCCTCCCGGATCACATCATCAAACCGGTCATGGGCGATGACGGTCAGCGTATCGACCATCTCGTTACCCGTCCGCGCGCCATAGGGCAGGCGCAGACCACGCCCCAATGTCTGTTCGGTGAGGATTTCCGATGCCGACGCGCGCAGCGGCACGATGGTGTAGAGGTTGGTGACGTCCCAGCCTTCTTTCAGCTTGTTGACGTGAATCACGATGTCGGTCTGCGCGTCATGCTCAAGGCTCACCAGCCGCGCCATCGCCTCGTTGCTCTCTTCGCCGGTCTGGTTGGAGTGAACCTCAATCACGCGCCCGCGATACGCGCTGCCAAAAAAGGCATCGCTTTCCAGATAGGCGTGCAAATCCTTCGCATGGGCGGTATCGCGCGCGACCACCAGCATGAACGGATGCACCACGGCGCGGCCCGTCTGCCGCGCATATAGCTCCAGCTCAACCTTGACCTGTTCGTGGTAGGTGACGCCGTCTTCAAGCATGATCCGCTCAAGCTGGGCATCGTCATAATCGGCGCGGCGGAAGTTCTCGCGTGTGGCGACGGCGGGTTCCTTGATATAGCCGTCCGCCATCGCCTGGCCGAGGCCATATTGGTAGATGACATTCTTGAAGTCCTTGGGGCTGGCTCCGACGGTCTTCGGCGTCGCGGTCAGTTCCAGACCCAGCTTGGGCTTCAGGTCATATACGGCGTTCGCGGCCGCCTTCGCCCGGTAGCGGTGTGCTTCGTCCATCAACATGACCAGGTCATCGAGACCCGCCAGATAATCGAAATAGCTCTCGCCCAGTGTCTCTCGGAAAGACCGAATGCGGCCCTTTTCCTTGTTGATCTTATCGACGTTAAAGATGTTGATGATAGCGTCGCCGATAAGCTGGCTACCGCGAATGCCGCGCCCTTCGTCCCATGTGTCGCCGGTGACGATTATCGGCGGGGTCTGGGCGAACTCAGCAACACCCCGGAATACATATTTGGGGGAAGATTGACGCGAGAAATCCTCGACCAGCTTGTCATAGATCGTTGTGTTGGGTGCGAGCAGGAAGAAGTTTTTGGAGCGGCCCGTCAGATACAGATAGGTGATGAACGCGCCCATCAACCGCGTCTTGCCGACGCCGGTTGCCAGCGCGAAGCACAGCGAGGGGAAGGCCCGCTCAAAACTTTCGACCGATGGATAAGCAGCGGCAATCTCCGCCAGCAGCGCGGCGCAATCGACCTCACCGCGCCAGTCGATCCGGTCGGCAATGTCGGTGAGGATGTTCAGCGCCTCTTCCTGCGGCTTGCGGAGCGAGAGGCGTTGCGCGACTTGGCGGCGGATGCGCTGGTTTTGCGTCAGCGTGACGGGAGCATCAGCCATCGGCTTGTCCCCCAGCATCGCTCACATCGAACAACGGCCCGGCACTTTCCGGCTTAGGCGCTTCCGGTTCGGGCAGGGCGGCGACATTCAACGAATAATCGTCCCGCCCCCATTCGCATTTGGTGAGGATGGTCGAGGGGATTTTGCGGCACGTGAGATTGGCGAAGCTGTCCAGATTGCCGCTGAATGCCTTGGCGCAGACCATTAACGTGCGATGCGGCCCGACTTCTTCGGCCAACAGGCGTAGCGCCTCATGCGTCAGGCTCTGCGTCGTGACATAGAGAAAGTCCGTCTCGCTCGACTGGCCGTGCCGCCAATATTCCGCCTCGTCCTGCGAGGGGGCATAGCTGAAGCCCAGATGCTTGCACATCGCCTCCGCCAGCATCGCCGCGTTATATTCGCGCGCAATCACCCAATTGCCCCAACGGTCCTTTTCGAGCAGCGAAGGTGCCAGAGTGTAATAGCGGAACCCGCCGCCGCCCTGCCAATCGACCGCCTTGGAAATGCCCCCCTGATCGCTGCCGTCGATCACCTTTTGCAAGCGCGGGACGATATGCGTGTCAGCATGGTCGCCAATCTCGACCATGATCCAGCGACGGCCCATTTTGTGGGCGACTGCACCCGTGGTGCCGGAACCTGCGAAGGAGTCGAGCACAATGTCGCCGGGGTTGGTTGCTACGTCGATAATCAGTTTGAGCAATTTTTCAGGTTTTGGAGTGTCAAATTTTTCCTGAATACCGGCATTCTCTGCAATAGCCTTTGCTTCCTTATTCGCCTCTCTGTTGTCTCCTGCTTCCTCGTATCCCCACCAAGACCAAGGAACCATTTTGTTATCCGACTCATCCCAAAACTTCTTTCGTTGAGCCATTCCATTGCCGTCCAGCCCAAAATAAATCCGATTATCCGCAAGAAGCTCCTCGAAGCGTTCCCTTGTCGTGCTCCAGCACCTACCCTTTGGAGGCCATAATGATCGCCCACCTGGAGTAATGATTTCATAAGTGAGATTGGGCCTTATATTCGGCGCATGAAATGGCACTGCCAGCCAATCCCCTCGTGGGTCATTGTCACGATTGGTGTAGGTAGCCCGTTGTTTTGCCCCTGAATCAAGCTTGTTGACCTCAAAGCCGTAAAATGACTTCGCGTAAACCAAGACGTGATCGTGAGCAGCGGAAACAGCGCGAGCGTCATTACGTCTGGTCAGTGTCTTTTGCCAAACTATGTTCGATACAAAGTTTCTGCGCCCAAAGACTTCATCGCATAAAACTTTGAGGTAATGAGCTTCGTTATCGTCAATTGTAATCCATAATGAACCGCTGTCGGAAAGCAGGCATCTTATCATTTCAAGCCGGTCGCGAATGAGACTTAGCCAAAGCGAGTGCTCCAGCCCGTCATCATAATGGGTGAAAGCCGATCCCGTGTTGTAGGGCGGATCAATGAAAACGCATTTCACCTTGCCCGCGTAATCCGCTTCCAGCGCCTTGAGCGCGAGCAGATTATCCCCCTTGATGAGCATATTGTCGAACACGTCGCCCTCACGGCGCGTCGCCGCGTGATAGCTCTTTTCGGGATGTTCGATCAGGATGCGCGGCTCCAGCTTGGGACGCTCCTCCTTACCGGGCCAGGTCAGTTCCAGCTTGGTTTTCTTACTCATCCGCTACCGTTTCTCTTCGCAATCCAACCCGCCCGCTCTTGGCGCGCGGCAATCAATGCCGTCTTCACGATTTTCATATCCCGACGCAATGCCGTTCGATCGCCGAAACGCAATGAGGCCGAACCTTCGCCAAGGGAGTAGGTGATGGTGGCGGCCCGCCTCTCCAAGCGCGAAATCTCTGTATCGACCCGTCGTATCTGGCGATCAGCGTCTACCCGAAATGCCAAAGATGGCTGAGGCCATGACAATGCGTGGGAAAATAGGTCGCGAGGAATGGGCGGGGCATTGCGAATGTCATCCACCATATCGGCCACCTCGTCCCGCTCAGGCCGGACGAACCAGTTCACCTGATAGGCAGGCCGGAACTCGATTTTTATCCGGCTTTGGGCAATCAGGTCACTCTCCGCCTGCTCCATCCGATGTCGGATCACAGCCCTGTCGGCGGTAAGTTGCGCTACAACAGCATCCTGCGCCTGCTCCAGTTCCACGATGGTTTCGTCGAAAAATCGCCGATGGCTTTCCGACACACCTAACAATCGACGCCTTCGCCGTATATCGGCGACGTGCTTATCAATGGAATCCACATCCCGCGCGGCTCGCCCCTCCAATATGGCGATCTCTTCAATCCCACGTGAATGCAGGCGCGAGAGGTGCATGTTGTTTTCGCGAAGCCAGCGACGCTTCAGTTCGCGCCCTTCCAGGCGAAGCAGTTCTTCCAATTCGTCGGGAGGGTAATCCGCGCATGGCATTGGGAATGAGCAGGCGCAGGCAAGCAGGTTAGGTGCCATGAAACTCGGCACTGGCTCCCCCCATTCATCACAGGCAACCACTACACTCGTCTCATGTTCATGCTGGCCACTCGTCAAACGAGCATCGGCCACCATCAGCCAACCAGACCGCGCCCGAAAGCGCTCAACATGCGTCCAAGGCCCGTCATAGCTGTTGAGGTCGAGTTCGAGGCAAACAGGAGCTTGTCCGAACTCCGCGAGCATGGGTTACGCCACCGTCCAGCGCAGGGTGAACATCTCTTCCAAGCGAGGCTCCTTGTTCAGTAAGTCAGAGAACGCATCAAGCTTCTCGCTTATCTCCTTGCCGATCTGCTTCTTGACCTCGAACTGGCTCATTTTCAGGTCGTCGCGCGTATCATTTTTCTTTTTGACTTCGCGCATCAACTCCACCTTTTCCTCCATGCTAAGGCTGGGAGAAAGCTTTTGCCGTTGCAAATCCTTCAGCTCGGCGTCGAGCGTGGCAATCTGGGACTCGATCTCGATTTCCATGTCGCGAGCGTAGCGGTTAAGCCGTTCATCCTCTTCGATCAGCCATTTGTAATTGTCCTGCTTCATCCGCTCGGAGAAGTGGCCAAACTCGTAATCCTGTAGCTGGGACAACCGGGCAGCGGGTATGTTCTCGGCCCGCCCACTGGATTGGGCCGGAGCCAGCATCATCTTGTCGCAGACCGGCGGGGGGGCCATCTCGCCCCCATCGGTTTCACCAACGACAATGATCTCTTCACGCTCCGCACCTGGCGTTGGCATCACCGCCTTGAATGCCCGAAGCCACCCCGATTGTCCTGTCAGTGCCACCACGCCGCCGAGCTGGCCGGGATAGGCATAGGCGGTTGGGTCGAAGGTAATCGTTTCCGCGCCTTCGCTCAGCACACGCGCCTTAGCCCGCTCGATCAGGTCATTACCAAGACCCTCATTAGCGCGAAAAAATTGCCAATCGTTTTCGTCCGCCAGCGGCCATTTTGTGGTCCACTGTTTTCCGTCCCACGCGAAATCCTCGCTGTCAGGACGCGGGAACACGGCGTCGGGCAATTCGGCTTTTGCCAGCATCAGCAGGCGTTGCTTGAAGTCCGGCACGATGATCGCCAGAGCCTCGTTGCGACGATGGAGCTTGGCGACAACATCGCCATCCATATTCTCCAGCACCTTCGCGCGGGCAGCTTCAAGGTCGGCAGTGATGCTATCCTGAATCCGAGCGGTCAGTTCATCAAACTCGCGATCTGCCTGCTCATCGGAACGGACCTTCTGCATGATCCGTAGCACTTCCTTTTCAAAGTCGATGCCATCGGTGAGGATACCCAGCACCTCATCGCTCGACCCGAATACGCCGTCGAACAGGTGTAGCTTTTTTTCCAGTAGTTCGTGGATGCGAGCTTCCGCCCGGTTCTTCATGTTGAGCATGTTTACGACGGTGACATCGACCAACTGCCCATAACGATGGCATCGGCCAATCCGCTGTTCGACGCGCTGGGGATTCCACGGCAGGTCATAGTTGATGAGAAGTGAACAGAATTGAAGGTTGATGCCCTCAGCGCCGCTTTCGGTGGCGATTAGGATCGTTTTCTCGTCGCTTTTGAAGGCTTCGACAATAGCTGCCTTCATGTCGGCTGTTTTCGAACCTGAAATACGGTCGGTTCCGGCGTGGCGCGCCTTCCATTCCGCATATACGGCGCGACTCTCATCGTCGTTGTTCGAGCCGTTCATGAGGACGATCTCGCCCCCGTACCCGTGGTCGGTGAGCAGTTGATTCAGATATTTCTGCGTTCTCACGCTTTCGGTGAAAATTACCGCCTTACGCTTACCGCCCTTAGCCCTGATCTCGTCCAGCACGCCGGGGAGATTGTGGACTAGTTTCTCGCCCTTGGCATTGATGCCGATTGACCGGGCAAGATCGCGCATCCCTTCAACCAAAGCTATCTCTGCCGCCAGCTTGACCGGATCAATTGGCTCCTCGCCGCCGTCCGCGCTGTCATCTTCAAACGCGTCGCGTTCCTCGTCAAAGTTGTCTTCGAAATCGTCTGTCATATCGGGCGCTGCGCGCTGCTTGGTGAGGAGCCGTTGCAGTAGCGTATCGAGGTAGCTGGCAACCGCGCGGGTCGATGACCCCAAGCTTTTACGAGCTTGAAGGACCACGAGTGCATTCGTCCGTCCACCATAGGCGATTGTGCCGGTATCTTGCAGGTAGGCCGAAAGCATCTCGTAAAGCGATGTTTCCTGGTCGTAGGGGTCAAATTTAAATGTGACGGCGTGGCGCTGGCGGAAGTTGATATGGCCAGCCTCCTGCACTTGACGCCGCAAAGTCCTATGGCAAATCGAGTTCAGGCGTTCGCGCAACATCTCCTGCGATGCCGGAGTAGAGGCTCCGGCATATTGTGTGCGGAAGGCATTTTCGCCGCCGAAATGCATGTCGTCTATCATCGACACAATGCCGTATAGTTCCATTAGAGAGTTCTGTAGGGGGGTGGCGGTCAACAAGATTTTGAACGCGCCATCGACTGCTTGCTTAAGCGCCTTTGCCCCCTTCGCGGTGTTTTTCCGATGGACATTGCGGAGACGGTGGGCTTCGTCAAAAACCACCAAGTCCCAACGGACCGCATGAATTTCGTCAGCCTTGCGGGCGGCGAACTCATAGGACGCGATAAGGATTCCGCCGCCAATCTCAAACGGGCGGACCTGCCCCCCCTTCTTCAGCTCGCTGTAAGTGCGGGCTTCGAGTATCTGGCTCCGTAGCGAAAATTTGTCGAACAACTCTTGTTGCCATTGCTTACGAAGCGATGCGGGCACGATAAGCAAAATACGCTTTTTCTGCTCCGCCCATTTTTGAGAAATGACCAGTCCAGCTTCGATCGTTTTCCCAAGGCCCACCTCATCGGCGAGCAATACCCCTTTCGCATAGGGAGCTTTCAACGCGAACAGTGCGGCGTCCACCTGGTGCGGGTTCATCTCCACACGGGCAGATGTCAACGATCGGGTAAAGGCATCTTCCGCTGTACCGGCAACCGTTAAGCGATGGGCGTGATAGTGGGCCTGGATAGGCAGATATTCTAGCATACACCCCCGTCAAAATTTGTGCCTCGACCACTTTAATCCAGTGGTGCCACGAATTAGTAAAGCGGGGTAACTGATTTGATAAGGGCACGAGAATATCTTTACCGGTCACATGTGTGTAGCCTTTTTTTTCTGACGCAGCCCATCACACTGTATAATCTCTTCGAAGTCGTGCTCCTGATGAAAACGCATCGGCCAGGCGCTGTAGGAAGGGCGGCAACGGCATTGAAGCGCAGCACGCCGAGGTCGGCACCATCACCTTACCTTCGTGCCAGCGGAGTTCACGACCCTAAGCGGTCAGCCCAAAATTTCAAAATTGAGTTGGCACCTGGCACGCACTTCCACAATGGCGCAGAAATTCGCAGGCGAACGGGCGTGTGCAGTGAGATCCCATTTCACGCAGCACCTCCGCGCCGCGTATTACTGCGCGAGCGCTTGCTGCGATTTCCTCGCGGCTGGCGAGATGGCTCTCTATTCGTCGAGTCACGTCGGCGTCAGTAAAGCATACCGCGTTATAATCGGGTCGCTTCCAATTCAGCGGCCTAGCGAGGTGACGAATGGTTGCCCGTGAAATGGTGAGACCGCAGCTGCGCATCACCCATACCTGAGTAGCAATGTCGGCGAGCTGATATTTTTTCAGCCGCGTGGAAGCTTTGACCCAACTTGAACAGTGCTTTTGGAAAAGGCATTTTTGTTCAATGACATGCACGCACCGGCGCGAGTGTTACCACTACATTTTTGGGTTTGGTTGAGCTTGCAGAGGCTTAGGTTCGCGGCGGCAGTT
>NZ_NMUA01000138.1 GCF_002312805.1 Sphingobium sp. D43FB | reverse complement strand
GTGGTGTAGGTTCGCTGGGATAGCCACAGCGACCTCCGGCTAAGCCGGATTGATCATGCTGCCATGGCAGGCAACGTGATGATGGGATTATCGCTTAAACCTGAGACGCTCTCAAGTGTCATGTAGCGGCAGCGTTGGACGGCCCATTCGTCGTTCTGTTCCAGAAGGATAGCGCCGACGAGACGGGTAATCGCCTCTTCGTTGGGGAAGATGCCGACAACATCAGTACGCCGCTTGATCTCGCCATTGAGCCGCTCGATCGGATTGTTGCTGTGCAACTTCGTGCGGTGTTGGGCTGGGAAGGTCATGTAGGCCAGCACATCCTCCTCGGCGCTGTCCATCAGGGCAGCGAGTTTTGGCACGGTAGGGCGCAATTGATCGGCGACGCTGCGCCATTGGGCCTTTGCGGCCTCTGGAGTTTCCTGGGCGAAAGCGGTGGCGATGAATGCCGACACGACCCGGCGTCCGCTCTTGCCGGCATGGGCCAGCGCATTGCGCATAAAATGAACCCGGCATCGCTGCCAGGTGGCGCTGAACACTTTGGCGACGGAAGCTTTTATGCCTTCATGGGAATCGGAGATCACCAGCTTCACGCCGCGCAGACCGCGACGGGCAAGGCTGCGTAGAAAGTCGGTCCAGAAGACCTCAGCTTCGGAATGACCGATCGCCATGCCGAGCACTTCGCGCCGGCCATCGCTGTTAACGCCAACGGCAATGATGACCGCGACAGAGACAATGCGACCGGCTCGCCGCACTTTGATGTAAGTCGCGTCCATCCAGAGATAGGGCCAGTCGCCTTCGATCGGACGATCGAGAAAGGCCTTCACCCGCTCGTCGATCTCCACGCACAGTCGGCTGACCTGGCTCTTTGAGATCCCACTCATGCCCATGGCTTTGACCAGATCGTCCACAGAGCGGGTCGAGATCCCCTGGATATAAGCTTCCTGGATGACGGCCGTCAGTGCCTTCTCTGCCATACGGCGGGGCTCCAGAAACCCTGGAAAATATGTTCCCTTGCGCAGCTTGGGGATCCGCAGCTCGACCGTGCCTGCCCGCGTCTCCCAGTCCCGATCCCGATAGCCGTTGCGCTGCGCGAGGCGCTCGGGATCCTTATCGCCATAGGCCGCGCCCGTAAGGTC
>NZ_NMUA01000137.1 GCF_002312805.1 Sphingobium sp. D43FB | reverse complement strand
GACCCGACCCGACCCCAAGGAAGGAGGCCGCCAAGCAATGGCGAAAGCCCCATATCTACTCGCCTGCCGACGTGCGACGGATGCTCGAGGTTGCCCGCACTTATCCGTCTCCACGAGTGCCGCTTCGGCCGCTCAGCATGTACACCATGCTGCTCCTCGCCTATTGCGCGGGCTTGCGGCGCGGTGAACTTGCCCGTCTCGATCTTGGTGACGTGGATCTGCCGGTTGGTACTATAACCATCAGGCAGACCAAGTTCTTCAAGACCCGCATTTTGCCGCTGCCGGGCAGCGTTATAGTCGAGCTTAGGGCATACATCGATGCGCGGCAGCGTGCCGGTGGATCGCAAGACGCGCGTTCCGGCCTCTTCTGGCACGAGCGAGGCGATGGCCATTACACGCCGGAAATGACCACATGGTTGCTCTCCGACGTCATACGCCGTGCGGGGTTGAAACCATTGCGAGGAAAAGCAGGTCCACGCGTTCATGACCTGCGTCACTCGATGGTCGTGAACAGGATGCTCGAATGGTACCGAACGGGCATCAATCCACAGGATCACTTGCCGTTCCTTGCGACCTACCTCGGCCATCGGGATATCAACTCCACGCTGGTCTACATCACGGTCACGCAGGAGTTGCTGCACCAGGCCAACGAGCGGTTCCGGGCGGTCGGCGCACAATGCCTCAGCCTGGGACGGGAGGCGCAGCCATGAGCAAGGTCGACCCGTTCCCGAACCTGCTACGCGCATTCTTCTACGAATGGCTGGTCGAACAGCGCAACGCGTCCATCCACACAGTCCGGTCCTACCGCGACACCTGGCGGCTGTACCTGCGGTTCGTCGCGCAGCGCGCTGGAAAGAAGGTGGCGGTGATCACACTGGCCGATCTGACAGCCAGCGAGGTCATCGCGTTCCTCAGCCATGCCGAACATGAACGCAGTAGTACGATCGGCACGCGCAACTGCCGGCTTGCAGCGATCCGTAGCTTCTTCCACTTCGTGGCCACCAAGGATCCCGCGTCGATCGCGCAATGCGTCGAAATCCTCCACATCCCGATCAAGCGCGCTCCGGCGTCGGAACCGAGCTATCTGGATCCGGCAGAAGTAACAGCGATCCTCGCTCAGCCAGACCGTTCGACCGTTGAGGGTA
>NZ_NMUA01000136.1 GCF_002312805.1 Sphingobium sp. D43FB | reverse complement strand
TACTAACGGAATCTCGGTTGATGTCTTTTCCTCCGGGTACTGAGATGTTTCAGTTCTCCGGGTTCGCCTCACCAAAGCCTATTTTATTCAGCTTAGTGATACCTCTCCCATTTAACACGGGGCCAGCCCAAACTCCCCTAAAGGAATCCGCGCTGGACCAGTCTTAAATGGTGAAGGTGGGTTGTCCCATTCGGAAATCGCGGGATCAAAGCTTGCTCACAGCTCCCCCACGCTTATCGCAGCGTGCCACGTCCTTCATCGCCTGTACATGCCAAGGCATTCACCAGATGCCCTTACCTCACGCTTGAGAGTCCACACCACCAACGACAGCACTGGAAGATGATCAAGTGCTTGAATGTCGTTCGATACGGTATGGTTATTAAACTCAGCCAGATAATCATTTCAGTGTACGACTTGTTGATCGATCCTCATCCATCCAGCCTTGCGGCCAAACGCATAAAAACCAATCCCATGTCGCCACGGCATCGATTAAAAAACCCATTCACAATGTCAAAGAGAGGCGCTTGCGCCTCATATTGCCGGACGTGTCCGGCAAACTGCTGTCTTCATCTCTGGAAATCTCGAGGGGATGGTGGAGCCTATCGGGATCGAACCGATGACCTGATGCTTGCAAAGCAACCGCTCTCCCAGCTGAGCTAAGGCCCCACATCAAATGGTGGGCCGGGGAGGAGTTGAACCTCCGACCTCACGCTTATCAGGCGTGCGCTCTAACCACCTGAGCTACCGGCCCATCGCTACCACAAGCAGACCGTAAACGGCCGCGGGCGGCGTGAGCCTGCTCAGGCAGATACGTCTCGCTAGAAACGTATTTTCCAGGATGAAGGGACATGAGGACGGCGGCAATGTTCTTTGGAAATGACGAAGCTCTTCCAACGTCTAGCGTTGGCGCTTTCGTCACGATCCTTAGAAAGGAGGTGATCCAGCCGCAGGTTCCCCTACGGCTACCTTGTTACGACTTCACCCCAGTCTCTAAACCCACCGTGGTCACCTGCCTCCCTTGCGGGTTAGCGCAGTGCCTTCGGGTGAATCCAAATCCCATGGTGTGACGGGCGGTGTGTACAAGGCCTGGGAACGTATTCACCGCGGCATGCTGATCCGCGATTACTAGCGATTCCGCCTTCATGCTCTCG
>NZ_NMUA01000135.1 GCF_002312805.1 Sphingobium sp. D43FB | reverse complement strand
CTGTTGGTGTGGACGGCCTCCATACGGCATCAAATAATGCCAGGTTATGCCGTTAGACATCAACGATGGAGACCCGCTATGGACCAGATTATTCGCATTGGCATGGATACGTCGAAGCATTTCTTTCAACTACACGGCGTAAATGCCACCGAGCAGCCGGTGCTGCGGAAAAAGCTTCGTCGTATCGAGATGATCAACTTTTTTGAAAAGTTGCCGTCAACAACGATCGCAATCGAAGCGTGTGGCAGCTCTCATCATTGGGCCCGGCTGCTTAGTTCATTTGGGCATGAGGTGAAACTGATCGCGCCCCAACTGGCTAAGCCATATGTCAAGCGGGGAAAGAATGATGCCGCCGATGCCGAGGCGCTTTGTGAGGCCATGAGCCGTCCGACGATGCGCTTTGTGCCTGTAAAATCGAGAGAACAGCAAGCCGCCCTAATGCTCGTTGGAATGCGTGAACGTCTCGTCCGCAACAAAACTCGACTTGCCAATGCGATCCGTAGCTATGCCGCCGAATTCGGCCTGACTGCAGCAAAGGGCACTTGTAGGATCGAGCCGCTTCTTGAACGTATTTCGGCCGATGAGTCTATACCTCTCCTCGGCCGCGAGCTTTTCGCCTTTCATGCAAGGGAATATGAACAACTGGAGAAAGAGCTCAGGGCCGTCGACGCCAAACTCATCGAATGGCACCGTGCTAATGAGTGCAGCCGCCGCTTGGCGCAAATTCCGGGTGTTGGACCGATCGGCGCATCGTTGTTAATAATGAAAACACCCGCGCCCGAACTTTTTAAATCCGGGCGACAATTCGCAGCTTGGATGGGCCTGACACCAAAGGACCACTCAACTGCCGGAAAAGCCCGACAAGGCATCATCACTCGGGCAGGCGACGAAACGTTACGAAGCACCCTGGTGGTGGGCGCCACTGCGCTCCTACGATATGTCAGATCGGGTTCCGGCAAGCATGGTTCGCAATGGCTAATCGAGATGCTCAAGCGTAAACCGCCCAAGCTCGTCGCGGTAGCGCTGGCGAACAAGATTGCTCGTGTCGCCTGGAAGATGATGGTGACCGGCGAAAACTACCGGAAAAATGCAGTGCCGCCAAACTTGGCCCGCGCTGCATGAAGGAATCAGGCGGTCACGATGAGCTGGAAAGC
>NZ_NMUA01000134.1 GCF_002312805.1 Sphingobium sp. D43FB | reverse complement strand
AGGGCAGGGGAATCGCATATGGGCTTGAACGATTGATCGAATGGGATTCTTGGGTGGTCTCCATAGTTGGAGGCGACCGATGGATGATTTTTCCGCATATTTTGGGGAAGTTGATGATCCGCGCGCGGGCAATGCGCGGCACAATCTTCTCGAACTGATCTTCGTTGCGCTTGCGGCGGTTCTGTGCGGTGCCGAAGATTGTACGGATATGGCGGAGTTTGCCCGTGCCAAGCTGGGCCTGCTGCGTCAGGTGGTGGATCTGGAGCATGGTCCACCGAGCCACGACACGTTCAGCCGGGTCTTCCGGTTGCTCGATCCCGAGCCGTTCGAGGCGGCGTTTGCACGCTTTACGGCGGCATTCGCAGGTGCCCTCGAAGGCGTGGTGGCGATTGATGGCAAGGCTTTGCGCGGGGCGTATGAACGCGGGCGCAAGGCGACGCCGCTGCATCTCGTCAACGTCTGGGCAGCCGAGAAGCGTCTGGTCATTGGCCAGCGGCTGGCACCCGGTCGCAACGAAGTGGCCGGGGTTCTGGAAGTGCTGACGCTGTTGCGTCTGGACGGCTGTATCGTCACCGCCGATGCCCTGCATTGTCGGCCCGACACGGCGCAGGCCATTCTCGCAACCGGTGCCGACTATGCCCTGGCGATCAAGGAAAACCGGCCAAAGCTGCTGGCCAGCGCCAAAGCGCTGATCGCAAGGGGCGAGCAGGCGGATGTCGCCACGATCCGGTCAGGCCCGGCCCATGATCGCACCGAAATCCGACACGCGATCGTGGTGCCCGCCGAAACCCTCGACTTCCCCGGCATCGCGGCGGTGGGGCAAGTGGAAACGTGCCGCCGCAACGCTGGTCGGGACGAGCCACCGGTCAAACGCTGGTTCCTTCTGTCCCGGCCTTTGACCGCCAAACGGCTGATCGAAGTCGCGCGCGCGCATTGGACCATCGAAAACCAGCTGCACTGGGTGCTCGACGTCGCCTTCGACGAAGACGCCGCGCGAAGCCGAAAGGACCATGCCCCGCAAAACCTCGCGCTGATCAGGAAACTTGCGCTCAACATCTTGAGAACCCACCCGGACAAGGGATCAATCAAAGGCAAAATCAAACGGGCGGGCTGGAACGATGCATTCCTTCTCTCAATGCTTGGTCATATGCGATAGCCCTGCC
>NZ_NMUA01000133.1 GCF_002312805.1 Sphingobium sp. D43FB | reverse complement strand
CGTCGTAATTGTCGCTCGACGGTTGCTCCTCGCAACAGCAAATGGTAGCCAGAATTCACCAACCGGCGCGGCCACCTATCGGCCATCATAATTGACGCCGACCGGACTCCGTAATCGTCGCGCTACACTGGCTGCCGTCTCGACAGGGGCTTGAGTGGCGGGAAAAGCTTGCTTCTCGCAAGAGACAGGGAATTTCAGTTCCGGTTTAAGGTAGTTCAGTTCCGGTTATCGGAAATCCATTTCCGATAACCGGAAGTATATTTCCGGTTTCACCTTATGTTCCTTTGGCGAAAGCATCGACGTTGCGGAGCCACGTTTGACCGGCATTTGGATTGATCGCGAGAGAATCGCTGTTTGTGGCAGGAGAGCGAATATGGGGAGTCAGCAATCCAGGGCGTACAAGCTTCAGCTCTCCGCTGAGGGCATTCACCTATTTCTCCAGTGCCACTGTCGCTTGTGTCACCTGATTGGCGATTTTCTACCCTATGGCACGACCCTGTTCGTGGCGGTCGATCTTCTTCATCGATGCGAGGCGACCGATCTAATAGCCGAACTGCTCGATCCTCAGCTGGATCGACTTGTGGGGCGCAAAGTTCGACATGTCGGAACGTCCTCGACGCTTTCGCGGCTTATCGAAGATATCATCAGCACAGCAGTTCACTCCGCAGCCATTCATCCTTCGCCCCAGGTCTGGAAACTCTTCCTTTCAGCTCTTGTGCACATGCAGGGCACGGAGGATGCGCAGGTCGTACGGTCATTCCGGGATATGTCCCGCAAGACAGGACGGCCTTCCCATCGTTCTGAAGGATAGTCGCCTGCGCGATACTATTTTCGCTCGCAGCGGAATTTTGGTCTCGCAAAAGCGACTTTCTTGTAGTTGACGCGCCGTTTTATTTACAACAAGTTGCCAAGCACAGGCGATGTGATTTGTACTTTTGAGCCGCTGCCAGGGGGACCTGCAGATGACGCCTCAAAGTCCACAAACAATCGATGGCGGAATATTATCGTTAATCAAGGAGCTTTCCGGGAAGCTTATCGAGCGGCGTCGCCGCAGAGACGATCGTGTCCCACAGCGTTCTCTAATCGCCACTGTCAACAGCTGACCTCTTTGCGGTTCGTCACGCGCGCTGGGCTCCAGGGTTCTCTCCGCGGTCGTCGCGCTGGACGCCGCATGTTAGCGTTCA
>NZ_NMUA01000132.1 GCF_002312805.1 Sphingobium sp. D43FB | reverse complement strand
TAAGTCGCCGGAGGCAGGGGTCGGTCTGGCGAGCCAGCCGACGATGAGCCGGTGGGAGAACGCCCCGACCACGCGCGAACTGGCACGGATGATGATTGCGATGGTCGGCATCTACTGCGCCAGCTATTCCAAACCGCCCAAAGCGGTGACGCTGGATATCGATGACACCTGCGACGTCGTGCACGGCTACCAGCAACTTTCGTTCTGGAACGGTCACCATGGCGAGCGATGCTTTCTGCCGATCCACGTGTACGATACGGCGACGGGCCGCCCCGTCGCCATGCTGCTGCGCACCGGCAAGACGCCCTCGGGTGCGGAGGCCGCCGGGCACATCCGGCGCCTCGTGCGGCATATCCGCCAGCATTGGCCCGCTACGCACATCACCGTCCGTGGCGACGGGCATTATGGCAGGCCCGAGGTCATGGCCTTCTGCGAGGCACATGGCATCGACTATGTCTTCGGCCTTCCCACCAACGCCGCCCTGCGTGCCAATCCCGACATCGTGGCCGCCGCCGATGCCTGTGCCGTCCAGCGTGCCGAGGAAAACCGGGTGGTGCTGCGCAGCTATGCCGAAATCCGCTATGGGGCGAAAAGCTGGAAGTGTCAGCGCCGCGTCGTCGCCCGGATCGAAGCCAGCACCTTGGGCATGGACATCCGCTACGTCGTCACTTCCCTGGCAGAAGGCTCGGCCGAGCACATCTACGACAGCCTTTACTGCGCCCGTGGTCAGGCCGAAAACCTGATCAAGCGGCACAAGAGCCAGCTCAGCAGCGATCGAACTTCATGCCGATCGGCCAACGCAAACCAGATGCGGCTGATCCTGCATACCGCCGCCTATTGGCTGATGTGGCGCATCCAGCAGGCGATACCCAAGACAAGCGCGCTCGCCGCCGCCGAGTTCGCCACGCTGCGCCTGCGGCTCCTCAAGGTCGCCGCCCGCGTGATCGAAACCGCAACCCGCATCCGCATCGCCTTCGCGTCAGCCTGTCCCGAGGCCAGCACCTTCCGGGCCATTGCGGCCGCCTTCAGGCCTGCCCCGACATAGCCGCCCCGGCCGCACGCCAGAACCGCTCCCTCCAACTCGCAAGCCTATCAAATATCCGCGGTGAAATAGACGCAGCGAAATCCCTCGTCCTGATCACATACAGGCTGGCACCGAAAAACGCGGACCGCCGAAGCGAACAACGTCACGAATAATCCGGG
>NZ_NMUA01000131.1 GCF_002312805.1 Sphingobium sp. D43FB | reverse complement strand
GCTTGCTCTTACCCACAAGTGCCTGCTGGGTGCCTCGAGATTCGAGCTCCCTCAACGAGATCGGCGAGTCGCGTCATTCCTCTCCATATGACGGTCGTGCCGGGTGGTGGGTCAGACGCGCGGTCCAGGTAGCCTCCGAGCCTTGCGACGGCTCTGACATAGAATGCGAGGTTGCGGGATGGAGCGCGTCTCAACTTTGGCGTCGAGCTATCGAGAAGGTTGCGCTCCGTTTCGGTGAAGACGGCAGCAGGCGTGGCCTCTGGAGCCTCACGAGCCAAGATCGTCAGCCATGACACGCGCCAGGCAACGACGCAGCACAAGGCGATACAATTGGCCAAGCGGTTGATCGTAGTCAGGCGAAGTTCTTCGATCCGGCACCCGGTTTTCAGGGTCCGGAAGAATGTCTCGATCTTCCAGCGCTTGGAGTACCAGTCAAGCTTATGCACGGCATCGGCGTGGTTTTTGACAGGCAAATTAGTTATAAGCTTCCAGTGAATCCGTTCGCGATCTTCCGGCGGATTGAGTTCTTCGGCATGGATGATCTGAAGCTCTTGGTTTATGTATTTCTTCTGTTTTCCGATTGGAGGCCGGACCGTCATTGTTGCATATCGTATCGATAGTACTGCCCGCTGCTCCTTGCCTTTCGCATCGCGGAATTGGATCTCGTGGGTCCCGCTGCACGGCGTCCTTTCCATAACTTGGGCGATGGTCGTCTTGCCATCTTGAGCCAGGCGGTCGACGCAGCTGCGCACGAGGAATTTGGTACCGATCTCTTCAGCCAAGCAATAAAGCTCGTAAATGTCGCTTTCGCGGTCTCCGATATGTACACATCGCCCCGGCTCTCCAGCCAATTCGGTAGACCGGCGCAAATTATCAAGCCAACGGATACTTTCCTTTTGATCGATGGGAATTCGGGTCAAATTGACCCTGCGCTTGAGCTCTGCAGTTCCCTTGAACTTGGAGCGTGACCAGAATTTCGCCGCCGTGAGACCCAACGGCAGTCCATCTGGCGTAATCGCAAGGCTGACATGCATCAGAAGGCCGCAGATCGTGAACTTCTGGAACCGGCCATCCTTCAACTTGCGACCAGTCGAGCTTTTCGTAAATCCGATCTTATCCGGATCCGCGCGCTTGAAATTGAATTCGGTGGTGTCCTGCAAGATGAGGATCGGACCTTCGGTTGCCTGAATGCGCAAGGCGGATG
>NZ_NMUA01000130.1 GCF_002312805.1 Sphingobium sp. D43FB | reverse complement strand
ATCGCGCAATGCGTCGAAATCCTCCACATCCCGATCAAGCGCGCTCCGGCGTCGGAACCGAGCTATCTGGATCCGGCAGAAGTAACAGCGATCCTCGCTCAGCCAGACCGTTCGACCGTTGAGGGTAGGCTCGCGTGATGAACGCCCGACTGTGGGAAAGCTTGGTATGGGCCACCTGCAGCTTGATAGGTCGGCCATTAAGAAGGGCGTAATCTTCACTCCAATCGAACTGAAAGGCCTCACCGGGCTGGAAGATCAGCGGTACGAATGTGCCGCGCCCACTGGTTTGCTTTTCATATTGGCGTTCGGTCTTCCACGCTCGAGCAAAGGCGGCAACACGGCCGTAGGATCCCTCGTAGCCCAGCATAACCAGATCTGCATGTAGCTGCTTGGCTGTTCGCTTCTGCTTGCGCGACTTGCCGGATTCCACCCGCAGCCACGTCGTCAATTTTTCTGCAAACTGATCAAGCTTGCTCGGCCGTTTGGGAACCTTGAACGTCGGCTCCACCGCGTCATCGCGCAGATATTTGCGGATCGTGTTGCGCGATAATCCAGTCCGCCGCCGGATCTCGCGAATGGGGATGCCTTGCCGAAAATGCCAGCGGCGGATCACACTGAGTAGGTCCATGTCGATCACTCCGATGCCTCCTGACTGTCAGCCAGGGGCGAGGAAAACATGGGTCAATTCTCAGTGAAAACTTATAACCCTCCCGGGTCACTTCTCGGTGCAACTCAACACACCGTGTCCGCGATCCCGCGCCCTTCCGCGAATATCTCGCGTCCGTCGCACCGAATGTGATTTGCGTCTCAACCAACGTGCGTCCGCCGAACGCCAGCGTCTCACATAATTCGAGCGGAAAAGAGACCTCTATTGCAGTCGCACCCCGTCTCCAACACCATCATTCTGAGGGACAGCCACGCAACTTGGATCCGCTTGAAACACCGAGCCATTACTGCATCTAGGCGAATGTTTCGCTGGGTGCAATACGTTGCACTGAATAATTTTTAGCGGTAGGATAGCGGCTTGGCATTGGCTGGTTGATTCGCCGACAGGTGATTGGCGAACTGGTAACTGTTCA
The DNA here is from genome assembly GCF_002312805.1 of Sphingobium sp. D43FB. Lineage (GTDB taxonomy): Bacteria > Pseudomonadota > Alphaproteobacteria > Sphingomonadales > Sphingomonadaceae > Sphingobium. The sequence continues at coordinate 160 of NZ_NMUA01000130.1, read as the reverse complement.
GCGACCGGCATTTGCAATGGCGCCGGGGCCAAGTGATCGCAGAAGCGACGTCGGGTCAAAAGGACGATGCGGGAGAGACAGGTAATGAACGCGAAAGAACGACTGGTTGGGCGTATCGCCAACCTGCAGGTCCTGCGGGGACGGCTCCAATCCTGGTTGG
>NZ_NMUA01000129.1 GCF_002312805.1 Sphingobium sp. D43FB | reverse complement strand
CGGGAGTGTCAGGATTTCCGTGTGCGGGCGGGCGGTTGATCATCAGGCCGCCATGGCTCTGATGAAACGTTCGCCGAAGATCACGGCAAATTGCGCCTTCGCCATGGTCCACTCACGTGGTGGCATCTTCCACTCTTTCTCCGACCGATTCAAGATCAGATAGAGCAGCTTGGTGGCGGCCTCGTCGCTGGGGAAGTGTCCCCTGGCCCTGACAGCCCGCCTGAGCTTCGAGTTCAAAGCTTCGATCGCGTTCGTGGTGTAGATGATCCGGCGGACCTCGTCGGGGAACGCAAAAAACGGGATCACCTCGCCCCAGGCGCGCCGCCAGCTCTGGCCGATGGCGGGATAGCGCTGCCCCCAAGGGCCAGCCTCAAATGCCGTCAGCGCCTTTTCGGCGGCATCCGCGTCGGTGGCACGGTAAATCTCCTTAAGCGCGCTGGCGAGGTTCTTGCGGTCCTTCCAGGAGACGAAGTCCATCGAGTTGCGCAGCAGGTGAACGATGCAGGTCTGGACGATCGCATCGGGGAACACTGCGGTGATCGCATCGGGAAAGCCCTTCAGGCCGTCAACGACGGCCAGCAGGATGTCTTCGACGCCACGGTTGCGAAGCTCGTTCATCACCCGAAGCCAGAACTTGGCACCCTCATTCTGCTCGAGCCACAGGCCGAGCACCTCCTTTGCGCCGTCGGCGCGGACGCCCAGCGCAATGTGGATCGCCTTGTTGCGCACCATGCCCTCGTCGCGGATCTTGACCCGGATCGCGTCGAAGAAGACCAGTGGGTAAACCGGATCGAGCGGCCGCTGCTGCCAAGTGGCGACCTCATCGAGCACGGCGTCGGTCACCGTGCTGATCAAATCGGGTGAGACGTCGATGCCGTAAAGATCGTGCAGGTGCCTGGTGATCTCGCGGGTGCTCATGCCGCGCGCGTACATCGACACGATCTTGTCGTCGAAGCCGGGAAAGCGGCGTTGATACTTGGCGATCAACTGCGGGTCGAAGCTCGACTGGCGATCGCGCGGTACGTCGATCGCCAACTTGCCGGTGTCGGTCATTACCGTCTTCCGACCGTAGCCGTTGCGCATGTTGCCGGCGCCGTCTTCGCCAGCGAGGTGGTGATCCATCTCCGCATTCAGGGCACGCTCTGTCAGCGCCTTCTTCAGCGAATCGAGCAGACCGCCCTGCTCGAAGGCGGCACTGGCAGCGCCGCCCGCCAAAAGCTGATCGAGAAGCTCATTCGGTATGGCAGGCTCTTTGCGTCGAGACATAGTGGGACTCCCTTTTTACCCATTATGCCCGCCCGCACACGGAAATCCTGACA
>NZ_NMUA01000012.1 GCF_002312805.1 Sphingobium sp. D43FB | reverse complement strand
GATCGCTCCTCCCGGCGCATCCAGCGCCATCGCGACCAGTCCGGCTTGCCCGCAGGCAAGACCTTCGCCACCTTCGATTTCGACGCCGCCCCCGGCATCCGCAAACCGCACCTCTTGTCCCTCGCCGCCGGTGACGACTGGATCGAGAACGGCGGCAACCTGCTGCTGTTCGGCCAGAGCGGGACCGGCAAGACGCACGCAGTTGCCGCCATTGGCCATGCCCTCATCGACACGGGGCGGCGCGTCCTGTTCTGCTCCACCACCGACATGGTCCAGAAGCTCCAGTCCGCGCGCCGCGACCTCAGCCTGCCCGCCATGCTCGACAAGCTCGACAAGTTCGATCTCATCGTGCTCGACGATCTGTCCTACGTCCGCAAGGACCAGGTCGAGACCAGCGCCTTGTTCGAGCTCATCGCCCACCGCTACGAACGCCACTCGCTCGCCATTACCGCCAACCAGCCATTTTCGGCATGGGACAACGTCTTCCCTGATCCCGCCATGACTGTCGCCGCGATCGACCGCCTCGTGCACCACTCGACCATCATCGAGATGAACGGCGAAAGCTACCGCAAGCGTTCCGCCGTCGCCCGCATCAACGCCGACGATTACGACCCGCCCAATGGCGCCCCCGACCGGCCATCATAATTGTCGCTGGCTTCGCGCTCGGGAGCACCCTTGCTGGGGCAACGGGTAATTGTCGCCAGCGGCAATTACATGCCAACCATCCCATGCGCTTCAAACCCTCGCTTCCGGCCAGCGCCAGCGACAATTACCCAGCGTCGTAATTGTCGCTCGACGGTTGCTCCTCGCAACAGCAAATGGTAGCCAGAATTCACCAACCGGCGCGGCCACCTATCGGCCATCATAATTGACGCCGACCGGACTCCGTAATCGTCGCGCTACAGATTGTCGATCACTGCACCTACGCCTGGAATCAGCTCGTCGATCGGCCGTGGAAGATCATGTCCATCGGTCTCCGAGACTGGGCACACGGGTTCTGATCAATGAATCTTGGTATAATCTACCGGCGAGGACCTTGGCGCAGCTTCAAAGCAGTTGAATATGCCACACTTGAATGGTCGATTTGTCCAACCATCGCTCACTGCTGGAGCCCATCGGCAACATCCCGCCTGCCAAAGGCGAAGATAAATATTATGTTGCCGCGGACAACATCGATATGTCCAGCGTGACTCACAACCTTATGCCTCCGGCAGACCCTGCGCAATCAGGCTGGCCGACGAGGCGATGTTTGCAGGCATATTCAAAATATGATTGATCCTCGCGCTATCCGAACTTTCCTTGCGGTTGTCCGCAGCAATTCGATCAGCGGTGGGGCGCGATCGCTCAATATCTCGCAGCCGTCGGTTTCCAACGCGATCGCGCAGCTGGAACAGGCGCTGGGGGTGTCGCTCTTCGAGCGGTCGCGTAGCGGCATTCTGCTGACGGCGGAGGGGGAGGCGTTGCTACGCCGGGCAGAGTCAATCGACAGCCTATTGCGAGACGCTGAGGCAGAGGTGAAGCTGGCGAGCACGGGTGTGTTGGGGCCGTTGCGCGTCGGCGGCACGCCTGGCGCGCTGGTCAGTCTGCTGCCCGATGCAGTGCGATCGTTGGAGGCGCGGATCGGTCGATTTACCCTGCATGTAGTGGAACGGCCGGATCATGATCTGGCGGCAATGCTGCACCGGGGCGAGATCGAACTCGCCTTTGTCACCACCGGCATCGAGCAGCCACCAGAGGGTATAGAGGAACGCACATTTTCGCGCGATCCCTTTGCCCTTATCGTCGGGCGGCAGAACGATCATCTTCCGGCCAGGATATCGCTCAAGACAATGATGGCAACGCGCTGGGTTCTGCCCGAAGCGCGCGGCGCTTTCCGACGTCAGATCGATGCGCTGTTCATGGCGGCTGACATTCCAGTGCCGCAGGACATTATCCGGTGCGACTCCCTGCTTACGACCAAGGCGATCGTCCGTGGCAGCCAGCGCGTCACAATATTGCCGATGCAGGTCGCCTCGGCGGAACTGTCGATCGGCGTGCTGCGCGCGATCACGATTGAGGAAGCGGAATTTTCTCGCAGTATCGGCGTGCGCCGATTGGCGGCTGGCAGACTTTCACGCCTGGCGGCCGAGATGTTGGAAACGCTGATCCATAGCTCCAGCCTATGATGTAGGAAAAAATCATTATTTTTGTTCCTGATCAAAGTTGCCCATAGAGAGCGCAACAAGATTGGAATGCAGGAGAGACGGCATGCGACGGTTTATTCGCAATGTTCGCATATTTGACGGGCAAGGCACCGCGCCATTTGCCGGAGCCGTCCTGATCGAGCAGGATCGCATCGCCGCCGTGTTGCGTGATGAAGCGATGATCGCCGCCACGCCAGAAGATCAGGTGATCGACGGGCAAGGCGGCACGCTGATGCCGGGTATGGTGGATTCCCACACGCATTTGACCTGGGGCAGCTCGGTCGAGAAAATCTATCACCAGTTCATCCTGCCCGCCGACGAGTTGAAGGTTGCGGCATGGCGCAACGCGCGTGTATTGCTGGACCATGGGTTCACGAGCGCCTATTCGGCCGGCGCGCTGGGCGATAATATCGAACCGGAACTGGCCCGCGCCATCGCGGCGGGCGAAACGCCCGGCCCGCGCCTTGTCCCCTCCACGCTGGAACGCAGTCCGGAAGGCGAAGAGGGTGTCGAGACTGGCGATGTATTCAATGGCCGTGGTGCGCAGTCGATGCGGGATTTCGTCGCCTATTGCGCGGACCAGGGTGTCCAGTCGCTTAAGCTGGTAATTTCGGGTGAAGATGCGTTGAAACCCGGTTCGTCGGGGGACATCCTCTACACCGACGAAGAAATGAAGGCAGCGGGCGACGCCGCGAGAGACGCAGGCCTGTGGATTGCCACCCATGCTTATTCACCCCGCGCCATCCAACTTGCGCTCGAAGCAGGTGCGCGCATCCTCTATCATTGCTCTTTTGCCGACGACGCGGCGATCGACGCGATGGTCGCGCACAAGGACCAGATTTTCTACGCGCCCGGTCCCGGTGTTTCCGTCGCCGCGCTGGAAGCGACCCCGCCGCCGCACATCAATATGGCGTCGATGAAGGCGAGTGCGGCTGAGCGGTTGGAACTGGAAGCCAGGCTGGTGCCCGAACTTAAGCGGCGTGGTGTGCGCGTGCTGATCGGCGGTGATTATGGTTTTCCGTTCAACCCCAATGGCCGCAACGCCCGCGATCTGGAGCATTTCGTGACCCGCTTCGGCTTCACCCCGGCCGAGGCGCTGAGCGCCGCGACGATGCTGGGCGGTCAGTTGATGGGACTGGATGTTGGGCAAGTGAAGGCCGGCTATCTCGCCGACCTGCTGCTGATCGATGGCGATCCGACGCAGGATGTGGCGATCGTGCAGGATGCCAGCCGTATCAAAATGATCATGCAGGGCGGTAAAATGCACAAAGCGCCCGCGACCAAGCCGGTAACGGCCTGATACCGCTACAAGAAAGACAATCATGTTTGATGTTGCGATTATCGGCTGCGGGCCGGTAGGGGCCTTTGCGGCCAATTTACTGGGCAAGAGCGGCCTGTCGGTCCTGGTGATCGAGAAGGAAGCCAACCCCTATCCGCTGCCCCGTGCGGTGCATCTGGACCATGAGATGATGCGCCTGTTTCAGTCGGCGGGCGTGATAGACGCTGTGGCAGGCGACATGTGCGATACCGAAGGGCATCTCCACGTTGGCGCAGACCATGGCGTCATCAAATATATGGGCACGGTCGGCCGGGCGCGGCCGTTCAGCTGGTCCAACGACTATTTCTTCTACCAGCCCGAACTGGAGCAGCATCTGCGTGATGCGCTGGCGGCCCACGCCACGGTCGAACTGCGGCTAGGCGTAGGGTTCGAGGGACTCGAGCAGGACGCTGATGGCGTGACGCTGCAACTGTCGGGTGGCGATACAGCAAAGGCGCGCTATGTCATCGCCTGCGATGGATCGCGCAGCGCGGTGCGCAAGGCTCTGGATGTTCGCCTCGACGATCTGGATTTCGAAGAGCCCTGGCTGGTAGTGGACGCCGAAGTCGACGGCCCGGTCCGCTTCCCCGACCTGTGGGGCGTGCCCGAAGCGGCCGATCTGCAAAAGCTGTCAGTGATGATGTGCGACCCCAAGCGGCCGGCGACCATCGTGCCGGGGCGCGGCAATCATCGCCGCTGGGAATTCATGCTGCTGCCCGGCGAAAATGACCAGGCGATGATGGAACCGCATAATGTCGCTGCCCTTGTGGCACCCTACCTCTCCGGGGTGCCGCACCGGATCGTGCGCGCGGCGACCTATCGCTTTCATGGCCTGATCGCCGAGCGGTGGCGGCAGGGCGGCGTCTTTCTGGCGGGTGATGCCGCGCACCAGACGCCGCCCTTTTTTGGGCAGGGCATGTGTCATGGCCTGCGTGACGTGGCTAATCTGGCGTGGAAGCTGGCGGCGGTGGTGAAGGGCGATGCGCCCGATGCGCTGCTCGACACCTATCAGCCCGAACGCGACCCGCATGTACGCGCGGTGATCTCCGCCGCCGTCGGTGCCGGGCGTTATATCTGCGTGCTGGACCCACAGGCCGCCGCCGCCCGTGACGCGGAGATGCGCGAAGCGGCCAAAGTGACGCAGCAAGGCACCGCCGCCGACCTGATACCCCCCATTTCGACCGGCATCTTGGCGCTAGACACGGCAGGATCGGGCGAACGTTTCATTCAGCCGCGTGTGGGTAACCTGTTGCTGGACGATGTTACGGGCGGAGGCTGGCGGCTGTTCGCGCGGCACGCCGAGGCAGCACCTGAAGATGTGACTGTTGTGGCGCTCGATACGCTGGACGATGGCGGTGCGATCGCTGCCTGGCTCGATGCGCGCGGGGCCGATGCGCTGCTGCTGCGTCCCGACCATTATGTTTTCGGCACGGGTGAACCCGCGGACCTGATCGCGCTGCGCGACGCGCTGATCGCCGGAGCCGTTTCTCAGGAGATTGCAGCATGACCCTTACCCTTGCTCAGGCACAGACGATTATCGACACCGCCCTTGCGCAATCGCGCGGTGACAATGCGCCTGCGCTGGCCGTCGTCGTGCTGGATGCGGGCGCGCACCCGGTCGCCTTCGCGCGGCAGGATGGCGCGAGCCTGTTCCGCTTCGACATTGCCAGGGCCAAGGCGACGGGCGCGTTAGGCATGGGCGCTGACACGCGCGTCATTGCCGGGCGCGCTGCGAATAACCCGGCTTTCTTTCAGAGCGTGGTGGCCGTTACCGGCGGTCAACTGGCTCTGTCACCCGGCGGCGTCCTGATCCGTGAGTTGGAAGGCGCGGTGATTGGCGCCGTCGGGATCAGCGGCGACACCGGCGATTGCGACGAAGCCTGCGCCATTGCGGGCATATTGGCAGCCGGTCTGACCCATGGAGACGCCAAATGAAGTTGCGCAGCATCGAATTGTCGCTGCCCGGCGCGGCAGAGGCGGCGACGTTCCTGACCGACATCTGGGGCATGGCTCCAGCGTCAGTCGAAGGGGCCACGCATTATCTGCGCGGATCAGGCAGTTTCCCCTATCTGATCGCGCTGGCGGAATCGGTGGACTGCTATGTTCGCTCGACCACCTTCGTCTGCACCGCCGACCGGCTGGAGCAACTCAAGGCGTCGGTCAGCGCTGCGGGTCTGAACGCAGCGTCCGTCGTCTCGCACGATCCGGGCGGCGGTTATGGCATCATCGTCGAACTGGCCGAGGGCGAATTGCTGCGCTTTCTGGTCGATGCGCAGGAAGTCGCGCCGATCGAAGGCGCTGACCTGCCGGTCAAGCTGACGCATGTGGTGTTCAACAGCATCGACGCGGAAAGGACCGGCCATCTGGTCGAGGATGCGCTGGGCTTCCGCGTGTCGGACCGGACAAAGGGTATGGTGTTCGTGCGCTGCAATGACTCGCATCATTCGACAGCCTTCGCCCGTGCGGGTATTTCGAGCCTCAACCATATCGCGTTCGAGATGGAAGATCTGGACGCGGTGATGCGCGGCATCGGCCGCCTGCGCGATCAGGATATGGCCCCGGCATGGGGGCCGGGTCGCCATGGTCCGGGGGCAAATGTGTTTGCCTATTTCATCGCCCCCTTCGGTCCGGTGATCGAATTTTCGACGGCCGTGAACAAGGTGCCCGACGATTATCCGGTGGGCGCGCCCGAAGACTGGACCTGGCCTGCCAGGCGGATCGACCAGTGGGGCATTTCGACCAAGGATTTCGACGGCCTGCGCGCCGCCGAGGAGAAGTTCCGCCATCGCCGCGACTGGGAACCGCAGTCGCTGGACGTTCTGACTGAGGAAAATATCTAATGCGTTATGTCAGCTTCCGCCGTCCCGACGGCACCGCCAGCTTCGGCCGCATCGACGGCGAAACCATCGTCGAACTGGCAGGCGAGGCCGTGCCGAGCCTGAAGGCCGCACTGACCGATGGCAGCCTTGCGACGCTGGCCGATGGCGCGACCTTCGCCGTTGCCGATGTCGTGCCTCTGCCGGTCATTCCCGATCCTGCGAAGATATTGTGCGTCGGCCTCAACTATGCCGAGCATGTCAAGGAAACCGGTCGCGAGCAGAAGGCCCATCCCGCCATCTTCGTGCGCTATGCCGACAGTCTGGTTGCTGACGGCCAGCCGATGGTGAAGCCGACCGTGACCGAGCGTTTCGATTATGAAGGCGAACTCGCCGTCGTGATCGGCAAGCCTTGCCACAAGATCACCGCTGCCGACGCCATGGCCTACGTTGCGGGCTACAGCGCATTCAACGACGGTTCCGCGCGCGATTGGCAGCGCCACAATATCCAGTTCACGCCGGGCAAGACCTTCCCCGGTACCGGAGGATTTGGTCCTGCGCTGGTGACGGCGGATGAGATTGACGACCTGGGCGCGCTCCGCGTGCAGACGCGGCTCAATGGCGAACTGGTGCAGGATCAGGCGATTGCCGACATGATCTGGGATATTCCCACGGTTATCGAATATATCAGCGCTTTCACGCCGCTCGCCCCCGGCGATGTAATCGCCACCGGCACGCCCGGAGGCGTCGGCGATAAGCGCACCCCGCCATTGTACATGAACGCCGGCGACAAGGTGGAAGTGTCGATCGGCACCATCGGCACGCTGACGAACCGGATCATCGACGAAGCATAATCAACCAATAAACGACCCAATGATAAGAAGGGGAGGAGTTACCATGCGTAAGTTCAACATCACCATCGCGGCACTCGCCAGCGCGAGCGCCATCGCGCTGACCGCGCCGGCCATAGCGCAGGATGCCGCGCCGCAGGCGGCGGCAGAAGATGCCAATTCCGACATCATCGTCACCGCTCAGCGGCGGCAGGAAAAGGTAACGGAAGTGCCCATTTCCATCACCGTCGCCAGCCAGGCGCAGTTGGAACGGCAGCAGGTCAACAACCTCAACGACCTGAACCGTATTGCCCCCGCATTGGAAATTCAGTCTGCTCCGGCCCAGAATACTGGCGGTGGCGGTTCCATTCGTGGCATCGGCACGCAAAGCTTTTCACCCGGTGCGGTCGCGTCGGTCGGCGTCGTGGTCGATCAGGTGAGCCAGGGCAACGCCAACATCTCCGATCTGTTCGATGTGTCGCGCATCGAAGTGTTGAAGGGGCCGCAAGGCACGTTGTTTGGCCTGACCACCTCGGCCGGCGTCATCAACGTGCCGGTCAGCACCACCAGCGCGCTGCGCGTGTCGGGTATGGCCAACTTGCGTCAGGGCGTGAACCGCAATGCGACAACGGGCGACTGGAACGACGTTAACCGCTACGCCGTGCGTGGCCGCTATCTGTGGAACGTCACCGATGATTTGACTTTCAACCTGCTGGGTGACTGGTCGAAGGGTTCTGCCGAAAATGGCGGCGACTTCTTCACCTTCCTGTCGAACACCCCGGCCAACACTGCATTGCTCAATAGCTGCGGGATTACGCCTGGCGAGGGGAATCAGGATTTCTGCATCGGCAATGGACTTCGCAGCCGGAACGAGAGCTGGGGTGGATCCGCGCAGCTGGAATATGATGCTGGACCGCTGACACTGACGTCCATTACCGCGTATCGCAAGTCGGAGACCAGCACAGCCACTGGGGGCAGCATCTACCGTGCCGACCCCTTGGCATCGACACTGCGCAGCGGGCCTACGGCAAGCAATATCCGCTTGTTTACGCAGGAATTCCGCGCGTCATCCCCCAGTAATTCGATGTTTGAATATACCGTGGGCGCTTTTTATTCGAACCAGAAGACGGTGCAGCAGCCTGAGCGCTTCACCATTTCGGTCCGTTTGCCCAATGGTGTCGTGATCCGTCCGGTGGATTCGCCTGGCGCGCTCAACGAAATCACCGATGAATCGCTGGCTGTGTTCGGCCAGGGGACGTTGCACGCGACGGACAGCCTGCGGGTGATCTTGGGCGGTCGCTATACGGGCGGTCGCCTGTCGCTGGATCGCACCGATGCGGGCAACGGGGCCAAGAGCTTCCAAATCCTGAATGTCGATCGCGTATCGTGGCGCACAGGCCTGCAATATGACGTCGCCCCGTCGTTGATGGCTTATGCAACCGCGTCGCGCGGATTCAAGGGCGGTCAGATCGCGGTGCCGACCGCGCCGTTGCTGCCCTACGTCGTGCAGCCCGAAGTGCCGATGTCCTATGAAGGCGGCGTAAAGGCGACCCTGTTTGGCGGCGCGGTGCTGGACTTCAGCCTGTTCTACAGCAAGATCAAGAACTTCCAGGCGCAGGAATGTATCGTCAATCCCATCACGGCTCAGCTGGTTTGCGCACAAACCAACATTGACGGGGTCAAGACGCGGGGTGCGGAAATCAATCTGTTCGGTCGCATTTCGGACCGTCTGTCGTTGAACACCGGCTTCATTTATACCAAGGCGACCTATCCGGGCGGTTTCATCGGTAATGATGGCTCGAATATCGGCGGCAAGCAGCTTGCCTATTCGCCGCGCTACAAATTCACCCTGTCGGGCGAATATGAGCAGCCACTGACGTCCGGCCTTAACGGCTTCCTGGCAGCGGACACGATCTGGAAATCACGCATCCGCTACCAGAATACGTCGCGCACCGAAGAAACCTTCCGCCCGCACTGGACGGTCGGCGGACGTGTGGGCGTGCGTAGCGAAGATGAACGCTATTCGGCGGGCCTGTTCGTGCGCAATCTGTTCAACGTCAACGAACCTTCTCTGCTGCAAAGCAATTTCGGTTCGGGCCTCGGCGTGATCTACGGACCGCAGTCCTTCCGTCAGGTTGGCCTGCAACTCGACGCAAAGTTCTGATGCAAAGGGGGGCATGGCGACGCATTGGACGTCGGCATGCCCTGTTCGTTTGAACCGGTGCGGCTAGGATAGAGCGTATGAGCGACATCAGACATGCAATAGCAGCCATGCGGACAGGCCTTGGCCCTGAAGTCTTGGTGCAATGCCGCGCGCTGTTCGACGCTGAACAGTCCGCCCTTCAGGCGGCTGTTCCGGTCACGCAGGGCGACATCGCCTATGGTCCGCACGAGCGGCACCGGCTGGATATCTACGCGCCGGTGGACATCATCGGCCCCGCGCCGGTATTGGTCTTTGTTCACGGTGGAGGGTTCCTGAAAGGCAATAAGGGCGGAGCCGATGCCTGGCCCAACGCCAATGTCGGGCGGATGGCGGCGCAGGCGGGGTTTGCCGGCGTGGTCATCAACTACCGCCTAGCCCCCGACCATATGTGGCCCGCAGGCGCACAGGATGTTGCGGCAGTGGTAGCCTGGCTGAAAGCCAATGCTGCGCAGCATGGCGGCGATCCGGACCGGATCGTGCTGGCGGGAACATCCGCCGGGGCGGTGCATGTCGCGGGCTATCTGAAGCTGATGGGGGACGCGGACATTTGCGGCGCGGTGCTGCTGTCGGGCCTCTATGGCTATACCCCGCTGGATCAGCGCGATCTGGCTTATTATGGCGACGCGGCGCTCTATGCCGACCGGATGCCAATGGACGCAGTAGCCGCGACGACGCTGCCGCTGCTGATCGCCTGCGCGCAATATGACCCGCCACGCTTTCAGGCGGAGTTCGTCGGGCTGATGCAGGATCGTCTGGCGCGGCACGGCGCGTTGCCGCGCGCGGTGATCATGACCGGGCATAATCATTACACGATGCCGATGCACCTTGGCACCGCCGACCGGCGGCTGGCCGACGAGATATGCGCCTTCGTGCGCGACATAAGCAATGGAATAGGGGAGATGATGTGATGCTTGATCGCAGGACGATGCTGGCGGCCGGAATGGCCGCGGCAGGCACATTGGCCGCGCCAGCGATTGCCGCGCGCAAGGCAGCGGCCAATCCGGCCTTCCCCAAGGATTTTCTATGGGGCGTAGCCACCGCGCCGCATCAGATTGAGGGCAATAATGTCGCCAGCGACCTCTGGTTTCTGGAAAATCAGCAGCCCACCATTTTCGCTGAACCCTCGCGCGACGCCTGCAACAGCTTCGCGCTGTGGGAAACTGACCTCGACATCGTCAAGAGTCTGAGCCTTACCTGCTATCGCTTTGGCATCGAATGGGCGCGGATCGAGCCGGAAAAGGGCTTGTTCAGCCAGGCGATGCTGGACCATTACAAGGCACTGATCGAGGGTTGCCGCGCGCGCGGGCTGGCCCCAGTGGTGACGATGAGCCACTTCACCGCGCCACGCTGGTTCAGTGCGCAGGGTGGCTGGACCAACCCGGAAAGCGCGGAATTGTTTGCGCGCTATTGCGACCGGGCGATGCGGGTGCTGGGCGCGGGCATCCATAGCGTCATCACCTTCAATGAACCCAATATCCTCTTGCTGCTGAAACCCATGTTGCCGCCGCAGGTGTGGGACATCCAGAAATTGACGCTGGAAACGGCGGCCAAGCGGTTGGGTGTGCCGAAATTCGTATCCGCCAATGTCGCCGGGGTGGAGGATCTGCCCGCGTTGCAAAAGGGGATGCTCGTCGCGCACAAGGCTGGCAAGGCCGCGATCAAGGCGGTGCGCCCGGACCTACCCGTCGGTTTTTCGCTGGCAATGATGGACGATCAGGCCGTGGGCAAGAACAGCATCCGCGACGCGATGCGGCAGGAACTCTATGGCGCATGGCTCGAAGTCGCCAAGACCGACGATTTCCTGGGCGTGCAAAATTATGAGCGCGCGCTGTGGACGGACAAGGATCGGCTGCCCGCCCCCAAGGGGTCGGTGGTCAACTGGGGCGGCACCGAAGTCTGGGCGCCGTCACTGGCGGGTGCCGTGCGCTATGCCCATCAGGCGACCGGGGCGCCGATCCTGGTATCCGAACATGGCGTCGGCACGACCGACGACAGCGTGCGTCAGGCCTTCATTCCAGCCGCACTCGCCGACCTGAAAAAAGTGATGGACGATGGCGTCCCGGTGCAGGGCTATTGCCACTGGTCGCTGCTCGACAATTTCGAATGGATTTTCGGTTATAAACCCAAATTCGGCCTGCACAGCGTCGATCCGGTGACGTTCGCACGGACGGCCAAGCCGAGCGCGGCGGTCTATGGCGCGATCGCGCGTCGCAACGCCCTGTAAGCGCGCATGATGGCAACTGCCAAGCTCTCGATCCGGCGCGAGGCAGGCGTTAGTTTCGCGATCAATGCGGCGCTGAGCCTTGCTTTCTTTCTGGCTGTGTTCGGCATAGCGGTTCGTCCGCTAGGATGGGCCGCGCCCGACGCACTGGGGCTGGACTTCATACCGCAAAGCATCGCGGTGTCGCTCATGAGCGCGCTGGTCCCCGCATTGATCGCGCGCAGGCGATTGTCGCTGGCGGTGCCGGTCCGGGCGATCGTGTTGCGGGCGTTCGGTTGTGCGCTGGCTGGCGGTGCCTTGGGCGCCGGGCTTGCCCTCGCGACGACGCAGGCGGACCTTCCCGCCATAGAATGGGGTGCGGCGCTGGGCCTGAAGCTACTATATGGCGGATCGCTCGGCGCGTCGATAACAAGCATGATATTACAGAGGATGACCCGATGAAATCGCTTTCCCTGGCTGTGGTGCTGGCCATCGCAACCCCTGCCGTGGCGCAGCCCGACATCAAGATGACCAGCGTGCCAGCGCCCGACCAGAGCGCGGCGATCCCGCTCTATCCTGACCAGCCGACGGTCAAGGCGGGACAGGATGAGCAATGGTCGCGGATGCAGGTGACGATCGGCACCAATGCCATGGACAATGTCATGGTCCGCAACGTCGTGCGCCCGACCATCACCCCCTATCTGCCCGATCCGGCCAAGGCGACCGGCGCAGCGGTCATCGTTGCGCCGGGCGGTGCATTCCTGTCGCTGTCGATGACAGGCGAAGGAAGCGACGTTGCACGCTGGCTGGCCGATCATGGGGTCGCTGCTTTCGTCCTCAAATATCGGCTCAATGAAACGCCCCGCGATGACCGGGCGTTTCTGGCCATGATGGGCGCGCGTTTCGCTGACGCGGCCAAGCCCGGCGCGGTCCGCACGATCGAAGAACCGCGCGCGACGCAGGATGCGCTTAAGGCGCTGATGATCGTGCGCAGCCGCGCAACGACCTATGGCATTGATCCGGCCCGCACCGGGATGATCGGCTTTTCGGCGGGGGCGATGACGACGCTGAACGCCACGTTGGAGGGTAAGGGCGATCAGCGGCCCGCCTTCATCGGCTATATCTACGGCCCGATGACAGATGTCGCCGTGCCCGCCGACGCGCCACCGATGTTCAGCGCCATCGCCATGGACGATGGCCTGTTCAAACGGCAGGGCTTTGCCATCGTCGAAGCATGGCGCGAGGCGGGCAGCTCGGTCGAACTCCATGCCTATGAGCGGGGCGATCATGGCTTTGGCGCGGGCAAGCCCGGCACCACCACCATGGGCCTGATGCCGCAATTTTATGCCTGGATGGAGGCACGCGGCCTCCTGTTCAAGCGCCCCTGACTGCAAGGATTGTGCCCATGCCCAAAACCGTTCGCCTTGCGGCCCTGCTGGCTTGCGTCGCCTTTGCCTCGCCATCGCTGGCCGACGATCTGGCCGATGGCTTCGTCAACCCGCCCCAGTCGGCGCGCCCGCGCGTCTGGTGGCACTGGATGAACGGCAACGTGACGAAGGACGGGATCGACAAGGATCTCGACTGGATGGCGCGCATGGGCATTGGCGGGGTCCAGAATTTCGACGCCAATCTGATGACCCCGCAAATCGTACCCGACCGGCTGACCTATATGACGGACGGATGGAAGGATGCGTTCCGCCATGCGGTAAAGACCGCTGACGCCAAGGGACTGGAATTCGCCATCGCTGCATCGCCTGGCTGGAGCGAGACGGGCGGACCATGGGTGGAGCCGCAAGACGGTATGAAGAAGCTGGTCTGGGCGGAGGCCGATTTGCGCGGTGGTGCGCGGTTTGCGGGCCCGTTGCCCTTGCCGCCTTCGGTCATCGGCACGTTTCAAAGTGCCCGGTCCCATGAAGCCCAGGATGGCTTCCTCGCAAAAGGCAAGCCGATCGAGCCGCTCTATCGCGATGCGAAACTGCTGGCCTATCCCATGGCAGCGGCATCGCTACCGCGCCCAGCCGCGATGCAGGGCGATGGCAGGGCAGTTGCGCTCGACGCGCTGACTGACGCGGATATGGAAAGCACGGTTGCGCTGTCGGTCGGCTCCGATGCACAAGCGGGCACGCTGATATTGGATTATGGCAGACCCGTCACGGTGCGCGCTGCGACCCTCTACATTCCCAACGCGAAGCCACCCTTTCGTGATCCGCTGTATCAACCGGTGCTGGAAGTTGAGCAGGACGGCCGATGGCATCGACTGGGCGATTTCCCGTTGGGGGAAGCCAGCACGACGATCGGCTTCGACGCCGTCACCGCGCGCCGTTTCCGCTTGATCCTCAGCCTCAACACCGGCCCCAAAACGCCTGCCCTGGATGAAGGCGCGCCCGGCGCGATTAAGATCGATATCTTCGCTCAGGAGAAGACGCCGACCTTGGCGATCGGCGATTTCCGCCTGCATGGGGAAGCGAAACTGGACCGGTTCGAGGCGAAGGCGGGCTACACCATCCTGCCCGATTATGGCGTGTTGAAGCCAGTGGGCAATGGCGACGCGATCGATCCAACCAAGTTGGTCGACTTGACCGACAAGCTGCGCGCCGATGGCACGCTCGACTGGACCGCGCCAAAGGGAGAGGATTGGCGGATCGTGCGGATGGGTTGGTCGCTGACCGGCAAGACCAATCACCCTGCCACGCCCGAAGCCACGGGGCTGGAGGTCGACAAATATGATGCCGACGCCGTGCGCCGCTATCTGGAAACTTATCTTGGCATGTATCGCGACACGGTGGGCGCAGAATGGATCGGCAAGAAGGGCATCCGCGCGCTGCTCACCGATAGTATCGAGGTGGGCGCAGCGAACTGGACGCCACGCATGGTCGAGGAATTTCAGGCACGGCGCGGCTATGACCCGGTGCCGTTCCTGCCCGCGCTAACCGGCGCAATCATGGGATCAACCGCTAAGAGCGACGCCTTTCTCCATGATTTTCGTCAGACGCTGGCCGATCTGATGGCCGACGCTCATTACGGCACGGCGGCCAAGGTCGCGCACGAACATGGCCTGACTGTCTATGGTGAGGCGCTGGAAAATGGTCGCCCGGTGCTGGGCGACGACTTGGCGATGCGCTCATATGCCGACGTACCGATGGCGGCCATGTGGACCTTCAACCGCGGCGGCAAGCCTCGCCCGACGCTGATCGGCGATATGAAGGGCGCGGCCTCGGTCGCCCATGTTTATGGCCAGAATATCGTGTCGGCCGAAAGCATGACATCGGCCTTTGCGCCCTGGGCGTTCGCGCCTTCGGATCTCAAGCGCGTCATCGATCTGGAATTCGTGTCGGGGATCAACCGGCCGATCGTCCACACCTCCGTCCATCAGCCGGTGGATGACAAGGTGCCGGGCCTCAGCCTCATGATCTTCGGTCAATATTTCAACCGGCATGAAAGCTGGGCAGAGATGGCCAAGCCCTGGGTCGATTATATGGCGCGTACCGGATATCTGCTACAGCAGGGCCGCGACAGCGCGGATATCGCCTATTTCTATGGCGAGGATCAGCCGATCACCTCGCTGTTCGAACATGGCGTGCCGGGCGACCTGCCGACGCGCTACGCCTATGACTTCGTCAATGCCGACATATTGGCAAAGCAGCTGACCGTCGAAAATGGCGAACTGGTCGCCAGAAGCGGCGCGCGCTATCGCGCCTTGTATCTGGGCTCGTCGAGTAAGGTGATGACCATACCCACATTGCGTCGGATCGCTGCGCTGGTCGATGACGGCGCGACGGTGATTGGCATGGCACCGCAGCGCGCGCCGGGGCTGTTGGACGACGCTTCAGCGTTCAAGGCACTGGCGGACCGGCTGTGGAGCGGGTCGCTGAACGCCAAGGGGCGCGTGATCGCCAATACCGATGTCGAAGCGGCATTGGCAGGAATCGGTCTCGGCCCTGACTTTCATGTGACGGCTGGCGCAACGGACGCCGACTATCGGTTCGTTCATCGCAAACTTGCCGATGGCGACCTCTATTTCGTCAACAACCGCACCGACAAGGCAGCCCGGATAGAAGCGAGATTCCGCGTGACGGGACGGCAGCCAGAAATCTGGCGCGCGATCGACGGTAGTGCTGCGCCCATTGCGTACAGAATTGATGGCAGTGAAACCGTGATCCCGCTTGACGTGGACGCAGAGGACGCCTTCTTCATCCTGTTCCGCAAGCCAACCAAGAATAGGGCGATGAGCCTGCCTACCAAAATCCAGCTTAGGATCGCGACGCTCGACCGTCCCTGGAGCGTCAGCTTCCAGCCCGGTCGCGGTGCCCCGGAACGGCTTGAAATGAGAACCCTCGCACCATTGGAAACAAACCATGATGAGGGTGTCAAATATTTTTCGGGCGTTGCCACGTACCAGACAGGGTTCACCTTGCCCAAAGGCGTGCAATCTGGCGCGCCGCTGTGGCTCGACCTCGGCAAAGTCGGCGATGTGGCGGAGGTCCGGGTCAACGGACAGGTGGCTGGTACCGTCTGGCTCGCACCGTATCGCATCGACATCGGCAAGTTGATCAAGGCGGGTGAAAACCGTTTGGAAGTGAAGGTGGCCAATCTTTGGGTCAATCGGCTCATTGGCGACCAACAGCCTGGCGCGCGGAAGGTGACTTTTACCGCAGCACCCACCTACATGCCCGACGCACCGCTGCGGCTCTCGGGTCTGGCCGGACCCGTTACGCTATCGACCGAGGCAGTTGTCGTCCCAAGTTTGCAATGAGAGCTTGGCGTTGGGCGATAGCCTCGCGGAATAGAATTGAGATTTCGCCCGTGTGGCTGCGGTATCGCTACCGCGCAATTTTGTAAGTTGAATGCGCCCGGCCTGCCGCGTAGGGTCGTTACGAGAATGGCAGACAATTCCAAATCGAACATCACGGCCGGGCAACTCGAAAATCCGATTGCCGCGATTGAAGTAGCGCCAAAGCGTCGCCGGAAATATACCAGCGCCATCATGACTGAGCGGCGCCAGCGCATCATTGACTGCGCGCACCGTATTCTGGGGGAGGGGGGTACGACGGGCCTGACCATCGACCGTCTAAGCCGGGAAGCAGAGGTCGCACCTAGAACGCTTTACAGGCTGTTCGACGACAAGGAGGGCGTCATTCTGGCAACCGTGTCAGACCGGGTGCGCGAGGTCCGTGCCTCCATCGCCCGCCGCCAGCGCGATTATACCATAGACGTCGTTTTCGATGAACTCGACTGGATGGTGTCGGAAATGCAGCGCGATGCGGAATATGCGCGGGTCGTGATCGGTTTCTATTTTTCCATGGAGCCGCGTGTCGATGCGATCCGCGAATTACGATCCGTGGCGTATAACCGCTTTCGCAACTGGATGGACCGCGAAATACGGCAAGGGCATACGCGCGACGATCTCGACCTCGAACGCATCGCACAAGAATTCGTAGCGACCGAATTTCTGGTCTATCATCGCTGGGCGGTGGGCGCCGTCGATGAAGATCACTGCCGTCTCGAACTCCATGCCAATTTTCTCAAGACCGCCACTCTCGTCCTGATCGATCCTGTTCGTAGCAGCTATGTCGCCATGCTGGCGGACAAGCAGATGTCATTGGGACTGAGCGACATCGGATCGCGCGCGTCTACCAACCGCGCGCAACGCGACGAAGGCGATCATTTCATCGGCAAGGCGTAGGCCACTATTTCATCCGATCGCTTGGTTTGAAACCACATATGCTGGCCCGACGCGACGACCACGAATTGCCGCCCGCCCGCCATATAGCTCATCGGTGTCGTCTGGCTGCCACCGGGTAGGGCGTCGCGCCATAATTCCTTCCCCGTGGCCATTTCGATCGCCCGCAGATAGCCGTCCATGGTTGCGGCGATGAACAGGACGCCGCCCTTCGTTGCGATCGGCCCA
Source organism: Sphingobium sp. D43FB (assembly GCF_002312805.1). GTDB lineage: Bacteria > Pseudomonadota > Alphaproteobacteria > Sphingomonadales > Sphingomonadaceae > Sphingobium. The sequence goes on along the minus strand of NZ_NMUA01000012.1, from coordinate 137,183 downwards.
CCGATATTGGGCGTGCCCAAGGAGAGATCGAAGGGCAGCGGTACGGCGACCTTGTCGTTGATGGTGCCCAGCGGCACGTCCCAAAGCGTGCGGCCCGATCGCAGGTCGATCGCGGTCAGTCCGCCCCATGGTGGCTTCGTACAGGGGGCGCCCAACGGCGACAGCAACCATTCGCGCTTCACTTCATAAGGGGTGCCCGCCATCGGGGACACGTCTTCGGTCGCCGAGAGCTTGACGGTCCCACCGGCGCCCGGCGCGCGCCGACGCAACCGGATGACGGAAGCGATGCGGCTGGAATTGATATAGTAAATTTGCCGCGCAGGATCGATCGCACCCGCCCCCCAGTTCGCGCCACCCGAAGCGGCGGGGTAGGTGATCGTCCCGCGTTCGCTGATCGGGGTAAACAGCCCTTCGCTGCGATAGCGGGCGATGAGGTCGCGACATTTCCCGCGGTCCCAGGCGGTAAAACCCCATGCGTCCTCCGGCTTTACGGATTGCGGTACGATCGGCTTGGGCAATCTTGGTCGCGGCTGCGTCGGTGACAGCCACTCGCCCGGCATTCCGCCTTGCGGCACCGGCACTTCGTCGATGGGAAATAGCGGCGCACCGGTTCGACGGTCGAGGATGAAGACATAGCCTTGCTTGGTGGGCTGGACCAGTGCCGGGACCGCGCGACTATCGCGCTGGATGTCGACAAGGGTCGGTTGAGCGGGCGTATCATAATCCCAGATATCATGATGGATCAGCTGGCGCGCCCAGACGAGCGCACCGGTTCGGGCATTCAACGCCACGACGCTGTTGGCATGCCGGTTGTCACCCGGACGCTGGCCACCATAATAGTCGGGCGATGCACTGGACGTGGGCAGGAAGACCAGCCCGCGCTGCGTATCGGCAGATATGACCGACCAGACATTGGCGGCACCGGTTTTCAGGCGACTATCGCCCATCCAGTCGCGATCGCTGCCACCCGTCTGGGGAATAGGGTCGAATGTCCAGAGCGGTTGCCCCGTCCGAACATCGTAGGCGCGAATGATGCCGCGCGGGGCGCTGGCGCGGACATTGTCCAGAATAGACGTGCCGACCACGATGCTGCCTGCCGCGATCGCCGCCGGCGCGGCCAGCTTGACCTCGCTAGGATGATGGAGTGGCCCCGGATCGATCCGCACCGTACCGTTCTGGCCAAATCCTGGGCAGATCCGCCCAGTGCGGGCATCCAGCGCGATCAGGCGCATGTCGACTGTGGCTAGGATGATGCGCTCGGCGCACAGCGCGCCCGATGCCGCTTCGGGATCGCGCCATTGCGATACGCCACGACAGATATATTGATCGGGCAGCTTGAAATTCGGGTCGATCTTGGGATCGAATGTCCACTTCTCCCGTCCCGTGGCCGGATCAAGCGCGATGACGCGGGAAAAGGGGGTGCATGTCACCAGCGAACCCGCGGCCAGTATCGGCGTGGTCTCGCTGGTGCTGTTGGCCAGTATCGCCTCCGGGCGACGCGACAGTTCGCCCGTCGAATAGCGCCAGGCGACCTGGAGATGGCCGACATTGCCCGGTACGATCTGCGCCGCTTCCGTGTAGCGCGTGCCGGCCGCTGTAGCCCCCCATTGTGCCCAGGCGGTCTGGGCGGGCAGGCGGGTAGGAATGAACAAAGGCGGCAACGGCGGATGCGCAATGCGCCACCACAGGCCCGCGCCTGCAAGGGCGAGGAGCAAGATAAGGCCGCCAATGGCCAACCGCCGTTTGCGCCATGTCCTTGGCATGTCAGACCAAGATCGTCGCGATGTGGCTGCGGACATCGGCGGATTCACCTTCCGCCACCAGAATATCGGTCAGGGTTCCCGAACCGGGCGACGGCACTTCGACGGTTGTCTTGGCTGCTTCCACTTCGACCAAGGGTTCGCCTGCCTCGACCTTGTCGCCGACACCCTTGAGCCATCGGACGATTTCGGCATCCTGCATTCCCATCCCGATGAGCGGCAGCGAAGCGCTGGCGCTGGGTGCCGATGTCCCCGAACAAGCGGTCGATGATGCGATCGACGCGGTAGACGCCGATGATGTAGCGATGATTCTCTATACATCGGGCACCACCGCCACGCCCAAGGGCGCGATGATTGCCCACCGGGCGCAGGTCGGCAACAGCCGCAATCTAGGCAAGCGCTATCAGGTTACCGAACGCGACAAGGTCTGGTCGCCGCTCCCCATATTCCACATCGCGGGCATTCTGCCGATGACGATGATCCTTGATCTGGGCGGTGCCTATATGACCGTGCCCTATTTCGATGCGGGCGTGGCGCTCGAAATGCTGGGCCGGGAAAAGGCGACGATCGCCTATCCCAGCTTCGTCACGATCATGCAGGATCTGATAACCCATCCGACATTCGGGGACACCGACCTGTCGAGCCTGCGGATCATGAATTCCAATTTCGCGGTACAACCCGCCTGGATCAAGGATGCGGTGACCGCGGCGATGCCGCACACGATTCAGGTCGGCACCTATGGCCTGACCGAAGGCGCCGGGACGGTCTCGACCAGCAGGCTGGACAATAGTTTCGAACAGCGCACCGGCCGATGCGGCGAAGTGCTGGACGAATGGGAAATGCGCATCATCGACGTCGAAAGCGGGCGGGATTGCGCGCCGGGCGAGCATGGCGAGATCGTGATACGCGGTCCCAACATGCTCAAGGGCTATTACAACGCCCCGGAAAAAACGGCGGAAGTCATGCGTGATGGCTGGTTCCACACCGGCGATATCGGGTCGATGGATGCAGACGGGCAGGTGATGTTCCGCGGCCGGACCAAGGATATGCTGAAGGTCGGCGGCGAAAATGTCGCGGCCGCGGAAATCGAGGCGATGCTGCAGAGCCACCCCGCGGTGAAGCTGGCGCAGGTCGTGGGCATACCCGACGACCGCTATAGCGAAGTGCCCGCCGCATTCGTCGAACTGGTCGATGGCAGCCAGACGACCACGCAGGAACTGATCGATCATTGCAAGGGCAAGGTCGCGAGCTTCAAAGTGCCGCGCCATGTCCGCATTGTCGATCAATGGCCGATGTCGACGTCCAAGATTCAGAAATTCCGCCTGCAAAAGGCACTTGTCGCGGAATTGGGTTTGGCGTGAAGCCCGATCAGCTGAAATAGCCGCGGCGGACGGCGACCGTTACCGCATGGGTGCGGTCGTCCACGCCCAGCTTCTCGAATATCGATTTGAGGTGCGACTTGACGGTCTCGATCGAGACCGACAATTGCCAGGCGATCTGCTTGTTCGGCTGCCCTTCGGCGACGAGGCGCAGGACATCGACTTCGCGGTTGGTCAACCGATCCTGCGGGTCGTGCAGCGCCAATTGCTGTGCAACGGCGGGCGAAATCACCCGGCGGTGCGCATGCACGGCGCGCACGGTATCGACCAGTTCCTTGCGCAGGCAGGATTTGAGCAGATAGCCGGCTGCGCCCGCCTGCAGCGCGCGATGCGCCTGCACGTCGCCCGGATAGGTGGTCAGGATGAGGACGGTGGCATCGGCCCGCGCGGCGCGGATCGCCTGCAGCGCCTCTATGCCATCCATCTGGGGCATCTGAATGTCCATCAGCACGACATCGGGGCGAAGGTCGCGGAACAGGGCCAATGCTTCGACCCCGTCTTCGGCCTCGCCGACGATGACCATGTCGTCTTGCCTGGCCAGCGTGGCGCAAATCCCCTCGCGCACCATCGGGTGATCATCGACGACCAGCAGACGGATCGGCCTGTCGCGCTCGGATGCGTCGTTCACACCGCTCATGCCTGCCCACCTGCCGCTATCGCTTTCTGCTGCTCCCATATACCATGGCAGCGGGCACTGTCACGGTCACTTCGGTTCCGCCCTCGCGCCGTCTTTCGATGCGGAAATGGCCGCCGATCCGGGCGGCCCGCTCGCGCATACCCGCTATGCCGAAATGGCCCTGCCGTCCCTCCTTGGCCATATGTGGCGGGATGCCGATGCCATCGTCGGTGATGCGCAAGGTCAGGCCGGTGCTGCGATACTGGATTTCGGCGACCATCGCGGAGGCATGGGCATGGCGGGCCGCGTTGAACAGGACTTCGGCCGCGATGCTGGCGAGCTCGTCCCAGGCCACCGCATCGATCGGCCGGACCGTGCCGGAAGAGCGTATCGTGATCGCGATCGCCGTCCCCGCCAACTGATGCCCGGCAATCTCGCGTAGCGCCGCTTCGGGATCTTCCAGGCCCTCCGTCCGGCGCAGGTCGCTCAATCGGTCCCGCCCTTCGGCGATCACATCATCGGCGCGGTCCATCGCTTCCTCCAACTGCCCGCGCGCCGGATGCCCCGCAGGCAAGCCATCGGCCGCGAGTTGAAAGCGCAGCATCAGCGCCTGGATCGATTGCAGCAGCGTGTCGTGGATATCGCGCGCGACGCGCTCCCGCTCGCGCAGCCGATCAAGCAGGCGCGAGCGGATTTCGCGCGCCAGAAAGCGCAGCCGGATGCGATAGGCCACCCACAGCAAGGCCAGGCCCAGCGCCATGCAGAGCAGCTTGAAGGTCCAGCTTTGCAGGAAGGTCGGTGGAATAGTGATCGCAAGTGTCTGGCCACGGCGGTTCCAGACGCCATCGGCACTGACCGCGATCACCTGGAACCGGTAGCGTCCCGGTCCCAAATTGGTATAGGTCGCCTCGCGCCGTCCGCCCGCCGCCGTCCACCCGCCGCTCTGACCTTCGAGGCGATAAAAGGCCCGGTTACGGCTGGGCACGGCGAGGCTGTTGACAGCAAAGCCGATCCGAACCGTGTGCGTGCCTGCTGGCAGCGTCAGGCTGGCGGGGGGATCGCGCCGCACCAGCGATCCGGCTGCAATGCTGCGGATGCTGACCGGGGGCGACAGCGGACTACGGACCGCATCGGCCGGATCGACCAGAAGCGGGCCAGCGCGCGTCGCGAAGATAAGGCGGCCATCGCCGGTCGCGGCAACCTGCGGCGTGCGGAAGCTGATTGCCTGGCCGCGCGTCGCATAGCCATCATGGCTGTCGAACAGGCGATGGGGCAGGGCGGTCGTGGGCGCCGCAAAGCCCCGCGCCAGATCGCGGACAGCGACCCGGACAATGCCGAGGCGTACCAGGAACCAGGCGGCACCGTCCCTGCCCAGCGCCATGCCGCGCACGCCGACGAGCCAAGGATTGTTCTTCGCCTCGATACGCTGCACCCGGCTACCGGCGATGCGTGCTATGCCCTTTGCGCCACTGGCATAGACGCCATCCTGGCTTGTCCACAGCGCGGCTAGCGCGCCGATGGCGAGCGGAGGGCCAGGTACGCCGCGGCTGGTGACGGCATCCAGCTTCAGCAGGTCGGCATGGCCTGTATTGACCAGCACCCCGCTGCCATCGGGATCGGCGACGATGTCCAGCGCGCCGCCACCCTCAAGGTCGGCGGCGGCCCGCTGCCAGCGTGCCTTCGCGCCGACCCAGAGCACGCCCGCGCCATCGATCCACAGCCGTCCACGCCGGTCCTGCGCGCAACTGGTCGGGGCGACGGGGTCTGATGGCAGGGCGAAGCTGGTCGATGGACCCGTGGCGTCATAGCGCGTCATGGACTTGCCATGGGCGATCCATATGCCGCCGTCCGAAGCGGGGCAAAGCGTTGCGACGCGACCCAGGCCATCGGCGATGCGCCGCGCGGGGCCGCCGGGTGCGAGGGCATAAAGAGCCTGGCTTCCCGCGACGAAGACCGTGCCGTCACTGGCGCGGGCCAGTTTCAGGCCATCCTGCACATCGGGCGGGATGGCCGACAGACGGGCTATGGCGGCGGGTCGATAGCGATCCAGCCCGACATCGGTCGCTACCCAGATGCTGCCTTCGCGATCGGTGAAGGCATCGATCGTGGCATCGGATGAGAGCATGCGGCCGACCTCCAGCCGCTCGACACCCGTGCCCGTCGCCGGATCGAGCCGGAACAGTCCGACGCCGCGCGTCGTGCCCCAGATGCCGCCGCGCCGGTCGAAGGCCAGGGTAGGGACGGCGGCACCGGCGACTGGCGGGAACAGGCGCGGGCGGACGGGCGGAGCGCCTTTGGCATCGCGGATCATGTGGGTGGCATTGCGATCCGAAATCCATAGCGCCCCATCGGGCGCGCGGGCGAGCATGGTGAAGCCGATGCGGTCGGCCTCTGTCTGAAACCGGGCGGCACCGGGCAACAGCCGGGCGAGCGTGCCATCCGCGCGGCTGTTGCCCAGCGTCACCCAAAGGCTGCCATCCGCTGTCGAGGCTATCGCCGCAATCTCGCCCGGTGGCAGGTTCAAGCGCCGGTCCATGACCTGCCAATTATCATTACGATAACGAAATAACCTGTCCCCCTGGCCGCCCCAGGACGCCCACAGGGCACCGTCGGCGGTCTGGGCGAATTTCAGGATAGAGGGCGGAGGCGCCGGCATGGACAGGGCGTGCAAGCGACCGGCGCGATAGACGGCCGCGCCCGCATTTTGATTGAAGCCCACCCATAAGCGGCCATCCCGATCGGCAAAGACAGAGGTCGGGATGGCATGGGCGAAACGCGCCTCGCGCGGGGCCGGTATGGATTCGAAGCTCAACCCATCGAAGCGGAAGACGCCCTCGGCCGACGCGATCCACAGATAGCCGTCCGGCGTCTGGGCGATGCCGACGACATTGCTGGGCGCGCCTTGTTCGGGCGTCCAGCTGCTATGCTTGAATCCCTCTATGCCCGCGGCGGCGAGTGGCGTCGCCACCAGCGCTGCTACCATCAGCAACCATGACCTGATATGGCGCAAAGATAGTCCCCCTGATGCGCGTTGCCGCAACCTATCGGATGGGGTCGGGCGTGACCATAGCGCGCGCTCCCCCAAATGGGGGAGCCGCCTATCCCCCTTGCCAGTGTGGGGGCCAGCGGGCTTCGGGTGTAATCATTGCCCCTGCCGATCGTCACCGTGACGATCGCCTTGCAGGAAGCGCCTATTGCTGCCCCCCATTCCTGTCCTCGTCGAAAGGATATTGTCCATGCCTACCGCAACCGCCACACCGGCAACCGCCTTGCTGTCGCCATCCGATCATGCGCTCGTGCTGATCGATTTCCAGTCGCAAATGGCCTTCGCCACCAAGTCGATCGCGCCCGAACTGCTGCGCAACAATGCCGCGCTGGTTGCCAGTTCCGCAGCCGGGTTCAACGTCCCCACCATATTGACCACGGTTGCCGAAAAGAGCTTTTCCGGCCCGATGTTCACCGAGATCACCGATCCCTTTCCAGGCCAGGCAATGCTCGATCGGACATCGATGAACACATGGGAGGATGCCGCCGTGATCGAAGAGATCAACCGCATCGGGAAGGGCCGGATCGTCCTGGCGGGCCTGTGGACCAGCGTCTGCATCGTCGGCCCGGCCCTGTCCGCACTGGAACAGGGATTTGAAGTCTATGTCATTACCGACGCGTGCGGCGACATTTCCGAAGAAGCGCATGAGCGTGCCGTCGCGCGGATGATCCAGGCGGGCGCTCGCCCGATTACGGCGCTGCAATATCTGCTCGAACTCCAGCGCGACTGGGCACGGGGCGAAACCTATGACCTCACCACCGGCATCGCCCGCAAATGGGGCGGTGGCTACGGCATCGGCATCACCTATGCCAAGACCATGTTCGGCGCGTCCGAAGGCGGTCACTGATCCCGGCACCCTGACCGGATCACACTCGATCCGGTCAGGGCCTTAAACCCAATTTCTTCCACCGGAGATTTCCCATGAGCAGTTTCATCACCACCACGGACGGCGTCGATATCTTCTACAAGGACTGGGGCAGCAAGGATGCCCAGCCGATCATGTTCCACCATGGCTGGCCGCTCTCGTCGGACGACTGGGACGCGCAAATGCTATTCTTCCTGGCCAAGGGCTATCGCGTCGTCGCGCATGACCGTCGCGGCCATGGACGCTCCGCCCAGGTCGATTTCGGTCATGACATGGCGCATTATGCCGCCGACGCGGCGGCGGTCGCGGATCATCTCGACCTGCGCAACGCCGTCCATATCGGCCATTCGACCGGCGGCGGCGAAGTGGCGGCCTATGTCGCGCGCCACGGCCTGCCCAATGGGCGCGTTGCCAAGGCGGTGCTGGTGAGCGCCGTGCCACCGATCATGCTGGCGACCGATCGCTATCCCGGTGGCCTGCCGATCGCGACGTTCGACGGGTTCCGCGAAGCGCTCGCTGCCAACCGCGCGCAGTTTTTCCGCGATGTCGCGGCCGGGCCTTTCTACGGCTTCAATCGCGACGGGGCGACCATCCTGCCCGCCGTGATCGACAATTGGTGGCGGCAGGGGATGATGGGCAGCGCGCTCGCCCATTATGCAGGCATCAAGGCCTTTTCCGAAACCGACCAGACCGATGACCTCAAGGCGATCACCGTGCCGACGCTCGTCCTGCATGGCGATGATGACCAGATCGTGCCGTATGAAAATGCGGCCGTGCTGCAGGCGCAATTGCTGCCCGACGCGACGCTCAAACTTTACGAAGGCTATCCGCACGGGATGCTGACGGTGAATGCCGACGTGCTGAACGCCGACATGCTCGCCTTCATCCAGGCCTGACTCAGGAACGGGAGAACGACCCCATGAAAGCCTATTGTCTTGCGCTGGGTGCCGGGCTGCTGGTCGGTATCGTCTACAGCCTCTTGGGTGTCCGTTCTCCCGCCCCGCCGCTCATCGCGCTGGTCGGGCTGGCGGGGATATTGGTGGGGGAGCAGTTGATCCCCATCGCCCAGCGCCTCGCCAGCCTGCCCGAACTGACCCGCTTCGTCGCCACGGACTGCGCCCATCATGTGCTGGGCAAATTGCCTGCCAATTCAGGGCGCGACGCATGATCACTCGCCGCCAGGCGCTCGCCAGCGCCGCCTCCACTGCCCTTGTGACCGCCACGGAGAGCTTCGCCATGACCGCCAAAGACATGATCCTGATCAATGCGAAGGTGACGACGCTGGATCGCGAAAATCCGGTGGCGGAAGCGGTCGCCATTCGCGACGGCAAGTTCCTGGCGGTGGGCCGCGAACAGGATGTCCGCGCCGCCGCCGGGCCGGGCGCCACCGTCATCGATGCGCAGGGCCGCCGCCTGATCCCCGGCCTGATCGACAGCCATATTCACGTCATCCGGGGTGGCCTCAATTATAATATGGAATTGCGCTGGGAAGGCGTGCCGAGCCTGTCCGAAGCCATGGCGATGCTCAAACGGCAGGCTGAAAATACGCCGCCACCGCAATGGGTGCGCGTGGTCGGCGGCTTTACCGAACATCAGTTCGCCGAAAAACGCCTGCCCACCATATCGGAGATCAATGCGGCCGCGCCCGACACGCCCGTTTTCATCCTGCATCTCTATGACCGCGCGCTGCTGAACGCGGCAGCGCTGCGCGCCGTGGGCTATACCAGGGACACGCCCAATCCGCCGGGTGGCGAGATTGTCCGCGATGCGCAGGGCAACCCGACCGGCCTGCTGCTGGCTCAGCCCAATGCGACGATCCTCTATGCGACGCTGGCCAAGGGACCGAAGCTGCCGCCCGACTATCAACTCAACAGCACGAAGCATTTCATGCGTGAGCTGAATTCGCTCGGCGTCACCAGCGTCATCGACGCGGGCGGGGGATCGCAAAACTACCCGGACGATTATGCGATCGTTGAGAAGCTGCATCAGGATGGCGAACTAACGCTGCGCATTGCCTATAATCTCTTCACCCAAAAGCCCAAGGAAGAGCTGAAGGATTTCGCGAGCTGGTCGACTCAGATCAAGCCGGGCGATGGCGACGACAGCTATCGCCACAATGGCGCGGGCGAGATGCTGGTCTATTCCGCCGCCGATTTCGAAGATTTCCGTGTCGCCCGCCCCGATATGGCGCCGGAGATGGAGGGCGACCTGGAGCCGGTCATTCGCCTGCTCGCCGAGCGCCGCTGGCCCTGGCGGTTGCATGCGACCTATGACCAGACGATCGGCCGCGCGCTCGATGTGTTCGAGAAGGTGAACAAGGATATTCTGCTCACCGGCCTCAACTGGTTCTTCGACCATGCCGAAACGATCAGCGACCGGAATATCGATCGGGTCGCGGCCTTGGGTGGCGGCATCGCGGTGCAGCATCGCATGGCCTTCCAGGGCGAATATTTCGTCGAACGCTATGGTGCCAAGGCGGCAGAAGCGACGCCGCCGATCGCCAAGATGATGGCGGCGGGCATTCCGGTCGGCGCCGGCACGGACGCGACCCGCGTCGCGAGCTACAACCCCTGGGTATCGCTTAGCTGGCTGGTGACGTCGAAGACGGTCGGGGGCTTGCGGCTCTATCCCGTCCGCAACCGGCTCGACCGCGAAACCGCGCTGCGGCTGTGGACGGAAAGGAACACATGGTTCTCGAACGAGGTCGGCAAGAAAGGGCAGATCAAGGCCGGGCAATTGGCCGATCTCGCCTTGCTGTCGGACGATTATTTCAGCGTGCCGGAAGATGACATCGCCTTGCTGCGATCTGTGCTGACGGTGCTGGGTGGTAGAATCGTCTATGGCGAAGGAGAGTTCGGCCCACTCGCGCCAACCGCACCCAAGGCTATGCCCGACTGGTCGCCGGTCGCGACCTTCGGCGGCCATTATCGCCGTGACGACATGGCGGCTAAGCTGGCCTCGGCCTGCGGATGCGCATCTGGCTGCGCCGTCCATGGCCATGACCATGCCGCTGCCCTTGGCGCGCAAGTGCCCGCCGCTGACGTCCAGAGCTTCTGGGGCGCGGTCGGCTGCGGCTGCTGGGCGGTTTGAGCCATGGCCCCGCGCCCCATCGCCGCCCTGCTGGCCGATCGCCGTTTCGCGACCGGCGCGGCCATTCTGCTGACCCTGCCTTATTGGACCAGCGGCATCGCCAAGCTGATCGACTGGAACGGCGCGCTGGCCGAAGCCGCGCATTTCGGATTGCAGCCCCCGGCCGGGGTGGCGGCGCTGACGATCCTGGTTCAGATCGGCGCATCGCTGCTGATCATCACCGGGCGGCAGGCGTGGCTTGGGGCCGGTGCGCTCGGCCTGTTCACGGCTTTGGCGACGGGAATCGCGCACCCCTTCTGGCAGATGGCCGATCCGATCGCGCGCTTTCATGAGCGCGTGACCTTCTTGGAGCATATCGGCCTGATCGGCGGGCTGATGATGGCCGCGATCCTGCGTGAGCGCGGCCAATGACCGCCGCGGACGACAAGCCGCTCGCGAGTCCTGTCTTTCGCGCGCTGTGGATCGCGACGATCGTGTCGAACATCGGCACATGGATGCATGATGTCGGCGCGGGCTGGCTCATGACGTCGCTGTCCACCGACCCGCTGATGGTGGCGCTCGTCCAGGCGGCTACGACCCTGCCCATGTTTCTCTTCGCGCTCCCCGCTGGAGCGCTCGCCGATATCGTGGACCGACGCAAGCTGCTGATCGGCGCACAACTGTTCGGTTTGGTCGCGACCAGCATCCTCGCGATCGCGACTGGGAGCGGGCTCACGACGCCATGGGTGCTGCTGACGCTGACCGCCGCGATTGCTGTTGGGGCGGCGCTGTCGGCCCCGACCTTTCAGGCGATCGTGCCCGAACTGGTGCCTGGCCCCGCCTTGCAACAGGCAGTCGCGCTCAACAGCCTGGGCGTCAACATCGCCCGCGCGATCGGCCCGGCCCTGGGCGGCCTCATTATCGCCATCGCCGGAAGCGCCGCTGTCTTTGCGCTCAATGCGGTATCGGTGCTGGGCGTCATCATCGTCATGCTCCGCTGGCGGCGGGAGGGTGCGACGCGACATCTGCCCGCCGAACATTTTGTCGGCGCGATGCGGGCCGGCCTGCGCTACGCCCTGCGCGCCCCGGAATTGCAGGTCGTGCTGATCCGCTCGATCGGCTTCTTCCTGTTCGCCAGCGGCCTATGGGCGCTGCTGCCGATTGTCGCGCGGCGCGACCTCGCGCTGGGGCCAGCGGGCTATGGCGGGCTGCTGGCCTTCATGGGGCTGGGCGCGGTCGCCGGGGCGATCCTGATGCCCCGCTTGCGCGCACGTCTGGGGGCCAATCGCACGACAGTCGCGGCGTCAGTGCTGCTGGCCGCCGCGATGGCGGGTCTTTCCTGGTCGAGCAATTTCCTGGTGGCAGCGATGGCGGTAGGGGCGGGCGGCTTCGCATGGATCGCGATGATGGCCGCGCTGAACGGCGGGGCGCAGGCCCGGTCGCCGGGCTGGGTGAAGGCGCGCGCGCTGGCCATCTATCTGCTGGTTTTTCAGGGGTCGATGACCGCTGGCGCCATGATGTGGGGCGCAATCGCCGGGCAGATCGGCGCTCCGGCGACCCTGATGCTGGCGGCGACGGCGCTGGTCCTCGCGTCGCTGCTGCTGGCGTGGCGCTATCCGCTCGACAGCGCGGCCCGGTTCGACCTTGCGCCCTCGCTCCACTGGCCCGCGCCCATGATCGAAGCGGTGATCGAGCAGGATCGCGGTCCCGTGCTGGTGACGATCGAATATCGGATCGACCCGGCCCTGGTCCCCGACTTTTTCGCCGCGATGCAGGACATGCGCCGCATCCGTCGCCGCGATGGCGCGATCCATTGGGGCGTCTATGAGGATGTCGCGCAGCCCGGCCGGGTGCTGGAAACCTTCACCGTCGAAAGCTGGCTCGAACATCTGCGCCAGCATGAGCGCGTGACCAATGCCGACCGGGTGCAGCAGGACGCGGTGCGGGCGTTTCAGGTGGATGCCGTACTGCCCTTGGTCCGCCATCTCGTCGCGCGATGATCCGGGCGCTGCTGCTGGCGGCTTCGATCGGCCTGCCGTCGGTTGCCGAGGCGCAAGTCGCGCAGACCAACCTGCGCTATGACGAGGATTGGTCGCAGCTGCGCGGAACCCCCGACCGCCGCGCCGACTGGTGGGCGCGGTTGAAGGACCGGCCGCTGGATGAAGACGGCCGTTTCACGCTGACATTGGGCGCGGAGGCGCGAGTCTGCTATGAGGGCTTTGCCGACAATCTTTGGGGCACGCCGCCCGCCCCGGACGATGGCTATCTCTGGTTGCGCGTCATGCCGCTGGCCGACCTACATGCCGGCCCCGCGCGTATCTTTGTCCAGGGGATTGGCGGCTATGCCAGAGGCGTGGGGGCGGGGGCTGGACCGGCGGATGAAACGGGCCTGGACCTGCTTCAGGGCTTTGCCGATATCCAGCTACCCATCGGCGATCGAGCGTCGCTGACGCTGCGCGCTGGGCGCGAATTGATTGCGCTTGGATCGGAGCGGCTGGTCGGTTTGCGCTATGGCCCCAACATCCCGCAGCCTTTCGACGGCGTCCGGCTGATGTTGGAGCGGGGCAACAGCCGGATCGAGGCCTTCCATGGAAAGCCCATGGCGGTGCAGTCCGGCAATTTTGATGACCGCCGTTCGCCGACCAAACAGCTTGACGGCTTTTATGTCACCACACCCATGGCGACAGGCGTGAAAGTCGATCTTTACGCCCTCCGTTACAGCGCCGCCGCCGCCCGCTATGCCGGTATGATCGCGCGCGAGCGACGGCAAACTTATGGCGTCAGGCTGTTCGGCACTCATGCGGCACTGGGTTGGAACTGGGAAGCGATGCTCCAGCGTGGTCGGTTCGGCTCGCAGTCCATCAAAGCCTGGTCGATTGCGACCGAAACCAGCTATGCGTTTGCCGACACGCCGCTCAAGCCCCGCCTTCGTCTGCGCGCCAATGCCGCCAGTGGCGACAATGACCCGAAGGATGACCGGCTGGGCACGTTCAACGCGCTGTTTCCCAAGGGCAAATATTTCGGCGAACTGACGCCCATCGGCCCGCGCAATATCCTCAACCTGCATCCCAGCATCGATGTCGACCTGGGCCGGGGCTTGACGGCCGAACTGGCGGTAATCGCCTATTGGCGCTTCAGTCGCGGGGACGGCATTTATGATGTCCCCGGCCAATTGATCCGCGCCGCAGGGCAGGGGGCATCCCGGCACATCGGCAATCAGGTCGAACTATCGGCCAACTGGCAGGCCAGCACGATCCTGTCCGTCTCCGCTTCCGCATCGCTGTTCCGCGCGGGCGACTTCCTGCGCCAGACCGGCCCCGCCCGCCCCATCCGCATGGTGGGGACGGAAATCCTGTTCCGCTTCTAAAAACGGGCCCGAAAAATCCTGTTTTTCAACAGCCTGTGGCTCTTCCCATGTCTGCCTGCGACGCCGTTGTCGGTCGACTGAAGCGAAATGGCCGACATAAATGTCAGTGGTCTACCATAAGATTGTTGACAGCTTCGGGCCGTCACAATAAATCGGGTTAACGTTACCATTCCGATTTTCGGCAGGCCGGATGATCTGACTGTTCCAGCTGTTCGGCACGCGAATGCAGGCTTAGGGTGATTTCGCGGGTTCAGTTATAAATATCCAATAAATACAAAGACTGGGAGATGGACATGATACGGAAGACGACGGCACAATATCGGCTGAAATGGCGGCGCGCCTATGTGGCTACCGGCTCTATGATAGCGATAGCATCGAATCTGGCCCTGCCATCCGTGGCGCTGGCGCAGCAGGCTCCGCAGCCCGCCGCCACGCAATCGGAAGCGCCGCAATCGGCACCGGCCGCGCCCGCCCCGACGAACCAGGATATCGTGGTCACCGGATCGCGGATCACGTCCAACGGCTTCAATGCGCCCACGCCCACCACCATGATCGGCACCGAGCAGATCGAGGCCAATGCGCAGCCCAATATCTTCACCACCATCGCCCAATTGCCTTCGCTGCAAGGGTCGACCGGCTCCACGGTCAACACGTTCAGCACGTCGAGCGGTCAGCAGGGGCTGTCCTCCTTCTCGCTGCGCGGCCTGGGGCCGATCCGCACCCTGACGCTCTTGGATAGCCAGCGCGTCGTCGGTGCCAATGTCACAGGCGTTCCCGATGTCAGCCTCTTTCCGCAACTGCTCATCAAGCAGGTCGATGTCGTCAATGGCGGCGCTTCGGCCTCCTATGGCTCCGACGCCGTGGGCGGGGTCGTGAATTTCATCACGGACACGCGCTTTGAAGGGTTCAAGGGCAACGTCCAGGGCGGCGTGTCCACCTATGGCGATAATGAGCAATATCTCGTCCAGTTGGCGGCGGGCAAAAGCTTTCTCGACGGTCGTCTGCGCGCCGTGGTCAGCGCCGAATATGGTGATGAGGCTGGTGTCGGCGGCGGCGATTTCGGCATCGGGCTGGCCGGTGGCCGCGACTGGTTCAAGCAAACCACGCTGATCAATCGCAACGCGCTCAACGACGGATCGCCCCAATATCTGCTGCTCGATAATGCGCAGCCCTATAATTATACCAAATATGGCCTGATCACCGCGGGGCCGTTGCAGGGCATCGCCTTCGACCAGGCGGGCAATCCGTTCCAGTTCCAATATGGTTCCAACGGCACGCCGTCCGGCAACGCATCGGGTGCGGTCAATGGCTGTTATCCCGGCTTCTGCATCGGCGGCGATCTGTCGGGCAATGTCGATGCCGGTCGATCGCTGCAATCGAGCATCAAGCGGCTCAATACCTACGGCCGCCTGGGCTTCGAATTTGCCCCCGACAATGAAATTTACGGGACCGTCAATATTGCGCAGGTGAAAACAAACAACCAGCCGGTTGGGGGTATGAACCGGCCCAACCTGACGATCGAATGCAGCAACCCGTTCGTGCCAGCATCGGTGCAGCAGGCGTGCGCCACGGCGGGCATCACCAATTTCGCCTATGGCACCAGCAATGCGGCGCTGGGCAATACGCAGGTCTATACCGACCGCCGTCAATATCGCTTCGTCGCGGGCGCGAAGGGTCGCGTGCCGGTTGCCGGGTCGGACTGGACCTATGATGCCTATTATCAGCATGGCACCAATTATACCGACGTCGATGTCACCAACATCATGCTGTCCCGCCGCTTCAACCAGGCGATTCAGGCGGTGACGCTGAACGGCGCGATCGTCTGTGCCGATCCGGTCGCCAGAGCCAATGGCTGCGTGCCCCTCAACATCCTTGGCGGCGCACCGCCATCGGCCGCTGCCCTGTCCTACATCATGCCCGAAAACGGTCCCTATCAGCGGACCCGCCAGACGCAGGATGTGGTCAGCCTCAATTTCTCCGGCTCGCCCTTCGATCTTTGGGCAGGACCA
Organism: Sphingobium sp. D43FB; assembly: GCF_002312805.1. Classification (GTDB taxonomy): domain Bacteria; phylum Pseudomonadota; class Alphaproteobacteria; order Sphingomonadales; family Sphingomonadaceae; genus Sphingobium. Next base: position 121,072 of record NZ_NMUA01000012.1, on the reverse strand, counting down.
CTTTCGGTCGCGTTCGGCGCGGAATATCGCCATGAATATTATAAGGTCACGGCCGACCCCTATGGCGCAGGCGTATCGGAACTGTCGCCCAATAATAGCGAATATCCCGCAGATCCCGCGCTGTTGACCGATGGCAACAACTGGTATGCGGGCAATTACAAGAATGGCCAGGGTGCCTACAGCGTCAAGGAAGCCTTTGTCGAAGTCGACCTTCCGCTGTTCGACAGCAGTTCCGTCGGTCGTGCCAATATCAATGCCGCAGCACGCGTGACGGACTATAGCACGTCGGGAACGGTGTGGGCCTGGAAGGTCGGCGGCACCTGGGACCTGCCGATCGAGGGGCTGCGTCTGCGCGGTGTCGCCTCGCGCGATGTGCGTGCGCCCAACCTGTCGGAATTGTTCGCAGCGCCCGTCACCACCACCTTGCCCAATTTCTTCGATCCCTTCCGCAACGTCAACGTGCTCGCCATTCAGAACCAGATCGGTAACACCGACCTGACCCCGGAAATCGCGCGCAACACGACCTTTGGCGTGGCGCTGGCCAATGCCCCCTGGTTGCCCGGCGTCAGCCTGTCGGTGGATTATTACAAGATCAACCTGACCGACGTGATTTCCAGCCTGGGCGCTGGCGACATCGTCAATCTCTGCTTCCGCGAAATCCTGCCTGACGCCTGCAATGCGTTCAATCTGAACAACCAGAACGGGCCGAACTTCATCAATGTCCAGGCCTTCAACCTGGCGTCGATCAAGACCGAGGGCATCGATATCGAAGCCAGCTATGTGTGGCAGCGGCCACTGGGGCTGGACGGCACATTGACGCTGCGCGCGCTGGCGACCCATATCCGCAAATTCGTGACCGACAATGGTCTGTTCGGTTCGGTTCCGTTGGACTCGGCGGGCGCGAACTTGGGCAATACGCCCGACTGGAAATGGCTGGCGATCCAGACCTATGCCACCGACACCTTCTCCCTCTATGTTCAGGAACGCTGGTTTTCCGACGGCGTGTTGGGCAAGCAATATGTCGAATGTCAGCCCGGCAGCTGCCCGGCGTCGACCAACAATAATCCGACGATCGACAATAATTTCATGCCCGGTGCCTTCTACATGGACATAGGCGGCACCTATAATCTGACGCCTGCGATCACCGCCTATGCCAAGGTCGACAATCTGTTCGATCGTGACCCGGCACGCTCGCCCTATTTCGCCAATCCTGCTCTCTATGATGTCGTGGGCCGCATGTATCGTGCCGGTGTGCGCTTCAAATTCTGACCTTTACCGATACGGTCGGCGGTGCGACCTCCCCCTGCACCCGCCGATCGAAACGGCCGCCATCGTCTATCCCGCGATGGCGGCCGTCGATTGCCGCTCGATAAGCTGATGGCCCAACAGGCATTTGGGATGGCGCACCTTGCGCGAGGTGCTGATTTCCTGGGTCAAAAGGCGCAACGCTTCGGCCGCCAGTTCGCGCACGGGCTGGCGGATCGTCGTGAGCGGCGGCCACAGCGTCACCGCGGCGGTGGTATCGTCAAAGCCGACAACGGTCAGGTCTTCGGGCACGGACAGGTGGCGGCGGTGGGCGACGGAGACGACGGCCGCGGCCATGTCGTCGTTGCTCGCGAAGATGGCGGTCGGCGGATGGTCGATATCCAGCAACTGCTCGCCCGCCAGCAAGCCGGACGTATAGGAGAAGTCTCCCTGGACCAATATCGTCTCAATACCCCCGGCTTCATGCACGGCGGCATCGAATCCTGCCAGCCGGTCTTCGCTGGCGGACTGGCCAGGATTGCCGATGATGAAGCCGATGCGACGATGGCCAAGGCCGATCAGATGTTTGGTCATGTCATAGGCCGCCGCCCGATCGTCGATCCGCACGCAGATCGCATCGCGCGCATAGCCACCCACCACCGCCATCGGCAATTGCGCCAGGTGGATGGGGTCGCGCACCACGCGCGATTCCCCCAGCGGGGGCGCGATAATGATGCCGCCAACGCCCGATCCGATCAGGCGGTGGATCGCTTCGGGCGGCGGCGGGCGACCATCCTGCCCGCCCAGCAGCGTCAGTTGTGCGCCCATGACCGACGCTTCCTCGAACACGCCGATCAGGAAATCATGCATGAAAGCGGCGCTCGGATTGGAATAGATCACGCCGATCCGCACTTCGCGCGACGTCACCAGCGCGCGGGCCGCGACATTGGGCGTATAGTTCAGCTCCGCAATGGCGGCGTTGACCGCCAGACGGGTTTCGGCGCGCACCTTGCCATTGCCGTTGATAACGCGCGACACGGTCATCGCGGACACGCCTGCACGCTTGGCGACATCGACCACGGTCGCGCTGCGCTGCTGAGGATGGGGAGGCTTCAAGATCATCCTTTCGAACCAATCGCACCATTTCTAGCGAGATGGCAGGCCCGTCAAGACAAAGACGATGGCGTCGATCAGGGCGGATGCGAGGCATCCTGCACATTAGCGCTTGCCGCGTCCGGCCGCCTTCGCCTACATCGCTATGATAACGTTAACGCAGGACATGTCTGTTGACCTATTTCCGGCATATCCGTTGGACCATCATCGGTCTGTTCGCGATCGCGATGACCATCAATTATCTCACGCGCAGCGTCCTGGGGGTGGCCGCCCCTACGATCATGGGTGAACAGGGCATCACGTCCGAACAATATTCCTGGATCACCGGCGCATTCCAGATCGGCATCATGTTTCAGCCGGTCGCAGGCTATGTCCTCGACATTGCGGGCCTGCGCTACGGCTTCACCTTCTTCGTGCTGATCTGGTCGCTCATCACCATGGCGCATGGACTGGTGCAGGGCTGGCTCGGCTTTCTCGCGCTCCGCGGCGCGCTCGGCCTGGTCGAAGGCGGCGCGCAGCCCGCCGGCATGAAGGTCGTGTCCCAATGGTTCCCCGCCCGCGAGCGCGGGACCGCAGGGGGATTGTACCAGATCGGCGCATCACTGGGTGCCGTCGCCGCGCCGCCGCTGGTGGCCTGGGCGGTTCTCACCCATAGCTGGCGCGCGGCCTTCTTCGTCGCTGGCGGCCTCGGTCTCGTCTGGCTCATCCTGTGGCTATTCTGGTATCAGACGCCTGCACGGCACCGGGCCATCACCGCGGAAGAACGCACCAAGATCCTCGATGGCCAGGAAGCGGAGCTGCAGCAGAAGCGCAAGCGCCCGGACCTGCGCACGATGCTGCGCCGTCGCGATATGTGGGGCATCGCGCTCCCGCGCTTTCTCGCCGATCCGGTCTGGGGGATGCTCTCGCTCTGGATGCCGCTCTATCTGGTGCAGGTGCGCAATTTCGATATTCAGCAGATTGCGATCTTCGCCTGGCTGCCCTTCCTCGCCGCCGACCTTGGCTGTCTTGCGGGGCCGGCCTTGGTCGCCTGGCTCCAGCGGCGCGGCGTCCATCTGATCGACGCGCGGCGGGGCGCCTTCACCATCGGCGCGGTGCTGATGTGTTCGATGATGTTCGTCGGCGTCGTGCAAAGCCCGGTTGCGGCTATCGCCCTGCTCTGTGTCGCGGGCTTTGCCCATCAAACCCTGTCGGTCACCGTCATCACCATGTCGGCCGACCTGTTCCCGCAGGATGAGGTGGCGACGGCCACCGGCATCGCGGGCACGGCGGCCAATCTGGGTGTGCTGATCTTCACCCTGCTGCTGGGCAGTTGGGTCGACCAGGTCGGCTATGGCCCCTTCTTCATTCTCCTTGGGCTGCTGGACCTTGTCGGCGCCGCGATACTTTGGACCTTGGTGCGAAAACCGGTATGATCTCGATTACCAATCCTATCCTGCGGGGCTTCAATCCCGATCCCTCGATCGTGCGGGTCGGCGACGACTATTATGTCGCCACGTCGACCTTCGAATGGTATCCGGGCGTGCAGATCCACCATTCCCGTGACCTCGCCAATTGGCAGCTTGTCGCCCGGCCGCTGCGCCGCCCGGCCCAGCTCGACATGCGGGGCAATCCCGATTCCTGCGGGGTGTGGGCACCGGATCTGAGCTATGCCGATGGCCGGTTCCACCTGACCTATACCGACGTCAAACGCTATGGCCGCACCACCCGATCCGACCGGACGGACGTATCGCTGCGGGACTTCCATAATTATTGGGTGTGGTGCGACCGTATCGATGGCGAATGGTCCGATCCCGTCCATGTGAACAGCAGCGGCTTCGATCCCGCGCTCTTCCACGACGATGATGGCCGCAGCTGGCTGCTCAACATGCTGTGGGATCATCGCCCCGGCCACAAACGCTTCGCCGGGATCGTCATTCAGCAAATGTCCCTCAAAACCGGCCGCCTTCTGGGCGAGCGGCATAATATCTTCGCTGGCAGCCCGCTGGGCTTTACCGAAGGGCCGCATCTCTACAAGCGCGACGGCTATTATCATATATTGGTGGCCGAGGGCGGGACGGAGCGCAATCATGCCGTGGTGATGGCGCGGTCGCGGTCGCTCTTCGGCCCCTATGACCTGCATCCCGATGGGCCGGTGCTGACGGCGCGCGATCAGCCCGACGGGCTGCTCGCCCGTGCTGGCCATGGCGACCTGGTGGAAACGCCGAACGGCGATCCCTGGCTCGTCTATCTGTGCGGCCGCCCGCTGCCCGCGTCCGATCGCTGCATATTGGGCCGGGAAACCGCGATTCAGCCGATGCGCTGGGGCGAGGATGGCTGGCTGCGCACCATCGACGGGTCGGGCCGCCCGATGGCGTCGGTCGGAAACGTGAGCGTCGCGCGCAATCTGACCGATGAACGCGCGGATTTCGACGATCCGACTTTGCCACCCGCGTTCCAATGGCTGCGCACGCCTTACCCTGACCACATCTTCTCGCTAACCGATCGGCCGGGCCATCTGCGTCTGTTCGGGCGCGAGTCCGTGGGCAGCCATTTCACCCAGGCGCTGGTCGCGCGACGCCAGTCCGAATGGCGCTTCAGCGCGGAAACGCTGGTCGACTTCGATCCCGCCAATTTCCAGCAGTCGGCCGGTCTGATCCATTATTATAACAGCACGAAATTCCACTATCTGCACATCACCGCCGACGATGTGGGGCAACCGGTGATCCAGATATTGTCGGTCGTGCCCGACGAGGCCCGCCCCAGTGTCACCTCACCCGCCATCCCGATCGCGCGCGGCCCTGTCTGCCTGCGGCTGGACGTGGATCATGAAACAATGCGCTTCTCTTACCGCATGGCCGATGAAGAGGCTTGGCACGAAGTTCCCGGCGATTGGGACGCGAGCATCCTGTCCGATGAAGCGACCTTGCCCTATTTGCCCAACTTCACCGGCACCTTCGTCGGCATGGCCTGTCAGGACATGGCGGGCACAGGGGCCGTCGCCGACTTCGACTATTTCCATTATATCGAGCGGGACGGCTGACGCGAAATAAAATGGGGGCGCGCTACCGACAGGCAGCGCCCCCCCTTTGCGTTAGAAGCGGATCGGCATGTCCGTCGCGGCGGCGGGCAGCGCGCCTCTCGTCGCCACCCCCTCTGCATCGACCGACAGCGTAAAGCCATAGCGGTGCGGCGTCAGCGGAATGCGATATGGCTCCAACGGTCGGCCAAGCGCGCTCCAGCTATCAGTGCCACCGACCCCGCTTTGCACCTTGTCGATCAGCAGCGTGACGTTGCCATGTGGCTTGATATCGCTGCTGCGCCAGGTGCCGGGCGGACGCCGCGCCAGGTCATCATAGGGAAAGGCCAGTATATTGGCGGACAGCGGCTCCATGCCCTTCACGGTCAGGGATGGCATGGTCGCGCCGCTAACCTTCATCCATCGCACCCCGACCTTATTCCCGCTTTCCTGCGGCCGCATATAATCATGGTGCTGATCGGCGATCGCGCCGGTCCAGCGGCCCAGCGCCGCGCCGGTCTGGCGGTCGGCATAGCTTTCATGCGGCCCCTTGCCATACCATTCGACGCTCTTGAACGACGGCGGCATGCTATAGACAAGGCCGATGCGGAGCGGATCGGGCAGATCCGTCTGCAACGGCGTGAACTGCGCCTCCACCGCCACCTGACCATCGCCGCGCAGGACATAGCGGTTTTCGAACCGCGCCACGCCATCGCCGACGTTGAACCGGACGCTGACGGCGACGGCGCATTTGTCCGCTTGGTCCACCGTCACCGCTTCGACGACGCGCTTCTCCGAAGCCGTCTTCCACATCGCATGGGTGCGCGGGACGCCGGTGCCGATGTCATTGTCGATCAGCGCGCGATAGAAATGCGGCGCGCCGCCCGACAGAATATTGCGGCCCTCCTTGCGATAGGCGATCAGCCCGGTCGCGCGGTCGATCGTCAGCTCAGACCCCGCCGCCGCCAGGACGATATTGGCCTGATCATCGGCGACGCTGACCGGCCCGCCACCATCCGACGCTTGCGCCATCACGGCACCCGGCACGACGAACTGGTCCCAGGCGACCAGATGCCCGGCCGGAACCAGCGGCACTGCCCCGCCACGCGCGCGCGCGGTCAACGTCACGACATATTCGCGGCCCGCCTTGCGGGTCTGTGGCAAGGCAGCGGTAATTGCGGCCTCCGATCGCGCGGCGACAGCGGGGGAGGGGATAGCGCCACGCGCCACCTCGATCCCGTCTTCCAGCAAGATCCAGCCCAGATCGAAATCGGCCAGGCTGCGGAAATCATGGCGATTGATCACCGTGAACCGCCCGCTGCCCAGGTCATCGGCGCGGAAGGCGATCGGCTGATAGACTTTATGCAGTTCGAACAGATGCGGATTGGGCGTGCGGTCGGGCTGGATCAACCCGTCGCCAAATTCGATGTCGCCCCCCGGATTGGGACCATAGATCCCGCCGGTGCCCCAGAACGGCTCACCCGTCTCGTCGCGCGCGTGCATCGACTGGTCCACCCAATCCCACACGAAACCACCCTGCAATTTGCGATGGGCGTAGATGGCCTCCCAATAGTCGGCCATATTGCCCCCGCTATTGCCCTGCATATGGGCATATTCGCACTGGATCAGCGGCTGGGTGAAACGCGGATCGCGGGCATAGGCGATCGTCTGGTCGACGCTATAATACATCGGCGCAAAGATATCGGCATAGGCATTGGGCTTCGGCTCGCTCAGCGTGCCCCAGCCCAGATAGTTGATCAGTCGCGTCGGGTCGCGTCGCCGCGCTTCCGCCGCCGCCTTTTCGAACGCTGGGCCGATGCCCGCCTCATTGCCCAGCGACCAGAAGATGATCGACGGATGATTCTTGTCCCGCTCGATCATGTTGACCACGCGCGAGACATGGGCCGCGTCCCAGGCCGGATCATAGCCGATCTGATAGCGTTTGCGCTCGGCTTCGCCCTTCCATCCCATCTCCATATAGGCATGGGATTCGATATTCGCCTCGTCCATGACATAGAGGCCATATTCATCGGCCAGGTCATACCAGCGCGGGTCGTTGGGATAATGCGACGTGCGTACCGCGTTGACATTGTTGCGCTTCATCATCTCCATGTCGCGCCGCATCGACGCCATCGAAATGACGTGGAACGTGTCCGGGTCATGCTCGTGCCGGTTAACGCCGCGGATCATGATCGGGCGGCCATTGACCATCAATTGCCCATCGCGGATCGCGACATCGCGGAAACCGATGCGCTGGGCGGTCGCCTGCACCACCGCACCCTTGTCGTCCAACAGTTCCAGCAGCAGCGTGTAGAGATTGGGCGTTTCGGCCGACCAGGCGCGCACCCCCGGCAGCCGGTCGGCAACGCGCACCGTCTGTTCGGCCGTGCCCGACACGACCGCGACCGTTCGGCGCGACAAGGTCTGCTCGCCATCCATCACCGTCGCCCGCATGGTCATCGGCCCGCTGCCGGGCAGCACCTTCGCCACCACTTCCAGCGTCCCGTCGCGCCAATCCTGCGTCAGTCCGGCCCGCACCGCGAAATCGCGAATGCGCGTCTTCGGTGCCGCCATCAGGAACATTTCGCGCTCGATCCCCGACACGCGCCAGAAATCCTGATCCTCCAGATAGGAACCGTCCGACCAGCGATAGATGCGGATCGCGATGCTGTTCTTGCCGGGACGCAGGAAGCGCGAAACGTTGAATTCGGACGGCAGCTTGCTGTCCTCGCTATAGCCGACCTGCTGTCCGTTGACCCAGACATAATAGGCCGAACCCGCAGCGCCGATGTGCAATATCACATCCTCGCCCGCCCAGTTCGGCGGCACATCGACATCGCGGCGATACGACCCCACCGGATTGCGATCATGCGGGATCAGCGGCCGGTTCGCGGGGAAGGGGTAGGTGATATTATTGTAGCGTGCCTGGTCATAGCCTTCCGCCTGCCAGTCGGCCGGCACGCTTATGCTCTTCCATCCCGACGCATCAAAATCATCGCGGAAGAAATCCGACGGTGCCCCATCGACATTGGGCGAGAAATGAAACTGCCACTGGCCATTGAGCGACAGGAAACGGCGCGATGCCGTGCGATCCCCCGCCAGTGCGCGCGCGCTGTCTTCGAACGGAAAGCCGGTGGCGCGCGCAGGCTCCTTGCCGCGTTCAAAGACCGCCGGATTTTCCCAGTCGGGACGGCTATTGTCGATTTGCGGGGTCAGCGGAACGGCGGGCCGACTCTGCGCGCCAACCGGCGCTGCCATCAATAGGGGAGTGAGACCCGTCAACCAGGTTGCAGCTTTTCTCTTCATAGGCTCCCTCCATCATACGGCATCTGTTCCGATGCGTGGTAACGCTCACATAGCAGGCGCATAGCCCGCTTGCCAGCATCGCTTGCCTATGTCTGTGTGCCCAAGACCGGCATATCGCGATAGGGCAAAAGAGACTTGCGAATGATAGTGGTTCGCATTAGTAGCGGCCCGACAGGGTGATCCTACGCCCGCTATTTGCATAAAAGGGATTTTATGAAGGCCGCAAAGCTCGCGCTGTGCCTCTGCACCGCCATGACCGTCACGCCATCCCTCGCGCAGGCACCCGACGCTGCGGAGGGCGCGGACCAGTCCAGCATCGTCGTCACCGCGGTCGCTGGCCAGTCGAGCGGCGCAGGCACGAAAACCGACGTGCCCCTCATCGAAACGCCCCAGCCGATCAGCATCATCAACGCCGAAACCTATCAGGCGCAGGGCGCGATCTCGATCGCCGACACGCTGCGCTATGTGTCGGGCGTGGTCGCCAACCCCTATGGCGCGGACGGCCGCGAGGACGGGGCCTTCATTCGCGGCATTTCCCCGCTCCAGTTCCGCGACGGCGTGCGCGACCTGTTCAGTTATTTCGCCAATATCCGGTCCGACCCCTATAATTTCTCGCAAGTCGAGGTCGTGCGCGGCCCGGCCTCCGTGTTGTTCGGGTCAGGCTCGATCGGCGGCCTCATCAACACCGTGTCGAAGCGGCCCGATTATGAAACGCATGGCGAAATGTCGGTCCGCTATGGCTCGTTCGACCGCAAGGAAATATTGGGCGACGTCACCGGATCACTCACCGACGGAATCGCGGCGCGGCTGGTCGCGCGGGTCCGCGATGCCGATACGCAGGTCGATCATGTCTCTGACGACCGTGTGATGCTCGCCCCTTCGCTGCGCTTCAAACTGGGGGAACAGAGCGAACTGACGCTGCTGGGCCTGTATCAGGAAGATGATGGCGGCTCGATCTCGCAATTCCTGCCGATCGTCGGCACGCTCGCGCCCAATCCCAATGGCCAGTTGCCGAACAACACCTTCATCGGCAAGCCCGGCTGGGACCGCTATGACGGCCGCACCCTGCAGGGCACGGCCCTGCTGGAACATCGTTTCAACGAGCATGTCCAGTTGAACCTCAAGGCGCGGGTGATCGACTCGGATCTCACCTATTTCACCCATTATCCCAACAGCTACAGCAATCCCGCCAATCCCTATCTCGACTCCGCGCAGCGCGTGATCGGCCTTTATGCCGATGGCAGCTATGCCAGCACCGATGTCTTTTCGACCGACAATAATGTGCGGATCGACTTCAACACCGGCGATGCGATCGAACATATCCTGCTGGCGGGCGTCGATTATAGCTGGAACCGGGTGCGCAAATTGGGTGGTGCCGCGTTTGAAACGATCGATATTTACGACATCGATTATGCCTCCCTGTCCGACTATGGCGGCGGTATCCCGCAGCCGGGCGATGCGGGCTATCTCTACGGCACCAACAGCAATGTGACCCAGGCGCAGCTCGGCTTCTATGTGCAGGATCAGATCCGCCTGTGGGATCGCGTCTCGATCGTGCTGGGCGGACGGCGCGACCATGTCGAAACCAAGAGCCTCGATCCCGCGACCAACAGCCGCACCAAGGAAACCGCGAACGCCACCTCCTTCCGCGCGGGCATCATCGCCGAAGTCGTGACCGGCTTCTCGCCCTTTTTCAGCTACACCGAATCCTTCAACCCGATTTCCGGCAGCGCCAATGACGGCACGCCCTGGAAGCCCGAACGCGGCCGCCAATATGAGGTCGGCGTCAAACTCCACCCCGACGACCGCACCCTGCTGACCGCGACCGCTTATCATATCCGGCAGAGCAATCGCGTCATCAACCTGTCCCCAACCGTCTCGGTGCAGGCGGGCAAGGCTACGTCGAAGGGCTTTGAGATCGAAGGCCGCCGTTCGCTGCCCGGCGATTATGAGATCATCGCCAATTTCAGCTACAACAAAGCCTATCTGAACGAGAGCGAGGGGCAGCAGCAACTCGACAATGTGCCCAAATATGGCGCATCCGCCTGGGCCACCAAGACGTTCCGCATGGATGATGACAAGTCGCTGCGGCTCGGCACCGGCGTCCGCTATGTCGGCGAAAACTGGTCCGGCGGTGTCGTGCGCACCCCGTCCTACACGCTGGTTGATGCCCTGGCCGAAGTGAACTGGCGGCAATGGCGCATGTCGATCAATGCAACCAACCTGTTCAACAAGCAACATTATGCCGCCTGCCTGTCGCGCGGCGACTGCTTCATCGGGGCGGATCGCAATGTGTTCGGCACGCTGACCTACGCCTTCTGATGGCCTGGGTCTGGGCAGGATCGGCGATGACGGTGGCCGCAGTGCTGTTGCTCCGTCACGCCTGGCGGTTGCAGGGGCGATCCGTCCCGCTGCTGGGTGCGGCCTGGGCGCTGCTGGTCCTGGGTCTGATCGCGGCCGGGGCGGGCCATGGCGCGTGGGGCGTGTCGGTGGCGTGCCTGTCGCTGATGCTCTGCGCCTTCGCCTGCCTCGCCGTCGCGGGCTGGACCGCGCCGCGTGACAAGGCACGCCCGCCCCAACGGCGCGCGCATATGCTGCCTGACGCTGGCGAACCATCCTATATCGGCCGCCGCCTGCTGACCTTCCTGATCACGGTGCCGTTCGCCCTCGTCGCATCGCTCGCCCTTGCGCTGGCCATGCGCGTCTGGGTGTCCGCCAGCGGGGCAGGGGAGGCCAATGCCAATGTGGTCACCCTCTTCCTGACGCCTTTGCTCTGGTCGATCTTGGTCGTCCTGTTGATGCTGGCAAAGCGGCGGCGCACGCAATGGCTGATGCTGGGCGCGCCGCTTCTGGTCGGCGGCTTGTCCATCCTGTGGGGAATGATGTAATGAGCAATGGCGAAGGCGTGCGCGCCAAAGGCTTCGACAAGGCGACCGTTCGCGACGCGCTCTCGGCCCATGCCGCCATCGGCCTGCTGGCGGGTGCCTTCCTCTATCTCGTCTGCCTGACCGGCACGATCGTCGTCTTCTTCGCCGAATGGCAGCGGATCGAACAGCCCGCCGCCCCCGAAATGCGCGAAATCGCGCCCCAATCGGTGCAACGCGCGGTGGAAACCGTGCTGGCGAGCGAGAAGGGCAAGCCGCTTACCACCCATCTCTACGTCCATCTGCCGACGCAAGACCTGCCGCGCACCACCATCACCACCGATCATCAGGCGGTCCATGTCGCCTCCGATGGTAGCATCGCCATGCCGGAGGAAAATGCCTGGTCCGACTATCTCCTCTCGCTCCATTATACGCTGCATCTGCCCTCGACGCTGGGCATGATCCTCGTCGGGCTCTTGGGCGTCATGATCGTGGCGCTGGCGATCTCCGGCGTGATCGCCCATCCGCGCATCTTCCGCGACGCCTTTCGCCTGCGCGCCCGCGATCGCGGCGGGGTGGGGCTGGCCGACTGGCACAACCGGCTCGGCGTCTGGACGTTGCCCTTCACCGTCATGATCGCGCTGACCGGCGCGATGATCGGCCTCGCGGTCGTTACCGGCTATGGCCTGGCCGGCAGTTTCTACAAGGGCGATCTGGCAGCCGTCTACGCCCCCATCTTCGGCGGCGAAGGTGCAGCGGACAAGGCTTCCGCGCCCGTCCCCGACATGGCGGCCCCCATGCGCTACATGCAGGCGCATCATCCCGATGTGCATCCCAGCTACCTGATCCTGCATGATCCGCTGACCGCCGGACAGCATGTTCAGGTCGTCGGCCTTCATCCCAACCGGCTCATTTTCGGCGAATATTATATGTTCGACGCCAAGGGTGGCTATCATGGCACGGCGGGCCTGTCCGACGGTGCGCTGGGGCAACAGGCAGCGGCATCGGCCTATAATCTCCACTTCGGCAATTATGGCGGCCTGCCGGTCAAGATCGCTTATGCCTTATTCGGCCTCGCGCTGTGCGCCATGACCGCCACCGGCACCTCGATCTGGCTCGGAAAGAGGCGGCGGCGCGGTCTCGACCATCCCCGCCTCACCCGCGCCTGGGACGCCATCGTCTGGGGCAGCCCGACCGCGCTGATGCTGACCTTCGTCCTGCGCCAATGGATCGGCAACGACGCGCCGCTGGTCGCGGCCTTCTGGGGTCTGCTCGTCACGATATTGGTCGTCAGCCTGGTCGTGACCGATGGCCACCGCTTTCGGCGCGGGCTTCAGATGCTCCTTGTTGTCGCTATCCTAGCAGGCTGCGTCGGGTTCATGCTGGCGGTGTAAAATCCCTGCGCCACAGCGGCGCAGCCAGGCTCTCGCGCAGCACCTGCAGGAAGGCGTTGGTCCGCCCGCTGCGCCCTTGCCGGGCGTGGAGCAGCGCCACCACATCAGCAGCGGGCGGCGACCAGCGCGGCAGGATCGCCTGCAACCGCCCCGCCGCCAGATCCTGCGCGACATCCCACTCGCTCCGCAAGATGATGCCCAGCCCCGCCAGCGCCCAGTCGCGGATGATCTCGCCATCATTGCTCGCCATGACCGGCTTGATCCGCACCGTCACCTTGCCCTGCTTGGCATGGGCAAAGCGCCAGAGCGTGACATCCTCGTCATTCTCCCGCAGCGCGAGGCATTGATGCGCCGTCAAATCCTGCGGGGTCTGGATCGGGGGATGCCGGGCAAGATAGTCGGGGGCGGCGCACAGGATGCGGCTGTTGGGGGCAAGCGTCGTGACCAGGCGGTCGCTTTCGGGCAACGCCCCGATATGCACGACGATATCCCAATTGTCGGCCATTTGTCGGATCGGGCTGTCGGACAGCGCCAGCGTCACCGATATCGCCGGATGCCGTTTGGCAAAGTCGCAGACCACCGGCGCGACATGCCGCCTGCCAAAACCATAGGGGGCCGCTACGCGCAGATGGCCGCTGACCTGCCGGGTGCGGCTTGCCACCCGTTCCGACAATTGTTCGATCGCGCTGATGATGTCCGCCCCGTCCGACGCGATCAACTCCCCTTCGTCGGTCAGGCGCAGACCGCGCGATGTCCGGTCGATCAGCTTCACCCCCACCCGCTCCTCCAGCGCCCGCAAGCGTTGCGTGACTGCAGGTGGCGTGACATTCAACCTGCGCGCCGCCTCGGCCAGCGACGGCGCGCTGGCGATCATATGGAAAAAGCGAAGGTCATCCGTCGAAAGCATTAAGTTCCATCTTAGCTATAAATACAGAATATGTTAATTGCAGACTTCAGTTCTCGCCGCAACCGCCGCCGCGGCGCTGGTCGTCGGCGATCCCGCCTTGGACAGCACCGACCTTGGTCCGGTCGCCAATCGCAACCAATTCGACAAGGTGCAGGATATGATCCGCATCGGCATGGCCGAAGGCGCGCGGCTGGTCTGCGGCGGTCCGGGGCGGCCCGATGGCCTGGACACGGGCTTTTTCGTCCGGCCCACCATCTTCTCTGACGTGCGCCCCACCATGCGCATCGCGCAGGAGGAAATCTTCGGCCCCGTCCTCTGCCTCATCCCCTATGCCGACGAAGCCGACGCGGTGCGGATCGCCAACGATACGATCTACGGCCTCGGCGCACACGTCCAGTCGCGCGACCTGGACCGAGCCCGCGCCGTCGCCGCGCAAATCCGCGCGGGGCAAGTGCATATCAACCATCCGGCCTGGGACGGCATGGCCCCCTTTGGCGGCTATAAACAGTCGGGCAATGGCCGCGAATATGGCGTGTTCGGCCTGGAGGAATATTTAGAGACCAAGGCGATACTGGGCTATTTCCCATGACAAACATGATGATGCCAATAAGGAACCGACCGTGACGATAGCCCAAACCGTGGAACCGCCGCAGGACGAAGCCGCAACCACACGCCTCGCCGATCTGGAGACGCCCTGCCTCATCCTCGACGCCGATCGCATGGACCGCAACATCGCCCGCCTGCGCGAACGGCTCGCGCCCGTGGGCGTATCGCTCCGCCCGCATCTCAAGACCGCCAAGTCGATCGAGGTGGCCCACCGCGCCATGACCACGCCGCAGGGACCGGCGACGGTCTCGACCCTCAAGGAAGCGGAATTCTTCGCCGCTGCCGGTGTCCGCGACATCATTTATGCGGTGGGGATCGCGCCGTGGAAACTGGCCAAGGTCATCGCCCTGCGCAAACAGGGCATCGACCTTGCGATCGTCCTCGACACGGTCGAACAGGCGCAGGCCGTGGCCGCCGCATCGCGCGAGGCGGGCGATGCCATTCCTGCGCTGATCGAAATCGACTGCGATGGCCATCGCTCCGGCGTGTTGCCGACCGACCGGGACCGACTGGTCGCGATCGGGCAGGCGCTGACCCAGGGTGGCGAATTGCGCGGCGTGCTGACCCATGCGGGCGGCAGCTATGCCGCGCGCGGGGAAGAGGCGCTGCGCCGCTGCGCCGAGGAAGAGCGTCGCGCCGTGGTTGATGCCGCCACCATCCTGCGCGATGCGGGCCTGCCCTGTCCGGTAGTGAGCATGGGCTCTTCCCCGACCGCCCACCACGCCCATGACCTGACCGGCGTGACCGAAGTGCGCGCGGGCGTCTTCATGTTCTTCGATCTGGTGATGGCGGGGGTCGGCATATGCCGCGTCGAGGATATCGCGCTTTCCGTGCTGGCGACCGTGATCGGGCATCAGCATGACAAGGGCTGGATATTGATCGACGCGGGCTGGATGGCAATGTCGCAGGATCGCGGCACATCCAAGCAAGCGGTCAATCAGGGCTATGGCGTCGTCTGCGACAGCAGCGGCGTGGCTTATGATGATCTCATCCTGTCCGACGCCAATCAGGAACATGGCATCATCATGGTCCGCCCTGGTTCCAGCGCATCCTTGCCCGACCTCAAGATCGGCGATCGGGTGCGCGTGCTACCCAACCATGCCTGCGCCACTGGCGCGCAGCATCGCCGCTATCATGTCGTTCACGGCACCGACGACAGGGTCGTGGCACAATGGCAGCGTTTTGGAGGATGGTAATGACCAATACACCGCAACCGATCCTGACCGACACTGCTCCCGCTCCGGCCGGCCATTACGCGCAGGCGATCCGGTCGGGGAACACGCTCTATATTTCGGGTCAGCTGCCGATCCGGGCCGACAAAGCACCGCTGCCCGACATGGCGTTCGAAACGCAGGCGCGGCAAGCCATCGCCAATATGCTAGCGATCCTGAAAGCGGCGGGGGCCGAGCCGTCCGATCTGTGTCGGGTCACCGCCTATATCGTTGGCGTCGAAAATTGGCCGCGCTTCAACGCCGTCTATGCCGACATGCTGGGTACCGCTACGCCCGCTCGTACAGTGGTGCCTGTCCCTGAACTTCATTACGGCTATCTGGTCGAGATCGATGCGATCGCCAGCTTGCCCGATATGACAGACTGACTTTCAGGAGCCGATGATGCTGCCCTTCGTTCAACAGGTCGCCAGTGACGACCATCTGCCCGACGCGGTCGATGTCGTCGTGGTGGGCGGGGGCATCGTCGGTACGGCGGCGACCTATTATCTGGCAAAGCGCGGCTTGAAGGTCGCCCTGATCGAAAAAGGCTACATCGCCTGCGAACAATCGAGCCGCAGCTGGGGCTGGTGCCGCCTGCAAAATCGCGATCCGCGCGAAATGCCGTTGTCGTTGCTGTCGATGCGCCTGTGGGACAGTCTGGCGCCGGAGATCGGGCAGGATCTGGGCTTTCGCCGCACCGGCCTTATCTACACCACCGATGACGCCGCGATGCTGGCAGGCTGGGAGGCATGGACCCCGACCGCGCGCGAATTTGGCGTCGAAACCTATATGTTGAGCGCCAAGGAAGCGGCTGATCGTATTCCGCAGAGGCGCCGCAAATGGTTGGGTGGCCTTCATTCGGTGCGAGACGGCAAGGCCGAACCCGCCTTGGCAGCGCCGATATTGGCGCAAGGCGCCCGCGCTCTGGGCGCGACCATTCACCAGCAATGCGCCGCGCGCGGCCTAGACATTACGAACGGCCAGGTCACTGGCGTCCATACCGAACGGGGCATGATCCGCACCGACGCTATATTGTGCGCGGCCGGTGCCTGGGCCTCGACCTTCCTGCGCCGCCACGGCATCCGCTTCCCGCAGGCCAGCGTGCGGCAAACGGCCCTGCGCACCAAACCGACCGTCAATGTCGGCGAAGTCCTCTATTGCCCGGACCTCGCCATGACCCGCCGCCTCGATGGCAGCTACACGATGGCGATCAGCGGGCGGGCCACGCTGGAACTGACGCCCCAGGGCATAGGCTTCGCGCGGGAATTCATGCCGCAATTCATTCAGCGGCTCAAAGCCGTCCAGATGGAGGTTGGTGCGTCCTTCCTCACTGGCGCGGAATCGCTGTCGGCCATGTTCGGCAACAGTGATCGTCTCTTCGAACGCAACCGCATCGCCGCCCCCACGCCCAATCGGCGGTTGGTGCAGGCGATCATGGATAATGTGCGCGGTACCTTCCCGCAACTGGCAGGCCTAGAGATCGATCACGCCTGGGGTGCCTATGTCGATTGCACGCCCGACGCGGTCCCGGTCATCTCGGCGGTGGACCCAGTCGGTGGGCTCTATCTCGCAGCGGGATGCTCCGGCCATGGCTTCGGCCTTGGCCCCGGCATCGGCTATCTCGCATCGGAACTGATTGCCAACGACCGGCCAAGCGTGGATCCCACGCAATTTCGCCTGAACCGCCTGGTCGATGGCTCGAAAATCAAGGTAGGCTCGCTCTAACGCGGCGCAAATCATTCGCTGAGAGTGGCTCGATCAGATCGTTATCCGCGCTCGACGGTTGACATAGACCAGCCAATGCTATTTGGCCTTACCAATAATTGGGAGAGGTCAAATGCGCGTATCGAAAATCCATTTTCTCGGTCTGGTCAGCATCGCGGCAATGGCGCTGGCGACCGCCCCCGCTGCCGCAGCCCCCGCATCGGCTACGGCGCAACCGGGCGCACAGGCCACAGGTCCCCGCCAGATTGTCTCCCTTGCATCGGGCTGGCACTTCCGTTTTGGCGGCGATGCCGATGGCGTTACCGCCCCAACCTTCGACGATAGCAGCTGGGAACGGGTCGACCTCCCCCACACCTGGAACCGCATGGGCGAATATCAGCTCACCCGGTCGGCGCAAAGCAATTTGGAGCAAGGCATAGGCTGGTATCGTCTTGCCCTGACCGCACCGTCACGAGCCAAGGGCCAGCGCCAGTTGATCCAGTTCGACGGCGTCGGCGCGATTGCGGAAATATGGGTGAACGGCGTGCGCGTCGGCGGCCATGCCGGCGCCTTTTCGACCTTCCGTTTCGACATCACCGATCAGTTGCGAGCGGGCGCATCCAACGTCATCGTCGTCAAAGCCGATAACAGCAAGCCCGCGCCCGGCAGTTCGACGGCGGACGTCATTCCACTGGGCGGCGACTTCTTCGTCCATGGCGGCCTCTATCGCGGCGTATCCCTGATCACGGTCGATGCCGCACAGTTTGATACGCTCGATCATGGCGGGCCGGGCCTCTATATCAGCACGCCGCAAGTGACGGACGCCGCCGCCAGCGTGGCGCTGCTCGCGCGGCTGCGCAACGCCGGACCGGGGCGGCGCAAGCTGACCGTCAACACGCAGATTCTGGATGCCGACGGCGCGGTCGTCGCACGGGACAGCGCCCCCGCCGCGCTGACCGCGAATGGCACGCTGGAACTGCGCCGCGCGCTGATGATCGCGCAGCCGATATTGTGGCAGGGACGCGAAAATCCCTATCTCTATCGCGTCGTGTCCGAACTGGTCGAACGCGGCCGCGTGGTCGACCGGGTGGAGCAACCGCTCGGCGTGCGGACCTTCGCCTTTGATCCCGACAGGGGCTTCATTCTGAACGGCAAGCCCACCCGCCTGCACGGCGCGTCGCGCCATCAGGACCGGCAGGGCAAGGGATGGGCGCTCACCCCGGAAGACCATGCACAGGATATGGCGATCATGGCGGAAATGGGCGTCAACACCATTCGCCATGCCCATTATCAACATGCCCAGGAATGGACCCGCTTGGCCGACGAAACCGGCATGGTCGTCAAGGCCGAACTGCCCTTCGTCCATCAATCCGCTTTCGACGACGCCCGGCCATCGCCTGCGTTGATCGCCAATGCGCGGCAGCAATTGCGCGAACTGATCCGCCAAAATTATAACCATCCTTCGATCATGATCTGGTCGGTCGGCAATGAAATCGACATCGGCGCGGCGATCGACGCGCTGCGCAAAGGGGCAAAGGGGCCACCCGCCCAGTCGCGCGACATGCTGATCGAACTCAATGCGCTGGCGCAAGCCGAGGACCCCAGCCGCCCGACGGCCTATGCCGATTGTTGCGAAGCGACGGGCTCGCCCCTGTCGCTGCCCGGCGCGCAAGTCCTCAACGACGTGACCGACATGGTCGGATTGAATCGCTATTTCGGCTGGTATTATGGCAAGCCCGGCGACGCCGCGACGGCGCTGGCGGCTTTGCATGCCAAATATCCGGGGCGCGCGGTTGCGCTGACCGAATATGGAGCAGGCGGCGCGCTTACCCAGCATACCGACAATCCGCTGGGCGGGCCGGTCAATGCCAATGGTCGTCCCCATCCCGAAGCGTTTCAGGCCTGGGTCCATGAAGAGACATGGAAAGTCCTCAAAAAGCAGGACTATCTCTCCGCAACCTGGATTTGGAACATGTTCGACTTCGCCTCGAACAGCCGCGAAGAGGGCGAGGCCATCGACCTCAACGACAAGGGGTTGGTCAGCTATGACCGCACCATTCGCAAGGACGCCTTTTATTTCTACAAGGCCAGTTGGTCGAAGGAGCCTGTCCTGCATCTGACCGGTCGGCGCTATGTCGATCGCGCCTATCCGGTCATGGATGTGCGCGCCTACAGCAATGCCGCCACTGCCAGTTTGAAGGTCAACGGGCGCGATGCCGGGACGGTGCCCTGTCCCGAGCAAATCTGCGTCTGGCCCGGCATCGCGCTTAAGCCGGGCGATAATGAAGTGACCACCACCGCGTCCATCGACGGCAAGTCCCTGTCGGACACGGTAGGCTGGAAAGCACCGGATGCCGCCGACGGTTTGCGCATCCGGGTGGGAAGCCTGACTGGCCTTACCACTGTAGACGGTAAACGCTATGGCTCGGATACCTTCTTCACGGGTGGCACGGTCCCAGAATTGCGCATGGGGGCGCGCGGCAAGGTGGCAGAGAGCAATGTCGTTGGCACGAGCGACCCCGAACTCTATGCTTCTTACCGCGAAGGCAGCTTTTCTTATGCGCTGCCCCTGCCCAATGGGCGCTGGTCGGTCACCCTCCATATGTTTGAGCCGGACGCCGAAAAAGCGGCAACGCGCAGCTTCGACGTTATCGTTAATGGCAGAACGGCGCTATCGGGCTTTAATCCCGCAAAAGCGGCAGGCGGCGCATTGAAGGCGGTTACACGGACTTTCCCCGTAGAGGTACGAAACGGAAAACTGGCGCTGCAATTCAACGCGGCCGGGGGCGATGCATTGGTGTCCGCGATCACGATCGTTCCTGAAGCGCGCCGCGCGCAGTAGGCGTGAAATCGTTTGACAGGAAGAGGGTGGCGTGCGAGATCGGCATTACCAGTTTAAAAAACCGGTCATATACTATGGCTAGTGAATCGGGGGGATAGCCTGCGCAGCTTTTCAAGGTTTTGGGTAGGCACGGCAATGATCATGACTGTTCTCGCCGTCACCCAGCACACAGCATCCGCAGTCCAGAGCGTCGATAGCGGCGATCATGCTGGGCGCCAAGCTGACTGACGATATGCGCTTGAACAAAGAGGCTATTTCGGTCTGCCATCCGCGCTTCGACAGCAATGGCGGCAATCACCCTTTCTCCACCTCCCACTGATGGCCGGGCATTCAAGGCCCGGCCATTTTTTTTTGAAGGTTCTGACGATGACCACACAGAGGATCGGGCGACTGAGATGGTGGATCATCAGCTTGGTCACATTAGGCACGGTCCTCAATTACCTCGCCCGCTCCTCCCTGTCGGTGGCCGCCCCGACCCTCAAGGCGACGTTCGACATGAGCACCCAGCAATATAGCTGGGTCGTCGCCGCCTTTCAGGCCGCCTATACCGTGTCCCAACCCTTGGCCGGCCTGGCGCTCGACTGGATGGGGGTGCGGCTTGGCTTCGCCTTGTTCGCGCTCGGATGGTCGGCGGCCAATTGCTGCCATGCCTTTGCAACCGGCTGGCCGAGCTTTGCGGTTTTCCGTGGGCTGCTTGGCCTGACCGAAGCGGCGGCGATCCCGGCCGGGATCAAGGTCGTAGGCGAGTGGTTTCCTCCGGTCGAACGCACGGTCGCCACCGGCTGGTTCAATATCGGATCATCGCTCGGCGCCATGATCGCACCGCCGGTCGTCGTCTTCTGCATCGCTGTTTGGGGGTGGCAATCCGCCTTCATCGTGACGGGCAGCGTCGGCTTCCTATGGGCAGCCTTGTGGTATTTCGGCTATCGTAACCCGGAAGATCATCCGCGCCTCAGCGCAAGCGAGCGCGAGCATATTTTGGGCGGGCGCGCGGCCGAAGAGGCGGCATCCGATGCCGCAGCGGGGGATACGCCGCTCGGCTGGCGCGCACTGATCGTCCGCCGCGATTTCTGGAGCATCGCCATTCCGCGCTTCCTTGCGGAACCGGCATGGCAGACATTCAGCTTTTTCATTCCCCTTTATCTGGTCGAAGCGCGCGGCATGGACCTTAAAGGTATTGCCGCCTTCGCCTGGTTGCCCTTTCTCGCCGCCGACGCCGGGTCGATCATCGGCGGCTATTATGCGCCCTGGCTCATGCGGCGGTTCAACGTGTCGCTGCTGACATCGCGCAAGATCGTGATGACCACTGGCGCGCTCTGCATGATCGGGCCGGGTTGTATTGGCCTGGCGGGCAGTCCTGCTATGGCGATCGCGCTCTTCTGCGTCGGCGGTTTCGCGCATCAGATGCTATCGGGCGCGCTTCTCACGCTGTCGGCCGACCTGTTCGACCGCCGTGTCGTCGCCACGGCGACCGGCATGGCGGGCTCGGCGGCATGGATCGGCGGCTTGAGCTTCTCGCTCGTGATCGGCGCTTTGGCTGACACGATCGGCTATGATCCGCTGTTCGTTTGCCTCGCTTTGTTCGATATTGCGGGCGCGGCTATCCTGTGGACCCTGCTCCGTAAAAAGCCCTCCGCCATTCCGCTTCCGGCCTGACCCTCAAGCGACGAAAGCACAGAAAAGGGCGCTGGAATAAGCCAATTCCAGCGCCCTTTCTCTTATGCGATCATATTCCGACGATATTGACCGGCCTTACCAGTTCCACATGGTTCCGTCGGTCAAGCGCGCTACCGGAAGATAGGCGGGCTTATAGGGATATTTCGCGGCCAGCTTTTCGTCGATATCGACACCATGGCCCGGCGTATCGCCCACGAACATTTCGCCCGCCTCGAACCGGTAATCATGCGGGAATACGGCGTCGGTTTCTGGCGTATGGCGCATATATTCCTGAATGCCGAAATTGGGCACCCATGTGTCGAAATGCAGCGCCGTGCCCATTGTCACTGGCGACAGGTCGGTCGCGCCATGGCTTCCGGTCCGCACCTGATATAGGGCGGCCAGATCAGCGATCCGGCGCAGATGCGTGACGCCGCCTGCGCCGACCACGGTGCAGCGGATATAATCGATCAACTGGTTCTGGATCAGATCCTTGCAATCCCAGATCGTGTTAAAAATCTCGCCGACGGCCAGCGGCGTCACGGTATGCTGGCGCACCAGCTTGAACGCTTCCTGATTTTCCGCCGGTGTGCAATCTTCCAGCCAGAATAGCTGATAAGGCTCCAGCATCTTGCCCAGATTAGCGGCTTCCTGCGGCGTATAGCGATGATGCCCATCATGCAGCAGATGATGATCGAATCCATAGGTGGCGCGCAACTTGTCGAACAGTTTGGGCACATGGTTCAGCGCCTTGCGCGTATCCCATCCCGTGACCGACGGCAGCGCGGCATCGGCCGGTTCATAGAATAGCTTGCCGCGGCCGACGCCATAAGCATCCTTGATGCCCGGCACGCCCGTCTGCGCGCGAATCGCCTTATAGCCCATGTCGATATAGTGGCCGACCGCATCGACCGTTTCTTCAATGTCGCTGCCATTGGCATGACCATAGACCATGATGCCGTCCCGGCTCTTGCCACCCAGCAAGTCATAGAGCGGCATGCCGGCCATCTTGCCCTTAATGTCCCACAGCGCGGTATCGACCGCGCTCACCGCGCGCATCGTCACCGGGCCGCGCCGCCAATAGGCACCGCGATACAGATATTGCCAGATATCCTCGATTCGGCGGGGGTCCATGCCGATCAGGCAGGGAATGACATGGTCCTCCAGATAGGAGACGACCGCCAGTTCGCGCCCGTTGAGCGTCGCATCGCCAATGCCATAGACACCCTGGTCGGTTTCGATCTTGAGCGTCACGAAATTACGCCCCGGACAGGTGACGATGACGCGCGCTGATTGAATTTTCATGAGATACTTCCCTCACCAGTGGCCATAGTTGGCAATTACCGTTAGTGTCACTCTTGCCGATTTCAACAAAATTGGTAAGGCCTATTTTCAGGCGAGGGTAGAAAAATGATTGAGACAGGCAAAAGCGCCGGTGGATCGGTCCCGATGGACGGTACCGAGCGGCTATATCAGAAGCTGGCACGCCGATTGTTCGAGGATCTGGCGACCGGCCGCTATGCGATTGGCGACCGCCTGCCGGCCGAGCGCGAACTGTCGGTCATGCACGGCGTCAGCCGTCCGGCCGTGCGCGAGGCGATGATCGCGCTGGAAGTCCAGGGGTTGATCGAAGTGCGGATCGGGTCCGGTGCCTATGTCCGCGCGCTGCCGGGTGATCAGGACCGGCCGGGCTTTACCGTCACCGCCTTCGAACTGATGGAGGCGCGCCTGTTGGTTGAAGGCGAAGCGGCGGCGCTGGCCGCAGTCAACATCCGCGACGACGAACTCGAAGAACTCGACCGGCTAGTCCTGAAAATGTCGGAGGAAAATCTCCTCCCCGGCGTCAGCACTGAAGCCGATCGCGCCTTCCACCTGCTCATAGCTTCGGCCACGCGCAACGCGGTGATCCACAATCAGGTAGAGGAAATGTGGCGCTTGCGCTCGACCTCGCCCGACTGCGCACTGCTGCTCGAAAAGGCGCGCACCGCCAATATCCAGCCCGTGGTGGCGGAACATAGCGTCGTGCGCGATGCTCTCCATGCCCGCGATCCCGCCGCCGCCAGGGCCGCGATGCGCGCGCATCTCGGCTCGGTCATCGATCATCTGCTGTTCACGATCGAGGAAGATGCGATCGAGGACGCCCGCCGCACCATCGCTTCCACCCGTGCGCGCTATGCCCGCGCCGCAACTCTATAGGTTTCGTTCATGCGTCCGCTGATCCTGCATCCAGACCGTCTGTTCCCGACCGATCCGTCCGTCCGTCCTATCGCGCGCCGCCTCTATGAAGCCGTCGCGGGCCTGCCGATCATCAGTCCCCATGGCCATACTGACCCGCGCTGGTTCGCGCAGGATCAGCCCTTCGGCAATGCCAGCGAATTGTTGCTGACGCCCGACCATTATGTCTTTCGGATGCTCTACAGCCAAGGCATATCGCTCGACATGATCGGGCTGGTGCCCAAAGGCGGCGAGGGCACCTCTGTCGATCCGCGCGCGGCATGGCGCATATTGGCGGAAAATTACACGCTGTTCCGCGGCACGCCCTCGCGCATGTGGCTCGACTGGGTTTTCGCCGAAGCCTTCGGCCTGACCGTCCAGCTCGAAGCGGCCAGCGCCGACCTTTATTATGACACCATTACGCAGGCGCTGGCGACCGAGGCCTTCCGCCCGCGCGCGCTTTATGACCGCTTCAATATCGAAGTGATCACGACCACGGAATCGCCGCTCGACGATCTCGACCATCACGCCGCGATCCTTGCCGAAAATAATACCGCCGATGGCTGGAAGGGCAGGGTGCTGACCGCCTACCGGCCCGATCCCGTCATCGACCCGCAGTTTGACGGCTTTCGCGACAATCTGCGCAAACTGTCCGACCTGACCGGGGAAGATGCGTTCGACTATAAGGGCTATCTCGCCGCCCACCGCCAGCGCCGCGCCTTTTTCGCCAGCATGGGCGCGACCTCGACCGATCACGGTCATCCAACCGCCGCGACCGCCGATCTGTCGGATGCAGAGGCACAAGCGCTGTTCGCCCGCGTGACCGCCGATAGCGTGTCCGATGCCGACGCCGAACTGTTCCGCGCCCATATGCTGACCGTCATGGCCGGGATGAGCGTCGAGGATGGCATGGTGATGCAGATCCATCCCGGTGCCTATCGCAACCATAATGCGTCGCTCTTCGCGCGCTTCGGCCGCGACAAGGGGGCCGATATTCCGATGGCGACCGAATATGTTCACGCGCTGCGCCCGTTGCTCAGCCGCTATGGCAA
This sequence comes from Sphingobium sp. D43FB, assembly GCF_002312805.1. Taxonomy (GTDB): domain Bacteria; phylum Pseudomonadota; class Alphaproteobacteria; order Sphingomonadales; family Sphingomonadaceae; genus Sphingobium. The sequence goes on along the minus strand of NZ_NMUA01000012.1, from coordinate 95,960 downwards.
TGAAGCCAACCTCACCATCATCCTCTTCACGCTGGATGAAACCAGCTATGCGCGCGAACTCGCGCCGCTCGCGGGCCATTATCCTGCGCTCAAGCTCGGTCCGGCCTGGTGGTTCCATGACAGTCCCGAAGGTATGCGCCGGTTCCGCAACCAGATGACCGAGACCGCCGGCTTCTACAATACGGTCGGCTTCAACGACGATACCCGCGCCTTCCTGTCGATCCCGGCGCGCCACGATGTCGCGCGGCGGATCGACTGCGGTTTCCTCGCCCAATGGGTGGCGGAACATCGCATGGAGGAATGGGAGGCTGCCGAACTGGCGGTCGACCTGTCCTACACGCTGGCCAAGAAGGCGTATAAGCTGTGAGATTGTCGCAAGAGACCATCGCCGCACTGAACGCCGACGTCGAACGGCCGGGCTATGACCGCGCGGCCCAAGCCTGCGGCATTGTCCATTTCGGCATCGGCGCTTTTCACCGCGCGCATCAGGCGGTCTATACCGACGATGCCATGGCGGCGGGCGACCGCGATTGGGGCATCACCGGCGTATCGCTGCGATCGGGCGATGTCGCGGATCAGATGGAGCCGCAGGACGGCCTGTTCACCGTGTCGGAACGCGGCAGTGGCAGCCCGCATACCCGCCTGATCGGCACAGTGCAGCGCGTGATCGTCGCGCCGCGCGATCCCGCCGCCGTCGTCGCGGCGCTGGCCAGCAGCAGCACGCACATCGTCAGCTTCACCGTGACGGAAAAAGGCTATTGCCGCACACCGGCTGGCCAGCTTGACCTGTCCCTGCTCGAACCGGAACTGGTCAAGGGCGCAACCCCCAGCAGCATCTACGGCTTCCTCGCCGCCGGGCTGGGGCGTCGACGCGCGGCCGGCCTTGCGGGCCTGACGCTCGTAAGCTGCGATAATCTCGCGGAAAATGGCGCGGTCCTGTCGGGCCTGCTCAACGCCTATCTCGATCGCGTCGATCCCGGCCTCGCCGCCTGGTTCCGCCGCGAATGCGCGTGCCCCTCCACCATGGTCGATCGCATCGTGCCCGCGGTCACCGATGCCGACCGCCAGCAGATCGCCGACACCATCGGCCTGGAGGATGCCGCCGCCGTCATTACCGAACCCTTCCGCCAATGGGTGATCGAGGATCGCTTTGCCGGACCGCGCCCTCGCTGGGAAGTCGGCGGCGCGCAACTGGTATCCGATGTGCGTCAGCATGAAGCCGCCAAGCTGCGGATGCTCAATGGCGCCCACTCCGCGCTCGCCTATCTCGGTCTCGCGCAGGGCCATGACTTCGTGCATCAGGCGATCGCCGATCCCACCCTGCGACCCCTGATCGAACGGCTCATGCGCGACGAAGCGGGCGTCAGCCTAGGCAGCGACCCCGGCCTCGACATCGACGCCTATGCCGCGCAATTGCTCGCGCGTTTCGCCAATCCCGCATTGCCGCACCGCCTCGCCCAGATCGCGATCGACGGGTCGCAGAAAATCCCGCAACGCTGGCTGGAACCACTCGCGATCAACCTGGCCGCAGGCCGCGCCTGCCCGGCAACATTGAAAGCCTTGGCCGCCTGGATGCTCCACGTCCGCGGCGACGCGCGGCCGGTGGATGATCCTATGGCCGCGCAGCTTGCCGCCCTATGGCAATCGGCGGGAACCGACGGCATCGTGACCGCCTTGTTCGGCGAACAGGGACTGTTCGCCGATCGCTGGACCGTCACCGACCAGAGCCACGCTCTGCTCCAGGCCGAAGTGGATCAGAGGACGGCTGCCTGATCGGCCGCTATTTCAATCGCATAATGGATGGGCTTGAAGCTGCCGCCATTGGAATCGGGCGCGGAACAGGCGGTGAGGCCAATGATCAGGTCCATTTCCGCCCGGAACTGGATGTGATCACCCGCCTTGCTGACGGGCGGCAGCACGCGCAGCTTGCCGTCCGGCGCAACCGGCACGTTCATGAAGCAATTAAACGCCACCGGAATCGCATCCGGCTCGATCCCATAGGGAGCCAGCGCTTCGGCCAGATTGCCGAAACAGCCGCGATGCGGCTCCAGGTCGGGGTAGAAATGGTGGAACGTGTCGATGGAGCAGGGCGTCAGCAGAAAATCATGACGGCCCACCGTATCCGCGATGATAGTCAGCATCACCTGCGACCGGTTGGAATAGAGCGCATGCCCGGTGGTCAGGCTGATCGTCTCGGCATAATCCAGCGTCCGCCCGGACGAGATGACCTCCCGCACATCGGCGGCACTATAGGCCAACAGGTCCGCCACCTGTTCGCCCTTGGGGTCGATCACCGTCAGCACTGCCCCGCGCGTTAAACGGAACGCCGCACCGCTCCGCTCGGCGATCACCTGCAAGCCATCGGTCATGCTTTCTCTCCCCGATATTCGAACGGCGCAACCCATTGATCGCCCACCGCGCGTCCGGAATATTGCCGCGCCTCGCTATTTTCGCCGTGCCGCTCCAGCATCGGGTTGCGCGACCCGGCCAGCGCTTCGTCGCGCACCAATATCTTCTCGCGCATCGTCTCATATTTCCCTTCGGCGCGCAGTTGCTCGAACTGGTCGTGCAGGTTGAAGATCAAGCTAGGGTATTTGAACCGGCGCGCCGGTCGGCTGGCGCGCGGATGCAGGCCGACGATGAAATAGGCCTCGCCCCCGAAACTCAGCGAAAAATGCGGATTGGTCGGATCGGCGCTGACCCGATCGTCATAATCCTGGCCCCGCCACGCATCCTTGTCGCTCAGCGATTGCACCCGGTCCCACAAGGCATGCTCGAACGCTTCCTCCGACAAATCCTCCGGCCCTTCGAACACCGCCGCAAAGCTGCGGAACAGCCCCGGCTGGTCCTTATACGCGCTGGTAAAGCCCAGCAGCGCATCATGCACGCGCAGATCGTCCCATGCGCTGTCGATGCGATTGCACGCCAGCGTCACGAGATTGCCCCGCGCCAGTGCGGCCTTCGCGCCGACGCAGGGGAAAGCCGGCGCCACGATATGATCCTGCAACTCGGCTTCGAGTTGGACTTGGGACTTATGGGTCCAAGGAAACATGCTGCATTCCGTTTCATTGTCTGCGTCGGGCGGAGCAGGCGCTCCCGACTGGGGCGACGCGCTTTCAACCGCTCGACTCTCCGTTTGTTTCGGCTGCGATAACGTCTCGACCTCAAAATTGGTCGCACCCGTCGCACGGGAATCGGACTGATACAGATTAGTGCGCCCCGCCTGGCGTCGCGTCCGGGTCTGGGCTGAGCTTGTCGGGATCGCGTCCATGCATCCGGTCGAGCAGTCGCATCGCCGGTGTCACGGTCAGCCCATGCAGCAGGATCGACAGCACAGCGACCAGCCCGACGATCGCCCATAGCCGCTCGCCCGTCTCCAACGGCATGTGATTGAGCCCATAGGCCAGATAATAGAATGACCCGACGCCGCGAATGCCGAAAAAGGCCAGCGTCAGCTTTTCCGGCCATGCCGCGCGGAACCCGATCATCGCCAGCAGACCCGCCAGCGGCCGAACGATCAGGATGATGGCCAAGGCCGCCGCCACATCCGTCCATCGCAATGCGCTCAGCAACCCGTTGGCGAGCGCGCCGCCCAGCAGGATCAGCACCACCATCATCGCCAACCGCTCGATCTGCTCGGTGATATTATGCATGGCATGGTTGAAATCATGGTCATGATGCGACCGGCGCAGCGTCAATGCCGTGACGAAGACGGCCAGAAAGCCATAGACGTTGATGATTTCGGTCAGCCCATAAGAGACGAAAGTGGCGGCAATGGCGATCAGGCCATCGCCCGTCTTCGACAATTTCGTTTCCGCCGGAACATGGTAGGTTAGCCAGCCGAAGACCTTGCCGATCACCCAGCCGCCCGCGACACCGCCGCCAATCTCCCATAACACACTTTCCAGCACCCATTTCTGCGCCCATGGCTCACCGACCGACGCCGCCAGTCCCAGCGCCAGCGCCAGATTGACGAAGGGAAAGGCCAGCCCGTCATTCAGCCCCGCTTCGGACGTCAGGCCAAACCGCACCTCATCTTCCTCGCCCGTCTTGGGCGGCCCCACCTGCACATCGGCGGCCAGCACGGGATCGGTCGGCGCCAGGCTCGCGCCCAGCAGAAGCGCCGCGACCCAGGGCAGGCCCAGTCCCCACCCGCCGATCGCGGTGATCGCCACGATGCTGATCGGCATGGTGACGATCAGCAACCGCCAGGTCACCCCCCAGCGCCGCCAGCTGAACGACCGATCCAGCTTCAACCCCGCGCCCATCAGTGCGATGATGACGACGAACTCCGTAAACCGTTCGGTAATGTCGGGATAATCCAGCGGCATCGGCCGCAGCGTAACGGCGGGAATGGAAAAAACGGCCGCACCGATCCCGATGCAGATGATCGGCAACGACAGCGGCAACTTTTTCAACGCCAGCGGCAGCCAGGCGACCAGGGCAATCAACACCCCCGCGCCAGTTAACCAGAGGATATAGGGTTCGGGCGCGGAGAAATGGAGCATCGTTGCGTAACGGTCGGCGCGCCGAAGCGTTGCCTTTTCTGCTTAAATGGAACGACAGGCTTGGCGACTTGTTGGTTTCGGGACAAGCGCTTGGCGACCTGCAAGGAGCAGAATATGATATTTGATAGCTGGCCCGAATTGCTGCGCGTCGTGGCGCTTGGCGCGGCTGCCTATCTGGCGCTGGTCACGACTTTGCGTATCAGCGGCAAACGCACGCTGGCAAAGATGAATGCTTTCGATCTGGTCGTCACGGTTGCGCTAGGATCGACATTGGCGACGATCCTGCTGTCCAAGGATGTTGCCTTGGTCGAAGGCGTCGTCGCCTTCCTCCTCCTGGTGGGCCTGCAATATCTGATCGCCGCCTTGTCCGTGGGCTTTCCTTGGATCGAAAATCTCGCCAAATCCGAGCCAAGAGCCTTGCTGCACAATGGCGTGCCCGATGAGGCCGCCCTGCGGCAGGAGCGGGTGACGCAGGACGAATTGCTCTCGGCCGTCCGGGCGGCTGGCTTTGGTGGCCTTGATCTGGTGGCTGCCGTCATTCTGGAAACCGACGGCAGCTTCAGTGTCGTGTCCAGGGAAAAGGTCGGTTCGCGATCGGCAATTCCGATGGTCAAGGGCGTCGCCACATGAGCGCGTCTGATCGTGGCGATCTGGCGCAGGACCGCACCGACTTCGCCGAAGACCGCACGCTGCTGGCGCATGAACGCAGCTTCGCCAGCTGGATTCGTACCGGCATGGCATCGGTGGGTATTGCGCTTGGCTTTCACGCGCTGTTCGACGCGGTCGATCCGGCCTGGGTGTCGAAGAGTATCGCATCGACGTTTCTGCTGATCGCGATTTTCATATTCATATCCGCCGAACGCCGCGCCTGTCGCATCAGGGGCCGACTGGATGCGCACAGCGTCGCCGCGCTGCGGCCAGTGCGCATCCGGCTGATGGCGTGGAGCCTGATTGCGGCGACGCTCGGATTGCTGGCAGCGATATGGGCGCTTGTCCGCGCCTGACCCTTATCCCTTTTTGCTGCCCACGCCTTTCATATAGCGTTCCATGCCCTCCAGATAGGCGGGGTTGAGCATCAGGGCGCTGTTCGCCATGCGCTCGACATGCCGCCCCATGGACGGGCCGACCTCGGCCGCCAGTTCGATCGCGATCTTGGCCGCGCCCATCTGCTCGGCATTCTGCTTGGTCAGATGGCGGCAGAAGTCCAGCGCCGCTTCGTCAAACCCGGCATCGGGCAACACGTCATGCACCAGACCCATGATGAGCGCGCGGTCGGCATCCGCCTTCTGGTTGCCCATGATCAGCCAGCGCGCCCAGTGCGGCCCGCAGATGCGCGTCAGGCGGCTGACACCGTTGGAGGCGGGCAGTACGCCAAACAAGCCTTCGGGAAAGGAAAAGGCAGCGGATTTCGCTGCCAGCCGGAAATCGCACGACAGCGCCATTTCCAGCCCACCACCGACGCAGGTCGCATGAATGGCGCTGACGATCGGCTTTTCGATATGCTCCATCTCGTCATAGATGCGCTGCATGCCGTTGAGGTTGAGCCGATGATTTTCGCGAATGCCCGACGGGGTGCGCGGATAGTCCGGGTTGGTCCCGCTTTTCAAATCCGCGCCCGAACAGAAATAGCGCCCGGTCGCGCGGATCAGCATCACCCGCAATTCCGGCGTATCGCGAAAGCGCAACAGCGCTTGTTCGAACAGCGCCATCGTCTGCGCCGACAGGGCGTTGAGCTTATCCGGCCGGTTCAAAGTTACAATCAGGATGCCGTCTTGGTCCTGCGTCAGCAGATGCGGGGCGTCGCTCATATCGTCATCCTTCAGGCGCGGGTACGCGGCAGGCCCAGCGCGCGCTCGGCGATCATGGAACGATGGACCTCGCTCGTCCCACCATAAATGGTCGCGCCCTGCGCGTGGCGGTAGAACATGTTGATCTCCGCCGCCGCCCCCTTGCGCTTGGACAGGGACAAGGGCGCGGTCAGGTCCAGCAAGTCGCGTGCATCGCTCTGAAACTTCTCGGAACTGAACATCTTGGCCATCGGTCCATAGGCCAGGTTCAGCTTCTTCTCCATGCTTGCCCAATTGGCGCGAAATGCGATCAGTTCGGACGCCCACAGATTGGCCGCGGTGCGCGCCAGCCGCGCCTGCGCCCCGGCGTCGGCAATCAACGGCTGGCCATCGCGCTGTATCTCCCGGCACAGTTTTTCGGCCGCATGCAGCATCGCGCGCTGATATTTAGCAAAACCGCCACCATGCTCCAGTTCCAGGCTTGCGCTCATCGTCCGCACCCCACCATCCACCGCGCCCAACCGCCAACTGTCGGGTATCTTCACCCCGTCATAGAAGGTGATGTTGGTGCGCTCGTCCTGAAAGGTATGGACCGGCTGGATCGTCACGCCTTCGGCCTTCAGCGGCACGATGAACATGGTCAGCCCCTTATGCTTGGCCACGTCCGGGTTGGTCCGGCACAGCATCAGCACATAGGTCGACAGGTTCGCCCCGCTGGTGAACATTTTGGTCCCATCGATCCGCCAGCTACCATCGGCTTCCTGCGTCGCGCGGCATTGCGCGGCGAATACGTCGGACCCTGCGCCCGGCTCGGAATAGCCCAGCGAGCAGATGACTTCGCCGCGCATGATTTCGGGCAGGATCGCCGCCTTCAACTCCTCGCTGCCAAAGCGATGGACGATCAGCGCGACCATCTGCGTAACATTAGCAGCCGGATTATTATAACCCTCCGCCTCGAACGCATCCATTGCGGCGGTCTTTTCATAGGCGGAAAGCCCGCGCCCGCCGACATCCTGCGGCAAGCCCACATAGAGCAGATTCTGCGCCGCCAATTTGCGGTTGAGGACGGGGTTATAGCCCTCCCAGCTATAATGAAACGCCTCGCGCATTTCCGGCGTCACATGGGCGGCGAAGAAATCCTCTATCTCCTGGGTGATGGCGCGCGCGTCGTCGCCCAGATCGAAATTGACCGGCATGTCGCCCGCATCAGGCAAGGCCGCCTGCTCGCCCGCATAGAGCCGCCGCCCGGCCTCGCCTATCAACCGTTGCGGATCACCCAGCAGCAAAGGCCAGGCCTTGGCGCGCAGGTTGAACAGGAAAATATCATATTCGGTGGTCAGGCCATAACCGCCGAAAGTGTGCAGCGCCTGTGCCACTGCGCGGCCCGCCGCATCGCTGTTCCACCAGGCCGCAATACTGATCGCCGCGCCAGCCTCCGGCGCGCCATCGGCAATGTCGCGGATCGCCTTCCACACCAGGAATTTGCCGCCGTCGACATCGCACAGCAAATCGGCGAGGGGGTGGGAAATCCCCTGAAATTGGCCGATATACTGATCGAACTGCTTGCGCTCGCACGCATAGGCCGCCGCCAGCTTCAACGCCTCGCGCCCGATCCCGGCTAGGCCAGCCGCGATCAGCAGTTTCCATTCCTCGATACCGCTGGCGAAGGTCGCAACGGCGTCCGCGCCGGACGCCAGCACGACCTGCGGCAAGGCGCCAAGGTCGATTTGTGCCATCGGCGTATCGGCCAAATTCTCCTCCGCCACGCGCGCGCCGTCCGGCACGTCGATCAGAAGGATGTCGTCACCCCGCCGCGCCACGACAGCCTGCACCACCTGACCTCCGCCGATCCACTGCACCGGCTGCGTGGGGATATCGTGGAAGGCGATGCTCGCGACCGCTTCGCCCGCCATGACCCGGCCGAGCAGGTCGGTCGCCGCGTCGCCGCCCAGCAAAGCCAGCATCCGCGCCGCCACCAACGTTTCGGCCAGCGGCCCCGACACCAACGTCCGGCCCGCTTCTTCCATCAAAAGGACGGCATCGAACAGGCCAAGCCCCAGGCCGCCTGCTTCTTCCGGCACGCGGATCGACAAAGCACCCAATTCCGCCAAACCCGTCCACAGCGCCGGATCGAAACCCGAAGGTGCCGCCGCGCGCACCCGCGCGATGCTGCTATGCTCGTCCAGAAAGCGCACGAACATGTCGCGCATCATTTCCTGGTCATCGGTCAGGTCGAAATTCATGGGACTATGCCTCTACTCTCAATCCTCCCCCGTAAGGGGAGGGGAACATGGTGGGCGTGTCTGCCCCCTAACCCTGCGCAGGCGCGGACCGGCGCATCATGACGCTCAGGTCCACTTGTCCGGTGGCGACCCCGCCCATGAAACCGCCATCGACCGGGAAAACGACGCCATTGACGATGCTCGCCAGATCGCTGTTGATCAGCACCAGCCCCGCCGCTTGCTCTTCCGGCGTCGAATAGCGCCCCATCGGCTCGGCGGCGGCCGCGACCACATCCTTGCCCGACGTCGCCTCGAACGCCGCCATCATCGGCGTCTGGGTGGGGGAGGGCAGGGTGCAGTTGATGCGGATACCCTGTTTGATCAAATGCGCGCCCATAAACTGGGTCCACACGATCACATTCTCCTTGGAGAAGCTGTAGCCCTCCTTGACCGTGTCCATATTGGCATCGCACCAGGCGATCGCCGCGTCGAACCCCTTGGTGGTGACGAATTCCATATTGGTCGGAATCCGGCGGCTCCACCCCATCCCGCCGGTGGACGCGATGCTGACGATCGCGCCACCCGGTCCCATCAGCGGCAAGACCTGCTCGGTCAAATGACGCAGGCCGATGAAGTTCACCTTCATCACGTCCATCGCTGGAAAGGATTGCGGCAGTCCCGCACAGTTGAACAGCGCGTCCACCTTGCCGCCAATGCCTGCCACAGCAGCGTCGATCGAGGCCGTATCGCGCAGGTCGACATTGTGGAAAGACGCCAGCGGCAGCGCGCTGTCCTTATAGTCCAGCCCATGCACCTCCGCGCCCAGGCTCAGCAACAGTTTCGCCGTCGCCTCCCCCATGCCCGAAAAGCAGCCGGTCACGATCACGCGTTTGCCCTTATAGCCCAACAGGTCGCTCATCATACTCTCCGATTATATAGGAATGTCAGGCTTTGGCCGCCGGGGGCCAGCTGATGCGGCCATCATCTTCTTCAACGAAGATGATGCGTTCGGGGCAGGCACGCGCGCCATTTCTGGCCGCCTTTTCCATGCCTTCAGGGACGGTGAAGCCCTCGGTTTGGATATAGCCGTCATCGTCCAGCGGATAGAGGGTTGCGGACACGGCGGCGCAGCGGGCATTGCCCACGCAACCGGCCTTTTCGATGCGGATCTTCATGCAGCCACTCCAGCGATTTTCAGCCCGTCTTAGAGAGGAGATTGAGGGACCGATCAACATCTCCGCCCGCTCAATCGCTGCCACGATACGCAAGGGAGGCCTTCCGGCCAGCAATCGTCGGAGCGGTATATGGACCAGGGCCGCGGGACACATTTGCCTTTAGGCTCCATGCGCGCGAAACCGGGATAAACGATAAACAGATTTGCCGGAGACTTGCATGGATCACGCCCTCAGCCCCGCCGCCCCGCAGCCCGCCCATGTGCCCGACGCACTGGTCTATGATTTCGACATCCATGCCGATCCCGGCCTGCTCGACGATCCGCATGTCCGCATCATGGACCTGCTGCGCAACGCGCCTCCGGTATTCTGGACCCCGCGTAACGGTGGCGGCTGGATGGTATTGACGCATGCCGCCAATTATGAGGCGTCGCGCGATACCGAAGCCTTCTCCAGCGAATTCGTGCCGCAGGACAAGATGAAGGCGCTGCTCGCCTCGCTGCCCCCCGGCGCGCCGCATATTCCCCAGCCGATCCCGATCACGCTCGATCCGCCCGAACACACCAAATATCGCCAGCCGCTGCAAAAAGTCTTCTCGCCCAAGACCATCTCGGCGCTGCGCGACAGCATCCGCGAGCTGGCCGGCGACCTGATCGAGGCGATCAAGCCTGATGGCCGCTGCGAATTCATGAGCGCGGTGGCTGAACCTTTGCCGGTACAGGTGTTCCTCAAGATGCTCGGCCTGCCGCTCGATCGGCTGCCCGAATATCGCGCCATCGTGAAGGAGCATATGGAAGCGATCGATGGCGATCGCGAAGGCTCGATGCGTCGCCTTCAGACGATCGCGGCGGCCATGCGCGACACGTTGCTCGACCGGCGCGACAATCCGCGCGACGACATCATCTCCATGCTCTGGAAGCTGGAAATTGATGGCCAGCCGACGACGCTCGCCGACATGGAAAATTATGGCGTGCTGCTCTTCATCGCCGGGCTCGACACGGTGATGAACGGCATGGGCCTCGCCATGCGTGGTCTGGCCGTGGACACCGATCTTCAGCGCAAGCTGCGCGCCGAACCCAAGCTGATCGCCGAAGCCGCCGAAGAAATGCTGCGCCGCTACACCTTCACCGTGCCGATGCGGGTCGTGAAGCGCCCCGTCGAACTGTCCGGCGCCAAGATGATGCCCGGCGACATGGTCAAACTGTTCCTGCCCGCCGCCGATCTCGACGCAAAAGAATTTCCGCAGCCCGACGTCTATGATCTCGATCGCGAAAACAACGTCCATATCGCCTTTGGCGTCGGCCCGCATCGCTGCCTCGGCTCGCATCTCGCGCGCGTCGAATTGCAGGTTCTCTATGAGGAAATGCTGGCACGCATGCCCGAATTCCGGCTTGATCCTGATCATCCGCCGGTCTTCCATGGCGGCCATGTCATCGGCATCGAAAGCATGCACCTGGTCTGGGACGTCTGATCCATGGCCTGGCAGCGTTCGCGCCCGCGTCTCGACCGGGACAACCGCGCCTTCTGGACTGGCGGGGCGGAGGGGAAGCTGCACATCACCCGATGCGGTGACTGTGGCAACTATACCCATCCGCCACGCGAGCTGTGCCGCCATTGCCAGTCGGAAAATGTCGCGCCGCATGCCGTGGCGGGCACAGGCATCATCGACACCTACACGGTCAATCACCAGGCCTGGGCCAAGGATATGGAGGTGCCCTTCGTCATCGCGCGAGTGAAGTTGGACGATGCGCCCGGCGTCTACCTGACCACCAATATCGTCGGTAGCCCGGTCGATTCAGTCGATATCGATGATCGCGTGCAAGTCGTGTTCGAGGAACAGGACGGCATCTGGTTTCCCCTGTTCGAAAAGGTCGCCTGACCATGGCGCAACGCGAAGCCTATATCAGCGGCATCGGCATGTCGGAGGTCGGGGTGCGCCTGACCCGTTCGCCTTTGTTGCTCACGGTCGATGCCGTGCGCGAAGCCATCGCCGACGCCGGGCTGACGCTCGATCAGATCGACGGCGTCGCCACCTATCCCGGCAAGATGCCGAGTTTCCTCGGCTTCTCCCCGGTCAGCTCGGACGACCTGATCGAAGTGCTGGGGCTGAAAACCCGCTGGCATATCGGCGCGGCGGAATCGACCGCGCAATTGGGGGCCATAATCGAAGCCGCCAATGCGGTGAAGGCAGGCCTCGCCCGCCACGTCATCTGCTTTCGCACCGTTTACGAGGCCGCCGCGCTTGCCCGTCCGGAAGAGTTTCCGCCGATGGAACGGCGCAAGGATGTGTCGGGCAATTCCCAATGGGTCTCGCCCTTCGGTGCCTTCTCCGCCGCCAACTGGACCGCCCAATTCGCGATGCGTCATATGAAACGCTATGGCCTCACCCGCGAGCAATTGGCCCAGGTGGCGCTGAACGACCATGCCAATGCTGCGCTCAACCCGCGCGCGCTGGTCAAAAAGCCGCTGACGATGGATGATTATATGGCCGCGCGGATGATCAGTTCACCTTTCTGCCTCTATGATTGCGACCGTTTCACCGATGCTTCGACGGTGGTGATCGTCTCGGCGGGCGACGCGCTGGGCGATATCAAGGCAACACCGATCCGCATTGCCGCCAGCGCAGGTTCGGTCGAACGCTATAGCTGGGACCAAGCCGAATGGGCGGGCGCCTATCCCACCGGCCGCGACCTGTGGAAGAACACTGATTATACGGTGGATGATGTCGATACCGTCCAGCTCTATGACGGCTTCGCTTTCCAGCCCATCACATGGCTCGAAGGGTTGGGCTTTTGTCCCATCGGCGAAGGCGGTCAATTCCTCGAAGGCGGCACCCGCATCGCCCGTGGTGGCGCGCTGCCGATGAATACCGGCGGCGGCCAGCTTGGCTGGGGCCGGCTCCACGGCTTCGGCTTCGCCTATGAAGCGGTCGTCCAGTTGCGTGGGGAGGGCGGCGCACGCCAGATCGGCGGCGATCCCCGCGTCGCCATCGCCACGTCAGGCGGCGGCCCCATGGCGGCGGCGCTGCTGCTGGCCAAGGACTAGCCTGTCATGGACAGTGCTACGCTCGACGCGCTGCCGGGCTTCCGGCGGCGTTTCCGCGTCACGCCTTCTGAGGGGGCGGTCATCGCCGCCGTCGAGGACGACTATCATTGCATGGCCGTCACCCTGCGCCATGATAGCACGCATGTCACTGGCGTCGAGTCCGTCATGGAGCGCGTCCCCTGGACCACTTGTCCCGGCGCGCCTGCGGTACTGGCGGCGACCTTCACCGGTGTCGCGCTGGCGGATGTCGCGGCGCGGGGAGAAAAAAAGGCCAATTGCACCCATTTGCACGATCTGGCCGTACTGGCCGCCGCCCATGCGGCGGACTGTCATCCGATCCTCTACGACATCGTCGCTTGCGACCCCGTCGATGGCCTGGCGGTTGCAGAGATCCGGTGCGACGGCGCGCCACTGTTAAGGCTAACGCACTGCCAGCATATCCTGGAATCCCCGGCCGCCATCGCTGGCCTTTCCCTCCTGAAGTTGCGCCCCTGGATCGACAGCCTCGAAGACTCGCAGCGCGAAGCCGCCCGCTTGCTGCAATGGGGCGCGATCCTCGCCAATGGCCGCCTGATTCCGATGGAGCGGCAATCTACCGCGACGAAGGTGCCGCCTAACTGTTTCACCTTCCAGCCGGACAATGCCGTCCACGCCCGTCGCGTCGGCCAGGTCATCGATTTCAGCGGTGCGTCGCCGACCCCGCTCGACCATTTCGATGGTCACGCCTTCCACCCGCGATAGACGAAAAAAAGGGGCGCGCCGGAGAGGGAAGGCGCGCCCCATATCGTCCCTTCGCTATCAGAAGGGCAGGTTGTAGAGGCCTGTCGCGTTGGTCTGCAGAACCTTCTTCTTGACCTCGAAATCATAGCCGCCCAGCACGTCGATGACATGCGCCTGCACGCCGGGATAGAGCGAGGTGGGATGCGGGAAATCGGTTTCGAACATCACCTTGTCGACGCCGATGGTTTCCAGCAGCAGCTTGGGACCGACCTTCTCGAACCAGAAGGTGACCCAGAAATGGTCGCGGAAATATTCCCACGGCCGCTTGTGCAGCATATTGGCCTTGCTCGGCAGCATCTCGTTGAACTGATGCTCCAGCGCTTCGATCGCGAAGGGCAACCAGCCCATGCCGCTTTCGATTAGGCCGATCTTGAGCTTGGGATGACGATCGAGCCGGCCCGACACCATCCAATTGCCCAGCGTCGCGGCATTGCCGATCGAGAACATCGTCGCCACCACGGACAACGTCTGCTCGAAGCCGAACCCGTCCCAGGTCAGCGTATTGGGATCGACCGCACTGTTGAGATGGAAGTTGAGCGGCATGCCGGTCGCTTCGCACATCTCCAGGAACGGCGTCCAATAATCGTGCATGAAGCTCGGCACGCCGACACGTTCGGGCGTATCGGGCAGGACGAAGCCTTTGATCCCCATGTCGTAGCAACGCCGCGCCTCGGTCTCCAACGCCTTCTGGTCCCAGAAGGGCAGGTGGCCCATGTTGAAGATGCGGTTGCCCGACACCTGCTGATATTCGGCCGATGCATCATTATACATTTGCACGATGGCGAGCGCGAGGTCGGGGTCACCCAGCGACATCAGCGACCCGGCCTGGGTCACGCCCGAATTCTGGAAGCCGATCTGGGCATAGACGCCCATATCGTCCATCGCCTGCAACCGTTCCTTGATCAGGTGGCCGCCCGGATGCGCCTGTTCCAGCTTGGGGAAGGCTAGCCGCCCCAGCAGCTTGTTATTGTCGGCACGAATGACGTTGCCGCCCATCGATCCGAAATTGCGGTCACCGACATACCAGCGTTCGACGCCATCGGCGTCCTGCTTCACATAGGGCACCTTGCCCTTATATTTGGCCGGCGCGCGCGATGTGAACAGGTCGGGCGCTTCGGTGATATGCGTGTCGGTATCGACGATCTTGATCCCCGCCAGCGAGGGGTCCAACCCGCCCGATTGCGTGGCATAATCCACCTCGCGGATCACGCCGCCTGCGGTATAGCCTTCGGCCGACCAATATTTCTTGGCGGCTTGCGCCATTTCGCTGTCGGTCTTGTCCTTCACATCAGCCATGCTTCATCTCCATCGGCTGGCGGTTGCCATCGAACAGCGGGGAAACGGGCGCGGGCGCCGGCTCTTCCACGCAGCGACGCACCGCTTCATTAAGTGTCCGCAACAGGCTTTCGGCATCGATCTGGTCCGATGGTTCGTAGACGAAGCCAATGGCCAGTGGCTGGCTGTCGGGCATGTTGGGCAACAGCACGGCGGTCACATCGGCGATCGACCCGAAGCCGACCTTGCCGCTGGCAAAGCCCTGCTCCCGGCATGACAGCACCTGTGCGCTCATGTCGGCGGGCATGAATTTGCGATCGGGCGTGGCTTCCGCATTCAGGCGGCGGATCATGCCGTCGCGCCGGGGCTGCGGCACCGTCGACAGCATCAGCCATCCCGCCGCGCTATCCGACAGATAATCCTGCTGACCGCCGCAGAAACCAGCGGCCCCGGCGGTGCGGAAGGTGCGGGTGCCCGCCCGCCAGTTGAACACCTGGACCTTCAGGCCCACCATGCCGAACACAGCAACGCCCAGACCCGTCTGCGCTGACAGGCGATCGATCAGGCCGGTCAGCACGCCATCGCGCACCAGCTTGGGCTGTACCGCGGCCCCCAACATCGCGGCGCGGGGCGTGGGCGAATAGGAACGCGAGCAGGGATCTTTGTGCAACAGGCCCAGATCGACCAGGCTCGACAGCAATTCCGACGTGCTGGACTGGGGCCGGTCGAAACGACGGACGATGTCCATCACCGTAGCCTGCGGATGATCCTCATCGAAGAATTCCAGCACTTCGATGACGCGCTTGGCGATCTTTGCCTTGTTCGACTCTATTTGAGCCATCGTCCTCTCCTTCGGTTTATGAACATAGTTGTTCACTACCGGGGCGGGCCTGTCAATTAAAAATGAGATACTCTCGTTTATTATGCCCAATTGAACAGGTAGGGGCAGCCAGAAATCCTCACAACCATTTGAATTATTGCCATAAAAATGGACGCCCCGTACAGGTTTCCAGAGCAATGAAGCGACCGAACACCATTCGATCCGGAAGAAAATGCACGACCACCCCGGCGCAAAAAAAGGCGTGACCCTTGTCCGATTCGCTGTCCGCTTGTCGCGCGTCAGCGAGCAAACAGCGTCTTGATTTCCCGGCGCAGCAGCTTGCCCATCTCATTATAGGGCAGGGTATCGGCGAACAGCACCCGCTCTGGCACCCGCGACGATCGCAGCCGCGCCCGCACCATCTGCTTCAACTCGTCCTCGTCCGGTGCGCTATGGCCTGCGCGCGGCACTACGATCAGGCCCACCGCTTCGCCCCATTCATGCGAAGGAATGGCGACCGCCGCCGCCTCGGCCACGGCCGGATGGGTCATCACCACATCCTCGATCTCGCCGGGCGAGATATTCTCGCCGCCCCGCACGATCACATCGTCCGCGCGCCCCGACAGGAACAGATAGCCGTCCGCATCGATATAGCCCGCGTCGCGAGTCGGAAACCAACCATCGGCATCGAGCGCGCTGCGCTCGCGATATTCGCCCGACACCTGCTCGCCGCGCACATAGATTTCGCCTGGCACACCCGGCGGCAGGACGCGGCCATCCTCGTCGCGTATTTCGATTTCGACCGTCGGCAGCGGCCGCCCCACCGATCCCAGCCGCGCCCGCACCACCGGATCGTCCGATCCATGGGCCGCGCGATGCTCGTCCGGTCCCAGCAGCGCGACGGTCGAACTTGTCTCGGTCAGGCCATAGGCGTTGGTAAAGCCGGTTGTCGGAAATAGGTCGAGCGCATCGTGGATCAACTCGGTCGGCATCTTGCCACCGCCATAGGCGATCGCCCGCAGCGCCGACAGGTCCGGCTGCGACGCTCCGTTGGCCACCATCTGGCCCATCGCCTCGATGATCCGCGCCAACATGGTCGGCACGACAAACGCATTGCTCGCCCGCTCGGCCGCCGCGAGGTTCAGCCAGGCGTCGGGCGCGAACGCGGGCAGCATCAGGATCCGCCGCATCGCGTAGATGGAACTCAGCAACGCCGCGATCCCCGCAATATGATAGGGCGGCACGCTGACCAGCGCGGCATCCTCTTCCGGCGCAGCGGCGAACTCTACCGTGCCAAGAATATAGGACACCAAATTGGCATGGCGCAAAATCGCCGCCTTGGGCGCGGCTGTCGTGCCGCTGGTGAACAGCTGGATCGCGACATCGTCGCCCGCGTCCGCGTCCACCGGCGCATCGCCCGCCAGCGCCTGGGCCTGTTCAACGAAGTCCGCGCGCGACACAATGACATTGGCGGCATCCGGGCACAGCCGCCGCACCCGCGCGCCATCCCCCACGATCAACGCCGGGCTGATCCGCGCCAGCAGCGCGCCCAGGTCCGCATCCGCCAGCCGGTAGTTGAGCGGCACATAAGGCACGCCTGCCAGCGCCGCGCCGAACAGCGCCATGACTGCCGCCTCGCTGCTTTCGTCGAGCAGCGCAACATGCGCGACCTCGCTCTGCCGGATCAGCGCAGCCGCGCCGCGCGCGCCCGCCAGCAGGTCAGCATAGGTCCAGCGCGTGCCGTCGCACACCAAAGCGATCCGGTCGGGTGCGGCGTCGGCCGCCATTTCCAGGAAGAGGGCAATGTTCATCGGTCTGTCATTCAGTCCGACGCGGGCAGGGGCTTGGCGTCCTTGACCTGCAAGGCCACGCCATCGACCGAAAGCGATCCCTTGCCGGGCTTGACGCACAGCAATTCGAAGGTGCCCGCCGCATCGACATAGCGTTTGCCCATCAACGTGCCAGCAGCGAAGTCGGCCGACGGCGTGCCGACCGCTTCCGGCTTCGCCTCGCCCATCGCTGCGCCGCCGCATTCGATGGCTCCCTCGCCGCAACGGATCACCATGACTTCGGTGTCGCAGGCCGCGCTCTTCAATTTCGTTCCCGGTTTCATTGCACTGGTCGCCTTTGTTCCAAGCCTCACGCGATCGCGCCGCTGGCTTTCCACTGTTCGATCTTGTCCCACTCGATGCCCATTTCCATCAGCACCGTTTCAGTATGTTCCGACGCCTGTGGCGCGCGGGTGGTTTCCAGCGGCTTGCCATCGAACTGCACCGGTCCGCGCACCAGCCGCAGCGGCTTGCCGCTACCATCGGCACCCTCGACCTCGATGATCATGTCGTTGGCCAGCGCCTGTTCGTCGGTCAGCAGGTCGCTGAAACTCTGCACCGGCGCCCACTGCCCCTTCATGGTCTTCAGATGCGCGCGCCAATAGGCAAAGGGCTTCTGCGCAAAGGCCTTGACCAATATGTCGCTCGCCGCGCCTGCATTCTCGATCAGCGACAACACATCCTTGAAGCGTGGATCGTCGGCAGCCTCCGGCGCGCCGACATGCTCGAACGTATCGCGGATCAGGCCGGTCGGGCTGACCATGCACAGATTGATCGTGCCGCCATCGGATGTGCGGAAATTGCCCATGAACGGATTGCGCAGCGACCCGCCCGATGTCGGCATCGGATTGCGCGTTTGAATCCCGGTCTCCATCACCTGCGATATCAGCGCGCCTGACGCCCACCAGGCGGCACTCAGCAGCGATACGTCCACCTCGGTCGCCTCGCCCGTGCGCTCGCGATGCAGCAGCGCGCCCGAAATGCCCCCGGCGATAAACATGCCGCCTATCGAATCGCCAAAGGCCGGAATGCCCTGCATCAACGGACCCGGCAGGGCTTCAGGAGTCATCGCATAGGCGACGCCGCTGCGTGACCAGAAGCAGGTGCCGTCAAACCCGCCGATCAGCCGCTCCGGCCCCTTGTCGCCCAGCGCGCTGCCACGGGCATAGATGATATCGGGGTTCACCGCCCGGATATGCTCGATGTCGAACCGGTTTTTCTGGCGCACCTGCGGCAGATAGTTGGTCAGGAAGACATCGGCCGTCTTGGCCAGCTCATATAAAACCTCCTGGCCTTCGGGCGTGGACAGGTCGATCCCCACGCTGCGCTTGCCGCGATTGGGATGTTCGAACAACGTATGGCGCAGCGGGTCCAGCGTCACCCCGCCCATGTTGAGAAATCCGCGTTGCGTGTCGCCGCGCACCGGATGCTCGATCTTGATGACATCCGCGCCCCAGTCGGCCAGGATCGCGCCCGCCGCTGGTACATAGGTGAATTGCGCGACTTCCAACACGCGCACACCCTTCATCACCTGGGTCATAAACTTACCCCAATCCCCTCATGCGCCGCACGATGCCGCGCTGTATCTTGCCGCAAAGCCTAGAAGCTGCGGCCATTGCCGCAAGAGCCGACAGGCTGTTGGGTGCGGGCTATCGCTCGCACGATGCCCTGGCGGCCACCAACGCCGTCACGATATGCGAAGGCCCGCAAAACAGAGGGATTGAGCGGCAAGGGCTACGGGCCGAAGGTGTAGCGCAAACGTCACCGGAAGGACTCCCATGCTGATCGACTCCTCGCTCTCCGCCATCGTCACCGGCGGCGCGTCAGGCCTTGGCCTTGCCACGGTGAAGGCCCTGCGTGCCGCCGACGCAAAGGTGGCGATCTTCGACATCAACCAGGATCAGGGCGAAGCGATCGCCGCCGACGTCGGCGCGACCTTCTGCAAGGTCGACATCCTCTCGGAAGACAGCGCACTCGCTGGCTTCGACCAGGCCCGCGCCGTTCAGGGGCAGGAGCGGCTGCTGGTCCATTGCGCCATGGTGTCGAAGGGCGGCAAGACCGTGTCGAAGGACAAGGAAACCGGTGGCTTCAAGCGCCTCTCGACCGAGGACTATGCACTGTCCGCCCAAGGCATTCTGGTCGCCAGCTACCGCATAGCCTCCATCGCCGCGCTCGGCATGGCATCGCTCGATCCACTGGTCGACGAGGAACGCGGTAGCATCATCCTGACATCCAGCGCCGCGGCCGAAGACGGGCAGGTGGGGCAGATCGCCTATGGTTCGCTGAAGGCTGGGGTCAACGGCATGGTCCTCCCCATGGCGCGCGACCTGATGGACTTGGGCATTCGCGTCAATGCGATCATGCCCGGCATCTTCGCGACGCCGCCGATGCTGCGGTTCAAGGATATGAATCCGCCCATGTATGAAAATCTCGAAAAATCCGTGCCCTTCCCCCGCCGCCTGGGGATGCCGGAAGAGTTCGCATCGCTCGCAATGGAATTGGCCCGCAACAGCTATATCAATGCGCAGACCTTCCGCATCGACGGCGCGATCCGCTTCCCGCCGCGCTGACCTGCCTTCTCCTTCGCATCATGACCAAAGAACAAGGGCGCGCCGGGCAACGGCGCGCCCTTGCTCGTTCGCACTTGCAAAAAATAATACTAAGCTAGGTTGACATGTTTTTGGCGAATTACTAACTAAGCTTAGTATTAAATGAATCGCTCTCTTTTTTAACCCAGAGGTTCGCCATGACTGCTTTTGCCCAGATCGCTCTTGCCTTCACCCTTGCCGCTTCCGCCCTGCCGCAGGCCGCCGCCGCGGACGAAGCCGTGCAGCTGTCGTCCGCCGCCGCCGTCAGCGCGGCCGACTATAAGGGCAAGATGCTCTACACCGCGTCGGGCGACCGGCTCGCTGCCGTTTACCGCGTCGCGCCCGATGGCGCCGCGCAGATCATCCTCAACGGCAAGATGGTCGTCGTCCCCGCTGCCAGCCTCGCCGCCGCCGATGGCAAGCTCGTCACCAACCTGTCCAAGCGCGATCTGCTGACCGCCCGCTGATCGGCATGACGCATCAAAAAAAGGCCCGCCTTCCCAATGCGGAAGGCGGGCCTTTTTGCGTCTGTCGCTTGGCCTGTAATCAGGGTTTGGCGATATTCTCGGAAAGCATATCCAGCAGCATGTTGAGCCGGTTGAGGTCGTCCACATCGAAGCGCGCAAAGGCGACATCCTCATTGGCACGGGCAATGCCCGCCAATTGAGTCGTGATCGTCTGGCCTGCCTCGGTCAGGAACACGGCATGCGCGCGCCGGTCGTCATCCTTGGCCCGCCGTTCCAGCAGCCCGTCTGCGCAGAGCCGGTCGATCAATCGCCCGGCCGACGCCTCGGCAATCTCCAGCATATTGGCGATCGTCCGTTGCGTCGCACCCGGATGCCGCGCGACCACGGCAATGACCGTCCATTGCGATCGGGTCACGCCCAGTCGCACTACGCTTTGGTCGAAATGCGCGCGCAACTGCCGCGCGATCACCGTCAGCTTCAACGATGCGTTGCGCTTGAGCGCGGTCGGGTCTTCGGCCAGCAATTGATCGATCGGTTTCGCCATCACCTGGCCACCATAGCGCCACCGTGGCGAAACGAAAGAAAGCTCATCCTGCAATGCACAAGTCGGCACCATGTCCTGTGTCTCAGACACGTTCGATGATGATCGCTGGAGCCATGCCACCCGCCGCGCACATGGTAATCAGGCCATAGCGCCCGCCCGTCCGTTCCAACTCGTCCAATGCCGTGCCGATCAGCACCGCGCCGGTCGCCCCGATCGGATGGCCAAGCGCGATCGCGCCGCCATTGGGGTTAAGCTTTGCCCGGTCGATCCCCAAATCGCGGATGAACTTTTCGGTCACGACCGCAAAGGCTTCGTTGACCTCGAAAATGTCGATATCCTCAACCTGCAATCCTGCTTTCGCCAGCACCTTGCGCGCGGCCGGGACTGGGCCGTTCAACATCAATGTCGGGCAATCCCCCATATTGGCGGTCGCAACGACCCGCGCGCGCGGCGTCAGGCCATGGCGCTGCGCATAGTCCGCCGACGCCAGCAATAGGGCCGCCGCGCCATCGACCACGCCGGACGATGTGCCCGCATGGTGCAGCGGCGTGATCGCCAAGTCAGGATATGTCTGGTTGATCAACTGGCGGAAGGTCGGGCCATCGGCGCGCGAAGGCATGTCGAGAAAGGCCGCAAAGGCGGGCTTCAACTGCGCCAGCTGTTCCGCCGTGGTATCAGGCCGGGGATATTCCTCATGGTCCAATATCACCGCGCCGTCATCGTCCACCACCGGCACGGTCGATCGGGCAAATCGCCCTTCCTTGATAGCGATCCCCGCCCGCCGCTGGCTCTCCGCGCCAAAAGCATCCAGTTGCTCGCGCGTAATGCCTTCCATTGCCGCAATGGCATCGGCGGCGACGCCCTGGTTCGACTGGGGATGCTTGGCCTGCAAGCGCAGATTGCCGGTGCCCAGGCCACCGACCGACGGCACCCCTGCTTCGCGCAATGACTGGCCATAGGACATGACGTGCGACATCATCTCTGTCCCGCCTGCCACGACCAGATCTTCCATCCCGGCCATGATCTGCGCGGCGGCCAAATTGGTGGCGGTCAACCCGCTGCCGCAGAAGCGGTCGAGCGTCACGCCCGACGCGCGCACATCATAGCCCGCGTCCAACGCTGCCATCCGCCCCATGTCGCCGCCCTGCAATCCCATCTGCGCGCTGGTGCCCCAGATCACGTCGTCGACATCGGCCGTGTCGATGCCATTGCGATCGCGGATCGCACGCAGCACCGTGGCCGCGACATGCTGGGGATGCAGATGGGACAGGGCACCCTTGCCCAGCTTGCCGATGCTGCGCGGCGTGCGGACGGCGTCGATGATAAAGGCCTCTGCCAAGGCGCGTCTCCTACAATATTGTTGCTCGCGCTATCGCATGGATGCGCGCGCATCCCCAATCGCATGGGCGATTGATCGCGGCACGGGATGGACGCTGCGGCCGGGCCGCGCGCAGGGTAGTCGGCCAAAGGACAGGCAGTAGGGAGAGTTGCGGAATGGCAAAGGACGGCGGCAGCTTTGCGCCCCTGCGCGAACCGGTCTTCCGCCGCATCTGGACCGCCAGCCTCCTCTCCAATTTCGGTCAGTTGATCCTGGGCGTCGGTGCGGCTTGGGAAATGACGCGGCTCACCCCGTCGCCCGGCATGGTCGCGCTTGTCCAGAGCGCATTGATGCTGCCCCTTATGCTGGTTGCGCTGCCTGCGGGTGCCTTGGCCGACATGTTCGACCGACGGCGGATTGCCATGGCTGGCCTTGCCTTCTCGATGGTCTGCGCCTGCATTCTGACGCTGCTCGCCTGGGCGGGCTATAGTTCGCCCTGGATGCTGCTGACCTTCTGCTTTTTGATCGGGGCAGGGGTCGCCCTCTATTCGCCCGCCTGGCAATCCTCGATCAGTGAACAGGTCGGTCCCCACCATCTGCCCGCCGCCATCGCGCTCGGCACGATCAGCTATAATGTCGCGCGCAGCTTCGGCCCGGCGATCGGTGGCATCATCGTGCTGGCCGCCGGTGCCCATGCCGCCTTCGCCGTCAACGCGATCGGCTATCTGCCCTTGTTCATCGCCTTCTACCTGTGGCAGCGCCGCCATGTCTCCTCACGCCTGCCGCCCGAACAGATCCACCGCGCCATCGTGTCGGGCGCACGCTACGCGCTTCACGCTGCGCCGATCCGTACTGTCCTGGCCCGCGCCTTTTTCTTCGGGCTGGCGGGCGCATCTGCCACCGCGCTCGCTCCCTTGATCGCCAAACAATTGCTAGGTGGCGACGCCAGCACTTTCGGCCTGTTGCTCGGCGCCAGCGGCGTGGGCGCGGTCGGCGGTGCGCTACTGGTCGGTCCCTGCCGCGAGAGGTTTGGCACCCATCGCACCGTCACCCTGCTGGCCGTCATCAGCGGCGCGGCGTTGCTCTTGGTGGGCTTTAGCCGATCAGTGCCGCTCACCTGCTTTGCCCTTTTCATCGCGGGCGGCGCGAATATCCTGACCATCGCGCTGTTCAACGTCGCCGTGCAACTCGCCGCGCCCCGCTGGGTGACGGCGCGTGCGCTCTCGCTCTTCTCCTCGGCGCTGACCGGTGGCATTGCGATCGGCGCGGCCTTTTGGGGCTGGGTCGCGGGGGCGCTCTCGATCGAGGGCGCGCTCTATCTCTCGGGCCTCGCGCTCGCCGCCTTGCCGCTCATCGGCATGTTCCTGCCTTTGCCCGACACCAATGAAGCCGATGTCGAACCCTTCCTGCTCAATAACGAGCCGGAAGTCGGCATGGCGCTCACCCGCCGTTCGGGGCCAATCATCATCGAGATCGATTATGATGTCGATCCCGCCCGTGCGCGCGAATTTTATGGGGCGATGTTGCAGGTCCAGCGCACCCGGCTGCGCAATGGCGGGTTCAACTGGTCGATCGCGCGCGACATTGCCGATCCCACCCGATGGACCGAACGCTATCAATGCCCGACCTGGGGCGATTATCTGCACATGCGCGAGCGCTTCACGCAAGCGGACAAGGATATCCAGTCCCACGCCAGTTCCTTCCATAACAGTCCGGGCGTTTTGCGTGTGCGGCGGCGGCTGGAACGGCCGTTCGGATCGGTGCGATTTCGCCCCGACACGCCCGACCCGCAACAGGGGATGATCAACTATATCGGGCCATGATGCCCGGAGGAGAGTCGATGAACGACAGACGATATCGGGTGATCCAATGGGCGACCGGCAATGTCGGCACCCGCGCGCTCCGCACGGTGATCGAACATCCCGCGCTGGATCTTGTCGGTCTATGGGTCAGCTTCGCCGCCAAGCGGGGCCAGGATGCCGGCGTGATCGCCGGACTAGACCCCTGCGGCACCATCGCCACCGGGTCGGTCGATGATCTGGTCGCAACGGACGCGGATTGCGTCCTCTACATGCGCCAGGGCACCGACATCGACGAATTATGCCGCCTGCTGGCATCCGGCAAAAATGTCGTCACGACACGCGGCGATTTCCACCATCCGCCCTCCATGGACGCTGCGACACGCGAGAGAATAGAGGGTGCCTGCCAGACGGGCGGCACGTCGATCTACAGCACTGGCTCCAGCCCCGGCTTCATCACCGAAGCGCTGCCCATCCCGCTCCTCTCGCTCTCACGGCGGCTCGATCGCCTGACGATTGACGAATATGCCGACCTGTCGAGCCGCGCCTCGCCCGACCTCTTGTTCGGCGTGATGGGCTTCGGCCGTGCCCCCCGCGCCTTCGATCCACGCCAGATCGAGCATGTGAAGGGCGATTTCGCCGGGTCGCTCGCCCAGTTGGCCGACGCTGCCGGGATCGGCATCGACCAGTGGGATGCGGCGGGCGAAATGGGCGTGGCGACCCAGGCCATCACCATCGCCGCGGGAACCATCGATGCGGGCACGGTCGCTGCCCAACGCATCACCATATCCGGTATGCGCCGTGGCCAACCCATGCTGCGCTTCCGCGCCAACTGGTATTGCAGCGACCGGATCGACCGCACCGACTGGGAACTGCGCCCGTCGGGCTGGCGCATCCGGGTGGAAGGCGACACCCCGCTCGATGTCGCGATCAGCTTCCCGGTCGCGCCGGAGGATTATGCCGCCTTCACGCCCGGCCTCACCGCCCATCGCGCGGTCAATGCCGTCGCTGCCCTCTGCCAAGCGCCGCCCGGCATCCGCACCACCGCCGATCTGCCGCAAGTCATCGCCCGCTTTCAGTAGCCCGCGACCATCGCCTCGGTCATCTGCCAAAGCCGGGCGGCGGCCGCATCATCCTGCGCCGCCGTCGAACAGGGCACGGCCTCGCGCTTATGGAAATAGCCGCCGCTCGACCGCCCCGGTTCCGGCGCGCTCGCCAGCCACACCAGCGTATCGGCGGCTTGCTCCGGCGTCAGCGCCTGCTCGGCGATCGACTCCATATAGGCCCGCATCGGCGCGTCGCAGTGGCTGGCGAAATTGCTCGCGACGACGCCCGGATGCATCGCATGCGCCACGATCCCGCTCCCCGCCAGCCGCCGCGCCAGTTCGCGGATGAACAGGATATTGGCGAGCTTGGCATGGCAATAGGCCGCACCCCCGACGAAGCCCTCGGCAAAGTTCAGATCGTCCCAACGAATGCCATCGCAATGTTCATGGCCCGTGGACGATACTGCCACCACGCGCACACTGCCGGGTTCCGACTGCGCGGCGGCCGCCATCAGATGGGGCAGCAATGTCTGCGTCAGCAGAAAGGGCGCGAGGTGATTGGACGCAAAGGTCGCCTCATGCCCTTCGGCCGTGATGACCCGCTCCGCCATCACCCCGCCCGCATTGTTGAGCAGCACGTCGATCGCCGGGGCCAGCGCGGCAATCTCCGCCGCCGCCCGCGCCGTCTCGCCCAGCAGCGCCATGTCCGCCCGGATCATGGTGAAATCCGCGCCGGGCATAGCGGACAACTTGGCTTCCGCCGCCGCACATCGCTCGGCGTCGCGCCCGACGCCGATCACCCGCCACCCCTGTTGCAGCAACGCACCCGCCGCCGCCCTGCCGATCCCGGCACTCGCGCCGGTCACGACCGCTATCTTCTGCCGATCCGTCATGCGCGCGCGACCTCCATCTTGCGGGAACCATGGCCCAGCGTCAGGAATAGCAGCGCCCCGACCAATGTGACGCAGGCTCCGATAACCAGAAACGGCGCATAGCTGCCCCACAGCCCCAGCGTATAGCTGAGCGTCACCGCCCCCAGCGCCGCACCCCCCGCGATCGACGCGCCGACCAGACCCATCACCAGGCTAAAGACATTGAGGCCAAAGCGCCGTGACACCAGATAGGCTGCGACATCGCCCTCCGCCCCCTGCGCCAACCCCATCATCGCCACCGACAGCGCCAGCACGATGGTCGCATCGAAGGGTGATGCCATCAGCATCATGCCGATCGCCGGCATCGACAGGGTCAGCGCAGCAACATGATGCGGCTGCATCCGGTCGAGCGACAGGCCGCAGGCAAAACGGCCGACCATGACGCCCACCGCATAGATGGAAATCAGCCAGGTCGCGGTCTGCGACTGCGCCCCGCTGTCCATCAACATCAATTTCATTTGCGCCGACACCAACCCTTGCGGAAAATTCACCAAAATCATGCCGATGATCAGCACCCAAAAGGCGGGATTGCGCACGATCACGCCATAGCCTGCTTTGGATTCGACCGGCACATCCTCGTCCGGGCGGGTGCCGATATGCGGCGGCGTCATGGCCACCGCGATCAGGCCGAACGCCATGGTGATCCCGCCCATCAGCAGATAGCCGTTGCGCCATCCCTCGCTTTCGATGAACCGGCCCAGCAACGGCGCGAGGACAGCGCCCACCAGTGGCGGCCCGGTCATGACGATGGAAAAGGCCAGCCCCCGCGCCCGTTCGAACCGTTCCGCCACGATGCGGGTATAGACCGGCGAGGTGGTCAGCGTGCCGACGACGATCTGCAACACCGCAATGGCGAAGAAAGCGCGGATGCTGCCCGGCTGCATCGCAAAGGCGATATAGGCGCTTGGCCCTGCCAGCACGCCCACCGTCGACACCGCCCGCACCCCGAAGCGATCGGTCAGCCGCCCGGTGATCGGCTGCGCGATCAGCATCAACAGCCCCATGCTGCCCAGCAGCGCGAATTGCGACCTTGGCCAGCCGAACTCGGCGATCAGCTTGGGCGCGAACAGGCTCATCGTATAGGCGGACAGGCCGATGCCAAAACCAAGTCCCACGGTCGCGGCAAGCAACGGTCGCCAATGCGTCCGAAATTCGCCCCAATAGGCCGATCCCATCCTCGCCTCCTAAATTCTTATGGCCTGCCGCTGTGGAAGCGGAGGCGGGGCCGCCTGGCTGCCATGTCCGCTGGCACGGCGCAAATCGCCCCGGCGCTATCGCGTAAAGGGGGTGCAGAACGGCATGATCCAGCCCGCCGCCATCGCGCAAGCGATCCTTCGCATCGCGCCATTGCCCGCACGGGCGAACGTGCCGCACATCTCGCATGTCCGACCGCCATCGCGCGGCGAAAGGCGCCGCCCGGAACGAACGGCCCCAAAGCAACGAGAGAGGCAAGCTACTCCATGGCCGACATCGAACTGCGCCCGCCAGCGCCGACGGAGGCCTTGCCGAGCATGGCCTATCGGTCCTGGTTCCTCTTCATCATGGTGCTGGTGTCGGCCTCGGTGCAGGGCGAACGCTATCTGATGGTCGTCATGGTCGAACCGATCCGCCGCGAACTCGGCCTTTCGGACGCTGCGATGGGCATGGTCAAGGATATGATCATCGCCATCGTCTACATCCTGGCGATCATTCCGGTGGCGCGCCTCGCCGATCGCTGGTCCAAGCGTAAGATCGTCGCGATCGCCGCCACCGTCTGGAGCGCGGCGATCATCCTGTGCGGCCTTGCCAAAAGCTTCTGGGTGCTGCTGATCGGCCGCGCCGGGATCGGCCTTGGCGAAGGGGGCTTCACCCCGCCGTCCCAGGCCTGGATCGCCGACCTCTTCCCCATCCGCCAGCGCGCAACCGCGCTTTCCATCTTCCTGCTCGGCGCGTCGCTCGGCACCTTTCTCGGCCCGGCCGTCGGCGGCTGGGCGGTGCAGGAATATGGCTGGCGCAACACGCTGATCTTCGCCAGCATCCCCGGCTTCATCCTCGCGCCCATCGTCTGGTTCACCCTGCGCGATACCCGCGCGGGCCTGGCCGATGGCGCGCCGGTCGAAACGGGCGCGACGCCTTCCTTCCTCAAGACCGCGCGCGAACTGATGGCGATCAGGACATTGCCGCCGCTCATCCTGGCAGCCTCGCTCAATGCGCTGCTGACCATGGGATTCATCAGTTGGGCACCGGCCTTCATGGAGCGGACCCATGGCATGCCCGCCAATGAAGCGGGTTTGCAAATGGGCGGCGCGCTCTTCTTTGGTTCGGCGATCGGCCATACGGTCGGCGGTCCCCTGGCGGACTTTCTGGGGCGTCGCGACATGCGTTGGTATGTCTGGATGCTGATGATCAGCGGCGCGCTCGCCACCGGCATCGGCTGGATGATCCTGACCGGCTCGGCCGACCGCGTATTCCCGCTCTATGGCCTCAACATGCTGATCGGCGGCCTGTCCGCCGCGCCGTTGATGGCGGTGGTCGCAGGCCTCGTCCCGTCCCGATCGCGCGCAACGGCGATCGCGGTGCTGATGGTGTCGATTCAGGTCATCGGCCTTGGCGGTGGACCGGTGCTGGTCGGCTGGCTCAGCGACATGTTGCGGCCGATCTACGGCGAGGATTCGCTCGGCATGGCGATGCGCTGGGCGCTGCTGGTCGGCATCCCCAGCACCTTCCTCGCCTGGATCGCCAGCCGCTCCTGCCGCACCGATTTTGCTGCGGCCGGCGGCTGGAACGGGGCGGCCATCATCCACGCGCCGCATTGAAACAGGAGACGCACAATGCCCGCTTATATGATCTTCACCCGCGAAGGGCCGGTCCGCGATCAGGCGGCGATGGATGCCTATAGCGCCATGAACCGTGCCCAGGCGCGTCGCTTCGTCGCCGACTATGGGCTTAAGCCGCTCGCCGTCTACGGCGCGCTCGACACGCTGGAGGGCGAAGCACCCGATGGCGTCATCATCCTGCAATTCCCCGACGCCGCCCAGGCCCGCGCGTGGTACGACAGCCCGGAATATCAGGAGGCTAAGGCGTTACGGCAGAAAGGCGCAACCTATCGTGCCCTTCTGGTCGAGGGACTATAAGCCATGAAATTCACCACAATCATCGCCGGTTTGTGCCTTATCGCGCTGCCGTGCGCCGCCGCCACGCCACCGAAATCACCGCCATCCCGGTTGGGTAGTGGCTATCTCAAAGATGCAGCGCTGGCCGCTGATTTTTCGCCGCCGCCACCGGCCCCCGGCTCGGCGGCACAGGCCCGCGATGATGAAGCCGCGAAGGCCGCCCTTTTACTGCGGGACAGCCCGCGCTGGGCGCTGGCGACGGCTGATGCAGAGCTTTTCGGTCCAACCGCGACGGCAGCCTTTTCCTGCACGGCTGGCGTTGCGATCGGCCCAGCCACGACGCCCCGGCTGGACAAGCTGCTGCGCCGAACCATTGCCGACTTCGGGCGCTCGACCAGCAAGATCAAACAGGGCTACACGCGCCCGCGCCCCTTCATGATCAATGGCCAGCCGACCTGCACACCCGACATGGAAGCAATGTTACGCAAGGATGGCTCCTACCCGTCCGGCCATAGTGCAATCGGCTATGGCTGGGGACTGATCCTCTCCCAGTTACGCCCTGACCTGGCTTCGACTCTCGTCGCGCGGGGCCGGGCCTTTGGCGATAGTCGGCGCATCTGCAATGCCCATTGGCTGAGCGATACGGAAGAAGGACGGCTCGCCGCTTCGGCAACGCTCGCTCGGCTCAACGCCGAACCCGCTTTTCAGAAAGATATGAAGGCTGCGCGCACCGAATTGGCGCGTGCTAAGGCTCCGCCCGCTCGCTGCGACGCGGAAACTGCTGCCCTGACTCAAGGAGGTACACAGCCATGACCGACATCAAGCCCCGCATCCTCCCGCTGCCCCGCGCGGAATGGACGGACGACGCCCGCGAAGTCTTTGCCTATTGGGGCGAGCCCAATGCGTGGGAAGAAGGCTCCAAGACCAATGTCCTGATGGTTATGGCAAACCATCCTGATCTGGGCAAAGTCTATAATATCTGGGGCAAGCATCTGTTGATGTCGAACACGCTCTCGACCCGGCATCTGGAAATGCTGATCCTGCGCGTCGCCTGGAAGGTGAAGTCCGCTTATGAATGGCATAATCATGTCGGCTATGGCCTCAACGCCGGGCTGGCATTGGACGATATCGCCGCGATCCGCGATTATCCCGCAGGCGGCAATTGGGACGAAGCCGATGATGCCGTCCTGCGATCGGTCGATGAACTGATCGCCGACGGCACGATCAGCGACGCGACATGGGCCATCCTGGGCCGTCATTTCGACAAGAAGCAGCAGATGGATCTGGTCTTTTCCATCGGGCATTATGTCATGACCAGTTGGGCCTTGTCCGCCTTTGGCGTCGGCATCGAAGGGGGTGCTGACCCGATCGGCTTCGACCTCAAGACCGCATCGGGCAAGATACCCGGCAAGACCTACAAGCCCGGCGAGACCGAGGATTGGACCGACAGCCGCGGCTATTGACGCAGGTGCTATCGCGGCAACGATATCGGGGCGGCACGCCCTGTTGCGCATTGCCGCGCGCCTGCCCCAGCGGGCATGATAAATGCCAGATATTCACGAAGGAAAAGACCCATGGCGACCGACATATTGCTGCCCAAGATCGGCTTTTCGATGACTGAGGCCCAGATCGCCGAATGGCTCGCCGAAGACGGCGCGCAGGTAACCGAAGGCCAGCCGCTCTATCTGCTCGAAGCCGACAAGTCGGCCAATGAAGTGGAATCGCCCGCCAGCGGCACATTGCGCATCGTCGCCCAGCCCGGCGAAACCTATGAAGTCGGCACCATCCTGGGCACGATCGAATAATGACCCTGCGCGCCGGCATCGTCAGCGCCGCTTGGGGCGCCTTCGCCCATCTTCCCGCCTGGCGCGCCATCCCCGGCGTCGAGGTGACGGCCATCTGCACCTCGCGCGAGGAAACGGCGCGCGCTGCCGCCGACCGGCTGGGCCTGCCGCGCGCCTTCTGGAACGCGCAGGACATGTGCGCGGACCCGGACATCGACATTGTCGATCTCGGCACCCGGCCCTCGGTGCGCCTGCCGATGGTGCTGGCCGCGCTGGCCCATGGCAAACATGTCTATAATGCCAGCCCCCATGCCCCCGACTGGGCAGGCGCCAAAGCGATCGACGCCGCGTGGCGCGCGGGCGGCAGCATCGGCGTGGTCGATGCTTTCTCCCAATGGCTTCCCGCTCACCGCCAGATGAAGGCGATGCTCAATGATAGCTATGCCGGCACACCGCTCGGTGGCACCTGCCATTTCAACATCTCGCTGTTCAACAGCCCGATCAAGCAATTTTCCTATAATTGGTTCGCGCAAGGCGGGCAGGGGGTGTCGGCCGTCCGCAACAATGGCAGCCATGCGCTCTACATGCTGCGCTATCTGTTCGGGCCGATTGCCGAACTGGTCGCCGACGACAGCCAGATCCTGCGCGAATGGCGTTTCCCCGATGGCGACACGATCACGCCCGAAACCACCGATTTCGCCAATGTCATCCTGCGTTTCGAAAGCGGCCTCACCATGCAGATGCAGATCAGCTGGTCCATGGCGCTGCACGATGGCTGGCTGATCGACGTGTTCGGCGACAAGGGCCGGATCGCCGTGTCGTCGCCGACCTTCCCGACCGCGCGCGACTGCAAGTTGCGCGCCGGACAATTGGGCGGGGCGATGGCGGAAGTCGCGATTCCAGAGGCCTTCAAGGCGGCACCCGGCATCACGCTCGACTGGCAAAGCGAACCCCAGCCAAGCTTCCCCATGGCGCTCTCGATGCAGGCCATGGTCGAAGCGATCGAGGGACGCGGAAGCGCCGCCCCCGACTTCGCCGAAGCGCTGGAGGTAGAGCGGGTGCAGGAAGCCATCCGCCTGTCGAGCGAGACGCGTTGCTGGATACGACTGGCGGACGTCGCTTAGTCTCTCCGTTCGTTTCGAGCGCAATCGAGAAACGCCCGCGCCGCGCTACCGCCCGGTAAAGTGCGGCGGACGCTTCTCTTTCAACGCCGCAATCCCCTCACGATGATCGGCGCTCCGCACGCTGAGCGACTCATAGGCGATCCCCGCCTCCATCACCGCGCCAGCGATCCGCTTGAGTTCGATATTGGTCAATATCTTGGTCCAGCGGATCGCATTGGGCGCGCCCGCCAGCAGCGTCGCGCAAAAGCCATCGACCGCCGCGTCCAGTGCCTCCGGCGCGATACAATGGTTGATCAGCCCGATCTCCGCCGCCTTTCGCGCGCTGAGCAGTTCACCGGTCAGCAGATATTCCTTGGCCTTGGCAAGCCCGATCCGCTGCGCCCACACGACCGCGCCACCATCGCCGGCGACCAGCCCGATGCCGACATGCGGATCGCCGATCTTCGCGCCCTCCGCCGCAAAGACCACATCGCACAGCAGCGCGATCGCCGCCCCCAGCCCTACCGCATGCCCATTCATCCGGCACACCACCGGCTTTTCGATGTCCAACATCGCAAAGACGATCCGCTTCGCCTGCCGCGCCTCATGGTCGAACAGGTGCGGGTTCGCGGCATTATGCGCCATATGGTCGATGTCGCCCCCCGCCGAAAAGGCGCGCCCCGCGCCGGTCAGCAGCACCACGTCGGAATCGGGATCGGTCCCGGCAAAGGTCAGGGCGTCGGGTAATTCGTCATGCAGCACGCGATTGACCGCGTTCATCGCATCCGGCCGGTTGAGCGTCACCACCAGCAACCGCCCGCGTCGCTCCAGCAGAATCGTCTCATAGGCGGGCAGCATCTGGGTCATCGCTCGGTCTCCTCGACGCCCGCCATATCACGCGCCGCGCCGCCGCCAACGTCGCCCCGGCGATAAGCGCGGGGCTGGCGTAGCGGCCGGCCGCATAACAGATATAGCCTGCGCCATAAGCAGAGGAGAGCGCATATCATGACCGGATTTGACGAAATGGTCGACTGGCTCGTCGTGGGCAGCGGCGCCGGGTCGATGGCTTCGGCGCTTGTCATGCGCGACGCCGGAAAATCGGTCGTCATCCTCGAAAAGACCGCCTTCGTTGGCGGCACGACGGCCAAGTCGGGCGGTGTGATGTGGATTCCCGCCAACCGCTTCATGCTGGCCGATGGCGAAAGCGACAGCGCCGAGGCCGCCATGGCCTATCTCGACGCCGCGCAGGACGATTACCCCGCCCCCGGCACCTCGCCCGAAAAGCGGCGCGCCTATGTGACACAGGCCCCCCGCGCGATCGATTTCCTGGTCGACAAGGGCATCGCCCTGCAACGCGGCGCGACCTTCTGGCCCGATTATTATGACGAACTCCCCGGCGGCTGCAAAACATCGCGCACCGTCGTCGCCAAGCCCTTCGACCGCAAGGAATTGGGGCCATGGCGCGACAAGCTGCGCAAAGGTTTCGCCGAGTTCAACGTCACTTTGGTCGAAGGCATGGAGGCGCAGGGCCATCGCCGCACCAACAAGGCGTCGGGCAAAATGCTGCTGCGCATCATCGGCCGGACACTGCGCGACAAGCTGCTAGGACGTCAATATACCACCGCCGGCGCGGCGCTGCAGGGCCGCATGCTCAAGGCCGCCCTGGCCGCTGGCGTGGACATAAGGCTGAACGCCCCCGTCCGCCAGATCATCATCGCCGATGACGCCGCGACAGGCGTCGAAACGGTGCGGGACGGCAAGCCCTGGAGCATCGGCGCGCGCTTGGGCATCCTCATCAACGCGGGCGGCTTCTCGCAAAATCAGGCTATGCGCGATCGCTATATCCCAGGCACCAGCGCCCTATGGTCCCAGACGCCCGAAGGGGACACCGGCGACATGCACCAGGAACTGGAACGGATCGGCGGTCATCTGGCGCAGATGGACCAGTTGGTCGGCTATCAGATGACACCTGCGCCCGGTTGGGATCAAACCTATGTCGCGCCCGGTGCCCAGTCGATGACCGGCAAGCCCCACGCCATATTGGTGGACCAGAGCGGCCAGCGCTACATGAACGAAGGCGGCAGCTACGAGCTTTATTGCGAAACCATGCGCAAGCGGAACGCGCTGGTCCCCGCCATCCCCAGTTGGGCGATCGTCGACCGCAACTATGTCGAATTATACGCCATCGCGGGCAAGTTCATCGACAAGAAAATCCCTGATGGCTGGATCGAAAGCGGCTATCTCCACACCGCCGACACGATCTCGGCCCTCGCCAGCAGCATCAAGGTCGATCCCGCCACATTGACCGCCACCGTCGCCCGCTGGAACGGCTTTGTAGCCAGGGGCGTGGATGAGGATTTCCAGCGCGGTGCCCGCGCCTATGATAATTGCGGGTTCGTCGGCGATCCCTTTTCCGACCAAAGCGCCCTCGGAACGATCGACAAGGGGCCGTTCTACGCTGTCCCCGTCGTGCCGGGCGATGTCAGCACCTATGGCGGCGTCGTCACCGATGCGCGTGGCCGCGTGGTCAATGCCGACGGCCAAGTGATCGCCGGGCTCTACGCCACCGGCACCACCACGGCATCGGTCATGGGCAATGTCTATGTCGGCGCGGGGGCCAGCATCGGCCCTTCCCTGGTGTTCGGCTATATCGCCGCCCGCCACGCCGCCGGACTCGATAATCAGCCCTGATCGGTAAAGCGCGCCGGTCGGGACAGAAGATAGGGCAGGGCAGGCGACGAGATACGCGATTCGCCGCCATCGGCATGGATCAGTGACACCCGGCCCACGCCCGGCGAGGATACCACCGCCACCACGCTATCCACCCATTGGTGCAACATGGCGCGGGCATGGTCCAGTTCCTCCCCTTGCGTCGTCGCTGCGCCTTCCGCCTCCAGCTCGGCTTCCAATTGCAGCACCCGGTCCGTCCGCTCGCTGATGTCGCGTGTGTCCTTGGTCATAAAATCCTTCCTTTCCCGTCGAGCATGAACGCCCCCGCGCGCGCCGCAAAGGGCAGCGCGCGCATATCGGTGGGGCGAATTGGCGGTGTGTTTCAGGGCATCAACGCCGCCTTCCGAGCCTTGATCCCCGCCCGCATCGACATATCGCCCCGGCGAGTTGACCCTCGCCCCGCAACGGCCAATGCAGGGGCATCCCATTGGCCATCTGAGGACTTTATGGCAGAGCTGAGCAACGCCCCGGCGCCGACCCCGGACCAGCTGGTAGACATCTACCGGCGCATGATCCGCATCGAACGCAATGATGACGCCATCCGCAAGACCATCCGGCTTGGGCGGCTCGTCATGCCCTATTATTCCGCGCGTGGGCAGGAAGTCATCCCCGCCACGCTCTCATCGCTGATGACGGACGATGACAAGATCTGCACCATCTATCGCGGCATCCACGACATGGTGGCCAAGGACATGCCGCTGCGCCCGCTCTGGGCCGAAATCGCCGGACGTGTCGATGGCACCTGCAAGGGGAAGGGCGGGCCGATGCACCTTACCCACCCCGAAAGCGGCGTCATGGTCACGACCGGCATCGTCGGTTCCTCCATGCCGATCGCCAATGGCCTCGCCTGGGCGGCGAAGCTGGACGGGTCGCGGCGCGTCACCATCGCCTATTTCGGTGACGGCGCTTCCAATATCGGCGCTTTCCATGAATCCCTCAACCTCGCCTCGGTCTGGAAGCTGCCGGTGATCTTCGTGTGCCAGAATAACGGCTTTGCCGAACATACACGCTACGAAAACGGCACCTCGGTCGACTTCATCGCCAAGCGCGCGATCGGCTATGGGATGCCCGGCCATACGGTCGATGGCAACGACCCGCTCGCCATGTTCGCCGCCGCCCATGACGCCATCACCCGCGCGCGTGATGGCGAAGGTCCGACCCTGCTGGAATGCAAGACCTTCCGCTTCCACGGCCATGTGCTGGGCGACGACGATAAATATATGACCAAGGAAGAAAAGGCGGCGGCCATCGAAAAAGACCCGCTGCCCGCCTTCAAGGCCTGGCTGATCGAACAGGGCCATGCGACCGAAGAGACGCTGGCCACAATGCAGGCGACGATCGAAGCCGAGATCGAGGACGCACAGGAATTCGGCCTCGCCAGTCCCTTGCCCTCGGTGGACGAATTGCGTCGCGATGTCTTTGCGCAGGAGATCCCGGCATGAGCGCCAAGAAGATGAACAGCCTCCAGGCCGTGAATGCAGCCCTGCATCAGGCCATGGCCGAAGATGACAAGGTGATCGTGCTGGGCGAGGATATCGCCGATCGCGAAGGTGGCGGTGTCACCGGCGCGACGGCGGGCCTGTCGACCAAATTCGGCGACGATCGCGTCAAATCCACGCCCATTTCCGAACAGGCGATCATCGGTGCGGCCATCGGCGCGGCGCTGGCGGGCTACAAGCCCGTGGCCGAAATCATGCTGATGAACTTCACCGCCGTCGCCATGGACATGATCTTCAACCATGCCGCCAAGCTGCGCTTCATGTCGGGTGGGCAAAGCACCGTGCCGATCACCATCCGCACGCTGACGGGTGCCGGCTGGCAGACGGCGGGCCAACATGCCGATCATCTCGAAGGCTGGTTCGCGCATACGGCGGGGATCAAGGTGGTCGCGCCCTCCAACCCGGCCGACTATGCAGGATTGCTCCTGTCCTGCATCCAAGACCCGGACCCCTGCATCTTCATCGAATCGGCCGGATCGCTGTTCATCCCTGCCGAAGTGCCCGATGTGATAGTGCCCGTTCCGCTCGGCAAGGCGCGAATCGTGCAGGAAGGGACCGACGTCACCATCGTCTCTTGGTCCTCGCAGGTCATCCGCTGCCAGCAGGCGCTCGCTCCCTTGGCAGAGGCGGGCATTTCGGTCGAACTGATCGACCTGCGCACCGTATCGCCCTGGGACAAGGAAGCCGTGCTGGCCTCGGTCGCCAAGACGGGTCGCGCCGTGATCGCTCATGAAGCCGTGCGCCATTTCGGCCCCGGCGGCGAAATCGCGTCGACCATTGCCGAAGAATTGTTCGGTCAGTTGAAGGCACCGGTCCGCCGCCTCGGCGCGCCCTATTCGCCGGTACCCTTCGCCAAGGTGCTGGAAGACGCCTATATCGTCTCGCCCGATCGGGTGGTCGAAACGGTCAAGGCCCTGATGGCCTGACAGAAACAGGGGGCCGATCCACAAAGGTCCGGCCCCCTTTCTTATGTCCCCCGTCAATCGCTCAATGACGCGCCATTCGACAGGCCGGATGTCAGCACGATTCCATCGATCTGACGCAACATCGCTTCGAACTGCTCCAGCTCCGTCTTGGCGAAGCGGCTGAATATCTGCTGCTCCAACTCCAGCGCCTTTGGCACCACCGCCTCATATAGGGCGCGCCCCTCGCTCGTCAGCACCAACAGATGCGATCGCTGATCGGCGGCGTTGGGCCTGCGCGCGATCAGGTCGCGCGCGATCAGGCTCTTGGCCGCGCGGCTCACCGTCACCTTGTCCATGCGCGTGCGGATGCCGATCGCCTGCTGGGTGATCCCGTCCGCGCTCTCGGCCGTCACCGCAATCACCCGCCATTCGGGAATGCGCAGCCCGAACAGCGCCTGATAGGCGCTCGCCACCGCGTCGCTCACCAGATTGGCGGTGAAGGACAGGCGATAAGGCAGGAAATGATCGAGCGTGAGCGTAGCGGCGGGCATGGCAGATAGTAACATTTGACACCAGTTCGGCAAGGCCTATGATGGTTACAAAGGAAACTATCGGCCGGAGAGGGCAGGATGATGAGTGCGAGAGACGACATGATGACCGGCTTTGCCAATCATTTCGCGACGCAAGCCGTACCTGGCGCGCTGCCGGTCGGCTGTAACTCGCCGCAGAAGGTGCCCTTCGGCCTCTATGCCGAACAGCTATCAGGAACCGCCTTCACCGCCCCTCGCGCCGAGAACCGCCGCAGTTGGCTCTACCGCCTGCGTCCCACCGCGCAGCATGGCACCTATCGACCCTGGCAAGGAGCTGGCCAATCCCGCTCCGCGCCCTTCACCGACCTGCCGCCATCTCCCAACCGCCTGCGCTGGGACCCGCTACCGATCCCGACCGATCCGACCGATTTCCTCGACGGCCTTGTCACCTATTGCGGCAATGGCGACGTCGCGGTGGGCACGGGGCAGGGGGTACATCTCTACGCCTGCAACCGCTCGATGCAGGACCGCGCCTTCTTCAACGCGGACGGCGAGATGCTGATCGTGCCGCAGGAAGGGGCCATCCGCCTCATCACCGAACTTGGTCGCTTCGACGTCGCGCCGCTCCAGATCGCGCTCATCCCGCGCGGCCTGCGCTTCCGCGTCGAATTGCTGGACCCGGTCGCGCGTGGATATGTCTGCGAAAATTATGGCGCTGCCTTCCGCTTGCCCGACCTCGGCCCGATCGGATCGAACGGCCTCGCCAATCCACGCGATTTCGAAACGCCAGTCGCCTGGTTCGAGGATGTCAACGTGCCGGTCGACCTCATCCAGAAATTCCAGGGCCAGCTCTGGTCCACCCGCCTGCCGCACAGCCCGTTCGATGTCGTCGCTTGGCACGGCAATCTCGCGCCCTACCGCTATGACCTGCGCCGCTTCAACACGTTCAACACGGTCAGCTACGACCATCCCGATCCGTCCATCTTCACCGTCCTGACCAGCCCCAGCGACACGCCCGGCACCGCCAATTGCGACTTCGTCATCTTCCCGCCGCGCTGGATGGTGGCGGAGAATACGTTCCGCCCGCCCTGGTTCCACCGCAACGTCATGAGCGAATTTATGGGCCTGATAACCGGCACCTATGACGCAAAGGCAGGCGGCTTCGCCCCCGGCGGCGCATCGCTGCACAATCAGATGGCGAGCCACGGCCCCGACCGCGCCAGCTATGAAACGGGCATCACCGCCGCCTTGGCCCCGCACAAGATCGAAGCCACCATGGCCTTCATGTTCGAAAGCCGCTTCCCCTTCCGCCCCACCGGGTTCGCCGCGCAAGCCCCCTTCGCCCAGCCCGACTATGACCAATGCTGGGATGGCTTCCGCAAGGCGCAGCTCCCCACAGACAAGGACGCCGCATGATCGACCACACCCACGCCGCCGACCTGCAAAGCTGGGTCACCAGCGCGAACGGCCATGCCGCATTCCCGATCCAGAATCTGCCGCTCGGCATCTTCTCGCCACCGGGCGGGGGCCCGCGCGCGGGTGTCGCGATCGGTGACTATATCCTTGATATAAAAGCCATAATCGACATTCTGCCGACCAACTTGCAGGCGGCGCTGAACCAGACCCGCCTCAACAGTTTCTTCGCCCTGCCAACCGTCCTCCGCCGCGAATTACGCAAAGCAATGTCCGCTTCGCTGTCCGATTTGGCGTGTCAGGCAGCAGTCGAACCCGCGCTGCACCCGATGGCGGCTTGCGAACTCCACCTGCCAGCGACCATCGGCGACTATACCGATTTCTATGTCGGCATCCATCACGCCACGCATGTCGGCCAGCTATTCCGCCCCGACAATCCGCTGCTGCCCAACTATAAATATTTACCGATCGGCTATCATGGTCGTGCCTCCTCGATCCGCCCCTCCGGCATCCCAGTCGTCCGCCCAGTCGGCCAGACCAAGGGACCACAGGATAGCGAACCCCGCTTCGGCCCGACCCGGCGTCTGGATTATGAGCTGGAACTGGGCTTGTGGATTGGGGAGGGCAACGCCTTGGGTGAACCGATCCCGATCGGCCAGGCAGCCGGCCATATTGCGGGCTTCTGCCTGCTCAACGACTGGTCGGCACGCGATTTTCAAGCTTGGGAATATGTGCCGCTCGGCCCCTTCCTTGCCAAGAATTTCCATTCCACCATCTCGCCCTGGGTCATCACCCCCGAAGCCCTAGCCCCCTTCCGCGCTGCGCAGCCAGCACGCGACGCCGCTGACCCCAAGCCCTTGCCCTATCTATGGGACGAACAGGATCAGGCTGGCGGCGCTCTAGCGCTCGACCTTAGCGTCACCCTGTCCACCACCCGGATGCGCGATCAGGGGCTGCCGGACTTCGCGCTCAGCCACGGCCCCTCGTCGAACATGTATTGGACGCCCGCGCAGATCGTTACCCATCATGCCTCGAACGGCTGTAACCTCCAGCCCGGCGACCTGCTCGGCACCGGCACCATTTCCGGTCCCGATCGCAGCGCTTATGGTAGCCTGTTGGAGATCAGCCGCGGCGGGGCGGAACCGATCACCCTGCCATCGGGCGAACAACGCACCTTCCTGGAGGATGGCGACGAAGTGGTCCTCACCGCAACTGCGCGGCGGGAGGGCTTTGCGTCTATCGGCTTTGGCGAATGCCGCGCCCGCATCCTTCCGGCCAAAGGCTGACGGGCATGATGCTGCACGGCTATTGGCGATCGAGCGCCGCCTACCGGGTGCGCATCGCGCTGGCGCTCAAAGGGCTGGACTATCGCCAGACGCCCTACGACCTGCGCACCAGTGCGCATCGCGCCCCGTCCTTCCGCGTACTCAACCCGCAGGCGCTCGTTCCCGCGCTGGAAACGCCGGACGGTGTCCTCACCCAGTCCGGCGCGATCATCGAATGGCTGGACGAGCAATATCCCGACCCGCCGCTGCTGCCCGCCAAGGCGTTCGACCGGGCGGTGGTGCGCGGCATGGCGGCCCTTGTCGGGTGCGACATTCACCCGCTCAACAATCTGCGCGTCCTTGACCGGCTACGTGGCGATTTCGCGGCTACTCCCAATCAGATCACCGCCTGGATCGCCCACTGGATCAGCGAAGGCTTCGCCGCGCTGGAGGAACAGATCGCCCGCCACGGCGGCGACTTCGCCTTTGGCGATACACCCGGCCTGGCCGACTGTTTCCTGCTCCCGCAACTCTATGGTGCGCATCGCTTCGGCGTCGATGTGCAGCCCTTCCCACAGATCCGTGCGATCGGCATCCGCCTGTCGAGCCTCGCGTCCGTCGCCCAGGCCCATCCCGACCGGCAGCCCGACGCCGACCGCCCCTAGAGCAGCCCCGCATCCTTGTGCGCCAGCCGCCGACCGGTGATCAGCGTCTGGCCGATGAACAGGATGATCAACAGGCCGCCCACCGCGCCGACGAAAATGTCGAAGCCCGACCATCGCCCGAACAGGCCCGGCCCATAGCCCAGCATCATCATCATGATGGTCAGGCCGATCAGCATCAGCCGCAATTCGGTCGGCCCGGCCGACAGATAGGAGAGTTTGAACTCGCCCAGCACGCGGGCAGAAAGATAGGCGTGGATCGACAACA
Source organism: Sphingobium sp. D43FB (assembly GCF_002312805.1). Taxonomy (GTDB): domain Bacteria; phylum Pseudomonadota; class Alphaproteobacteria; order Sphingomonadales; family Sphingomonadaceae; genus Sphingobium. The sequence continues at coordinate 54,577 of NZ_NMUA01000012.1, read as the reverse complement.
GCAGATAACCCGCCAGCGCCACCATCGCCACGTCCATCGTGACGAAGGGGCTAAGCCCGATACCCGCCAGGATCAGCAGCGTGACCAGCCCGTCGCAGCTATGGTCGATGAAATAGCCATAGGATGGCCTTTCGATCCGCCGGAACCGTGCCAAACTGCCATCCATCGAATCCCCGAACCATTGAACGAAATAGCCGATAATGGCCAGGATCAGCCACGCCGCGCCCCAATTGCTGGCCACATAACCCGCGAAGGTCATCACCGCGCCGATCACCCCGGCGAAGGTCAGGCGGTCGGGCGTGACCCAGCTCGGCATCCGGCTGCATAGCCAGGTCAGCAATCGTCGTTCGGCCTTGGCAAGAAAATTCTGTTGTATGCGATCAAGCGTGCCGGGGCCGCTTTGTAATGAGTCTGTCATATCGCCTTATCGGGCAACCCGGCGACAACGGCAATGCTCCTGTCACTTCGGTTCGTCGCCACCCCGACTCATGCCGTCATACGCCCGACAATACTGGCCGCGTCAGCCTGCCAGTCAATGCCATGCGCGCTCGTCCAATCCGCATCATAATAGGTGCAGCCATAGCGATCGCCACTGTCGCATAGCAGCGTGACGATACTACCCTGTTCGCCCGCCTGCGCCATGGCATCGGCGATCGCCATGCAGGCCCAGATATTAGTGCCGGTCGATCCACCGACGCGGCGACCCAACAGGCCCGCCAGCGCATGCATCGCGCCGATCGACTGCACATCCTCCACCGCGATCATCCGGTCGATGACCGAGGGGATGAAGCTCGGCTCGACGCGCGGCCGCCCGATCCCCTCGATCCGCGCGGCGCAGCCTTCGGGCAGGGTGGTGACCGACGGGTCGGCATGGTGGCGATGAAAGACCGAGTTGACGGGATCGGCGACGCACAGGCGGGTCGCATGCCGTTCGTAGCGGATGAAGCGGCCGATCGTCGCCGACGTGCCACCCGTCCCGGCGCCGCAGACGATCCAGCTGGGAATGGGATATTCTTCCTGCGCCATCTGGGTGAAGATGCTCTGCGCGATATTGTTATTGCCGCGCCAGTCGGTCGCCCGCTCGGCATAGGTGAACTGATCGAGATAATGACCGCCGGTTTCCTGCGCCAGCCGCTGGGCGGTGGCATAGACGGTGCGGGGATCATCGACGGCATGGATTTCGCCGCCGTGAAAGCGGATCGCGTCGAGCTTGGGCGCAGCGGTGGAGGCTGGCACCACGGCGATGAAGCGCAGGCCCAGCATCTTGGCGAAATAGGCTTCGGACACGGCGGTCGAGCCGGAAGAGGCCTCGATCACCGTCGTCTGCGGCCCGATCCATTCGTTACACAGCGCATAGAGAAAGAGCGAGCGCGCCAGCCGATGCTTGAGGCTGCCAGTCGGGTGCGAGCTTTCGTCTTTTAGATACAGGGTGATGCCGGGGTGGCGCGGCAGGGGCAGACGGATGAGGTGGGTGTCGGCGGAGCGGTTATAATCCGCTTCGATCCGCCGTATCGCTTCGGCCAGCCAGTCCCGCGACACCCCACCGCTCATGCGGCCAGGCCCAGCGCGCGCAGCAGCGCAGCCGAATCCGGCTCGCGGCCCCGGAAGCCGACGAAATTGTCGAGCGCAGGTCGCGATCCGCCCCGTGCCAGCACATGGTCACGGAACAGGCCACCCAAGGCGGCCCGGTCGGCGCGCTCGTCGGCAAAGGCTTCGAAGGCATCGGCGGACAGGCGTTCGGCCCACAAATAGCTGTAATAGCCCGCCGCATAGCCGCCCGCGAAGATATGGCTAAAGCCATGGGCGAAGCGATGCCATTCCGGTGGATGGATGACGGCTACTTCCTGCCGTACCGCCTGCAGCACTTCCTGCGCCGAGGGACCATCAGCCTGCGCCGCCGCCAGATGCAGGCGCAGGTCGAACAGCGCGAACTCCACCTGCCGCAGCAAAGCGAGCGCCCCCATGAAGCGGCGCGCGGCGAGCATCCGGCCGATCATTGCCTCATCCAGCGGCGCGCCGCTCGTCTCATGCGCCGATACCCGGCGCAGCATGGCGGGTTCCCAGGCGAAATTCTCCAGGAACTGGCTCGGCAGTTCGACCGCATCCCATTCGACGCCCGATATGCCGCCGATCGAGGGCAGGTCCACCTGTGTCAGCAGATGATGCAGGCAATGGCCCATTTCGTGGAACAGCGTGACCATATCCGAATGGGTGAGATGCGCGGGCCGATCCGCGCCGCCGCTGGCGAAATTGCACACCAGATAGGCGATAGGCATTTGCTCCCGGTCGGCTTCGCGCAGGCGCGGACGGCACACGTCCATCCACGCGCCGCCCCGCTTGCCCGCGCGGGCGAACATGTCGCAATAGAGCGCGGCGACGGGCGCGTCCTCGCCTGCCCGGTGCAGCGTGAAATAGCGCACATCGGGATGCCAGACCGGCGCTTCGCCATCGGCGGCGCGGATTTCCAGTTCGAACAAGTCGGTGACCAACGCGAACAGCCCGTCAAGCACGCGCGCCAGCGGCAGGTGCGCGCGGATTTCCGCCTCGTCCACCGCATGCACCGCGCGACGCATATGCTCGGTCACATAGGCCACGTCCCATGGCTCGATGGTCGCTATGTCGAGATGATCGCGGGCGAAAGCGGCCAGTTCTGCCAGTTCTTCCTGCGCGCGCGGCCGCGCCCGTTGCGCCAGATCGACAAGGAAGGCGTCAACCTCGGCCCCATCGCGCGCCATCTTGGTCGACAGAGACAGCGCTACCGCATCACTATGGCCCAGTAGGCGCGCGGCATCCTGCCGTAACGCCAGCAATTGCGCGATCCGATCGCCATTGTCGAACAGGCCCGCCTGCGGTCCCTGATCGGAGGCGCGGGTGCCATAGGCTTCGTAGACGGTGCGGCGCAGGTCGCGATCCTGCGCAAAGGCCGTGGCCGCGCGCACCGATGGCGCGTGGAGATCGACCAGCCAGCCTTCCAGCCCCTTCGCCTGCGCGGCGCGCGCCATCGCATCCTGATCGCTCTGCGGCACACCCGCCAGGCGCGTGTCGTCGGCCAGGTGCAGCGTCCAGGCCTCGGTCGCATCCATCACCGCATTGGCGAACGCGGTCGCCAATCGTCCCTGTTCGACGCTATTGGCGGCAAAGGCAGCACGATCTTCCCCGTCCAGACTGACGCCGGACAATTCGAAGCCGCGCAGCGTCAGGGCCAGCGCGCGGGCTTGCGCCTCATCCAGTCCTTCGGTCGGGATCGCGGCGAGCGCATCATAGAGCGGCCGGTCCTGCCCGACTTCGGCAAAATAGCTGTGGATCAGCGGCTGGGCTTCCCCATGGGCGGCGCGCAGTTCGGGGCTGTTGGTCACGCCGATCAGATGATCGACCGTGCCCCATATGCGCGACAGGGCAGCGTCGGCGCTTTCCTTGGCCAGGAAGACGGCGGCAAAGCCCGACGCTTGGGCGCACTCGGCCATGGCGGCGCGGTGGGTGGCGATGGCGCTTTCCACGGCGGGCAGGACATGGTCGGGATGGATGTCGCCAAACTGAGGATGCAGGCGGCTGTCGAGCAGGGGATTGGCTTGGGTCATGCCCTTGCCCTTACACGGGACGGGGCATGACCGTAAAGCGCTCCATGGGTCAGAGGCGGGCGCTATGCCAGCGCAGATGATCCTCCATGAAGGTCGAGATGGTATAATAGCTATGGTCATAGCCGGGCTGGAGCCGCAGCGTCAGCGGAATGCCCGCCGCCTTGCAAGCCGCGTCCAGCAGGTCGGGACGGAGTTGTTCAGCAAGGAAGGGGTCTGTCTCCCCCTGGTCCACCAACAAGTCGGCAACCCGGGCCCCATCCTCGATCAGCGCCACCGCATCATGGCGACGCCAGGCTGCATGATCCTCGCCCAGATAGCCGCCCAGCGCCTTCTGCCCCCATGGCACGCGTGAGGGAGCGACGATCGGCGCGAAGGCGGAGATCGCCTTGAACCGGTCGGGGAAGCTAAGGCCGATGGTCAGCGCGCCATGGCCGCCCATGGAATGGCCCATGATCGATTGACGCGCCATGTCGGCAGGGAATTGCGCCGCAACCAGCGCAGGCAGTTCTTCGGTCACATAGGACCACATATGATAGTGGGTGGCGAAGGGCGGCTGCGTCGCATCGACATAGAAGCCCGCCCCAAGCCCAAAATCATAGGCGCCATCGGGATCATTGGCCACAGCTTCGCCGCGCGGCGACGTATCGGGCGCGACGAAGATCAGACCGAGTTCAGCGCAGAGGCGGCGATATTCGCCCTTCTCCGTGACATTGGCATGGGTGCAGGTCAGGCCCGACAGATACCAGACCACTGGTAGCTTCTGGCCCGGCGCATGCGGTGGGACATAGACCGAGAAGGTCATGTCGCCGCCGCAGACGGCGGAGGCATGGCGGTAGACGCCCTGCACCCCGCCAAAGGTGCGATTGGTCGATACCGTCTCCATGCCGCTCATGCCGCTCACTCGCCGTCAGCGTAGCAATAGGCGCAAATCTTGTTGCCGGTGGGGTCGCGCATATAGGCGGCATAGGCCGTCGGCGCGAAGGCGCGGGGACCAGGCGCTCCTTCGCAGGTGCCGCCATGGGCAAGGCCTGCTTCGTGAAAGGCGCGGACCTGCGCGCGGGTGGCGGCGGCAAAGCCCAGCGTACCGCCATTGGCATGGCAGGCGGGTTCGCCATTGGCTGGGGTCAGCACCAGAAACTCCGGTGTCCCCTTGCCATAGAGAAATGCCTTGTCGCTCATCGCGCCCAGATTATCGATGCCGAGCGCGCCGAGGGCCGCGTCGTAAAAAGCCTTGGATGCGGCGATATCGTTGGCGCCAACGCAGGCGTGGGTGAAAATGGACATAAGGTTCTTCCTCGCTCAAAATATCAGAAAATGACGACGCTGCGGATGCTCTCGCCCGCATGCATCAGGTCGAAGCCCTTGTTGATCTCCTCCAGGCTGAGCACATGGGTGATCATCGGGTCGATCTCGATCTTGCCATTCATATACCAGTCGACGATCTTGGGGACGTCGGTGCGGCCCTTCGCCCCACCAAAGGCGCTGCCCTGCCAGACGCGGCCGGTGACCAACTGGAACGGGCGCGTGCTGATTTCCTTACCGGCTTCCGCGACGCCGATGACGGTCGAGACGCCCCAGCCGCGATGGCAGGCTTCCAGCGCCTGGCGCATGACCGTAGTGTTGCCGGTGCAATCGAACGTATGGTCTGCCCCGCCATCGGTCAGCGCCACCAGATGCTGGACGATATCGCCCTCAATCTCCTTGGGATTGACGAAATGGGTCATGCCAAAGCGCTTGCCCCATGCCTCACGGTCGGGATTGATGTCGACGCCGATGATCTTGTCGGCCCCCACCATGCGCGCGCCCTGCAGGACGTTGAGGCCGATACCGCCCAGTCCGAACACGATGACATTGTCGCCCACGCGAACCTTGGCGGTGTTCACCACCGCGCCGACGCCCGTGGTGACGCCGCAGCCGATGTAGCAGCTCTTGTCGAACGGCGCGTCCTCGCGGATCTTGGCGACTGCAATCTCCGGCAGGACGGTGAAGTTGGAGAAGGTCGAGCAGCCCATATAATGGTAGATGGGCTGGCCCTTGTAGGAAAAGCGGGTCGTGCCGTCGGGCATCAGCCCCTTGCCCTGCGTCGCGCGGATCGCGGTACATAGGTTGGTCTTGCCCGACAGGCAGCTTTTGCACTGGCGGCATTCGGGGGTGTAGAGCGGGATCACATGGTCGCCCGGCTTGACGCTGGTGACGCCAGCACCGACTTCGCGCACGATGCCCGCGCCTTCATGGCCCAGTACGGAAGGGAAGATGCCTTCGCTGTCGAAACCATCGAGCGTATAGGCGTCGGTATGGCAGATGCCCGTCGCCATGATTTCCACCAGCACCTCGCCCGCCTTCGGCCCTTCCAGATCGAGTTCGACGATTTCAAGCGGCTTCTTGGCTTCAAAGGCGACGGCGGCGCGGGTCTTCATATGGCACTCCTCTGCGATTGCCCGCCTTCTAGCGCCACGTAAGGGAGATGATAAAGAGGCGTATCGATAAATCTCTAGCTCGTCTTTGGCCGCTTCACCTTCTTGAGCTGGCGGATGCCGAGCCAGACGGCCAGTATGATGGCGGGGATCAAGGCGATGTCGATCCAGCCGGGCAGATGCGCGCCCTGATGCTCCAGCGCTTCCTTGAGATAGTGCCACAACCCCAGCGTATAATAGCTGACCGCCACCACCGACAGCCCCTCGACCGTATGTTGCAGGCGCAGTTGCAATCCGGTACGCCGGTCCATCGATGCCAGCAGATCGCGGTTGCGGCGGGCAAGCGCAGTGTCGACTCGCGTGCGCAGCATCGCGCTGGTCCAGGCGGTGCGCTGCGACAGATCCTCCAGCCGCCGGGTGAAGGCGTCGCAGGTCCGCATCGCGGGGAGCAGCCGCCGTTCGGTGAAATCGTCGAGCGAGCCATAACCGCGCACCGGCGCGACCTCCAAGGCGCGGATGCGGTCGCGGCAGATGGCGGCATAGGCCTGCGTCGCGCTCATGCGATAGCGGATCCGCGCGACGATCTGCGCCAGTTCGGCCGCCAGCGCCGACAGCGCCTCCAGCACCGCATCGGCGTCGGCATCCGGCTCGGCGACGCGGCCGGTGATGGCCGTCAGTTGCTGTTCAAGGCCGGTGAGTAGCGGGGTCGCAGCCTGCGCTTCGGGAAGGCCGAGCAGAGCGATCTTGCGATAATTGCCAAGCTCCTGCAGCCGCTGGACCAGTTGCGCTAGTTCAGCGCCCTGCAATCCCTTATCCTGAACGAGCAGGCGGCCAAAGCCATCGGCGTGGAGGCGAAAGTCGCTCCAGATGCGCGCCTGACCATCGGCGACATCGGAGATGATGAGGTCGTCCTGGGCAAAATGGGTGGCGATGGCCGCCTCATCGGGCGCGTCGGCGATCACCGCAACCTGGGTCGAGCGGATCACCCGGCCGGGCAGCGCGCCGATCCATAAGGCTGCCTGCGCGAAGGGGGCGAGGTCGAACAGCGGCCCGCCACCAGCGGCGAGGAAGCTGTAGGTCATGAACTCGCTATGCCGTTCCCAAGTGAAACCCAGCGCACCGATCCGGCAATTGAGGAAGCGGACGGTCGGATCGAACGGAACCTCATGCGGGGCCAGCAGGCTGCGCATGATCGTCAGGCTGTCGTCGACGTCCGCGTCATCGACCAGCAGCACGAACTGCACGACGCGCGCGGGCGCCTGGAGCCGGGGCATCTTGCGGACATGCATTTCCCGCGAGAGCGAACCGCGCAGCGGGTGGCTGCGCGTATGCAGGGCCGCAAATGGATCGCCACTATCGTTCATGCTGCCTCACCCCCCAGTCTTGAGAACTATTAAGTCAGACAAAAGCGCGATACGCAAGATCGGTGAGGGTCAGGCTTCTTCGTACAGCTCCAGCGGCAGGCCATCGGGGTCACTGAAGAAGGTGAAGCGTTGCCCGGTATATTCATCGACGCGGATCAGCTCGCAAGCCACATCATGCGTCGCGAGGCGCGCGACTTCGGCGTCGATGTCGCGCACCACGAAGGAGAGATGGCGCAGGCCGCAGGCTTCGGGGCGGGAAGGGCGGGGTGGCGGCGCGGGGAAGGAGAAAAGTTCGATGCGGGCATTACCCGCATCGAGATCGCACTTCCAGCTATCGCGCGCTTCGCGATAGACTTCATGCAGCACCGGCAGGCCCAGCACGTCGACATAGAAGCGGCGCGAGAGCGCATAGTCCGACCCGATGATCGCGATATGGTGAACGCCGCGCAGCATGGGGCTTATTTCTCGATCTGGCTGACGTCGCGCACCGCGCCCTTGGCGGCGTTGGTCGTCATCGCGGCATAGGCGCGCAAGGCTGGGGACACGGCGCGCTTGCGGCCAAAGGGCTTCCAGGCCTTGACGCCCATCTTCTCCATTTCGGCACGGCGTTCCGCCAGCACGGCGTCGTCCAGGTCCAGTTTGATGACGCGGTTGGGGATGTCGATGACGATCGGGTCGCCGGTTTGAACCAGCGCGATGAGGCCGCCCTCAGCGGCTTCCGGCGAGACATGGCCGATCGACAGGCCCGACGTGCCGCCTGAAAAGCGCCCGTCGGTGATGAGCGCGCATTCCTTGCCCAGTCCCTTGGATTTCAGATAGCTGGTCGGATAAAGCATTTCCTGCATGCCGGGGCCACCCTTTGGCCCTTCATAGCGGATGACGACGACGTCGCCTGCCTTGACCTCATTGCCGAGAATGCCGACGACCGAGGCATCCTGGCTTTCATAGACGCGCGCGGTGCCGTGGAAGGTCAGGATTGAGTCATCCACGCCTGCCGTCTTCACGATGCAGCCTTCGGGCGCGAGGTTGCCATAGAGAACCGCAAGCCCGCCATCCTTGGAGAAGGGATGCTCGGCCGAGCGGATCACGCCCTTTTCGCGGTCGGTATCCAGCTCTTCCCAACGCGCCGACTGGCTGAACGCGGTCTGGGTGGGCACGCCGCCGGGGGCCGCGCGGAAGAAGTTGCGGACTTCTTCGCTATTGGTGCGGCCAATGTCCCAGCGGGCGAGCGCAGCCGCCATGGTGGGGGCGTGGACGGTGGGGAGCGACGTATCGACCAGACCGGCGCGTTCGAGTTCGCCCAGGATCGCCATGATGCCACCGGCGCGGTGGACGTCCTCCATATGGACGTCCTGCTTGGCGGGTGCGACCTTGCACAGGCAGGGGACGCGGCGCGACAGGCGGTCGATATCGGCCATGGTGAAATCGACGCCGCCTTCATGCGCGGCGGCGAGCAGATGGAGCACGGTGTTGGTGGAGCCGCCCATCGCGATGTCGAGGCTCATGGCATTTTCGAACGCGGCGAAGCTGGCGATGGTGCGGGGCAGGGCGGTGTCGTCGTCCTGCTCATAATAGCGTTTGGCGAGATCGACGATGACATGCCCCGCCTCGCGGAACAGCCGTTCCCGATCCGAATGGGTGGCGAGCGTCGAACCGTTGCCCGGCAGCGACAGCCCCAGCGCTTCGGTCAGGCAGTTCATCGAATTGGCGGTGAACATGCCCGAACAACTGCCGCAGGTCGGGCAGGCGGAGCGTTCGATCGTCTGCACTTCCTCGTCGGTATAGCTTTCGTCGGCGGCGACGACCATTGCGTCGACCAGGTCGAGTGCGACCTCCTTGCCACGCATCACGACCTTGCCCGCTTCCATCGGCCCGCCAGAGACGAAGACGGCGGGGATGTTGAGGCGCATCGCGGCCATCAACATGCCAGGCGTGATCTTGTCGCAATTGGAGATGCAGACCATCGCGTCGGCGCAATGGGCATTGACCATATATTCGACGCTGTCGGCGATCAGATCCCGGCTGGGCAGCGAATAGAGCATGCCGCCATGGCCCATGGCGATGCCGTCATCGACCGCGATGGTGTTGAATTCCTTGGCGACGCCGCCTGCCGCCTCGATCTCCCGCGCGACGAGCTGGCCCAGATCCTTGAGGTGGACATGGCCCGGCACGAACTGGGTGAAGCTGTTGACCACCGCGATGATCGGCTTGCCGAAATCCTCGTCCTTCATCCCCGTCGCGCGCCACAGGCCGCGCGCGCCCGCCATGTTGCGGCCGTGGGTGGTGGTGCGTGAACGATAGGCAGGCATGATGGCGGTCCTTCAGGGCTTTGAGGCGGACCCTCTACAGCGCAGGGGCCAGCTTTGGAACAAATTATTCCTTTCGCCCGCCCTGCACGCCATTTTCTTACGCCGCCGTGCCGATCCCCTGGAGGAGAGCCATGCGCAGGCACTGGCAGACGATCTCGTCGCGCTGGTTGCGCAAGCGGTGGGTGAAGGTGACGATGCCTGCGCCGGGCCGCGATTTGCTGGGCTTCAAGTCGGTGACTTCGGAGTCGCAGCGCAGCGTGTCGCCGATGAAGACGGGCTTTGGCATCACCAACTTGTCATAGCCAAGGTTCGCGACGAGCGTGCCCAGCGTCGTGTCACCCACCGACAGCCCGATCATCAGCGCGAAGGTGAAGGTGCCGTTGACGAGGATCTGGCCGAACTCGCTGGCTTTGGCGAACTCGGCGTCGAGATGCAGCGGCTGCGGATTATGCGTCATCGTCGTGAAGAGGAGATTGTCGGTCTCCGTCACGGTGCGGCGGATATCATGGGTGATCGTGTCGCCGATGGTCCATTGATCGTAAAAGCGCCCGGCCATGTTTTTCCCTTAACTTCGCATATTTCCCGCAGTTTTTGACATTATATGCCACGTTGGGGACTGAATATTTCAAACGGAGCCGCGGCCCGCATCATAGCCTGAAAGGCGGGATGTAGGACAGCGGCTAAGCGGCTTTGGCGATCTTGGCCAACAACACACCCTCGCTCACCTGACCGCCTTCGGCAGCGTTCAGTTCTGCGACGGTGCCATCGAACGGCGCGATCAGGCTATGCTCCATCTTCATGGCTTCAAGCGTCAGGAGTTTCTGGCCTTTGACCACCGCATCACCCGCCTCGACGGCAACGGCGATGATACGACCGGGCATGGGGGAGAGGATCGCGCCGTCGGAGGCCGCTCCGCCTGTGCCGCCCGTGGTGCGCCAGGGGGCCAGCCGCCAGACCTGCCCGCCTTGCGCGATCAGCACATCTTCTTGGGTAGGATCGGCATCGCCCCCGCGCGGGTCGAAGGCAATGGTCACCATGTCGCCATCAAGCAGGAAGGCGGCCTCTGCCTTCACGGGCGCATTGAGTCGGAAGCCCGCCAATATCCCACCCGGTGTCAGCGCAGTGGCGGCATCGGCCAAGGCATCGGCATCGGGCCGAAGCGGGGGCATCAAGGCATCGCCCTCTCGCGCGATCAGCCCGGTGTCGAGCCTGGCGGTCGCGAAGTCGGGATTTTCCAGCGCCTTGACCAGAAAACCCGCATTGGTCTTGAGCGGCCAGATCGCGGTATCGTCCAGTGCGGCGGCGAGGGTGTGCCGGGCGTCGTTGCGGGTCGGGCCATGGGCGATCATCTTGGCGATCATCGGGTCGTAGAAGGGCGAAATCTCCGCGCCTTGTTCGACCCCGGTGTCAATACGGCAGCCGTCACCCAGATCGAACGTATCGAGACGCCCGATGGAGGGCAGGAAGCCCTTGATCGGATCTTCGGCATAAAGCCGCGCTTCCATGGCGTGGCCGTCGATGCGGAGGTCATCCTGGGCCAGCGGCAGGGGTTCGCCAGAGGCAACGCGCAACTGCCATTCGACCAGATCAACGCCGGTGATCGCTTCGGTCACGGGATGTTCGACCTGAAGCCGCGTGTTCATTTCCATGAACCAGATGCGGTCGGCGCGCAGGCCTTCGCTGCCGTCGGCGATGAACTCGATCGTGCCTGCGCCGACATAGTCGACCGCCTTGGCGGCGCGAACCGCGGCCTGGCAGATGGCCGCGCGGGTCGCTTCGTCCATGCCGGGCGCGGGGGCTTCCTCGATCACCTTCTGGTGGCGGCGCTGGAGCGAGCAGTCGCGTTCGAACAGGTGGACGACATTGCCGTGCGTGTCGCCGAAGACCTGAACCTCGATATGGCGCGGGTTGGTGACCCATTTTTCGAGCAGGACATGATCATTGCCGAAGCTGGACGCGGCTTCCCGCTGGCAGGAGGCGAGCGCGTCGGCGAAGTCGGCGGGTGCATCGACCTTGCGCATCCCCTTGCCGCCGCCGCCTGCAACCGCCTTGATGAGGACGGGGTAGCCGATGGCGTCGGCCTGCGCCGCGAGATATGCGGGAGACTGGTCCGCGCCGAGATAGCCGGGCGTGGTGGGAACGCCTGCATCCTGCATCAGTTGCTTGGCCGCGTCCTTCAGGCCCATGGCGGTGATGGAGGATGGGTTGGGGCCGACCCAAATGAGACCTGTGTCGATCACGGCCTGCGCGAATTCCGCGTTTTCACTGAGGAAACCATAGCCGGGGTGGATCGCCTGTGCGCCGGTTTGCTGGGCGGCGGCAATGATGCGGTCGCCCAGCAGATAGGATTCACGCACCGGGGACGGGCCGATATGGACGGCTTCGTCGGCGGAGCGGACGTGGAGCGCGGTCGCGTCAGCGTCGGAATAGACAGCGACGGTGCGGATACCCATGGCCCGCGCGGAGCGGATGATGCGGCAGGCGATTTCGCCGCGATTGGCGATGAGGAGGGATTGGATCATGATACTGTCCTTCCTGCCCCTCCACCGTTCGGCTGCGCCGAACGGTCCCCCTCCCCGAGCAAGCTCGGGGAGGAATGGAAGGGCAATGTCGCTGAAAATCCTCCCCGAGCTTGCCTCGGGGAGGGGGACCATGCGAAGCATGGTGGAGGGGTGATGGCGCGATGCTGAAAGATTGGGCGCCCAAGGCACGAACAGCCACTGTGCGCAAAGCGCGGCAATTGCGGCGCGCGATGACGCTGCCGGAAGTGCTTGTCTGGCAAGGCCTTCGTGCGCGACCGAACGGTCTGAAATTTCGTCGGCAGCATCCGAGCGGGCCTTATATTCTGGATTTTTATTGCAGCGATGCACGGCTCGCGATCGAGATTGATGGCGAGGGCCATGCCGACAGATCGCAAATCGAGCGGGATGCTGAACGTGACCGATGGTTTGCCGAAGCGAACATCCATACACTGCGCATTGCCGCGCGGGACGTGTTGGCTGATCTGGATGCGGTCATGCGACACATCGTGGCTGAAGCGGTGGCGCGATTGCCCCTCCACCATCCGGCTGCGCCGGACGGTCCCCCTCCCCCAGACAAGCTGGGGGAGGAATTTTAGGGGGGTGCCCACCCCCGTCACATCCGGAACAGGCCGAATTGCGCCTTGTCCGGCACCGGCGCATTCAGCGCCGCGGCAAAGGCCAGTCCCAGCACGTCCCGCGTCTGCGCCGGGTCGATGACGCCGTCGTCCCACAGGCGCGCGGTGGCGTAATAGGGGTTGCCTTCTTCTTCATATTTTTGGCGGACGGGGGCCTTGAAGGCTTCGGCTTCCTCCGCGCTCCATTTGGCCGCATCGCGGTGGACGGTGGCCAGCACGGACGCGGCCTGTTCGCCGCCCATCACGCTGATGCGGGCGTTGGGCCAGGTGAAGAGGAAGCGGGGTTGATAGGCGCGGCCGCACATGCCGTAATTGCCTGCGCCGAAACTGCCGCCGATCAGGACAGTGACCTTGGGCACCTGCGCGGTGGCGACGGCGGTGACGAGTTTGGCGCCGTGCTTGGCGATCCCCTCCGCCTCATATTTGCCGCCGACCATGAAGCCGGAGATATTCTGGAGGAAGAGGAGCGGTATGCGGCGCTGGCAGGCGAGTTCGATGAAATGCGCGCCCTTTTGCGCGCTTTCGCTGAACAAGACGCCATTATTGGCGAGGATCGCGACGGGCATCCCCCAGATATGGGCGAAACCGCAGACGAGCGTGGTGCCGTAGAGCGCCTTGAACTCGTGAAATTCGCTGCCGTCGACGATCCGAGCGATGATTTCGCGCACATCATAGGGCGCGCGGACATCGTCGGGGATGATGCCGTACAGGTCGCTTGCCTCATATTTGGGCGGGCGGGGTTCGCGCAAGTTCAGGTCCGGCTTGCGGTCGGGTTGCAGGGTCGAGACGATGTCGCGGACGATGGTCAGCGCATGATCGTCGCTGTCGGCGACATGATCGACCACGCCCGATTTGCGGCCGTGCAGGTCGCCGCCGCCCAGATCTTCCGCCGTGATGACTTCGCCGGTCGCGGCCTGCACCAGCGGCGGCCCGGCGAGGAAGATCGTGCCCTGGTTGCGGACGATGACCGTCTCGTCGGACATAGCGGGGACATAGGCGCCGCCCGCCGTGCAACTGCCCATCACGCAGGCGATCTGGGGGATGCCCTGCGCGGACAGGTTCGCCTGGTTATAGAAGATGCGGCCGAAATGATCTCGGTCGGGGAAGACCTCCGCCTGATTGGGCAGGTTCGCGCCGCCGCTATCGACCAGATAGATGCAGGGCAGGCGGTTTTCGAGCGCGATCTCCTGCGCGCGCAGATGCTTCTTGACGGTGACGGGGTAATAGGTGCCGCCCTTCACCGTGGCGTCGTTGCAGCCGATCATGACCTGACGGCCCGACACCCGGCCGATCCCGGCGATCAGGCCCGCGCCGGGGACTTCATCGCCATAGAGGCCGTTGGCGGCAAGCTGGCCGATTTCCAGGAAGGGTGAGCCGGGGTCGAGCAGGCGCTCGACGCGGTCGCGGGGCAGGAGTTTGCCGCGCGCGGTGTGTTTGTCGCGCGCGCTGGCGGAGCCGCCTTGTGCGGCGGCGGCGACCTTGGCGCGCAATTCTTCGGCCAGGGCGCGGTTGTGTGCGACATTGGCGCGGAAGGCTTCGCTATCGCGCAGGACTTTGGTGTCGAGGATGGGTGCGGTCATATTGTTCTTACCCTGTATTGCGGGCCTGCGCCCCTCCACCGCCCTTCGGGCGGTCCCCCTCCCCCAGCAGGCTGGGGGAGGATTATTAAGCGCCGATGACCTCGCGGCCGATCAACATCCGGCGGATTTCGTTGGTGCCGGCGCCGATGTCGAGCAGCTTGGCATCGCGCAGATAGCGTTCGACCGGCCAATCCTTGGTATAGCCCGCGCCGCCCAAGGCCTGCACCGCTTCCAGCGCGACCTTCACCGCATTTTCCGATGCCAGCAGGATCGCGCCCGCCGCGTCGAAGCGGGTGGTGCGCCCGGCGTCGCAGGCTTTGGCGACCGCATAGACATAGGCGCGCGCGCTGTTGAGCGCGACATACATGTCGGCGATCTTGGCCTGCATCAGTTGGAACGTGCCGATGGCTTTGCCGAATTGCTTGCGGTCGCGGACATAGGGGATGACGGTGTCGAGGCAGGCCTGCATGATGCCAAGCTGTATGCCCGCCAGCACGGTGCGCTCATAGTCCAGGCCCGACATCAAGATGCCGACGCCGCCATTGAGCGCTCCCATGATATTGTCGTCCGGCACTTCGCAATCGTCGAAGATCAGTTCGGCGGTCGGGCTGCCGCGCATCCCCATCTTGTCGATCTTCTGGCCGATGGCAAAGCCCTTCATGCCCTTTTCGATGAGGAAGGTGGTGAGGCCCTGGCTGCCTTCGCCGGTGCGGGCGTAGACGACCAGCGTGTCGGCATAGGGCGCATTGGTGATCCAGAACTTGGTGCCGTTGAGGATATAGTGGTCGCCGCGCTTTTCGGCTTTCAGCGTCATCGACACGACGTCCGAGCCAGCGCCCGCTTCGGACATGGCGAGGCTGCCGACATGCTCGCCGGAGATGAGCTTGGGGAGATATTTCGCCTTTTGCGCGTCGCTGCCCCAGCGGCGGATCTGGTTGACGCAAAGGTTGGAGTGGGCGCCATAGGACAGGCCGATCGACGCGGAAGCGCGGGCGACTTCCTCTTGCGCGACGACATGGTCGAGATAGCCGAGGCCAAGGCCGCCCCATTCCTCCTCGACCGTGATGCCGTGCAGGCCAAGCGCGCCCATTTGCGGCCACAGGTCGCGGGGGAACCAGTCCTTCGCGTCGATTTCGGCCGCCAACGGCGCGATCTTGTCAGCGGCGAAGCGCGCGGTGCTTTCGCGGATCATGTCGGCGGTTTCGCCCAGGGCGAAATCGAAATTGCTCATTGGCCTCTCCTATTTGCCGCAAGACTAACGGAACCAGCCGCCAATTCAAAATTGAAAGAATTGGCATAGTGTCATAGATGGCATCTATGATCGAACGCTATCAGCTCCGCTATTTCCTGGCCGTGGTCGACCATGGCAATTTTTCGCGCGCGGCAGGTCATTGCAATGTGGCGCAGCCGACGCTGTCGGTCGGGATCGCCAAGCTGGAGCGGGCGCTGGGTGGAGCGTTGTTCCTGCGGTCCGGGCATCGGGTCGAGCTGACGCAGGCGGGATCGCGGCTGTTGGCCCATGCGCGGCGGATCGAAGGCGAGTTCAACCTGGCGCAGCAGGTGCTGGCAGGCGCAGCGCAAGGGCCGCTGACGCGGATGGGGGTAATCCGCAGCCTGCCGGGCGCGACGATCGCGGCGATTGCGCGCGCAGCGCGTGGCATTGACCCCGACGCGCGGCTGGAACTGGTGGAAGGAACCGAACGCGAATTGCTGGGCCATGTTGCGCGGGGGCGGATCGACTGCGCGCTGACGTTAGTGGGGCGGGGCAGCGACCGGTTTCTGGAAGAGCCGCTGCGCGAGGAGGGCTATGCGCTGGCGGTGCCGCTGGATCACCCGGCCGCCGGGCAGACGTCGGTCGCGGCCGAAACGCTGAACGAGGATGTGATGATCGTGCGGCGGCATTGCGAGGTGCTGTCGGATACGAGTCGCTTCTTTACCGAACGCGGGGTGCGGCCGCATTTCGCCTATCGGTCGGTCAATGACGAGCGGGTGATGCAGATGGTGGCGGCGGGGGTGGGCATCACGCTGATGCCGACCAGCTATGTTGCGCCCGATGTTGCCCGGCCCCGGCTGGCAGGGTTCGACCAGACGCGCACCATCGGGCTGCTCTATGCGACGACGTCCGAAGCGCTGGCAGCGTCACCCCCGCCGATCGTGGCGGCGGCGCGGAGCGTATTGGCGGACTGATCAGGTGCGCGGGGCGAGGCCGCCGATCAATATATCAACCATCGCGTCCGCGATCTCGCTGGGGGTCAATGGCCCGTCCGGCGCATGCCAACGGCCCGGCCAGTTGAGCGCCCCCGCCAGCGTGAAGGCCGTCATCCGCACATCGACCGGCGCGATCGAGCCGTCGGCGATCCCGTCCTCAATCAGCGCCCGGATCGACAGGTCGATCGCCCGCTTGCGCGCACGAAATAGCGCCGCGCCTTCGGGAGAGAGAAATTCGTCGCCGGTACGCACCACGCATCGGCCGAAATCGTCCATCATCACCAGGGCATAGCTGCGCAGGACACTGCGCAGTCGGGCAAGGCCATCGCCCGGCTGGGCGCGGGCGGTGTCGGCAGCGGCGCTGAGCAATTCCAGCCCGCGCGTCACGCACTCGATCAGCACCTGCTCCTTATTGCCCAGATAATGGTAGATGGTCGGCTTGCTGATCCCCAGGCTCGCGGCGACATCATCGAGCGAGGTTGCGTGGAAACCGCGCGCGTTGAACATCCGCACCGCCGCACGCAGCACGGCTTCGCGCTTTTCCTCGCGGTCACGCTCACGCTCTTCGCGTGATCGGAAGGGGGAGGGGGCAGCATTGGGCAGAGGCAAGTTCTTCTCCTTACGGCTCCACCCTTGACAAGAAACCCTTCGATAATCAATATACCGACGAGTATATAGGAGACGAATGGGTTTTATGCTGACGGAAATTCAGACGGCCATTCGCGACACGGTGCGCAGTTTCGCGCAGGAGACGATCCGTCCGCATAGCGTGCGCTTCGAGGCGGAGGGCGGCTATCCGCCTGAGCTGTTCGAGGAGATGGCGGGCCTCGGCCTATGGGGCATGACCGCGCCGGAAAGCTATGGCGGGGCGGAGGCGGACGCGGTGTCCTACGCGCTGGCGCTGATCGAACTGGCGGCGGCGGACGGCGCATTGTCTACCATCGTATCGATCCAAAACAGCATCCTCGTGTCCGGCCTGCTCAAGGATGGTAGTGAGGCGCAGAAGGCGCGTTTCCTGCCCGACCTGATTGGCGGGCGGATCATCGGTGCCTTTGCCCTGACCGAAGCCGATGCCGGATCGGATGCGTCCGCCGTGCGCACCCGCGCGACCAAGGTCGATGGCGGCTGGCGCATCAATGGCTCCAAACAGTTCATCACGTCGGGCAAGATCGCCGGACTGGTAATGGTCGCCGCCGTGACAGATCCCGATGCGGGCAAGAAGGGTCTGTCCGTGTTCATCGTGCCGACCGACCGACCCGGTTTCAGCGTCGACAAGGTCGAGCATAAGCTGGGGCAGGGGGCGTCGGACACCTGCGCGTTGCGGTTCGATGATATGTTCGTCGAGGATGATCTGCTGATCGGCCAACCGGGGCAGGGCTATCGCATTGCGCTTGCCAATCTGGAGACGGGCCGCATTGGCATCGCCGCGCAATGCGTCGGCATGGCGCAGGCGGCAATGGACATCGCGGTCGCCTATGCCAAGGATCGCAAGAGTTTCGGCAAGCCCATCATCGAGCATCAGGCGGTGGGCTTTCGCTTGGCCGATCTCGCCACCCGATTGGAAGCGGCGCGGCAACTGGTGCTGAACGCTGCGCGGGTCAAGGATGCGGGCCTGCCCTGCCTGACCGAAGCGTCGATGGCCAAGCTGTTCGCGTCGGAAGCCGCCGAACAGATCGTATCGGGCGCGCTCCAGACGCTGGGCGGCTATGGCTATCTGGAAGAATATGGCGTCGCCAAAATCTATCGCGATGTGCGCGTGTGCCAGATTTACGAGGGCACATCGGACATCCAGCGCATGGTCATCGCGCGCAGTCTTTGAGTGAGTTGGAGTTACGCGTAAATAATAATATCGTTCGTGCTGAGTAGGGGCTGAGCGAAGTCGAAGCCCCATATCAAAGCATTTGGCGCATTCCTTCGATACGCCATTTCGACTTCGCTCAATGGCTACTCAGGACGAAGGGTTCTTATTACAGTCATTTGCGCGCGAAGGCAGGTTTTTAGGAGAAGAAGATGCAGGACGATCCGGTAGTTATCGCCAGCTATGCCCGCACGCCGATGGGCGGGTTTCAGGGGGCCTTGTCCGGCCTCAAGGCCACGGAGCTGGGCGCTGCCGCAGTCAAGGCGGCGGTCGAGCGCGCAGGCGTTTCGGTCGATGCGGTCGATCGCATCTATATGGGCTGCGTCCTGCCAGCGGGCCTGGGTCAGGCGCCGGCGCGGCAGGCGGCTTTGGGCGCGGGGCTTGGCCTCAATACCGAAGCCACCACCGTCAACAAGATGTGCGGGTCGGGCATGCAGGCTGCGATCATGGCGCATGAGGCGTTGGCGTCGGGCGCGGTCGATGTGGTGATCGCAGGCGGCATGGAGAGCATGACCAATGCGCCTTATGCCCTGCCCAAGCATCGTAGCGGCGCGCGGATCGGCCATGACCGGATCATCGACACGATGATGATGGACGGGCTGGAAGACGCCTATGAACCCGGCAAGGCCATGGGTGTGTTCGCCGAAGAAGCGGTGCGCGACTATCAGTTCACCCGGCAGGATCAGGATGATTATGCCATCCGCTCACTCGAACGCGCCAATGCGGCAATCGGCAGCGGTGCCTTCGTGCGCGAGATTACGCCGGTGACGGTCAAGGGCCGGGGTGGCGATACGATCGTCGATACCGACGAACAGCCGGGCAAGGCGCGGCCGGACAAGATTCCCGGCCTCAAGCCCGCCTTCGTCAAGGATGGCACGATCACGGCGGCCAACGCCTCGTCCATTTCGGACGGTGCAGCCGCGCTGGTGATGACGCGGCAGAGCGTCGCGGACAAGCAAGGCATGAAGGTCGTCGCCCGCGTGGTCGCGACCGCAGGGCACGCGCATGAGCCATCGAAATTCACCACGGCCCCGGTTCCGGCGATGCGCAAGCTGCTGGAAAAGGCAGGCTGGTCGGTGGACGATGTCGATCTATTCGAGGTCAACGAAGCCTTTGCCGTCGTCGCGATGATCGCTGCCAAGGAATTGGGCATTCCGGCGGAGAAGCTGAACGTCAATGGCGGCGCGACCGCGCTTGGCCATCCGATCGGCGCATCGGGCGCGCGCATAGTCGCGACGCTGATCGGCGCGCTGGAAACGCGCGGGTTGAAACGCGGCGTTGCCAGCCTGTGCATCGGCGGTGGCGAAGCGACGGCGATGGCGATCGAGCTGGTCTGATAGTTTAGGGGTTGGATGTTATGGATA
Source organism: Sphingobium sp. D43FB (assembly GCF_002312805.1). GTDB lineage: Bacteria > Pseudomonadota > Alphaproteobacteria > Sphingomonadales > Sphingomonadaceae > Sphingobium. The sequence continues at coordinate 34,745 of NZ_NMUA01000012.1, read as the reverse complement.
TCAAGGGTTTGGCGGCCATTGTCACGGGCGGCGCTTCGGGCCTCGGCCGGGCGACCGCGACGATGCTGGCGGCGCAGGGGGCGAAGGTCGCGATCTTCGACCTGAACGAGGAAGCAGGCAAGGCCGTCGCGGCGGAATTGGGCGGGGTTTATGTCTCGGTCAATGTCGCCGATGGTGCCAGCGTCGCCGCCGGTCTGGACACGGCCGAAGCCGCACATGGCGTGGCGCGCATCCTGGTCAATTGCGCGGGGATCGCGCCTGCGGTCAAGACCGTGGGCAAGGAGAATGTACCGCATCCGCTCGACACCTTTGTGAAGACGGTGACCGTCAACCTGATCGGCACGTTCAACGTCATTTCCAAATTCTCCGCACGGCTAGCCGCTGCGGAAGAGATTGACGGCGAGCGCGGCGTCATCGTGAACACAGCATCTGTCGCGGCCTATGACGGGCAGATCGGACAGGCAGCGTACAGCGCATCGAAGGGCGGCGTCGTCGGCATGACTTTGCCGATCGCGCGCGATCTGGCGCAACATAAGATCCGTGTCATGACGATCGCGCCGGGCATTTTCTTGACGCCGATGCTCGAAGCTTTCCCGCAGCATGTGCAGGATGCGCTGGGCGCGCAGGTGCCGCATCCCAGTCGCCTGGGCAAACCGGCGGAATATGCGCAACTGGTCGAATCGATCGTCCGCAACCCGATGCTGAACGGCGATGTCATCCGCCTGGACGGCGCGATCCGCATGGCGCCGCGCTGATGGACGGGATCGCCTTTACGGTCGAGGACGGCATCGGGCGAATCACGCTTGATCGGCCAGAGGCAGGCAACGCCATCACCCTGCCGCTGGCGCGCGCGCTGCTGGCGGCCGCGATCCGCTGCCAGACCGACGCGGCGATCCGGTGTATCGTCCTGACCGGCAACGGGCGGCTATTCTGCGCGGGCGGCGATGTGCAATTGCTGGCTGGCGCTGGCGACAAGCGATCGGAAGTGTTGAGCGAGTTGATCGCGACCTTTCATGCCGCCGTCGCGCGGCTGGCGCGCGCGCCCAAGCCGCTGGTGACGCTGGTCAACGGCCCGGCGGCGGGCGCGGGGTTCAGCCTGGCGATGCTGGGCGACGTCGTGATCGGTGCGCGGTCGGCGCATTTTACCGCCGCTTATGGCGCGATCGGCCTGACGCCGGATGGTGGCCTTAGCTGGTTGCTGCCGCGCCTAGTGGGGTTGCGCACGGCACAGGACATCATCCTGACCAACCGCCGGATCAAGGCGGAGGAGGCCGAGGCGATCGGCCTGGTCACGCGGATCGTCGATGACGAAGCGCTGGCCGACGAAGGCCTGCGCGTCGCCACCACGCTCGCCGATGCGCCGATGGCGGCGCTGGCCGCCAGCCGCGCGCTGCTGGCAGACAGTTTCGAGACCGGGTTGGAGACGCAGCTGGACCGCGAATTGCGGAGCATGGCGGCGGCAGGCGCGGGACGGGAAAGTGAAGAGGGGCTGAGCGCATTGCTTGCAAAACGCCCCGCCAATTTCAGGGGAGTTTGAGACCATGGCCGACGCCTATATCGTAGAAGCCGTCCGTACCGCCGGTGGCCGTGCCCGCAAGGGCGGCCTGATCGACGTGCATCCCGCCGATCTTGGCGCGACCATCCTCAATGCGCTGGTCGATCGCACGGGTGTCGATCCCGCTGCGATCGAGGATGTCATCGTCGGCTGCGTCAGCCAGGCAGGCGAACAGGCCTTTGCCTTTGGCCGCAACCTGGTGCTGGCGTCGAAGCTGCCCGACAGCGTGCCCGCCGTGACGATCGACCGGCAATGCGGTTCCTCGCAACAGGCGCTGCATTTCGCGGCGCAGGCGATCATGTCCGGTACGCAGGATCTGGTGATCGCGGCCGGTGCCGAAAGCATGACGCGGGTGCCGATGGGCTCCAACTATCAGCTTCATGCCGCTGCCGGTGTCGGCATCGGGCCATGGCCCAAAAGCATCCAGAACCGCTATGGTGTGGCCGAGTTCAGCCAGTTTCATGGCGCGCAGATGATCGCCAACAAATATGGCTTCACCCGCGAGGATATGGACGCTTTTGCGCTAGCCAGCCATGCCAAGGCGGCCGCCGCAATCGACAGCGGTGCGTTCAAGGGCGAGATCGTCGGCGTGGAGACGCCCGAAGGCCTGTTCGATACCGATGACGGTGTGCGCCGCGGCGGCACGATGGAGGCGATGGCGAGCGTCAAGACGCTGGAGGAGGGCGGCACCATCACCGCAGCCAATGCCAGCCAGATGACCGATGGCGCTTCGGGCGTGCTGGTGGCGAGTGAGGCAGCGATCAAGCGCTTCAACCTCAAGCCCATTGCGCGCATCGTCAACCTGACGGTGACGGCGGGCGACCCGGTGATCATGCTGGAAGAGCCGATTCCGGCGACCCGGCGTGCGTTCGAACGGTCGGGCCTTAGCCTCAACGACATCGACCTGTTCGAGGTCAACGAAGCCTTTGCCGCGATCCCGATGGCATGGCTCAAGGCGATCGGTGCTGACCCGGCGAAGCTCAACGTCCATGGTGGCGCGATTGCGCTCGGCCATCCGCTGGGCGCCAGCGGCACCAAGCTGATGACCACGCTGATCCATGCGCTGCGCGCGCAGGGCAAGCGCTATGGCCTGCAGACGATGTGTGAAGGCGGTGGCGTTGCCAATGTGACGATCGTGGAAGCGCTGTAATGGGGATCAGGACACGCTTCACCGATCTGTGCGGGATCGAGCATCCGATCGTGCAGGGCGGCATGATGTGGGTCGGCCGGGCGGAACTGGCCGCGGCCGTCTCCAATGCCGGTGGCTTGGGCATATTGACCGCGCTAACGCAGCCGACGCCCGACGATCTGCGGCGCGAGATTGATCGTTGCCGCACCATGACCGACAAGCCGTTCGGGGTGAACCTGACCATCTTGCCGTCGGTCAATCCGCCGCCTTATGCGGAATATCGCAAGGCGATCATCGACAGTGGCGTCAAGATCGTCGAGACGGCAGGGCATAAGCCGCAGGAACATGTCGATGATTTCAAGGCGCATGGCGTCATCGTCGTCCATAAATGCACGGCCGTCCGTCACGCCCTATCGGCGCAGCGGATGGGCGTGGATGCGATCTCGATCGACGGGTTTGAATGTGCGGGGCATCCGGGCGAGGATGATATTCCGGGGCTGATCCTGATCCCGGCGGCGGCCGATAAGCTGACGATCCCTATGATCGCGAGTGGCGGTTTCGGCGACGGGCGCGGGCTTGCCGCGGCGCTGGCGTTGGGGGCGGACGGCATCAACATGGGCACGCGCTTCTGCGCGACGGTGGAAGCGCCGATCCATGAAAATGTGAAGCAGTTTCTGGTCGATAATGACGAGCGGGGCACGAACCTGATCTTCCGCAAATTCCACAATACGGGGCGCGTCGCCAAGAATAGCGTGTCGGATCAGGTGGTCGAGATATCGTCGCGCGACGGCGCGGTGTTTCAGGACATCCAGCCGCTCGTATCGGGCGCGAAGGGGCGGGTTGCGCTGGAAACGGGCGATCTGGACGCGGGGCTGGTCTGGGCCGGGCAGGTCCAAGGCCTGATCCACGATATTCCGACCTGCGACGCGCTGGTGAAGCGCATCGTGGCGGATGCCGAGGCGATCATCCGCGGTCGGTTGAGCGAGATGCTGAACGGCGAACAGGTCGCCGCCTGAGCGTCACTGTTCGATCAGCAGGGCAGCAAACGGCGGCAGGCTGGCCGACGATGCTCCGTTGACGGCGGTCAGGATGCGGCCTGACCCGTCAACGCCAGCGGGCCAGTTGATGGCCTCGCGCGACAGGTTGAAGATGCAGAGCAAGGACTGATCACCGCTGGTCCGGCGGAAGGCCAGGCAGGCGGTGTCGGCAACCAGGATGGCGAGCGCGCCATGGCGCAGCGCCGGGTTGGTCTTGCGCAGTGCCAGCATAGTGCGGGTGAAGGTGAGCAGGGAGTCGGGGTCGGCCTCCTGCGCGTCCACCGCCAGCGCGAGATGATCGTCGCCATGGGGCAGCCAGGGTTCAACGCTGGAAAAGCCCGCCTGTATCGCATCGGCCGACCAGGGCAGCGGCGTGCGCGCGCCATCGCGCGACAGGGTGAGCGGCCAGTTGGCGATGGCTTCGGGGTCTTGCAATCGCTCGAACGGGATATCGACCTGGGTGATGCCCAGTTCCTCGCCCTGATAGAGGATGGCGTTGCCGCGTAGCGCCATCAGCAGAACCATCTTCATGCGGGCAAAGGCTGGGCGATCTTCGGGCGCGCACCAGCGCGACAGCGCGCGCGGCGCGTCGTGATTTTCAAAGGCCCAGCTAGGCCAGCCCATGCCCGGCTCGTCCGGCCATTGGTCGACCGTCTCTGCCACTAGCGCTGGCGTGAGGGCGGGCGCGTAGAGGAAGGTGAAGCCATAGGCGCTGTTGAGGCGATGATCGCCGGCGGTAAAGGCCTTCATCTCCTGCTCGGCGAGCGCGCCACCGACTTCGGCGACCGTGAAGAGCGCGCCGTAGGCGTCGCATAGCGTGCGGATGCGTTCCACGAAGGGGACGATGGCGGGATGCGACTGGCTGTAGCATTTGATCTGGAAATCAAAGGGCCGGGTGCGGGGGCTGCCGTCATCGGGCGCGGGAGGATTGTCGCGGAAATCGGGGTCGTGCATCGCGTGGTTGAGCGCGTCGAGGCGGAAGCCATCGACGCCGCGGTCCAACCAGAAGCGCATGACGTTCAGCAACGCATCTTGAACCATCGGGTTATGGACGTTGAGCTGCGGCTGACTGGCCAGGAATTGGTGCATATAATATTGACCGCGCCGCGCGTCCCAGGTCCAGGCCGGGCCGCCGAATACCGATTGCCAATTATTGGGCGGGCTGCCGTCGGCCTTGGGATCGGCCCAGACATACCAGTCGGCCTTCTCATTGGTGCGGTCGGCGCGGCTCTGCACGAACCAGTCGTGGAGGTCCGAACTATGGGCATAGACCTGATCGATCGTGACTTTGAGGCCCAGCGCATGGGCGCGGGCGATAAGCGCGTCGAAGTCGGCGAGCGTGCCGAAGATCGGATCAACGCCGCAATAATCGGCAATATCATAGCCGAAATCGCGCATCGGCGAGGTGAAGAAGGGCGATATCCAGATCGCATCCACGCCCAATTTGGCGACATGCTCCAATCGCTGGGTGATGCCGTTCAGGTCACCCACGCCGTCATGATTGCTGTCCTGAAAGCTGCGCGGATAAATCTGGTAGATGACCGCGCCCTTCCACCAGGGCTGATCGGTCTTCGGGGACGCTGCTGTCATGGCTGGCCTTTTCGGGTCAGGGATTGGCGGTGGACGAAAATATCGACACACTCTTGCATGCCGGACGGGAGAGGTGAAGCCTGCGCATATCGTCGGTAGATTGCAGGATCCTCACAATGGCTATCACCCTCACCGCTTTTGCCCAATCGCCCGATCGCGGCCGGGGGCTGGCACGCGATATGGGGGTCAGATGGGCCTTGGAGGAAGTGGGTCAGCCTTATGCGGTTCGCTTGCTGTCCTTTGCGGCGATGAAGGAAGCCCCGCATCGGTCGTTGCATCCGTTCGGGCAAATCCCGACCTATGAGGAAGGGGATTTGAGGCTTTTCGAATCCGGCGCGATCATCCTCCACATCGCACAGCAGCATCCCGGCCTGTTGCCGGACGATGAAGTTGCGCGGGGGCGGGCCATCAGTTGGTTGTTCGCGGCGCTCAGCACGGTCGAGCCCCCGATCCTCCATCGCGAAAGCGCCCCGTTCACGCAACGCGACAAGCCTTGGCACGCGGAACGTCTGCAGATGATGGACGATCAGATTCATCACCGTCTCGACGCCCTGTCAAAGCATTTGGGTGATGCGGAATGGCTTGATGGCGCGTTCAGCGCGGGCGATTTGCTGATGGGCACTGTGCTGCGCCGGCTGACCACGTCCGGCCTGCTGACCGCCTATCCCAATCTATGTTCCTATGTCGCTCGTGGCGAGGCGCGCCCGGCCTTTCAGCACGCCTTCGCCGATCAGTTGGCGGTTTTCGCGCAGTCATCATAGAGGCAGCCGACCGCTGTGCGCAAAGCATGGATCAGCAGGTGATTCGCCGAGTCGCAATCAGTCATCGCCCATCACAACGCCACAGGGTAGCGATCAATTCCCCTACGGAAAGCGTTGCATTGCGCTACGGATGCAAATTTTGCAATCGCACTGACTTCTTTCGCACTTGCAGCAAAACGCCATTGGGGCGAAAACAAACTCGCCTTTCAGGCATCCTCTCCTAAAACTTTTACGGGCTGGTCTTCGGATCGGCCCTTTTTTTGTCTGGCGGCGCTTCATCCTCCGGCCCTGCAGGATCGACGCAGGCGGGTTTGGCCGGGTCGCGCCAGACGACCCCGACTTCGAGATAGGCTTCCAGTTCGCGCCAATGCCGGTCCCAGCCCGGCCCCCGCCTGGCGACGGGCACTTCCTGCTCCACCATCTGGCGGGCGCGGGTGATCGGATTGGCAGGCCGCTGGCCGATCCGCTCGACAATGTCGCGCAGGTCTTGCGGGCGGTCCTTGCTCATGGCTCTGCTTTCCTCCGCCGCGCTATCGACCGTGCCATGGCGCGGGAAAGGCAGAGAGGCAAGGGCGAAGAAGCGGGGTTCAGCGGCGCTGCGGCGCAGCATCCTTGCGCGGTTGCGGTGCCCGCGCGCTGATGATCAACTGATTGAGCCGCAGTTCATCCTGCGCACCGGCGGCACATTGCCGACAAAACCAATCCAGATACCGCGCCAATAACAGCATGGTCCCTCTCCATTTATCTTATGGAGAAAGCATATCATAAATAGGCGGCAGCGGAAGAGCCTATGCTTACTGGTCCGCGCCGATCACGCGATAGAGCAGGATGCGGTTGGAGACGAGCGCCAGGTCGGTGGCGATCGCCGACTGGCGAGCGGCATAGAGCGTGCGCTGGCTGGTGAGCGTCGTGAGGAAGGTATCGATCCCGGCGCGATAACGGTCTTCGGACAGGGCATAGGCCCGTTGGCTGGCGATCACCAGGCGGCGCTGGGCGGCCTGCTGCGCGTCGATCGTCCCGTCGCGGGCGAGGGCATCGGCGACTTCCCTGAAAGCGGTCTGGATCGCGCCCTCATATTGCGCCAGCATCATGTCGCGCTGCGCCTTGCTAAAGTCGATATTGCCGCGCACGGGGCCGCCGAAGATCGGCAGGCTCGCCGAGGGCGCGGCCGACCAGGCAAAGGCATCGCCGGTAAAGAGCGAGGACAAGGCCGAACTGGCAACGCCGATCGCCGAGGTCAAGCTGATCCGCGGAAACATCGCCGCGCGCGCCGCGCCGATATCGGCATTGGCGGCCATGAGCTGATGCTCGGCCTGCAGCACATCAGGACGCTGGAGCAGGATGTCGGAAGTGAGCCCGGCGGGCACCTTGGCGATGCCTGTGATCAGGCTGTCGAGCGAGGCCGGGAGCAGTGCGTCCTCGACGGGCGCGCCCGCCAGCAGGTCGATCGCATTACGGTCCTGCGCCACCTGCGTCACATTGGCGGCGACGTCCGAAGCGGCCTGTTCGACCGTGGTTTGCGCCTGATAGACGTCTAGCTTGCCCGTCAGCCCGGCGCCGTTGAGCGAACTGACGAGGTCGAGCGTGCGCTGCGCGCTGGCGAGCGTCTGGCGCGAGACGGCGAGCAACTCCTGGTCGGCGGCCAGTGTCGCATAAGCGCTGGCCGTCTCGGCAATGAGCGCGATGCGCGCGGCGCGCGCGCCTTCCTGCGTCGCCATATAGGATTGTAGCGCGGATTCCGACAGGTTGCGCAGCCGCCCGAACAGATCGATTTCGAACGCGCCAAAGCCGATGTCCGCGCTATAGCTATTTTGTCGCGCATCATTCTGGCGGACGAAGGCAGCGCTGGCATCGCCGGTCACGGTGGGAAGCTGGCTGGCGCGCTGGATACGATATTGGGCGCGGGCGGCCTGCACATTGGCGAGCGTGGCGCGCAGGTCGCGATTATTGGTGAGCGCGCGCTGAATGACTGTCTGCAACTTGGCATCGCCGACCAATTGCGTCCAGGGCAGGCCGGCCGCGCCCGCCTGCGCCGGGGCATAGGCTTCGCCCGTGGGCAGGGCCGCTGGAACCGGCGCAGCGGGGCGGACATAGGTCGGGGCCATGTTGCACCCCGCCAGCGTTAGCGCGCTGGTCAGCAGAAGGAGCGAGCGGGTCATGCGGGCAATCCTGCGTCCGGGGCCGGGTTTGGCGGCGGGGCTTTGGTTTTGGCCTTGCTATCGAACAGCCGCGCGATGGTGACGAAGAAGAGCGGGACATAGAAGATCGCCAGCAATGTAGCGGTCAACATGCCGCCGACGACGGCCGTGCCGATCGCGACCCGGCTCTGCGCGCCAGCACCGGTGGCGATGGCGAGCGGAATGACGCCGGCGATGAAGGCCAGCGAGGTCATCAGGATCGGGCGGAAGCGCAGCCTCGCGGCCTCGATTGCCGCCGAGAGCGGGTCTTTGCCCTGGCGATGCGCGAGTTCGGCAAATTCGACGATCAGGATGGCGTTCTTGGCGGCAAGCCCCATGGTGGTGAGCAAGCCGACCTGGAAGAAGATATTATTCTCCAGCCCGCGCGCCCACACCGCGATCACCGCGCCGACAAGGCCAAGCGGCACCACCAGCAGCACCGCGATCGGGATCGACCAGCTTTCATACAAAGCGGCAAGGCAGAGGAAGACGACCAGCACCGACAGGCCATACAGCAGCGGCGCCTGCCCGCCCGACAATTGTTCCTGATAGGATAGGCCGCTCCAGGCATAGCTGGTGCCTGCGGGAAGCTGCTGCTGTAGCTCTACGATGCGGTCCATCGCTTCGCCCGAACTGGCGCCTGCGGCCGCCTGGCCCTGCAATTCATAGGAGGATTGGCCGTTGAAGCGTGCCAGCGTGGACGGCCCCATCGTCCAGCGCGTGCTCGCAAAGGCGGAGAAGGGCACCATCTCGCCGGTGGACGCTGAACGCACCATCCAGTTGTCCAGATCGGTCGGCAGTGCGCGATAGGGGGCGTCGGCCTGCATGAAGACCCGCTTCACCCGGCCGCGATCCACGAAATCATTGATGTAGCGGCTGCCCCAGGCGGCGCTGAGGACCGAGTCCACATCGCTCTGACTCAGACCCAGGACGGCGAGTTTTTCGGAATCTACGTCGATCTTGAGTTGCGGCGTATCCTCCAGCGCGGCGGCGCGCACGCCTGCGAGCAACGGGTCTTTCGCGGCGGCGGCGATCAACTGGTTGCGCAGTTCCAGAAAACGGTCGCGGCTTAACCCACCGGTGTTGAGCAGTTGAAAGGTGAAGCCATTGGATTGGCCGAGGCCGCGAATGGCGGGCGGGGTCATCGCCAGCACCCTGGCATCGCGAATGGCCGACAATTGCTTGTTCGCGCGCTCGGCAATGCCGCCTGCGCTGTTAACCGCGCCCTTGCGATCTTCCCAGGGGGCCAGGTTGATGAAGCCTTGGGCCACATTCTCGCCCTGACCCTGGAAGCTGAACCCCGTCATGATGAAGGCGAAAGCGACATTATCCTTTTCGTCATTCAAAAAGTAGTTCTGCACCTGCGCCGCGGTTTCGGTCGTGCGGCTGGACTTGGCACCGGCGGGCAGCGTCATCTGCACCATCACCTGGCCCTGATCCTCGACGGGCAGGAAGCTGGAGGGCAAGCGCACGAACAGCAGCGCGAGGATGCCAAGGATCACGACATAGCCGACCCAGAACAGCTTGCGGCGTCCCAGCATCTGCTCGGTGCGGCGGATATAGCCGTTGGTCAGCCGATCGAACCAGCGGTTGAACTTGCCCGACCAGCCATGATTGCGCCGTTCGTCATGCACGGGTTTGAGCAGGGTGGCGCAGAGTGCGGGCGAGAGAATGAGCGCGACCACGACCGAGAGCAGCATCGACGAGACGATGGTGATCGAGAATTGGCGATAGATGACGCCGGTTGATCCGCCAAAGAAAGCCATGGGTAACAGCACGGCGGACAGGACGAGGCCGATGCCGACCAGCGCGCTGCCAATCTCCTCCATCGACTTGATCGTCGCGTCGCGGGGCGACAGCCCCTCCTCCTCCATGATCCGCTCGACATTTTCGACGACGACGATGGCGTCATCGACCAGCAGGCCGATCGACAACACCATCCCGAACAAAGTGAGCGTGTTGATGGAATAGCCGAATAGCGCCAGCACGCCGAAGGTGCCGAGCAGCACGACGGGCACCGCAATGGTGGGGATAAGGGTCGCGCGCCAGCTTTGCAGAAAGACGAACATGACCACGACAACCAGTAAGACAGCCTCGATCAGCGTCTTGATGACTTCATTGACGGACAGTTTGATGAACGGCGTGGTGTCGCGCGGATAGACGAGCTTATAGCCATGGGGCAGGTTTTGAGACAGTTGCTCGACCCTGGCCTTAACCAGTTCGGCGGTCTTGAGCGCGTCGGCACCGGGCGCAAGTTGCAGCGCCATGCCCGATGCGGGATGGCCGTTCAGCCGCGCAGCGGTGGTGTAGCTCTCATTGCCTAATTCCACGCGCGCCACGTCGGACAGGTGAACGATCGATCCGTCGCGCTGCGTCTTGACGACGATATTGCGGAACTGTTCGGGGGTTTCCAGCCGCGATCGCGCGGTAACCGTGGCGTTGATCTGCTGCCCGGCGGGTGCGGGGTCAGCGCCGATCTGCCCTGCGGACACTTCGACATTCTGCGCCGATATGGCGCTCTGCACGTCCGAGGGCATCAGTTTGACGGCGGCGAGCTTATAGGGATCAAGCCAGACGCGCATCGCATATTGCGACCCGAAAATCTGGGTCGCGCCGATCCCCTCGATCCGCGCGATCGGATCTTGGAAATTATTGACCAGATAGTCCGAAATATCGGCCTGAGTCGCCAGGTCGGTCTCGTCATAGAGGCCGACCAGCATCAGGAAGTCGGTCTGGTGCTTGGTGACCGTCAATCCCTGCTGCTGCACCGGATTGGGCAGGCGGCTGAGCGCCTGTTGCACGCGGTTCTGCACCTGCACCTGCGCGGTGTCGGGGTCGGTGCCCTTCTGGAAGGTTACGGTGATCTGCGACCGGCCCGTCGCCGAGGATGAGGACGAGAAATACATCAGCCCGTCGATGCCGGTCAGCTGCTGTTCGATGACCTGCGTAACGGCGGTTTCGACGGTGTCGGCCGATGCACCCGGATAGGTCGCACTGATGCCGACGCCGGGTGGCGCAATGTCGGGATATTGGGCGATCGGCAGCGAAAACATCGCCCCCAGCCCCGCCAGCATGATGCCGATGGCGATGACCCAGGCAAAGATCGGCCGTTCGATGAAATAGCGACTGAGCATGGCTTATTTCGATGCCGCGACAGGCTTGACGACATCGTCGGGCTGGACCTTGCCCGTGCCTTCGACGATCAGCCTGTCGCCGGCCTTCAACCCCTTGGTGATCAGCCATTTGTCGCCGATCGCCTGCCCCGCTGTCACAGTGCGGCGCTCGACCTTGTTCGCGCTGTTCACCACCAGGGCGGTGGCATTGCCCTTGGGATCGCGGGTGATGCCCTGTTGCGGCGCCAGGATCGCGCCGGGCACGACCGATTGCGGGGCGACGACGCGCACGAACATGCCGGGCATTAACAGCCCATCGGGATTGGGGAAGCGCGCGCGCAGCGTCACGGTGCCGCTGTTGACGTCGACAATTGGCTCGGCGAACGCGATCACCCCCTCCTGCGGATAGTCGCTGCCATCCTCCAGTTTCAGGCGGATGGTCGCGCTGGCGGGCAGGGTCTGGCCCGACGCCAGCGACCGGCGCAGGGCGAGCAATTGGTTGCTGGACTGGGTGACATCGACATAGATGGGGTCGAGTTGCTGGATCGTCGTCAGCGGATCGGCCTGGCTGGCGGTCACGAGCGCGCCCGGCGTGAACAGGGTGCGACCGATACGCCCGCTGATCGGCGCGCGGACCAGGGTGAATTGCAGGTTGACGTTGCTGGTCTGCAGGCTGGCGCGGGCCTGCTGCACGGCGGCGCTGGCCTGCCGCGCGGTGGCGGTGACATCGTCACGATCCTGCGCGCTGACGGCTTCGCTGTCACCCAGCGATGTGTAGCGGCGCGCCCTGGCCTGCGCCGCCATCTGCGTCGCCTGCGCGCTCGCCAGCGCGGCCTGCGCTTCGTCGCGGGAGGCACGATAGAGGCGTTCGTCAATCTGATAGAGCGGCTGCCCGGCGGTCACCATCGCGCCTTCTGTGAACAGGCGTTTCTGGATCAGGCCAGCAACCTGGGGCCGGACTTCGGACATCATCGCCGACACGGTGCGGCCTGGCAGTTCGCTCGCCACGGTGACGCTCTGCGTGGTCAGGGTGACGACACCCACTTCGACCGGGCCTTTTTGCGGTGGCTTGGGGTCGGCGCAGGCAGCGATCAATATGCAGAGCGCCAGAGGCACGGTGCGAAGAGGCGAGGGCATAGAGTAGCGTCGATCCTTGCGTGAACCAGGCGGAGCCTCGCGTCATCGGCGGGCCGACCGGACACGGGGGGAGGGGGAGGGATCGTGCGCCGGACGGACGTGAGCCGCTGACGTCGCGAGGACTCCGCTTGGCGTCGGCTAGGGGGTGCCGACGCTCTCGTCCTGACGCTTTTGCCTGTCACATGGTAGAGCGACTTATGGTCGGGCTGTCGCATCGCCTCGCCGCCGCGTAACGCTTTGTATCAGCCTGTAGCAGGGTGCGGAGAAGCGCAGACTTTTGCCGGTACGCACGATAGAAGACCGCATGATCGACCCTTCCCTTCCTCCTGCCGCCACGGTGCTGGTGGTCGATGACGATGCCGATATTCGCGACCTGATCATCGGGCAGTTGCGGCAGGAAAATTACCGGCTGCTGGGTGTCGGCAGCCTGACCGAACTGCGCCAGACGCTGCGCGGGGAGACGATCGACCTCATCGTGCTGGACCTCAACCTGCCCGATGGCGACGGCTTGTCGCTGTGCCGCGAGCTGCGGGCCGAGGGGTCGGCCGTACAGATCATCATGGTCACCGCGCGCGGCAGTGCAATCGACCGGGTACTGGGGCTGGAGCTGGGCGCGGACGATTATCTGACCAAGCCGTTCGAACCGCGCGAATTGCTGGTGCGTATCCGCAACCTGCTGCGGCGCGGGCGGAGCGAACCTGTGGCACCGGCCGAGGCGATGCGCTATGCCCATTTCGGGCCATGGCGGCTGGACCTCGTGCAACGGCGGCTGGTAGCGCCCGACGAGCGATTGGTGATGCTCTCGTCGGCGGAATATCGCCTGCTTTGTCGCTTCATCGAGGAACCGAACGTCGTTCTGGCGCGCGAGGCGTTGCTGCCCGAACGACGCGCGACCGCCGCTTTCGACCGGACGATCGACCTGCAGATCAGCCGGTTGCGGCAGAAGCTGGCGGTCTTGCCCGGCGGTAGCGAATTGATCCTGACGGTGCGCGGGGAGGGTTATGTGCTGGCCAGCGCGGTCGATTATTCATGATCCGTCGGTCCTTGTCGCGCGTACCGGTCTTCTTCCGGTCCATGACGGGCCAGATTTTCGTGATCCTGACGATCGGCATGTCGGTCGCCGCCATCATCGCACTGATGGTCGCCGAACAGACACGGCGGCATGATTTCGAACGAGTGCGGCGTCAGCGGGTGGTGGCGAGCGCGATGGACATTGCCGACCGCTTGCGCCGCGATCCCGCGCGGATCGAGGCGATGATGGCGACGCACAGCATCATCGGTGCCTCGCCTGCCCCCGCCGGGGTCGCGATCAACGAGCCGGACGCCGACCTGCAGGTGACGCTGGCCGACCGCCTTGGGCCGCGTTCGCTGCCCGAAGCCGGGCAGGTGCCGCTTGGCCTGTGCTTCCCCGATTTCGCCCGGACGACCGAGCGCGCGGCCGGGCTGGTCGATGCGCCGCGACCCGATTGCTGGGTTGTCCGTTTCACCGACAGCAGTGGCCAGCGGCGCGCGCTGGCCCTGACCTTCCCGCGCCTCGCCAAGCCGCTGCGGGTCATCTATAATCCGCTCTACCTGATGGTCATCATCGCCGCGTCGGCCGGACTGGCGATCCTTGTCGCGCGCTTCGTATCCAAACCGTTACGCCGTCTCGAACGGGCGGCCGAAGCCTTTTCCGTATCGCTCGACCCGGAGGAGATTCCCGAACGGGGGCCAGAGGAAGTGCGCGCCGCGCTTTCCACCTTTAACCTGATGCAGCGCCGCGCCCGCGCCGGTTTTGCCGAGCGCACGCAATTGCTCGCGGCGATCAGCCACGATCTTCAGACGCCGATGACGCGGATGCGGCTGCGGCTGGAATTGATGGAGGAGGGCGAGTTGCGCGCGCGCCTGCTACAGGATCTGCAGGCGATGCAGACGCTGGTGCGGGAAGGGCTGGACCTTGCCAGCAGCACCGAAGCGCGCGAGCCATGGTCGCAACTCGACATCGACTCGCTGCTCGCCAGTATGGCCGAGGATGCGCAGGAACTGGGCGCGCCGGTGCGGTTCATCACGGGATGCGGCGGTACGGTGCGGGTAAAGCCCAATGCGCTGACCCGGTGCATCGGCAATCTGGTCGACAATGCGATCAAATATGGCGGCAGCGCCGACATAAGCTGCGCGCGGACCGGCGGGCGCGTGCTGATCCATGTGCGCGACCGGGGGCCGGGCATTGCGCCCGATCAGCTCGACCAGATGTTCGAACCGTTCACGCGGGGGCCAAGCGGCCAGCCGGGCGGTCGGCACGGTACGGGCATCGGCCTCACCATCGCCCGGTCGCTGGCGATGAGTTTCGAGGCATCGGTGCGCTTGCGCAATGCCGATGATGGCGGATTGATCGCCACCATCGACATGAAGGGGTAGGCAAAGGCTGCGTTACGCCGACAAGGCCTGCCAGCCAGCGATGAAGGCGCGCGCCGCTTCGCCGACCTGCGCCGCGGTCGCGCCGGGCTTGTAGAGCGCCGAGCCAAGGCCGAACCCGTTGGCCCCGGCCTGAACCCAGGGGGCCATATTGCCGGGGTTGATGCCGCCGACGATCAGCACCGGCAGATCCTTCGGCAGGACCGCGCGCTGCGCCTTGAGCAGGGCAGGGGTGGCGGCTTCCGCCGGGAAGAGCTTGAGCGCCGTTGCGCCCGCCGCGATCGCGGCAAAGGCTTCGGTCGGGGTGAAATAGCCCGGCATCGAAATCATGCCAGCCTTCGCGGTCGCGGCGATCACGGCGATATCGCTATTGGGCGAGATGACAAGCTGTCCGCCCGCCTGCCGCACCTGTTCAACCTGCTCGACGGTCAGCACCGTGCCCGCGCCGACCAGTGCCCGTCCCTCGAACCGGCGCGCCAGCCGGGCGATGCTGTCGATCGGGTCGGGCGAGTTCATCGGCACTTCGATGAGGGTGAAGCCCGCTTCGACCAGCGCGTCGCCGATCGGTTCGACCTCGTCTGGCTGCACGCCGCGCAAAATGGCGACCAGCGGACAACGGGTAAAGGCTGTGGGGAAATCCAGGCTCATGCAATCTGCTCCCAAAGGCGGGTCATGCCCGCGATAAAGGCGGCTTCGCTATCGACCATGACGGCCGTGCCGCCCAGTTCCGTGATGGCGCAGCTGTAGAGGGCGCCAAGCGTCGGGTCGGCCAACAGGTGGACGGTGGCGCCGGTCGCATGGGCGGCGCAATCACTGCCGATCAGCAGGCCGCTGGCGAAGGACGCGGCGTCCGCGCGGTCGCGCAGGCCAAGCAGGCCCGCCGGACGGATGGCGAACAGCGAGGCGAGCATATCCCCGCGTTTGGCTTCCCGCACGCCCGCCAGGAAAGCCTCGCCTGCTATGACCGGACCGGTCATATCTTGTCCGATCAGGGCATGGGCCTTGAGCAGGGCGAACATCTCGCCAGTCATGGCCGTGACGAAGGCGGCGATCGCGCCATCGCGCATCCACGCCCATTTGCAATGGGTGCCGGGCTGGCACAGCAGCGCATCGGCGGGCACCAAGCCAGCGGCGACCGCGCCCAGCAATTGCACTTCCTCGCCCCGCATCACGTCGCCCCGGCCGTCGGCAACATGCGACACACCGGGCACGATCATGACGCCGTCCGCGGGATGCGCCATCGCGGCCGCCAGCGTATCGAGCGTCGCGGGCGTCGACACATAGCCCGCATCGATCCAGCCGCGATTGGACCCGACCATCCCCGCCAGCAACAGCGGGCCGCCGCCCAGCCGCTCGCGCAGGCGATCGACTTCCTGCGCAAAGCCGCCAGCCGGCACCGATGTCACGCCCAGCGTATCGCGGTGCGTCGCGACCACTGCGCCATTCTCGATCCGATAGGCGCGGCGATTGGTCGTGCCCCAATCGACGGCGATGAAATGCTCCATTCCCATATTGTCCGAGTATATCGAGGCCTTTGCAAAGGCAACGCTGTTGGTCGCCGGTCCGTGCTAAGGGTGTGACCGTTCAATCATATTGCCATATCCGTATGCCTGGGATACTTTCGGAACGATTGGCAAGATCGGTCGACGGGCAAAGATAAGCGCGCGACGAAAAGGGGAGAGGATGTTGGCTATGATCCACCGTTTATATGGCCGCATGATGGTCGGCCGATGAGCGCGGTCGAGCGTTTCTCCACGCGTCTCGTGCCGCCGCAAAGTCGCCAGCTCTTCTGGCGCGAGGTGGTGGCGGAGGCCTTTCCCGGCATGACCGCGCATGCGCCCGAAGGGATAAAGGCGGAGCTTGCGCGCTGGTCGCTAGGCGGCGTCGGCTTTGCCCGCGCGCGCAGCGAGAGGGCGCAGGTCAGCCGGGTCGTGACGGAAGGCGAGGAGCGGCACCTGTTGCTGCATTTGCTTCACCGGGGATCGATGACGATGATCCATGGCGACCGCAGCAGCATGGCGCGCGTCGGCGACGTCGTCATCGCCGATGATCGCCATCCTTACGCCATCGACATTTCGCAGTTCAACGACTGCCTGATCCTGCAGGTGCCGGTGTCGATGATGGGCGACGAAATCGCCGCGCGCGATTGGCACGGCTGTCTGGTGCCATCGACCAACCCGCACGTCCTGTTCCTGGCCCATGTGTTGCAAGGCCTATGGTCGCAGCGCGACCAGCTCACCGCACTGGACGATGAGGCGGGCGTGCTGCTGGCCGATGCAGCACGGCTGCTTTGCCGACGCAGCGTGCTCGATCGACCGGCGATCGCCATGCCGCGCTCGCCGGTCGATTATGCGCTGGAGCATCTGGGCAATCCAGACCTTGGCACGGCGCTGATCTGCGAAGCGCTCGATCTCTCCCCCCGCGCGGTGCAAAAATGCTTCTTTCGCCATGTCGGCCTGACGCCGACCGCGTTCATCACCACGCGGCGGCTCGAACGGGCAGCGGGCTTGCTGGCCCGTGACGATGGCATGACGATCACCGACGTCGCCTTCGACGTCGGTTTCAGCGACTCCGCTTTCTTCACCCGCTGCTTCCGCCGTCATTTCGGCGTGTCGCCCAGCCAGTGGCGCAGCGGCCAGGGTGGTTCGCTTTTGTCCTGATCCCCGGTTCGCCCCTATCCAAGACGTGGCGGGGCCCGCCGCCTATGATGGCCGACAACACACCGGGACAGGTGGGCCATTATGGGAGGATTGAAGATGGGAAAGTCGATGATCGCGGCGCTGATGGCGTCGAGTGCGATGGCCAGCACGCCACTATTGGCACAGGATGCCGAACAATCGGGCGGTATCGCCGAAATCGTCGTGACGGCGCAGAAGCGCGCGGAAAATGTGCAGGATGTGCCGATCGCCATTTCGGCCTTCACCGCTGAGTCTTTGCAGGAGCGCGCTGTTGGCAGCGTGTCGCAGCTTTCAGCGATCGCACCCAACGTCAATCTGGACGCGGGCACGCCCTTTTCCGGTTCCACCGCCGTTCTGGCCGCCTATATTCGCGGCATCGGGTCGGACGATTTCGCCTTCAACATCGATCCGGGCGTCGGCATCTATCTCGACGGCGTCTATCTCGCCCGCACGGTCGGCGCGAACCAGGATCTGCTCGATGTCGAGCGGGTGGAAATATTGAAGGGACCGCAGGGCACCCTGTTCGGGCGCAATACGATCGGCGGCGCGATCTCCATCGTCACGGCCGATCCGGGTGACGCATTCAAGGCCAAGGGCGATGTGACGCTGGGCAGCTACAAGCTGTTCCAGGTGCGCGGGTCGGTAACGGTGCCGATCACCGATGGCCTTAGTTCCGCCTTCACCTTCGGCATCAAGTCGCGCGACGGCTTCTTGAAGCGCCTGCCCTATCCCGACCAGCGCGCGAACAACACGCCCTCCTTCGACGCATTCTCGGCCGCTGGTTATGACAGCGCCGCCAAGGAAGGCGAGAACGACAATTGGAACCTGCGCGGCAAGCTGCGCTGGAACAATGGTGGCGCGGTGCGCGCGACCTTCTCCGGCGACTATAGCAAGGACAAGGGCACGTCGGCCAACAAGCTGATCGGCACGACCGAGTTCGTGCCCGGCAATTTCGCGGGCACGACCAACCTGCCCGGCACCGCGTTCGACCCGACCGGCACCACCGGCTTCCTGTTCGCTGGCCTCTATAATTTCTGCATCGGCAGTACGGGCGCGCAGATCGCCGCACGCAACGCCCAGGCTTTGTGCGGTGTGGCAGGCACGCAATTTAATCCGCAATTCCAGCTGGCCAGCGTCGCCAGCGCCAATGTCGATGGCAATCCCGCCAATGATCGCCTGCCCTGGGACGGCCGCTATCTGATCGACAATCCCGATCGCAGCTATGCCAGCGGCAACAGCTATTCCAACCTCGAAAGCTGGGGCCTCAGCAGCATCGTCGATTTCGACCTGGCCGACAATCTCGCGCTTAAATCGATCACCGCCTATCGCGAGCTGCACTGGAATGCGGGCCTCGATGCGGACGGATCGCCGCTCAATTTCGTACAGTTGAGCTTCACCATGAACCAGTGGCAGTTCAGCCAGGAACTCCAGCTGCTCGGCAACGCCTTGGATGAAAAGCTCAACTATGTTCTGGGCGCCTATTATTTCAAGGAAGCGGGTGACCTGCACGACTATGTGACCTTCGCCGAAGGCTTGGTGCAGGTCGACGGTCCCAATGAACTGGCGACGAAGAATTACGCTTTTTTCGGCCAGATCGACTATCGCCCGATCGACCTGATCGGCATCACCATCGGCGGCCGCTACACCAATGAGCGCAAGCGGTTCGAGGGCGGACAGCAGGAATTGAACGGCTTCAACTACAAGCTGTTCGGGTGCGCCGATGCCAATGGCAATGTCTTCCCCGGCGGCGCTTTCCCGCTGGCACCGATCCCCTGCCAAGCGGGCCTGGGCTATCCCGACCCGAACAATCCGGTCCGCGTCTATACGCCCGGCGTCAACCGCAAGAAATTCAGCGATTTCTCGCCCAAGGTTGGGGTTCAGCTCCACCCCACCGACGACGTCATGCTCTATGGCAGTTGGTCGAAGGGCTATAAGACCGGCGGCTGGACCACGCGCCTGACCAACCCGCAGGGCAATGTCGCCCCCGACTTCAACGAGGAAAAGGCGACCACCTGGGAAGCGGGGATCAAGTCCACGCTGCTCGACCGGCATCTGCAACTCAACGCGGCGGTCTTCTCGACCAAATATCGCGATATCCAGCTCAATATCCAGGTCGGCACATCGCCCACCATCGCGAACGCAGGCGATGCGCGCATCCGCGGCTTCGAACTGGAGATGGTGGCGGCACCCGTCGATGGCCTGACCATCAATGGCGCGGTCGGCTATATCGACGCCCAATATACATCGGTATCGGCGGGCGCGGCGGCGGTCGGCGGGGCCAATGCCTTCCAGGCCGGGACGCTGGTCGGCGAAACCCTGCCCAAGACGCCCAAATGGAAGGTCAACCTCAGCCCCCGCTACGAAGCCAAGCTGGGCAATGGCGCGTCGCTGGTCATGCTGGCCGACTGGACCTATACCTCCAGTGCCTGGAACGACACGCAACGCACGCTGCTGCTCAAGCGCGTATCGACCGACATCGTCAACGCCTCGATCAGCTATCGCGAACCGGATGGCAAATGGTCGGTGACGGCGGGCGGCACCAACCTGACCGACAAGCGCTTCCTGACATCGGGCGGGTCCAACATCGCGGCAGGTGCGATCTTCGGAACCTATAACCGGCCGCGCGAATGGTATCTGCGCTTCGGCTTCGATTTCTGATCATGGGCCGGATCGCGATCAGGGCCGCCGTGGTGGAAATGCCGGGCGGTCCCTTCCACTTCGAAACCCTCGCCATGGACCCGCCTGGCCCTGATCAGGTCCGCGTGCGGCTCCACGCCTGCGGCATCTGCCACACCGACATGGTGATGCGCGAGGGCGCATTGCCCACGCCCTTCCCGGTCATATTGGGGCATGAAGGAGCGGGTGTGGTCGATGCGGTTGGGTCCGCTATCGACGATGTGGCGGTCGGCGACCATGTGTTGCTGAGCTTCCATAGCTGCGGCGCCTGTGGGGCCTGCCATGATCATCAACCCGGCTATTGCGTCGAATTCGTACCGCGCAATTTCATGGGGCTAACGCATGAAGGCGAAGGCGGCATCTGGCGCGGCGATCAGCGGATCGGCAGCAATATCTTCGGCCAGTCGGCCTTCGCGAGCCATGCGCTTGCGCATCGCGACAATGTGGTGCGGATCGACCCCGATCTGCCGCTCGACATTCTCGCGCCTTTGGGCTGCGGGATCCAGACCGGCGCGGGCACGGTGCTGGAAACGCTCAAGGTTGCGCCTGGCCAGTCGATCGCGATATTGGGCGCAGGGGCCGTTGGTCTGTCGTCCGTTATGGCAGCTATGATCGCGGGGGCTGGACGGATAGCGGTGATCGATCGCCATGCCAGCCGCCTGGACCTTGCCCGCACCTTGGGCGCGACCGAAACCGGCGATGATCTCGGCTCGGTCGAAGGCCTGTTCGACCATATCGTCGACACGACCGGCGTCCCGGCCTTGCTTGGCCCAGCCGTGGAGAAACTGGCGCAGCGCGGCACGCTCGCCTTGGTCGGCGCCTATCCGCCCGGCGGCTGCGCCATCGATCCCTCGGCGATCATGAGCATGGGCCGGCGGATCGTCGGCGTGGTCGAGGGCGGCATCGATCCGCAGCGCTTCATTCCCCGCCTGATCGGCTATTATCGCGACGGCCGGTTGCCGCTGGAAAAACTGATCCAGCGCTATGCCTTTGACGATCTGCACACTGCCTTCGCCGCGTCGGAAAGCGGGGCGGTCGTCAAGCCGGTGGTGGTGATGGATCGCCCCTGACGTTCAGCGACCGGCAAGGCGGATCGGGCCATAGCGTCAGCCCAGCAACAGGGAGACGCATCATGGTGGACAAATTGGGGACAGCGCCGACCGGCTTTTGCGACAGGCGCAGCTTGATCGCGACAATCGCGCTGTTGCCGCTTGCCGCCTGCGCGACGCCCATGGGCCGCTATACCGTGGAGGAAGCGGTGCGCCGCCTGCTCCAATTGTCGAGCCAGCGCGCCTTTGCGCGCCTGACCGAACCGGGCGGCTTTTACGACGATCAACTCACCCGCATCACGCCGCCTGACTTGGGTGGGAACCGGGGCGGGGCGGTGCTGTCCGCGCTGCTGCGCACCCGCGCGGTGCGCGACCGGGTCGGCATGGCGCTCAACGATGTCGCCGTCGACCTGGCCGACAATGCCGCGCCGATCGTGATGGATGCGGTGCAGCGCATGACGCTGGCCGATGCCTTGTCCGTCCTGCGTGGCGGGCCGACGGCGGCGACGGACCTTTTGGCGCGGGAAGCGCGCGGTTCGGTGGTCGAAGCCTTGCTGCCCGGCGCGTCGCGCGCGCTGCGATCAGACATGTTCGAAATGCTGACGGCGGCGCTGTCTGCCACCGGAGGCCGGGATTATGCGGCGCTGGCGGACAATGTGTCGGGCCAGATCGGCGACGCCATCTTCCGCGCCATCGGCCGCGAGGAAGCGGAGATACGCCGCGACCCTGCCGCCACGCGCGATCCGATCCTGATGGCGCTGCTGCGATAAGCCCCTTGATTTTGGCGGCGCGCCGTGGTGTTCCGGCCCCTATGGAACAGAAATATCCCGGCGTCGCCGCCATCCCCTGGGATCAGCCCGCGACGATGATCGACCTGGACGGCAAACCGCCGCTGATCAGCACGATCCGCGACTGCGCGACGCATTTCGCGCTCTACAAACCCCACGCCCAGACGCAGGCGCGGGTTTTGCTCACCCATCCCGTCCATCGGGAAGGCCGCAAGACACGCACCTGGTTGCTGGAACCCAATGAGATCGAGGCGCTGGTCGTGCGGATGCGCAGCGAGGCGCACTAAAGTTCGACCAGCGCGTGCCGGGCGTCAGTAATTCCACTGCACCTGGGTACGGATAAGGTGGCCTTCGGCGCGGCCGGTCCGGCGTTCGTCGGCTTCGGCGCGCTTCATCCGGGCATAGGCCATGGTGATCTCCAGCGCCTTCCATGGCTGCCATTCCAGGCCCAGTTCGAACTCGTCGGTTTCTAGGCGCGGGGCGTTGGTCGCCGCTTTCCAGCCACCGCGATAATGTTGCCAGCGGCCATAGGGCATCAGCGTGCCGAAACTGTCCGATGTCGGCAGGCGCATCATCATCTGGACATAGCCGCCATTCAGCTTGCTGGCGCGGATCGACTGGCTGGCCAGATCATATTGCGGCGCGCGGCCCCAATTCCATTCGGCCTGAATGCCGATCGGCTGGGGATACAGCATGGCGTGGATGCCAGCGCGATTATCGTCATGGGAGAGAGCGCTGACGCCGCCGCTGCGGATTTCCGGCTGGATGGTGTTGAGCATCGCCGACCCGCCGATTTCGAACACCTGGCCTGCAAAGGCGTCGCCCAGACCATCCAGTTCGAATGGCCAGGTCGCAAAGGCGACCTTCATCAGGTCTTTATTCTGCTCGGTCTTGTTGATGCCCTGCCCGTTGAACAGGCCCAATCCGAACGCGCCATAATTGCCGAACAATTTTTGCCCGTCATCGGCTAGCCTGTCCCAGATTTTCTGGACTGATGGCGGCGTATAATAGGCCACGACGCCCAGGTCGCGCTCGCCCGGCACGGCGCTGTTGATACCGTCGCTGCGATCGAGCGTCAGGCGGTTGGACGAGGATTGCATATTCTCCCAGCCATAGGGCACCTTCGATTGACCGAACCGCAGCCGGACGCTCTTCGCCTTGTCGAGGAAGATGTCGGCATAGGCGTCGCGCAACTGGCCGAAACTCTCCCGGCGCTCGCCACCACTCTGGTTGCTGACGGCGGTCGCGAAATCCGGCTGCAGATAGAGCGATACGCGATCGGAAATATCGCCTTGCAGGACGAGGCGGACCCGGCGCAGGGTAAAGCCGCCCTTGTCGGAAATGCCGCTGTCATGGACCGAGCGCAGGCGGGACGTGCCCGCAGGCGCGCTATCATCGCCGGACAGGAAGGCATTGTAGCGCATCTGGGTATAGCCGCGCAGCGACAGGCGATCATACCAGCCTTTCTTCGGCTCTTGAGCAGGTTCGGCATCGACCGGGTCGGGAGTGGGTGCCGAAAGGCTCGCCATCTGCGGCCCAGGGGCGGGTGCAGGGTTGGTCGGAACCGGCGCAGGGGCGGGCTGACGGGCGGACAGGGCGGCGGTAAGGGCCTGCACCTGGGCCTTTAGCTCATCGATCTGGCTTTGCAGTTGCTCGACCGTTTGCGCCTGCGCGGCTTGGGGCATCAGCGCCAGCAGGCTGACCGCCAGACCCATGCCGATATGTCTCGATTGTTTCACAGCCTTGTCCCTTGTTCGACAAGGGCGCCAGCTATGGCGGTTCAATGACTCTTTAATGACAGATTTTATCGGTTTTTATGACAGTAGCGACATGGAATTGTCACATAACTGGCGGCACGATCATAGGTCAGGATGCAAAGAGATCGCCCTGCCGTGGCCGGGTGGCGGGGCGCCTTGCCAAAGGCGGCGCGCTGACCAGCGCGCGGGCGCGTCCGGTCAGGGTATAGACCGCTTGCCGCTGCGCGCCGCGGTTCAAATGATCGACGCGAAACCCTTGATAATGGCGTTTGAGCAATCCGGCCTTCACCAGTTCGGACACCGCGCGGCTGAGGTTCGTCTTGCCGGAGGTCCGGACGCGGATACGTACTTCATCCTGCACCAGCGCCTCGTTCGTCGTCGCGTCGCCGGTCAGCCGCTCTTCCTTGCGCAATTCGTCCCTGACACGTTCGACCAGCGCCATCCGCCGGGGGTCGCGATGGCCCATGGGGGTCAGCGCATCGCACAACCAGTCGCGCAACGACACCAGGCTGTCGTCCACCCGCACCAACGGCCCGGCGCTGCCATCGGGTCGCGCCACGTCCGCGATCAAGGTCAGCAGCATGAAGGCATAGCGGGGACGCGAACAGCAATGCGACAATTGGTCGAGCAGCAGCGAGACATCGCTGCCGCCGGCTGCACGGGAGGGAAGGGGGGCGTGAAACATAAGGTGAATCAAGCACAGTGCAGCGCTCCTGTGAATCCCTAATTTCCGCCGAGTCGCACTTTGTCGCGCGTGACACTTTGCCCTCCGGTAAAGTGTCACGCGCGAGACTTTGCCAGAGAGCCGCCTTTGCCGCTTAGCGTTGGAGGTTCAGGTGCCGGGTGAAGAAACGCGTCATCACATCGAACGCCTCGCGTGATTCAGGCAAGGCCGGATCGTAGAAAAAGGCATGGCCCAGGCCATCCCAGACATGCAGGTCGGCATCGACCCCGGCCTTCACCAGTTCCTTATGTGTGTTGACCGCCGCGCTCATCTCGAACGCGCGGGTGCCCGTGATCACCAGCGTCGGCGGAAATTGCGCCAAGGTCGCGGGGGACTCGATCGGGGAGACGAGCGGATCGGACAGGTCGATATCCTTGAAATAGGCGCGACTATCCTCGCGCTGCGCCAGGGCCTGGAAGGGTCGCCCGAACGCCCGACTGTCCCCACCCCAGCGCGCATCGGCCGACGCACAGAAGATGCCGATCGCCGCTGGCAGGGGCAGTTTGTCGCGCACCAGCGCCGCGATCGTTTCCGCCGTCAGCAATCCGCCTGCCGAACAGCCGAATATCGCGATATCCTGTGGTTTGTGGGTCTTGAGCAATGCGCGATAGACGGTCAGCACGTCCTGCGTTGCGGCCGGGTAGACATGTTCGGGCGCCTGCCGATAAGTGATGCTGACGATCTCCACCCCGGCAAGACCCGCAAGCGGGATGGATTCGATCATGCCCGTTCCCGGTGCGGCGCCCATGATGAAGCCGCCACCGGGCAGATTGAGCAGGATCTTGGCCCGGTTCGCCTGCGGGACGCCGCCTGTCGGCGTCGCGCGAACGGCGGGGATGCCTGCGATCACCGTCTCCTGCGTGGTCACCTTGTACATCTGTTTCAGCGCATCAATGCGCGGCGCCATGAGCTGCGGCATACGCGCGCGCAACGCACCGGCCTGACCGGCCGCGACGGCGCGCATCATCGGTTCTTCGGGGTCGGACGGTGTCCGCGGCAGCCCCTTCTTCGCCGCCTCGCTCAGATAATCAGACGGTGGCAAGCGGAAGGCGGGCACGACCACCGTACCATCCGGCTCGATCGTGCCGGGGCCGCCCAAGGGTGGCGTCTGGGCAAAAGCGGCGCCGATACACAGCGTACAAGCCGCGCTGGTGAGGAAAATAGTTCTAATTCCGTTGGATAGACTGGACATTCTCATCTCCTCTGACTTATGTTATGTAACATAATATACAGACTTGAGTGGGGAGGGCAAGCAGACTATTGAAACCTATGTCCGTGTCGCTGTCCGCTTTATCCGATCTGGTCGATCCGCTCGACAATCTGCTCAGCTATCATCTGCGCCGCACCACCACGGCGGCGACCGCCGCTCTGGCGAATATGCTTCAGCCTCTGGAACTCAATGTCAGTGAAGCAACGCTGCTGCTGTTCCTGGGCGCGAACCAGGGCTGTACCCAAAGCGACATCGGCCGCGCTTTGCGCGCCCAGCCCGCCAATCTGGTGCCGCTGATCAACAAGCTGGCGCTGCTCGGCGCGCTGAACAAGCAGCCGGGGAAGGGGCGGGCGATCGCCCTTTGGCTGTCGGACGAAGGCCAACAGCTCCATGCAAAAGTGCAGCAGGTATTTGCGCGCCATGAAGAGGCGATCGGCCGTTCCATACCACCGGAACGCCGGGACGAAATATTGGGGCTGCTCCGCCAGATATGCCGGGACGCCTGCCACCCCTGATCGCTTATTCGGCGTCCGGCTCCATCCACTTGGTGGTCAGCGCGCGGGGAGAAAGATATTTGGTGGTGGTCCAGCCGCCATCCACGACGATCGTCTGCCCGTTGATGAAGCCTGCGCCCGGCGAGCAAAGGAAGGCGATCGTGCTGGCGATATCCTCGACTTCGCCCAATCGCGGAAAGGGCGTCGTTTCGACATTCACCCGCTTGAACATCTCATCGTCGAACCGGTGCCGCACCATATCCGTCATAGTGACGCCGGGCGCGACGCAATTGGCGCGAATACCGCGCGGGCCATAATCGCAGGCGATATGCTGGGTCAGCGCGCCAAGGCCGCCCTTGGCCGCCGAATAAGCGCCGCCCCGCCGCCCGCCGATCATCGCATAGGTCGAACTGACATTCACGATGCCACAGCCCTCACCCATATGCCCAATGACTTCGCGACACAGGCGGAACGGCGCGCGGAGCATCAGCCCCAGAAAATAGTCGAGCGTTTCGTCATCGGTTTCATGCAGTGGCTTGGGGCTGCCTGCACCGGCATTGTTGACCAGGAAGTCGATCCGGCCGAAGCGGTCGAGCGCCAGAGCGACGATGCGGGCCGGTGCATCGTCGGCGGTGATATCGACCGAGAGGGTCGCGATCCGGGCCGGATCATCGATCGCCTGTTCCAGCGTCGCCAGCTTGTCGGCGTCGCGCCCGACGCCCACGATCGCCATGCCGGCCTCCGCCAGCATCTTGGCGGTAGCAAGACCAATGCCGCTGCCCGCCCCGGTGATGATCGCAACCTGCATCGTTCATGTTCCTCTGTCTGTCTTGAGCCTTTCCTATCGCGCCAGGACCGTCATCGCGAACCGCTGGAGCGATGCCTTGTCGGCATGCCTTGAATGGGAGGACGCACCGGGTAACCCATTGGCGCGACAACCAGGCGAGAAGGATAGGCCCATGGCAGAGCTGCGTTTCGACGATCGCGTCGCCGTCATCACTGGTGCAGGTCGTGGCCTGGGCCGTGCCTATGCGCTGTTGCTGGCCGCCCGCGGCGCGAAGGTGATCGTCAATGATCCGGGTGGCGCGATCCGGGGCGAGGGCGGCGATGCCGGACCCGCAGCCGATGTCGTGGCCGAGATCAAGGCTTTGGGTGGCGAAGCGGTCGCCTGCACCGAATCGGTCGCAACGCCCGAAGGCGGTCGCGCCATCATAGACTGCGCGCTCGACCATTTTGGCCGCATCGATATGCTGATCCATAATGCCGGGAATGTGCGCTATGGGTCGATGCAGGAATTAAGCCAGGACGATTTCGACGCTGTCCTGGACGTCCATCTGCGCGGCGCTTTTCACGTTGCCCGGCCCGCCTTTCCGATCATGTGCAGCGCGGGCTATGGCCGGATCGTGCTGACGTCCTCGATCGGCGGGCTCTACGGCAATGCAAATTGCGTCAATTACGCCATGTCCAAATCTGGCATGATCGGCCTCAACAATATTTTAGCGCTGGAGGGGGAAGCGCACGGTGTCCGGTCCAATATCATCGTGCCCGGTGCCGTCACCCGCATGGCCGATGGGATCGACGTGTCGGCTTATCCGCCGATGGGGCCTGAACTGGTCGCGCCCGTCGTCGGCTGGCTGGCGCATGAGGATTGCTCGATCACCGGCCAAATGCTGGCCTCGATCGCGGGGCGCATTGCGCGAGTCTTCGTGGCGGAAAGCAAGGGTGTCTATCAGCCCGACTGGTCGATCGAGGATGTCGGTAGCCAAATCGACGCCATCATGGACAGCGCCGATCCGCTCGATTTCGGCCTGCACGGCCATGTCGACCATATCCGTTACAGTTTCGAACGGGCCGTAGCAGGGGCCTGACGATCAGGTCGATACGCTAACCCGCTCCAGGCGAGGCGAGAGCAGGTGGACGGCGGCTAGCGCAACGAAATAGGCACTGCCCGCGACGGCAAAGAGCGGCGTGTAGCTGCCGATGCCGTCGAGGATATAGCCTGCATATTTGGCCATGACCATGCCGCCGATCGCGCCCACCGTCCCACCGATGCCGACCACCGACCCAACGGCTCCGCGCGGAAACAAGTCGGACGGCAGTGTGTAGAGATTGGCCGAGAAAGCCTGATGCGCGGCCGTGGCGATGCCGATTACCAGCACGGCAAGCCAGAGATTGTCGATCGACTGCGCAAAGAAGATCGGCAGCACGGCAAAGGCGCAGAGCAACATGGTGAGTTTGCGCGCCGCGTTGACGCTCTTGCCCGCCTTCATCAGTCGCCCCGACATCCAGCCACCAAATATGCTGCCGCCATCGGACAGAAGGTAGATAGCGACCAGCGGCGGCCCGAAGCTGATGAGATCAAGGCCATAGCGCGTGCCGAGATAGCCCGGCAACCAGAAGAGGAAGAACCACCAGATCGGGTCAATGCAGAATTTGCCGATGGCATAGGCCCATGTCTCCTTGATCGTGATGAGCTTGGCCCAGCCGATGGGTTCGACCGGATCGGCGGGATCCTGGCGGATATAGGCCAGTTCCTCCGCCGTCACCTTGGCATGCTGATCGGGCCTGCGGTAGAAGACCAGCCAGGCGATGAGCCAGACGATGCCGAAAATGCCGGTGGCATAAAAGGCGACGCGCCAGCCATAGGCGACGGTCAACCATGGCACGAGCAAAGGCGTGATGATCGCGCCGATATTGGCCCCGGCGTTGAACAGGCCGATCGCGAAGGCGCGCTCCTTTTGCGGGAACCATTCGGTCACCGCCTTGATGCCTGCGGGGAAATTGCCTGACTCGCCAATGCCAAGGCCAAAGCGCGCCATTGCGAATTGGGTGACACCATAGACGCCGCCATGCGCCATATGCGCGATGGTCCAGATGGTGACCGCGATGGCGTAGCCAAAGCGCGCCCCTATGACATCGACGATCCTGCCAAAGCCCAGATAGCCGATCGCATAGGCAGCCTGAAACCAGAAGACGATATTGGCATAGTCGGTTTCCGACCATTGCATCTCCGCTGACAGGGTCGGCTTCAGCACGCCAATCATCTGTCGATCGACATAGTTGATCGCGGTTGCCGCGAACAACAGCGCTACCACCACCCAGCGATAGCGGCCGACCGGCGGACCCTGCACCCCTGCTTCGTTCATCATCCTGGCTCCTGGTCTTTTATATGGTGTCAGACGTTCAGCGTGGCGGCTGCGCCGCGATCGTGCAATGCAGTGTCCCCAAGGGACCAAAATCGGTTTCCACCGCTTGCCCGGCACGAACCGGATGGACGCCCGTTACCGCGCCGGTCGAAATCCACCAGCCCGGTTGAATGGCGATCCCGCGCGCGATCAGATTTTCGAGCAAAAAGCTGACTGACCCGATCGCACCCTGGTTGAACGCTGCGGCCGTGCCAGAACCAACTTCCACGCCGTCGATCCGGGTCGTCACCCGCTGATCCGCATAGGCCCCGCTGCGCCAATCGGGGATGGCAGGGCCGATCAACAGGCCATTATTATTACCGAAGTCCGAGATCGTGACGGCAGGCCCCATCTCGTTGATCCCGGCGAAGGGCGAGCTGGCGATTTCGATGCCGATATGCACGGCATCGATATGGTCCGCCGCTTCCTCCAGCGTGAAGCTGATCTGATCCGGGCGTGGAATAGTGCCGATACGAAACAGATATTCGGCTTCCACCGCGCCGAACCCGTTGGCGAAGACCAAACCCTTGGATCGGCTGGTGGCAGGAAAGACGGTGGGCGAGAAAATAGGACCGGCGAGGCGATCGCACCCATAGCGGTCGGCAAGCGGAGGCAGGATGCGCCCGACCTTCCACCCCGAAATGGCATCCGGTGCTTGGGCAAGGGCGGCATCCTGGATGACATAGGCTTCCTCAAGCGTAGCCGGGGCATCGCCGGGATAATCATCGAACCCCGTTGCAGCCTTGCGCATTGCCAGGAAATGGGTGGCAATCATTTGGGCCATGCTGCTTGCACTCACGGGTTAATCCTCTTCATCCTATCTGACCCCAGCGCTATAGGAAACCGGTGTCATTGACAAGCCGGATCGCGGTGCTGCGTGGTGGCGGGTGTGAAAAACTCCACTATAAGGCTGTATGGCAAAGCAGAATCAGGATGAGGGCCAGACGGCCAAGCTGACGATCAACGACATCGCCAGTATGGCGGGCGTCTCGAAAAAGACGGTCAGCCGCGTCATTAACCGCTCCCCGTTACTCAATCGGGAAACGCGCGACAAGGTCGAGGCGATCATCCGCGAAACCGGTTATGTGCCCAATCCACAAGCACGTGCCTTGGCGCTGGGGCGCAATTTCCTGATCGGGCTGGTTTATGACAACCCCAATGCGCAGATGATCCTGTCGATGCAGCGCGGCGTATTGGAGGCTTTGCACGGGACGGAGTTCGAACTGGTGATTCGTCCGGTCGATCGCGGATCGAACCAGGTGATGGACGATATTCGCGGATTCGTGTCGCGCCAGCGCTTGTTCGGCGTCGTCATCCTGCCGCCCATGTCGGAAAATGACGCTCTTGCGCGGATGTTGGACGAGGAAGGCTGCCGCTATGTGCGCATGGGATCGGCCGTGCTGGACGACCCGGAGCATATGGTCGCATCGAACGACCGGGAAGCGGTGGCAGAGGCGGTCCGTTATCTCATCGCGCAAGGGCATCGGCGGATCGGGCTGATCGCCGGGCCGCACGGGTTTCGGTCGGCCAAGGAGCGGCGGGACGGTTTTGAACTGGCGCTGGCCGAAGCGGGGATCAGCCTACCGCGTAGCTTGATCGCAGACGGACAATATACGTTCGAATCGGGCCAGTCGGCGTCGGAGAGCCTGTTCGATCTGTCGCCAAGGCCGACGGCGATCTTTGCCAGCAATGATGAAATGGCGGCGGGCGTTCTTTATGCGGCGCGCCAGCGGGGCATCGCGGTGCCGGAGGAATTGTCGATCATCGGCTTCGACGATACGCCCCTGACCACGCGGGTATGGCCACCGCTGAGCACGGTGCGCTGGCCGATCGTTGCGATGGGGCGGGCGGCCGCGCTCAAGCTGATCGGCACGGCGATCGGCGAAGGATCGGAGGTGAATGAGCCGTCGATGTTTAGTTCGACCTTGATCCGTCGTGCATCGGTTGCGCCGCCCGCATCATCCTGATAGACGGTTGCTCATGACACCGGTGTCTGGCGATGCCGCAAGCTATATGAGGAAGAGGGCCGATCATGTTCGACAAGACCTATTACGCGACGCACCCCGACATGATGGAATGCGTGTCGAACGAGGAATTGCGCGATCGCTATCTGATCGGCGGGTTGTTCCGCGATGGCGCGTGCGTGTTGAACTATACCCATGCCGACCGCTTCGTGATCGGCGGGGTTGCCGTGGTTGATGCGCCGGTCGCGCTGCCAGCGCAGATCGAGCCGGCTTCGGCGGCAGGGCATCCCTTCCTCGAACGGCGCGAAATGGCGGTAGTGAACGTTTCGAACGTCGAAGGTATCGTCACCGTCGATGGCGAGAGCTTTACGCTGGGCAACAAGGATTGCCTCTATGTCACCATGGGGGCGAAGGACGTGCAGTTCGCTGGCGCAGGCGCGCGCTTCTATCTTGCGTCCTGCCCGGCGCATAAGGGCTTTGTTACCCGCAAGCTCGGCATCGCCGATGCCAATGCGCTCGAACGCGGCTCCCTCGAAGAATCCAACGAGCGCACCATCTTCCAGCTCGTCATCCCCGGCATTTGCGACAGCGCGCAACTGGTCATGGGGCTGACCGTGCTCAAGCCGGGTTCGGTGTGGAACACCATGCCCCCGCACATTCATGAGCGCCGCAGCGAGATTTATTTCTACTTCGAGCTGGATGGGCCGTCGGATCGCGTTTTCCATTATATGGGCGAAGGCGATGCGATGCGGCATATCGTCATGGCCAATGAGGAAGCCGTGATCTCGCCGCCCTGGTCGGTGCATATGGGGTCGGGCACCAAGGCCTATGCCTTCATCTGGGCGATGGCGGGTGAGAATCAGGATTATACCGACATGAACGTGCTGGATATCTGCCAGCTCGCCTGAACCCTATTGGCGTCATTCCCGCGAAAGCGGGAACCCATCTCCCAGCCTAGCATCCGAAACGACGCTTGGGAGATGGATCCCCGCCTGCGCGGGATGACGTGGAGTAAAAGTCCATGACCAACCCCTTTGATCTGAGCGGCCAAGTCGCCATCGTCACCGGCGCGAATACCGGTATTGGCCAAGCGATCGCTTTGTCGTTGGCTGCGGCAGGCGCGGACATCGCCGCAGTCGGCCGCACTCCGGCACAGGAAACCGTCGAGAAGGTCCAGGCGCTCGGCCGTCGCGCGGAGATCATCTCGGCGGACCTGTCGACCATAGAGCCGGTCCAGCGCGTGGTGGACGAGACGCTGGAAAAGCTCGGCGGCCTGCACATCCTCGTCAACAATGCCGGGATCATCCGCCGCGCCGACAGCGTGGACTTTACCGAGGCGGATTGGGACGCCGTGATCGACACCAATTTGAAGGTGCTGTTCTTCCTGTGTCAGGCGGCGGGTCGCCACATGATCGGCCAAGGCGCGGGCAAGATCATCAACATCGCCTCGCTCTTGTCCTTTCAGGGCGGCATCCGCGTGCCAAGCTATACCGCGTCCAAGAGCGGCGTCGCTGGCCTGACCAAGCTGCTGGCCAATGAATGGGCGGCCAAGGGTGTCAACGTCAACGCCATCGCGCCAGGCTATATCGCCACCAACAATACAGCCGCGCTGCAGGCCGACGAGACCCGAAATCGCCAGATTCAGGAACGCATCCCGGTCGGCCGCTGGGGCGATCCGTCCGACATTGGCGGGGCGGCCGTGTTCCTCGCGTCGAGAGCAGCAGGCTATATCCACGGGCATACGCTTGCGGTCGATGGGGGATGGCTCGCGCGCTGAGGCGCCTGACCTGCGCGAAGCAACGCCCTTCGACAGGCTCAGGGCGAACGGACGATCGAACAGAGGAGGGATAACCCTCCCAACCCAAATCATGGAGGATGGATGCCCGATATCGACAGGCGTGCTTTCGTGGGGTCAGCCCTGATCCTGGGTACGAGCCCTGCCGTGGCCGCACAACGCGATCCGGTTGTTTCGACGCGACAAGGGCGCATTCGGGGTTTGCGCGAAGGCGGGCTGCAGGTGTTTCGTGGCATTCGCTATGGTCAGGATACACGGTCGCGGCGCTTTCGCGCGCCGGTTGCCCCGCAAGCCTGGTCCGCTATTGTCGACGCTGTGCGGTTTGGGCCATCCTGTCCACAGCGGGCCAAGCAGGAGGCGACCAGCGAAGATTGCCTGTTCCTCAATATCTGGACGCCGGGGCTGGAGCGACAAGCGAAGCGTCCGGTGATGCTGTATATCCATGGCGGCGCCTATGCCAATGGCAGCGTCGTCGATACGCTGAATGACGGGCGGCATCTGGCAGCGGCTGGCGATGTGGTCGTGGTCACGGTCAATCATCGGCTCAATGCGTTGGGCTATCTCTATCTTGCCCGGTTGGATTCGAGGTTTGCCGATAGTGGCAATGTGGGGCAGTTGGACCTGATGCTGGCGCTACGCTGGATAAGGGACAATATCGCGGCATTTGGTGGCAATCCCGCCAATGTGACTGTGTTCGGCCAGTCCGGCGGCGGGGCTAAGATCGCGACGATGATGGCAATGCCTGCCGCCAAAGGCCTGTTCCACCGGGCGATCACGATGAGCGGGCAGCAGGTGACGGCGAGCGGCCCGATCAATGCGTCGCGACGGACGACGGCTTATTTGGATCATTTGGGGGTAAAGCCCGATGCGCTCGAACCCTTGCTGACCATGCCGGTCGAACGGTTGATCGAAGGGTTGGCGGCCACTGATCCGATATTGGGCGGCGGCGTCTATATGGGGCCAGTACTGGATATGCGCTGGCTGGAGCGGCATCCCTTCTGGCCTGACGCCGCACCACAGGGCAACGCGATCCCGATGATGCTCGGCAATACATTGGATGAGACGCGGGCCTTTATCGATCCTGATGGGCCTTTGGTCCGGGGGCTGGACTGGAGCAATTTGGCGGAGCGGATGGCTGGCGAATTGCGGATCGATCTGTTGCCCGAATGGATCGTGGATCAGTATCGCGCGCGCTTTCCTGATTGGTCGGCCGAACGGATCTTCTATGCCGCGACCACGGCGGGCCGTAGCTGGCCGGGGCAAGTCATCGAAGCGGAGGCGCGGGCGCGGGCAAATGCACCGACCTGGGTCTATCAGGTGGACTTCCAATCGCCGACGCAGCCCCGGCGGGGGGCACCGCACACGATGGATATTGCGCTGGCCTTCGGGACGCTGGAGGCGCCGGTGCGCGGCGACTGACAGGATGCGAGCGTAGCGACAATCAAGATGAGAATCGGTTGTTGGGGTGT
The DNA here is from genome assembly GCF_002312805.1 of Sphingobium sp. D43FB. GTDB lineage: Bacteria > Pseudomonadota > Alphaproteobacteria > Sphingomonadales > Sphingomonadaceae > Sphingobium. Next base: position 63 of record NZ_NMUA01000012.1, on the reverse strand, counting down.
CGGTGAAGGGCGGAGGGCGTAGCCCGAAGCCCGTAGCCGAGACCCCAACAACCGATGGCCCTT
>NZ_NMUA01000128.1 GCF_002312805.1 Sphingobium sp. D43FB | reverse complement strand
TGAAGCGCCCCGGGTTTCCAGGAGGCTCCAACTTGTGAGAAGGAGCATCCGTTATGAGCAAGACAACCAACAAATTTTCACCTGAAGTCCGCGAGCGGGCGGTTCGTATGGTGGTGGAGCAGCGGGCCGAGTACGGCTCGGAATGGGAAGTGATGAAGTCGATCGCGGCGAAGATCGGCTGCTCGCTGGAGACGCTGCGCCGGTGGTGCCGCGAGGAGGCGAGCCGACGAGCGGGGCCAGCGGCGCTGGCGGCGGATGACCGGGAACGCCTGAGATTGCTGGAGCGCGAAGTGAAGGAACTACGCCGGGCCAACGAGATTTTGCGCAAGGCATCTGCGTATTTTGCGATGGCGGAGCTCGACCGCCCCGGGAGATGATGATGGCGTTCATCGACGTCCATCGCGAGGATTTGGGTATCGAGCCGATCTGCCGGGAACTGGCAATCGCCCCATCCTCCTACCATGAACACGCCGCGCGTAGTGCCGATCCCGGCAGGCGTCCAGCACGTGCGCAGCGTGATGACGAGATCAGGGAGCAGATCAAGCGGGTCCATGAGGCCAGCTTCGGTCTCTATGGCGCACGCAAGGTCTGGCACCAGATGCGGCGTGAAGGCATCATGGTGGCGAAATGCACGGTGGAACGATTAATGCGCGCCATGGGGCTGGCAGGCGTCCGTCGTGGGAAGAAGACGATCACCACCATCAGCAACCCGAAGGCGCCGTGTCCGCTGGACAAGGTCAATCGGGCATTTCGCGTCAGCCGGCCAAACGCCCTGTGGGTCGTCGATTTCACCTACGTGCATACTTGGGCAGGCTTCGTCTATGTCGCCTTCGTGATTGATGCTTTTGCCCGGCGGATTGTCGGATGGAAGGTCAGCACGTCAGCCACTGCCAGCTTCGTTCTGGATGCCCTGGAGCAGGCGATTCATGCCCGCAGGCCAGATCCCGATGATGGACTGATCCACCATAGCGATAGGGGAGTTCAATATCTTGCGATGAACTATACCCAGCGCTTGGCCGAGGCCAAACTCGTCCCCTCGGTCGGTAGCGTAGGTGATTCCTACGACAACGCCTTAGCCGAGACGATCAACGGCCTTTACAAGGCCGAGGTCATCTGGCGGCAGCGATCATGGCCAAGCGTTTCGGCCGTGGAAATGGCAACGCTGCGCTGGGTCGATTGGTACAATAATCACCGGCTCTTCGGCCCTATCGGGCACATCCCGCCCGCTGAGGCCGAAGACAATTACTATGCAGCCCTCGAGAACCTCGATATGGCTGCATAGCCAAATGAAAACTGCCTCCTGAAAACCCGGGGCGCTTCA
>NZ_NMUA01000127.1 GCF_002312805.1 Sphingobium sp. D43FB | reverse complement strand
GGCAGCGAGGATCTTGCCCTCCATCACTTCTATCGCGCCATGGCCTGGCTCGGCGAGGAGATCGAGGAGAAGGCAGAAGGCGCATTGGCACCTCGCTGTGTGAAGGACGTGATCGAGGAGAAGCTGTTCGATCGCCGGCGGGACCTGTTCACTGATCTCAGCCTGGTGTTCATGGATACGACGTCGCTCTCGTTCTACGGTGCAGGCGGCGACACGCTGGGTCGGCGTGGTCATTCCAAGGACCACCGGCCCGAGCTTGCCCAGATGATCCTGGCCGTGGTGATCGACGCCGAGGGGCGTCCGATCTGCACCGAGATGGTCCCGGGCAACACGGCCGACGTGAAGGTGCTCATGCCCATCGTCACGCGCCTGCGTACCCGCTTTGGGATAACCCGCTCGTGCGTCGTGGCCGACCGCGGCATGATCAGTGCCGGTACGATCGCCGCCCTTGAAGAGCTGGGGATGGAATACATCCTGGGTGCGCGAGAGCGCACCAGCAACGTCATCCGCGATGTCGTGCTTGCCGACACTGCTCCGATGGTACCCCTGGTCCTCGAGCGACAGGCAGGAGACACCCAGCTGTGGGTCAAGGAAGTGCGCGTTGGCAAAGGCGCAGATGCCCAGCGCTACGTCGTCACGCTCAACGAAGCTGAGGCAAGGAAGGACAAGGCCGACCGGCAAGCGATCATCGATGGCCTCCAGACCCAGTTGAAGAAGGGCGACAAGGCCCTGGTCGGCAACTCGGCCTATCGCCGCTATCTCAAGGCCAGCGGCAAGACCTTCGAGATCGACATGGGCAAGCTTGCCGACGAGGCGCGCTACGACGGCATCAGCGTGCTGCGCACCAATGCCAGGATCACTCCGCTACAGGCCGTCATCCGCTACCGTGATTTGCTTCAGGTCGAGGCCCTGTTCCGCGTCGCCAAGGCGAGCTTCGATACCCGTCCCATCTTCCATCAGTCCGATGCCGCTATCCGCGGCCATGTGTTTGTCTCGTTCCTCGCTCTGACGCTGGCCAAGGAACTGACCCGCTTGTGTCAGGAAAAGGGCCTGCAGCCCGAATGGCAGCCGCTCCTCAACGATCTCGATCGCCTTCAGGAAGCCACCATCGAAAAGGACGGCAAGGTCATTACCACCCGCACCCACGTTTCGGGCCAGGTGGGGAATGTCTTCAAGGCAACCGGCATCGCGCTGCCGGCCAATATCAGCGAACTGCCGCCGCGAACCTAAGCCTCTGCAAGCTCAACCAAACCCAAAAATGTAGTGGTAACACTCGCGCCGGTGCGTGCATGTCATTGAACAAAAATGCCTTTTCCAAAAGCACTGTTCAAGTTGGG
>NZ_NMUA01000126.1 GCF_002312805.1 Sphingobium sp. D43FB | reverse complement strand
CGGCTCGGGGCTGGCACCTGGACCATCTTCTCGCAGCAACGGCAGGACTTCTTCGGGCGGGCGACTTCGATGACCTGGAGCTTTGCCGTGATCATCTCGAGGATCTCGCTCACGTCTTCGCCGACGAGACGCAGCTCGCCGCCGCACTCGGGACAGGTGCTGCCGGGGTCAAGTTCGTGGCGTTGGCGCGGCGTATCCGCCGAGACGCGTGGGCGCCGAGATGGACGCGGCCCAGGGGTGGTCTCGGCAGACGCGGCCGCCGCTTGCGCCTCGGAATCGTCCAGGCCACTTGTCACGAGGCCCTGTTGCGCGACCGAAACAAGCACGTCTTCGAGAGCGAACTCGAGTTGCTCGATCTCGCGTTCGATCTTCTCGGAGGATTTGCCGAAAGCCTGCTTCCTGAGCCTGGCGATCTGCAAACGCAGTGCCTGGACGACCAGGTCATGGGCGCGCAGCGTCGTAGTCAGCTTCTTGTTCTGGGCCTGCAACTGGGCGATCAGCGCCTTGAGAAGGGCCGGGTCTTCGGGAAGATCGGATGCCGCGTTGAGCATGGCTTTTTATACAGGAAATCGGCCGCAAAGCCTAGCAGAACAGCCGCTTTTGCAGAAGAAAAGTTACCCCGCGCGTGTCGGCGGCGCACCCCAGTTCGGACGCCTCCAGTCGATCCCTTCCCACAGCATCGCGAGTTGGGCCGATGTCAGTCGCGCCGCCCCGTCAGCCGCAGAGGGCCAGGGAAAACGGCCGCGCTCCAGGATCTTGTAATAGAGGCAAAATCCCTGACCATCCCAGTAAAGCAGCTTCAGCCTGTCGCCGCGCCGTCCCCGAAAGGCGAATACGGCACCACTGGCCGGCTTCTGTCGCAGCACGGTCTGGGCCAGCATTGCAAGACCCGAAATCCCTTTGCGCATGTCAGTGACGCCGCAGGCGAGATAGACCCTTACGCCGGTGCCCGGTCCGATCATGCAGCTTCCACCGACCGGATAAGCCGGGTCAAGGCAGTAGCCTCGATGTCGGCATCGAAGCGAAGCCGCCGTCCTTGCGCCAGACACAGCTCGATGATCAAGGGTGAGGCCACCACCCGGTCATCGACCACGGGCTCCGCGCTCAGCATGGGCGCCCCGATATCAACCGGCAAAAAGGTCGGTTCGTCCGCCGCAGGCAGCAACCCTCGCTTCCTGAACAGATGGCGCCATTGATAGATCTGGCTTCGCGACACATCGTAGCGCCGCGCGACGCGCGCCAACGTCTCTCCGTTCATTCCCACAGCGGCGACGATCTCGAGCTTCTCCGCGTTGCTCCACCGACGACGCCGTTCCCGGCCCAATATCTCCACCGCCGTCCCTCGCTTTG
>NZ_NMUA01000125.1 GCF_002312805.1 Sphingobium sp. D43FB | reverse complement strand
CGAGAGCATGAAGGCGGAATCGCTAGTAATCGCGGATCAGCATGCCGCGGTGAATACGTTCCCAGGCCTTGTACACACCGCCCGTCACACCATGGGATTTGGATTCACCCGAAGGCACTGCGCTAACTCGCAAGAGAGGCAGGTGACCACGGTGGGTTTAGAGACTGGGGTGAAGTCGTAACAAGGTAGCCGTAGGGGAACCTGCGGCTGGATCACCTCCTTTCTAAGGATCGTGACGAAAGCGCCAACGCTCGACGTTGGAAGAGCTTCGTCATTTCCAAAGAACATTGCCGCCGTCCTCATGTCCCTTCATCACTAGAGATTAACGCAGTCGCAAGATTGTGTTGATAGCTGAGCAGGCTCCAAGCGCCTCGCGCTGCTGTAACAAGCAGCCTGCGTGGCACTGGGCCGGTAGCTCAGGTGGTTAGAGCGCACGCCTGATAAGCGTGAGGTCGGAGGTTCAACTCCTCCCCGGCCCACCATTTGAATAGTCAACGGACCCGCAGGGTCCGCAAGGCCGAACGGCCGCCGCTGCTTATGCAGCGAAAGCCAAGCCGACGGATGTCGGCGCCGGCGCTTGAGGCGAAACAAATAACGGGGCCTTAGCTCAGCTGGGAGAGCGGTTGCTTTGCAAGCATCAGGTCATCGGTTCGATCCCGATAGGCTCCACCATTTGCTACGCAAATGGCTTTTGTTTGGGTGTCCGCCGCATAAGCAGCGACGGCCGTTCGGCCCCTTCGACTGACTGACAAGTCAGTCGCTCAGGACAGGCTCGCGAACCTTTGGTTCGTTGGAGTGCCGGGCAAAAGTTGCTCACCATATACTCTAGGGATGAAGACAGCAGTTTGCCGGACACGTCCGGCAATATGAGGCGCAAGCGCCTCTCTTTGACATTGTGAATGGGTTTTTTAATCGATGCCGTGGCGACATGGGATTGGTTTTTGTGCGTTTGGCCGCAAGGCTGGATGGATGAGGATCGATCAACAAGTCGTACACTAAAATGATTATCTGGCTGAGTTTAATAACCATACCGTATCGAACGACATCCAAGCACTTGATCATCTTCCAGTGCTGTCGTTGGTGGTGTGGACTCTCAAGCGTGAGGTAAGGGCATCTGGTGAATGCCTTGGCATGTACAGGCGATGAAGGACGTGGCACGCTGCGATAAGCGTGGGGGAGCTGTGAGCAAGCTTTGATCCCGCGATTTCCGAATGGGACAACCCACCTTCACCATTTAAGACTGGTCCAGCAGCAATGCTGGCCCCGTGTTAAATGGGAGAGGTATCACTAAGCTGAATAAAATAGGCTTTGGTGAGGCGAACCCGGAGAACTGAAACATCTCAGTACCCGGAGGAAAAGACATCAACCGAGATTCCGTTAGTA
>NZ_NMUA01000124.1 GCF_002312805.1 Sphingobium sp. D43FB | reverse complement strand
GCCCGCTGCTCCACCACCATACGAACCGCCCGCTCGCGGACTTCAGGTGAAAATTTGTTGGTTGTCTTGCTCATAACGGATGCTCCTTCTCACAAGTTGGAGCCTCCTGGAAACCCGGGGCGCTTCATTGCGAGCCAGCTCCTCGAGGAACGGCCGAAAGAACCATAGGTGGCGCACCATTGAAATTGGCGCGAGGCAACGTCGACACTCGATATATAGAGGGCATAATATATAGAGGGCATATGCCTGCAGGATGTCTTCGCGCGGATCGCCACAGGCATCGGTCAGGGGGCAATGCCTTCGGTCTCGCGCAGGACCAGCAAGAATCGGGCTAGGGCCAGGGGCTCCCGTCTGCACTGCGGCCTGTGTCGCGACCGCTCAGCCGAATATCGGGTAACGATTTCATCCGGGACGTCGTCAAGTTTCGAGTTGGTGGTTGCAAGCTGGAGCTCGAAAGCCAAGGCACGGCGCAAATGCCGATGGCCGTGCGCTCTGCTCTAACCACGCCGCCGACGCCACCCGATGTAAAAATGAATGTGTTCGGTGAACAGGCCACGCTTAATACCATGAAGGTCCGGCTGCTGCTTCAATCTCTGTGATTATCGTTGGTCATGGCCGCACGTATTGGGGGTAATGAGGAAATTATGCCGCATCGATAACCGGTAAGGCATCAATGCCGATGTGACAGCGGGAACGCATGCCCGCACCAGACTGCCCGGCATAATGGCGAGTGCCCTGCTGCAAAATGTGGCAATGGTTCGGTCTGGGGGGGCTGAGAACTCACTATTTTGGTGGAGCCCCGTAGCGAAAGAAGCACTGCATCGCTCGATCTGAGTGGATGCCATTCCCGCATGGCGGTACGCATTCGCAATTCATTATGCGAGTCGCCATCTGACTACGCACCCGACGGGCAGTTGCGCGGCTCGGTCCCGCCGCGGCATTGATGTCTGGCTCCATCTACTCCCCATTCCGAGCCCGTCATGGTGCGGTGCATTATAAATTTGGGGGCGCTATTTGTCGGGGCGTGAAACTCCTGTAGAACGATTCGCGTAGGCCCGATTGTCGTGATCAGGGAGCCAAGAGATGAGAATCTTCTTATGTTTGTTTGGAGTGCATCGACCTAACCGTGAGCGTATTTGGGATGATGGTCTCAACATGCGCGCACGCTGCAAGGGCTGTAAGCATCCGGTGAGAACCGCGGATCAGGCGGCTTTGCGTTGATCGTCTTTTACGCGCCAGTTCCAGGGCAGCAGTTCGTGGGTACGCATCCGATAGCCGCCGCGAGTTGTCGCGGTGCCGGGGTTCAGGCGGCGATTTCTTCGGCGGCCTGCTGCTGAGCAGCTTTCCAATGCCAAGGGAGGAGTTCGTGAAGGCGGTTCTGTGGGAT
>NZ_NMUA01000123.1 GCF_002312805.1 Sphingobium sp. D43FB | reverse complement strand
CCGCAAGATCCGAAATCGTCGAAATCTGTTGAAAAGCCTTGCAAGGTGGGGGTGGTCCATACACGTCGTTCTGTTCCAGAAGGATAGCGCCGACGAGACGGGTAATCGCCTCTTCGTTGGGGAAGATGCCGACAACATCAGTACGCCGCTTGATCTCGCCATTGAGGCGCTCGATTGGATTGTTGCTGTGAAGCTTGGTGCGGTGCTGGGCAGGGAAGGTCATATAAGCCAGCACATCCTCCTCGGCGCTGTCCATCAGTGCGGCGAGTTTCGGCACGGTGGGGCGCAGTTGATCGGCGACGCTACGCCATTGGGCCTTTGCGGCCTCTGGCGTTTCCTGAGCGAAGGCGGTGGCGATGAACGCCGACACGACCCGGCGCCCACTCTTGCCAGCATGCGCCAGCGCATTGCGCATAAAATGAACCCGGCATCGTTGCCAGGTGGCGCTGAACACTTTGGCGACGGAAGCTTTTATGCCTTCATGGGAATCTGAGATCACCAGCTTCACGCCGCGCAGACCGCGACGAGCAAGGCTGCGCAGAAACTCGGTCCAGAAGACCTCCGCTTCGGAATGACCGATCGCCATGCCGAGCACTTCGCGCCGGCCATCGCTGTTGACGCCGACGGCGATGATGACGGCGACCGAGACAATGCGGCCAGCCCGCCGCACTTTGATGTAGGTCGCGTCCATCCAAAGATAGGGCCAGTCTCCTTCGATCGGACGATCGAGAAAAGCCTTCACCCGCTCGTCGATCTCCACGCACAGTCGGCTGACCTGGCTCTTTGAAATCCCACTCATGCCCATGGCTTTGACCAGATCGTCCACAGAGCGGGTCGAGATCCCCTGGATATAAGCTTCCTGGATGACGGCCGTCAGTGCCTTCTCTGCCAAACGGCGGGGCTCCAGAAACCCTGGAAAATATGTTCCCTTGCGCAGCTTGGGGATCCGCAGCTCGACCGTGCCTGCTCGCGTCTCCCAGTCCCGATCCCGATAGCCGTTGCGCTGCGCGAGACGCTCGGGATCCTTATCGCCATAGGCCGCGCCCGTAAGGTCGCCCACTTCCAGCTCCATCAGCCGCTGCGCGGCAAAGCCGATCATATCGCGTAGAAAATCGCCGTCGGCTGTCTTCCCAACCAGGGCGTGCAGGTCCATCTTGTCATTGGTCATCGGTGGTCTCCGTAAGTTGAGTCTCGCAACCCAAACTTATCCGAAGTTCGCCGGTGACCACCCGCGAAACTGACCGACCGCTACAGCGCTTTATCGATGAGCGCGCGTCCGGTCAGCTTCGCTACCCTCAAAACCTACACCACTTAACGTAATCGCCACACTCGACCTCCGCTTTGTTGCGGTAGGATGTCATTGCCGCTTCGGCGCTCGGCCGGAGTCGAACGTGGAGGACGTTATGGGAGTTTTTGCAGCACTGGA
>NZ_NMUA01000122.1 GCF_002312805.1 Sphingobium sp. D43FB | reverse complement strand
GCTGGCGGGCACTGCACGGCGGCGAGAAGGAGATCTTCTTCCCGCAGCATCATGAGCCCGGTCGGCAGGGCCTGTCGGATTTCACGGTATGCGACAGTCTCAAGGTCACCGTTGCCGGCGAGACCCTAGCCTATCGCCTTTACCACTTCCGCTTGGCGGCGAGTGGCTGGGAGCATGCGGCTGTCGTGCTGGGCGGGGAGAGCTTTGCCGCCCTTTCGGAGCACCTGCAGGATGCCTTGTGGAAGCTGGGCGGCGCGCCGGCCGAACACCGCAGCGATTCCCTGTCAGCCGCCTACAAAAACCTCGACGCCGATGCGCAGCGGGATTTTACCCGAAGCTATGACGAGCTGTGCCGTCATTACGGCATGCTCGCTACCCGCAACAACCGCGGCGAGGCGCACGAGAACGGATCGATCGAAGGTCCGCATGCCCATCTCAAGCGACGGCTCGATCAGGCCTTACGCCGGCGGGGAAGCCGCGATTTCGTCAGCATCGAGGCCTGGCGCGAGTTCGTTGAGGCGCAGGTCGCCAGACAGAACCGGCGGCATGCTGCGCACATCGATGCAGAACGCAGGGTACTCAAGGCGCTGCCCGCAAGGCGAACCACCGATTTCGCCATGGTCACCGTCGATGTCACCCGCAACGGCACCGTCGCCATCGATCGGGTTACCTATTTGGTGCCTTCCCGCCTCGTCGGACGGCGCCTCAACGCGCATCTCTTTGACGATCGCATTGAGCTCTTCCTCGGTCCGGACAGGGTAATGTCCACGCCGCGTGTGCGGATCAGTCATCCCCACCGGGGGCACAGCATCGATTTCCGGCACATGATCGGTAGCCTGCGCCGCAAGCCCGGTGCGCTGCGCAACCTCGTCTACCGCGAAGCCCTGTTCCCCGATCACGCCTACCGGCGGGCCTGGCAAGCCTTCGATGCCCAACTCGATGGACGGCAGGCCTGCCGCGATGCCGTCGCGCTGCTCGATATCGCCGCCAGGGGCGACTGTGTCGACGTGCTGGCCCGGCGGATCGATGAGGCACTCGACAGAGGGCGCTTGCCCGATGTCGATGCGCTCAGGGACGAGTTCCTGCCAACCGCAAGATCGCAGCGCGATGTCACTATCCCGCCTCCCGATCTGCACAGCTACAACAGCTTGATCGCCAGCGGGGAGGTGTACTGATGACCCGCACCAAGGACCAGGCCGCCGCCGTGCTGCCTACCCTGCTCAAGGCCTTGCGCCTGCCGAGTATCAACCGCAACTGGAAGCGCCTCACCGACACCGCCGATCTCGATGGCTGGCCGGCCGCCAACCTGCTGGCCTCGCTTCTCGAGATCGAGATGGCCGATCGCTCCTCCCGGCGCATCCAGCGCCATCGCGACCAGTCCGGCTTGCCCGCAGGCAAGACCTTCGCCACCTTCGATTTCGACGCCGCCCCCGGCATCCGCAAACCGCACCTCTTGTCCCTCGCCG
>NZ_NMUA01000121.1 GCF_002312805.1 Sphingobium sp. D43FB | reverse complement strand
TCCAGCACCTTCGTTCTGCGCAAGGTGTTCTACACGGTGCCGTCACGGTTGATCGGGCATCGACTGCGTGTGCGCCTCTACGATGATCGGCTCGATCTGTTCCTGGGCGGCAGTTATCTCATGACCCGGCCACGCGGTCGCCCGAAAAGCGCTACCGAACATGGCTATGTGGTGGATTACCGACACGTGATCCATAGCCTCAGGCGTAAGCCGATGGCCCTGCTGCAACTGACCTATCGCGACCAGTTGTTCCCGCGCGAGGCGTACAGGCTCATGTTCGAACGGCTGCTCGAAGCCATGTCCGAGCGTGACGCTTGCCGCAAGATGGTCGAGTTGCTGTCCATGGCCCATGAACGGGCCTGCGAGGCCGAGCTTGCCGATCTTCTCGCCCAGGACCTTGACGAAGGCCGGCTGCCTGACATCGCCGCGTTGCGAACGCGCTTCTCGCCCGATCCGGCCGCGTTGCCCGAGGTGGTGGTCGAGCTTGGCCCCCTGACCGACTACGATGCCCTGCTGCTGGGAGAGGCCGCATGACCAAGGCCCATAACGTCGATGCCCAGCGCCTGAGCTTCATCCTCAACGAGTTGAGGCTTCCTGCCATCAAGGTGATCTGGCCCGAGTTTACCGAACGTGCCGACAAGGAGGGCTGGCCCGCCACCCGACTGCTCGCTGCACTTACCGAGCATGAAATGGCCGAACGTGACCGGCGTAGGATCGAACGTCATCTGAGCGACGCACGATTACCACCGGGCAAAACGCTCGACAGCTTCGCCTTCGACGCCGTGCCGATGGTCTCGCGGGCGCAGGTCACGGCCATGACCTCGGGCGACGGATGGCTGGAAAAGGGCGCCAATCTCATCCTGTTCGGCCCGCCGGGCGGAGGAAAGAGCCACTTGGCGGCAGCCATCGGCCTGCAACTTGTCCAGAATGGTTGGCGCGTGCTGTTCACCCGCACGTCCGAGCTGGTCCAGAAGCTTCAGCTCGCGCGCCGCGAACTGGCGCTCGAATCCGCCATCGTCAAGCTCGACAAATACCACCTGCTCATCCTGGACGACCTCGCCTATGTCGCCAAGGATCAGGCTGAAACCTCCGTGCTCTTCGAGTTGATCAGCGCACGCTATGAGCGCCGATCCATGCTCATCACGGCCAACCAGCCCTTCGGCGAATGGAACCGGGTCTTCCCGGATCCCGCCATGACGCTCGCGGCCGTCGACCGTCTCGTTCATCACGCCACCATCTTCGAGATGAATGTCGAGAGCTATCGTCGCAGGGCCGCCCTCCAGCGACAGACAGGGGCTGGAAGGACCCCAAAATACGCGACAATCAAATCCATCGAGAAAATGTCGATCAGCGACAATCAGAGCGAAGAATCGCCCTTGCCAGCGACAATCTACCCCGGCACCATGACCCCGCCGCGACAATCTGTTCTCATCCTGATAGTCGCTGACCTCTCACCCAGATCGTCGCGCTATA
>NZ_NMUA01000120.1 GCF_002312805.1 Sphingobium sp. D43FB | reverse complement strand
TTCTGGAGAGCCACACCCACCATGGACGATCCTACGCTGCCCCTGACCGGTTTGTCACCCGTTTCTGGCAAGCGTTTGGACGCTAGATTTGACGGCGGCATGCTCTCTTCGGATGGCGGCCTGGTGCTGCTGCGCGAGGTCGAACAGCGGCTTGCCGTAGCCGATCGCCTTGCGGCCTGCATCAAGGACCCGCGCGCGCCCGATCGCATCACCCACAGCCTGGCCGACATGATCCGTTTTCGCCTGATGATGATCGCTGCGGGCTATGAGGATGGCAATGACGCGGCCAGCCTACGCCACGACCCGATGTTCAGAATGGCGCTCGATGTGACGCCTTCGGGCCAGACCTTGTGCTCGCAGCCGACGATCTCGCGGCTGGAGAACATGCCAGACACGCGCGCGCTGCTGGCCATGGGGCAGGCGCTGGTCGACCAATATTGCGACTCGTTCCGCACCGTGCCCAAGCGCATCATCCTGGACATCGATGATACCTTTGACGCTGTCCACGGAGGCCAGCAGCTGCGCCTGTTCAACGCCCATCACGACGAATATGGCTTCCAGCCCATCGTCGTGTTCGATGGCGAGGGGCGCTTCATCACCGCCGTGCTGCGCCCGGCCAAACGGCCCGGCGGCAAGGAAATCAGGGCTTTCTTGCGCCGTTTGCTGCGCGCGATCCGCAGCCATTGGCCCAGAACACAGATACTGCTGCGCGGCGACAGCCACTATTGTTGCCGCGAGGTGATCGACTGGTGCCGGGCGGGCGGGCACGATTTTATCCTGGGCGTGGCGCCGACATCAACCCTGCGCCGCCACATCGCCGATCTGGAAACCAGCACCAGAGCGCGCTTCGAGGCAGCCCCCGGTGAGGGCAAGATGCGCCGCTTCAAATCTTTCCACGACGGCGCCCGAAGCTGGAGCCGCGTCGAACGCATCATCGCCCGCGTCGAGGTCGGCGAGCAAGGCGCCGACACACGTTTCATCGTCACCAATCTCAAAAAGGGCTCGCCGCGCTGGCTCTATGATCAGGTCTATTGCCGTCGTGGCCAGGCCGAAAACCACATCAAATCCTGGAAAAACCACCTCGCTGCCGACCGAACATCCTGCACCAAAGCCGCTGCCAACCAGTTCCGCCTGTTCCTCCACGCGGGAGCCTACTGGCTGATGTGGGGCCTGCGCGCCGCCATGCCCAGGCGCTCGGCCTGGCGCACCCTTCAGTTCGACACGCTGCGCCTGCGCCTCATCAAGATCGCCGCACGCGTCGTCGAACTGAAAACCATGATCCGCATTCAATGGCCAACAGCCTGCCCATACCAGAAGATCCTCCAGGTGGCGCTCGACCGGATCCCCCGCCTGATCACCTGACCGCCGGGCAAGGCCCATCGCATCGAACCCACCCCTTCAACCCACAAGCTTCGATCATCGGAAATCACCCCGCACAAGGGGCATGATCCCGTGCGCCTGCTCCCAGTTCAAGC
>NZ_NMUA01000119.1 GCF_002312805.1 Sphingobium sp. D43FB | reverse complement strand
CGGAACGTGTCAACGATTGTGAGACAGCCGGGTCGGGAGATTAAGCTATCGTCTTTCGGTCCCTGGCCGGTGGGTTGATCCAGACTGCGGTTGGTTTTTGTGGCGGTCGTGGTGGTCGATTGACGAAGCGCTCCGGGTTTAAGCGGAAGGCTTTGTTGAGGATCGTTTGACGGGCGGCGTGGACTGCATCTGCCTGGCCGTAATGCACCTGGTCGGGCGTCATCAGCCCGATGCCGAGATGATGATGGTCTCGGTTGTACCAGTCGAAGAAGTGCCGGCAGAACGTCTTTGCGTCTTGGGCACAGCCGAAGCGTTTCGGGAACTGCGGCTGATATTTCAAAGTCTTGAAGTGGCTTTCCGAGAAAGGATTGTCGTTCGAGGTATATGGCCGGCTGTGCGATTTGGTGACGCCGAGATCAGCAAGCATGAGCGCGGTAGCCTTGGCCTTCATCGACGGCCCGCGGTCGGCGTGTAGGGTGAGCTGGCCTGGGGAGACGTTATGTTTGGCGACGCAATCTTCGAATAGCGGCTTGAACAGAGCAGCGCTTTCGGTGTCGGCGACATGCCATCCAACGACGCGTCGGCTAAATATATCAATGATTACATAAAGGTAGAAGTAGGTCCATTTGCTCGGCCCCATGAGCTTGGTGATGTCCCATGACCAGACTTGATTGGGGCCTTCGGCCAGCAGCTCGGGTTTCTGATAGACGGGGTGGCGCAGTTGCCGACGGCGTTCCCTAACTTCCTGATGCTCGTGGAGGATCCGGTACATCGTACGGATCGAACAGTGGTAGATGCCCTGATCGAGCAGCGTAGCGTAGATCTCCGCAGGTGCGAGGTCTGCAAAGTGCGGCTCTCGCAGCAAATCGATGATATGCTGACGCTCTGGCCCGAGAATGGTACGCGCCGGCGCTGGCCGTCGGCGGCGAGCAGCTGGGAGGTGAGCCGCAGCAACCTGACGGCGATGGAAGGTCGCACGCGACACGCCCAGCGCGTCACAAGCCGCTGCAATGATGCCCGAGCCGGTACCCAGCGTAGCCAACGCATCCATCACGGCTTCTCGTCGTCCTCGATCGGTAAGCCTATCAAAAGCGCGACTTTTTTTTGAATTTCTATCACAGCTTCGGCACGCTCCAGGCGCTGCTGAAGGCGTTTGTGGTCCCGCTTCAGCTGGGCGTGCTCTGCCGACAGAGGATTGGGCGCCATTGGTTTTGGGCCGCGTTTCACGGGGCTCAGGCCCTCAAACGCCCCGGCCGCGCGCAGCCGCCGCCACTCCGTGATCGAGGAGGAATAGATCCCCTCACGCCGCAAGATGGCGCCGATCGCCCCGGGAGTGCCAGCGGCACGATCAATCTCGTCGAGGATCTGCAGCTTATATCTGGCGCCGAAGTTCCGCCGACGTGGCCGGTCGGAGAGCTCGGGCGATGCCGCCGCAGGCGCTGCCACCAGCGTCGGCCTGCGGCCTTCCTCGGCGGCAGC
>NZ_NMUA01000011.1 GCF_002312805.1 Sphingobium sp. D43FB | reverse complement strand
CAATCCTAACGGCCCCAGCATTCAACCTTGTCAGGCAATTATCTGGAGTGAAATCATGGAAAACCGAAGGAAACCTGCGCCTCCCGCCGCCACGCTCGACATAAACTGCGACTGCAAAGAATATGTCTAATGTTGAGCTCAACATTACACGTAGTCGCGGGGACTGAGATCGATTTCCAAGTCTTCGCGTTCCTCATCGGAAAGATCGGCAAGGCGGCGATCGAGCATGGCCTCAGCGGTCGAAACCAGCTGGACGACCGCGGCATGTCCATCCGCTAGCGCCGCGTCGATTGCCGGTATCAGGCTCGGCAACTTCATCGAGAGGAGGAGCTGGGCAAAGAAGCGCTGCTTGGTTCCCTCGAAAATCGACAGCGCGGCCGACTTGGCACCGCTGTTGAGCGTGTTGCCGCTGTCCTGATCGACGATGCGGGTTTCCTCGAGCGCCTCGCGCAGGTTGGTATGGATCACTGCCCAGGCCTCGGCGTAGGCATCGTAAACCGCGATCTGGCCCTCTGTGAGGCAATGCTCGAGGATGTCGTATTCGACGCCCGCGAAAGACAAGGCACGCGCGGTGTAGAGGCCGAGTGATTTGAGATCGCGCGCGACCAGTTCCATCGCAGCGATGCCGCCATCGCGGATATCGGCCACGAAAGCTTCGCGGTTGGCAAAGGCGGTCTCCGGCCCCCAGAGTCCCAGGCGCGTTGCATAGGCGAGGTTGTTGACGTCCGAGGCACCGGTCGCGGAGGCGTAGAGCACTCGGGCGCGGGGCAGCAGGTTCTGCAGGCGCACGCCGGCGATGCCCTGTTCCGAACCTTTGACACGGCCACGCGAACCCTCACCGCCGGCGGCATTGGCCATGGCGTGCGCTTCATCGAAGACGATCAGCCCGCCGAAATGTTCACCCGCCCATTCGATGATCTGGTCGAGACGCGTGGCATCGCTCCTGCCGGAGCGCAGGGTCGGATAGGTGACGAAGAGAATACCTTCCCGCATCGAAACCTTCGTGCCGAGCTTCCATTGACCGAGCGGCTGAATGTCGATGGGCAGGCCTCCCAAGGCCAACCAGTCGCGCCGTGCATCCTCCAACAGGGCTTCGTTCTTGGATATCCAGATATGGCGTTTCTCACCGCGCACCCAGCGGTCGAGAATGACGCTGGCGACCTGGCGCCCCTTCCCAGCCCCGGTGCCATCGCCGAGGAAGTATCCCATACGATAGGCATGACCTTCGGCGCTGGGTTTGAGGATGCAGCCTTTGTCTTCCGGCGCGAACCTGCCCGGAAGATCGCGCGCATGAGCACTGGCCGCATAGATCAGTGTTTCTGCCTGCGCCGAAGAGAGCAGTCCCTTGGCGATGACGCCAGAAGGCAGCAAGGGCACTTGTGTCGGGATTGGCGCGGTGATGGAACCCATGGCTACGGACTCGACGAGCGGTGTTGGATGATCGGCGGCATCCGGGATCAATATGCGGCTTGGCCGATAGGGCAGATAGTGCCCGACCTGCTCGGCGATCGGCGCGGGTTCGGTCAAGGCCTCGAAGGTGCATGGGACAATGTCCGTCGCGGCACTTGCGCGAGCAGGTGGAACTGGACGCAGGCTGATTCCGCCAGTTACGAGGCTCAGCAGAGCTCCCTGCGGCCTCGTCGGCATCTCCGCCGGGAACTGATCGGTCTCCCTCAGCGGAAGAGCATCGATGATGTCACACAGCCCGGAAAGCGTGGATGTGGTCGCCGCAACGGGATCGTTGCTCGGCAGGGTCTTGTCGAGGACGATAAGCCTGGTCGTGATCGAGGTGCCCGAGCGCACGAAAGCGCGTTCGATCCGGGCATTGAGGCGCACAGCGATAGGACCGGTCGTGCCCGAAACAAAGCGATGCAGATCGAACCACTCGGGCATCACAGCAACGAGCCTGCCGCCTGCCACCAGCCGCTTCCAGCCCGAGCGCAGGTGCCGGCCGCCCGTTCGCCCATCAGCCCCGCGCTCGACTCCATGCGAATAGGGCGGGTTCATGAGGACAACGCTGGGGGCAAGATTGGGATCGAGCAACTCGTCGATCAGCTCACCGTCATGGCCGGAAATTGCGGCTTCCGGAAACAGGCTGGCAAGGCATTCACGGCGGAGCGGCGAGATTTCATTCAAGGCAAGACGGGCACCAGCGGCCTCGGCCCACACCGCCAGCATCCCCGTGCCGGCAGATGGTTCGAGCGACACCTCGGATGCGCCGAAGGCGCAAGCGCGTGCAGCAAGCCAGGCCAGGTACGGCGGTGTGGCGAACTGCTGCAGTTCGATTTGCTCTTCGCTTCGCACAGTCTGGCTCGGCAACTGGGCTTCGAGCCGGTCAAAGACGTCCCTGGCTGTTTCGGACGGTGATGACGGACTGAGCTTCGAGTTCCCCTGCAACCAAAGGACTTGCGCGAATTCGAGCGCGGCATGGGCATCGCGGACCGACCAGCGGGCATCAGCATCGCTGCCGCCGAACTGCTCAGTCAGAACGGAGTTGAGGATGGGACGCGTGATGACCTCGCCGACATCAAGGCGGGCTGCGAGCGATCTTGCTGCCGTAAGGACCAAAGGCTCGGGTGAGATTGGAAAGGCAAACGCGGGTGACAAATTGGACATAGGACCTCCTGACGAGACCCAATCCGTTTGCAGGCCTCAAAAGCCCCAAAGCCCACTCTCCTCTGGACCTGCTCAGGCACCCGCCATGGCTCGCGCCGTCAGAACATCGTTCCAGTCATCGCCTTCCTTCCCGGGGCGCCTCGGCACGATCCGGCGCCCCTCACATTGATAAGCCTCGCGGGCGCGCTCTTCGGCGAGGTTGCCGCCGGCATCGTGATCGATGAACAGGTGGAGTTCGCGCACGCTTTCAGGAATGGTCACCAGGCCAAACCGCTCATTGCCGAGTGTCGCCCAACACGGGATCCCAAAGAGCTGCTGGGCTGAAAGCGCGCTTTCAATGCCCTCGGCTAGCCCGAGCCTGCCGCCGCGCGGCATGGCTAACCGGACAGCCCCGGAACCAAGACTACCCAGGGCGCGCTTTGGGCCATCGAAACGCGCAAGCCGGGAAGTCTTCGGCTCAAGGAATGTGCGGTGAAGCGCGAGTATGCCCTCATCGTTGCGAACAGCGGCGAGCATGGCAGGGATGAACCGGACTGCTCCCTTGGGACCAAGCGGTGTTCGAGCGTGGTAGCGCAGGTCTGGCGAGAACATCCTGATCTGGCGGCCCGAAAGATAGGTCTGTGCCGGGCTGTCCGACAAGGCCGAGGCCGCCCGCCAAAGTCTGAGGGCGTTCTGGTTGACGACGTCATCTCGGGTCAGCGGCGCAATCGGCTCCCCTCTCCCGTCGAAGAGTTCGGCTGCTTTGACGCCAATCCGGTCCAGGCTCGCCAGGACCGCCTCGTTCGAGCATCCGGCAAAGCAGTGGAACAGGATCGCGCGAACGCCGATGGTGACGCTGAGCGACGGCGTGCGATCATCATGTGCAGGACAACAGCACATTCCGCGTGACCGCGACCAGGTGCCATCAAGGGCTTCAACGATTTCTCGGGCACGCTTTTCCAGGCGTTCCGGCATTCGGGTACGGGGCATGGGCTATCTCCAGTCCAACATGCCTCCACCGCGCAGCCTCCGCTCTGCGCCCATTACAATGCGTTTTCCTACAACACATGTTCTTTATATGTTCTCAGATGATTCGGCTAGAGAAGGAATCGCCTGTGACCAGAAAACCTTTAGCGGCTGCGTTGATCGCAGCGAGTGTGTCCTTTGCTTCCATAGGGCTGGCGCAAGAAGTGCCTGCACCAGAACCACCCTTGCCCGGTGGTTATCGAGTCGATGAGAATGCCAGCGGGTTCCAACTTGTCACCCATGGGGTCTGGGCGGCGGCGGCAACTGGCCGTGAACCTGCCCGACCCGCCGTTGCGTCAGGCAACGCCCCCTTCCAACCACCGAAAACACGATCCGCGACGCCTGCTCCATCGGGGTTTCGCAGGGCCACCTACCTGCGGCACGTTTACGCCGCAGAGAATCGATACTCCCTTCCAACCGGGTTGCTCGATGCCCTCGTCTGGACCGAATCCCGATATAATCCCCTTGCAGTAAGCAAGGCTGGTGCAGCGGGTCTTGGCCAACTGATGCCCGGCACAGCGCGCGATCTGGGTGTGGCTAACCGTTTCGATCCGATTGCGAACATATCAGGAGCCGCGCGCTACTTGCGGCAGATGCTCGACAAGTTCGGAGTGGTGCATCTGGCTCTCGCTGCTTACAACGCAGGCCCCGGTGCAGTCGAACGTGCTGGGGGGATTCCGCTTAATGGCGAGACCCCCACCTATGTGCGAAATGTCATGCGGCATTGGCAATTCTGAACATTAAAGCTTCCCATGCGTCGCGAGAGGGAACAGCCTCAAAAGCTACCTAGGATGCTACCTGAAGCTTGAGGCCCTAACCTCTCGCCAACCTAACTCCTTGAGATAATCGTGCGCCCGGAACGATTCGATCGTCCGACCCTCAGAGATGATGTCCCAGGGCGTGGTGTAGCTGGGGTCGGTCCCCGCTTATTCCGGCGTCAGTGTGAGCCGGTCATGTTCCGGGCACTGCCGAGAGCATGATGATGGGATTATCGCTGAGCGGGGCCATGGTTTCAAGCGTCATGTAGCGAGCCCGCTGGACGGCCCATTCGTCGCTTTGTTCCATGAGGATGGCGCCGACGAGTCTGGTGATGGCCGCTTCGTTGGGGAAGATGCCGACGACGTCGGTCCGGCGCTTGATCTCGCCATTGAGGCGCTCGATGGGATTGGTGCTGTGGAGTTTGGCACGGTGCTCCCTGGGGAAGGTCATGTAAGCCAGCACGTCGGGCTCGGCATCGTCCATCAGCGCGGCGAGCTTGGGGAGCTTGGGCCGCATCTGGTCGGCGACGGCGCGCCACTGCTGGCTGGCCGCTTCGGCGGTCTCCTGCGCGAAGGCCGTGCCGATAAAGGCCGAGACGACCCGCCTGCCGCTCTTGCCGGCATGGGCGAGGATGTTGCGCATGAAGTGGACGCGGCAGCGCTGCCATGTCGCGCACAGCAGCTTGGAGACGGCGGCCTTGATGCCTTCATGGGCGTCCGAGATGACCAGCTTCACACCCCGCAGTCCCCGCCGGGCAAGCTTGCGCAGGAAGGCGGTCCAGAAGGGTTCGGCTTCCGAGGGGCCGATATCCATGCCGAGCACCTCGCGGCGGCCATCGCTGTTGACGCCGACCGCAACGATCACCGCGACCGAGACGATCCGGCCGTTCTGGCGGACCTTCACATAGGTGGCGTCGATCCACAGATAGGGCCAGTCGCCCTCGATCGGCCGGTCGAGGAAGGCATGAACGCGCTCGTCGATATCTTCGCACAGACGGCTGACCTGGCTCTTGGAGATGCCGTCCATGCCCAGCGCCTTGACCAGATCGTCGACCGAGCGCGTCGAGATGCCCTGGATATAGGCCTCCTGGATCACCGCGGTCAGTGCCTTCTCGGCCATCCGGCGCGGCTCGAGGAAGCCGGGGAAGTAGCTTCCCTTGCGTAGCTTCGGGATACGCAGCTCGACGGTCCCGGCCCGGGTCTGCCAGTCACGCTCACGGTGGCCATTGCGCTGGACGAGCCGGGCGGGTGACTTCTCGCCGTATGCCGCACCGGTCAGGCCGCCGACCTCCATCTCCATCAACCGCTCGGCGGCAAACGAGATCATGTCGCGCAAAATATCGGCGTCCGGGGTCTTCTCGACCAGCAAGCGCAGGTGCATCATGGGATCGGTCATCGTGGTTCCTTCCATCAGGTTCGAGTCTTCCAACCCAAACCTATCCGGAAATCACGGTGACCACCTCAACACCCAGCTACACCACGCCCTGGGACATCATCCCCTCAGATTCACAACAAGAGCTCGACTAGCGATCGAGTACCTCCACGGCCTTAAGCTTATGCTCAGGCGCAAGGTGGGCATATCGAAGGGTCATGGAGTAGTCGCTGTGGCCAAGGAGTTCGCGAACCGTGTTGAGATCGACACCTCCCATCACCAGCTTCGACGCAAAGTGGTGCCGCATGTCGTGCCAGCGGAAGTCGGTGATGGCCGCGTTTTTTAGGAGCCGGCGCCAGGATGTGTTGACCCGATCGAAGCGGTTCCCGTCGTCATTGACGAACAGCAGGCCTTCACGCCTCCCCGTCTGTTTGCGCCATGATGCGAGCACGACCGTCGCCTCTCTATTCAGTGGGATGTGGCGGGTCCGCTTCGATTTTGCGGTCGCCCCGCTCACTGTCAAAATGCGCCTGTCGATGTCGACGTTTTCCCAGCACAGATCAAACAGCTCACCGCGTCTGGCACCTGTATTGATCGACAGGAGGACCAGCGGTTTCAGATGGTCTGTGAATGCTACGTCACGAAGATCCGGCAGGAGTTCGTGCTCCCGCGACTTGCGCCAAGCATTGGCGGAATCACGCTCAGACCTGCGCCGCTCTTCCCTGGCATCCAACGCAGTGCGCAGGCGGTTTTCCTCTACCTCAGTCAGATATCGCACCTTTATGCGGTCATCCGTCCGAGCCTTTTTCACTTTCTCCAGCGGATTCCGATCGAGCACTTCCCAATCGACTGCGCGGTTAAGGCAAGCCTTGATCGATGAGATGTCACGATTGATCGTTTCGTGGCTAAGGCCCCGCTCCACTTGCCCGCCGCGCCACCGCT
The DNA here is from genome assembly GCF_002312805.1 of Sphingobium sp. D43FB. Lineage (GTDB taxonomy): Bacteria > Pseudomonadota > Alphaproteobacteria > Sphingomonadales > Sphingomonadaceae > Sphingobium. Next base: position 148,120 of record NZ_NMUA01000011.1, on the reverse strand, counting down.
CAATGTCGAGCGCCGTGACAGCGTCCAGCTTTCGGCTGAGCAGTCCCTTGAATGCGGTCTTGAGCCGCGCGAGGTTCTGCACGTGAGCGCGTTGATTTGCGCGAGCCCATGTCGCGTAATCACCATCGAGAAAGGCTTCGAGCGTCGGAACCTCGATTGGCGGTTTCCGGGCCTCGGCGGGATCGATGCCTCGATAGAAGTCGGACATTATCGCTTGCGCAGCATCATTGGCTTCGGAGTATCCAACTGCATCCGCGCGCCCGAGCCAAATCCGCTTTCCGCGGGCGTACTCGCAGTACCAAGACTTTACTCCGCTTGGCGTGACTCTGAGTACCAGGCCCTTCAGTCGGGTGTCACGATAATCGATCTGCTTCCCGGTGACGGCGATCTTCTTTACGAAGTCACGGGTGAGTGCGACGCGCATAATCAGGTCCTTCGATCCAAAATCCCCGGTGGTGCACTGGTGGTGCAAATCCGTGGAACGAGCATGAACATAATAGGAACATTTGCACCATCAGCGCAAGCTACTCATTCCCGAAAAACTACGGTGTTTCTAAGAAAAATGCATATTTACATTTACTTATAGGAGGCGCTCTGGGCGCGTTTAATCGGGCTGGGGGTGTGGGGGTCGGAGGTTCGAATCCTCTCGTCCCGACCAAAATTACCAGCAAAAGCAATGGGTTAAGTAAGCGTCGCTGCATCTAGCAGCGACACCAATTAGCGTCGTCTAGCACATGTCTAACAGCGCCGCCGACAGCCTGCGACTTCTCGCGATTCCCCCTTCATCGCAGCACCTCACGCCCGGGGGCGCTACCAGCGTCCAGCACCAGAATCTTACTATGATCGCCTAAGACCGCTATTGTGGACACTAAGGCACTGGCGTCCCTTCGCCTAGAATGGGCACTCAGCAAGCACGTTTTCGCCACTAAAGGGCGAAAAAATCCGTAACTTCCAGCGCCCCGAAAGCCTCGGAGTATACTGCGAAACGAGCGCGACTGAGGACTTGCACATCTCAATTGCTTCCCGTGCATTGGTATCGATCCGAACGTCCACAGACGAATTCCAACCGCTAACGTCGCACTTACTGACTAGGTTTGTGGCCGTCATCGCTGAGCAAACACGATAGGCGTCATCGACCGCATCAGGCGCGCGCTCCTCCGATGGAGATGAACCACATGCCGCGAGCGAAGCCAGAAGCGTCATTGGCAGCACCAACCTTACTTTCGAATGTGTCAACCAAACTCCCCCCTGACCACGCCGCTTAACTCACAATAGTTGAAAGGTTGCGCCCCGCGAGTCAACTTGCCTTGGCAGCGGACGCCCCACTCATAGCAGCACCCCACGCCCGAAGGCGCAGGGTGCTGGCAGCGTCAGGCGGGAGAAGAACCCGTCCCCGCTGCTGGACCCGATGTTATGGCTCGGGGGTCGGTGTCCTTAACCCCGGCGCGGCGTCAAAATGGAACCGCCGCGCTATCTGAATCTGTCCTCGTCTCCCCTGCATCCTTGTGCGCCGCTGCACAGCCGCAAGCGCAGAACGTCCTCTGAGAAAAATGGGCGGCGGCACTTGAGGCAGCGATGCCAGCCCACTTTTCTGACCACACGGTCGGGAATATCCACATCCGTAACCGGCTCCCGGCGCACGCACCCGTCAAACGGCCAAGGCTCCGGCTCGATGATGCCAATGGCGGCAGCTTGTCCCTTCATGCGGAGCGCCACTAGGGGATCGCGCGGACGACCTGCCGGGTTCGGGCTGTTCATCCCCTTACGCCAGTTTGGATTGCCAGCAGGGCGCTTTGGTGCAGGCGCAGATGGAGCAGGTGGCGCAGGCCGGGGCTGACGCTGCTGCTCCTGCCACGCTAGTAGCCACGCGGGCGCACCGTCAGCGGGCATATGCAACACCCTCCCAACTGCGAAGGGCAGCGACCACCTCAACCATGTCGTCAGCGGCAAGCGCTCCGCTCTCCACCCCCGGCAACACCTCGCGCTCTACCCAAGCGTCAAACGAACCATACCAAAGCGAGATAAGCGACGGCTTCGGCTTCCCTGCATCCTCCAACCGCGCCATCCGCTTCTGCAATGCCCGGATGCCCGCCACTGGTTATTGCAGTCCGAAGCGCTGGCGCAGATCAAAGGGCAGGTCCGGCGCACCAGCACGGACGGGCAGCGGTTCAGGCACGGACACGGGCACGGGCGCGACGGGGTCAGGCTCCGCAGCGACCACGGGGACAGACACCGATACCGGATCGCAACCCATGCTCGCCAGAATTGCGCGGATGCGCGGTCCAGCTTCAAGGGCATGGGCGAACCAGAAGGCAGTGATTGCCTGCTCCTCCTCCATCGCAGCGAAGTGACGGGGTGCTAGTGCAGCGCGAATCTTCGCCCACTGGTCCCGCTCCATGCGGCGGCGCTCCGCCAGCGATATGTCAGCTTTCAAGTGCTTCGTCGTCATGCCGTGCCCCCACAATGGGATTGGTCGGGCGGGTCGTTCGCATCGCCGCCTTTTCCAACCGAAGTGCAAATAATTGCAGTTTACGCTCTGGCACCGCTCGCCGCCTCCAACACCGCAATCCGGGCCTCAAGGTCTTCTTGCATTCGCATCGAGCCGAGATTTGAGATGGCGTCGATGACCTGCCTGCCAATGTCAGCCGGGACGCTTCCATCCGCGATTGCCGCGATCACCATTTCCACCTGACGGGAAACAGGTGCCTCCGGGTCAAAATCAAATTCGACCGGGCGCGCCACAGCCTTGAGCGAGGGGGTGACACGGCTGAGAATCAAACTGGCGCTGTTGCTGTCGCCAGCAAGCGCCTTCTCAATGATTACGTCCAAAATCCCGTCCGCGTTCTCCAACATGCGTTGGACCAGCTTGGATTGGGCGGTGCTACCGGGGGGACGGCCCGCCGGGTTGGGACTTTTCATGCCCTTTACCCATTTGGGGTTCCCCGGCGGTCCTGGCGTCGGCTTCGGCTCCGGGGGTGGCGCTGGCTCCCAGCCTTGTCGCCACGGAGGGGTGAGATTCGGGTCCATGATAGAGCAGCCTCAAATCAATCTGATTGGATGGTTCAAACCACGAACGACTTTTCAGCCGCCGCCTTTGCGGCACGGAGCTTTTGAACCTTGGCCTGCTTTGCGCCCACAGCCTGTTCCATTTGACCGAAAAGCAAGCCTGCGCGTTCGCCGAGCAATTCAAGTCCCGCCTTCGCCGCCCGCAATTGCTTGGCAGCACGAGGGTTCGTCTTTTCGTGATGGAGCCGGATCAGCACGTTTTGCATCTCAGGGGTGATGCCGGACAGGTAGGGAACACCGCCCAGCACCGCGCCCACCGTGCGCTCGTCACCCGCTTCAATCGCATTGCGAATAAAGCCCATCTGCTGACCTTCAGGCAGCCCTTTGACGTAAGCGCGAATCTCCGCTGACATGGCACCGACGCCGCGCCCCTCAATGGGTTGGGACAGGTCGCGCTCAAGCCCTTCAATCACGCGGGTCAGACCAGCGCTGGCACTGTCGAAGCGCTTCGCAAGCTGTAGGGTCAGCTTGTCTGCAAAATCCGCCGTTTGGATGACCTGTTGCGCCTCGTTCCAAGTCGGATTGGTCTTGGCAGCTTCACGGGCATCGTGGACGCGCCCGACACCGATATAGGCTTCGGTGAACGCCGCCTCGGTCCCCGCAAGAACGCTGGCGGTATCATCGTCGTATGCGTCAATCGCGCGCACAGTATCGGGGTGGAAAGACGGGGTGACGCGGGTGTCGATATTATCGGACATTTATAGAACTCCAATGTCGGATGCTGCTAGACATTGGCTACAGGCTAGGGATGTCGCTTGCATCGACACAAGCGAAAAATATTTAATAACAATCGCTTAGTTCAATTCGACAGCGACAGGCCGTGACATGCTATATGTGCGGGTCGGCGGAACTATTGCTGGCGCGGCAGCGATTTGGGGCGATTACAGCCCCGGCGCGCGTGCGCTGGCATATGGGTGGCGACGGACACCGTTTCGCGCACCAGTGCCCGGCGCAACCGCGCCTATGCCGCGAGCACCAGTGCCCGCGCCTGCGCTGCCCGCCGCATTTCCCGGTCCAACATCAGCACAGCGAACAACTGGTCCAAGAACTCCTTGAGTTGGTATGGCATGAACGGGTTGTCCGTATAGACCTTGGGGTCCCACGCCTCGCCGCGCTCAAATAGGTCAATCAATTCAAATGTAATCTTGCCGAGCTTCACGGCGGGCAGTTCGCCCTCCACGAAGAACAGCGATGCCTCGTTAGGAAGATTCCCAGCACCGGGAGACAGGCTGAATGAGGTAATGCTCAAATTCCAAGACGGGGAATGGCGCACATACCATTGCCCAAGCTGGCCAACACGGTTGAGCATGGTCAGGAACTGGCCCGGTTCAACCGGGTAATGATACCTATTTTCGTTAGTCACTTTCATTCTCCTTACAACATGATGCGATGCGGTGGCGCGGGCAGGCTACGGGCGGGCGCGTATGCAGGGGCGCGCAGGTCGGGTGGTAAACTCGGGGAAGTGGGGTCGGTGGTGGCCTAAGGGCTTGGTTTTGCTCACTCACCCCAGTTTCCCCACTATACCCCCCCCCCCCACTTTACCCCTTTTGTGCAGGAGGCTCTTTCGGTCGGCACCTCCAAGTTCCATCCGGGTTTTGCTTGTCTAGATGGTCTGCGCTGTGCTTGTTCCACCAACTCTCCGACACGACGCCCTCGCGCACGGCGGTCCACTTCACTTCGTCGACGGTTAGCCATGTGCCCGCAGGCTTGTTGGCGAACAGGCCCTTCAGCCACATTGCGAATTGGGGTTCCTGCCTACTCTTGGGACCGCGTGCAGGCCCCACGGCGGTCTTCGGCGTCAGCGCCGTATCCAGTTCATCCCAACTTGGGCGAGTGGCCGTGATGGGCTTGCCGTTTCGTTCGTCGGTGCCCACCGTCACCTTCTCGGTGCTGAACTTCCACGCACCACCCGGATGCTCGGGCAGGTTCACCTTCACTTGGATCATCGCCTTCTCGTGCGGACCCGGTTCGTATTCCTCGGTCGCGGGAGGCTCGATGACCGCGCACAGGCTGCGACAGGTCTGCGCGAACGCCGCTGAACCCATGACGCGGTGCAACATGGCGCGGCTGGTATCTTTTGCGAAATGCGTCACGCAAACGATAGCGATGTTATGTTCTTGCGCCAGGCGCAACCAAGGTTCGAGGATTGTGCGAAGCTGCCCAGCATCGGAGAGGTCCACCTTCCGCAGCTTCTGCCCCGGCAGGTAGCTGGTCACCGGGTCAATGACGAGCATGGCGAACGGCAACCCTTCCGCCCGTGCCGACCGGAGCCATTCGCTAACCGCTTCCAAGTCGTCCTGCATGGAGAAGGTGTTGCGCTTCCCCTGTTGAGTCACACCCTGAATCTCAATCACATTCTCAAGGTTGGCACCGCACGCCATCAGGCGCGGGACCGTCATTTCCTCGATGCTGTCCTCGCTGCCAAGCCACAACACCCGTTCCGGTTTCCGCCATGCGTCCGGGCACTCATACTCACCGGGCCAAGGCTTGCCGGTGGTAATGCGGGCGGTAATATCGCCAATGACCGTGGACTTGCCCGCCCCGGTTTCGCCAGCGAACAGCGTGATATAGCCCTTGGGAATCCAGCCAACCCAAAGCCATTCAATGGACCGCGCGGCGACCCCAGCGAGCGAGCGTCCAACGAGCTTGCGTGCAGGAGACGGGGATCCGAGGTCGATTGTGACGGTATCGGGCTGCGCCGCATTGCTGGCGGGGTTCACCCACCCGTGTTTCTGCGCCTCCGCAAAGACCGCTCGGTAGCCGGTGTCGCGTGGCTCAAAACCGGCCCACTTCCGCTCCGCCTTCTTCGGGTCGAACTTTTCGGAGGTGGCAGACCACTGCAACCAGAGGCCTCGCCCGGTGTCGCCAAGCTCCTTCAGAGCCAACCCCATGCGATACCAAACGTCATATTCGTCGGCGCGCATATGGAACAGCGCTGAGCGAAGTTCCGTTACCACCTTGGCATCGACGCAGACCTGCTCCGTGCTGGCAGACGCGGTGCGCCCAATGCCGTGACGGGGCGCAAGCACCTGTTCGACATGCCCCGCAAGGCAGACTAGCCCACCGTCTCGAATGGGCCATTCTGTGACGGTGAAATATCGCCCAGCGGCATAAGCCTCAATGCCCGTGCCGTTGGAACCTAGCGTGACGAAGTGCCGTCCATATCCAATTGCATGAGCGCCGCTCCCACTGGGGCTCCTCTCAACATATCCGGGGACGGTGTTCGCTAGGTCGGCAAGCCCCTTTTCCTGCACATGGTCAAAGTCGATACCCTGCCAATGCCCGCCAGTCCCGTCCGGTCCAAGTGCGAAGCCAAGGTGCCAACCGGGGTGGGCGGCAAGCGTGCCCTTCGCCTCATCGTAGCTGGCTAGCTGGGCAAGGTCGTCTGGACTGTCCAGCACGCCATGCCGCTTCTGACCATTGATATAGTGCGGCACCTTGTCTGGGCTGGCGACCAACCAACGGCGCTGCGCCTGCATGACGCTCATCACCGAGTCAGACATTGAATGCGCCCCTCCGGGTATGAGGGGATTCCAGCCCGTCGCCATCAACATCGGGCCAAGATTTACGCGGCCACCAAAATTGCCAAAAATGCGCCGGGGCTGGACGACCTTCGTGAAGGCCGTGTAAATTGCTGGTGTTCATTCGATACTCCAGCGGCAGGGTTCGCGCCCTGCCGTTTTCATGACGGAAAGGTCGGGAGGGGTCAGGCTGCCGCCTGTTCGCTGGTGCTGTAACGGGCACCTGCCGCCAGCCACGCGAGAACGTCGCGCTCCGCATAACGGATGATACGCGAACCGGGCGGGCTGAAATGGCGCAGCGGAACGCCGCGCGTGCGGTAGCCCTCCAGCGTGTCAACCGACAGCGCGAGAATCTCAGCCGTTTCTTTAGGGTCGAGGGGCCGTCCCTTGGGGACGTAATTGAACAGCTCACAGAGCTGGTCGAAAGACATATTCGTCATAGTCGAGCCTCATCACAAGACCGACTATTAAATCGGGTATATTGCCAGCCGCGACCGCAAAGCGGTGGGTTCGGTAACAGTCCATCAAAGATGAACCGGAAGCGGCTGGTGCTTATCCAACTATGGATTAGCTATGAAAGTTACCTTATGCTGCACGCTGCCGCGCGTGCAAGCACTATTTATTACGCATAAGCACATGCTTATTGCCATGTTCCATCTTGGAACACTCGCAGAATTTTTGATCTTCAAAACCGAGGGAGGGGTGATACCACAAGTAGCCCTCTCGACCGATTTTGCCGGAAATGCGCGATTTTGCGGGGCTGGCTACCCGACCTTCGCATAGGGGCCGCTACAGGGGCGATCGTGGTGCCACCCACCCCTACCCGGCGGCGCAATGGCGCCAGCGCTGTAGCCCCGGCGCAGCGGCGAAATACGGTGCATCACGCACGGAGAGCCACCACGTTTGCGCCGCTCGCCTTCGCCGCCTGCTGCTCAATCCAATCGCTGATTTGCTGGGTAAATGGCAGCAGATACTGAAGCTTCTGCGTGCGGGCATAGTGCTTCAATGTGATCGACTGCGGCCTATGGTTGGTCAGCAATTCCATCTTGTAGAGGTCGATGTCCAGCGTTGCCGCGCCCGTCGAAACATAAGTGCGTCGCAAATCGTGAGCCGAAATGGGCTGGTCGATTAGCTTGGCGATGCGCTCCAGCGGGGCACGGGTGTCGGTGACAAAGCCGCCCTTCCCGCGTGATGGGAAGCAATAGGGGCTGGCATCGTTGTCATCGTCCTTGGGCTTCCGTGCCCGGAGCAGTTCAACCGCCTGCGACGACAGCGGGAGCCAAACCGGATTGCCGTTCTTGGTGTTTGGCAGGTGGAACCATGCTTCATCCAGATTGACGTTACGCCACTCAAGGCTTGCCGCCTCTGACCTGCGGCAACCTGTGAGCATCAAAAATCGCACAAGGTCGATACCGGCAAGAGCGTCTTGATTCTTGGGATGTGCCCGCATTTCCGTGAGCAGGTTCCACGCTGCGCCGACATGCTTCTCGTCAATGTCGCGGGTGCGCGCCTTGAACCCCGGCCAGTCACCTTTCATTGCGGCGACCGGGTTATGGGTAAGGAGCGGCGTCCCGTCAGCGCGCTTATACCGGCGCATGGCGAAGTTAATCAGGACGGAAAGCGTCGTCATGGCAATCTGCGCCTGACCCGGTGCCGGGGTGCCGCGCAGCCCCTTGGTCGCCATCTCGGTATAGCGCTTCCGCACGTCCGCCTCGGTGATGGACGCGATGGGCTTGTCCTTCCATGCGGCGAACACCTGCTCAACGTGGCGGTTCTTCTCCACAATGGTCGTTTCCCGCAACATGCCGGGCCGCTCGTAGAAATATGCGTCCGCCACCTCGCGCAATGTCACCTTGGTAGCGGCGTCCTCCTTCTGCGCGTCACGGGGGTCGATGCCGTCCCGCATCTGCTGCAACACCTTCTGCGCCTTCTTGCGCGCCGTGTCCTCCGTATAGGTGCCGTAATTGCCGATGGTGAATTGGACTTGCTTCCCCTTCACCCGACCCATGACCATGAACACCCGCTTGCCCGTCGAGGTGACGCGCAATCCATATCCGCGCACCGCGTCATCCCAGTGCATTTCATACGCAGATACTGGAGGCTTCACCTTATCAATGAAGCTTTTTGTGAGTTTCACCATGACAAACCTCGTCTAGCAAGTTTCTAACACGTAAATACGTGCTACGACATGCGGCCACCGGCTTGCAAGTAATTCAATTTTTCATCTTAATGAGCATTTACAGGTCATTGCGTGCAACTACCGGCAACTAAGGATTTACTTGTCCCATACTGGGGGTGTGGGGGTCGGAGGTTCGAATCCTCTCGTCCCGACCAAGATTTTCGAGCATGTACAATGGGTTGCACGGGCAGCGAAAGCTGCCCGTTTCCGTTTGTGCGCGCCATGTAAGAGGCATGTAAGAATTGGGGGCGAACGCCCGATGTCTATCGCAGCTTCCTAAGCTGCAAGTCCTGCCGCGCCCGCACCGAGGCGCGCCTTTGCCGCCAGATTTGTACCGGTTTCCCAAGATAATCGAAGATCGTTCGCGGAGGAGAAACACCCTTGAGCCCCACATCGGGGTGCTCTTGCTCGCTCGGGAAATAGGCCGTACCGAACAACTGATCCCATATCGTGAAAATCGGCGCAAAGTTGTGGTCGAAATGCCTCTCCTCCATGCTGTGATGAATACGATGGAAGCGGCCATCCACAACGATCCATCGCAGCGGTCCTAAATGGACACGCGTGGGAGAATGCACAAAAAACGTCCAAAAGGAGATAGCCAGCATGGCGAGCACCGGCATGGCGACCGAATCTAAGCCCAGGAGGCTGAATGGCACCGCCTTAAACAGAAATTGGCTAATCGCCTGAAGAGGGTGGCCGTAAGCGTTAGCCCCGTGCAGTTCGGTCGGCGAATGGTGCACTGCGTGAATGGACCAAATGAACCGATGTTCAAATCTATGTTCCCAATAATTCGCGAAATCGTACATCAAAATCAGCACGACGACCTGAAGTGGACGGGAAAGCCCAGTCAGGTCCAAAATAGGCGATACGTCGAGCATATTCCACAGAGCCATAAGCGGCGGCAATATGATCCCGGCGAGTACAGGAAGAAGAAGGACAAACAAAACACCGGGAAAGCGGTCGGCGAGCGTGTATCGCTCTCGCTGGGAGATCAGCTCGACCGCTATGCAGAGCGTCAAAGCTAAAAGACTCGGCACCGCTAGCCAGGCATACCTCGCCGCGATATCCAAAATCATATTGCAAAATCCTGCTGGGTTGACACTGTCGCGATCATAAGAAGAAGCTTCTACGAAAGAATTAATCCAACACCTCGCTGGTAGCCAAAGCTGGCTCCCCCCCATCACCCCTTGCCCCCACCCCTTCCCCCCGCTAAGTTCCCTTTTCGTTCTGCAAAGGGAAATTTATGGACAGCCTTTCCGCCCTCCTGATTCTGGTCGCGCTGCTTGTCGGGCTGGCGGCGGGGTGGCTGTTGCGCGGGCGGATGCTGGCACCGTTGGCGGCGGAGAAGGCGGACCTTGCCGCGCGGCTCGAACTGGCCAGCACGCAGCGCAATGGCGCGATTGCCGAACTGGCGGTAGAGCAGGAGAGGGTGACGCAGGCCCATGCACAGATCGCCCGGCTCGACGCCGCGCAGGTCGCGTCGGCGCAGCGGATCGACGCGATCCAGGCCAGCGCGCAGCAGCGGTTCGAGGCAGCGCAGGCCGAGCGCGAGGCGGCGCTGCGCGAACTCGCGGCGCTCCAGTCCGACACGCAGGCGCGCACCGAAGCCTTCGAAGCGCAGATTGCCGCGCTCAAGGACGCCAAGGAACAGCTTTCCGCCCAGTTCAGCGAGATTGGCGGCAAGCTGCTGGGTGAAGCGCAAAAGACGTTTCTCGACCGCGCCGATCAACGTTTTGCGCAGGCGAACGAGAAGAGCGAGGCGCAATTGAAGACGCTGCTCTCGCCCGTCGAAACCACGCTCAAACGTTATGAGGAGGGATTGCAGCGGGTCGAGAAGGACCGTGTCGGCAGCTACGCCGAACTGCGCGAAGCGGTACAACAGGTGCATTTGGGCCAAGGGCAGGTGCGCGAAGAGACCGCCAAGCTGGTCAACGCGCTGCGCGCTGCGCCCAAGACGCGCGGCCGCTGGGGCGAACAGCAGTTCAAGAATCTGATCGAGGCCGCTGGCCTGTCGGCCCATGTCGATTTCAGCGAGGAAGTGTCGGTCACGGTGGAAGACGGCCGGTTGCGGCCCGACTTCATCATCAACCTGCCCGGCGACCAGCAGATGGTGGTCGACGTCAAATGCTCGCTCGTCGCCTATCTGAACGCTGTCGATCAGGTCGATTCGGCGCTGCGCGACGCCCATATGGCTGACCATGCCCGCGCGATGCGAACCCATGCCGACGCACTGGGGCGCAAGGCTTATTGGGAACAGTTCGACAAAGCGCCCGACTTCGTCATCATGTATGTGCCGGGGGACAATTTCGTCACCGCCGCGCTTGAAGCGGACATGGACCTTTGGGAGCGCGCCGCGCGCAATCGCGTCATCATCTGCGGCCCGTCCACCTTCCTGCCGCTCGCCCGGACGCTTGCAAGCCAATGGCGGCAAGCGAAATTGCAGGATCAGGCGCGCGAAGTCGCCGAACTGGGCAAGCAGCTTTACGAACGCCTCGCCGCCGCCGCAGGATCGCTCAAGAAGTTGGGCAATCGGCTCCATGGCGCGGTCGGGGATTATAACGCCTTCGTCGGCAGTTTCGAGGGTCGGGTGCTGGTGACGGGCCGTAAACTGCGCGACCTCAATATCGAGACCGGCGGCAAGGAATTGGACGAGCTTGGCCCGGTCGAGGCGCTGGTCCGCGAGCCCGCATCACCCGAAGCGCTGCGCGCCCTGCCCGACGCAGCGGAATAGCGCCACGGAACCAACCACCCTCCGCCTGCGTCTCTTTCATGAAGCCTTGAAAATCAAAGCCGTAAGGGTTGAGAGACAAGGGTCGGAGACTATCCATGTGGAAGCGATTGATCTTTAGGCGTGCGCCGCCGTCGCGCGCGGTGCCTGTCGAACCGGACATGCCACGTCGGCCGAGACAGGTTGAAGCCGATCATCCCTTTGCCGACCTCATCGCCAAACTGGATCGCATCCCCTATCCCATGCCGCATAAGGCGGCGCTCAGCTGCTAAGGCGCGCTGCCCGTCTCTTGCCCCCCTGCTTCTCCGCTGGCATGGCAAGAGCCATGACAAAGATCGGCCTGCTAGGCGGCTCCTTCAATCCCGCCCATGGCGGCCATCGCGCCATATCGCTGTTCGCGGCCAAGGCGCTTGGCCTGGACGAAGTCTGGTGGCTCGTTTCGCCTGGCAATCCGCTCAAGCCGCGCGCGGGCATGGCCCCCCTCCCCGCCCGGCTGGCCCACGCCCAGCAGATCGCCCGCCGCGCACCGATTCGCGCAACCTCGATCGAGGCGCGGCTTGGCACCCGCTACACCATCGACACGTTGCGCGCCGTCACTCGCCGCTACCCCAAAAACCGCTTCATCTGGCTGATGGGGGCCGATAATCTGGCGCAATTTGGCGATTGGCGCGACTGGCGCGGCATCGCCCGGCAAATGCCCATTGCCGTAATCGCCCGTCCAGGCTATGATAGCGCTGCCTATGGCTCTGCGGCCATGAGCTGGCTGCGGCGCTTCGTCCGGTCCCCGCGCCAGAGTGCAGACTGGACGAATTGGAGACCACCGGCGCTCGTGCTTTTGCGCTTTCGCCCTGATCCAAGATCGGCGACCCTGCTTCGGCAGGCGGACCCCCTCTGGCATCGCGAATATGAAACATCGTGTGCGCGAGATCCGCTCACGCGCCGGTTAGTGATCTAGAATGGAGCCTTTTTGACCAGACCCCACCCCGCCAACGACACGGCCGCATCGGCCGATAGCGTGGCCGCCCTGCACGCCCTCGTCATGCAGTCGCTCGACGACGACCAGGCGCAGGAAACCATCTCCATCCCCCTGGAAGGCAAGAGCAGCATCGCCGATTATATGGTGATCGCGAGCGGCCGTTCGTCGCGTCAGGTCGCGGCGATCGCCCAGCATCTGGCCGAACGGATCAAGAAGGAAACCGGCCGTTCGGCACGGGTCGAAGGGCTGCCGGTCGCCGACTGGGTGCTGATCGACGCGGGCGACGTGATCGTCCATCTCTTCAAGCCCGAAGTGCGCAGCTTCTACAATCTGGAACGCATGTGGGGCTTTGTCGATGCACCGGTTGCAGGGACAGCCTGAACCCTTCGACAGCCGAGTGACGACGGACTAGGAGGAGCGCCATGCTCCTCCACATCATCGCGCGCGGGAAAATAGGGCGAACGCCCGAAGCCGATCTGGTCGACCGCTATGCCAGGCGGTTGACCATGCCGCACAAGATCACCGAAATGCCCGACCGGGGCGGCAAGCTGCCGCCTGCCGCGCCCGGCACTGTAACGGTGATGCTCGATGAAAAAGGGCGGCAGCTTGGCTCGATGGAGTTCGCCCGGCGGCTGGAAGGCTGGCGCGACGCGGGCACCCGCGAATGCCGCTTCCTGATCGGCGCGGCGGATGGATTCGACGACGCCGACCGGGCCAATGCCGACCTGCTGATCGCATTCGGCGCGATGACCTGGCCGCATATGATGGCCCGCGCGATGCTGGCCGAACAATTGTGGCGCGCCTGCTCCATCCTTGCCAACCACCCCTATCATCGCGAAGGGTAGCGGCGTGAAACGGGGGGCGATCATCACCGGCGGGCTGCTCGCCCTTGTAGCGCTGGCCGCCACGCGCTTGCCCGCGGCCGACGATGCCGCGATCATTCTGCCCGGCACTGCAGGCACCACGCTGGCGCAGGAACAGGCCGCGCTCAAGGCCGCCCGCCGCCAGTCCGACGAAGCGCGCGATCGCTCCGCCCGGCTGGAGCAACAGGCCAGCGCGGCGCGCGACGACGCCGAGCAGGCGCGCCGCCGCGCCGCCGCCACCGCCGCGCGTATCCAGCAGGCCGAGGCCGATATTCAAGCGGCACAGGCCCGCATCGCCATCATCGCCCGCATGCAGCGTGCCCAGGCGGCGCGGCTGGCGGCGCGGCAGGAGCCGGTTGTGCGCCTGACCGCCGCACTGCAGATGATGGCCCGCCGCCCGCTGGCGCTGGCGCTGGTGCAGCCCGGATCGGTGACCGACGCGGTCCATATGCGCGCAGTGCTGGGGCAGATCTTGCCGGTCATCCAGCAACGCACAGCCGGGCTGCGCGCCGAACTTGCCCGCAGTCGCGCCCTGCGCGCGACCGCGCAGCAGGCCGCCGGTGCGCTGACCCAGGCGCAGGCCGACCGCCGCGAACGCCAGGCGGCACTCGCCGCGCTGGAGGCACAAAAGCGCGTCGCCGCGCGCGACTATCGCGCCAATGCAGGCCTTGAAAGCGAACGCGCGCTGGCGCTGGGCGAACGGGCGCGCGACATTGTCGATCTGATGGACAGGCTGGAGGAAGCAGGCGACCTGCGCGAACGGCTCGCCGCCCTCCCCGGCCCGCTGCTTCGCCCCGCCCGCCCGGATCAGACGGGCACACCCGCACCCGAAACAGCCCGCGCAGCAGGCGGGCCGCCGCCCTACCGCCTGCCCGTCATCGGCCAACTCGTGACCGGCATGGGCGAAGTGAATGACGGCGGCGTGCGATCACGCGGCCTCAGCCTCGTCACACAGCCCGGCGCCCAGACCGTCGCGCCGACCGCAGGGCGCGTTGCCTTTGCTGGCCCCTATCGCGGCTATGGCCAGATCCTCATCATCGACCATGGCCAGGGCTGGACTACCCTGATCACCGGCCTCCACCGCGTCACCGCACAGGTCGGCGATACGGTGCGTCAGGGCGACCCCGTCGGCATCACCGGCCAGGGCCGCCCGACGGTGACGATTGAACTACGCCGCAACGGCCGTCCGGTGGACATCGTGCCGCTAGTGGGCTTGGGGTGACAAAACTCCCATTAACCCGACGCTCATCGATACTGCGCGACATTGGTCGAAGCGCGCTTTTGCGTCGGAACGCGAATCGGCTTATGACGGGACGATGATGCCGGAATCAAGGATGCCCATGAAATCGACCTTTCTCCATGGCGCGCTTGCGCTTGGGGCGCTTGCGCTCATTCCCGCCGCCACCGCGACCTTCGCGGCGGGGGAAGCATCGAGCTACAAGGCGCTCGATGAATTCATGGACGTGTTCCAGAAGGTCCGCAGCGATTATGTCGAAAAGGTCGACGATGAAAAGCTGATCAAGGGCGCGATCGACGGGATGCTGGCCAGCCTCGATCCGCACAGCAGCTTCCTCGACGCGCGCGATTTCCAGAATCTGCGCACCCAGACCGAGGGCAGCTATGGCGGCCTTGGCCTGTCGGTCACGCAGGAAGATGGCGCGGTCAAGGTCATCGCACCGACGCAGGACACCCCGGCCTGGCGCGCGGGTATCAAGGCCGGCGACTATATCACCCATATCGATGGACAACTCATCTATGGCGGCACGCTGGACGAAGCGGTCGACAAGATGCGTGGTGCGCCGGGCACCGCGCTCAAGCTGACCATCGTGCGCGCGGGCCGCGACAAGCCGATCGACCTGACGCTGACGCGCGAGATCATTCAGTTGAAGCCCGTCAAATGGGAAGTGAAGAATAATATCGGCGTCATCAACATCGTCAGCTTCTCGGCCAATACCGGGGCCGACGTGCGCCAGGCGATCCGCAGCATCGACAAATCGCTCGGCCACAAGCCCACCGGCTATGTCCTCGACATGCGCTCCAATCCGGGCGGATTGCTGGACGAAGCGGTGGCCGTCAGCGACATTTTCCTGGAACGCGGCGAAATCGTGTCGCAGCGCGGCCGGGCCAAGGGCGATGTCGAGCGCTATTATGCCAAGCCCGGTGACGACGCCAAGGGCTTGCCGGTGATCGTGTTGGTGGACGCAGGCTCGGCCTCCGCCTCCGAAATCGTCGCAGGCGCCTTGCAGGACCAGCATCGCGGCCTGGTGATGGGCGAACGCAGCTTCGGCAAGGGCAGCGTGCAGACGATGCTGCCGCTCAGCAACACCAGCGCGCTCAAGCTGACCACCGCGCGCTATTATACGCCATCGGGTCGCAGCGTGCAGGAAGGCGGCATCCAGCCCGACATCCGCGTGCCGCAATTGTCCGATCCCGATTACAAGAACCGGCCGAAATATCGCGAAAGCGACCTGCGCCGTCATCTGATCAACGAGATCAAGACCGACGATAAGGCGCTGGAAGAAGATGCGAAGGACGATCCGCGCTTCACCATGACGGCCGAGGAGCTGAAAAAGCAGGGCGTCGAGGATTTCCAACTCGACTATGCGCTCAAAACGATCGCGCGCCTTGCCAGCACGCCAGGCGCGACGATCGCCCAGGCGCAGGTCGCGGCACGCAAGCCGGGGGCGAAGTAACGCGCGCCTGGCTGGGCACGCAAGTTCAGCATGACGAAAGGTGCGGGCGTGTCTAAGTGGGGGTGATGAGCAGACTCCCCCTTGCCCGCGCCCTCGCGCTGTTGCTGCCCGTCGCCCTGTTGGGCGGCGCCTACGCCTCCCAATATATTGGCGGTCTGCACCCGTGCGAAATGTGCTGGTGGCAGCGTTATCCGCATATAGCGGCGATCCCGCTCGCCTTGCTGGCCTTCGTGACGAAGGCGACGCCCCGGACCAGCGCTGCCTTCATCGCACTCGCCGCCATGGCCATTGCGGTCAGCGGTGGCATCGGCCTGTTTCATGCCGGGGTCGAATATGGCTGGTGGGAGGGTCTGACCGCCTGCTCCACTACCCCGACCGGCGGCAGCGCGTCGGACATATTGACCCAGATCATGGCGACGCCGATCACCCGCTGCGACGTTGCGCCATGGAGCCTGCTGGGCATCTCGCTCGCAGGCTATAATGGCCTCTTGTCGCTGGGTGGCGCGGTCGCCATCTTGGCACTGCTAAGCAAGAAGGGACGTCACGCATGAGCGGATCGAACGACTTTCCCCGTCCCGGCCAGCGCTTGCCCGATGGCGCGCGCGACTCCATGCTGCGTGTCGATCAGGCAGGCGAATATGGCGCGACCCGCATCTATGCCGGGCAGTTGGCGGTGATGGGCGACCGCCACCCCTATGCCCGCATCATCGCGGGCATGGCCGCGCAGGAGGAACGGCATCGCGCGACGTTCGACGCCATGATCGCCCGGCGCGGCGTGCGCCCCACGGCCTTGTCGCCGATCTGGAATGTCGCAGGCTTCGCGCTTGGTGCCGTCACTGCCGCGATCGGCCCGAAAGCCGCCATGGCCTGCACTGCCGCCATCGAAACCGAGATCGACCGCCATTATGCCGAGCAGTTGGAGCAGATCGGCACCGATGATGCGGAACTCTCCGAGGCCATCGCGGATTTCCAGGCAGAGGAAGTCGAGCATCGTGACGCCGCGCTGGCGCATGGCGCGGAACAGGCACCGGCCTACCCCCTGTTATCTGGCGCGATCCGTCTGGGATGCCGGGCCGCCATCGCGCTGTCGAAGCGCATCTGAAAAGGACGGACGAATGACCAAGACCCCGATGATTGCAGCCCTGGCGCTGCTGGCCGCCGCCGTCCCCGCCATGTCGCAACAGCCGACCGCGCCAACCGCCGTAACCGACCCGAATAACGAGAAGGTCAATATCGTCATCGTCTATGGCGAGGATGCTTGCCCGCCCAGCCAGGGCGACGAAATCGTCGTCTGCGCGCGCAAGGGCGAAGCGGAACGCTATCGTATCCCCGAACCGCTGCGCGGCGACCCCAACAAGCCGAGCAACCAGGCCTGGGGCGAACGGGTACGCTCGATGGAATATGTCGGACGCTCCGGCACGGAAAGCTGCTCGCCATCGGGCGGCGGCGGGGCGACCGGTTGTTTTGCTCAACTCGCCCGGCTCGCCAAGGCCGAGCGTCAGGCGCTCGACAATGCCAGTTGGAAGGATCTGGTCGAGGCTGAGCGCGCGAAGCGCCTGTCCACGATCGATGCGGACAGCGAAGAAATCGAGGCACGGGTGAAGGCTGAGGAAAAGGCCGCGCAGCAACAGGGCACCGGCCCGGCGCAACCCTGACGGTTTCGCATATCGGTCGGCGTCTTAAAACCGACCAGCCGGGGATTTGGGCACCCCCGGTTCATACAGGGGCATGAAGGAATTGACCCTATGCGACCTTATGTCGTGCTTCCCCTTGTCGGCCTGCTGCTGACCCCGCTGCTCTCGTCGCCTGCCCTCGCGCAGGCGGAGCCGCCGCCTGAGCGCACCATCAATCTGCTCGTTTATGGCGACGATCCCTGCCCGCAAGGTGAAGGCGACGAAATCGTCGTATGCGCGCGCAAGCCCGAGGCGGAGCGTTATCGCATCCCCAAGAAGCTGCGCGAAAAGCCAGCCGTATCGGGCGGCCCCGGCTGGGGTAGCCAGGTCGCGACGATGGAGGGCGTGCAACGGCAGAACCTGCCCAACAGCTGTTCGGTCAACGGGGCCAATGGCGCAACCGGCTGCACCGCCAAGATGCTGGAACAATGGTTTGCCGAGCGGCGCATGCAGCAAAGCCGTGGCGAACCCTAAGCGTCTTGCACAAATTGCGTCTTTGACCTAAGCACGACCCGTCATCTGGGGAGTAGCCAGCCGTTCCACCTATAGGGACGGGCCTTATGTCAACATATTTGGCCGAGAGGTCATGGCATGAGGGACGCGGGTATGTCCGCGTAAGGCGAGACCAATGGCATCGACGTTCCATGCCCGGCCGGGCGGGGAGCGCCGGTGGCATTGCGTCCTTCACTCCGCCCGGCCCCGGATAGATGCTGATGGAAGCCCTGCTCACCTCCTCCGCCCTCGTTGCGCTCGCCGAAATGGGCGACAAGACGCAGTTGCTCGCCATGTTGCTCGCCACCCGCTTTCGAAAGCCGGTGCCGATCATCTTGGGCATCCTGTTCGCGACGCTGGCCAACCATTTCCTCGCCGCGCTGCTTGGCCATTCGATCGCTGGCATATTGACGCAAGGCTGGTTCCGCTATGCGGTGGCGATCAGCTTCATCGCCATGGCCGCCTGGACCCTGGTGCCTGACACGATCGACGAGGATGAACCGCTCAAGGCACCATCCGGCGCAGGCGTGTTCATGACCACCCTCATCGCTTTCTTCCTGGTCGAGATGGGCGACAAGACGCAGGTGGCGACGATTGCGCTCGGCGCGCGGTTCGACAATCTGCTTGCCGTGACGATGGGCACGACGCTGGGCATGATGGTCGCCAATGTCCCGGCTGTATTGTTCGGCGAAGCGCTGGCGAAAAAAATCCCGATGCGCGCATTGCAGGTCGGCGCAGCGCTGCTGTTCCTGATCCTTGGCCTGTGGATGATCGCGGATCTTCAGGGCTGGATCGGGTAAGACGTTTATTTGGGAATGCGCCTTCGCGCATTCTTCCGCACCGGCCCTCACACCCACCCGGCCACCCAACGGCAGTATCATATGGGTGGCCGGGTGGGGGTGAGGGCCGGTGCGGACTTTGAAATGCGCCCTTTTGCGCATTTCCAAACACGCGCTAAGCGGTTGTCAGCGCCGCGCGGCTGGGGCAAGGGAAAAGCCAGCATATTCCTTTTCGAACGGACGTGGGACAGGTGATGAAAGACAGTCTGGTAACGGTGTTCGGCGGCGGCGGCTTTGTCGGTCGCCAGGTGGCACAGGCGCTGCTGGCGCGCGGCGCGCGGGTGCGGATCGCACAGCGCGATCCCTCGACGGCGTTGCGGGTCAAACCGCTGGGGGGCCTTGGCCAAGTCCAGTTCATCGCCGCCGACATCCGCAATCCCGCCAGCGTGGCGCGCGCCATCGCGGGCAGTGATGTCGTCATCAACCTGGTCGGCATATTGAAGGGCGACTTCGACGCCTTCCACCATCGCGGCGCGGCCAATGTCGCCAAGGCCGCGGCGGACGCTGGCGTCACCGCGCTTGTGCATATGTCGGCGATCGGCGCGGACCCGGAAAGCCCGTCCGCCTATGGCCGATCCAAAGCGGCGGGCGAAGCGGCGGTCAAAGCGGCCTTCCCGACCGCGACCATCATCCGCCCGTCGATCATCTTCGGCGCGGAAGACCAGTTCCTCAACCGCTTTGCCGAAATCATCGGCATGCTGCCGGTCATCCCGGTGATCGGCGCAGCGACGAAGTTCCAGCCGGTCTATGTTGCCGATGTCGCCCACGCCATCGCCAATGCGGCGGAGCAGCCCGGCGTCCATGGTGGTCAGACCTATGAGCTGGGCGGCCCGCAGGTCCGAAGCATGCGCGAGATCAACCAGTGGATCGCCAAGGCGGTCGGCCGCGAGAAGGCGCTGGTAGAGGTGCCAAACGGCGTCGCCAAAATGCTGGCGATGTTGCCGGGCGGCCCGATCACCGGCGATCAACTGGCGATGCTCGGCCGTGACAATGTCGTGGCAGAGGGTGCCAAGGGACTCGACGCGCTCGGCGTCGTCGCCACGCCGATGGACGGCGTCGCCGACAAGTGGATGGTCCGCTACCGCAAACATGGCCGCTTCGCCGGTCGCGCCAGCGCCTGAACCCACAAAATCCTCCCCTGCAAGGGGAGGTGGCAGGGCGAAGCCCTGACGGAGGGGTGTCACCCTGTCGATAGCAGGACACCCCTCCACCGCCGCTTCGCGGCGGTCCCCCTCCCCTTGCAGGGGAGGATCAAACTGGAGCCTGCCTACCCATGGACCTGCATTATCTGACCGTCATCCTGCTCGGCATCGTCGAGGGGCTGACCGAGTTTCTGCCGGTGTCCTCCACCGGGCATCTTATCCTCGCCAGCGAATTGCTCGGCTATGATTCCGCGACCTGGGCGATGTTCAACGTCGTGATCCAGCTGGGGGCGATCCTGGCGGTGGTGGTACTCTATTGGCGCACCTTCTGGGCGGTGGGTATGGGACTATTGCGGCGCGAGCCGGTCAGCTGGCGCTTCCTGCGCAATCTGCTGATCGCCTTTATCCCCTCGGCCGTCATCGGCCTGGCGCTGCATGACTATATCGAGATCATGCTGGGCGCGCCGCAGGTCGTCGCCTGGGCCTTGATCGTCGGCGGCATCGCGATCCTGTTGATCGAGCGCGCGGTCAAGGACCAGCGTTTTCACGGCATCGCCGATATTCCCATGGTGCGCGTGCTGGCGATCGGCTTCATCCAGTGCCTGGCCATGGTGCCCGGCGTCAGCCGGTCGGGCGCGACGATCATGGGCGCGCTGATGCTGGGCGTGGAACGGCGCACGGCGGCCGAGTTCAGCTTCTTCCTCGCCATCCCGACGATGCTGGGCGCGACCGCGCTGGAACTGATCAAGAAGGGCGACCGGATCACCAGCGCCGCGGTCGGCTGGGACAGCATCGCGCTGGGCTTTGTCGTCTCATTCATCGTCGCCTTGCTGGTCATTCGCTGGTTCGTGGGACTGGTGTCGAAACATGGCTTCGCCCCCTTCGCCTGGTATCGAATCATCGCCGGGATTGCGGCCCTGATCTGGCTGGGCGCAAGATAGGACCGAAACGGTCTATTTATCACGCTGTTTGTTGCGATCATTTCGCAATTAACCTCGCTAACTGCGTTTTTATAGTCAGTATTACTGTCCTAAATGCCAGAATCCGCGTGACTCCGCGGGTTTTTATGCTATGCGCGCCGCTGAAACTTTAGCCAGGGGCGAGCGATGGCCGACAATCCGATGCTGAAATTCGTGGGCAAGGGACAAGCCTACCCGGAAAAGCGCGCAGCCGACGACCGCGCCGACGATTTTCTGGAAATCAGCCGCAGCTTCATTCTCGACAAGGCGGAGGAGCAGGCGTCGCGCTGTTCGCAATGCGGCGTCCCCTATTGCTCGACCCATTGCCCGCTGCACAACCATATCCCCGACTGGCTGCGCCTGACCGCCGAAGGCCGCCTGCGCGAAGCCTATGAACTGTCGAACCTGACCAGCACCATGCCCGAAATCTGCGGCCGCATCTGCCCGCAGGATCGCTTGTGCGAGGGCAATTGCGTCATCGAATTTTCCGGTCATGGCGCCGTCACCATCGGCTCGGTCGAAAAATACATCACCGACACCGCCTGGAAGGAAGGCTGGGTCGAACCCTTGGTCGCGGGCAAGCCCACCGGCCAGTCGATCGGCGTCATCGGCGCGGGGCCTGCGGGTCTCACCACAGCGGAGTATCTCCGTGCGGCGGGGCATGAGGTGCATGTCTATGACCGGCATGATCGCGCTGGCGGCCTGCTGACCTATGGCATCCCCGGCTTCAAGCTGGAAAAAGACATCGTCATGCGCCGCGTCCAGCGGTTGAAGGATGGCGGCATCTTCTTCCATGAGAATTTCGAGGTCGGCCGCGACGCGACGCTCGAAGCGCTGCGCGAGGAGCATGACGCGATCCTGATCGCGACCGGCGTCTACAAGCCGCGCGACATCCGCGCGCCGGGCGTCGGCGCGCCGGGCGTGGTCAAGGCGCTCGATTATCTCACCGCCTCCAACAAGGCCGGCTTCGGCGACGCCGTGCCGGAGCATGAAGACGGCACGCTGCTGGCGACGGGCAAGAATGTCGTCGTCATCGGCGGCGGCGACACCGCGATGGACTGCGTCCGCACCGCGATCCGCCAGGGGGCCAAGTCGGTGATGTGCCTCTACCGCCGCGACCGCGACAATATGCCCGGATCACAGCGCGAAGTCGCCAATGCCGAGGAAGAAGGCGTCGAATTCGTCTGGCTGACCGCGCCGATCGCGTTCGAAGGCACCGATCATGTGACCGGCGTCAAGGTCACCAAGATGCGTCTTGGCGCCCCCGACGCCTCCGGCCGCCGCGCACCCGAACCCGATCCCGGTAGCGAACATACGTTGGAGGCCGACCTGGTCATCAAGGCGCTGGGCTACGACCCCGAAGAACTGCCCAAGCTGTTCGGAGCGGACGACTTGTCGGTCACCCGCTGGGGCACGCTGCGCGTCGATCATAAGACGATGATGACCAGCCTCGACGGCGTGTTTGCGGCCGGCGACATCGTGCGCGGCGCAAGCCTGGTGGTGTGGGCGATCCGTGATGGGCGGGATGTGACCGAACATATGCACAAATATCTCAAGGCAAAGGC
Organism: Sphingobium sp. D43FB; assembly: GCF_002312805.1. GTDB lineage: Bacteria > Pseudomonadota > Alphaproteobacteria > Sphingomonadales > Sphingomonadaceae > Sphingobium. The sequence continues at coordinate 125,424 of NZ_NMUA01000011.1, read as the reverse complement.
CAAGACCCGCGAGAGCGTCGCGGCCTAAGCGCCCTCATTCCACCCCAGCCCGTTCGGTTCGAGCTTGTCGAGAACGAGGCGCAGGGGTTCTCGACAAGCTCGAACCGAACGGAAAAATAGGATGGCGATCATGACTGACACTCCCTTCATGGCAAGCCCCGAAGAACGCGCGCGGATCGCCGCCGAGGGCATGTATCATCCCGACCTGGAAGGCGACGCCTGTGGCGTTGGCCTCGTCGCCGCCACTGATGGCCGCCCCAGCCGCCGCGTCGTCGCCTCCGCGATCGATGCGCTGAAAGCCGTGTGGCATCGCGGCGCGGTCGATGCCGATGGCAAGACCGGCGATGGCGCGGGCATCCATGTCGATCTGCCGGTGCGCTTCTTTGACGATGCTATTGCCGACTCCGGCCACAAGCCGCTGCCCAATCGCCTCGCCGTCGGCATGATCTTCCTGCCGCGCACGGATCTGTCGGCGCAGGAAACCTGCCGCACCATCGTCGAGAGCGAGATCATCGACGCGGGCTACACCATCTATGGCTGGCGCCAGGTGCCGGTGGATGTGTCCGTCATCGGCGAGAAAGCGCAGCGCACGCGCCCCGAAATCGAACAGATCATGATCGCTGGGCCGATGCCCGAAGAGCGCGACCAGGCCGAGTTCGAAAAGGATCTGTACCTCATCCGCCGCCGGATCGAGAAGCAGGTCATCGCCGCGCAGATCAACGACTTCTACGTCTGTTCGCTGTCGTGCCGGTCGATCATCTACAAGGGGCTGTTCCTCGCGGAATCGCTGTCGGTCTTCTATCCCGACCTGCAGGATGAGCGGTTCGAAAGCCGCGTCGCGATCTTCCATCAGCGCTACTCGACCAACACCTTCCCGCAATGGTGGCTGGCCCAGCCGTTCCGCACGCTTGCCCATAATGGCGAGATCAACACGATCCGCGGCAACAAGAATTGGATGAAAAGCCACGAGATCAAGATGGCTTCGCTGGCCTTTGGCGAACAGTCGGAGGACATCAAGCCCGTGATCCCGGCGGGCGCGTCCGATACCGCCGCGCTCGACGCGGTCTTCGAAGCGATCTGCCGTTCGGGCCGCGATGCGCCGACCGCCAAGCTGATGCTGGTGCCCGAAGCCTGGCAGAGCGAAAGCGCCGAACTGCCCCGGCCCCATGCCGACATGTATGAATATCTCGCCAGCGTCATGGAGCCATGGGACGGCCCCGCTGCGCTGGCGATGACCGATGGCCGCTGGGTCGTAGCCGGGGTGGATCGCAATGCGCTGCGTCCGCTGCGCTACACGCTGACCGGCGACAATCTGCTGATCGTGGGTTCGGAAACCGGCATGGTCGTGGTTCCCGAAACGACGATCGTGCGCAAGGGCCGCATGGGTCCGGGCCAGATGATCGCGATCGATCTGCAGGAAGGCGAGCTGTATGACGACGCCGCGATCAAGGACCGGATCGCGGGCGAGCGCCCCTATGGCGAGCTGATCAAGGATTTCATGGCGATCGGCGACCTGACCGACGCGCCGACGGCCCTGCCGGGCTGGGACAAGGCGGAACTGACGCGGCGGCAGGTGGCGGCCAATCTGACGCTGGAGGATCTGGAACTGATCCTGGCGCCCATGGTCGAGGATTCGAAGGAAGCCATCGGATCGATGGGCGACGACACGCCGCTCGCCGTCATTTCCGACAAGCCGCGCACGATCAGCCATTTCTTCCGCCAGAATTTCAGCCAGGTCACCAACCCGCCGATCGATCCGTTGCGCGAACGGCATGTGATGAGCCTGAAAACGCGCTTTTCCAACCTGCACAATATCTTGGAGCAGGATGCGCAGAACAGCCATGTGCTAGTGCTGGAATCGCCGGTACTGACCAGCGCCGAATGGGCGCGGTTGAAGGCCCATTTCGGCCCGGCCGTGGCGCAGATCGACTGCACCTTCCCCGCCAGCGGGGGCCAAGAGCAATTGCGCGCGGCAATCGCCCGCATCCGCGAGGAAGCCGAACAGGCGGTCCGCGAAGGCCGCACTGAAATCTTCCTGACCGACGAAAATGTCGATGCCGATCGCGCGGCCATTGCCGGCGTGCTGGCGGCGGCGGCTGTCCACACCCATCTGGTGCGCAAGGGGCTGCGCTCCTATGCGTCGATCAACGTGCGCTGTGCCGAAGCGGTCGACACTCATTATTTCGCGGTGCTGATCGGCGTCGGCGCGACCACGGTGAACGCCTATCTGGCCGAAGCCAGCATCGCCGATCGCCATGCGCGCGGCCTGTTCGGCGACCTCTCGCTCGACGCCTGTTTCGAACGCTATCGCACAGCCATCAACGAAGGCCTGCTCAAGATCATGTCCAAAATGGGCATCGCGGTCATCAGCAGCTATCGTGGCGGCTATAATTTCGAAGCGGTCGGGCTTTCGCGCGCGCTCGTCAATGATCTCTTCCCCGGCATGCCAGCGAAGATTTCGGGCGAAGGCTATGCCTCGCTCCACTACAGCGCGATGCTGCGACATGAAAAGGCCTTCGACAGCGCGGTCGTCCGCCTGCCGATCGGCGGCTTCTACCGCCAGCGCGACGGTGGCGAGGCGCATGCCTATTCGGCGCAGCTGATGCACTTGTTGCAGACCGCGGTCGGGACCGACAGCTATTCGACCTATCTGCAATTTTCGCGCGGCGTGCGCGATTTGCCGCCCATCTATCTGCGCGACCTGATGGAGTTCAACTTCGCCCGCGAAGCCGTGCCGATCGACGAGGTGGAAGCCACCACCGAAATCCGCAAGCGTTTCGTCACGCCCGGCATGTCACTCGGCGCGCTGTCGCCCGAAGCGCATGAGACGCTGGCGATCGCCATGAACCGGATCGGCGCCAAGGCCGTGTCCGGCGAAGGCGGCGAGGATGCCAACCGCTTCAAGCCCTATGAGAATGGCGACAACGCCAATTCGGTGATCAAGCAGATCGCGTCGGGCCGTTTTGGCGTCCATGCCGAATATCTGGCATCGGCCGAGGAAATCGAGATCAAGGTCGCGCAGGGCGCCAAGCCCGGCGAAGGCGGTCAGTTGCCCGGCTTCAAGGTGACCGAGTTCATCGCCAAGCTGCGCCATTCGACGCCCGGCGTGACGCTCATCTCGCCGCCGCCGCATCACGACATCTATTCGATCGAGGATCTGGCCCAGCTCATCTACGACTGCAAGATGATCAATCCGCGTGCGCGGGTGTGCGTCAAGCTGGTGAGCCAGGCGGGCATCGGCACGGTCGCGGCAGGCGTGGCGAAGGCGCATGCCGATGTCATCCTGATCGCGGGCCATGTCGGCGGCACAGGTGCCAGCCCGCAGACCAGCATCAAATATGCCGGTACGCCCTGGGAAATGGGCCTGTCGGAAGCCAATCAGGTGTTGACCCTCAACGGGTTGCGGCACCGCGTAAAGCTGCGCACAGATGGCGGGCTCAAGACCGGGCGCGACATCGTGATCGCGGCGATCCTGGGTGCGGAAGAGTTCGGCATCGGCACGCTCAGCCTCGTCGCGATGGGCTGCATCATGGTGCGCCAGTGCCACAGCAACACCTGCCCTGTCGGCGTGTGCGTGCAGGATGAGAAACTGCGGCAGAAGTTCACCGGCACGCCCGAAAAGGTCATCAACCTGATGACCTTCATCGCCGAAGAGGTACGCGAAGTGCTGGCGCGGCTGGGGTTCCGCAGCCTGGACGAAGTGATCGGGCGGACGGAGTTGCTCAAGCAGGTCAATCGCGGGGCCGAGCATCTCGATGACCTGGATCTCAACCCGATCCTGGCCAAGGTGGATGCACCCGACGACCAGCGCCGTTTTTCGCTGACCCAATGGCGCAACGACGTGCCCGACAGCCTGGACGCGCAGATGATGCGCGATGCCAAGGCAGTGTTCGAGCGCGGCGAGAAGATGCAGCTAACCTATACGGTGCGCAACACCCATCGCGCGGTCGGCACCCGCCTCTCCTCGGCGGTGACCGACAAGTTCGGTATGTCGACGCTGGCCGACGGGCATCTGACCGTGCGGCTGCGCGGATCTGCGGGCCAGTCGCTGGGCGCGTTCCTGTGCAAGGGCATCACGCTTGAAGTGTTCGGCGACGCCAATGACTATGTCGGCAAGGGGCTGTCGGGTGGCATCATCGTCGTGCGCACGACTGTCTCCAGCCCGCTCACGAGCAAGGACAACACCATTTTGGGCAACACCGTCCTTTATGGCGCGACCAGCGGCAAGCTGTTTGCGGCGGGCCAGGCCGGTGAACGCTTCGCTGTCCGCAATTCGGGCGCGCAGGTCGTGGTCGAAGGCTGCGGCGCCAATGGCTGCGAATATATGACCGGCGGCACGGCGGTCATTCTGGGCAAGACCGGGGCCAATTTCGGCGCGGGCATGACCGGCGGCATGGCCTTCATCCTCGACGAAGATGGCAGCTTCCCGTCGCGCGCCAACCCCGAAGGCATCGTCTGGCAGCGGCTGGAAAGCGCGCACTGGGAAGCGGAGCTGAAAGCGCTGATCGCCCAGCATGCGGTGTCGACCGACAGCAAATGGTCGAACACCATATTGGATGATTGGGATCGCTGGCGTCGCTATTTCTGGCAGGTGTGCCCGAAGGAAATGATCACGCGCCTCGCCCACCCGCTCAGCGACATGGCGGCGGAAGTCGTTGCTGCGGAATAAGCGGTCAGGGGTGGTTGTGGTCGATCGTCGGCACGATGATCGGCTGCACCACTGCCCCTGGTGATATCGGCACCGGTTTCACCACAGGGTCGGCCACCGCGACTTTCGACCGATCCAATCGTGGATGTCCGACCGGCTTTTCCGATGCCGCATCGTGCATCCGCGAGCCATCGGTCACTGGATAATCCTGCGCCAGATAGTCCTGTACGAGCGGGTCGCTGCTGCCTTCGATCAGGCCATCACTGTCCATCCCCGCCATGTCGGCGGCAAAGCGCCGTTCTGTCAAAGTCGGGCCGCAACCGGTGCAGCGAATCACCGCTGGTCCCCGGTCGCCTGTGCCACTGTCTCCGAACATCGACGCTGCACGCCCCGCCTCGGCGTAGGAATTATCGTCGTCCGGGCTCCATACCTCGGCGGGAACGGCTGTTTTCTGCGGGCTGGTGACGTAGCTTCCAAGTCCCAATCCCATCGCGACCGATGCCGCCAGGGTCATGCCCGACATCATCCACCATTCCCCCGGCATCCCGCGCCTCACCTTCCCACAATCATTATATGGACCCAATCTCATCAATCATAACGCAGATGCAGATAGGTTGTTGCATGGGGCAAAAGCCTTTGCTAATGGCCACCGCCTACCAGATGCCGGCCCTGCCGGTTTCCCTTTGAGTGTGCGGTCGTGGCGGAACTGGTAGACGCGCAACGTTGAGGTCGTTGTGGCCGAAAGGCCGTGGAAGTTCGAGTCTTCTCGACCGCACCACCCCCCCCCCATAGCCGGTCGGTTTACCCGATCGATGCGCCCAAAGCGCAGATCCCCTCTGCAACAAACGCATTGATCCAGATCATGTTGGGCGGTTTTGCAGGAACCGCGCCTCGCCCCCACGCGCTCCACGCCCATGTTGGACATGCCGTCCGGCGATGTGGAGAACAGCGATGTCGACCCCTGAAAGCCTGCAAGACGTCTATATCGACGAACTGAAAGACCTTTGGTCCGCGAATGACCAGATGCTCAAGGTCATCAAGAAAATCACCGCCAAAGCCAGTGACGCCGCGCTCAAGGACATGCTGACGAAGAGCCAGGACGGCATCGCCAGCCACACGGCCATCCTGAAAGAATTGATCGCCGGGCAGGATGAAAAAGTCTCCAAGGACCATTGCAAAGGCATGGAAGGCCTCGCCGCCGAAGCGACCAAGCATGTGATCGAAGAAGGGCCGGACAAAGGCCCCGTCCTCGATGTCCTCATCATCGCGCAATATCAGCGCATGACCCATTATGGCATCGCCGGGTTCGGCACCGCCGCCGCCTTCGCCAAGGCGCTCGGCCTCAAGGACGACAATAAGAAGCTGCGCGACGCGACCAAGGATATCTACGCAAGCGACGCCTTCATGACCAAACTCGCGGAAACCTCGGTCAATCTGGAAGCCGAAGACGCCTGATCGCGCGCCGTCCGCCCGGCCCGTCCGGGCGGACAGCCCCTTCCCCTCTGCACATGACGACAGGAGAACAGCCATGACGATCGCACAGGATGACGCCCCCGCGACCACCTCCAAGGACAAAGATGTGCGCGCGCAGGAGGTGGATACACTGCCCCAACCCAAGGGCGACGCGCTGCTCGGCCGAACGGTCACCATCAATCGCCCGCGTGCCGAATTGTTCGCTTATTGGGCGGACCTCACCAACTTGCCCGCCTTCATGGACAATGTCGAACGCATCGACATGCTGTCCGACACCCGATCCCATTGGGTGGTCAAGGCACCGGCGGGCAAGACCGTCGAATGGGACGCCGTCATCACCGACAAGCGCGAGGGCGAACTGATCGCCTGGGCTTCGACCGAGGGTGCCGACGTGCCCAATAGCGGCCGCATCGAATTTCGCGACGCGGGCGACCGCGGCACCATCGTCACCGCGACGATCGCCTATGATCCGCCCGCTGGCATCATTGGCAAGGTCGTCGCCAAACTGTTCCAGCGCGAACCCGCCATTCAGGCGCGCCGCGACCTTCGCCGGTTCAAGCAACTGATGGAAACCGGCGAAATCGCCACGGCCGCCTGGACCCAAAAGCAATTGCAAGAGGAGAAAGCCTGATGCGCGCCCTCACCTGGCACGGCAAACATGACGTGCGCGTCGATACCGTCGACGATCCCGAAATCCTCAATCCGCGCGATGCGATCATCAAGATCACGTCCACCGCCATCTGCGGCTCCGACCTGCATCTCTATGACGGCTATATCCCCACCATGAAAGCGGGCGATATTCTGGGCCATGAGTTCATGGGCGAAGTGGTCGAAACCGGCCCCGGATCGACGCTCAAAAAGGGCCAGCGCGTCGTCGTCCCCTTCACCATCGCCTGTGGCAGCTGCTATCATTGCGGCAAGCATCAATATTCCGCCTGCGACAATGGCAATCCAGCGGACAATCAGGACATCGGCCAGGAAATGTATGGCCAGCCCATGTCCGGCCTGTTCGGCTACAGCCATCTGACCGGCGGTTATGCCGGTGGCCAGGCGGAATATGTCCGCGTACCGTTCAGCGACGTCGGCCCGATCGTCGTCCCCGACGGACTGACCGACGACGAAGTCCTGTTCCTGTCGGACATCCTGCCCACTGGATGGCAGGCGGCGGAAAATGCCGACATCGAACCCGGCGATACGGTCGCGGTCTGGGGCTGCGGCCCGGTTGGCCTGTTCGCGGTGCAATCGGCCTTCCTGATGGGCGCGCACCGCGTCATCGCCATCGACCATTTCCCGCACCGGCTGGAACTGGCCAGACGCTTCGGCGCCGAGACGATCAATTTCGAGGAATCGAAAACCTATGAAGCGCTGATGGAAATGACCGGCGGCATCGGTCCCGACGCTGTGATCGACGCGGTCGGCCTCGAAGCCCATGGATTCTTCGTCGATAATGTCGTCGATCAGATCAAGGCGTCGCTGTTCCTGGGCACCGACCGCATCCATTCGATCCGCCAGGCGATCCACGCCTGTCGCAAGGGGGGCCGCGTCTCGATGCCCGCCGTCTATGGCGGCTTCGTCGATAAATTCCCCTTGGGCGCGTTCATGGAAAAGGGGCTGACGCTCAAGACCGGCCAGACCAGCGTGCAACATTATATGCCCGCGCTGCTCAACGCGATCGTCGAAGGCCAGATCGACACGACCTTCCTCATTTCCCATCGCATGAGCCTAGAAGATGCCCCCAAGGGCTACAAGATGTTTCACGACAATCAGAATGAAGTGACCAAGATCGTCCTGAAACCCGATTTCGCGCCTTCGTCGACCATCGCGGCAGAATAGCTCAAATATATTGGAGACAGACCATGCCAGGCAATGAAAACGGGCGCGATCGCGCCGCCGCCCAGGGCGAAGAGATGCCCCGCCGGGGTCCTATGGGCGACGTCATCCCCAGCGATGACGATCCCGATCCCCGGACCCGTGGCGGAAAGCCGCAGGAAGAGGTAGAGGATCGACCCAATGTCGGCACGGTGACCCCGGAGGATTATCCGGCACGCGATCGCGCCGACTCTCGGCCGGACTGATCAGCAAAAGGGTGGGCTTTGCCATTTGTATGGGTTATTCTCGCCTCAAATCGGCAAACCGACCCTTAGGAGATGAGCATGACGGACGAAGGCATCGTGACGCGACGGACCTTAATGGCCGGGGTCGGCCTTGGCATCGCAGCGGCGGGCATGCCCGCGCTGGCGGCCACGCCCGGCCGCAAGCTCGGCTATGCGATCGTCGGGCTGGGTTCTTACGCCACCAAGCAGATCATGCCCGCCTTCGCCGGATGCGACCATGCCCGGATCAGCGCCCTGGTCAGCGGCACCCCGGCCAAACTGGAACAATATGGCGCGCAATATGGCGTGCCCAAGACGCATCACTACAACTATGAGACGTTCGACCGCATCGCTGACAATCCCGATATCGACGCGGTCTACGTCATCCTTCCCAATAGCATGCACGCCGAATATACGATCCGCGCGGCGCGGGCGGGCAAGCATGTGATGTGCGAAAAGCCGATGGCGATATCGGTCGCCGAATGCGAGGCGATGATCGCGGCCTGTCGAACGGCGGGCAAAAAGCTGATGATCGGCTATCGATCGCGCTTCGAACCCCATAATCAGCTGGCGATCGAACTGGCGCGCGGCGGCCATGTCGGGCCGACGCGGATCATAACCGCCGAACATGGCTTCCCCATCCAGCCGGGCCAATGGCGGCTGGATAAGCCCCTGTCGGGCGGTGGATCATTGATGGATATCGGCATCTACAGCCTCAATGCCGTGCGCTATCTGACCGGTGAGGAGCCGGTGGACGTCATGGCGATCGAATCGACCGACCGCGCCGACCCGCGCTTCCGCACCGTGGAGGACCGCATCACCTTCCTGCTGCGCTTCCCGTCGGGGATCGAGGCGACCTGCGTCTCCAGCTACAGCTCGGCGCATAACAGCTATCGCGTGATCGGCACGCAAGGGTGGATCGATATGGAACCCGCCACCCCCTATAGCGGCCATGCGATGCGCATCCGCAGGGACGGAAAGGTCAACGACCGCACTCTGCCGCCATGGCCCAAAACGCAATTTGCAGGCCAGCTCGACCATCTCGCGCAAGCGGTGCTGAACGGCACGCCCGTCATCGTGCCCGGCGAAGAGGGCCTGGCCGACCTGCGCGTCATCGAAGCCATCTACCGCTCCGCCCGCGAGGGCCGCCGGGTGAGTTTGAAGGCATGACCGATGTCATCCATGGCAATCGTCGTGAATGGCTGGCAGGCATGGGCGCGCTGGCGCTGACCAGCATGGTGCCCGGCACAAAGGCGACGACCACTACCGGCAGTGTCACGCGGATCGATCCTCGGTTTGACGCCATCATCGATGCGGATGCCAAGGTGGAGGTTCTGGCGGAAGGTTATCGCTGGGCAGAAGGCGGGGTATGGGTGCCGGACGGCAATTTCCTGCTTTTCTCCGATCCGCCCAGCAATATCGTCTACCGCTGGGATGCAAGGAACGGTGCGCAGCCTTTCCTCGACCCATCAGGCGCGCAGGGGGCGGTTCCGGCGGGCATTCGCGAGCCTGGTGCCAACGGGATGCGCCTCGACCGGAACGGCCATCTGGTTGTCGCGGATAGTGGCAGCCGTGCGATCGTGCGGATCAACCTGAAGACGCGGGAACGCACCATCCTGGTCGATCGGTTCGAGGGCAAGCGCTTCAACAGCCCGAACGACCTCGTCATCGCCGCAGACGGTGCGATCTATTTCACTGACCCGCCTTACGGCCTCAAGGACGCCGATACCTCGCCTTTGCGCGAACTGGATTTCAATGGGGTCTATCGACTGGCACCGGACGGACACCTCAGCCTGATCGACCGCAGCCGTTTCCGGCCCAATGGCATCACCTTGTCGCCTGATGAACGAACGCTCTATCTGGCGTTATCCGACCGGAAGCTCCCGCATCTATTGGCCTATCCCCTCGACGCGAGCGGGACGCCAGGCGAGGCACGACTGTTCCACGACATGCAGGCGCAGGCAGACCAAGGCCTGCCGGGCCTGCCCGATGGCGTGAAGACCGACCGACAGGGTAGGATATTCGCCACCGGCCCAGGCGGCGTTCATGTTTGCATGCCCGATGGGACGTTGCTGGGCATCATCGTCACCGGCAAGGCCGTCGCCAATTGCTGCATCGGGGAAAATGGTCGCAGCCTGTTTCTGGCATCGTCGGATCGACTATGCCGGATCAGATTGAAGCACACCGCTTAGCCCGGCTCCGTCCGGTCGATTGCACCACTGTCGAGCAGTGGTGCCACATCCATATCCTGCGCGCCCAGAATCAGACTCAATTTCTCCAGCGAGGCGAGGATCATCGCTTGTTCCCAGGCGGCGAGTGACGCGAAGCGGTCAGTGAATTGGGACTGCAGCAAGTCGGGGGCGCAGGCGAGTGCATCCCGTCCCGCCGCCGTTGCATGGAGCATGATCTGGCGCTTGTCCCGATCGCTGCGTTCGCGCGTTACCAGGCCCGATAGCACGAGCCGATCGACGACATTGGTGATCGTCGCCTGACTGAATTTCAAAGCGGACGCAATGGCGCTCGGCGTCGCCTGATCGCGCCCCTCAATTTCGCGCAAGACCAGCATCTGGGAGGGCGTCAGCCCTGTGGTCGTCGCCAGCTTGCGACTGCCGATTTCGGTCGCGCGCAGAATGCGGCGAAGCGCCTGGAGAGTGGGGTTCGAAAGGTCGGATTCCATGGCTGATAGCTATCCGTTTGCGCAGTGCCATGCCAATGTCATTTTCCTTTATATAATGAAGGACAATGCAAGGCTGAAACGGCGGACAGAGAAGGCATTGCGGCCAAAGGGTTGAAAATTTCGCTTTCATATGTATATATTGCGCCGCAGCAACAGAGGCGAAGGGATTCGCCCAGATAGTTAAATACTTTGGGAGGCTAATCATATTTGATTGTGAAACCGATGCGACGGTCCTGTCGCCACGGAATTTTGCGCGCCCTGAGAATGAGACTGGACGAGTTATGAATTTCCGCATGCCGGTGGCGCAGGACGGCCCTGCCATCACCGCGCTGATCGCCGCCTGCCCGCCACTCGATGGCAATTCGGCCTATTGCAACCTGCTGCAATGCACGCATTTCGCCGATAGCTGCATCGTCGCCGAACGCGACGGCCAGATCGTCGGCTGGGTATCGGGCTATCGCCTGCCCGCCGACCCCGGTTGCTTCTTCATCTGGCAGGTCGCCGTCGCTGCGGAGGCTCGCGGCGAAAAGCTGGCGCAGCGCATGATCGCCGCCTTGCTGGACCGCCCGTCGGCCATTGGCGTCACGCACCTGATCACCACGGTAACCCCGGACAATGCCGCCTCCTGGGCACTGTTCGATGGGATCGCCCGGCGTCTAGGCGCTGAGTTGACCAAAGCCCCGCTGTTCGAGCGCGACGCTCATTTCGCCGGCGCGCATGAAACCGAGTGGCAAGCGACGATCGGCCCCTTCGCCCTTTCTTCCTAAGCCAGCCCATAGATATTCGGAGACTTTCCCCCATGACAATGACCCCCAAACCGACCCAGATCATTCCCGATACCGGCATTTACGAGCGCCGGGAATCGATCGTCCGCAGCTATGCCCGGTCGATGCCGCGCCAGTTTCACCGCGCCGAGAATGTGTGGATGCACGATAATCAGGGGGGGCGTTATCTCGATTTTCTATCGGGCTGCTCGACGCTGAATTACGGGCATAACCATCCGATCCTCAAGCAGGCGCTGCTCGACTATATCATGGCCGACGGGATTACTCATGGGCTGGACCTGCATACCGATGCCAAGGCGGCCTTTCTGGAAACTTTCGAGGAGGTGATCCTCCAGCCGCGCAAGCTGAATTATCGCGCGATGTTCACTGGCCCAACCGGCACCAATGCGGTGGAAGCCGCGATCAAACTGGCGCGCAAGATTACCGGCCGCGAAATGGTGATCGCCTTCACCAACGGCTTCCACGGCATGACGTTGGGCGCGCTGGCCTGCACCGGCAATGCCGCCAAGCGCGGTGGTGCGGGCGTGCCGCTCAGCCATGTCAGCCACGAACCCTATGACGGCTATCACGGCCCCGACGTCGATACCGCCGACCTTTTGGAACAGCGGCTGTCGGACCCGTCCAGCGGCTTGGATGCGCCCGCCGCCATCCTGGTAGAAACCGTGCAGGGCGAAGGTGGTCTCAACGCCGCGTCGCCGGCCTGGCTGCGCAAGATTGCCGCAATCGCCAAGCGGCATGGCGCCCTGTTGATCGTGGATGATATTCAGGCCGGCTGCGGCCGCACCGGTGGCTTTTTCAGCTTCGAGGATATGGGTTTCACGCCCGACATCGTCACGCTGGCCAAGTCGCTGTCTGGCATGGGCCTGCCCTTTGCGCTCACGCTGTTCCGCGCCGAACTCGACCAATGGTCGCCCGGCGAGCATAATGGTACCTTCCGCGGCAACAACCATGCCTTCGTCACAGCAACGGCCGCCCTGCGCCATTTTTGGAGCAATGACAGCTTCGCCGCCGATGTGCGCCGTCGCGGCACGCTGCTGGAAAGCCGCCTCGACAAGATGGCGCGTGAACATGGGCTGACGACGCGCGGGCGCGGCATGATGCGCGGCATCGACGTCGGGTCGGGCGAGATTGCGTCCGTCATTACCGCCGCCTGCTTCGCGCGCGGCCTCATCATCGAAACGAGCGGCCCCCATGACGAAATCGTCAAGGTGCTCGCCCCGCTCATCATCGACGACGCCGTCCTTTCGGCCGGTCTCGACATACTGGAAACCAGCGTGCGCGAGACGCTTGCCGCCTCTTTTGGCGTGGCGGCGGAATAAGGAGATATCGCATGATCGTCCGTAAACTGACCGACATTCGCAAGTCCGACCATAACGTCAAATCCGACGGCTGGGAAAGCGCCCGCCTGCTGCGCAAGGATGACGGCATGGGTTTCTCATACCATGTCACCACCATGTACGCCGGCAAAGAGCTGAAGATGCATTATCAAAACCATCTCGAAGCCGTGCTGGTGCTCAAGGGCAAGGGCACGATCGAGGATTTGGGCACGGGGGAAACCCACCAGTTGGCCGCAGGCACCATGTATGCGCTCAACGATCATGATCGCCATATCGTGCGCCCCGAAACCGACATCCTGACCGTCTGCGTCTTCAACCCGCCGGTTACCGGCCGCGAAGTGCATGATGAGAATGGCGCCTATCCCGCAGAGGCCGACATGGTCCGCACGGCCGAACTGACGTCTTGAAATCATAAAGAAAGGGGGAGTCCCATGACAGACATCTACCCATCCCGCCAAATGGCGGAACCGCAATTCCTGCCCCGTCTCGATCCGGTCGTCCATAGCGACTGGAGCGAGGCGGCACCGCTCTCGAAAGCGCAGGCCGCGCAGTTCGAGCGCGACGGCTATCTGGTGCTGGAGGATATCTTCTCCGCGCAGGAAGTCGCCTTCCTGCAACAGGAGGCTGGTTCCCTGCTGGCCGATCCCGATGCGCTCGATAGCGACACCGTGATCACCGAACCGGGTGGCGGCGAAATCCGCTCGATCTTCGAAATTCACAGCCAGAGCCGCGTCATGCACCGGCTGGCGGCCGACGCCCGGCTCGCCGACGTCGCCCGCTTCCTGTTGAATGACGAAGTATATCTTCACCAGTCCCGCCTGAACTACAAGCCGGGGTTCCAGGGCAAGGAATTCTACTGGCATTCGGATTTCGAGACCTGGCATGTGGAAGACGGGATGCCGCGCATGCGCGCCCTGTCCATGTCGGTTCTGCTGGCGGATAACACCCCACATAACGGCCCGTTGATGCTGATCCCAGGATCGCACCGCAGCTTTCTGACCTGCGTGGGTGAAACGCCCGACGACCATTATAAGATGTCGCTCAAGAAGCAGGAATATGGCGTCCCCGATGAGGACAGCCTGGCCGACCTTGCGCATAAGCATGGTATCGTTGCGCCGACGGGCAAGCCGGGCACGGTCATCCTGTTCGATTGCAACCTGATGCACGGGTCGAACGGCAATATCACGCCCTTTCCCCGCGCCAACGCCTTCATGGTCTATAATGCCATGTCCAATCAGCTGGTCGCGCCCTTCGGCCCCGCGACGCCGCGCCCGTCCTTCATCGCGGCACGAGAGGCGGAAGCGATCAGGGTCCGTCATGGGGATCTGGTTGCGGAGGTGATGGCATGAGCGGCCTGCATAGCGTCGAGAAAATCGGCGGAACATCGATGGCGGCCACGGCCAGCCTGTTCGACAATGTCCTGATCGCGGGACGCAGCGGTGACGATCTCTACAACCGCATCTTCGTCGTATCCGCTTATGCGGGCATGACCGACCTGCTGTTGGAACATAAGAAATCCGGCGTGCCGGGCGTCTATGGCCGCTTCATCGCCGATGATGGGGCGGACGGCTGGCTGGAGGCGATGGCCAAGGTGCGCGAGGCGATGCACGATCGCAATGGCGAGATGTTCGCGCGCACCGCCAGCCTGGAGGAGGCCAATGCCTTTGTCGATCTGCGGATCGCGGCGGTGCAGGATTGCCTTGCGGATCTCGGCCGGTTGCGCAGCCATGGCCGCTTCTGCGTCAAGGAACAGTTGCTGACGGTACGCGAATTGCTGGCGGGGCTGGGCGAGGCGCACAGCGCGCACAGCACCGCGCTGTTGCTGCGCGATCGCGGGATCAACGCGACGTTCGTCGATCTGACGCTGTGGGATCAGGATGATTTGCGCAGCCTGGACGAGCGGATCGTCGAGGCGCTGGCGCCCATCGACCTGCGCCATACGATGCCGATCGTCACGGGCTATGCCGGATGCCGCGAAGGCATGGTGCGGCGCTATGCGCGGGGCTATTCGGAAATGACCTTCTCGCGGATCGCGGTGCTGACCCACGCCCGCGAAGCGATCATTCACAAGGAGTTCCATCTATCGAGCGCCGACCCCCGCCTGGTCGGGGAAGCCGCCGCGCGCAAGATCGGCCGCACCAATTATGACGTGGCCGATCAACTCGCCAATCTGGGCATGGAGGCGATCCATCCCCGCGCGGGCCGTGGCCTGCGCCAGACCAGCATCCCGCTGCGCGTCCGCAACACGTTCGATCGCGAAGATGAAGGGACGCTGATCTGCGGCGATTATGTGTCCGACACGCCACGCGTCGAAATCATCACCGGTGTGCGATCGATGCAGGCGCTCCAGTTCTTCGAGCAGGATATGGTCGGGGAGAAGGGCTATGATGCCGCGATCCTCGATGCGCTCACGCGCCATGGCGCGTGGATCGTCAGCAAATCCTCCAACGCCAACACGATCACCCACTATCTGTCGATCGACGCGGCGACGGTGAAGCGGATCATGGCCGACCTGCAATCGCTCTATCCCGATGCCGCCATCTCCGCGCAGCCTGTGGCCATGGTGTCGGTGATCGGCAGCGACATATCGCGGCCAGGACTGGTGCCCGATGCGCTCGACGCGCTGGCGGCGGCAGATATCGACATGGTCGCGATGCAGCATCAGATCCGCAACGTGGACATCCAGTTCATCATCGATTGCGCGAATTTCGATACGGCCGTGCGTGTCCTGCACCAGCGGCTGATCGAGGATGTGGTCGATCAGGGCGAAGGGCGTCAGGCGGCCTAAGCCGCTCTTCTCTTCATGCTGTCATCGATACTCCCGGTTCGCAGCCTGTTGGCCGCCATCTTCATGCTGATGGCGGGCAGCGGCTTTCTGTCCACCCTGATCAGCCTGCGGCTGGAACGGGGGGGCAGCGGCACGCTGATGATCGGCGCGGTGGCGACTGCCTATTTCGCCGGACTGACCGTCGGCGCGCTGCGCGCTGCGCCTGTCGTACAGCGAGTCGGACATATCCGCGCCTTTGCCGCCTTCGTGTCGCTGCTGTCGGCCAGCACGCTGGCTTATGCACTGTTCCAGAATGTGCTGTTCTGGGCATCGTTGCGGTTCATCGATGGGCTGTGCGTCGCGGGCGTGTTCATATGCCTGGAAAGCTGGCTGAACGAGCGCGCCGAACCGAACACGCGGGGCAGCATTTTGGCGGGCTATATGATCGCCCTCTATTCGGGGCAGGCATTGGGGCAATTTCTGCTCAATTTCGGGCGCACTCCGTCCATTCCTTTCCTGATCGCCTCCATCCTCATTTCGCTGGCCGTCATCCCGGTCGTCCTCACCCGCATCGCCGCGCCGCTACCGGGGCAGAATGCCCCTTGTACGATGCGGCAACTCTATGCTTCGTCCCCGCTGGGCTTCGTCGGCGCAATGACCACCGGGCTGATGCTGGGCGCTTTCTATGGCCTCGCCGCCGTGCATGTCCGGCGGCTGGGACTGGACCTGTCCCAGACCGCCAGTTTCATGAGCATCGTCATTTTGGGCGGGGTCGCGCTGCAATGGCCGTTGGGGCGGCTGTCGGATCGGTTCGATCGCCGCCGGGTTATCGTCACCAGCTTCGGCGCGACCATGGCCGTCTGTCTTGCGCTGACCATGGTCGATGGCATGGGACTGCCGTTGTTGACGCTGGGGGGCCTGTTCGGTGGCCTCAGCTTCGCGCTCTATCCGCTTTGTGTCGCCCACACCAATGACCGGCTGGACCCGGCCGCCCGCGTCGCTGCCAGCGGCGCACTGGTGCTGCTCTATTCGATCGGCGCAGCATTGGGCCCGACCGGCGCGGCGGCGGCGATGACGCTGTTCGGTGCGAGCGGGCTGTTCCTCTTCATCGCCGCCGTTGCGGGTGGCACGCTGGTCTTTGGCCTCTGGCGTCAGGCATCGTCCCTGCCAGTTCCGGGCGACGACCAGCAAAGCTATCAGATCCTGCCCCGCACCACGCCCGTGGCCGCGATGCTCGATCCCCACGCCCCGGAACAGAGTGCGCCCGACGAAGGCGAACCGGCCGACCGTTCGCCGCTCCCCCTTTCAGGATAGATCCATGCCCGCGCCCCATCCTACTGCCCCGCTCCAGCCTGCCGTCGATCGGACCACCTTGCGCCGGGCGATCGGTGCGTCCGCCATGGGCAATGCGACCGAATGGTTCGACTATGGCATCTATGCCTATGGCGTGACCTATATCTCCGCCGCGTTGTTTCCCGGCAATACGGAGGAGGCGGTGCTGTTCGCGCTGGCGACCTTCGCCATTTCCTTCCTGGTGCGCCCGCTGGGTGGCCTGTTCTGGGGACCGCTGGGCGACCGGATGGGACGCAAGTCCGTATTGGCGCTTACCATATTGATGATGTCGGGTGCGACCGTGTGCGTCGGCCTGATCCCCGATTATGCGACGATCGGCTTTTGGGCACCGACCCTGCTGATCCTGTTGCGGATGGTGCAGGGATTTTCCACCGGCGGCGAATATGGCGGTGCGGCGACCTTCATGGCCGAATATGCGCCCGACGACAAACGCGGCTTTTGCGGCAGTTTCCTAGAGTTCGGGACATTGGCGGGCTTTTCGCTGGGCGCGCTGCTGATGCTTGGCTTCTCGCTGACGCTGGGCGACGCCGCCATGTATGATTGGGGCTGGCGCGTTCCCTTCATGGTGGCTGGACCCATGGGTCTGGTCGGCATGTATCTGCGATCGAAGATGGAGGACACGCCGGTCTTTCTGGAAGCCGAACAGGCCGCGCAGGGGACCAAGACGGCCTCGCCGACGCTCGGCGCGCTGATAACGGGCCATTGGCGCACCTTGCTGGTGATGGGCGGGCTGGTCACCGCGCTCAACATCGTCAACTATACGCTCTTGAGCTACATGCCGACCTATCTGCAGCGTCGACTTGGCCTGTCCGCCAATGAAGCGTTGATAGTGCCGATCATCGGTATGATCTTCATGATGGTCCTGCTGCCCTTCGCCGGCTCGCTGTCCGACCGGGTCGGCCGCAAGCCGCTGTGGCGCTTCTCGCTCATCGGCCTGTTCCTGCTGGTGGTGCCCGCCTATCTGCTGATGGCGACGGGTTTCGTCGGGGCGGTGGTCGGCTTTGCCCTGCTGGGCCTGCTCTATGTGCCGCAACTCGCAACGATCTCGGCAACCTTCCCCGCCTTGTTCCCGACGTCCGTCCGCTTTGCGGGCTTCGCCATCGCCTATAATGTCGCGACGTCTATTTTCGGGGGCACGGCACCCGCCATCGGCAGCAGCCTCATTGGCCTGACCGGCAACGAACTCATGCCCGCTTTCTACATGATGCTGGCCTGTGTCGTCGGACTGATCGCGCTGCGCTTCATGCCGGAGACCGCTGGCCAGTCGCTGCGGGATCATAACCCTTCCGTCCGCTTTTCCGATCAACAGCGCTGATCACCAGGCCGAGGTGCGCAGGTGCGGCTTGTC
Organism: Sphingobium sp. D43FB; assembly: GCF_002312805.1. Lineage (GTDB taxonomy): Bacteria > Pseudomonadota > Alphaproteobacteria > Sphingomonadales > Sphingomonadaceae > Sphingobium. The sequence goes on along the minus strand of NZ_NMUA01000011.1, from coordinate 106,943 downwards.
GCATGACAGGTCGGCGTCATTTCCATGACTGTGCTGCCGCGAAAGTTTAATAGCCCCGCCGCTTAAGCGACATGGGGACGACTCATTGGCCCGCTATCCTCCGGTCAAACGGGGGGCCGTCACCATGTACCGACCATTTCGCGCTGTGTTGTTCGCAGGGCTTGTCGCGCTCGCCGCCGCCGGATCGACCCATGGTGGCGACCAGGCCGCGCCGCAATGGGGCATTGCGAAGCCCGTTTCGAACGACGGGCGATTGTCGGTCATGACCTATAATATCAAGGGACTGCCCTGGCCGATCGTGTCGGATCGGCGCGCCGCGCTGACCGCTATCGCCGACCGGCTCGCCCTGCTGCGACAGTCGGGGCGACAGCCGCATATCATCCTGTTGCAGGAAGCCTTCACGCCGGAGGCGGCGCAGATCGCCGCGCGCGCGGGCTATCGCCATGTTGCGCAGGGGCCGGACGTAGCGCACCGTTCCACTGCAGCGGCGCAGGGGGCGGACCAGTCGCATCTGGCGCAAGCGCGGTGGGATCGCGGAGAGGCGATCGGCAAGCAGTTGAGCAGTGGCCTGCAAATCCTGTCCGACTATCCCATCACCCGGATCGATCGCATGGCCTTTCCCGACTTTGCCTGCGCCGGGTTCGATTGCCTGGCCAACAAGGGCGTGTTGATCGCGCATATAAGCGTGCCGGGCTTCGACCGGCCGGTCAGCATCGTCAACACGCATCTCAACGCCCGCAAAGCCGCAGGCGTAGCGATCGACCGATCGCAGCGCGCCTTTACCCGGCAGGTCGATCTGGTGACGCAGTTCGTGGCGGCGCATGTGCCTGCCGGTCAGCCGCTGATCCTGGGCGGTGACATGAATATCGGGCAGGATCGGTTGCGCGCCCATATCTTCTTCACCCGGTTCGCGCAGGCCGACATGCGCTTCATCGCGCCGGAACTGGACGGCGCGCGCCGGGCGCTGGCGCAATCCGCCTGGGCCAGCGACGCGATCCGGCGCGACCTGACGTCTACCAGAGCGCGGGCGAAGGATTGGCTGTTCGCACGGGGTGCGGGCGACCGTCCGCTCAAAGTGGTCGCGGCGCATGTCCCCTTCGGATCGGAACCCGATAGCCAGCCGCTCTCCGACCATTTCGGTTATGTGGTCGACTACAGCCTGCGCAGCGGGGTCGATCTGGCGCGATCGGGCCGTGCGGGGGCAGTATCGTGAGCCGGGCCGTCTGGCCGTTGCTCTGGCTCATCCCTGCCTCTACCGTCGCCCAGGCGCAGGAAGTGCCGGTAGAAACAGGCATCCGCTTTTCGCTGAAGCGCCCGTCCGGTCTGTCGCCAATCACTGCGCCCCGACCAGCCTCTCCGCAGTTCCGCCCACGGATGGAAGCGGCAACGCCGGTCCAGGCCGATGATCGTGACCAGGACATTCAGATCCGCTGGCAGACGACCGCGCGGCGATTCCTTGGAACGACCGACGCGACGTCGTTCGCGCCGCATAGGCTCTCGCGCAGCCGGATGGTGCGCTATGGCGTGCAGGATCGCCGGCTGGTCAGCGAGCATCTGACCGCCACGCTGGGCTGGCATGGGATCAAGGTCAGCAACCGCAATGCCAATGTCACCGCGGGGCCAGGGCGCGAAAAACTGCGTGCGAACGACTGGTTTCTGCCGCGCGCGACGTTAGTCCTGCAGGCGCGGCAGGATTTGGCGTTGAGCCTGGATTATGCCGACACATTACGGGCCTATGGCGAAACGGGCATGAGCGGACCGATGGGATTGCGCCACGATGATTTTCTGGCGCTGCGCCGGACGCTGAAGCCGGAAACGCAAAGCCGCGTGCAGGGGCGTGCCGATTGGAGCGCTGCGCCCACGCTCGGCCTGTCCCTGTCCTTGCAGGGCGGTCGGATCGATGACCGGTTGCGCTTTACCGGACGCGGCACGGTGCCGGTCAACAGCGGCTCCGCACGGATCGATGGTGCGATTCTGGAAGCGCGCCATCAGGTGACACCGCAGTGGCAATGGTCGATCCGCTACAGCGACGCGCGGGTTCGCATGTCCGGCGGCGACATCGTGCGCGAACAGAGCCTGTCGGCCGGGTCCGTCTGGCAGGACGGTCCCTGGCGCGCGGCCCTGTCGGTTGCGCGTACCAGCGCGCCTGCCATGGCGGTGTCCGGCCCGCGCGCCGTGCGGGTCGAGGCCGGCGTCTATTATGCGCTGGCTGCTATTATGCGCTGGCTGCGGTCGGCGGGCGACCGATTACCCTGTCGCTGCATATGACCGACCCGGACAATCTGGTGAGCGGGACGTTTGCGCGCGATGACCTGTCCGGTTCGCTGCGCGCCGCCGACCAGGCGCGTGCGGTGATGGCCCGCGCGCGACTTGGCTGGTAGGCGCAAGTCCCATGCCATTGCGGATTGCCCTGCTGCTGCTGATCGCGGCCCTGATGTTGACCGTGGCGGCGTTCCGCCCGATCGATCATGACGAGGGGCAATATGTCGGCGCGGTCGCGATGATGCGCTTCGGCCTGCCCTATCGCGACTTCGCCTATCTCCAGACGCCCTTGCAGCCATTGTTGTTCGCGCCGCTGGCGTGGATCGCGGAGGGGTGGCTCTTTGCGGCACTGCGCGCTGTCAATGCCCTGCTCGCGCTGGGGGCAAGTGTTTGTCTGTGGATGGCCGCGCGGCGGGCGGGTGCGTCGGACCGGGCGGCGGCGATCGCGGCGGTGGCTTTATTGTCGAGCCATATGCTGTTGTTCGCCGGGAGTGTTGCGCGCAACGATGCGCTGCCCGTGTTGCTGATGACGGCCGGGCTGGCCGCCTTGATGAACCTGCTCCAGAATGACCGTGCGCGGTGGACCGCGCTACTGGCCGGGCTGTTGCTGGGGGCGGCCGCGTCGGCGAAAATCAGCTATGGCCTTCCGGCCGCGGCCGTTGGCCTGTTTGCGCTATGTCACTGGCGCACGCTTGGCGCGGCCAGAGTCGGCCTGCTCGCTCTGGGCGGCGTGCTGGGTGGTGTGCCGACGATGGCGCTGGCCCTGCTGGCACCCGACGCGGCCTGGTTCGGGATTATCGACTATAGCCTGAAGGCCCCGTTCGAGTGGCGCGCCTGGAATGAGAAGGCCGCCATGCTCGGCGGGCCGAAGAGTCTCGTGCGGCTGGCCCGCTTTCTGGCGCAGGGCTGCGGCCTGATTGCGCTGGTCGCCGTTGCGTTGGTGGTCACCCGGCGACGCATGCCGGTCGAACGGCTGCTCGATATGATGATCGTCGCTGGTCTGGTGGCCGCCTGGCTGCCGCGACCCATCTATGTCCAATATCTGGGGCCTTTGCTGCCCGCGCTCTTCCTTCGCTTTGCGCTGCTGACCGACGCGCCCTTCTGGCATCGTCGCGCTAGCCGCGCCCTGATCGCGTTGGGCATCGTCGCAGGCGTGGCACAGACCGCGACGAAGACAGCGGCCAATATGCTGGCGGGCCACAGTCCGGTTCAGGGGATCATGCAGGACGTGCGTGCAGTGGATCGCATTGTGGCTTCGACCGGCCTGTCCGGGTCGATCGTTACCCTGTCGCCGGAACGGGCGGTGGATGCGGCGCTGCCGGTCGATCGCCGCTTCGTCACCGGGCCTTTCCTGTTCCGCACGCGCCATATCCTGACACGCGATGAGGCGCGGGCCTTTCATGCGACGACTATCCTCTCTGCCGAAGCGGATCTGGATGCGAAGCCGCCCGCCATCATCCTGACGGGCAGTGAAGGCAAACCCACGGCGGCCTTTCCTCGCGGTTTGGATGCGGTGCTGATCGATTGGGCGCGATCGCATGGCTATCGCGCCGTCTCCTTGCCTTCGGGCACCCATCAGATGTTCCTGGCGCCGCCGTCGCCTGGCACAATGGCTGCGACCGTTGCCACGCAACCGTTATAATGCTGGCTTAGACTGGCTAGTCAACGCAATCGGAAGTCTCTCATGCCCTTTATCCTGCTGATCCTCGCGAGCCTGATGCTCGGCTTTGTCCCGGCTGGGGCGGAACCGATGGCCGAGATGCCTTCGCCGCCACCCGTTCCCGTCATACTGCGCATGGCGGCACCGGAAGCGCGGCAAGGCGTCGCATCGGACGGCACGCATCTCTATGCCATCGACAATGACCGGATCGGCAAATATAGCATCGCCAGCGGCAAGCGGGTCGCCCAATGGCAGGGGGAGCGACGGCTGTTCCCCCACATGAACAGTTGTACCGTCGCGGGGCATGACCTGGTCTGCGCCGCGTCCAATTATCCGCAGCTGCCCCAGACCAGCGCCATCGAGATTTTCGACACCCGCACGATGCGCCACAAGCGCACGATCAGCCTGGGCTTTGGCCCCGGTTCGCTGACCGCGCTCGACCGGCATGATGGCAAATGGTGGGCGGTCTATGCCAATTATGATGGCAAGGGGGGCGAGCCGAACCGGGATCATCGCTACACGCTGCTGGCGCGGCTGGACGACGCCTTCCGGCAGGAAGCGGCATGGACGTTCCCGGCCGAGGTGCTGGCGCGCTTTGCACCGTTCAGTTGCTCTGGCCTTAGCTGGAGCAAAGATGGTCGCCTCTATGCGACCGGCCATGATCGGCCGGAAATGTACGAACTGGCGCTGCCAGAAGCCGGATCGCGCCTGGAACTGCGCCGCACCATCGGCATCGCCACGCCGGGTCAGGCGATCGACTGGGATCCGGTCGAGAAAGGCCGCTTATGGTCCATCGATCGGGCCAAGACCGAAATGGTGGCGAGCGTCGTGTCGGATGGCAACGACTGAGGTCGGTGGGAAGAAATCTTGCTGCGTAGCCATGAAGGAAAATGCCGATCGGGCATTTTATTGCATCTTCGATGTAGAGAAGGTGGTGATCCCAACGGGATTCGAACCCGTATCGCTGCCGTGAAAGGGCAGTGTCCTAACCGTTAGACGATGGGACCACATACAAGCACCGCCGAAGCGGCGCTGCGAAGTGAGGGGGGCATTAGGAGGAGACGGCGCGGCGGTCAACCCCTTTTGCGGGCAAAAAAGCCCAAGCTGATCAGTCGGCCCAGGCGGCGTCGTCCAGATGCAGTTCGGCGGCAGGGCGGCTGCCCCAATCGTCGATCTTCGCGCGTCCCGCGACCCACAGCCGCCGGTCGTAGGACGCGCCCAATATCGCCTGGCCCATGTCGCTTTCGGCCTGACGAAAGGCGATGGTCTTGATCGACCGGCCGTCCGCGCCCGCCATGATGGCGCGCAGATGGCCGTTGCCGACCACATCGGCCTTGACCACGCGCATGGGGCCAGCGGCGATCCGGGGGGCGGGCCAGCCTGCGCCATAGGGGCCGCCCTGTTCGATCGCGGCGACGAATTCGGGGTTCACGCCCGCCGGGGCCAGCACCGCGTCGATCAACAACGCCCGGTCGTCGCGCGCGCGCGCCACCGCACTTGCCAGTCGGTCGTCCAAAAAATCGGCAAGCGCATCGACCTTATCTGCCGCGACGGTCAGCCCGGCCGCCATGGCATGCCCCCCGCCAGCGACCAGCAGGCCGCTATCCTTGGCCGCCATCACCGCCGCGCCCAAATCCACGCCGGAGATCGACCGGCCCGACCCCTTGCCCACGCCATCCTCGTCCAGCGCGATGACGATGGCGGGTCGGCCGGCCTTTTCCTTGATCCGCCCGGCGACGATACCGATGACGCCCGGATGCCAGCCCAGCCCGGCGATCACCGCGACGGCGCGATTGCCCTGCGCGTCGAGCAGCGCCTCGGCCTGTTCCTGCACCGTCGATTCGATCGCGCGGCGTTCCTCATTATAATGGTCGAGCTGTCCCGCGATCCGCGCCGCCTCGGCCGGGTCCAGCGTCGTGAGCAACCGCACGCCGAGATCCGCCTGCCCCACGCGCCCGCCCGCATTGATGCGCGGCCCCAGCGCAAAGCCCAAATCATGGCAGAGTGGCGCGCGGGTCAGGCGGCTGGCGTCGATCAGCGCGGCGAGGCCGATATTGCGCCGCTTGGCCATAACCTTGAGCCCCTGCGCGACGAAGGCGCGGTTGAGGCCGCGCAACTGCGCCACATCCGCCACCGTGCCGAGCGCGACGATATCGAGCAATTCCATCAGCGCGGGTTCGGCCCGCGTCGCGAACCAGCCGCGCCCGCGCAACAGCCGCACCAGCGCTGCGCCCAGCAAGAAAGCGACACCGACGGCGGCGAGATGGCCATGCGTTGCCGCTTCGTCCCCCTCGTCCAGCCGGTTGGGGTTTACCAGCGCCAGGGCTTCGGGCAACGCCGCGCTGCATTTATGATGATCGACCACCACGACATCGACGCCGGTCGCCTTCGCCATCGCCAGCGCCTCGAACGCCTGCGCACCGCAATCGACGGTGACGATCAGGCTCGCCCCTTCGCCTGCGAGGCGCACCAGTGCCTCGCCCGACGGGCCATAGCCCTCCATCAGGCGATCGGGGATATAGGGTTTGGCCTCCAGCCCCAGATCGCGCAGCAGCCGGATCAGCAGCGCCGCGCTGGTCGCGCCGTCCACATCATAGTCGCCGAAGATGCGCACATCCTCGCCACGCTGCACGGCATCGGCCAATCGCTCGGCCGCCGCGTCCATGTCGCGGAACAGGCTGGGATCGGGCATGAAGGCGCGGATCGTCGGGTTGCGATGCGCCTCCAGCGCCTCGCGCGGGCAGCCGCGCGCCATCAGCAACTGCGTGACCAGATCGTCGGGCAGATAGGAGGGGTCGCGCGCGTCCGCGCCTTCTCCGCGCCAACGCCAGGGCTGGCCCATCAGGGATCGCGAAATATTGAGCGCAAATGTCATGCGCTTGCTCTAGACGGGCCTTGGGCCGGTGGGAAGCGCCCCCGTCGCGGCTAATCGTCGCTTGGGCGGAACCGGCGCAACCCGTTGCGCGTATTGGAAGTTCGTCGGCCAATTACAGGGCTGGCGATGAAGGGGCATCGCATTTTCATGATCAGACGGCAGGCACATCATGTCCGGCGCATGTTGGGCCTTATCCTCGTCACCGCGTCGCCCCTGCCTCTCATGGCGCAGACGACCAATGACCCTGTGCCTGCGCTCCCCTATGACGCGACAGCGAGCGAAGAACCGATCCTGCCCGACGATCAGTTTGAAGCGCGCCTGCCGCAGGTCGAAAATACCGACCCAGCAGCCCCTCTTCCATCCATCGACAGCTGGATCGACCAGCAGATGCCGCAACAGGCCGACGCGCCGACACAATTGCCGCCTGCCACCGAACCCGCGCAGGAGGTGGAACTCGCCCAGCCCCTGGCCCCGCTCGACAGCGTGACCGTGCCCGCCAATGCCGCGTCCGACGATGATCCCAATGCCAAGCAGCCCGACATCCGCTATGCGACCAGCATCGACGGGTTCGGCAAGACCGGCCTGGAGGATGCGTTCAAGGATGCATCGACCCTGATCGATGGCGATGGCAAGGCGGAAACCGCAGCCATGGTGCAGGCGCGGGCGCAGGAGGATGAGAAGCTCGCCGTGCGCCTGCTCTATTCCGAAGGCTATTATGATGCGACCGCGCTCGCCAGCCTCGATCAGACCGGTGACGGCACGCTCAAGGCGGTCGTTTCGGTGACGCCGGGCAAACGCTACACGCTCGGCGATATCGTCATCACCGCCGGATCGACCGTACCCCCCGGACTGGTGCGGGACAGCCTGCCGCTCAAGACCGGCGATTATATCGTCGCCACCACGATCGAGGGTGCAGAAGCCAATGTCGCGCTGAAGCTGCCGGAAAATGGCTATGCCTTTGCCAAGGTGGGCGAGCGCGACATCCTGCTCGACCCGGCGACCATAACGGGCGACTATACCCTGCCCGTCGACACCGGCCCGCGTGGCACATTCCGCAAGATCACCACGAGCGGCGACAAGCAGGCCTTTGGCGCCGACCATATGGAGGTCATCCGCCGCTACAAGCCAGGCCAACTTTATGACAGCCGCAAGGTCGATGACCTGCGCAAGGCACTGGTGGCGACGGGCCTGTTCGCCAGCGTCGGCGTGGATCCGGTGCGCACGGGCGAAGCCGGGCCGGACGGAACTGAATATGTCGACCTGCATGTCGAACAGGAGGCGGGACCACCGCGCACGCTGGCTGGCGAAGCAGGCTATGGCACCGGCCAGGGCTTTCGCGCGGAAGGCACCTGGACCCACCGCAACCTCTTTCCGCCTGAAGGCGCGCTGATCGCCAGCGTGGTTGCCGGCACGCAGGAACAGGGCGTGTCGGGCACCTTCCGCCGCTCCAATGCGGGCAAGCGGGACCGCACGTTTCAGGCCGGGGCGCTGCTCAACCATCAGAAATATGACGCCTATGAGGCCTTTACCGCTGGCCTCAACATCACCTGGGCACGGCAATCGACGCCGATCTTCCAGAAGCGCTGGACCTATAGCTATGGCGCGGAAATCCTGCTGTCGAACGAGCAGACGACGATTAACGCCGCAACCGGCGAAAATAGCCGCCTGACTTATTTCATCGGCGCGCTGCCGGTGCAGGTCGGCTATGACCGGTCCAACGACCTGCTCAACCCCACAAGGGGCTTCCGCGCTAATTTGCGCGTGTCGCCCGAAGCCTCGTTGCAGGGTAATGTTTCGCCCTATGTGCGCAGCACCTTCGACTTGAGCGGTTATTTCCCGGTATCGGACAGCCTGGTCATCGCCGCGCGCACGCGCCTTGGCACCATCAACGGCGTGGCCCGTGACGATGTCGCGCCATCGCGGCGCATCTATGCCGGTGGCGGCGGATCAGTGCGCGGCTTCGGGTTCCAGGAACTGGGACCCAAGGACGTAAACGCGGACCCGATCGGCGGCCGATCCGTCAATGAATTTGCGGTCGAGGGCCGCTATCGCTTCGGCAATTATGGCGTGGTTGCCTTTGTCGATGCGGGGCAGGTGTATGAAAGCCAGGTCCCCGAATTTTCCGACATGCGCTATGGCGTGGGTCTGGGTGGGCGCTTCTATACCAATTTCGGTCCGTTCCGCGCCGACATCGCCATGCCGATCAACCGGCAACCGGGCGAATCCAAATTCGCCGTCTATATCGGGATCGGGCAGGCTTTCTGATGACGCAGGACGACACCCTCACCTCCGACCGGATCGACACGGTGCGCCAGGGTCGCCCCTTGTGGCAGAAGATCGTGATCGGCGTTGTCGGCTTGATCGTCGCACTGGTCTTGCTGACGGGCGTGTTGCTGCTTGGCCTTAACACCCAGCCGGGCAAGAAATTCCTGATCCAGCAGATCGCCGCGTTCCAGATGGAATCGGGGATGGCAATCGAGGTCGGGCGGATCGACGGGTCCATCTATAGCGATATGGTCATTCACGACCTGATCCTGCGCGACCCCAAGGGCGTGTTCGCGGTCAGCCCGCGCGTGCATGTGGTGTGGAAACCGTTTCGTTACATCAATAACCACATCTCGGTCAGCCTGCTCGAAACGCCTTTGGTTGTGCTGGCGCGCAGCCCCCAATTTAACGAAACCCCGACTGATCCCAACGCGCCGATCCTGCCCGACCTCGACATCGACGTCGATCGGATGAAGATCGGCAAGTTCATCCTTGCCCGGCCCGTCATCGGCCAGAAGCGCGAGATCGCCATCGACGGCGTCACGCACATCGCCGATGGCCGCGCGATCCTGTCCGCCGATGCGATCGTCGATAGCGGCGATCGGTTGCAGGCGAAGCTGGACGCCGTGCCGTCGCAGAACCGCCTCGCCATGAGCGGCACGCTGACCGCGCCAAAGGGCGGCGTCATCGCCGCCATGTCGGGCCTGACCGATGGCATGACCGCGACCTTGGATGGCAAGGGCACTTGGCAGGCGTGGGACGGGCGCATCGTCGCCACCAGTCCCAACGGCGAACTCGCCAACGTCGCCATCGCCGCGCGCAATGGCAATTTCACCGCCAAAGGTCCGGTTCGTCCCGGCCTCGTCATGGCGGGCACCGTCGATCGCCTGACCGCACCGCAACTGGATGTCGATCTGTTTGCGGGTCTTAACGAACGCCGTGTGAACCTCAAAGGCACGCTGCGCTCGCCTGCTCTATCCGCCGATGCACAAGGCGTCATCGACCTAGCCGCCAGCCGTTTTAGCGCGCTGCGCATCAACGCCGCGCTGCTGACCCCCGGCGCGATCATGGAGAAGGTGCGGGGCCGCGATGTCCGCGCCTCGATCATTCTCGACGGGCCCATGGCGACGCCGTTCATCGACTATGACATTACCGCCAGAAATCTGGCGTTCGACGCAACCGGCATCGAAAATCTGAAGGCCAGCGGGCGGGCGGTGATCGACACCGACCGCATCCGCATTCCCGTGAACGCCACGGCGAGCCGCGTGACCGGCCTGAATGCTGCGGCAGGCGGTCTGATGAACAATCTGCGCGTCAAGGGCGACTTCGCCTATGCGGGCGGCAAGCTGATCAGCGACAATCTCAAGATCGACAGTGACCGGATCGACGCAACCGCGGTCATCCTCGCCGATCTCGACAACGCCCTCTATCGCGGGGCGCTTAAAGGTAGGGTCAACGACTATAAGATCGACGGCGTCGGCATCGTCAATCTCAACACCGATGTCGAACTGGTCCCCGGCCCCAAGGGCGGCTTTGGCTTGTCCGGTCGCTTCGGCGTGCGCACCGCGCGCTGGGAGAACGCCTCCGTCCGCGATTTCCTGGGCGGCAATGCCGTGGCCAGCGGCCGCATCGGCATGACGCCGGAGGGCAAATTCACGCTCGCGGGCCTCAAGGGGGCAGCGCCCAATTTCACGATTCAATCGGGGTCGGGCAGTTACGATACGGATGGCGCGATCGCCTTCGATGCGACCGCTTCCTCGCGCCAATATGGCCCGCTTGCGCTGACCGTGCGCGGGACGATGGAACGGCCGCAGGCGGTGCTGCGTGCATCGCGGCCCAATGTCGGCGTGCAACTGTCCGACGTCGTCGCGAAACTGAATGGCGAAGCGGCGGGCTATCGCCTGGAAGCCACCGGCGGGTCGCCCTATGGGCCTTTCTTCGCCAATGTGCTGATCCGCACCGCCCAAGGGCCACTCACCATCGACGTCACCCGTGCGCGTTTCGCCGGTGTGGACATGAACGGCCGCATCCAGCAGAGCGCTGCTGGTCCCTTTACCGGCCAGCTGGCGATGAACGGCTCCGGCATCACCGGCGCGATCCGCCTCGCCGCGGTTGGCAAGGCGCAGGGCGTGAACGTCAATGCGACCGCCAGCAACGCCAAATTGCCGGGCGACGCGGAGATATTGATCGGCCGCGCGATCGTCACCGCGTCGATGGTGCTGACCGATCAACCGCGCATCACCGCCGACGCCCAGATCGCCAACGCCGCCTATGGCGACTATATCGTGCGCAAGGCGCGGGCGAAGCTCGATTATCAGGGTGGACGCGGCAAGGCCCAGCTGGTTGCGGACGGTTCCAGCGGCGTGCCCTTCTCGATCGCCGCCAATGCCGCACTGCGCCCCGAACTCTACGCCGTGGCGTTGCAGGGCAAGGCGGGCAACATCCCGTTCCGCCTAGCCCAGCCCGCCATCATCCGCACCGAACCGAGCGGCTATCGCCTCGACCCGGCGACATTGGTCTTGCCGCAGGGCAAGGTCGATCTGGCCGGGCGCTTCGGCGGCACGACGGCGGTGCAAGCGCGCTTCAAGGATTTCGACCTCGCCATCGTCAACATGGCGGCCCCCGGCATGGGCATTGGCGGTCGCATGACGGGCGCACTCGACTATGTGCAGCAGGGCAATGCTTTCCCGACCGCGACCACGCGGCTTGCCATCGCCGATTTCCGCCGGTCGAGCCTGTCGGCCGTATCCGACCCCGTATCGATGACGATGGAGGGCAAACTGTCCGCCGCCGGCGGCGACATGCGCGGGCTGATCCGGCGCGGCAGCGCGACGCTTGGCCGCTTCGTCGCGACGCTCGCCCCCCCCGGCCCCGGCGCAAGCTGGAGCGAACAGCTCCAGTCCGCCCCGCTCGGCGGCGGCATCCGCTATTCTGGCCCGGCCGATGTCCTCTTCTCCTTCGCGGGCCTCGCCGACCAGCAGTTGACCGGTGGCCTTGCCGTCGCTGCGGACTTTAGCGGGCGGCTGACGGCCCCGCGCGTCAACGGCATCGCCCGCGCCAACGCGCTGACCTATGAGAATGAGACGTTCGGCACCCGCGTCACGCAGATGAAGCTCGACGGGCGCTTCACCAACGACCGGCTCGACATCCGCGACTTTTCAGGGCGCGCTGGCGACGGAACGGTGCAGGCGTCCGGCACGGTAGGGCTGGCGGCGGATAGCGGATTTCCGATGAACATCGCGGTCAGGCTCGACCGCGCACGCTTGGCGCGCAGCGAAGCGATTACCAGCGTGGTGAGCGGATCACTGGCCATCACCAACAGCGCGGCCAATGGCGGCCTAATCAAGGGTGATCTCAGTCTGCCCGAAACCCGTTACAAGGTGGCCTGGCAGGGTGGCACGGAAATCCGTCAGCTCCAGGGCGTCCGTCGCAAGGGCGAGGGTGTCGATATCCTCGACCAGCGTATGGCCGCGCGCAAGACCGCGGCCCAGCCTGCCGACTGGAAGCTCGACATCCGCGTGCGGGCCGACAATGAAATCTATGTGACCGGCATGGGCCTCGATTCCGAATGGAAGACCGACATGCGCGTCACCGGCACCACCGCCAATCCGCGCGTCGTCGGCAAGCTGGAAGTGCTGCGGGGCCGTTACAGCTTCTCCGGCAAGCAGTTCGACTTGGAGCAGGGCATCATCACCTTCAACGGGCCGATGATGAACCCCACGCTGGCGATCAAGGCGGAGACGCGGATCGATACGGTCACGGCGGGCCTGCAAGTCACCGGCAGCGCGCAACAGCCCGACATCGCCTTCATCTCGACACCCAGCCTGCCGCAGGATGAAATCCTGTCGCGCATCCTGTTCGGCGATAATGTCGCCAACCTGTCGGCGACGCAGGCGATCCAGCTGGCCGCAGCCTTGAACGGCCTGCGCGGCGGCAGCGGAGGGCTCAATCCGATGGGCAAGCTGCAGGGCGCAACCGGCATCGACCGGATCGGCATCGTCGGCGGCGACGAGCAGACGGGGCGCGGCACATCGCTCGCGGTCGGCCAGCGTATCTCCAACGATATTTATGTGGAGATCATCACGGACTCGCGCGGCTTTACGGCGACCCAGTTGGAAATCGCCCTGTCGAAGACGCTCAGCCTGCTGTCCAAGACTGGCACCAACGCCGGGTCGTCAGCCAACCTTCGCTATTCGAAGGATTATTGAGGGCGCGTCATTGGGGCTTTCGCTGGATCGTCAGTCCGGTGAAATGCGCCAGAAAGGCATAGCTGTCGGCATATTCGTCGATCAGCTTGTCGATCGGCTTGCCCGCGCCATGGCCCGCACGATTTTCCACCCGCAATAGCCGGGGCCGGTCCCCGACCGCTGCGGCTTGCAGGGCGGCTGCATATTTGAAGCTGTGCGCAGGCACGACCCGGTCGTCCGTATCGGCCGTGGTCACGAGGATGGCGGGATAGTCCTTGCCGCCCAATATATTGTGATAGGGCGAATAGCCGTAGAGGAGCGGGAAATCCTTGGCCCGGCCCGGCGAGCCATAATCATCGACCCAATAGCGCCCGGCGGTGAAGCGGTCGAAACGCAGCATGTCCATCACGCCCACGGCAGGCAGGGCAGCGGCGAACAGGTCGGGCCGCTGGTTGACTACGGCACCGACCAGCAACCCGCCATTGGAGCGCCCTTCGATCGCCAGGCCGTCCTTGGGCGTATAGCCATTGCTCTTGAGCCATTCGCCCGCCGCGATGAAATCGTCGAACACATTCTGCTTGTTCGCCCCGCGCCCGGCCTCATGCCAGGCCTTGCCGAACTCACCGCCGCCGCGCAGATTGGCGATGGCATAGACCCCGCCCTGCTCCAGCCAGGCGAGCCGCGTCGCCGAATAGCCGGGCGTCAGGCTGATGTTAAACCCGCCATAGCCATAGAGGATGGTCGGCGCGGCGATCGCCCGGTCGGCCAGCACCTTTTTGCGGATGATGGTGATCGGGATCGGCGTGCCGTCCTTGGACGGGTAGAGCCGCTGTTCGATGCCGAAATCATCGGGGTTGAAGGGCAGGTCGGGCTGCGCGAACACGCTGCTTTCCATGGTTGCGGTGTCGAACCGATAGATGCTGGAGGGGGTGACGAAGCCGGAAAAGCTGAAGAAGGTCTCCGGGTCGCCATCGCGCCCGCCAAAGCCCGCCGCCGTCCCCATGCCCGGCAGCGGCACGTCCGCCACCTTGCGCCCGTCCAGTTCGACCAGTTCGGCAATCGTCTCCGCCTCGCTGACATAGGCGAGGACAAGGCGGTTGCCGACCAGCGACCCGCCCGCCAGCATTTCCGCCCGCTCCGCCACCACTTCCTTCGCCCCTCGGCGCGGCCGTGCGGCGTCGAGCGTTACCAACCGCGATCGGGCAGCGGCTTTGTTGGTGATGAAGTAGAGTGTCGTCCCCCGGCTGCCGACCAGCCGCCAGTCATGCGTCGGTCCCTTGACCAGCAGGCGCGGCTTGACCGGCCCGCCGTCCAGCACGGCGACATGGACTTCGCGTCGGCTGTCGATGCCTTCGAAACTGTTGATCACCAGCCAGCCGCCATCGCTCGTCACTTGCGCCTGATGGCTGAGCTTGGGCCGGTCGGGCGTTTCGTAGACAAGTTGGTCCTGGACCTGCTCCGTGCCGATCCGATGGTAGAAAAGCTGCTGCCCCTCATTGGCAGAGCGAAATGTCTCGCCGTCCGCCGGAGGGGCATAGCGGGAATAGAAGAACCCCTCGCCCCGCCCGTCCCAGGCAATCTGCGAGAATTTTACCCATTCGACCCGTTCGTTCAGCGTCCGTCCGCTATCCACGTCCAGCACGCGCAGGGTGCGCCAGTCGCTCCCCGCCTCCTGCATCGCATAAGCGAGGTAGCGGCCATCGGGGGATGGTGCCCATTCGGCGAGCGCGCTCGCGCCGTCCTTGGCCCAGTCATTGGGATCGAGCAACAGGCGCTGCGCACCCGTCAGTCCGTCGCGCACGTAGAGCGGGGTCTGGTTTTGTAGGCCCTTGTTGTAGCCGTAGAAATAGCGGCCACCCGCCTTGCGCGGCACGGTGTAGCGACCATGCGACAACAAGGCCTGCATCCGCGCCTTGAGCGCATCGCGGCCCGGTAGCCCGTCGATATAGCGGCGGGTCAGGGCATTTTCCTGGGCCACCCAGTCGCGCACCGCCGGATCGGCGCGCAGGTCGTTTTCCAGCCAGCGATAGGGGTCGGCGACCTTTACGCCGAAATGATCCTCGACCAGATCGAGCCGTCGCGCGGCGGGGTAGCGCAGGCTGCCATCCTGCGCGCCCGCATCGATGATAGCCGCATTCGGCCCGGCCAGCGCAGGCGTCGCCGCCAGCAGCAGCGGCAGCAGGGTCAGGCGAAACACGCGCGCATCCTCTCACAGTCTTCTTCAACGCCAACAGGCCGCAGCTCTCTTGAGAGCCACGGCCTGTTGATAAAGCAATATGGTCCGACTGTCAGGTCATGCCGACAGTCGGAACTGACGGATCAGGCTGCTTCCAGCTCGTCTTCGTCTTCATTCTGCAGCGGGCCGGAATCCTGACCCTTGGCGCTGACGTCGCGGTCGACCAGCTCGATGATCGCCATCGGCGCAGCGTCCGACGCGCGGAAACCGGCCTTGATCACGCGGGTATAGCCGCCGTTGCGATCCTTATAGCGTTCGGCCAGCGTCTCGAACAGCTTGATCAGCTGCGTGTCGTCCTGAAGCCGCGCATGGGCGAGACGACGGTTGGACAGGCCACCCTTCTTCGCCAGCGTGATCAGCTTTTCGACATAGGGACGCAGCGCCTTTGCCTTGACCGTGCCAGTCATGATCTGCTCATGCTTGATGAGCGAGGCGGCGAGGTTGCGCAGCAGCGCGTTACGATGGCCGGTGGCGCGTTGCAGCTTACGCTGACCCATTTTATGACGCATAATCTCTTCCTTCGTTCGTTAAGGGGCCGTTCGAGGTACCCCAGACCAGGCGGTGACGGGACCGCCCCATTGTTCGTCATTCCCGCGCAGGCGGGAACCCATCTCCCAACCCATCCCCAGGCGCAAGGCTGGGAGATGGGTCCCCGCTTTCGCGGGGATGACGGAGTTTTCTTTAGCCCAGCAGCTCTTGTTCGAGCTTCTTGGCCATTTCCTCGATATTCTCAGGCGGCCAGCCGGGGATGTCCATGCCCAGGCGCAGCCCCATGGACGACAGCACTTCCTTGATTTCGTTCAGCGACTTGCGACCGAAATTGGGGGTGCGCAGCATCTCGGCTTCGGTCTTCTGGACCAGATCGCCGATATAGATGATGTTGTCGTTCTTGAGGCAGTTGGCCGAGCGGACCGACAGTTCCAGTTCGTCCACCTTCTTGAGAAGATAGCGGTTGATCTGGTTGGTGTCGCCTTCGCTGTCCGACGTCGATGCGACGGCATGGCCGCCCTGCGAGGGGGCTGCGGTCGGCAGCGCGTCTTCGAAGTGGACGAACAGCTGGAGCTGGTCCTGCAGGATACGGGCAGCGAAAGCCACCGCGTCTTCCGGCGTGACGGTGCCGTCGGTTTCGACGGTCAGCGACAGCTTGTCATAGTCCAGTTCCTGGCCGACGCGGGTGTTGTCCACCTTATACGCGACCTGACGGACCGGCGAGTAGAGCGCGTCGATCGGGATGAGGCCGATCGGCGCATCGGCCGGGCGGTTGGCAACGGCGGGGACATAGCCCTTGCCGATGTCAGCCGTCAGTTCCATGTTGAGCGTGGCGCCCTGGTCGAGATGGCAGATGACCAGATCGGGGTTCATCACCTCGATATCGCCGACGACGCTGATGTCGCCTGCCTTGACCACGGCGGGACCAGTGGCGGAAAGCTGCAGGCGCTTTGGCCCGTCGCCTTCCATCCGCAGCGCAACCTGCTTGATGTTGAGGACGATATCGGTCACGTCCTCACGCACGCCAGCGAGCGACGAAAATTCGTGCAGGACGTTCTCGATCTTGATCGAGGTGACCGCCGCGCCCTGGAGCGAGGAAAGAAGAACCCGGCGTAGCGCGTTGCCAAGCGTCAGGCCGAAACCGCGCTCTAGTGGCTCGGCGACGAAGGTCGCCTTACGCTTGCCGTCGCTGGTTGGCTTGATTTCCAGCGCGTTGGGCTTCTTCAATTCCTGCCAGTTCTTCATGTTGACAGTCATGTAATTCCCCTGGGGATGTGGCCGAAACGCTTATGATCCTGGACCCGACAGGACGTTGCGGCCGATGCAGACGGGTAACGGGCGGCGCGTCCGCCGCCCGCCATATCGCTCAGCCGTGGTTAGACGCGGCGGCGCTTGGACGGACGCACGCCATTGTGCGGGATCGGCGTCACGTCGCGAATCGAAGTGATGTGGAAGCCGACGGCCTGCAGCGCGCGCAGAGCCGATTCACGACCCGAACCAGGGCCCTTGACTTCGACTTCCAGGGTACGGACGCCATGTTCGGCGGCCTTGCGGCCCGCGTCTTCGGCGCACACCTGAGCGGCGTACGGGGTCGACTTGCGGCTGCCCTTAAACCCCATCATGCCGGCCGAGGACCAGGAAATCGCATTGCCCTGGGCGTCGGTGATGGTCACCATGGTGTTGTTGAAGCTGGCGTTGACGTGCGCGACGCCGGCCGAGATATTCTTGCGCTCACGGCGCTTAATGCGCTGGGGTTCGCGTGCCATTTTGCTCTATCCTACTGAAATCGTTTAAAAGGAGAAGTCGCCGGAGGGTCAGGCCAAAAGGCCTGCGACCCTCAACGATTACTTCTTCTTACCGGCAATCGCCTTTGCCTTGCCCTTGCGGGTGCGCGCATTGGTGTGCGTGCGCTGGCCACGAACCGGCAGACCCTTACGATGACGCAGGCCGCGATAGCAGGCCAGATCCATCAGGCGCTTGATGTTCATCGCGGTGTTGCGACGCAGATCGCCCTCGACCGTCAGGTCGGCGTCGATGGTTTCGCGGATCTGGAGCACTTCGGCGTCCGAAAGATCCTGAATACGACGGCTCTGGTCGATGCCGAGCTTGGTGGCGATATCAACGGCGGTCTTGCGACCAATGCCGTGAATGTAGGTGAGCGCGATGATTACGCGCTTGTTGGTCGGGATGTTAACACCCGCAATACGTGCCATGGTACTTAAATCTCCTGCTCCACGGGGCGATTGGCGTCACCCCATCTCAAAGCGTCAAAGGCCGGTTTTCCTGGCGGAAAAGCGCGATCCATACTATCCTCCGAGACGCAAAAAAGACGGTCAGTGCGCAAAGCACTGCCGGTCACCTGCGTGTCGGGATCGGTCGCCACTAGCGATTCGGCCGCTTCCTGTCAACCACATGGCTGGTCTATTCGGCTGCGCGGGCGACCTTTATCTCGAACAGCTTGGGCCAGTTCTTGCCGGTCACGAACAGGCGATCCCTTTTACTGTCCCAGGCGATGCCGTTGGCCACCGCTTCGCTGTCCGTCACCCCCGCCGCCTTGCGCAGCGCGGATATGTCGACCCAGTCGATCACGGCGCCATTGCTGGGGTCGACCCGGGCAATCTTCGTGTCATACCAGATATTCGCCCAGATTTCACCGCGCACATATTCCAGCTCGTTCAGTCGATCGACCGCCCGACCGTTCCAGCTGACGGTGATGCGGCGCTGTTCGGTCAGCGTGTCAGGATCGAGGAAGCGCAGTTGCGCGGTGCCATCGCTCATGATCAGGCTCTTGCCATCCTGCGTCAGGCCCCAGCCTTCGCCTTCATAGCGGAAGTCGGCGATCGGCGCGAAATCATCGAGCCGCCAGACGAAGCCGCGCCGGTGCCGCCAGGTCAGGCTGACGATCCGGTCATTCCAATTGACCATGCCCTCCCCGAAATAGGGGCGATCGACGGCACGGCGGGCCAGCACTTTGCCCGTGCGTAGCGCCACTTTGCGGATGTCCGACCGGCCTTCCAGTCCCGTGCTTTCGTAAAGCGCGCCGTCGTGGAAGAAGAGGCCCTGGGTAAAGGCGGTCTCGTCATGCGGGTAGGTTTTGACCAGCGTCCAGGGCGTGTCGGCCATGGCTGGGGTAACGAGGAGGGCGAGTAGGGCCAGAAGGAGCGTCCGCCCCATGCGTCGGCAGGTCATTCCGCCACCTGCGCCGCTATGGCTTGCGCCAGCCAGTCCGGCAGCAGCGCGGGGTCCAGATCCTCCACCCGCCGCAGTTCGATCGACAGACCAAGGTCGGGCAAGGCAGCCCGCTGGCGCTTCTCCTCTGCCTGCGCCAGCGGCACCGCGACCAGCCGCCGGTTCACCTTGGCGCGATAATGCATCCGCGCGGTATTTTCCTGCCCGACATAGCAGCCCTTGTCATAATCGACGCCATGCAGTTCCCCGGCATTGGTTTCGAGCCAGAGCGTCTGATCCTGTCCCAGCTCGCTCACCCCTTCGAACACGCCGATCGCCAGCCGATGCGCGCGGAAGGCGGCAGAGGCATCCCCCTCCCCCGCTGGCGCGATCCAGCGATGGCCGAGCGCGGGCAGGCGCGGGTCGAGCGGCCTGTCCTGCGCATCGGGTGCCCAATGCACCGCCAACGCATCGTCCCGCGCAATTACCACCTTGCGGCGCAGGCGATAGAGGGTGAGGCGCCTGGCGAGCGCATCGGCTTGGCCAGCCTCGCAGTCGATCAGCACATCCTCGCCGTCTCCCCACAGCAGGAAGTCGAACAGCGCCTTGCCCTGCGGCGTCAGCAACCCGGTCCAGCGCGCCTCCCCTGGCTTGAGCGTCAGCACGTCGCGGGTCAGCAGCCCTTGCAGGAAGGGCTTTGCCTCCTCGCCCGAAATTCTGAGGAGCGCGCGGTCGGTGAGGGTGGTGCCGGTCATCGGCTTTAGGTAGGACAGTCGCGCTGAATAACCAACCCGTTCGGGCCGAACGGGTTTTGACAAGCGGAACCACGCCATGACCCAGACTTTCGACCTGATCCTCAAGAACGGCACCGTCCATACACCGGGCGGCGCGGAGCAGACGGACGTGGGCGTGCGCGCAGGGAAGATCGTGGCGATCGGGACGAGCCTGGGCGATGCAGGCGAGGTGATCGACTGTAGCGGGCTGGACATATTGCCCGGCTGCATCGACAGCCAGGTGCATTTCCGCGAGCCGGGCCTCGAACATAAGGAAGACCTCGAATCAGGCAGCCGCGCGGCGGTGCTCGGCGGGGTGACCGCCGTGTTCGAAATGCCCAACACTAATCCCAACACCGACACGGCCGCGCGCGTCCATGACAAGCTGGTCCGCGCCCGGCATCGCATGTGGTGCGACCATGCCTTTTATGTCGGCGCGACGGCGGACAATGCCGAACAATTACGCGAACTGGAACGCATCCCCGGCACGGCAGGGGTCAAGATCTTCATGGGGGCCTCGACCGGCAGCCTGCTGGTCGATGACGATGATGCCCTGTCGCGCGTACTGGCCAGCGGCACCCGCCGCGTCGCCATCCATGCCGAGGACGAGGCGCGGATGAACGCGCGCAAGGATTATCGGGTCGAGGGCGACCCATCGTCGCACCCTGTCTGGCGCGACGATGAAAGCGCGATGATCGCGACCAAGCGGATCATCGCGCTCGCCCGTGCCGCGCGGCGGCGCATCCACATCCTGCACATCACGACGCCGGCCGAGCTGGAATATATCGGCCAGAACAAGGATATCGCCACATGCGAAGTGACGCCGCAGCATCTGACGCTGGCGGCGGAGGACGCCTATCCGCGCCTTGGCAGCTATGCGCAGATGAACCCGCCGATCCGCAGCGCCGCGCATCGCGACGGGCTGTGGCAGTGGCTCAATCAGGGCGTGCCCGACGTGTTGGGCAGCGACCATGCGCCGCACACGATCGAGGAAAAGGCCAAGACCTACCCGGCCAGCCCCAGCGGCATGCCGGGCGTGCAGACGCTCGTGCCGCTGCTGCTCAACCATGTGGCAGAGGGGCGGCTGACGCTGCGCCGCTTCATCGAACTGACCTCGTCAGGGCCGCAGCGGGTGTTCGGACTGGTCGGCAAAGGCCGGATCGCGCTTGGCTATGACGCCGACTTTACCGTGGTGGACCTCAAGAAGCGCTGGACCGTGGGCAAGGCTTGGCTCGCCTCGCGCTGCGACTGGTCGCCATTCGAGGGGATGGACCTGACCGGCAAGGCGGTCGGCACCATCATCCGCGGCCATCGCGTGATGTGGGAAGATGCGCTGGCCAATGCCGCGGTGGGCGAACCGGTGCGGTTCGAAGCGACCGAATTTTCCTAAGCCGTCGCGACCCGATTGCGGCGGGCGGCCTTCACGCTGTCCGTCGCGAACAGGATGAGGCCGACCCAGATCAGGCCGAAGCTCAGCATCTGGCCCCGGCTTAGCGTCTCGCCGAACAGCACGACGCCGCAGACAAATTGCAACGTGGGTGCGAGATATTGCAGCACGCCCAGCGTCGCCATGGGCAGGCTGCGCGCGGCCGTGGCGAACAGCACCAGCGGCACGGTGGTCACTACGCCTGCGATGATAAGCAAGGCAGTGGTCGATACATCCTGTCCAAAGCCGATGGGACCATGGCTCGCCTCCCAGGCGAGATAGGCGACCGCCAGCGGCGCAAGGAGCAGCGTTTCGACCCCCAACCCCGTCATCGGGGCTACCGGCGTCATCTTGCGGATGAGGCCATAGAAAGCGAAGCTGAAAGCCAGCGTCAGGCTGATCCACAGCGTCGTAATCGCGGACGCCGCCAAGATGGCGACTCCCACCGCCGCAAAGCCGATCGCCAGCATCTGCCCGCGCCGCAAGCGTTCCTTGAGTACCAATACGCCCAGCGCCACATTGACCAACGGATTGAGGAAATAACCAAGGCTAGTCGCCACGACATGGCCGTCATTGACCGCCCAGACATAGACCAGCCAGTTGATCGCGATCATCACTGCCGATCCAGCCAGCGCCAGCAGCAGACGACGATCGCGCAGCACGGCGATCATCGGGCCGATACCGTTGCGCAGCGCCAGCAGCGTCAGGATCAGCAGCAGCGACCAGAGGATGCGCTGGGTAACGATTTCCACCGGATCGACATGGTGCAGCAGCCGGAAGAAGATCGGCAGCAGCCCCCAAAGCCCATAAGCGCCCAGCGCCGCGAGCAATCCCCGGCGTGTACTGGCGTCCGCGTCGGTCAGATAAGCCCCCCGCCCATGAACAGCCGCAACGCGCCGAACGCCGCGACGATCAGGCAGAAATTGCGGCCACCATTTTTCGAGGAGAACATGCCGATAAAGGCGCCGAACAGCGCCATGGGCACGAAGATCCAGTTGAGCGCGCCCAGAAACGGAAAGACCGCCGGGATCATCATGATAAGGGTGACAAGGCCGATAAAGCCGGACAAGATATTGAGCATGATGGTCAGATGATCCTTTCGCCGCGCGCGAACAAGTCGGTCGACAGGGCCAATGCGCAGAAACTGGCCTTGCGATAGGGGAATTTTTCGCGATTCACCAAATGTCCTAACGAAAAATTAACCTCCGTTCTTCATGCCTTGTTTACGAAGGAGTGAAGAATGGCGTTTTTCCGGTCTGTTTCCCTGCTCACGCTTATGGTTGGCCTGGCCGCCTGCGGCAAGGGCGACAAGGACGCCAATCTCGCCGCGCTCGACGCGCAGCTCACCAACAATGCGGTCGATCCCGCGCTCAAGGGCGCGCTGGCCGACCCGATCGTGGTCGATCCGCAACTGGTGGGCCAGTCCAACCGCAACGCCGTGCGCCCCGCCGACCAGCCCGCCAATGGCGCAGTGCCGGTGCTGTCGGGCGATGCCGGTGCGGCCCAGGCGCAAGCGGTCAAGCAGGCGGGCGGCAAGCTGCTCTCTGCCCCTGCCGCCAGCGAAGGCACCGCCATGGCGTCGCGCGTCACGCTGGGTGCCGTCGCGCGCGAACAGGCGACGCGGCGCGGCGGCACGGCCAATTGCTCGAAGAAACTCGCCTATGGCATGGAATGGGCGCAGCGCCTGCCCGACCCCTTCGCCCTCTATCCCGGCGCGCAGCTGACCGAAGCGGCCGGCGCGGAGACCGACGGCTGCACCCTGCGCGCGGCCAGTTTCGTTACCCCCGCCCCACGCCAGGGGGTGATGGACTATTATTATACCGTAGCCCGCCGCGCGGGTTACGACGGCGAGCATAAGATATTGGGCGGCGACCATGTGCTGGGCGGCACGCGCAAGGCCGATGGCAGCGCCTATTTCATCCTCTTCACCGATGCGCCCGGCGGCAAGACCGGCGTGGACATCATCGCCGACAACGGAAAGTAACAGGCGTCCGCTTCCTGCGCTTGAGGCGCAGGAAGACTGTTTCACCATCGACCTTTCCCCTTTGGCGGAATCGCTATAGGGCGATAGTCATGACCAATATCTTTCTTGTAATGGGCGGCGGCGCGGTTGGCGCGGCGCTGCGCTACCAGCTTGGGCGCTTCGCCGGGCATTTGACGCCTGGCGCGACCTGGCCCTGGGGCACCTTTGCCGCCAATCTGATCGGCGGTTTCGCCATGGGACTGCTGGCCGGATGGCTGGCGCGCGGCAGCGCGGTGGCGGGCGAACCGATCCGGCTGCTGCTCGGCGTCGGCCTGCTCGGCGGCTTCACCACCTTTTCCGCCTTCAGCCTCGAAACACTGCTGATGTTCGAGCGCGGCCAGATGATCGTCGCCTTGGGCTATGCGCTGGCGTCGGTGATCGGCGCAGTCGTGGCGTTGGCGCTTGGCCTTACCGTGATGCGGAGTATCGTGGCATGAAGGGTCGTCCCCCACCCAAAAGCGACGCCCCGCGCGGTCGCAAGCCTGCCGCGCCTGGCAAATCCACTGGCGGCAAACCCGCTGGGAGCAAGTCAGGGTTCGGCAAGGCCGCTGATGGCAAGCCCGGCGGCGGTGCGAGATCCTTTGCCAAGCCATCGGGCGCGCCTGGTCGCGCTCGTGGCGGAGCCAAGGCCGCGACCGCACGCAAGGGCGAAGGCGGCAAGCCTGCCTTCAAGGCCCCCTTCAAATCCGGCGCGAAGCCAGCGGGCAAGCCCGCCGCCAAAGCGGCGGTGGCGAAAGTCGCCATCGTACCGTCCACGCCAGCCAAGCCCAGCGTAGCGAAGGGCGTCTCGCTCGACGTGCGGCAATATCGGGTCCAGCCCGACGATGACGGCATCCGCCTCGACCGCTGGTTCCAGCGGCATTTGCCCGATGTCGGCTTCAACATCGTGTCGCGCTGGTCGCGGACCGGTCAGTTGCGCATAGACGGCGCGCGTGCCGCACCGGGCGACCGCGTTGCCGAAGGGCAGATGATCCGCGTACCGCCCGCCGAAGCCAAGGCACCTGCCGCCGAACGGCCCAAGCGCGCCCGCGTCATCGACCTGACCGAGGACGAGATCGCTTTCGTACAGGAGATGGTGATCCATCGCGACGCGCAGGCGATCGTCATCAACAAGCCGCCGGGCCTGTCGACACAGGGCGGCACAAGGACCGACGAGCATGTCGACAAGCTGCTCGACGGCCTGATGTTCGATTCCGAATCGCGCCCCAAGCTGGTCCACCGGCTGGACAAGGACACGTCGGGCGCGCTGCTGATCGCCCGCACCAGCCGTGCCGCCGCGCATTTCGCCAAGGCCTTTTCCAGCCGCACCGCGCGCAAAGTCTATTGGGCGCTGGTGATCGGCGTGCCGTCCATCTCCGACGGGATGATCGAACTGCCGCTCGCCAAGCAGCCGGGCACCGGCGGCGAGAAGATGCATGTCGATGAGGAAGAAGGCCTGCCCGCCCGCACCCGCTATCGCATCATCGAGCGCGCGGGCAACCGCGCCTGCTGGGTCGAGCTGCAACCCTATACCGGCCGCACCCACCAGTTGCGCGTGCATCTGGCGGCGATCGGCCATCCGATCGTGGGCGACGGCAAATATGGCGGCAAGGATAGTTTCCTGACCGGCTCGATCAGCCGCAAGATGCATCTCCACGCCCGCCGCATCCGCGTCGATCATCCCGATGGCGGCCGGGTCGATGTGATGGCCGAGCCGCCGACGCATTTCGCCGCCAGCCTCGCGGACATGGGCTTCGACCTCAGCCTTGGCGACATGCTGCTCGACGATGAGATCGACCGGACCCCGACCCGCGAGGATGAAAAGAAGTTCGCGCGCCAGCATGCCAAGCAGGTCCGCAAGGACCGCAAGGGCGAACGCCGGTCGCGCGGAGGTTCTCGCGACGAATGACGCCGGGCGCGCCCTATCGCTGGACCGATGAGGCCGCGATCCGTGATTTCGTGACGCAGACGGGCTTCGGCCTGCTCTGCGTCGCTGCGCCCGATCGGATGCATGTCGTCCATTTGCCGCTCATCTGGCTGGACGAGCGGCGGATCGGCCTGCACCTCCACCGCGCCAACCCGATCGTGCCGCATCTGGACAGGCAGGACGCGCTGATCGTCGTCACCGGCGATCAGGCCTATATCAGCCCCGACTGGTATGGCTTGCCCGATAAGGTGCCGACCTGGAACTATGTCGCGGCCGAACTGCGCGGGCCGATGGCACGATTGGATAAGGCCGAAACCATCACGCAGATCGATGCGCTGAGCCACGAGCAGGAGCGACGGCTGGCACCCAAGCCCTTATGGACGCGCGACAAGATGAGCGATGGCCTGTTCGACAAGACCATGACCGGGCTGGTCGGCTTTGCGATGCAGGTCGAGGCGATCCACGGCACTGCCAAGCTGGGGCAGGACAAGCCCGAAGCAGCGCGCATCGGCGTTGCCGACGCGCTGGATGCCGTGGGCGAAGGCGCGTTGGCGTCGCTGATGCGGGGGACATTGGCATGAGCAATCCGCTTGTCGTGTTCGATTGCGACGGGACGCTGGTCGATAGCCAGCATAGCATCTGCACCGCCATGACCCGTGCGTTCGAGGAAGCTAAGCTCGCGCCGCCCGATCGGCCCGCCATCCTCTCGGTCGTCGGCCTGTCGTTGCCGCTCGCCATCGCGCGGCTGTTGCCCGACGCGGAGGCGGATTTTCATGATCATCTGTCCGACCGCTACAAGCTGGCATTTCAAGCGATGCGGCGGGAGGAGGGCGTGTGCGAACCGCTCTATCCCGGTATTGCCGATCTGGTGGTGGAACTGGATGCGGCGGGTTGGCTGCTGGGGGTCGCGACCGGCAAGTCCGATCGCGGGCTGGCGCTGTGCCTCACCCATCACGGCCTGATCGACCGTTTCGTGACGCTCCAGACCGCTGACCGCCACCCGTCCAAGCCGCATCCCTCCATGCTGCTGACCGCCATGGCCGAAGCCGGAGCCGCGCCCGACACGACGGTCATGATCGGCGACACCAGTTTCGACATCGACATGGGGGTCGCAGCGGGCGTGCGCAGCATCGGCGTCGCCTGGGGCTATCACCCGCCTGCCGAGCTGCTAGCATCTGGCGCGCAGGCGGTCGCGATGGACAGTGCGGCTTTGCGCGGCCATATCGGCGCACCATGACAGATATGCCCCCGATTCCGCCCATCGACCGCGAGAAGATCGCGCGTCAGCGACACTTCGCCATCGGCCTGTTCCGCCTGTCGGGCGCGTTCGTCGTGATGATCGGCTTCCTTGCCATCATGCAGCGCTTTTCCTGGGTGCAGGGTGACAAGGCCAAGGCGTTCGGCGCGATCATGGTCGTGGTTGGCCTGTTCCAGTTCCTGGTGGTGCCGCGCCTGATGCTGGCCCTGTTCAAGCGGACCGGCGCATGAAGCGTTTCTACAAGGATGTGACGATCGTCGCCGAGGGTGATGGCCATGCCATTCGCCTCGACGATCGCCCGGTCCGCACCCCTGCCCGCGCGCTGCTGACGCTGCCGACATTGGCGCTGGCGCAGGCAGTTGCCGAGGAATGGCGGGCGCAGGGGGAGACGGTCGATCCGGCGTCCATGCCGTTCACCGGCCTCGCCAATGCAGCGATCGATCATATCGTACCCAATTGCGCGCAATTTGCCGCCGGGATCGCGCGCTATGGCGAGAGCGACCTGCTCTGCTATCGCGCCCAGGCACCCGAAACGCTGGTGGCACGGCAGGCTGCCGCTTGGGATCCGTTGCTCGACTGGGCGCGCGCGCGCTATGATGTGACGTTCGTGGTGACGCAGGGCATCTTGCCGGTCGCCCAGCCCGAAGCGACGCTCGCCCGGCTGCACGCCGCAGTTGCGGCGCACGACCCGTTCCGGCTGGCGGGCCTGTCCACGCTGGTAACGCTGAGCGGGTCGCTTGTTTGCGGCTTGGCGGTAGTGGAAAATAGCCATAGTGCTGAAGCAATATGGCCGATCGCCGAGATCGACGAGGCTTGGCAGGTCGAACAATGGGGCGAAGATGCGCAGGCGGCAGCCCGCAGCGCCCGGCGCAAAAGCGAATTTTCCATGGCCGGAGCCTTTTGCGCGATGAGCTGAGTTTGACGGGGTGGGAACTCCATCGTTCCTTCGTTCATTAAAGATGTTGCGGGGCAGCAATGATGCCCAACCGATATTTTTAGACGACGAACAAGGAGACCCTGACGTTGCCAAAGTCCGCACTGATCGCATTTCTGACCCTTTCGACGGCGATGACCGCCCCTGCATTCGCGCAGGAAGCGCCCGCCGCGCCCGCCGCTTCGGCACCGGCCGCCACGACGCCGGCCGATCCCGCCGCGCCCGCAGAGGCCGCGCCTGCAGCAACCGCGATGACGCCGGAACAGATCGCCGCCTTCAACACGGCCGTCACCGATTTCACCGCCGGGCAGAGCGCGCAGCAGAGCGGCGACAACGCGACGGCCATCACCAAATATGAAGCGGCCATCCCCGCCATCAAAACGGCGGTCGAATCCGATCCGTCCAAGATGGACAATGTCAATTTCCTCGCCAATGCGCTGTACGCCAACGCCGCTGCCTATGGCGCGATGGGCCAGTTGGACAAGACGATCGCCCTCTACGGCGAATCGCTCCCCTATTGGCGCAAGGTGGTGGAAGCCAAGCCGACCGACGCAGCCAGCCGCAACATCCTGGCCGGCATCCTGATCCAGATGGGCAACCAGAAGCTGGGTGCGCAGGACAAGGCTGGATCGGCCCCGCTCTATAGCGAAGCGCTGACGCTGGCCCGTAAGTCGGTCGCGGAAAATGCCACCGACAATGTCAGCAAGAATATCCTGCTGTCCGCGCTGATCGGTGCCAGCCAGTCGACCAGCGACACGGCGCTTCAGGCCGAAGCCGTCGAAATGTCCAAGAAGATGCTGGCTGACGGCAGCGTCGATGCGACCAACAAGCCTTCGGCGCAGGCGCTGACCGGCGCGCCCCAGGCTGGCTAAGAGGTTGTAGGGTTGAGGGGGCGCTAAAAACCCCTTCAACCCGCTCCGATCTTGTCGGCGTAGAGCAGCCGACCCGTGCCGAGCAGCCCCAGCAAGTGCGGCAGCATATGCGGCGCGACCGCGAAACAGCCTTCGCTCCGGCCGCATTTACCCCAAGCGGCGATATGATCCTCGCCCACATAATCCGCACCGTGCAGAACGATGGCGCGCGGCTCCGCATTATTATTCTGCGGGTCCAGGCCCGCGAGCCGCATCGCCTGCCCATGCTGCCCAACATACATCTCACCCGTCCGAAACGCACCCGATGAACTTGCCAGCGAATTGGGTTCGTTGGAAAAGCTCTGCAGCCAGCCGGAATGAGCGGGGTCGGACCCGCGGCCATGCGCGACCAGATAGCTGCTGGACTGGCCGTTCATCAGATCGACAACGTGAAAGCGCAGATCCTTCGACGGGGCATCGAAATCGGCGATGGCCACCCGGTCCCGCAATAGGACGGCACCCGCATGGCGGTCCAGTGCCGCCTTCGCGCGTGCGAGCAGCCCCGCATAGGGGGGCTGCGGCGCGGCGCGCGGCATCGCGGGGAGGGGTACAGGTTGGGGCGCCGTCGGCAGCGCAGCCTTGCCCATCGTGTCGGGCAGAAATGTCAGGGCGAATCCGCTTAGGGCGAATTTCGTGAAATTGCGGCGATCCATCCGCACGCTATAGCAAAGGGAACGCCCCGGTCCAAGACCGGGGCGATGCGCTTCATTCCTCCGTACCGCTCGCCTCGTCCGCTGGCTGCGCATCATCGCGCATATCGGGCAGGCGCGCGGTCATGCCGGTCGCATCGGCGTCGTCGAGAATCTGCTGCTGCTCCGACACCGATGGCGGCGCTGCGGGCGTCGGCGCGACGGCGTTGTTCGACGGCATCGGCAGCGCCGTATCCGGCTCTTCGATGATCACATTTTCGACCGGCGGTTCGACCAGATTGTTGACGACTGGCGCCTCCTCTTCCTTCTTGCCGCACGCCGACAAGGCAAGGGCACCGATGAGCGCGGCAAAGGCAATTTTACGCATGGGGGATCAATCCTTCAAAGCTACAGTGGCGGCGGGGGCAGCGGTCGGATCGACACGTCGGCTCGACGCTTCGATCTTGCTCGCAAGCAGCTTGTCCCAACCATAGGGGTCGGCACGGAAGCTCATTGTGCCATTGTTGCTGGCAAAAGCAGTCCAATACAGCAGATAGACCGCCACATCCTTGGGCAGGGACACGCGCTGGGTCTTGCCTTCGTCGATCAGACTCTGGATCTGGCCATTCAAGGCCGGGTCGCTCGCCACCATCAGTTCGGCCAGCGATACCGGCTTTTCCAGGCGGATGCAGCCATGGCTCGCCAGCCGGTCATAGCTGGAAAACTTGCCCCGCGAGGGCGTGTCGTGCAGATAGACGGCGAACGGGTTGGCGAAGTCGAACTTCAAACGGCCAAGCGCGCTGTTGGGTCCGGCAGGCTGGACGATCCGCTCGCCGCCTTCGGGCGTCTTGACGATCTTGTAGCCCTGCTTGATCAGCGTCGCCCGCCCCTTGGGGAAAAGCTCGCGCCGGGCGATCGACATGGGCACGTTCCACGGCGGATTGACGACGATCGAATGGATGTTCGACATGAGCATCGGCGTCGCATTGTCGGGGCTGCCCGTGACGGCGCGCATCGAACTGATCGGCTGGTCGCCTTCGAACATGGTCAGCACGGCCGCCGCGATATTCACCTGGACCCGGTTGACCGGCAAGTTGCGCGGCATCCAGCGCCACCGCTCCATATTCGCCATGATCGCCGCGATCCGGTCATCCACGCTGACGTTGAGCGCCGCCAGCGTGCGGGTGTCGAGCAGGCCGGTGGGGTTGAGGCCATAGCGGCGCTGCGCGCGCTGCAACACGTTGCTCAGCTTCTCGCCTGGCGTCACGGCGCTATCCTCGATCGCGATACGCGCGCGCACCACGTCGGGCGCGGACTGCGCGGTCAGCGTCGGCCAGCCGCCTTGATCGCGAATCGCTTCGTAGCGGACCAGTCCCTGGCGCAATCCTTCATAGCCCGCATAGGGCGGGGTCAGGCTGCTCGCCCATTGTGCGAGCCGATCCTCGGCCACGGCCCGCGCCAGCGACGGGCGGGGGTCGAAAGGTGCGGGGCGGAGCGCCCAGACTTCCAGGAAATCGGCGGTATCGACGCGCCCGGTGGACAGCGCCTTGGCCCGGTCGAGCAGTGCGCGCACCAGCGCCTCGCCCGACAGCGGCCCGCTCGCCTTCTGCCGCGCCATCAATCCCTGCGCCGCGCCCTGCTTCAACCAGTCATTGGCCCATGCCTCCTGCGCCGCTGACAAGGGCGGGATCGGTGCGGGCAAGGGCGCGGCCGGAATCGCTTGCACCATGCCAGGCGCGGGCGAAGTCGGCGCGGGCATGGTCGGCACCACCACGGGCGGCGCGGCCAGGCTTTGGGCGGCGACGGACACCGCACTGACGCCAAGCAGCGCCAGCAACGGAAGACGGATCATATCGGGACGGTTCATGCTGGACCAGATAGCGCAAAGCGGCCATCGTTCAAACGACCATAGCGGAAAAGATCATGCTGCACGTTGTTCACCATTCCGCCTATGTCTCTCCAGCAACACCCGGCAGCCGCTTCCGCTTCGACAAATATGGGCTGGTGATGGAAGCGCTGCGCGAATCTGGCGCACCCATCACCGTGCATCAGCCCGATCCGATGCCGCGTATCTGGATAGAGGCAGTACATGATCCCGCCTATGTCGAGCAGGTCGTGACCCTCTCCGTCCCGCCCGACAAGGAACGGCGGATCGGCTTTGCCGTCACGGAACGGGTGATGCGCCGATCGCTGCTGTCACCCGGCGGCACCTGGGCCGCGGCGCGGCTGGCGCTTGTGCATGGCTATGGTGCCAATGCAGCAGGCGGCAGCCATCATGCGCTGGCCGATAGTGGCGCGGGCTATTGCGTGTTCAACGACCTCGCCATCGCCGCCAACCGCCTGATCGCGGAGGGCGACGCGGCGCGCATCCTGATCCTCGATCTCGACGTGCATCAGGGCGACGGCACTGCGTCCCTGATGGCGGGGCGCGGCGACATCTTCACTTTGTCGATCCATGCCGACAAGAATTTCCCGGTGCGCAAGGCGCGCTCGACGCTCGACATCGCCCTGCCCGATGGGTTGGAGGATGCCGCCTATGCGGCCATCCTCGCCGACACGCTGCCGCCCATCTTGAACGACTTCGCGCCCTACCTCATTCTCTATCAAGCCGGGGTCGATCCCCATGCCGACGACCGGCTGGGGCGACTGGCGCTGACCGATGCGGGCCTTGATGCGCGCGATCGCTATGTCATGCGCCAGGCCAGGGCGCGCGGCATCCCACTCGCCAGCACCATGGGCGGCGGCTATGGCGAAGACCGGATGCTGGTCGCCCGCCGCCACGCCGCCTGCATGATCCGCCTGGCGCAGGAAGCGGCTTAATGGATGGGATCGGTGCCCACCATGGTCGCCTTCGTCTCCATCAGCTTGGCCGCGATCACGCCCGCAATCGCGACGCCGACGAAGTCGCTGAACGCCAGATAGAGGATATAGCCCCAGGGCGCGTGGTTGAACACGGCCTGGCCGACATGCATCCACAGCACGGCGGCCAGCGGGAACAGGATTGCCACGCGCATCCGGTCGCCAAAATTCGCCGCGATGAAGCGCAAGGCCATGGCGATGATCACGCCGACGATCAGCGCCAGGATCAACCCGCCGATCAGCGCGCCGCTGTCCATCACCGGAAAGCCGCCTTCATTGTAGAAAATCTGGGCGACCGGTCCCTTGCCATAGAGCACGGTGCCCTGCGCGGAGGAGGGATCGGGAATGGTATAGACGCCGGTGCCGGTCGGCGTCAGCGCTTGGGCCATGGCAGCCTGCAGATTGGCGCTTGCCTGTTCGTCGGTGCGGCTGAGCGCCAGCGCGCTCAAGGGCGTACCCCAGAAGATGAAGCCGGTAATGAACAAGGCGAACCCGCCGACCAGGCCGCCGATAACAGTACGCACCATGATAATCTCCCCCGTAAGGATAATAAGCTGACGCCCCAACGCTTGGCGCGCAACATCTATCCGATGGAAAAGAGTCAGTCTGCGGGGCGCGCGGCCTTTTCAACGATCCCCGACACCCCTTCGCGCCGGTCGAGTTCGTCCATCACCTCGTCCAGGCTGATGTCGAGGTCGGCCAGCAATATGATGAGATGAAATAATAGATCGGCGCTTTCGCCGATCGCGCCGTCCCGATCGCCCGCCATCGCAGCGATCACCGTTTCGACCGCTTCCTCGCCGACCTTCTGCGCAATCTTGCCGCGGCCGCGCGCCGTCAGCTTGGCAACATAAGAGGTGGAAGGGTCAGCCGTCCGCCGCTGGCGAATGGTTTGTTCAAGGGTGTGAAGGGTCGCGCGCATGCCGCGCATCAAGCGCCGCGCGCGCGACCCGTCAATCTAAATTTACTTGCGCTTGCGGCGCGACACCATGACGCGACCGACCAGAACCGCTGCGCCCATCGCGAACAGCGCCATCTGTTCCGGCTCAGGCACCGGGGTCGGCGTGCCGCCCGACGAGCCGCCGGTGCTGCTGCCACCGGTGGAGCTGCTGCCGCCCGTGCTGGTGCCGCCGCACTTGCCGAACCAGCACCATGTCGCCTGCGCCGGTGCGGGCAACGCAACGCCCATGAATGCCGCCGCGCCGACCGCCAAAAGCATCTTGTTCAAAGTCATTTCCTTACCCTCCCTGCGCCAAACCCCCATTGGTTGGCGATAGACGCAGAAGGATAATGCAGAGCGCGTGCCGAACCGCAAAATACCAGCTTTTCCGCCAGAAATAAGGGTTAACAGCGTGATGGTGAATATGGTTACTGTAAAGTAAATCGACGCTTTTGGACGTGATCAGCTACCACGCACCGGCACGCCAGCCACGGCAAGCGCGCGATGCGCGTCGCCGATCGTATGCTGGCCGAAATGGAAGATCGACGCCGCCAGCACCGCACTGGCATGACCCAGCGTCACGCCTTCCACCAGATGATCGAGCGTGCCGACACCCCCGCTGGCGATCACCGGCACCGATACCGCATCGGCAATCGCGCGAGTCAGCGCCAGGTCATAGCCTTTGCGCGTGCCATCGCCATCCATCGAGGTGACGAGCAATTCGCCCGCGCCCAGGTCCGCCAGCCGCAGCGCGTGCTCCAGTGCGTCGATCCCGGTCGGCTGACGCCCGCCATGGGTGAAGATTTCCCAGCGGCCTTCCGCAACCTTTCGCGCATCGACAGATCCGACGATGCACTGGCTGCCGAAGCGATCGGCGATGTCGGCGACCAGTTCGGGACGCACCACCGCCGCGCTGTTGACCGCCACCTTGTCCGCCCCCGCCAGCAGCAGCGCGCGCGCATCCTCGGCGCTGCGCACCCCGCCGCCCACGGTCACCGGCATGAAGCAGACTTCCGCCGTCCGCCGCACCACGTCCAATATGGTCCCGCGCGCCTCATGCGTCGCGGTAATATCCAGAAAGCATAGTTCGTCCGCCCCGGCCGCATCATAGAGCCGCGCCTGCTCGACCGGATCGCCCGCATCCTTCAAATCAACAAAATTGACGCCCTTGACCACGCGCCCATTGGCGACGTCGAGACAGGGTATGACCCGCGTGCGGACGGTCACGCCGCCGCCCGCGCCACCGCCATCGCGGCTTTGAGGTCCAGTCGCCCGTCATAAAGCGCGCGGCCCGTGATCACGCCTTCGATCCCGTCGTCGGCATGCAGGCTCAATATGCGGATGTCGGCGATGCCCGCCACGCCGCCGCTGGCAATCACCGGAATATCGGTCGCGCGCGCCAGTTCGACGGTGGCGTCGATGTTGCAGCCCTTGAGCATCCCGTCACGGCCAACATCGGTGAAGAGCAGGCTGGCGACGCCTGCATCCTCGAACCGACGGGCAAGGTCGATCACCGGCATGTCGGACTTTTCGGCCCAGCCATCGGTCGCGACGAAACCGTCGCGCGCATCGACCGCTACCACGATGCCGCCGGGAAAATCGCGCGCCGCCATCTTCACGAAGGCCGGGTCTTTCAGCGCCGCCGTGCCGATCACGATCCGCGAGATACCCAGATCGAACCAGCGCTCCACCGCCTCGCGATTGCGAATGCCGCCGCCCAGTTGCACATGGCCCGGAAACGCCTCGACAATCTTCTCGACCGCGTCAGCATTGACCGCACGGCCCGCAAAGCTGCCGTCCAGATCCACGACATGGATATGCTGCGCGCCGGCCTGCGCGAACAGCATCGCCTGCGCGGCGGGATCGTCGCCATAGACGGTGGCGCGGTCCATATCACCTTCGGCCAGGCGGACGACCTGGCCATTTTTCAGGTCGATGGCGGGAAAGACGATGAGGCTCAAGGACACCACTCCAGAAAGCGCGAAAGAAAGGAAAGGCCATAGGATTGGCTCTTTTCCGGGTGGAACTGGCAGCCGATGATCGTGTCACGCGCCACCGCCGCGACCAGCGGGCCGCCATGGCTGGTGACCGCCGCGACATGGGCCGGGTCGGTCGCTTCGAAATGATAGCTGTGCAGGAAATAGGCCTCACCCGGCTCCAGCAACGGCGGCGCGCCCTGCAGGATCACATCGTTCCAGCCCATATGCGGCACCTTGATGCCCGGCTCGGCCGGTTCGATCAGCCGCACCGTACCCGGTATCCAGCCCAGCCCCTCATGCCGCCCGAATTCCTCGCCGGCATCCGCCAGCAACTGCATCCCCACGCATACGCCGAGGAACGGCACCGCGCGGCTGCCCACCGCCTCGCCCATCGCCTCGACCATGCCGGGGATTGCCACCAGCGCGTCGCGACAGGCGCGAAATGCCCCAACGCCCGGCAGGACGATGCGATCGGCCCGGCGGACCAGATCAGCGTCGGCGGTAATGACGACATCCTGTGCCCCTGCCTTGCGCAGGGCATTATGCACCGAATGGAGATTGCCCGCGCCATAGTCGATCAGGGCAATGGTCATGCCTTACAACATTCCCTTGGTCGAAGGGATCGCGTCCGCCTTGCGCGGGTCGATTTCGACCGCCTGGCGCAGCGCGCGGGCAAGCCCTTTGAACGCGCTTTCGACGATATGATGGTTGTTCGCGCCATAGAGCAATTCGATATGCAGCGTGATCCCGGCGGCTTGCGCGAAGCTGTGGAAGAAATGCTCCACCATCTCGGCATCCCACTCGCCGATCTTCTGCACCGTGAAGGGCAGTTTGCACACCAGCCAGGGGCGACCCGAAATATCGAGCGCCACGCGGCTGAGCGTCTCGTCCATCGGCGAATAGACGCTGCCATAGCGGCTGATGCCCCGCTTGTCGCCCAGCGCCCGCGCCACCGCTTCGCCGATGGCGATGCCGGTATCCTCGGTCGTGTGATGCTGGTCGACATGCAGGTCGCCGACCGTCTTGACGGTCATGTCGATCAGCGAGTGCCGCGACAATTGTTCGATCATATGGTCGAGGAAACCGATGCCGGTCGACACCGAATAGAGGCCAGTGCCGTCAAGGTTGACGGTCACGTCGATCTGGGTTTCCGCTGTGTTGCGGTGAATCTCGGCCGTGCGCATGGCTGCCCTATAGCGTGTGGTGCGCGCCATGCAATCTGCGCGTGCGGGGGTTGACCGCATGATTCGCGCCGTTAGGACATTGGGCCATGAGCGATGACCTGCCCGACAGCCTGATTCCCTATGACGAAATCGTGCAGGAAGCCCTGCGCGCCGTGGTCGGCCGCGTATTGGGCGAGGTGGAACGCAGCGGCGGGCTGCCCGGCGCCCATCATTTCTACATCACCTTCAAGACGCAGGCACCCGGCGTCGATATCCCCAAGCGGCTGATCGAGCGCTTCCCGGACGAAATGACCATCGTCCTGCAGAATAAATATTGGGATCTGAAGGTCAGCGACCAGCATGTCGAGGTGAGCCTGACCTTCAACCAGGTCGCCGCCCACCTTTATATCCCCTTTGCCGCGATCACCGCCTTCGTGGACCCCGCCGTCAACTTCGCCCTGCAATTCCAGGTGCAGACAGACGCCTTGCCCGAACCGCATGACGAAGCCGAAAATGACGGCCCGGTCGTCACCAGTGAAGACGGCTCCAACGTCGTCAGCGTGGACTTCGGCAAAAAGAAATAGGTCGGGGCGGCGATCAAGCCGCGCCCGACCCAGCGACGCTTCCAGATGCTCGACCGGCCGCCCCGGTTCAGAAGGCGTAGCGCACCGATGCCGAAATCGTGCGGCCATTGGCCGCCCGTCCCCAGCCGACACCATTGGCGGGAACGGTCGTCTGGCTGATCTCGATGATCGCCACCTTGTCGAACACATTGTTGACGTTGACCATGAATTGCAGCCGGTCGATGGGGCGATACTGGACGAACGGGTTGATCAAAACATAGCCGGGTATCTTGAGGGCATTGATATCCTGGGAAAAGCTGCTGGTGTTGCCCACGATATAGGCACCCAGGGTCAGTTGCCTGCTCTCATATTGCGGTGTCGCCTGATAGATCAGCTTTGGCTGGCGGCGCGGGACCATCCCGGCCACGGCTGCATTCAACCGGTCGCTGACGATTTCGGCGTCGGTGTAGGTCAGGCCGCCGGTAATGCTGAGGGGGCCGCGTTGGAAGCCCGCTTCGACTTCGGCACCATGCGCGCGGTATTTGCGATCGGTTGTGATGGCACCGGCCTGGACGTTGGTGTCTTCGGTCTTGGCGATGAAGCCGGTGATGTTGAAGGTCATCCCCGGACGGCGAAGCTTCAGGCCGAATTCGGCTTGGGTGACGACGTCCGCGCCGTCGGCCGAATCGGGCATGCTGCCGTCAACGACGCTGACTTTTGACGAGAACAGCACTTTATCGGCGTTCGCGCGCGCACCCCGGCTGTAGCGCGCAAACACGGCCAAGGGCTCGGCGATGCGGAAATTGATGCCCGTCGAATAGCTCAGATAATGATAATTATAATTCACGGGCGCGGGGCGGGTCAGGGGCAAGATATTGGTCTTCGACTCAGCGACCGAAATCACCCCATCACCGTTAAAGTCGTAGGAGGTTGTCCCCACCCGTCCGCCGCCCAGATCGGACCCGAACAACTGGCCCCTCACCTTGCCCATATCGTAACGGATGCTGCCGCCGATCGCGATCCTGCCGATATGGTAGTTGACCGACCCATAGGGGGCCGTGACATCATATTGCACGTCGTAGGTGCGGCGGAAAAAGCCGGTGCTGCCCGACCGTGTGAAACCCAGAAAGCCGTCCTGGCTCTGCGGCACGCCGGCTGCATTGGTATAGTTGATCAACGCCGAATTGCCGCCGCCGTTCAGATCTTGCGTGATATTGGAGTAGAGCCAGTCCGATGTGAGATCCTGAACCGCTTTGTACATGCCGCCGGTCAAGGTAAACTTGCCCTGGCCAAGGTCGAAAACGCGTGTTGCGCGGATGTCGCCGGTGAAATTGTCGAGCGAACGGATGTCGATTTTAGACAGAGATGTCGCGCCGATCAGGCCGTTGCCATTTATATTGTCTGCGGGCGTGATGACCTGACCGACATTGGGGCCGTTGGCATAGCTAAGTGTGCCGGTGCCTGCCCCCAGCGACGCGGGTAGCCCGTTGGCCGGGTAGATGTTCGCGACGAGATCACGGATGGTGGTGCCCGAAATCTTCGAATAGCGCGTGCGCCCGGTAATGGTCCAATCGCCGATATCGAATTGCGATTCGAGGCCGACCGACTTCACTAACGCACTCAGGCCTTGGCGCATCGGCACATTGATCGGCTGGTTATTGCCGTCGAGCGTGGGGAAGCTGGTAATGTAGCGCGACTGAACGGAGTCGCGACGAACATCGAAATTCTCGAAGCTGGAATAGGTCGGGTTGGCATTCGTCCCCGTGATCTGGATCGGCCCGGGCAGATAAGCGGGTGCCCGGTCATCCAGATATTTGGCCGATAGGCGAATATAGCCGGCGGCGAACTGCTTGGTGATGTTGAATTTCAGCTGGCCGCCCTGATAGGCGTTGAAGCCGACGGCGCGCTGCCCTTCGCCCGTGCGATAAAATCCGCCAATGTGAAAACGCAACGTGTCGTTGATCCTGCCCCCATAGTCGAAGTCGAGCCGCTTCGTGTCATAGTCGATGCCAGTCGTCAGTTCGATGGCACCACCCTCCACATCGCCGGTCTTCGAGATCAGGTTGATCACACCGCCCGGTGAGTTCGACGCAAAGGTCGATGCCGAACCGCCCCGGATTGTCTCGATCGCAGAGAGGTTGGTGTCGGCCCGGATGAAAAGGTCCGAAGCCACATTGAAGAAGTCGCCAAATTCGAGAACGGGCAAGCCGTCTTCCTGGATTTGCATGAATTTGGAACCACCTGACGCGAGGGGCAGTCCACGGATCGTATAGCTGCCATTGGCCTCTCCGGTCGAGGATTCGGTCCTGATTCCGGGGATGCTGCGGAAAATCTCGGCGAGCGAGCGCGCCCCGATTTTCTGGATCTCGTCTGCCTGGAGCGAACTTGTCGAGGTCGCACTATCGAGGCGATCCCGCCCTTTGGCGACGCCGGTGGAAAAGGTTGCTTCGGCCTTGGGTTTGCTGACCGACCTTTTAGTGGCTTCGCCGGTCGTGATGGCACCTTGGGCATCGGAGGCATCTTTGGCCATGGCAGCGGGCGCAAGGGCCCAAGTCGCGACGCTCAATAGCAGATAATATTTCGACGACATGCGCATATCTTCCTCTCACTTTACTGACTTCTAGGAGAGGAATCGGCGAACCGGTCTGGGGTGATGAAAAACTATGCTTCGAACATTGGGCATCACAACGGAGAGGCCGTGCCTTCTGGCGGGTAAAATCTGTTCGCAACCACTCTGTCGCAATGCGGGATAGGGCCGAATCTTGTGACGTGCGGCACAGCATCGCGACCATAAGGCCCATGACGAAGCCGAAAAGGACGGCCGGTGGTCATTAGCGACGACGGGTTCAACGTCCTCAGCGTGGATTTCGGCCAGAAGACGCAGGCAGCGTCAATCTCGCAGACATCCACCCGGCTGTTTGCGAATGTGACTATCGGGCATCGCTCCCCCCGATTCCAGACCAACCAGTTGCCCGTCGCATTTGAGCGAAGCTGCAAATTTTCTTATTAAAGATTTGCGGATGGTTGGCGACCCTGTGCCATTCGAAGGATCACGGGCACCGCCATGTGCGGCGCGGTGAGGACCGATAGAGCCATGAAGCTGCTGACAAAAATGCTGTCGGTCAGGGACTGCCCGCTCCCCAATGCGAAGATGGCAACGGCAATGCCCAATCCGCCAAGGGTTAGCGGAATGACGATCCCGCCCCACTGGCTGATGCCTCGTAAGCCAAGCGCTGCGGCGTGGGCGCGAAACTGAATGGGCGAATGGACAAGGCAGAAAAAGAGCGCAAAGCCGAGCACTGGCGGTAGCACGAGCATGGCCATGAGCGCGCAGGCTGCCGAAAGCGCCAGCTTGCGCCGACCAATGCGCCACAACATGGCGACACCGACCATAGCCAGCAGCAGCATGGTGGGCGCCACAAGCAGCAGGCAATCGGCCAGCACGGCGGCAGAGGCTTGACCGGACAAGGTCGTGAACAAGGGGCCAAGGCTATCGCCATGCAGTAACGATGGCGCGGAAAGCAGCGCAAGCGCCATGCCCGCGGCAATGAAGGAGGAACCGCATTCGTCCCAATCCTCGGCAAAGTGGATGACCGACATGAGGATGAATGCCGTCAACGCCGCGACCGGTGCCACTCGCCACAAGAGATACATCGCCGCAGCGCAAGCCAGATACAGGCTGATCAGCGCAACACGGGAGCGGAATATCCCTTGGGCCGATGATCCATTTTGCAGCAACGCGAGATCGAAACTGCCATGCGGCATACCGACGATAAGCAAAGCCGCCGACGAGAGCGCTGTCATCGCGGCGGTATCGACCACCAGTCCGAACTGATAGAGACAAATGATGCCGATCGTCGCCAGCAACAGGCTCGCGATACGCCAATCGTCAAACCGGGTCGGGCTGTGATCCATGCTTCTATCCTTGGCATGAACCGGCAGGTTAGTTGCAACCTGCCGGTTCATAGCCGGTCTCAATGCGTCGCCGTTACGGCGGCGGGCTTGCCCGGCTCACCATATTCGGCCGCCGATTTGCGCACGGCGATCATGTAGACGAGGATGCCTACGCCAGCCTTGGCGATAAGATCGGCAATAGTGTAGCCGATCTGCACGCCGGTTTCGACCGCACCACCGGCCAGATTAGTGTAGGGGATCATATAGACGATGGGATAGAAGCCCCATGACGCGAAGGTCAGCAAGCGTGCCTGCTTGATCAACCCGCGTGCGCTTTCCGGCTGCCGCTCGATCGCATCGCCCAGCCCCTTGAACAATTCCCACACGATGTAGAGGAAGGGAATGGACGACAAGGTGCCCCACAAGGCGCGCGTGCTGTTGTTGTCGGCAATTTCGCCC
Source organism: Sphingobium sp. D43FB (assembly GCF_002312805.1). Classification (GTDB taxonomy): domain Bacteria; phylum Pseudomonadota; class Alphaproteobacteria; order Sphingomonadales; family Sphingomonadaceae; genus Sphingobium. The sequence goes on along the minus strand of NZ_NMUA01000011.1, from coordinate 66,084 downwards.
GGATAGCCCAGGATGATCATCAGCGCCGCGGCCGAACCCAGGCGGACCGACGTAGACACCGTCGCACTTTGCGACAGGCGCATCACCAGCACCAGTTCGATCAGCAGCAACGGGACCGTCAACAGCCAGTCGACATAGCGATAGGCGTCATTGAAGGCGACGCCGCTCGCCGTGATGACGCCATCGGTCAAAGCATAAGCTTCCGACCAGCTCTCGAAAATGCGGTAATAATGATAGGCTGCGATCGCCGTGACCAATCCCGTGATCGTCAATGCCGTCTTATAGGCCGGCCCGACCTGCGATCGCCCAAACCAGAAGAATAATGTGGCCGCAGCCATCGAGGCGAATGTGAACGAAAATGCGTTATAGACCAATAGATATTGGTCTGCCGTAATCATATCCATAATAGACCCCTGAACAAAATCGCGATGAGCGAATGATGAGCATTATATCGATGCATCTTTACTTCGCTGGCCACGTGATCATATGGATTAGGCGGGCATAAAAAAGATACCCATAACACCGTGGGAAAGCACGAAGCGTCTTGCCTCGATCATGCCGGTATCGAACCAATTTCTTGTATCTTCTATACGGCCTTTAGGGCGTATCAGCCCATGACATGGTATAAGCGGGCCGCCATGGCGACTCATTGGACGTTGCATGGCTGTCGCCATTGGCGTGCGTGGACGTTTCGAAGCATCGCGAATGTTGGCGCGGCGCAGTTGCAGCGATCAATCAGGGTGATCCAAGACTCTCGGTATCGGGCCATGCCCAGCGATATTGCGCGGCATGACCCAGCCGTTAATTGAAATGTTATACTATTTCATTGACAGATTGCTGCAACGGCGAAATGCTCCGCGCCAACAGCCAAGGAGCCCATATCATGTCCCTGACGGCCACCGGCCAGCGCATCATCTTGTCCGACGTTCACCTATCCTATGGCAGCCAGCGCGTGCTGCGCGGCCTGAGCCTGCATGTCGATGCAGGCGAAATCTACGCGCTTCTGGGCGGCAATGGCGCGGGCAAGTCGACCACCATGTCGGCCCTGTTGGGCTTTGCCCGGCCAGATAGCGGCACTATCCTTGTGGCCGGGCATGATCCGATCGCACAGGCCGACAAGGCGCGTGACCAGATCGCTTATGTACCGGAAAATGTCGCCCTCTACGAACATCTGACCGCGCGCGAAAATGCCGCCTATCTGCTCGCACTGGCCGGTCGCCACCCCGCCCCGCAGGATATCGACGGCGCGTTCGAGGCCACCGGCCTGCAGACATCGGCCTGGGACAAGCGGATGGGCGGCTTTTCCAAAGGCATGCGGCAGAAAGTGGCGATTGCCATCGCCCTGCTACGCGCCGTGCCGGTGCTGCTGCTCGACGAGCCGTCATCGGGCCTTGATCCGCGCGCAACCGCCGATTTCAACAGGCTGGTCCACGACGTGGCGCGCAGGGGCGCGGCGGTGCTGATGGTCACCCACGACCTGCTGTCCGCCGCCGACATTGCCGATCGCATCGGCTTCCTGGAATCGGGCCGGATCATCGACGAGGCAGCGGCGCAGGGCGCGGACCGCTTCGACGTGCGCGACCTGCACCGCAAATTTGCGCGGGAGGCCGTCACCGCATGAACGCCATCACCCTGATCGCCCGCGACGAATTGCGATTGATGCGGCGCAATCGCGTCACCGTCATCGCCTTCGCGCTGCTCACCCTCCTCACGCTCGCCGCCGCCCTCATCAGCTGGTCTCATCAGAGCGGCATCGCCGAAACCCGCGCTCGGTTCCAGGCGCAGGCAGCGCAGGAATTTACGGCGCAGCCCGACCGGCATCCCCATCGCATGGTCCATTTCGGCAATTTCATCTTTCGCCCCCTGCCGCTACTCGCGGCCTTCGATCCGGGCGTCGATGCCTTCACCGGCAACAGCATGTTCCTGGAAGGCCATCGGCAGAACAGCGCCAATTTCGGCGATGTCCGCCAATCATCGCTGCTGGTGCGCTTCGGCCAGCTGACACCGGCCTTCGTCCTGCAAGTGATCGCCCCATTGTTGCTGGTTTTCCTCGGCTATGGGGCAGTCGCGCGGGAACGGGAACGCGGCACGCTGCGCCAGATGCTCGTCCAGGGCGTTTCCGCGCGCGCGCTGCTGCTGGGCAAGTTGCTGGCGCTCGCCATAGTCGCGGCGCTGGTCGGCCTCCCCGCGCTGGCCGCCTTTCTGCTGATCGCGGGACAGCCGGGCGCGCTGGCCGGGCCGATGGCCGTCATGGTGCTGGGCTATGGTGCCTATCTGGCGCTTTGGTCGATCATCGTCATCCTGGTTTCCGCGCTGGTGCGGCGCGGGCGCGACGCGCTGCTTGCGTTGCTCGCGCTCTGGACGGTGCTTGTCATCCTGCTCCCGCGCGTTGCGCCTGACATTGCGGCGCAAACCCACATGCTCCCCACCCGGCTCGAAACCGACATCGCGATCCAGCAGGATCTGCATCGTCTCGGCGACGCACATAATCCCGACGATCCCTTCTTCACCGCCTTCAGGCAAAAGGTGCTGCGCCACTATGGCGTCGACAGGATCGAGGATCTGCCGGTCAATTATAACGGCCTGCTCGCGGTCGAAGGTGAGAAGCTGACATCGCGCCTGTTCGACGATTATGCCAAGCGCAGCTTCACCGTCCAGCAGGCGCAGAGCCGACTGACCGACGATTTCGGCATCATCAGTCCAGCCATCGCCCTGCGCCGGCTGTCGATGGCTGCGGCAGGCACCGACCTGGAAGGCCATCGCCGGTTCCTGGCTCAGGCCGAAGCCTATCGTTATGCCATGGTCCAGCAGCTGAACCAGTTGCAGGCCGACACCGTCCGCTATGCCGATGACAAGGCCAAGGATGCCGGTGCCGATCAGCGCAAGCGCATCTCCGCCGACCATTGGCAGACGATCCCGCAATTCCGCTTCAAACCGGCGACCACGGGCGATCTGGTCGAAGCCAGCCTGCCTGGGCTTGGCCTGTTGCTCGCCTGGCTGGCGTTCGCGCTGCTGGCGTTGCTGCCCGTTGCCCGCATTCTTCAGAAAGCTCGTGCATGACCCTCCTCACCCATGAATTGCGCCTGCTGCTGCGCTCCCGCATGGCGCTGCTGGCGCTGTTGTTGGTCGCTTTGCTGGCGGCTGCCTCCGTGGCGGCCGGCATGGCCGAAGTCGCCCGCCAACGCGACGTCATCGCCCGGATCCAGCCCAAACAGGCGCAGGATATGGCGGCCGTCGCGCAATGGGCGGCCGAGACGAAAGACCCTGGCACCGCGGCCTATTATAGTTTTCACGCCACTTGGGACACGCCTTCGCCGCTGGCCTTTGCCGCCCTAGGCCTGCGCGATGTCGCGCCCTATATCCTGCGTGTTCGCGCGCTTGGGTTGGAAGCGCAGCTTTATGATGGCGAGGCGTTCAATCCTGAACTCGCCCTGCCGGGTCGTTTCGATTTTTCCTTCGTGCTGGTCTATCTGACCCCCTTGTTCGTGATCGCCCTGTTTCACGATCTGGTGTCGGGGGAACGGGAAGCGGGAAGGCTGCGCATGCTGGACGCCCTGACGGGATCGGGTAGGTCGCTATGGCGTCGGCGCGTGCTGCTGCGCGGCGGCTTGCTGTTCCTGGCGCTTGCGGCGCCGCTGACGATAGGCGCCATCCAGTCCGCCGTGCCCTTGCCCACCCTCCTGTCCGTGCAGGGTCTAGTCGCGCTCTACCTCGCCTTCTGGATCGGCGTGACGTTGCTGGTCGGGCGGATGCGCTGGAGTTCCGTCGCCAATGCCGCGACGCTGGCCGGTATCTGGCTGGTGCTGACGCTGATCCTGCCGACCATCGCCCATGTCGCGATCAACCGCCTCATCCCGGTTGGTGAGGGCGTGGAACTGACGCTCGCCCAACGCGAAGCGGTCAACCGCGCATGGGACATCCCCCGTGCGGACACGATGCGCGCATTTTACGCCGGTCATCCCGAATGGAAAGATAGCCCGCCGCTGACGGACGCCTTCCACTATAAATGGTATTTCGCCTTCCATCAGGTCGGCGACGAAAGCGTAGCGCCAAAGGTCGCTGCCTATCGAAACGGCATAGAAGCGCGCGATACCGCAGCGCGCGGGATCGGCTGGCTATTGCCGTCGGTCGGGGTGCAGGCGGCTCTGACCCGTCTCGCCAACACCGACATGGCAGCCCAACTGGCCTATCAGGATCGAATCCGGGCCTTCCATGAAAAATTGCGGAATTTCTATTACCGCTATCTGTTCACCGATACGCCGTTCGAAAAGGACGACTTTGATCGCGCGCCGACCTTTGTCGGCGGCGCTTAGTCCTGCGTCACGAACCTGATGGAATTAAGGGGATAAAAATGGTGCTGCTGGGGAGGATTGAACTCCCGACCTCGTCATTACCAATGACGCGCTCTACCACTGAGCTACAGCAGCACTCTGTTTCTCATCCGCAAGCGCTCGTCGCGCTGGGAGCCGGGCCTATGGCTGCGTGCGCTGCCCTTGTCAAGGCGGGTTGCGGCGGATGATGCAATTTGCTTAGGGCGTCGGCATGGCCGAGACACAGGATGACAAAAAGGCGCGACTGGCGCAGGCGTTGCGCGACAATCTGCGCCGTCGCAAGGCGCAGGCGCGGGAGACGCCACCCGCCCCCACGCCCGATCCCGCCAAGGATTAACCCGCCGTCAGCGGCGCGCAGGCCGCCTTGAGCCACGCCAGCGCGTCGCCCTCCAGTTGCGGCCCGACCACGTCCAGCACCTGGGCATGATAGCTGTCGATCCACGCCTGCTCTTCCGCGCTCAGCAGGTCGGTGGCGATGAGCGCCCGGTCGATCGGCGCGAAGGTCAGCGTTTCGAACCCCAGCATCGGCTTTTCCGCGCCCGGCACGGCGCGTTCCTCGACCAGCACCAGATTTTCGATGCGGATGCCATATGCACCAGTCTTGTAATAGCCCGGCTCGTTGGACAGGATCATGCCCGCCTGCAACGGCTCGTCGCCGCCGCCAAAGGTTGCGATCCGCTGCGGCCCTTCATGTACCGACAGGAAGCTGCCGACGCCATGGCCGGTGCCATGGGCATAATCCAGACCCTGCGCCCAGAGATATTGCCGCGCCAGCACGTCGAGCTGGCCGCCGCGAGTCCCCACCGGGAACACCGCCCGCGCCAGCGCGACATGGCCCTTCAACACCAGCGTAAACCGCTCCTGCATCTCGCGGGTCGGCGTGCCGATCGCCAGCGTGCGGGTGACGTCGGTGGTGCCGTCGCGATATTGGCCGCCCGAATCGACCAGATAGAGCGTACCTGTCTCGATCGGGCGGTTGGTCTTGTCCTCGACCCGGTAATGAACCACCGCGCCATTCGGCCCCGCGCCGCTGATCGTGTCGAACGACAGGTCTTCGAGCAGGCCTGTGTCCTTGCGGAAGGCTTCCAGCCGGTCGGCGGCGGACATTTCGGTGAGGCCGCCCTTGTGCGCTTCGACCGACACCCAATGGAGGAAGCGGCTGAGCGCCGCGCCATCGCGCGCCTGCGCGGCCTTGTGCCCGGCAATCTCGACGTCGTTCTTGATCGCCTTGGGCAGCACGGCCGGGTCGCGCAGCGGCAGCACGGTCGCGCCGCCATCTTCCAGCGCGTCGAAGATCGCGGCCACCGCCCGTTCGGGGTCGGCGACCACCGTCTTTCCAGCAAAATCCTGCAGCGCGGCGGCGAAGTTCACACCGTCGCTGACCCGCACGGCGTTGCCCAGATGCTGGGCGACGGCATCGTCCATCTTTTCGGGCGCGACATAGAGGTCGGCGGTCGCATCGGCATGGATGATCGCATAGGCGAGCGCTACGGGCGTGCGATCGACATCCTTGCCGCGGATGTTGAAGGCCCAGGCGATCGAATCGAGCGCGGACAGGACGGCGGCATCCGCGCCTGTCTCCACCAGCCAGTCGGCGATCGCCTGCCTTTTGTCGGCGGCGCTGCGCCCGGCAAAGCGATCCTCATGCACCACCAGCCGTGCGGCGCTGGGCGCGGGGCGGTCGGGCCAGACCGCGTCGATCGGGTTGGTGTCGACCGCGACCAAGGTCGCGCCCTTCTTCGCCAACGCGGCGCTCGCCGCCTTTACCCAGGCGCTGGTGTGCAGCCAGGGGTCATAGCCGATCCGGCCGCCGCTGGGCGCATGAACGCCCAGCCAATCGGCGATCGAGGTCTGCGGCACGCTCTCGTAAGCCCAATGCGCTCCGTCCACCTGCTCGCGCACCTGCAACGTATAGCGGCCGTCGGTGAAGATCGCCGCCTGTTCCGGCAGCACCACCGCGCTGCCCGCCGACCCCTGAAACCCCGTCAGCCAAGCCAGCCGCTGGGCATAGGCGCCGACATATTCGCTCATATGCTCGTCGGTCAGCGGCACGACGAAACCATCGAGCCGGTCCCGCACCAACTGCGCGCGCAGCGCCTTCAGCCGGTCTTCATAGGTGGACATTCATGCTTCCTTGTCTATCGGCCCTTGCGCAGGCCGCAAAGGCGACAACATAAGCGGGCAAAGGCGCTTATGCCAGCGCCGCCGACCCGATCAAAACGACCCGATCATATATGGACACTGAATGACCGATCTTTCCCAGCCGCCCGTTGCCGCCCGCCGTCCGCACAGCTTCACCCATCATGGCATCACCCTGACCGACGATTATGCCTGGCTGCGCGACCCCGGCTACCCGGAGGTGACGGACAGCCAAGTGCTGGACTATCTGGCGGAAGAAAACCGTTATTTCGAAGCGGCGATGGCCCCGCACAAGGCGCTGACCGACACATTGTTCGCCGAGATGAAGGGGCGGATCAAGGAAGACGACCAGTCGGTGCCGCAGAAAGACGGCGACTATATCTATTGGCGCGCCTTCGAAATCGGCGCGCAATATCGCAAATGGTATCGCAAGCCTGTGGCGGGCGGGCCGGATCAGCTGATCCTGGACGAAACCGCGCTGGCGCAGGGGCATGACTATTTCCGGCTAGGCGCGATGTCGGTCAGCCCCGATGGCCGCTATCTCGCCTATGCGATCGACACCAACGGCTCCGAACGGTTCGAAGCGCGGATCAAGGATCTGCTGAGCGGCGAAATCCTGCCCGAAATCATCCCCGACACGCTGTCATCGCTGGTGTGGACCAGCGACAGCAAGGGGCTGCTCTACGGCATCGCCAATGACAATTGGCGCACCGACAATACGCGGCTCCATTGGCTGGGCCAGAGCGTCGCGAGCGACGTCGAACTTTTCCATGAGGATGATGAAGGCTTCCGCGTCTCCGTCGGCCTCACCTCCTCGGAAAAATGGATCGTCATCGCCACCGGCGACCATGTGACGACCGAAGCCTGGCTGATCCCCGCCGACAATCCGCTGGCCGACCCGATCCTGGTCGCGCCGCGCCAGCCGGGCCGCGAATATGATGTCGATGAGCATGAGGGCCGCCTCTACATCCGCACCAATGACGCCCACCCCAATTTCCGGTTGGTGACGGCCTCGCTCGACGCGCCCGACCAGTGGACGCAGGTGATCGCGCCCGACGATCATTTCTACCTGACCGACTTCACCCTGTTCCAGCGCTTCTACGTCACCGAAGGGCGGCAGGACGGGCTCGACCAGATCGAATTGCGCGATTACGCCACCCACAGGCCACAGCGCATCCCCTTCCCCGAAGCCAGCTATTGCGCGGGGCTGGACGATAATCCCGAATATGATGTGACGAAGCTGCGCATCGGTTATGAATCGATGGTCACGCCCGACACCATCTATGATTATCATCTGGATGACGGACGGCTCGAAGAGTTGAAGGTGCAGGCCATCCCGTCGGGCTATGACGCCAGCCGCTACACGACCGAACGGCTGATGATCCCGGCGCGTGATGGCACCGCGATTCCCGTGTCGATCGTCTACCCCAAAGACCTGCCCCGCGACGGCAGCGCGCCGCTGCATCTCTATGGCTATGGCGCCTATGGTCTGGCGATGGAGCCGGGCTTTTCGACCGGGCGCCTGTCGCTGCTGGATCGCGGCATGGTGTTCGCGCTCGCACATATTCGCGGCGGCGATGATCTGGGCCAGCAATGGTATCTGGACGGCAAGCTCGACAAGCGCACCAACACCTTCACCGATTTCGTGGACGTGGCAAAGGGGCTGGTCGACCTTGGCTATACAGCGGCGGGCAAGATCGGCATTTCCGGCGGGTCGGCGGGCGGCGAGCTGATGGGCGCGGTGATCAATAGCAATCCCGACCTGTGGGGTGCTGTGGTGGCGCATGTGCCCTTTGTCGATGTGCTCAACACGATGCTGGACGAAACGCTGCCGCTGACACCGGGCGAATGGCCCGAATGGGGCAATCCGATCGCGGACAAGGCTGCGTTCGAGACGATTTTGGGCTATGATCCTTATAGCAATGTGACGGCGCAGGCCTATCCGCCGCTGATGGTGACGGCGGGCCTCAACGATCCGCGCGTCACCTATTGGGAGCCGGCCAAATGGGTGGCAAAGCTGCGCGCCAACAAGACCGACGACAATATCCTGCTGCTCAAGACCAATATGGGCGCGGGCCATGGCGGCAAGTCGGGCCGGTTCGAGAGCTTGCACGAAATGGCGGAGGAGTTTGCGTTTCTGCTGTGGCAGTTGGGGGTGGTCGAGGCGTGAAAGGGCCAACCTCTCACCCGTTCGGGCTGAGCCTGTCGAAGCCTCTTTCTTCCTTCCAGGAAGTAATGCCCCCTTCGACTGCCCGCCTGCGGCAGGCGCTCAGGACAGGCTTCGACAAGCTCAGGGCGAACGGAGGATAATATGCCATCATCCTACACCTGCCAGATCACCGCTACCCCCGACGACATCGACATTCTTGGTCATGTGAACAATGCGGTCTGGGTCCAGTGGATGGAACGTGTGTCGGTCGAGCATTGGAACCGCGATGCCGACCCGGCGCATGTCGATGCCTATATCTGGGTCGTGACCCGGCATGAGATCGACTATCGCGGCAATGTGACGGCAGGCGACAGCGTCACCGCGCGCACCTGGATAGCGGAGGCACCCCGCGGGGCGCGCTTCGACCGGATGATGGAATTTACCGATGCCGACGGCAAGGTGAAGGTCGCGGCCAAATCCACCTGGGCGATCATCGACAAGGCCACCGGCCGCATCCTGCGCGTGCCGCCGGAGGTGGCGGCGAACTTCGTCGATTGAGGCCATGACGCGGTAACGACGAGAGGTAGACCGTTCCCCGGCGGAGGCCGGGGTCCAGGGCGACGCGGCACCGCGCCTGGGGCCTCTGGACTCCGGCTTGCGCCGGAGAATAGGTCAGGAGGATGGCACCACCACCTCGAACACATCGCCAACGCCCCCCTCACCCGGCAGCGCTTCCCGCTCGCTCGCCTGCCGGTTCCACATCAAAGCGTAAAGGCCATCGGCGCGCACCAGATCGGCGTGGCGGCCGCGTTCGACGATGCGGCCCTGGTCCAGCACGATAATCTCTTCGGCATCGACCACGGTGGACAGGCGATGCGCCACCACCAGCGTCGTGCGCTTGCGGCTGATGTCGCGCAGCACGGTCTGGATTTCGGTTTCCGTGCGGCTGTCGAGCGCGCTGGTGGCTTCGTCCAGCACCAGCAAGGGCGGGTCTTTGAGTAATGTCCGCGCAATTGCCACGCGCTGCTTTTCCCCGCCCGACAGCTTGAGGCCGCGTTCGCCGACGCGCGTGTCATAGCCTTTGGGCAGGCTGAGGATGAAGTCGTGGATCGACGCGGCCTTGGCCGCTGCTTCGATCTCGTCCTGCGACGCGCCTTCGCGACCATAGCCGATATTATAGCCGACCGTGTCGTTGAACAGCACCATGTCCTGCGGCACGATGCCGATCGCGGCACGCAGCGAGGCCTGGGTCACCTTGGCGATATCCTGCCCGTCGATCGTCACCTGGCCCGACTGGATATCGTAGAAGCGGAACAGGATGCGCGCGATGGTGGACTTGCCCGCGCCCGAAGGCCCGACGATCGCCAGCGTATGCCCGGCGGGCACTTCGAAACTCACGTCATGCAAAATCTCCCGCTCCGGGTCATAGCCGAAGCGGACATGATCGAACCGCACCGCGCCGCCCGGCGCCCGTAGCACCGTCGCGTCCGGCGCATCGGCGACCTCGGCCTGGGTGTCGATCAGTTGATACATCGCCTCCATGTCGATCAGCCCTTGGCGGATGGTGCGATAGACCATGCCGAGCAGGTCGAGCGGCCGGAACAGCTGGGCGAGCAGCGTATTGACCAGCACGACGTCGCCGGTGGTGAACTGGTCGACGCTCCAGCCCCACACGCTATAGGCCATCGCGCCCGCCATCATCAGGTTGGTGATCAGCGACTGGCCGACATTGAGCCAGGCAAGGCTGTTCTCGCTCTTGATCGCCGCCTTGGCATAGCGGCGCATCGCCCCACTATAGCGGTCGGCCTCCCGCTGTTCCGCGCCGAAATATTTGACCGTTTCGAAATTGAGCAGGCTGTCGACCGCATGGGCGACGGCGCTGGTGTCCATGTCCACCATGTCGCGGCGCAGCTGGTTGCGCCATTCGGTCACGGTGCGGGTGAACCAGATATAGGCGACCACCATGACGAGCGTCGCAGCGACCAGGCCCCAGCCGAACTTGAACAGGAAGATGGCGCAGACCGCGACCAGCTCGATGATGGTGGGGGCAATGTTGAACAGCAGGAAATAGAGCATCGTGTCGATGCTCTTGGTCCCGCGCTCGACGATCTTGGTGACCGCACCCGTGCGCCGGTCGAGGTGGAAGCGCAGCGACAGGCGGTGGAGATGGACGAACACGTCATCGGCGAGGCGACGGCTGGCCTCCTGCCCTACCTTCTCGAACACGGCATTGCGCAGATTGTCGAACAGCACCGCGCTGAACCGCGCACCGGCATAGACCAGCACCAGCGCGATGGCGAGACCCACCGCCGGTTCCATGCCCGGTGCCATCCGGTCGATCACGCCCTTATAGGCAAAGGGCATGGCGATGCTGATGAGCTTGGCGAGCAGCACCAGCAGCATCGCGATGGCGACGCGGCGGCGCAGCGCGGGCGCGTCGGCCGGCCACAAATAGGGCAGGAAGCGGCGGAAGGTCGCCCAGACGGGCGGCAAGGGAGCGGTTTCGGGCGTTTCGGGAGGCATAAGAGGGCTATGTAGGGCTTATGGCCGGGCGGTCCAGTGGCAAGGGGGGTGCGGGCCGAAGGACAGGCGGCGTCGCGGCCTTAGCTTCGCACTTTTCCCGCACATTGCGATACTATGTTGCGCCGCATTGATCCTATCGCAAAGCCTGGGCGAGAGCATAGCAGCGTTGCGGCCGGTAGGACAGCGCGCTTGCGCAGGCGGGTCTGCCATGGCAGCTTTCGGTTCGTCTCGAACGAGCGAAGGACGGCCCGATGCAACCCTTCACCATGGCGCTGGCACCCGAAAAATTGTGGCAGGCGATCAATCCTCTCTATTGGACGCAGAATGGCGGGCAGATCGGCCTCGTCAACATCACCCTGGGGCAGACGGCGCGGCCCGACATCGAACGCACGGTGCTGGACGAGGTCGGCAGTTATGGCCGCCAGATCGGCCGCATCGGCGACGCGCTCGAAATATTGATCCGCCATTTCGACACGACGGACCTGCCCCAGCCGGAACGCGACGCACTGGCGATACTGATGGGGCAGCTGGCCGACGTGCGCAAGATCAAGGCGCGCGAGCGGGGGTAACGGAACGGCGCGGTCAGGCGGGGGCGAGGTGCTGGCGGAACCAGTCGGCCAGGTCCGCTTCGCCCAGATTCCCGGCGGCGAAGTCCAGCATGGTGCGGGTCGCGTCGCTCGCGTCGAAACTTAGGGCAACGCCGTTGAGCGCCAGAAACAGGCGCGCCAGCACCCAGCCGGTGCGCTTGTTGCCATCGACGAAGGGATGGTTGCGCACGACGCCGAAAGCATAGGCAGCGGCCAGTTGGCAGTGATCCTCCTCACCATAGGTCCACTGGTTGAGCGGACGTGCCAGCGCCGATTCCAGCAATCCGTCATCGCGGACACCGGTGCCGCCGCCATGTTCGGCCAGTTGGCGGTCATGGATAGCGAGCGCGACGGGCTTTTCGATCCACACCGGCTCGCGGCGCTGTTCGCCGCTTTCCACCATGTCCGCTTACTTCGCCAACACGCGCAATATGTCGCGATCCTCGCGCATGATCTGTTCGGCCAGGTCCATCTTCGATTCAAAGTCGGGATTGGCCGCGGTCAGGCGCACGCCATCGGGGGATTCGGTAACATAGAGCATATCCCCAGGCCCGACGCGCAGTTGCGCCAGCAATTCCTTGGGCAGGATGACTCCGGCGCTGTTGCCGATCTTGGTGATTTTGAGGGGCATGTTCATACGCTCGTTATAACATAGATAGCGGCGAGGGTGCAACGGCCACGCTTCTTGTCAAGAATAGCGCAATATTGTAGGCATTATGGCCATGGCACAGATGAACATCTCCCTCCCCGATGGCCTCAAAAGCTGGATAGAGGCCCGCGTCGCCGAAGGCCGCTACAGCAGCAGCAGCGATTATGTCCGCGACCTGGTTCGGCGCGAGCAGGAGGCGGAGGAGAAGCGCCGCGCTCTGCGTGCCGCGATCGAAGAAGGGCTAGCGTCGCCGGAAACCGACGCGACCATCGCCGACATCATCGCTGACGGTCGCGCCCGGCGGGCCGCCCAATCAAACGCGGGATGATACTGCGTATCAGGGCGAAGGCCCGGCGCGACTTGGACGACATACTCGACTATAGCGTCGCTGGGCATGGCGAAGTGGCAGGCGAAACCTATCTGCTTGCCATCGACACGGCACTCGACCGGCTTCGCGAACATCCCGAACTGGGCATGGCACGACCCGATCTTGGCGATCGGATTCGCAGCCTGCCGGTTCGCGAACATCGCCTTTTCTATCGCTTCGACGGGAAGAATATTTCGATAGTCCGCGTGCTGCACAAGGCGATGGACCCGGCGCGGCACTTTTGACGGGCGTGTAGCGTGCAATTGCGTGTTTGGCGCAAGTGCTATATATGTATAGCAACCCTTGGAGGCTGATATGCTTGCCGTGCGCCTGACGCCTGAATTGGAGAGCCGCCTTGATGCGCTGGCAGCGCGGACGGGGCGGACCAAGACATTTTATGCGCGCGAAGCAATCGAGGCGCATCTGGATGATCTGGAAGATTTTTATCTCGCCGAGGAACGGATGAAGGGTTTTCGCGCGGGCGACGCCATTCCACTTGCCGATGTGAAGCGCGATCTTGGCCTGGACGATTGAGTTCCTGCCCGATGCGGTAAAGGAGTTGAAGAAACTCGACCGTAGCGTGGCCCGGCGGATCATTACGACATTGGAGGAACGGATCGCCACGCTGGACGATCCGCGTACGCTGGGCAGCGCGCTGACCGGCGACCATGCAGGCTATTGGCGCTGGCGGGTCGGCGATTATCGCGTGGTGGCGCAGATCAAGGATGAGCGGGTGGTGATTATCATCGTGCGCGTGGCGCATCGGCGAAAGGTGTATCGGTGAACTCGTTGCTCGCTTGAAATAACCCAACAGATAGGTTATTTATCGCCATGGTTACGATCTATCGTGCGCATGGCATGCGCTTTGTCATCTACACGCACGATCATGAGCCGCCGCATGTCCATGTGCTGGGCAATGGCGAGTTGAAGGTCGCGCTGTCGCCGGATGGCGCGCTACCCCAACTCATATATGCGATCGGCATGAAAGCGGCGGATCGCAGGCGGGCGATGGATGTGGTGCTGGAGCGGCAGGCGGCGTTCATGACGCACTGGCGCTCGATACATGGAGATGAGGAATGACGGGTCACTGGTCCGATGCGCAGATCGACGCGGCAGAGGCGCGGGGCCGGGACGCGCTGGCCAACGAACCGCGCGCGCTGGCCGCGCGCTATGACCGCAAGGCGGGGCGCATCATCGTCGACCTCGCCAGTGGCGCAACCTTCGCCTTTCCGCCCGGCCTGGCGCAGGGTTTGGAAGCGGCCACGCCCGATCAACTGGCAGAGGTGGAGATTGCGGGCGCGGGCTTTGGCCTGCATTGGGAAGCGCTGGACGTGGACCTTTCCGTCCCGGCGCTGATGGCCGGATCGTTCGGCACCAAGGCCTGGATGCGCGAACTGGCGCGGCGCGCGGGCAGCGTGACATCGCCCGCCAAGGCAGCGGCGGCAAGGGCTAATGGGGCGAAGGGTGGGCGGCCGAAGAAGGTGGGGTGATATTATCCATTTGCAGTCCGCCAGTTCGCTACAGCCGCCAAATATTTTCATTCTGGATCAATTTGATCGACCAAACCTTGCCGAATGAGTTCGTCCTTCCACGCACTCTTGCAATGGCGGACACGGATACAATCGACTTCATTTATCTGCATTGCTTCAACCATCCGGCCAAATTCTTCGTCTGTCTGAGGTTGGCGAGAGATATAACAATGGCCGGGGTCATCCCCTAACCAGCTCATCATATCACTCGCAACATCTTCCCAGACGCCGCAAAACAAACAACACCCATTTTCGACATAGAAAGAGCCGGGCACGTTTGCCGGATGAGGCGGCATAGGCTTGTAACTCGGACCGGGAGGGCGCTGGCCCGTCAATCGCCTTCGCAATTTATCGAGCCAGCTCACAGCCTATCTCCCTAACACAAGATCAGCTTCTATCGCTCAATCCCGTATCCCTCAATCCCGCTCCCTATCCCCAGCGCCCATATACAATTCACTCCCCGTTTCCCTGAACACTCTGCTCATTTCCGCCATGCCCTGTTCGGCGGAGGCGGGGTCCAGGGGCGTACCCCCTCCACCATTCGGCTGCGCCGAACGGTCCCCCTCCCCGGAACGGGGAGGATTGGCGGCGATGAACGCATCAGCCTCTTGATTCTGCTTCGCGGCGAAATCGCGGACCTCCTGCGTGATCTTCATCGAGCAGAATTTGGGGCCGCACATCGAGCAGAAATGGGCGCTTTTCGCGCCTTCCGCGGGTAGCGTCTGGTCGTGATATTGCTCCGCCGTGTCGGGGTCGAGCGACAGGTTGAACTGGTCGCGCCAGCGGAATTCGAACCGCGCGCGGCTGAGCGCATCGTCGCGCACTTTCGCGGCCGGATGCCCCTTGGCCAGATCAGCGGCGTGGGCGGCGAGTTTGTAGGTCACCACGCCGACCTTCACGTCGTCGCGATCGGGCAGGCCCAGATGTTCCTTGGGCGTCACATAGCAAAGCATCGCCGTGCCATACCAGCCGATCATCGCCGCGCCGATGCCGCTGGTGATATGGTCATAGCCCGGCGCGATGTCGGTGGTGAGCGGCCCTAGCGTATAGAAGGGCGCTTCGCCGCAGGCTTCGAGCTGCTTTTCCATATTCTGCTTGATCTTGTGCATCGGCACATGGCCCGGCCCCTCGATCATCACCTGCACATCCTGTTCCCAGGCGCGCTTGGTCAGTTCGCCCAGCGTATAAAGTTCGGCAAATTGCGCCTCGTCATTGGCGTCGGCGATCGAACCGGGGCGCAGGCCGTCGCCCAGCGAATAGGCGATGTCATAGGCCTTCATGATCTCGCTAATCTCGTCGAACCGCTCGTAGAGGAAGCTTTCGCGGTGATGGGCGAGGCACCATTTCGCCATGATGGAGCCGCCACGCGACACGATGCCGGTCACGCGCTTGGCGGTCATCGGGATATAGGGCAGCCGCACGCCCGCATGGATGGTGAAATAATCGACGCCCTGTTCGGCCTGTTCGATCAGCGTGTCGCGGAAAATCTCCCACGTCAGATCTTCGGCGACGCCGCCGACCTTTTCGAGCGCCTGATAGATGGGGACGGTGCCGATCGGCACGGGCGAGTTGCGAATGATCCATTCGCGCGTGTCGTGGATGTTGCGGCCGGTGGACAGGTCCATCACCGTGTCCGCGCCCCAGCGGATCGACCAGACCAGCTTGTCGACTTCGGCCGCGACGTCGGACGCGACCGCGCTGTTGCCGATATTGGCGTTGATCTTGACCAGGAAATTGCGGCCGATCGCCATCGGTTCGGATTCGGGATGGTTGATGTTGCTGGGGATGATCGCCCGGCCGCGCGCCACTTCGTCGCGGACAAATTCGGGCGTCACATAGTCGGGGATGTCCGCGCCCCAATCCTGCCCGTCGCGGATATATTCGGAAAGGCGCGCGCGGCCCAGATTTTCGCGTTCGGCGACATATTCCATTTCCGGGGTGATGATGCCGCGACGGGCATAGTGCATCTGGCTGACATTCGCGCCCGGCTTCGCGCGCAGCGGACGGCGGGTGCCGAGCGGGAATTGCGCGACGCCCCCCGACCGATCCGGCCCTTTCAGCCCATTATCCTCCGGCCGCACTTCGCGTGGCGCATAGTCCTCGACATCGCCCCGGCCGACGATCCAGTCGTGACGCAGCGTCGGCAGGCCCGCGCGAATGTCGATCTGCGCGGTCGGATCGGTATAGGGACCGGACGTGTCGTAAACCCGCACGGGCGCTTCGCCGCTGCCCGGCTCCAGCGTGATTTCGCGCATCGCGACCTTCAGCGGGCCGACATGGATCTTGCGCGATCCCCTGATGGGGCCAGTGGTGACGCCGATTTCGGTGCGGGCGGGAACATCTGCCATATTCGTCTCTCCTTCATGGGCGAGGAGAGCGACGGCGGGCGGTGTAAAAGCGCGCTGACCCTCCCTACGCCGGTGTTAGCCGGATCAGGTTCAACGGGTCGCAGCCACATAGCTGCCTCTCAACCGTCTGCGGACGGTCCCCCGGGGATGCTGGACAGGGTAAGGCGTTCGCGGCATGAGTCCAGCCCTTATGTCTCACCATCCCACCCCCGATTTGTCGACCAAGGAAGGCCGCAAGGCGTGGCGGCATGAATATCGCATGGTCGCGGTGCGGCCGCGCCGCTGGGGGCTGTGGCTGCTGACCGCCGGATTTCTGCTGCTGCTCGCGCCATCCGCCTTTGGCCTGCACAGCATCCTGGGTTGGTCGCCCAGCCTGATCGGCATGGCACTGATGCTGGTGGCGACGCCGTTGCTGATCGCGGGGGCGGTGCTGCGGCGGCGCTATCGGCGCGGGCGGTTGGGCACCGGTTAGAATCTGCACGGCCCGCGCGATTGGCTGTTGCATTGCAGCAGGGGGTAGCGTTTGATCGCGACCATGCTCAAAGCCGCACTCCACCACCTCACCGCCTATCGTTACAATCGCCCGATCCGCCTGGGGCCACAGGTCATCCGCCTGCGCCCGGCGCCGCATAGCCGGACCAAAGTCCCCAATTATGCGCTGAAGATCGAACCGGCGAACCATTTCCTGAACTGGCAGCAGGACCCGCACGGCAACTGGCTGGCGCGCGTGGTGTTTCCCGATCCGGTCGATCATTTCCGCATCCAGGTCGATCTGCTCGCGGACCTCGACATCATCAATCCGTTCGATTTCTTCGTCGAGCCTTATGCGGAGACTTACCCCTTCGCCTATGACGACCAGCTGAAGACCGACCTCGCCGCCTATTTCGACATCGAACCGCAGGGGCCGATGTTCGACGCGATGGTGGCGCAATATGATGGTTTTCAAAGCCGGACGGTCGATTTCCTGGTCGAGGTGAACCGCCGCCTGCAACAACAGGTCGGCTATGTCATCCGCATGGAAGCGGGCGTGCAGACGCCCGAAGAGACGCTGGAAGTCGGCACCGGATCGTGCCGCGATTCGGCCTGGCTGCTGGTGCAATTGCTGCGCCGCCTGGGCTTTGCTGCGCGCTTCGTGTCGGGCTATTCGATCCAGCTGGTCGCCGATGTCGAGCCGATCGAGGGGCCAAAGGGGGTCACGCAGGATGTCGTCGACCTCCATGCCTGGGCGGAGGCCTATGTGCCCGGCGCAGGCTGGGTGGCGCTGGACGCCACCAGCGGCATGTTCGCGGGCGAGGGGCATATTCCGCTCTGCGCAACGCCGCACTACAAGTCCGCCGCGCCGATCAGCGGCATGGCCGAACCCGCCGAAGTCGATTTCGAGTTCGCGATGAACGTGTCGCGCATTGCCGAAGCGGTGCGGATCACCAAGCCCTTTACCGACAGCCGCTGGGATGCGGTGATGGCGCTCGGCGCACAAGTCGATGCCGACCTGATCGCGCAGGATGTGCGCCTGACCACAGGGGGCGAGCCGACCTTCGTGGCGGTCGATGGCGGCGATGCGGGCGAATGGAATGGCGACGCGGTCGGGCCGACCAAGGCGGCCTATGCCGACCGGCTGATCCGCAAGCTGCGCGCGACCTTCGCGCCCGGCGGTCTGCTGCATCATGGGCAGGGCAAATGGTATCCGGGCGAAAGCCTGCCGCGCTGGGCCTATGCGGTCTATTGGCGCAAGGATGGCACGCCGATCTGGCGCGACGAAAGCCTGATCGCGCCCGACGATGCGCCCGATGGTGCGCGCATGGTGACGCCCGCCGACGCCCGCGCATTCCTCAGCCATATGGCCGGGAATATGGGCTTTACCGACGAATATACCCATGCGGTCTATGAAGATCCGGCAGTCTGGGCGGTCAAGGAAGCCGACCTGCCGATCAATGCCAGCCCCGATGATCCCAAGATCAGCGACCCCGAAGCGCGCGCGCGGATGGTCAAGACGTTCGAGCGTGGCCTGGACCAGCCGGTCGGCTATGTGCTGCCGGTGCAGCGCTGGCAGTCTCAGGTGGCAAAGCCGCGCTGGCAGAGCGAAATCTGGCAGTTGCGGCGCGGCAAGCTGTTCGCGGTGCCGGGCGATTCGGCGCTGGGCTATCGCCTGCCACTGGGATCGCTGCCCTATGTGCCGCCCTCCGATTACCCCTATATCCACCCCCGCGACACCAGCGATCCGCGCGAGCCGCTGCCCGATTTCCGCACCCAGATCGTCGAACAGGCGAGCGTCGAGGAAGTGCGCGCGCAACAGTCGCAGCGCGTGGCCGGTCCCGAAGGCGGCATGGCCGCGCAGGAACGGGTCGAGCAGGTCATCATCGAAGGCGCGGTGCGGACCGCCGTGACGGTCGAACCGCGCGGCCATTATCTCTCGGTCTTCCTGCCGCCGGTACAGGCGCTGGAAGATTATCTGGAGCTGATCGCCGAGGTCGAAGCCGCCGCCGAAGCGCTGCGCATCCCCGTGCGGATCGAGGGCTATTCGCCGCCGCCAGACCCGCGCATCGACGTGCTGAAGGCGACGCCCGACCCCGGCGTGATCGAAGTCAATGTCCAGCCCGCCGCCAGTTGGGACGAGACGGTTCACATCACCCAGCAAGTCTATGACCATGCCCGCGAATGTCAGCTGACCGCCGACAAATTCATGGTCGATGGTCGATCGGTCGGCACCGGCGGGGGCAATCATATCGTGCTGGGCGGGCCGACGCTGGGCGACTCGCCCTTCATCCGGCGGCCTGATCTGCTCAAGAGCTTCGTCCTCTATTGGCAGCGCCATCCTTCGCTCTCCTATCTCTTCTCCGGCCTCTGCATCGGCCCGACGAGCCAGGCGCCGCGCATCGACGAGGCGCGGCATGACGGCCTCTATGAGCTGGAGATCGCGCTGGCGCAGGTGCCCAACCCGTTTGCGGGTGAGGGCGCAGCGCCGCCCCCCTGGCTGGTCGATCGGCTGTTCCGCAACCTGCTGGTCGATGTGACGGGCAATACCCATCGCACCGAAATCTGCATCGACAAGATGTTCTCGCCCGATGGTCCCACCGGGCGGCTTGGCCTGCTGGAGTTTCGCGGGTTCGAAATGCCGCCCGAAGCGCGCATGAGCCTGGCGCAGCAATTGCTGCTCCGCGCGCTGACCGCCTGGTTCTGGCGGCAGCCGCAGCAGGGCCATCTGGTGCGCTGGGGCACGACGCTGCATGACCGTTTCATGCTGCCCCATTTCGTCTGGGCCGATTTTCTGGAGATCCTCTCCGACCTGCGCGGCGCGGGCTATGATTTCGACCCCAACTGGTTCGAAGCGCAGCGCCAGTTCCGCTTCCCGGTCCATGGCACGGTCGATGCGGGCGGCGTCGGCCTGGAAATCGCCCATGCGCTCGAACCCTGGAACGTGCTGGGCGAAACCGGGGCGATCGGCGGCACGGTGCGCTATGTCGACTCATCGACCGAACGGTTGCAGGTCCGCGCCACCGGCTTGGTCGCCGGGCGGCATATCGTCGCGTGCAACGGGCGGCAGGTGCCGATGACCGCCACCGGCGTTCCGGGCGAAGCGGTGGGCGGCGTCCGCTACAAGGCATGGGCACCGGCCAATTGCCTCCACCCCCATCTGCCCGCCAATGCGCCGCTGACCTTCGACGTGCTGGATAGCTGGAGCGGCCGGTCGCTGGGCGGCTGCGTCTATCATGTCGCGCATCCGGGCGGCCGCAATTACGACACGCTGCCGATCAACGGCTATGAGGCCGAAGCGCGGCGCAAGGCGCGGTTCCAGGATTATGGCCACACCCCAGGCCAAGTCGACATGCCCGCCGCCGAAACGGCCAGCGAATTTCCGATGACGCTGGACCTGCGCTTCAAACAACCGGGGCTGTGATGGCCGCCGACGCCGCGGCCCCGCCCGGCGCGGCGGGGGGATGGGCCGATGCCTATCTCGCCGCCGCACCGGCGGGGGATTTGTTCGCCGACGCCGCGCCCGCCATGGCCCCGCGCTGGCGGACGATGCTGCAACGGCTGTCGGCGCAGGCGCAGGGCGACCCAGCGACGCTGGCCGACCATGTCGGGCGGCAGGCGATCGACCTGGGCATGGCGTTCCGTCTGACCGGCGACGAACAGGAGCGCGCTTGGCCGCTGGGGCCAGTGCCGCTGCTGATCGGCGCGGGCGAATGGGCGCATATCGAACGCGGCCTCGCCCAGCGCGCCGACCTGCTCGAACGGGTCATCGCCGACATTTATTCCACCCAGTCGCTGGTCAGGGACGGCAATCTGCCCGCCAGCATCGTGACTGGCAGCGCCCATTATTGGCGCGTCATGAACGGCGCGCCGCCGCCGCAGGGGCACCAGCTCCATTTCTACGCCGCCGATATCGGCCGCGGCCCGGCGGGCGAATGGCGCGTCCTGTCGGATCGGGTGCGGACCCCGGTGGGGGTGGGCTATGCGCTGGAAAACCGGCTGGCTTTGTCACGCGCCACGGGCGATCTGCTGGGCGCGATGAATACCCGGCGGCTTGCGCCCTTTTTCGACGAATTGCGCCGGGGGCTGGCCGCCGATTGCGCCCGGTCCGACCCGCGCATCGGCCTGCTGACGCCCGGCCGCTTCAACCAGAGCTATGCCGAACAGGCGCATCTCGCCCGCTATCTTGGCCTGTTGCTGGTCGAGGGCGAGGATCTGATCGTCACTGACGGGCAATTATTCGTCCGCACCATCCAGGGCTTGAAGCGGATCGACGGCCTGTGGCGCTGGCTGGACAGCCGCTTCCTCGACCCACTCGCCTTCGACAGCAAGTCACGCATCGGCGTGCCCGACCTTTACGATGCCTGCGCGCGCGGCGGCCTGATGGTCAGCAACTGGCCGGGCGCGGGCGTGATCGAATCGCGCGCCTTCGCCGCCTTCCTGCCGCAACTGGCGCGGGCTGTGTTGGGCGAGGAACTGATCCTGCCCAATATCGCGACCTGGTGGTGCGGCCAGGCCAAGGAATGCGCCCATGTGCGCGACCGGCTGGACGAACTGGTGGTCGGTTCCGCCTTTGATCAGACGGTCGCGGGCCTGCCCGACGCGCATTTCGCTCCCGGATCGGCTCTGGACAAGGATCAACGCGCCGCCCTGCTGGACGCCATGGCGCGGCGGCCGATGGACTATGTCGGGCAGGAAGTGGTGAAATTATCGACCACCCCCGCCATCGTCGATGGGCAATTGACCCCGCTGCCCTTCACCCTGCGCGTGTTCGTGGCGCGCGATGCACTCGGCCAATGGCGTGTGATGCCGGGCGCCTTCGCACGCCTTGCGGGCCATGGCGACATTCGCGCCGCGCTGATGGGCCGGGGCGACATGTCCGCCGACATGTGCGTCATCGACAGCCAGCCCGTGCCGCCCGACACGCTGCTCGGCTCCGGCGGCGCGCCCGCGATCCGGCGGGTGGGGGGGATGCTGCCGGCCAAGGCGGCGGACAATCTCTTCTGGCTGGGCCGCTATATCGAGCGCACCGAAATGACGCTGCGGCTGATCCGCGCGATCGTCGGCGGATCGATCGAGGCGGATATCGGCCCCTCGCTTGCTTCGCCCACCATGGCGCGGCTGGTCGGGCAACTGGCGCTATGGGGCGCAATCCCCAGCAGTCGCGGCGCGGTCGGCCCGCTCTGCGCCATCGCGCTGGGCGACGCCAACCAGAGCGGCAGCGTGCGGACCTTGATGGGCCGGGTGGCCAATATCGGCGAGGGGCTGCGCGATCGACTGGCGAGCGACGTGTGGCGGCTGGTGCGCCTGCCGCTGCCCCGCTTCGACGGCGCGGTGACCGAGACGCTGCTCGACGCCACATCCCGCATGATCGAGCGGATTTCTGCGCTGTCGGGGCTGGCGGCGGAGAATATGGCGCGCACCGAAGCCTGGCGCTTCCATGATATGGGCCGCCGGATGGAGCGCGCGATCAATGGCTGTCGCCTCGTCAGCCTGTTCGGCGGCGACGGCGCCAGCGCCGACGATTTGACCGTGCTGCTGGATTTGCAGGACAGCCAGATCAGCTATCGCACCCGCTATCTGACCGGCCCGGCGCTGCCGCCGGTGCGCGATCTCGTCGCGCTGGAGCCGCATAATCCGCGCGCGATCGTCTATCAGGCGGCACGGCTGGCGGAGCATATCGCCGCGCTGCCCACGCTGCGCGCCGACGGCATGCCCGAAGAGCCGCTACGCCGCGCCGATGCGCTGGCGGCGCGGCTCGCGCCGCTGACCGGCGACATGCTGACCATGGCCGATATCGCCGATGTGGAGAACCGGCTGCTCGGCCTCTCCGACGCGATCGGCCAGCGCTATTTCCTGCAGGTCCGCAAGACCGAGACGATGGACCTGCTGTCATGATCTACCATGTCCGGCACCGCACCATCCTGCGCTATGCCAGCCCGATGCGGCTGGCCCGCTTCAACCTGCGGCTGCGGCCCGCGCCGTGGCCGGGCCAATGGACATCCGACTATGCGCTGGAGGTCGATCCGCTGCCATCGGCGATCGATTCGCGCCCCGGCGCCTGGCCGGTCCATGTCGCCCGGCTGGTGATCGAAAGCCCGATCCGCCAGCTCACGATCGAAAGCCGCTTCCGCATCGGCGTGCAGGGCGGCGCGATCGTGCCGCAGGCGGATGATCCCAGCATCGGCGCAGTGGCACAGGCGGCGCTGGCCGAACGCGACATGGGACCAGCGGCACCCGCCCATTATCTCTATGCCTCGGTGCGCGCGCCGCTCTTGCCGGACATCGGCGCCTGGGTCGGCGATGGCCTGTCCCCCGACCGGCCGATCGTCGCTGCAGCGCTTGACCTGGCGCAGCGCATCCGCGCCGAATTTCGGTATGAACCGGGCAGTACCGACGCGGCGACACCCGTCGCCGATGCCTTTGCCGCGCGCCATGGCGTGTGCCAGGATTTCGCCCATGTCATGGTGGTGGCGCTGCGCCTCGCCGGGCTGCCGGCCGCCTATGTCAGCGGCTATCTGCGCACCTATCCGCCGCCCGGCAAGCCGCGCCTGATCGGGGCGGATGCGATGCATGCCTGGGTCATGCTGTGGTGCGGGCGAACGCGCGGCTGGATCGGCTTTGACCCGACCAATGGCGTCATCACCGGCGATGGGCATCTCTTCGTCGCCATGGGCCGCGACTATGCCGACGTCGCGCCGATGGACGGGCTGTTCGTCGGCGGCGGCGGGCAAAGCCTGCACCTAATGGTCGATGTCGTGCCCGAGGAGGAGATGGCGGGAGAGGCGTAACCCTCACCGCCCTTTAATCGCCCACAGGCCCAAACAACAACGGCATACCCGTTCTGGGCCGGATGGTCAGGCGGCTGATCGGTTCGGGCTTGAACCCCGGCGGCACGCTCAGGGCAAAGCGCCGCACGACCGCCGCGATCACCGTCATCACCTCCTGCTGGGCAAAGCCCGCGCCGACGCACACGCGCGGTCCCCGGCCGAACGGGAACCAGGCCTGTTTCACCATGTCGGCATTAGCGGGTTCATCGAAGCGATCGGGGTCGAAGGCATGGGGGCAGGCCCAATTATCCTTGTTCCGCTGCGTCAGCCAGGGCGCGACCACCAGCATCGATCCAGTCTCCAGATGCTTGTCGCGCATGTCCATGGGACAGGTGACTTCGCGCGGCAGGAAGGAGACGGGCGGATAGAGGCGCAGCGTCTCGCGGAAGATATTGCGCAGCTGCCCCATCTCCTTGAGCATCGCCGCGGTCAGCGGCGCATCACCCGCCACCGCGCTGATTTCCGCCCGCACCCGATCCTGAATATGGCGGCATTCGGCGAGCATATAAAGCGCCCAGGTCATGGTGCTGGCCGATGTTTCATGGCCCGCGAGGAAGATGGTCGACACCTGCTCCATCACCTGGTTGCAGGTGAAGGATTCCCCGGTGTCGGGATGTTTCGCCTCAATGAGCGACTGGAGAATGTCGCGATGCGGCGCTTCCCCGCGTGCATGCCAGCCCTCATAGCGCGCCTCCACGATCGGGCGGAACACGTCATGGATGGCGCGCGCCGGGCCTTTCGAGCGCGTTTCGAACCAACCGGCGGGGATGCCGTAGAGCCGCAGCATCGACGCGCTATGCGCCAGCCGCTGAAACTTGCCGAAGGCGGTGTGGATGATGTTCGATCGCGCCGCGTCCAGCGCCTGCGAAAACAGCGTGCGAAAGATGATGTCGGCCGCGACATGCGTCATCATCGGATCGATATCGACCGGCTGGCCCCGGTCGGCCGCCTCAAGCCGCGCCAGCAGATCGTCGGCCGCCGCCACCATCAGCGGCATGGTCCGCCCCAGCGCGGTATGGGCAAAGGCGGGATTGACCATCGCCCGCTGGCTTTCCCAATCTGTGCCATTGGCGGAAAAGACGCTGTTGCCTATCAGGGGATCGAGATTGCGGACCAGTTCGCTATGCTTGGGGAATGCGGTGCCGCCGCGCAAGATCTGGTCCACCAGGCGCAGTTCATTGGCGATATACATGGTCCGGCCGGGCAGGCGGATCTCGCCCATCTTCATCGTATAGCTTTTGTCGAACAGCACATGGATCCAGCTATGCCAGCCGCGCAGGAACCGCTTGATCAGCCCCCGCTTGGTGCGGGGCGGCTGCGGATACGGGGGCGTAAAAAGATCGGTCAAGGAATCGTCCTGAAAGCGGCGACAGCTTCGTCCACGGTGCGCGGGCCAGCGGTCAAGCTGATGAAATCGAGCGGCGAAAGCCGGTCGCCCACGCGCAGATAGTCGAAATGCGCCTCATATTTGTTCGACCAGCCGCCATGATAATTGTCCGGCTGATAGAAGAGATGGAAGCGCGGCGATAGCATGTCCACCCGCGCGGCATATTGATCCGCGACAAGGCGCAGCGGATTGACGTTATAATAGGCCGCGCCATCGGGCGGCGAGGAAATATCGACATAGCGGAACGCCTTGTCCGCCAGCGCCGCCAGATCGTCATGATACCAGCGCGCGTCGCGGCGCAGGCCGATCACCGGCACCACCTGCCCCATACCCACCATGACGGCATGGTCGGGCATCGCCGCGCCGCCGCGCAAGGCAAACACCCGGCGCAATATGCTCATGCCCAATATGGTGCCCGCGCTATGCGTGACGATCTGCACTTCGTCCCAATCGCCGTCCAGTTCCGCTGCGATACGGACGGCAAACTGATCGAGCCGCGCGTCCAGCTCCGCGCCCGGACCATGGGCGGCCAGCGCGCCATGATAGGTCATGAACCGCAGCAGCCAGGGCACGACCAGCTTGGCCAGCAAGCGCCCCGACAGCAGCGCGCTGATGCCGATGCCGACGAGCGCACTGACCCACAAAGGCAACAGCAGCGACAGCAACAGCGCAGGCACCAGAGCCAGCAGCAAAGGGATCAGCATCGCGAACAGCGGCGGATAGAGGATGGTGATGACCGGCCCCGACCGCAGCTTGCGCATCCGCCCGAACTGCATGAAGCGCGCATGGCCGACATAGGCCCGCGCCGCCCGCATCGCCAGCGGCAGTGGATTGCGGATCCACACCTTCGCGATCAAATCTTCCCAGCGCAGATATTCATAATCGACCGCGACGCCCGCCTGTTCATTGGCAACGTCCCATTGCACCGACACCAGCGACCCGTCCGGCCCGGCCCGCCGCGCGCCGACGGTCACATCCTCCCCCGTCAGTCTATGATAGCGCGCCGCCTGTTCGCGGTAGAGCTGATGATAAAAACGCACGCCGCGCGGATCGAAACCGCCGAGGTAGAAGACTTTACGCTTGAACTTTTGCACTGACCCAGCCCTAATCGGGGCATGAGCACACCCGAACGCGACTATTGCTATTTCATAGACCATCGCAAATACAACCGAAACATCGGCTGTCGTCGCCATGACAATGCCTATGGCATTAATGGCGGCGGCAGCGAGCGGGACCGCTGGCGTGCCGACATGGCCTTTTACCGCCATATGAAGGGAGAGGGTGATCCGATGGCTTTGCCGTCCCTCATCGCCTGCCTCGCCTTTGGCTGGTTCTGCTGGAACTATCATCCGGGCAAGGGCCTGTGGCGCGGGCAATTGTTGCGCCGCTTCGCCAAAGCGCCCAAATGAGCGCCATGACCAGCCCAAACCATATCTCTGTCGGTTCCGTCACCTTCGGCAACGACCTGCCCTTCGTCCTCATTTCCGGCCCCTGTCAGATCGAAAGCCGCGACCATGCGCTGTTCATGGCCGATGCGCTGGCGCAGATCGCGCGGCAAGCGGGCGTGCCCTTCATCTTCAAAAGCAGTTTCGACAAGGCGAACCGGACATCCGTGTCAGGCCAGCGCGGCGTCGGCATCGACGCAGGCCTCGCCATCCTCGCGGAGGTCAAGGCGACGCTCGGCTGCCCGGTCCTGACCGACGTGCATGATGCGGGCCAGGTGGCGGCCGCCGCGCAGGCGGTCGACATCCTCCAAATCCCGGCGTTCCTCTGCCGCCAGACCGACCTGCTGCTCGCGGCCGGGCGGACGGGCGCGGTCATCAACGTCAAGAAGGGGCAGTTTATGGCCCCCTGGGACATGGCGGCGGTCGCGCAAAAGGTCGCCTCGACCGGCAATGACCGCATCCTGCTGACCGAGCGCGGCGCGAGTTTCGGCTACAACACTTTAGTCAGCGACATGCGCGCCCTGCCCGTCATGGGCGAGACCGGCTATCCGGTCGTGTTCGACGCCACCCATTCGGTGCAACAGCCCGGCGGCCTCGGCTCAGCATCCGGCGGCCAACGCGAATATGCGCCGCTGCTAGCCCGCAGCGCGATCGCGGCAGGCGTCGCGGCGATCTTTGCCGAAGCCCACCAAGACCCCGACAACGCCCCCTCCGACGGCCCGGTCATGCTCCCGCTGGACTGGGTCGCGCCCATGCTCGCGAAGCTGAAAGCGATCGACGAAGTGGTGAAGGGGTAAGGCCTAGACGCAACCTCGCCCTCTCCCGCCTTCGCGGGAGAGGCTACGAAGACTTGGCAGCCTGCTGCCTAGTCGCAGTCGGTGAGGGTCTTTCTGTCTTTCTGAGGACGCACCGGACCGGAAGCAAGACCCTCCCCCAACCTTCAAACGAGGCACGTGACTCGTTTGAACCCGTGAAGACGGGAGAGGGCTAAAAGCAGACAAAGCGCCACCCCGCCTTAAGCCTAAAATCCTCCCCTGGAAGGGGAGGGGGACCACGAAGTGGTGGAGGGGTGTCGCCCCCTCGATAGGGTAACACCCCTCCGTCAGAGCTACGCCCTGCCACCTCCCCTGCCAGGGGAGGATGACCAAAAGCGAGCAAAGTCGGTCTTTTGCTAGGCAGAATTAGCGCACCGAAAGCAGCCCTTCCGCATCACGCCCGGCCCTGCTAAATTCGCCTTGATGGGCTTAGGTATGATCATCTTCGTAATATGGGGTATGCTTGTCTTCTGGCTCGTCTGGAAACAGCGGATGGTGATTTGGACCGCAGCGTCGGTGCTACCCACCCTTGCTGTTGCCGCAGGATATTATGTCGACATTCAAAGCGGCACGGATGATGAATTTGGAACGCGCCCCCTCACGCAAATTCTATTTCTTGGAATGTGCTTTGTGATCGCGAGCAGCGGAATATTGAGCATGGTGCTCCCACGCCGAACTTAAGGTCGGCCGACGACCATTTTTTGCCATTGCAAATCGCGCACGCTCTCGCCGATTGTGGACATTGGTCAACACTATATGGCGTGCCAGCATGGACAAATTTTCCACCCCCGCTGCGTTAGTTATCGCCGGACTACTCTGCGCTTGCTCCGCCTCGACTCAACGAAAACTGGAAGGGCGTGTCTTCGACATCCCCAAGCTCCATAACATTTCAGACAGCGATGCACCGTTCTTTCTGCCAGCGCTTAATCCGCAGGATGGCTTTTCCTTCTACCTCAACCCGGAAGCGGCCCGGCCTGATCGAAACCTGATCGAGGTAGCGAGTAAGATGCGTATGTGTGCCCGCGCGGCTGGAACAGAAGCACGGATCAATTCGACCGTTTGCGCTGCTCTCTCAATGTCATGGCGAGGGCTGTCACTGCACAAGGTGAGTGACGGCGTTTTCTGGACTTATGATCTACCAACGGCGGCGGAGCAAAAATCGCCTGCGTCGCTGGCAAGTTGCTTCGTTTTGAGCGGAGACTCGCAGTCGGGACTGTGCACGGCCAGCCTGCCGTATGGCAACCTTGTTCTAACAATCCATTTTCGTGACGATCAGATAGCTTCTCTAGAGCCACTATATGATCAGTCGATCGCTAAGCTACGGCGTTGGGAGCGCTGAGAATGCACGGCAGCTTTCCGCGTTGCCGTGCCAGATAGCCGCCAGTCCGCTGTCCACCCCTTCCCGTCCTTCCAGAGCAAAGCCTATCCGAACGGGTGCCCCCCAAATCCTATTCCCCTTCCAATGTAGGATTTCCTCTGATTTATCGTGTCGGATGGACCCGCACGCCCTCCGCCCTAGCCACCCCCTGCCAATGCCCCCCAAATCGTCGCGCCACTGTGACCCATCTGGCGCGTCCCCGTCGCGTGGGCGGCGCGTTGCTGTGACCTTGCAGCGGCTTCGC
Organism: Sphingobium sp. D43FB; assembly: GCF_002312805.1. Taxonomy (GTDB): domain Bacteria; phylum Pseudomonadota; class Alphaproteobacteria; order Sphingomonadales; family Sphingomonadaceae; genus Sphingobium. The sequence continues at coordinate 36,892 of NZ_NMUA01000011.1, read as the reverse complement.
TGTCGCGTCGGCGGTACGTCACCATGGCTATTGCGCCCACAACCCCAGCAAAACCCAGCCCTGCAACGGCGTGAACTTCAACCCTGTGACCCTGATCGCCGTTTATTTCGCCCGCAGCGCCGTCGCGCAGGCGGCCGGATCGACGTCCGATCCGGTCGGCGTTCGGGCGTCCACATGCGTCACCACCGGCTCTTTTCCCCGCGCGGGCGAATAAAGATAGGCGTCGAGCACGCAGCGGCCATTGGCGAATTGCAGTTTGCGCACCGTGGTTTCGCGAATGTCGAGCCGGGGCGTGCCGAACATCCGGGTCAGCGCGCCTGCATCCGAGCCCATCAACGGGCCTTGCTTGGCAAAGGCGCTGGCGGGGGGACCGGCGGGGGCGGGCGTGCCGATGCGCGGGACCACCGTGCCCGCGCCACAGGCGGCAAGCGGCAGCGACAGCAGCGCCGCCAGCGCGGGGCGCAGGGATGTCATGCGGATTTCCTTTGGCCATGCAGCATATGCACCGCCATAGCCGCGCTCCAGATCGGTGCAAGCAGGTTGACCAGCGGCACCAGGAAGGCGATCGCCGACAACAGCCCCATCAGCCAGCGGCTGCCCCGTCCGATCGGCGGCAGCGCGGGATGACGCGGTTCGACCATATCGGCCATGTCGCGCCCCAGCAGATAGGCGTTGAGCGCCAGGAACAGCCCGATCGTCCCCACCCCGGTCACCAGCAGCAGCAGATAGGCGGGCAGCGCCAGCAAATTCCACCCCAGCGTGCGGCGCACCGAGGCCAGCGCATAGCGTCCGCTGCGCCCCCAGCCCACTGGCCGCGCCATGGCGGCAGCAGCAGGATAGGATTGGCGCTCGACCGCTTCGACGATGTCGTCGGCGAACAGGCCCATCACCGCCATCGCCGTCGCCCGGAACAACAGCCAGCCAAGCGCCACCACCGCCAGCGCGGTCGCCGTCGCTTCGGCCAAACCCCCTCCACCCCAGCCATAATGGAGCCGTAGTGCATGAAAGCCCGCCCATATGCCCCCGCCCAGCGCCGCGAAGAGGAGCAGCGTCAGCGCCAGCGTCTTGAACAGCAGCCGCAATGCCGCGCCATGGAACAGAGAGGGGAAGGCGCGCAGCGCAGCGGTCAGGAACATGGGGCGACTATCCGCGCCCCGGCCATCGCCGTCAATCGCCCCCTCTCATCGCCGCCTCCATCAGCCCCGGTTGCACCGCACGGGCCGCGCCTATAGAGACGGCGGGATTTTCATTCTTCTCTGACCCAAGGAATTTGCGTGACCTCTCCCGCCCCCACATTGGATGTCGTCGCCATCGGCAACGCCATCGTCGACGTTCTGGCGCGCAGCGATGACGCCTTCCTCGCCGAACATGCGCTGACCAAGGGCGGCATGCAGCTGATCGACGCCGACATGGCGGAAAGCCTTTATGCCGACATGGGCCAGGCCAAGGAAATCAGCGGCGGATCGGCCGCCAACACGCTGGCGGGCCTTGCCGCGCTCGGCAAAAGCTGCGGTTTCATCGGTCAGGTCAATGACGATCAGCTGGGCGACGTGTTCGCGCATGACGTCCGCGCGCTCGGCATCCGGTTCGACACGCCCGCCGCCACCGGCGACATCCCGACCGCGCGCTGCCTGATCCTGGTAACGCCCGATGCGCAGCGGACGATGAACACCTTTCTGGGTGCCTCGCAATTCCTCCCCGAAGCCGCGCTCGACCTCGACCTCATCCGCTCGGCGGGCATCCTCTATCTCGAAGGCTATCTCTGGGATCCCGAACAGCCACGCGCCGCAATGCGCGCCGCGATCGACGCCGCACGCGGCGCGGGGCGCAAGGTCGCCTTCACCCTGTCCGACAATTTCGTGATCGACCGCCACCGCGCCGATTTCCTCGACCTGATCGACAATGGCCAGATCGACATCCTCTTCTCGAACGAGGGCGAAATCCAGTCGCTCGCCGCGGTCGAGGGCTTTGACAAGGCGCTGGCCCTGTTCGCGGACAAGGTGCCGGTGCTGGTCTCGACGCGCAGTGAAAAGGGCGCCGTCGCGATCGTCGATGGCGTCCGCTACGAAGCGCCCGCTGCGCCCGTGACGGAGATCATCGATACGACCGGCGCGGGCGACCTGTTCGCCGCAGGCTTCCTCGCCGCCCATATCGACGGGCGCGGGGTCGAGGATTGCCTGGCGCTGGGCGCCGCCGCCGCCGCAGAAGTCATCTCCCACTGGGGCGCCCGCCCCGAAGCCGATCTCGGCATCATCCGCGACAAGCTCTTCGCCTGACCGAACAGAAAAACGGAGGGGTATTGCCCCTCCGTCCGTTCAATCCACCTTTTTCTTCCGAAACAGCGCCCGGTCTTCGGAGCCAAAGCCCCAGCGCCAGATGACGAAGCCATAGGCCCCCAAAATCACCCAGATGCCGACCGCCAGCTCGACCCATTCTAGCCGTGGCGGCAGGGCAGTGACCGCGGCCCCCACCAAGCTGGCGACCGCCGCCGCGCTCAGCAGCGACCAGCGCCAGGCGTTGATCGGCGCACCCAGCAAGCGCGACAGCAACCGCGCCTTGACGAAGGCCCCGATGCCCAGCGACAGGCACAGCGCCAGCGCCGGTGCCGCCGCCAGCCACATCGGTGGCAATTCTATCGCGCGCGCGCCCAGGATCAGCGCGAAACTGAACGCCGCCTGGCACCCGATCATGCCCAGCGAGATCATCAGATTGCGGTGGCGGGCAATATAGACCAGCGCCGATTCGCTGACGACCGCCGTCGCCGCAATGACCTCCGCCAGCAGCAGAAAGCCCAGCGCCCCGGTGCCCGCGACGAAATTGGGACCGACCAGCCCCATCACCGCTTCGCCCGGAATGGCGAGCGCGAGCGCAATCCCCGCCTGCGCCGCGATGATCCAGAAACCCACCTGGCTCACCTGCCGCGCAATGCCGACCAGATTGTTCTCGGCCAGGTTGCGGGTGATCACCGGCCCAAGGATCGGATCGAAACTGGTCTTGAGCTTTTGCGGCAGCGAGGCGACTTGCTGCGCGACATAATAGACGCCGATCACCGCCGGGCTGACGAACAGGCCCAATATCGCCATGTCCAGTCGCCGCGACCCCCATTCGACGCCATCGGCGGCCGCCAGCGGCAGGTTGCGCCGGGCCATCCGCCACAGTCGCGGAAAATTGGGTCGCCAGCCCGTCGGCAAGCCATAATGGCGCACCATCGGGATGAGCGAGGCGATCAACGCCGCAGTCATCGCCATGGCATAAGCCATGATCAGGCCGTCCCGCCGGGAGTAGAAGGAAAAGGCAAAGACCGCGATGCTGATCGTCCAGGGTTCGATGATCGCCCGCGCCCGCACCGTCGCGCCGACATCGAACCGATAGGCGCAGGCCGCCAGCGCCACGTCGGACCCGGCAACCGCGATGACGATCAGCGCCAGCAGTCGGTCGAGGCCGTTGATGCCGCTATTGGGAAACATCGCCTGCGGAAAGACGAGCAATAGCGCCGCCCCTAGCAGCGACGCGGTCAGCGTCAGCACCATCGCATCGGTCACGACATGATTATGCGGCCGTTCGGTCTGGCTGAGCGCGCCCGCCAGCCCGCGCTTCAGCCCCAGCGTGGCGAGCTGCGCGACGAATTCCACCACCAGCACCGCATAGGCGAAGCGGCCCAGCGCTTCGGCACCATAGACGCGCCCGGCGATGAACAGGAAGGGCAGCCGCGCCGCGAGGCGCAGCAGGAAGCCGAAAATATTGGTCCGCCCGCCCTTGGCCAGGGCGGCGATATCATCCTGATCGCTCTGCGCGACGGCAGCGGGCGATAGGGACGGACCCGTGGGATTATCTGTAGACAAATGAATGCTGCGGCGCGGCGGCTATTCGGGACGCAACGGACGCGCGAGCAGCGCGTCGATGACCTGAGCGAGCGGCACGGCGTCGGCCAGCAGCGCGCACACCGCATCCACCACCGGCATTTCGACCCCTGCCGCGTGCGCCGCGGCGCGCAACACTGGCGCGGTGAACGCGCCTTCGGCCACGGTGCGGCGGTTGGCGAGCAGGTCGGCGGCGGCCTGTCCCTCGCCCAGCCCCTTGCCCAGCGAAAAGTTACGCGAATTGGTGGAGGAGCAGGTGAGGACGAGATCGCCCAGTCCCGACAGCCCGCCCAGCGTCTCCGCGCGCGCGCCGCGCGCCAGGCCAAAGCGCGTCATTTCGGCAAAACCGCGACTGATGAGCGCCGCCCGCGCATTGAGGCCCAGCCCCGCGCCCTCGGCCACGCCACAGGCGATCGCCAGCACATTCTTGACCGCGCCGCCAATCTCCGCGCCGATCACATCGTCGGACAGATAGGGGCGGAAGGCAGGCCGGGCGATCCGCGCCGCCAGCCGTTCGCCCAGCGCCCGGTCCTCGCAGGCCAGCGTAATCGCGGTCGGTAAGCCGCGCGCCACTTCATGCGCAAAGGTCGGGCCGGACAGGACGGCGATGGGCGACCGGGGCTGCGCCTGTTGCGCGACTTCCGACATCAGCAGGCTGGTGCCCGCCTCGATCCCCTTGGAACAGAGCAGCAGCGGGACGCCTGCGGGTGCCTGCGCCACGACGCTGCGCAGATGCTGGGCGGGGCTGACCACCAGCAACAGATCGCAATCGGCCATATCCGCCATCGCGCCGGTCGCGGCGATCGAGGGCGAGAGCGGGATGCCCGGCAGATAGAGCGGATTTTCCTGCGACCCATTGACCGCGTCGACCACCTCGGCCTCCAGCGCCCATAGCCGCACCGCCTGTCCATCGGCGGCCAGCAATTGCGCCAGCGCCGTGCCCCAGGCACCCGCTCCGATGACCCCCGCCTTCATGCTTTCACTCCCGCTCCGCGCGCCTTTTCCGCCGCCGGGTCGAGCGGCCAGCGCGGCCGGGCGGGGAAGGTCAGATCATCGACCAGCCCCACCGCATAGCGCTCTGCCCCGGCCCAGGCGATCATTGCCGCATTGTCGGTGCAAAGCCAGAGCGGTGGCGCGACGAAGGGCAGGTCATGCTCCACCGCCAGCGCTTCGAGCGCGCCGCGAATCGCCTGGTTGGCGGCGACGCCCCCGGCGACGACCAGCGCCGTCACGCTTTCGCCTGTCCCCAACGCGCGGCGGGTGCGGTCGATCAGGCAGTCGATCACCGCCTGCTGAAAGCTCGCGGCGATGTCCTGCGTCGAATAATGCCCGGACTGGACCGCGCGCATCACTGCGCTTTTAAGACCTGCGAAGGAAAAATGCGGCTCGGCGGTGCCGACCAGCGGGCGGGGCAGCGGCACCACCTTGGCATTGCCCTGCGCCGCTGCCTTTTCGACCAGCGGCCCGCCGGGATAGCCCAGCCCCAGCAGCTTGGCGGTCTTGTCGAACGCCTCGCCGGCCGCATCGTCGATCGTCGTCGCCAGCCGCGCATAATCGCCCGGCCCGCGCACGAGCAAAATCTGGCAATGGCCGCCCGATACCAGCAGCAGCATATAGGGAAATTGCAGCGTCGGATCGGCGAGGCGCGGCGACAGCGCATGACCTTCCAGATGGTTGACCGCGATCAGGGGCTTGCCCGCCGCATGGGCTAATGCCTTGCCGGTAACCAGCCCCACCATCACCCCGCCGATCAACCCCGGTCCGGCAGTCGCGGCGATCACATCGACATCGGCCAAGGTCATTTCCGCATCCGCCAGCGCCGCCGCGATCAGGGGCGTCAACGCCTCAACATGCGCGCGCGCCGCGATTTCGGGTACGACGCCGCCATAGGGGCGATGCGCCTCCTCCTGTGTCGCCAGGCGATGGGCCAATATCCGCCCGTCGGCCGTCACCAGCGCCGCTGCGGTTTCATCGCAGCTCGATTCCAGGCCAAGGATGATTGTCATTGCCGCTTCCATCTAAAGCCCGTGGTCATTAGAGCAAGCCGCATATGTATTTGTCCGATCGACCGTTGCGCCTTGGCACCAGAGGCTCCCCGCTTGCGCTGGCCCAGGCGCACATGACCGCCCATGCGCTTATCACCGCCCATGGCTGGGGGGAGGATGCGATCGAGATCGTCACCGTCCAGACCAGCGGCGACCGGATCCAGGACCGAGCGCTCGCCGATATCGGCGGCAAGGCGCTGTGGACCAAGGAACTGGAACGCGCGTTGGTCGCGCAGGAGATCGACTTCGCCGTCCACAGCATGAAGGATGTCGAAACCATCCGCCCCGCCATCTTCCAGATCGCCGCGATGCTGCCGCGCGCCGATGTGCGGGACAAGCTGGTGGGGGTGGACAGTTTCGACGCGCTGCCCGCCAATCCGGTCGTCGGCACCAGTTCGCCGCGCCGCGCCGCGCAGGTCATGCGGCTGCGTCCCGACGCCACCATCACCCTGTTCCGCGGCAATGTCGCCACCCGCCTCGCCAAGCTGGCGGCGGGGGAGGTCCATGCCACGCTGCTGGCGGCGGCGGGCCTTGACCGGCTCGACCAGAGCGATATCGGCGTGACCATCCCGATCGACACCATGTTGCCCGCCCCGTCGCAGGGCGCGGTCGGGATCGAGGCACTGGCCGACAATGCGCCGCTGCATGACGCGCTGGCGGTGATCAGCGACATCGACACGACCGATGCCGTCGCGGCCGAACGTGCGGTGTTGAAGGCGCTGGGTGGCACCTGCCATTCGCCGATCGCGGCGCTGGCGGTGGTGGATGGTGACGGGCTATATCTGCGCGCCGAGATCATCAGCCCCGATGGGCAGGAAACGGTGGCCCAGGAAACATGGCTGGCGCGCGGCGACGATGTTGTGGCGCAAGCGGTCGGCCGCGCTTTGCTGGAGCAGGCCAGCCCGGCGCTGCGGGCCTTGTTCGAGGGGTGAGGGTTCGAGGGGTGAGGCGGCTCATCATCCTGCGCCCCGAACCGGCGGCGGGCAGGACGGCGGACAAGGCCGCGCGCCTGGGCTTCGACGTGCTGCGCCATCCGCTGTTCGCGCCCTTGCCGCTCGACTGGGTATCGCCCCCCGCCGAGGGATTCGACGCGCTGCTGCTGACCAGCGCCAATACGGTGCGGCTGGCCGGACCGCGACTGGCCGCGTATCGCGCGCTCCCGACCTATGCGGTCGGCGCGGCGACGGCGGCGGCGTTGCAGGAAGCAGGCTTTGTCGCCGTGACCTGTGGCGAGGGCGACGCCAGCGCCATTGCCGCCCGGATTGAGGCGGATGGTCATCGCGCCGTCCTCCATCTGGCGGGCACCACGGTCGCGCCGATGGACGCCGGGCCGCTGCGCCTCACCCGGATCGCGGTGTATACGATGGCCAGCCTGCCGCCCGACCCGACGCTGCTGCGCGATGCCACCCCCGGCGCCATCCTGCTCGTCCATTCGCCGCGCGTGGGCGAGCGACTGGCCGAACGCATTCCGCTCGACCAGCGGAGCGCGCTGCATATCGTGGCGATCAGCCACGCCGCGCTGGCCGCCTGCGGCAGCGGCTGGGCCAGCCTTTCCGCGCCGCACAAGCCGGTCGATGACGACATGCTGGCCCTCGCCCTTTCTTTGTGCGAATGACGGGACGATGACAGGCGAAAGGGTCAGCATGCACGACGCGGACGGCGATAGGAGTATCCCCGTAACCCCGCCCCCTGCCCGTCGGCGCAGCACCCTGCCGCTGGTGACATTGATGCTGCTCGCCTTTGCGATCGGTGTCGCGCTCACCATCTGGGCCTGGCCGCAGATTCAAAAACGCTGGAACGGCCAATCGGTCCAGCCCGTCGCCGTCATGCCACAGGTCGGCGCTCCGTCCCCGACCGTCGCGCCCGGTGCCCTGACCGCCAGCAGCGCGCAATTGCTCGACGCCCGCGTGGCCGCGCTTGATCAACGGCTCACCCGCATCACGGTCGAGGCGCAGGCCGCATCGGGCAATGCCGCGCGCGCCGAAGGGCTGCTGATCGCCTTTGCCGCGCGCCGCGCGCTCGATAATGGCGGGCCGCTCGGCTATATCGAGGCGCAGTTGCGCTCCCGTTTCGGCCAGGCCCAGCCGCGCGCCGTCGCCACCATCATCAACGCGGCACGCGAGCCAGTGACGCTGGCTGATTTGCGCGTTGGCCTCACCGACCTTAGCGATCGATTGACCACGCCGCCGGTGGAAAGCGACTGGTGGGACGCCATCGCCCATGAAGCGCGCGAACTGGTGACGATTCGCAGGGCATCCACCCCCTCCCCCCGGCCCCAGGCTGCGCTGGAGCGGGCCGTGCGCTATCTCGACGGCGGGCGGGTGAGCGCGGCGCTGGCCGAAGTGGAGCGGATGCCCGGCCGTGCCGCCGCCGATCGCTGGCTGCAATTTGCGCGCCGTTATCTCGAAGCGCGGCGCGCGCTGGACCTCATCGAAACCGCCGCGATCCTGGAACCGCGCCCTTTGCAGGCCGTTGATCCCGCGCCTGTCACCCCGGTCATTCCAACGCCCTGAACCATAACAGCGACGAACCGTTCGTCTCATAAGACGAAACCAATAGACGCGCGCAGTGTTTGTCACGATAACGTCATCTTTGCCCGAATGGGCCTGGGATTCTTGTTCTCGTGCCACCTTACGCTCAAACCGTCAGCAGTTTTTGGAAAGATCGTTTCGCATCGGGGCCAGCCGCGCCGGTGCGTCCTTCCTTGTCACATCTGCTCGGCAACCTGTCGCTTCCCCGCGACCTTGCCCGGACCCAGGCGCAGGCCGATGTGCTGGCGCAGCAGATCAAGGGTGATGGCCGTTCCATATTGCTGATCCCCGGCTTGCTTGCGTCCGAACGGCGGATGGACGCCATGCGGCAGATTTTGACCGCAGCGGGCTATGCCGCGCATGACTGGGCGATGGGCCGCAATTATGGGCCGAAACCCGATAGCCTCGACCAGATCGACCGCCGCGTCGATGCCATTCGGCGTGCAGGCGGCGGGCCGGTGACGCTCGTGGGCTGGAGCCTCGGCGGGCTGTACGCGCGCGAATATGCGAAATATGCGACGCACAAGGTCGGCGGCGTGGTGACGCTGGGCACGCCTTTTTCCGGCGACCCGCGCGCCAATCATGCCTGGCGGCTCTATCAGCTCGTATCGGGCTTCCCGGTCGATAAACCGCCTTTCCCCTGCACCCGCGAAGTCAAGCCGCCGGTGCCCACGGTTGCATTGTGGTCGCAGCGCGACGGCGTGATCCTGCCCGAATGCGCCAAAGGCCGCAGCGGCGAACGCGACAAGGCGATCGAGGTCGACTGCACCCATATGGGCTTCGCCGCCGCGCCCGAAGGTATATTGGGCGTCGCCAAGGCGCTGGAGTCGATGCGCGCATAAGGCGTCCAGACGTCGCGGCGCGACGACAGGGTCACAGGGCGCAAGTTCACACCATTACAGGATACGCTTTTCCGGCTCTTTTTGCGGGAATAGTGGCGGGCAAGTGCTGCCGACGCACCGGCCACGCCCCAACGACGCGCCTGTAAAGTCACGGCGACGCACCACCGACGCGACGGGGACGCGACAGGTGGGTCACAAGGATGTGAGGGGTTGGCGATTGCCCGCTGGGGCGCGCGGGCGCGAAGGGTGTACTGGTCCATCGACAAGGATAGACCAGAGGAAATCCTACATTGGAAGAGGAATAGGATGTGGGGGGCCGTCTCCATCCAGTGCCGCAACCCGATCCCTGCGACCTGCCCAGAACCGGCTTGATTCGAGGGCTATGAAGTCTTGCCCCTCTCTAAGATATCGAACGCTTGAGCTGAGAGGCGCGGGGTCAAACCCGGCCCGTCGACAAGGGAATGTCCCGCCTTGGCCTGGGTTCAGGCCGCCTTTGCGGGTGGCGAAAGTTCAGCGCTTTTCTTATTGTGAATGACGGAAATTATGAGTCCGGGCTCCCCGTCCTGAATGTCGATCTTGGCTCCCAATTGATCGGCGAGCGCTTCGACAATACTTGTTCCAAGTCCTGATTTCGCGTCACCCAATGTATCGACTGTGCCGATGCCGTCGTCGCTGACGGACAGATTCCAGTCGGAATCCTCGGAATGATAATCGACTTCGATCTTCCCCTGCCGGTCTCCTGGGAAAGCGTGCTTGAGGGCATTGATGACGAGTTCAGTGACGATCAGGCCAAGGCTCACGGAAATATCCGCACTCACCCGGCTTTCATCGACGGTGACACCCAGCGACAGCCTTTTATGATCGTGGATCATCGAAGCGCCAAGGCTCTGGCAAAGTTGGGTAAAGTAGCTGCGCAATTCTACCTCCCCAATGCGCGAGGCCGTGAGCTGTTGCTGAACGGTCGCAATCGACATGACACGGTTGTGGGCATCGGTCAGATGGCCGCGTGTTTCCTCGGATTGCACCTGACGCGCGCTTTGCATCAGGACACTCGCGATGATCTGGAGGCTGTTGGCGACGCGATGCTGGATCTCTTGCAGCAATATGGCTTTTTCGCGCAGCAGATCGTCTTTGAGTTTCTCACTGATCCGTGCCTCCGTGACATCGGTGATGGTCAACAGAAGGAGGGTTTGATCGGCACTGCCATAATCGAGCTTGCGGGCGTTCAACACGAGACGGCGCGGGGTGCCCGATCCGAAATCCATCTCATAAGCCTCGATCCGCGCATAACCGCCAAGGGTCGCATTCATGAGCGATCGAAGCTGCGGCACGTCCCATTCGCCTGCCCCCAACTCAAAAAGGCTGTGTCCGGCGACATTTTCAGGCTTCAAAGGAAAGGCGAGATAGAATGACTCGCTGGCACCGATAACGCCCATTTCGCCATTCAACAGGAGGGCAGGTGCGTTGGAACAGGCAAGAAGAGCCAAGCCTAAATTCTGCGTCAGGTCGGGATAGTGGTCGGTCGTCATATCATTCCCATTGGGCCTGACCGGCAAGCTTGCGGAGGTGAAAGCTGATCCGGGGAGTGGCGCTTCTTCAGGAAACGCTTGTCGACTTGCGACACTCCTATCATGAATTCGCAACAAGCGTTGCGTATTTTTGAAATCGCTTCCCCAAGTCGGCCTTACCTAAAAAGGCAGACCGTCTGCAGGAGGCTTTTAAGCTAGGCTGGGGGGATGCCTGAAATTAGTCGCCTGCGACGGCTGCCCCTTCAAAGTCGCGCTGTGACCCTGAACACCCCAAATCCCCGCGCGGTCTGCCGCTTTGCCTTTGGCGCGGAAGGCGTTAAAGCGCGGGCATGACATATCCCGCTCCCAAGGACTGGATCCTGGGCATTTCGCCCTATATCCCCGGTAAATCCGCCGCCGACGATGGCCGCCCGCTGATCAAGCTGTCGGCCAATGAAAATCCGCTGGGCACTGGTGCGGCCGCGCGGGCCGCGCTGGTTGCGGCGACCGCCGATCTTGCCAGCTATCCCGATCCCGCCGCGACCCGGTTGCGCGAGGCGATCGGCGCGGTGCATGGGTTGGACCCGGCGCAGATCATCTATGGCACAGGCTCCGACGAACTGCTGCATATCGCCACCTCCGCCTATGCCGGGCCGGGCGATGAAATCCTCTATGTGCGCTATGGCTTTGCGGTCTACGATATTGCGGCCCGTCGGGTCGGCGCGACGCCGGTGATCGCGCCCGACAAGGACTATGCGACCGACGTGGACGCGCTGCTGGCTGCGGTGACCGACAAGACCAAGGTCGTGTTCCTCGCCAACCCCAATAACCCCACCGGCACGATGACCGGCCGCGAGGAGATTGCCCGGCTGCATGCGGGTCTGCGCCCCGACATATTGCTGGTGCTGGACCAGGCCTATGCCGAATATCTCGATGCGGGCGAGGATGATGGCGGCCTGGACCTGGCGAAGAATGCCACCAACATATTGGTCACGCGCACCTTCTCGAAAATCTATGGTCTGGCCGCCGAGCGCATCGGCTGGGGCTATGCCTGCCCGGCGATCATCGAAATTCTCCACCGCATCCGCGCGCCGTTCAATGTGACGACGGCGGGACAGGCCGCCGCCATCGCCGCGATCAACGACAGCGCCTGGGTCGAATCGAGCCGGACGCATAATGCACGCTGGCGCGAATGGCTGGCGGGCGAAGTCGGCGCCCTGTCCAACCATGGTCTGCGCGTGGTGCCGAGCAAGACCAATTTCCTGCTGATCTTGTTCGACGGCAAGCTGACCGCGGAAGCGGCGATGAAGGGGTTGTGGGACGAAGGCTATGCGACCCGCTGGCTGCCCGGCCAGGGACTGCCCAACGGCCTGCGCATCACCATCGGCACCAAGGCGCAGACCCGTGCCGTCGCCGCCAAGCTGCGCGCCATGGCGGAAGCGGCCTGACAGGATGCTGCCTTTCGCTCGCGTCACCATCATCGGCCTGGGGCTGATCGGCTCCTCGCTCGCCCGCGCGATCCGGGCGGACATGCCCACGGTGCGGGTGACCGGCCATGACGCCGACCCGCAGGTGCGCGACACAGCGCGGCGGATCGACCTTTGCGACGATGTCACCGACACGGCGGGCGCGTCCGTGACCGACGCCGATCTGGTGATATTATGCGTGCCCGTCCGCGCGATGGGCATGGTCGCCGCCGAGATTGCCGACGATCTGCCCGCCGACGCGATCGTCAGCGATGTGGGGTCGTGCAAGGCCGACGTGCTGGCGCAACTCGCCGCCGCGCTGCCGGGGCGGACGATCATTCCGGCGCATCCCGTCGCGGGGACCGAAAATAGCGGGCCGGAAGCGGGCTTCGCCACGCTGTTCAAGGGCCGCTGGTGCATCGTCACGCCCCCCGCCGATGCCGATCCGGCCGCGGTCGAGCGGGTCGCCGAATTGTGGCGGCGGGTCGGTGCGGATGTTGAATTGATGGACCCGGCGCATCATGACCTGGTGCTGGCGGTGACCAGCCATTTGCCGCACCTTATCGCCTACACCATCGTCGGCACGGCGAGCGATCTGGAAAATGTCACCCAGTCCGAAGTGATCAAATATTCGGCCGGCGGCTTTCGCGACTTCACCCGGATCGCGGCGTCGGACCCGACCATGTGGCGCGACGTGTTCCTGGCGAACAAGGATGCGGTGCTGGAAATGCTGCAGCGTTTTTCGGAGGATCTATCCGCGTTGCAGCGGGCGATCCGCTGGAATGACGGCGACGCTTTGTTCAACCTGTTCACCCACACCCGCGACATTCGCCGCTCGATCATCGAACAGGGGCAGGATGACGCGAAGCCGGATTTCGGCCGCGCTCACTGACGCAAGGCGGATGGCGGGTTCAGCGCATTGATCGCGGCATGGACACGGGTTTCGGCCTCGCGCCGGTCGAGGCCGGTCGGGACGATCTCCCCCACCTTATAGGTGATGGTGCCTGATCGTTTGAGGAATTTGCCGCGCGGCGACACTCGGCCGCTGTCGATCGCAATCGGCACGACCGGCAGGCCGAGCAGGACGTAGAGGCCGGCAAAACCGGCCTTGAGCGGAGGCGCTTCGCCATGGGGGACGCGGGTGCCTTCGGGGAAGACACACACCGCCCGCCCCTGCGCATTGGCTTCGCGGGCGGCGGCGCGCAGCACCCGCATGGCGCTTGCCCCGCCGCTGCGCTCGATGGGGATGAGGCCATAGCGCTGGGCGACGCGGCCCCACAGCGGAATGTCGAGCAATTCCCGCTTGGCGACGACGGCCGGGCGATCGAACAGGCAGAGCATGTCGATCGTTTCGAACATGGATTCATGCTTGACGATATAGAGATAGGGACCAAGCGGCAGGTCTCCGACGACCTTCACCTTCTGCCCCAGCAGCCAATGCGCGCACAGGCGATGGAAGCGGCTCCACCCCGTCCCGATCCGCAGCACCGCCTCGGTACTGAACGATCCCAGCAACAGGGCCGCCAGCACGAAGAACAGGCTGCCGGAATAGAAGACCAGCGTGAAGGCGAGCGAGCGGATCGCGGTGAGCATGAGCAGATATGCGCCTTTGTCAGATGCCGAGCAGCGCAGCCCCGCGCCGCAACAGATATTTATTATATTCGCGCACCAATATCGTGAGGCTAGGGCGGCTGGGCACCGCGTCATAGACGATCGCGACCCGCTCCGGCAACGCCTGCCGCAACTCCAGCGCGGCGCGGCGCATATGCCAGTCGGTGGTGATGAGGCGCACGGTCTTGTAATCGCGGCGCTCCAGCCAGCGGGCAGTCTCGATCGCGTTGGAGCGGGTGTCGATCGCTTCGCGGCCAAGCGTGATGCAGCAGGCAAACAGCGCTTCGGGCGTATCATATTCGGCCGCCAGTTCGCCCGGACGCACGGAGCGGTCGACCCCGGAGATCAGCATCCGCTTGGCGGTATCGGCTTCCAGCAGGGCGATGCCCCGGTCGATCCGCCCGGCCCCGCCGGTCAGGACGACGATGGCGTCTGTCGGGCGGCTGTCGAGCGGCTGGGGCAGCAGGACCGCGAACCAGATGAAGCCCAGCATCCAGCCCAGCATGCTGACGGCCAGCAACCGGACGATCACAGCGCGCGGCCCAGCGCGCGCAGCACGGTCCAGCGGGCGGTGATGACGGCGAGGAGGACGCCCGCCACCGGCAGCAGCGCGAGCAGCGCCCAGCCGGTCCCGTCGAGCGCCACTGCGCCCAGCAGGTCGGAGCCGGTCGCATCGAGGCGCAGGCCTATGACAAGAAGGGTGGCAACCGCGAAGGCAAAGCCCAGCACGCCGCCCAGCAGCGCGTCGAGGCCGATACGCCATTGGAACAGCCGGGCGATCTGCACATCGGTCGATCCCATGAGGTGCAGCACGTCGATCGTCCCGCGATGGCTGTCATGCGCGGCGCGCGCCGCCAGGACTACCACTGCCCCGGTCGCTACCGTCATTAGTACGACGACGCCGACCGCCAGCCAGCCGAGCGCGGTGAGCAGTCCGGCAAGCGGCAGGAGGAATGCGGCATGGGGTTCGATCCGCAGGCTGGGCGCGATGCTGCCGAGCAGGCGGCGCAACCGATCGACCTTTGCCTCCGTCGCGCCGGGGGTGAGCGTCACATCGATCAGCGCGGGCACCGGCAGGTCGGCGCTGGCGGCATCCTCGCCGAGCCAAGGGCGCAACTGGTCGGCGAGCGCAGCGGGATCGACCGGGGTCGCGGCGCGCACCTCGCTCGCCTGGCGCAGCGCCTGGAGCGTGCGGGCGGCGAGTTGGTCGCGCACGGCGGCATCGGCCTCCACCACCTGCACGCTGGCGCGTCCGGCGAGGTCCGCGCTCATCGCCTGGACAGCGGCGCCCAGCGCCAGCCCGGCGGCGGCGGACAGGACGGTCAGGAACATCATGATGGCGATGATCCACGGCATGGGACCGGCGAGGCGTCCGCCCGGCAGCAGGCGATGGCGCGCGGCGGCGGCGGCGCGGCGGCTGGCGCGCGAACTGCTCATTCGGCCTGCCGGGACCGGGCCGGATAGCGCAGCGATCCGGTGGGATCGGCGAGCCGCCCCTTGTCCAGCCGCATCATCTGCGCGCCGGTGACCTGGCTCATCAGCGGGAGGTCGTGGGTCGCGACGACAATGGTGGTGCCCAGGCGATTGAGCGCTTCGAACAAGGTGAGCAGCCGTCGCGCCATGTCGGCATCGACGTTGCCGGTCGGTTCGTCGGCGACCAATATTTCGGGGCGGCCGATCACGGCGCGGGCGATGGCGACCCGCTGCTGCTCTCCGCCCGACAGGGTGGCGGGGCGCGCCTGGCCGCGATCACCAAGGCCGACCCAGCTCAACATTTCAGCGACGGGCGCGTCGATCTCCTTCTCCTCCATCCCCGCCACGCGGAGCGGGAGGGCGATATTGTCATAGGCCGACAGATGGGGGACGAGGCGGAAATCCTGAAACACCACGCCGATGCGGCGGCGGAAGCCGGGCAGGCGGGTGCGCGGCAGGGTGACGACATCTTCGCCGAACAGACGGATGACGCCCCGGCTGGGCCGTTGGGCGAGATAAAGGAGTTTGAGCAGCGAGGTCTTGCCCGCGCCGGACGCGCCGGTCAGGAAATAGAATCCACCAGCCGCCAGCGAAAAGCTGACGTCCGACAGGGTTTCACTGTCCAGACCATAGCGCAGGCCGACATTTTCGAACTGGACGATGGCCGTCATGTCAGATTGATGGCGCGTCATGCGCTCCCTGCTTCCCCGGAAGCTCCGCCATGGCACAGCGGGCAGGTCGCCGTAAAGCCCGCGCCGGGAAAAGGGCCGAGTCGCGCGGTGGGATGACAGTGGTGTGACGCGCCCGATGCTTGCCGCTTGCGCGCGAGTCCCTGCCATGCCTATGAAGCGTCATGATCCTGCTATGTCCCCATTGCGCGACACGCTATGTCGTGCCGGACAGCGCCGTCGGCCCGAATGGCCGCCAGGTGCGGTGTGCCGCCTGCAAGCATAGCTGGTTCCAGGAGCCTGCCATCCTGCCCGGACGGGCGGACGAGCCAGCGGACGCTGCGCCGCCGCCGGTGGCAGTGCCGCCATCGCCGGAACCAGCGCCCGTTGCCCCGCCGGTCGAGGCGGTTCCCGACACGCAGGCCGCCGAGCCGGTTGCGCCGGAGCCTTCGGCGCCAGCGAACAACCGCTTCGACGACATCTATGCCGGTGCCCCCGTCAGCCGGGTGGAGGACAGCGAACCCGCGCCTGCCCTGCCGGTCAAGCGTCGCCGCAATGTCCTCAAATTATGGACCTACGCTGCCGTCGCCTTTGCCCTGATTGTGGCAGCGGCGGGCGGCGCGCTCTATTATTTCGGGCCGCCGGGATGGGCAGTCAGCATGGGACTGGTCGCCGAAGAGGGCGATCCCGACCTGCTATTCTATCTTTCCAAACCCGCCGAGCGGCGCAAGCTGCCGACGGGCGAGGAATATTTCGCCTTTGGCGCGCGGATCGTGAATAGCGGGACACAGGCGTTGCCGGTGCCGCCGGTGCTGGTGCAGTTGCGCGACCAGCAGAACCGGCTGGTGTTCAGTTGGACCACCAAGGCCGACAAGGCCCGGTTGAAGCCCGGCGAAGAGGCATCGATCAACGAAAGCCGGATCGACATTCCCAAAAATGCCGAGAATTTGTCGCTGACTTTTGTGCAGTAGGATGAGCCTTGATACGCCGTCATTGCCGCGCAGGCGGCAATCCATCTCCTAACCTATCGGCAGATTTGATGTCGGGAGATGGGTCCCCGCCTTCGCGGGGATGACGGGGTTTTTCAGGGATAGCTTACCGTTTTGGGTCGGCCTTGCGGGATGGGGATGAACTCCTGATCGTCGCCGGGGATGAGGGGGAAGCGGAGCGCTTCCCAGTCTTCGCGCGCCTGCATGAGGCGGTCGGGGCGGGACGAGACGAAATTCCACCAGACATGGCGGGGCGAGGTGAAGGCTTCGCCGCCGCACAGCATCACGCGGCCGCCATCGACGCTCATCAGCGTGGCGCGGGTGCCGGGGCGCAGGACGTAGAGCGTCTGTGGCGTCAGCATCATGCCGTCGAGTGCGGCATCGCCGCCGGAAACATAGATGGCGCGTTCATCGGCCGACGGGTCGATCGGGATGCGGCCGCCGGGCGATAGCTGGATGTCGGCATAGATGGTCTGCGCATAGGTGGTTACGGGCGAGGTCTCGCCCCAGAGCGACCCCATGATGACGCGGGCGCGGACAAGCCCGTCCTCGATCACTGGCAGGCCGGCTTCGCTGACATGCTCGAAGGCCGGGTCCATTTCTTCCAGCGCGTCGGGCAAAGCCAGCCAGGTCTGGATCGCGGATAATTTGGAGGCCTTCGCCCGTTCGTCGTCGGGCGAGCGTTCGCTATGGACGATGCCCTTGCCCGCGGTCATCAGGTTGATCGCGCCTGCTTCGATCAATTGTTCGGTGCCCAGGGAATCGCGGTGGAGGAACGCGCCTTCATACATATAGGTGACGGTAGACAGGTTGATGTGCGGATGGGGGCGCACGTCGATGCCATGGCCTGCATCCAGCTTTGCCGGGCCAGCCTGATCGAAGAAGATGAAGGGGCCGACCATCGTGCGTCCCTTGGTCGGGAGCGAGCGGTGAACCTTGAAATCGCCCAGATTATGGGTGGTGGGCGCGATGCTTTGCAGGATGAGATCGTCCAGGGTCATCAGGCTTCTCCGGGGGCGCGGGCCTTGATCGCCAGCGCGTGAACTTTATCGCGCAGCAGATCGGCCAGCGCGGCGTTGACGAGACGCTGACGCGCGACGCGGCTTTGCCCGGTGAAGCGATCAGCGACGATGTCGACGGTGAAATGGCTTTCGCCCGACCCGTCATGCCCGGCATGGCCGCGATGCTTTTCGCTGTCGTCGATCACGGCGAGCTGTTGCGGGTTCAGGGCGTCGCGCAGCCGCGCTTCGATTTCGGTGGCCACGGGGCCTTTCAGAATCTGGGTCATGTCCCCTATATAAACGCTTTGCCGCGTCATGCATCAGGACAAGTTTGTCGACCGACCCTTTCTCGAACCGTCGTTTCAACCGCTTTCATGGCCGGGTGGAAGGCGACCGCCCCTGCGCGGCGCCCGGATGCCCGGAACCCGGCGAATTCCGCGCTCCCCCGGCGGAAGGCAGCGCGCGACCGGGGGATGAGGGGCCGCGCTGGCGCTGGTTCTGCCTCGACCATGTCAAAGCATTCAACCAGGGCTATAATTTCTTCACCGGCATGTCCCCCGACGAAATCGCGGCGGCGCAGCGCCCCTATGCAGGGTGGGAGCGGGAGACGCGCGCCTTTTCCGCCAATGCGCATAGTCCTTCGCCCAAATGGGCCGATTTCGTCGATCCGCTCGATGCGATCGGCGCGAAGTTCAAGGAACGGATGGCCAAGGCGCGTGCCGATGCGCAGGTGCGGCAGGATGGCCAATTTCTGTCCGCCGAGGATCGCAAGGCCCTGGGCGTCATGGGCCTGGGCATCGATACCGACCGCAAGGCGTTGCGGACGCGCTATACCCAATTGCTGCGCCGCTATCACCCCGACCATAATGGCGGCGACCGCAGCCATGAGGGCGCGTTGCAGGGCGTGATCCAGGCCTATGCCCATTTGCGCAAGGCGGCGGTTTTCGCTTAGCTTCGCATATTTCCCGCTGTTTTCGATATTTTCGTTCGCCGTCTCGTAATTTTATTACGCCACCTCTGGCCTCGACACTTTATGCTTATAGCGATCGGCGGCCTTGTAGGACAGAGGCTAGCCTTGCGGGCACACGGCGCGGCTGTCATAGCGCGCAGCCCCCTTCCCCGGAGATGAATCATGCAGGATGTGCCGCGCGCGCTGGGCCTAGATTTCGGCACGACCAACAGCGTCGTCGCCATCGCGACCGGCCAGGAGTCGGA
This sequence comes from Sphingobium sp. D43FB, assembly GCF_002312805.1. Lineage (GTDB taxonomy): Bacteria > Pseudomonadota > Alphaproteobacteria > Sphingomonadales > Sphingomonadaceae > Sphingobium. The sequence continues at coordinate 17,683 of NZ_NMUA01000011.1, read as the reverse complement.
TCTGGTGGACTTTGTCGGCGATCAAGCGACCGGCGCGGTGTTTCGATCGGCCTTGTGCTTCTGGCATGAGGAAGGGGCCAAAGGCGGATTGGCGCATGAGGCGGGGCCATGGGCGATCGCCGAATATATGGAATATCCCGAAGACAGCCGTTTTCTCCAGTCGTTCAAGTCGGTGGCCGCCAGCCCGATCTTCGAAACCGCCAATGTGTTCGAAAAGCGATTCCGGTTCGAGGAGCTTGGCGCGATGTTTCTGGACCGGATGGTCGGCCATGCGGGCGGCGCGCTGGCGACGCGGCCGGAGCGGATCGTGGTGGGGCGACCGGTGGAATATGCCGGATCGCGGCCCGACGAAGCGCTGGCGCGCAAACGCTATGACGCGATGTTCGCTGGGTTCGGCACCGACATCCATTATGTCTATGAACCATTGGGCGCGGCGTTCAGCTATGCCAGCCGCCTGACCGAACCCGCGACGATTTTGGTCGCGGATTTCGGCGGCGGCACCAGCGATTTTTCGATCGTGCGGGTCGAAGCCCCCGGTGCCGCGCGCCGCTGCGTGCCGCTGGGGTCGGCGGGCATCGGCATAGCGGGCGACCGGTTCGATTATCGGATCATGGACCATCTGGTGCTGCCGATGCTGGGCAAGGGCGGCAGTTATCAGTCGTTCGGCAAGACGCTGGAGATACCGCGCAGCCATTTCGCCGATTTCGCCGACTGGTCGCGCCTGGCGCTGATGCGCAACCGGCGAACGATGGACGAACTGGCGCGGCTGAAGAAAGCGGCGACCGACCCGGCGGCGATCGGGCGGATGATCACCGTGATCGAGAAGGAATTGGGCTATCCGCTTTATGATGCGGTGGGGTCGCTCAAGCGCGCCTTGTCCGACGCGGACAGCGCCACTTTCCGCTTTTCGGGCGGCGGGCTGGAGATTGAGCAGCAAGTGCAGCGGCGCGATTTCGAGACCTGGATCGCGCCCGATATTGCGCGGATCGAAGCGACGGTGGACGCGGCGCTGGCCAAGGCGGGTGTGACGCCAAATGCGATCGATCGGCTGTTCCTGACCGGCGGATCGTCGCTGATCCCGGCCATTCGCGATATCTTCCGCAAGCGTTTTGGCGAGGCACGGATTGCCAGTGGCGGCGAACTGACCTCCATCGCCCATGGGCTGGCGTTGATCGGACAGGAAGCCAATCTGGCCGAATGGGCCGCTTGATCCGGGCAGTGCCAGCCCCCATTGTCTCGACATGGCCTTCCTGGATCGGTTAGGGCTGGCATGACTCGCAGGAAGATGATGACCCGATGAACGATATTTCCAACGTCCAGCCCGATACCCGCGCCGAAACGCTGCTGGATGCCCCCGATCGGTTTGTGAACGCGCGCGATATGTTCGGCATCGACGTCGACATGCAGATTCCGGCCTTTTCCCAGGCCGACGAGCGCGTGCCCGACCTCGACCCCGCTTATGTGTTCGATCCAGACACCACGCTGGCGATCCTGGCGGGCTTTGCCTTCAACCGCCGCGTCATGGTGCAGGGCTATCATGGCACCGGCAAGTCGAGCCATATCGAGCAGGTTGCCGCGCGGCTGAAATGGCCGTGTATCCGCATCAACCTGGACGCGCATATCAGCCGTATCGACCTGGTCGGCCGCGACGCCATCGTCCTGAAAGAAGGCCAGCAGGTTACCGAGTTCAAGGAAGGGCTGCTGCCCTGGGCCTTGCAGCGGCCGGTCGCTTTGGTGTTCGACGAATATGATGCCGGGCGCCCCGACGTGATGTTCGTGATCCAGCGGGTGCTGGAAACCGATGGCAAGATGACCTTGCTCGACCAGAATCGCGTGATCCGGCCCAACCCCTATTTCCGCCTGTTCGCGACCGCCAATACGGTGGGCCTGGGCGATACGACGGGCCTCTATCATGGCACGCAGCAGATCAACCAGGGCCAGATGGACCGCTGGAACCTGGTCGTGGCGCTCAACTATCTGCCCGCCGCCACCGAAGCGCAGGTGGTGTTGGCCAAGTCCGGCGAATATGATCATGAGGGCGGCCGCAAGGAAGTCGAGAATATGATCAAGGTGGCCGAACTTACGCGGCAGGGCTTCATCAACGGCGATATTTCGACCGTGATGTCGCCGCGCACGGTGATCAGCTGGGCACAGAATGCGCTGATCTTCAAGAATGTCGGCTTCGCCTTCCGCCTGAGCTTCCTCAACAAATGCGACGAGGCGGAGCGGGCGTTGGTGGCGGAATATTATCAGCGCGTGTTCGGCAAGGATCTGCCCGAAAGCGTGGCTGGCCGGGCCGCCTGATGATCGTCGTCGAGCGGATCGCGCCGGACGGGACCGCGCACAAGATCAGCATCAGGGGGCATGAGATCGTCGCCGACATGGCCGCGCCCGATGGGGCGGATGACGGGCCGGACCCGCATGACCTTTATGATGCGGCGCTCGGCACCTGCAAGGCGATGACGATGCTATGGTATGCGCAGCGCAATGCCATTCCGGTCGAAGGCATCCACGTCGGCGTGATCCGCGATGCGAGTGAAGAGCGCAAGGGCCTCTACAAGCTGACCACGCGCATCGCCCTGACCGGGCCGATGACCGACGAGCAGCATGAGAAACTGATCGCGGTCGCGGCGAAATGTCCGATCCACAAGTTGATGAGCGACGTCGACACGCAGATCGAGACGATCGCCGTGCCGCGCACCGGCGACCCGGAAGGCTGATGACCGAACGCTCCCCCATCGATGCTTTCAAGGATGTGCTGTCCGGCACCGCGCGGTCGATTGCGCGTGATGCCGAGGTGGAGGTGGGCTTTACCGCCGATGCGCCGCATCTGGCGGGCAAGGCGATCAAGGTGCCGACGCCGGGGCGCAATCTGCCCGCTGATCAGGTGGCGCTGGCGCGGGGTTTTGCCGACGCCAATGCGCTAAAGCTGCGCTATCATAACGCGAAGATTCACGGGTCTTCAGCGCCGGGCGAGGCGGTGGCGCGCGCGGTGTTCGATGCGGTCGAGCAGGCACGGGTCGAGGCGATCGGGTCGCGGGCGATGGCGGGGGTGCGTGCCAACCTCAACCATGCGCTCGACATGCGGCTGAAATCCGATGCGATCCGCCGGGCGCGGTCGGCGGACGAGGTGCCCTTGTCCACCGCGCTGGCGCTCAAGGTGCGCGAACGGCTGACCGGACAGGCGATCCCCAAGGATGTCGCGGCGGGCGTGGCGATGGTCGATCAGTGGATCGAGGACAAGGCCGGGCATGACCTGGATGCGCTGGCGCTGGCGATCGATGATCAGCGCGCGTTCCAGAAGCTGACCACGGCGATGCTGGAACATCTGCAACTGATCGATGCCGATGTGCCGCCCGATCTGGACGAGCCCGAAGCGCAGGATGAGGGCGAGGATCAGGAGGATCAGTCCGAGGACGGCGATAGCGGGCAGGACGAGTCCGGCGACAGCGATGTGAATGCCGAGGCGCGCGCCGAGGATCAGGGCGGCGACACCGAAGAGGGTGAGACCGACTATAGCGACGAGTTCGAGGCCGACAGCGATGCGGGCGCGGACGATATGGGCGAGGAAGGCATGATGCCGGTCCGCCCCAATCGGCCCATGTCCGACCTGCCGCCGGGGTTCGATTACAAGGCCTATACGCTCAAGCATGACGAGATCGTCACGCCCGACGAATTGTGCGACGAGGATGAGCTGGTGCGGTTGCGCGGCTTCCTCGACCAGCAATTGGTCAGCCTGCAGGGGGCGGTGACCAAGCTCGCCAACCGGCTGCAACGGCGGTTGATGGCGCAGCAGTCGCGGTCGTGGGATTTCGACCAGGATGAGGGGATGCTGGACGCGGCGCGGCTGGCGCGGGTCATCATCGATCCCACCCGGTCGCTGACCTACAAGATCGAGCGCGATACCGAGTTTCGCGATACGGTGGTGACGCTGTTGATCGACAATTCAGGTTCGATGCGCGGACGGCCGATCAGCATCGCGGCGATCAGCGCCGACATCATGGCGCGCACGCTGGAACGGTGCGGGGTCAAGACCGAGATATTGGGCTTTACCACGCGGGCGTGGAAGGGCGGGCAGGCGCGCGAGGAATGGCTGGCGGCCGGGCGTCCGCCGATGCCGGGGCGGCTCAACGACCTGCGCCATATCGTCTACAAGAAGGCGGATGATCCGTGGCGGCGGGCGCGCAAGAATCTGGGCCTGATGATGCGCGAAGGGCTGCTGAAGGAAAATATCGACGGCGAGGCGCTGTTGTGGGCGCATAGCCGGTTGATCGCGCGCCAGGAGGAACGGCGCATCCTGATGGTGATTTCCGATGGCGCGCCGGTCGATGACTCGACCCTGTCGGTCAATAGCGGCACCTATCTGGAGCGGCATTTGCGCCAGGTGATCGATTGGATCGAGAACCGCTCGCCGGTGCAGCTGGTCGCGATCGGCATCGGCCATGATGTGACGCGCTATTATAAGCGTGCGGTGACAATCATGGATGCCGAGCAGTTGGGCGGGACGATGGTCGAGCAGCTCGCCGGGTTGTTTGATGAGGATTGAGGCGTGAGCGTCGCCTTTCGCCGTGAAGGCGATGACGAGCATATGGAGCCCAAGTTCGAGCTGCCGCTGCCGCCCGGTCCCAATTGGGTGACGGCGCGGGGGCTGCGGCTGACGCAGGAGATGGCGGCGACGCTGGAGGCGGTCGATACCGATGCCATGGAGGAAGAGGCCGCCAAGAAACATAAGCGGCTGTTGCGCTATTGGCGAACGCGGCGCGCGACGGCGCAATTGCAGCCAGTGGCTGATGGCGAGGCGGTGGGTTTTGGGTGCCGGGTGACCTATCGCCTGAACGGGCGGGACAAGAGCGTCATGATCGTCGGCGATGATGAGGCCGATCCAGCCGATGGGCGGATTAGTTTCTCCTCGCCGCTGGCGCGCGCGATGATGGACGCGGGCGTTGGCGAGACGGTGGATTTTGCCGGGAAGGCGGATGCGGTCGAGATCGTCGCTATTTCAGTCGTTACAGAAGCCTGACTTCCCCTTCCGTTCGGTTCGAGCGTGTCGAGAACCGGTCTTGACCAGTTCTCGACGGGCGCTCCTCGACTTCGCTCGAAGCTGCTCGAACCGAACGGTTGAGGATTAGAAATTACGCGCCGCGGCCTGCTTCGAACAGGAACCAGGCGCGCTGTTCGGCCTGGTCGGTCCAGTCATCGACGACGCCTTCGGTGGCATTGTCACCTGCTTCGGCCGCCGCTGCCTTCACGACGCGGAAGGCTTCGACCAGCGCCAGATTGTCGTCGCGCAATTCCTTGAGCATGTCGGCCGGGCTGACGAAATCGGCGTCATTGTCCTTGAGGCTCTGATGCCGGGAAATATCGCCAATCGAGCGCAGGGTGACATTGCCGGTCTTGCGCACGCGCTCGGCGATCAGGTCGGTCGTGGCGAGAATTTCGGCGGCCTGCTCGTCGAACATCAGATGATAGTCGCGGAAATGCGGGCCGGAGACGTGCCAGTGGAAATTCTTGGTCTTGAGGTAGAGCGCATAGCTGTCCGCAAGCGCACCGTTCAGCGCCTGCGCAACGGACTTGGTCTCGTTGCTCTTAAGGTCGGTCGGGGTCTTTAGATCGGGGGCTGTCATGGATGTGCTCCTGTTTCGCGAAATGGTTTCGAACATATAATGATCGGCAGTCCATAAGGTGCCACCAAAAAACGCGATCAGCCTTATGAAAGAAAGCGATCAGAGCAGGCCGAGCGCCGTGATCGCCATGATGCCGCCCGTCAGCAGCAGGATCGCCGCCCCCGCGCCGCGAATGAGGCGCACAGGGATGGACGCCAGCAGGCGGTCGCGCAGCAGAACGATGGGCACCAGCGCCGCGATGACGCCGATCGCGCCGCCGATCGCGGCCAGTGCCGGGTTGCCCGTGCGGGTGGCGATGCCCAGGATCAGAAATTGCGGACCATCGCCGAAACCCAGGATGAAGAGGCCGAGCGCGGTCGTCAGGAACGCGCCGGTCGGCCAGCCGGTGAGCGTATCCGGCATCTTGACCCGCCACAGCAGCCCGGCCCCCAGGAACAGGACGGACAGCGCGAGGAAGAGCAGCCGGGCATCCGCGCCCAGCATCGGGCCGATCCATGCCCCGGCAAAGGCGGAAATCAGCGCATTGGTGGTAGCGGCGACGATGATCCCGGCGATGACCGCGCCATTGCGGTCATAGCGCGTCGCCAAAGCGAGAATGAGCAACTGGCTCTTGTCGCCGATTTCGCCGAGCAGGCAGCCGAGAAGGGCGAGCAGCAGGGCGTCCATCAGCGGCGCGCGTTCAGGCGCGCAGCGCGATGGTCGGCGCGGGGCGGGCGACGGGCGGCATCATGGTGGCGACCGGTCTTTCCGTCGCGATCGCATCGCGCATCAGGTCGAGATAGGACAGCACCACCGGGCCAAGACCGTGTAGCGACAGGGCCGATTCGAGCGTGCCCGCCAGCCCTTCGACTGCATCGAGGTGAAAGGCGCGGGCGATATGCCGGATCTGGTCGACCTCGTCATGCAGGCGCACCACGGATACATGGCCGCGTTCGCTCGCAATCCCGTCGACCCGGCGCATCAGGTCCGCCAATATGGCCAGCATCGGATCATGTCGCATGGGAAGCCTTCCCTCTTCTTGCCCCGATGGCGATCATGCGCTTATGGGGTTAAGGCCGCGTAAACCGGCATGGCGGCGGGCGACGATCATGGCCCAGCCTTGACATCAACCCGAATCTGCCCCAAGGGCGGGCGCTGAAACGGGGCAGCCCTCCTCGACACGCTTGGGGGGACGCTTTTTCTTTTACATGATTCGACCAGGGATTTTGGGCCATGGCCAAGCCAGCAACTGTCAAGATTCGCCTCGTCAGCACGGCTGACACCGGCTTCTTCTACGTCACCAAGAAGAACCCGCGCACCAAGACCGAGAAGTTCAGCTTCAAGAAATATGACCCCGTCGTGCGCAAGCATGTCGAGTTCAAGGAAGCCAAGATCAAGTAAGCCGCTGCGGACTTTTCGTCCGTACGCCTGATCGGTTTTTGTTACAGCAAAAGGCCCGTCCCTTAGGGGAACGGGCCTTTTGCTGTTTGGTTTCATGGGCGGGCAGTGGGGACGTGATACCATCGCGCCATAAGGCTGACTGATGCGCGCTGTTCCCCGGCGAAGGCCGGGGTCCAGTTCTGACCGTGGGACTGGACCCCGGCCTTCGCCGGGGAACAACAAGCTATAGGTTCTCGTCAATGCACCTTGGTATGATCGACACGTCCCCAATCCAATGCCCCTCCCCCCGAAGGGGAAGGGGCTTGTCCGATCTTAGTTGCCGACGGGCTTGGCGTCCGTGCGGCGCACGACGATGGTCGAGGAGCGTGGCTCTTGTCCCGCCACCGGCCAGTTGCCGGTCGGATGCTGGATGTTCACGAAGAAGGTCTTGAGGTCCGGCGTGTAGGCAAGGCCGGTGATTTCGCAACCGGTTGGCCCCACCAGGAAGCGGGTCGACTTCTTCGTGGTCTGATCGACATAATACATCGCATTGTTGCCGAAGACCGATGTCGTCGCGCTGCTGGTGCTGGCGTCGGTTTGCACCCACAAGCGACCCTTGGGATCGATCCGCAGGCCGTCGGGGCTGGAGAAGGGATCGCCGTTGATGTCGCCCTTCAGATTGGCCTCGGCCAGGGTCGGGCTGCCCGCGAGCAGGAAGATTTCCCAGGTGAACTTCATGGCGAGCGGCGAATTGCCCTCTTCCTTGAACTTGATGATGTGGCCATGGCGATTGGTCGCGCGCGGATTGGCGGCATCGGTGGTGACACGGCGGCTATTGTTGGTCAGCGTGACGAAGACGGCGCTGTTGTCGGGGGCAACCGTGATCCATTCGGGACGATCCATGACCGTACCGCCCGCAACGCGCGCCGCCGACTGGCAGTTGACCAGCACCTGCGCCTGATTGGCGAAATTGACGGTGGACGGTGCCGGGGGAGTGGCAAACTGGCTGACATCGCCAGGGTCAGACGCGCCGACGACCAGGCCGTTCTGGCCCCAGGTCAGCGCACGCCATTCCCCCGAACCGTCGGCGTTGAAGCGCGCGACATAGAGCGTGCCATTGTCCAGCAGGTCGACATTGTTGGCCCGGTTGGCCGTGGAAAAGGCGCGATCGGGGATGAATTTATAGATGCAGCCCGGCGTCGAATCGTCGCCCATGTAAATGGCGACGCGGCTGTCGCTATTGGCCATATAGGCCGTGTTTTCATGGCTGAAACGACCAAGCGCGGTGCGCTTCGTCGGGGCGGCCAGTTCCTGATAGGGGTCGATTTCGACCACCCAGCCATAGTCATTTTCGGGCTGGGTCGGATCAAGATAATTGTCGGTGGTTTCTTCGCAGGTGAGGTATGTGCCCCAGGGGGTACGGCCCGACGCGCAGTTGTTCAGCATGCCCTTGACCTGACCCGACAGCAGACCCGAAGCGGGGCCGCCGACGCGGTAAAGGTCATTGCCGGTATAGCGCTTGTTGAAGCGCGAGCCCGCCTTGACCGACCATTTGCCGTCGCTGCCCTTGGCGATTTCAACGACCGAAATACCGACGGCCGACAGAGCGAGCGCCTTCTGGTCAGCGGTTGCGGTCGCGGCATCATAGCTGCCGCCCATCAGGATGTTGAAGTCGGGATATTCGTGGTTCAGCGCCAGCAGGCCGCCTGCGTTTGCATCCGTACCCGACAGTTCGAAATATTCCATGCCGTCATGGTTGCCGCCAGCCCATTTCTCGGCATCGGCAGGCGTCGGGAAATTGCCCGAATAGGGGGTGCCGGTTTCGACCGAATCGCCAGCCTTCAGCAGCACGTCGACGGTGTAGCCCGTGGGCACCGTGACGGTGTCATTCTGATTGGCGGCGACGCCCGCGAAGGTGATGGCGTAGCTGTCGGTCGGGGTGGGCGTTGGGGTCGGGGTGGGCGTCGGGGTTGGCGTCGCCGAATCATTGTCGTCATCACCGCAGGCCGCCAGCGTGCCCAGCATCGGCAGGATCGACAGGCCCATCAGGCCGTTCTTGAGGATCGTGCGGCGGGCCGGATTGGCGGCGACGATCGCCTCCAGGCTGTTGTCGCCCATGGCGATGGTCGGCTGCGCGTCGCGGAAAGGCGCGCGCGCTTCGTCGGTCAGATGAGACATTAGGAATTTACCCCCGTGCTGTGACAGGCGGTCGGCCGGCGGCCGCGCCCTTGCGCCAGGAGTTGGCAGAGAAGGATGACGTGTCGGGGGCGTGACGAAGTAGCGGTGATGAAATATGTATGACAAAACAGCGACGTGTCGGACCCGTCTATTACAATAGCGCGCTGACCTGCGCGATGAAACGCAGCACCGAGATCGGCTTGGACACATAGGCCTGCGCGCCTGCCGCGCGAATCCGGTCCTCGTCGCCCTTTCCGGCATAAGCGGTCACCGCCATGATCGGCACGGCCGCGAGGCGTGCGTCGGCTTTCAGGGAAATGATCAGGTCCAGGCCGCTGACATGGGGCAAGTGAATGTCGGTGATGACGAGGTCGGGCAGGAAGGCCTGCGCCTGTGCCAGGACGTCGCGCCCGTCGCGCAGCGGCAGCACGTCATAGTGATGCGCCCGCAGCAGATCGCAAAAAAGTTTGAGATTGAGTTCGTTGTCCTCGACAACGAGCACGCGCTTTGCCACCAGTCACCCACGATTTTAACGATCATCCCAAGGCAAGCACGCCGTCAACGCGGCTTTCCCGTAGAGAAACACCCATGCGACCCGACCAACCGAATGGCAAGCAGGATAGCGTTAACGACGCGATGACGCTGGCGCTGATGGCGCTGGGCTGGACGCTGGCGGAGGAATCGCGGGCGGACCGGTTGCTGGCGCTGACCGGGATCGACGTGAAAACCTTGCGCGCGGGCGTGGGCGATCCGGCGATCATGGCGGCCATCCTCGCCTTTCTGGCCAATCATGAGCCGGACCTGATCGCCTGTGCCCAGGCGATCGACACCACACCCGCCGCGCTGATCGCGGCGCAGGAGATTTTGAGCCGATGACCCGCCCCCTGATCATCACCGATTGCGACGAGGTGCTGTTGCACATGGTCGTGCCGCTGCGCGCCTGGCTGGATGAGACCCATGCGGTGGATTTCGACATGCGCGAACGCGGCTTTGCCGAGGCGCTGCGCCACAAGGATAGTGGTCTGGTGCTGGAGCGCGAACATGTCTGGCAATTGCTGATCGCCTTTTTCGATACGGAGATGCATCGGCAGTCGCCGATCGCGGGCGCGATCGAGGCGCTGGGGCGACTGGCCCGGATCGCCGACATCGAAGTGCTGACCAATATCGGCGAACGCCATCATATGCAGCGGGTCGAACAACTGGCGACCTATGGCCTCGACATGCCGGTCCATTGGAATAACGGACCGAAGGGTCGACCGCTCGCCCGCATCGTGGCGGAGCGCGCGCCCAGCGTCGCGCTGTTCATCGACGACCTGGCCGAACATCATGAATCGGTCGCGCGCCATGCGCCCGACGTGTGGCGGCTGCACTTTGTCGGCGAGCCGGATATCGCCGCCGACGTGCCCGACGCCCCCCATGCCCATGCGCGGATCGACAATTGGGTCGCGGCCGAAGCCTGGATCATGGACCGGCTGGCCCAGGGTCCGGCCCCCCTTCCCCTTATCCCCACTGATGGAGCCTTATCATGAGCATCGACGCCCGCCTTGCCGAACTCGGCATCACCCTGCCCCAGGCCGCCACCCCGGTCGCCGCTTATGTGTCGAGCGTGGAAGCGGGCGGCATGTTGCATATTTCCGGGCAGATTTCGTTGGCGCCCGACGGCCTGATGACCGGACGCCTGGGTGAAGATCGCGACCTTGACTATGGTGTCGCCGCCGCGCGCATCTGTGGCCTCAACCTGATCGCCCAGATGAAGGCGGCGCTCGGCAGCCTCGACCGGGTCGAGCGCGTCGTGAAACTGGGCGCCTTCATCAGCAGCGCGCCGTCCTTCACCGACCAGCCCAAGGTCGCCAATGGCGCGTCCGAACTGATGGTCGATGTGTTCGGCGACGCGGGTAAGCATGCGCGCAGCGCCGTGGGCGTGCCCGTGCTGCCGCTCGGCGCAGTCGTGGAAATCGACGCGATCGTCCTTGTCCGGGCGGCCTGATCGGCTGTCCTGGCTGACCGCCCGCCCCTTTGCCCATCGCGGGCTGCACGGGGCGGGCATCAGCGAAAATGGCATGGCGGCGTTTGACGCCGCCATCGCCGCCGGATGCGGCATCGAATGCGATGTGCGGGCGAGCCGCGATGGCGTCGCCTTTGTCTTTCATGATGCGATGCTGGCGCGGATGACCGGCGTAGCGGGCAGTCTCGACGCGCGGGATGCGGCCGATCTGGATGCGTTGGCCTTGCCCGATGGCGGTGCCATCCCGCGATTGGCGGCGTTGCTGGAGCGGTGCGGCGGTGGTGTGCCGCTGCTTGTCGAGATCAAGGTGCAGGGGCGCACGGTTGCGCCGCTCTGCGCGGCGGTTGCGCGCGATATGGCTGCTTGGTGCGATGCCCCCGTGGCGATCATGTCCTTCAATCCCCTGGTGCTGCGCTGGTTCGGACAGTGCGCGCCGCAGGTAGCGCGCGGACTGGTGCTGACGCAGCAGGGGAAGGGAGCGGTGCGTGGCATGATCGCGCGCGCCCTTGCACTTTGGTTGGGGAAACCCGACTTTCTCGCCTGTGATATTCGTGACCTCCCCTCCCCCTTTGCCACCCACGCCCGCGCCAAAGGGCGGCCCGTGCTGACCTGGACGGTGCGTAGCGACGATGAGCAGGCGCGCGCGGCGCGGCATGCCGACCAGATCATCTTCGAGACGCCCCGTGACTGAGTGGGTGGCGCGCATCGTCGCGGGCGTCGCCGAATTGCCGCGCGACCAGTGGGATGCCTGCGCCGGATCGGCCAACCCCTTCGTCAGTTGGGATTTCCTGACCGCGCTGGAACGATCCAGCAGTGTGGGAGAAGGGACCGGGTGGCAGCCCTTGCCGCTGGTGATCGATGGACCCGATGGGCGAATCGCCGCCGCCGTGCCAGCCTATGGCAAAAGCCATAGCCAGGGCGAATATGTGTTCGACCATGGCTGGGCCGATGCCTGGGAGCGGGCCGGTGGACGCTATTATCCCAAGATTCAGATCGCCGCGCCTTTCTCGCCCGTGCCCGGCCCCCGGTTGCTGCTGCGTGACGAGGCCTTTGCCCCGGCGTTGATTGCCGGGATCGAGACGCTGGTGGAACGCAACAGTCTGTCGTCGGCGCATGCGACCTTTGTGGAGGCCGATCAGGTGCCGCTGTTCGAAGCGGCGGGGTGGTTGATTCGCGAAGACAGCCAATTTCACTGGACCAATCGCGGCTATGGCGATTTCGGCGATTTCCTGGCCGACCTGTCGAGCGAGAAGCGCAAGAATATCCGCAAGGAGCGGGCGCGGGCGGTCGCGGGGCTGGACATCGTCCATCTGACCGGCGGCGCGCTCACCGAAGCCCATTGGGACATATTCTGGGATTTCTATCAGGATACCGGCGCGCGCAAATGGGGGACGCCCTACCTCACGCGATCCTTCTTCTCGCTGCTGAGCGAGACGATGGCCGACAAGGTGCTGCTGGTGCTGGGGTTGCGCGAGGGGCGGGCGATTGCGGGCGCGCTCAACCTGATCGGCGGCGATGCGCTCTATGGCCGCTATTGGGGGTGCAGCGAGGATGTGCCCAACCTGCATTTCGAGCTATGCTATTATCAGGCGATCGACATTGCCATATCGCGCGGGCTCAAGCGCGTGGAGGCAGGTGCGCAGGGCGGGCACAAGCTGGCGCGGGGCTATGCGCCGGAACCCACTTGGTCAGCCCATCATATCCCCAATGCCGGTTTCCGCCGCGCGGTCGCGGATTTCCTGGCCGCCGAACGGGCAGGCGTGCAGCAGGACCGCCAATGGCTGGCGGAGCGAACGCCGTTCAGGAAAGGGTAGCTGTCACGCGACGCCAATCTGCGTCGTCACCATCCAGGCGCGTGCCTGACGCTGCGCTTCGGCAATCTGGCGCGCGGTCATTTCCTCGGCAATTTCGGCGCGCATCGATTGGCCTTCCTCGCTGCCGCGCAGGGCGGCAAGGTTGAACCATTTATGGGCTTCGACAAGATCGACCGGCATGCCGCCGGTGCCGCAGCTATAGGCGACACCCAGGTCGAAACAGGCTTCTGCCGATCCGCTCGTCGCGTGCGACAGGCGGCTTTCCATCAGAAACTGCGCGCTCTTGCTACTATTGCCCATAATGTTCTTCCCCTTGCCCAGCTAATTCAATGGATCGACCCTGCGGTTTTTCATTGCGGGCAGGTTGGACCAGCATCCGATAAAAAATGGTTAACGCCTGCGGCGTGATTTCCTGCGAATGGCCCAAAGAATCGGGCGTAGTAGGGTTAATGCGGCCGGAGGCGAGCGTCAGGAAGAGACAGATAAGGGGTGGCGTCGTTTGGCCTTCATCCCCATAGCCATGCCATGGCCCAATCGTCCCCCCAGCCCGCAACGCCGGGCGAAAAGCAGATCGGTTTCCGCGAGTTCGTGCTGCTATGCGCGTGCCTGATGGCGATGAACGCGCTGTCGACTGACCCGATGCTGCCCGCTTTGCCCGCCATCAGCCTCGATCTGGCGATCCCGCAGCCCAATGACCGGCAATTGATCATCAGCCTCTATTTTCTGGGGTTGGGCCTTGGCTCCCTGTTGTTCGGCGTCCTGTCCGACCGATTCGGGCGCAAAAGCGTGTTGGGATGGTCGATGGCGCTGTTCATCATGGCATCGATCGCCTGCGCGGTGGCGCCGAGTTTCACCATGCTGCTGGTCGGCCGCACCTGCGCGGGCTTTTTTGCAGGCGCCAGCCGAGTCGTCACCGTCGGCATCGTGCGCGACCGGTTCAAGGGCGATGCCATGGCGCGGGTCATGTCATTGATCTTCGCGGTGTTCATGCTGATCCCGGTGATGGCACCGAGTTTCGGTCAGGCGATCTTGTGGATTGCGCCGTGGCGCTGGATCTTCTGGGCGCTGGCGATCCAGGCGAGCCTGATCCTGTTGTGGATGCTGATCCGCATGCCCGAAACGCTGCACCCCGATAACCGGATGCGGATCACGCCGCGCACGCTATGGACCACGGTCGGCACCGTGATGCGGACGCGCAGTTCGATCGGCTATATGCTGGCCAGCGGCGTGGTGATGGGGGGGCTGATCGGCTTCATCCTGTCGGTGCAGCAGATTTTCTTCGATATCTTCTATGCGCAGGGCTTTTTCCCGATCGGCTTTGCCCTGATCGCCGGATCGATGGGGGTAGGGAGCCTGATCAACAGCCGCCTGGTATCGCGATTCGGCGCGCGTCGGTTGAGCCAGGGCGCGCTGATCATCTTCATCTTGATCGCCCTCGTGCATAGCGGCGTGATCTGGGCGGGGCGTGAAACCTTGGTCACCTTCATGGTGCTTCAGGCGATGACGATGATGACGGTCGCCTTCACCGCGTCCAATTTCAGCGCCATTTCGATGGAGCCCTTCTCCAGGGGCGCGGGCATTGCTTCGTCCTTTCAGGCTTTTCTCACGACTGCCTTGTCGAGCGCGCTGGGCACGATCGTCGGCCAGGCCTTCAATGGCACCACCTTGCCGCTGACGCTGGGCCTGCTGGTGTTCGGCAGCCTGTCCTTCCTGATCGTCGTCTGGGCCGAGCGCGGCAAGATGTTCACGCGGCCGAATATGAGCAGCCTGCGCGACATCGAGTTCAAGGCGCTGCATTGAACCTTTGAAGCCAAGCGCACATGGACGGACAGGCACAAAAAAGGGGCGGTTTCCCGCCCCTTTTTCGTTGGTCGATCAGGCGTCCTGCCCACCCGGCGTATGCGCGCCGGGTAGCGGCGGCACGGGTTGGGGCGGGATGCCCGCATCATGCTCCGGCACGTCCCCATCATTACCGCGTCCGACATGACTGCGGCTGCGGCTATAGGCGAAATAGACGATGAGGCCGAGGGTGGCCCAGCCAACGAACATCAGCTTGGTTTCGACGCCCAGGCTCCAGAATAGATACATGCAGCCCGCAATCGCGACCGGCGCCGTGAACAGGATCGCCGGGGTGCGGAACGGGCGGGCACGATTGGGGTCGGTCCGACGCAGCATCATCACCGCGATCGACACGGCGGCAAAGGCGAAGAGCGTACCGGAGTTGGAGATGTCCGCCAATATGCCGACCGGGAAGAAGGCCGCGAACAGCGCCACGAAGACGCCGGTCATGATGGTGATGACATAGGGCGTCTTGTAGGTCGGGTGAACCTTCGAAAACATCGCGGGCAACAGGCCGTCGCGGCTCATGACGAAGAAGATGCGGGTCTGGCCGAACATCATCATCAGGATGACCGACGGCAGAGCGAGGCCGGCGGCCAGGCCGAGCAGGTTGCCGATCTGCGGCCAGCCGATTTCACGCAAGGTCCAGGCCAGCGCTTCCTTCGAACAGGTGACCGCTTCCGTGCCAGCGGCGGCAAGGGCAGCGCACTGCGCCGACAGGGCGGTCGATCCGGGCGCGAGGGCGATGCCGCCCTGCGCGATCGGAATGCCGGCTTCGGTGACGGGCTGCGCGCCCACCGTGCCGATGACGCCAGCGGCGACCAGCATGTAGAAGATGGTGCAGATGGCGAGCGAGCCGATCAGGCCGATCGGCATGTTGCGCTGCGGGTTCTTGGTTTCTTCTGCGGCGGTGGAGACGGCGTCGAAACCGACATAGGCGAAGAAGATCGACGCGGCCGCCGCCGATATGCCGGAGAAGCCCAGCGGTGCGAACGGGGTGAATTTTTCCATGTTCATGACCGGCAGCGCCAGGACGATGAACAGGGTCAGTGCGGCGACCTTGATCAGCACCAGAACGGCATTGACCGACGCGCTTTCCTTGGTGCCGATGACCAGCAGCCAGGTGACGAGGCCAGCGATCAGCATGGCAGGCAGGTTGACCATGCCACCATCAAAGGGCCCGCGCGTCAGGAGATCAGGGATGTCCATCGCGAATGTATGTTCGATCAGGCCGACGACATAGCCGGACCAGCCCACCGATACCGCGCCTGCCGCGACGGCATATTCGAGGATCAAGGCCCAACCAACCATCCAGGCGATCAACTCGCCCATGACGGCATAGCTATAGGTGTAGGCGGAACCGGAGACCGGCACCATGGCGGCCATTTCGGCATAGCAGAGCGCTGCCACGGCGCAGACGAAACCGGCGATGACGAAGCTGAGCATCATGCCCGGTCCCGCCTTTTGCGCGGCTTCGGCCGTCAGCACGAAAATGCCGGTGCCGATCACGGCGCCGATGCCCAACATCGTCAGCTGGAATGCACCCAGCGACCGATGCAGCGATTTCTTCTCGGCCGTCGCCAATATGGCGTCGAGAGATTTTACCCGCCCGAATATCATCAATGAAACCCTTTTATCGATATCTTGCCTGGGCGGTCGGTGGCCCCGTCCCCCTATGCTCTGATAGGGGAGACTATCGCCTAAATCGTCCCGCGCAAGTATGTTGCGTGGCGATGACATGAATGTCGGCAGTGAATAAGGGGAACAGCGTGGTTGAATTGATCCGGGCGCGGAGTTTGGCAGACATGCCGCACGGCTTCGCCGGACGGCGCGGCGGATGTTCAACGGGGCTCTATGCCGGCGCGAATGTCGGGCTTGGGTCCGAGGATGACCCCGCCCTGGTGCGGCGCAATCGCGATCTGGTGCGCGACGCCGTTCTGCCGGGATCGGCACTGATGACGGTGCATCAGGTTCATTCGGCGGACGTAGTGACGGTTGACGCGGGGGTGGCAGATGACGCTCGGCCCGCTGCCGACGCGCTTGTGACCGACAGGCCTGGGCTGTTGCTGGGGATATTGACGGCGGATTGCGTGCCAGTGCTGTTTGCCGATCCTGAAGCGGGCGTCGTGGGGGCTGCGCATGCCGGATGGAAGGGCGCCATCGGCGGCGTAACCGACCGGACGATTGCGACGATGGAGGCATTGGGTGCGGGCAGGGGCGCGATCGTTGCGGCGATCGGGCCATGCATCGGGCGGGCATCCTATGAGGTTACCGATGCCTTTGCGTTGCGGTTCGAGGCGGATGACGGGGCGAACGAGCGTTTCTTTTCGGAAGGGCGTGCGGGGCATCGCCAGTTCGACATTGCGGCCTATGTCGCGGCGCGCGTGGCGGGCGCTGGCGTTGGTCGGGTCGAACTGCTCGACGAGGATACATATAGCCAGGCTGATCGCTTTTTCAGCTATCGGCGGTCGTGCCATCTCTGCGAGGCGGATTATGGCCGTCAGCTATCGGTGATTGGTTTGGGTTTGTGATGAGGGCTGGACGGCAAAAAGCCCGCCTTTGAGGGGCGGGCGTATTGTGTGCGTTGGTGTGGTTGCGGGAGTAGGATTTGAACCTACGACCTTCAGGTTATGAGCCTGACGAGCTACCGGGCTGCTCCATCCCGCGACACTGGTTGCCCCTTGGTTGTGGGGTAACGCAAAAAAGGCGGCTTTGGGGCCGCCTTTATTTTGACAAGGTGAATGGGTTTTTGCTGATTTTGCGCGAGCTTCAATGCCTGGCGACGCCCTACTCTTCCAGTGCTTGAGCAATAGTACCATCGGCGCAGACTGGTTTCACGGCCGAGTTCGGGATGGGATCGGGTG
>NZ_NMUA01000118.1 GCF_002312805.1 Sphingobium sp. D43FB | reverse complement strand
ACCATTGGTAGGGAGGTTTCCAATCTGGCCGCCCCGGCATTCTCCGCGATTATCCGAATTTCCCCGCGACCTGATTCCAGAAGCCGATCTTGCGTCCATGCACCTTGCGAAGATCGGCCAGCCAGTCATCATGCGGTACGACATCGACATCGCCTGCGATACGGTCGGCCAAATCCGTCGCGGCTGCACAGTCCCGCGCGGCATAGGGGTAGTATTTCGAACTCGCCCGGTCGAGCACGCCAGTCACCAGTCGGCGATAGAGCAAGGTGGCCCCGCCCGGATCGGCCTGAGACAAAGCCTCGGCGGCAGGACGCAGAATGTCATAGGCCCGGGCTTCCAGATTTCGAACCGCTCCCTGGTCAGCTTCCCAGCGCGTTTGAGATCAGGCCAGGCGATGAGGAACGCCAGTGCCGATGTCGCTCGATCATAGGTCATGGCCTGATCGAGAGCCTGCCTTTCCGCAGCGACATCCTCGAAATCAGGCAAAGCCTTGAGCCAGTCGCGCAACGCCTGAGCGTCGAGCCAGCGGTCGAAGATCGCCTTGCGCTGCGCCTGCACATCGTCCCTGCGGCCCAGCGCCTCAAAGGCGCGTAATTTGAGATCGGCGATTTCGCGCTCGTTATGGCTGCGCTCAACCGGTGCGTCGATCCAGTCGAGGGCTTCTACCGCACGACCCTGCGCGATCAGGCGGGCGGCAACCTGCGCATTGAGCAGCGTATTACGCCGGTCAGGATCGACTGTCGCAATATAGGCGTCCACATCGCCGTCGAGGTCGGCGAGCTTGGGCAACAGCCAGCCGACCTTATAATCGAATTGCCGTCGCTCCGGGCCGGTCAGCCCCGCCTGCCGCTCCAGCAGCATCCGTCGCAAGGCTGCGCGGCCTGTCTGTCCCAGAGCCGGGGAGGCTGCGTCCGGCAGGTCGTCGAACACGCCATAGCCATCCCCTTCAATCAGCGTTAAAATATCCCCGGCGAGCTGCTCGACATCGGGTACATCGGTTCGGGCCCACAGCCCGCCCAGATCTTCGCCGCCTTGCCGGAACACCGCGCCCAACGAACCGCTGCTGTCGTCGTACCTATCGAACACCGGTTCGGCAAGGCTCAGCAGCAGCTTCATGCTGTCGACTGCCTGGCTCAGCGAAGTTTCGGCCAGTGGTCCCAATATGGTTTCCCGCAACTGGTCGAGTTCGCGCGCGAGCGGACCTACCTTGTCCCATTCGACGAATCCGCGCGAACGCCGAATGGTCTTCAGCCGCTTGTCGATTTCGTGGGCCAAGGCCCCGCTATCGTCCTTCGCCGCCAGCTCCATGCGGACCGCGCGGGCGAATAAGGCGTCACGCTCGGCCTGGGCCAAGACAAGCCGGGCAAGGCGCGCTTGTCCCAGCGCCTGGATCGCATCGAGCGTCATCCTGCCGGTGCCGCGTTTGCCATTGCCGGAGGCCGCCATCAGATGTCTGCACCTCCCGACCGTTCTGTCCCCTTGACCAGCGCAAGCAGCATGGCGTGCAGCGCCTCTTCCGCGCGCGCCGCGCCGGATCGGCGGCGGAGATGTCCCGTCGCATCCAGTCCGGCAGGCGGCGCAGAAAGTCGGTGAGTTGC
>NZ_NMUA01000117.1 GCF_002312805.1 Sphingobium sp. D43FB | reverse complement strand
TCTTGGATTTGCCGGTCGCTGCCATGATCGCCTGGGTGCCCAGACCTTGAGAAGTCAGGAGAATGATCCGCGCCCGCCAAACATGTTTCTGCGGCGAACTGCGCGCCGCCACGATCGCCTCAAGCCGCGTTGTGTCCGGTGCAGTGACCTCGATCTGAATACCCGTTCGCATGCCGCATCGTCGCATGCCAACGACAATATGGGAATCCTTCAAATGGACTCATTCGTTCCGATCAATCCACTAGCTTCGAAGGGGTTTCGACAGCATGGGGTGTGGAGCAGCTCAGCAAGCCGGAGCGTTTCGCCAAGGCGATCAATGCCGGTGTAGACCAGTTTGGCGGTGTAATGAGCCCCCAGCCGATCATCGATGCTGTCAATAAGGGGCTCGTCAACGAGGCGCAGATCGATCGCGCGGTGGTCCGCATCCTCAAGCAGACCTTCTCACTGGGCCTGTTCGACAATCCGTTCGTGGATGAAGCGGCGGCGGGCCAAACCGTTGGCATGGCAGCCGACAAGCAGGCGGCGCGCGCGGCGCAGGCGCGGGCCATGGTGCTGCTCGAAGCGCGCAAGCCACTCGACATGAGAGGCAAGCGGGTCTTCCTGCGCGGTGCCAATGCAGAGGCAGCGCATGCCGCCGGCCTGATCGTCGTCGACAAGCCCGAGGATGCCGACTTTGCGGTGATCCGCACCGCTGCACCGTTCGAGACGCTCCATCCCAACTATTTCTTCGGCTCCATCCAGCATGAAGGCAGCCTTGCTTTCTCCGATGAACATCCCGATCTCGTGGCTTTCCGGCAGCTGTCGAAGACGCTGCCGGTCGTGGTCGATGTCTATCTTGACCGGCCTGCGATCCTCACCCCGTTCAAGGACAAGTCGGCGGTGCTGCTCGGCAGCTTCGGTGCATCCGATGCGGCGCTCTTCGATGTGCTGACGGGTGTGTCCAAGGCCGAGGGCCTTCTTCCATTTGAATTACCCTTTTCCATGGCGGCCGTCGCCGCGCAGCGCTCCGACAAGCCGGCAGACAGCGTCGATCCCTTATATCCTCTCCATTATCGGGCGGGACACAGACATTAAGGGCATGTGTCGCCCTTTACAGAATTGGTAAGTTCATGGCTTAACTAGGTTCAGGACCTATTAAATCGCTTGCGAAGCGTACGACGAGTTTGAACCCAGGCGGGCTGAGCGGATCGCCCTTGTGCGCACGCCTCGCAAGTTGCCGATGATCTTGAGCCAAGATAAGGTGGTACACTTTCTTTAAGCGGTGCCGTCATCGAAGTCTCGTGCCGCGCTGACCACCGTCTATGCTGCGGGACTGACGTATCTGCGTGGCGACAACTACGATGGCCGGTTGAGCGGCAACTATGATGGCCGGTAGGATCGGTTGTCTGGGCTGATCGTAGGGAGGGGCGTAGCCCTGACCGGAGAGCGGACCAGACAACCGATGGCGATCTTTTTCCCCTTCTTTCGGGGGGCTGATCGGGGCTGTGGCGGGCGGGGGGATCGGAACACTCATCGAACAACGAGCGGTGGGGTTGCGATGCCGGGCCACCACATTTCCGATCAGCAGGTATTTCTCTTCATGACCCATCGTCGCCAACACA
>NZ_NMUA01000116.1 GCF_002312805.1 Sphingobium sp. D43FB | reverse complement strand
ACCATTGGTAGGGAGGTTTCCAATCTGGCCGCCCCGGCATTCTCCGCGATTATCCGAATTTCCCCGCGACCTGATTCCAGAAGCCGATCTTGCGTCCATGCACCTTGCGAAGATCGGCCAGCCAGTCCTCATGCGGTACGACATCGACATCGCCTGCGATACGGTCGGCCAAATCCGTCGCGGCTGCAAAGTCCCGCGCGGCATAGGGGTAATATTTCGAACTCGCCCGGTCGAGTACGCCAGTCACCAGTCGGCGATAGAGCAAGGTGGCCCCACCCGGATCGGCCTGAGACAATGCCTCGGCGGCAGGACGCAGAATGTCATAGGCCCGGGCTTCCAGACCTTCGAGCCTTTCCCTGGTCATCCTGCCCGCGCGCTTGAGATCGGGCCAGGCAATGAGGAATTCCAGTGCCGATGTCGCTCGATCATAGGTCATGGCCTGATCGAGAGCCTGCCTCTCTGCGGCGACATCCTCGAAATCAGGCAAAGCCCTAAGCCAGTCGCGCAGTACCTGCCCGTCGAGCCAGCGGTCGAAGATCGCCTTGCGCTGCGCCTGTACATCGTCCCTGCGGCCGAGCGCCTCAAAGGCCCGTAATTTGAGATCGGCAAGCTCGCGCTCGTTATGGCTGCGCTCAACCGATGCGTCGATCCAGTCAAGGGCTTCTGCCGCACGACCATGTGCGATCAATCGGGCGGCCACCTGCGCATTGAGTACGGGGTTGCGACGATCGGGATCGACAGTTGCAATATAGGCGTCCACATCGCCGTCGAGATCGGCGAGTTTGGGTAGCAGCCAGCCGACCTTATAGTCGAACTGTCGCCGGTCATTCCCTGTCTTGGCCGCCTGCCGCTCAAGCAGCATCCCGCGCAAGGCTGCGCGGCCCTTCTGCCCCAAGGCTGGAGAAGCCGCTTCCGGCAGATCGTCGAAGATGCCATAACCGTCGCCCTCGACAAGCATCAGAATGTCACCTGCCAGCAGCTCGACATCGGACATGTCCGCCTGGCACCATAGTCGGCCAAGATCCTCACCGCCCTGCCGGAATATCTCGCCAAGCGACCCGCTGCTGTCGTCCGACCTTTCGAACACCGGCTCAGCAAGGCTCAGGAACAGCCGCATGCTATCGATCGCCTGGCTCAGAGAGTGTTCGGCCAGCGGCCCCATGATCGCTTCGCGTAACTGATCGAGTTCGCGCGCGAGTGCAGGGGCCTTGTCCCATTCGACGAACCCGCGCGAACGCCGGATGGTCTTCAGTCGCTTGTCGATCTCGTGGGCCAGCGCGCCGCCATCGTGCTTGGCCGCCAGTTCCATGCGGACGGCGCGGGCGAAGACGGCGTCACGCTCGGCCTGGGCGAGAACAAGCCGGGCAAGGCGACTGGCTCCCAGCGCCGCGATCGCTTCGGACGTCATCTTGCCCGAACCGCGACTGCCCTTCCTGGAGGCCCCCATCAGCCGTCCTGCCCTGATACCGACCCTGCTGTCCCCTTGACCAGCGCAAGCAGCATGGCGTGCAGCGCCTCTTCCGCGCGCGCCGCGCCGGATCGGCGGCGGAGATGTCCCGTCGCATCCAGTCCGGCAGGCGGCGCAGAAAGTCGGTGAGTTGC
>NZ_NMUA01000115.1 GCF_002312805.1 Sphingobium sp. D43FB | reverse complement strand
TAGCCCGTATAATTCATCGGGGGTTGGCGGATGTAGCGTAAGCATCTGATTTAACGTATGATTTGGTTGTCTAATCCGATCAACGTCATTTCAAGAAAGCTACACCCGCCATGGACGATCCTACGCTGCCGCTACCTGGTCTGTCACCTGTTTCGGGCAAGCGGTTGGACGTCAGATTTGACGGCGGTCTGCTATCGTCAGACGGCGGGATTTTGCTGTTGCGCGAGGTGGAGCAGCGCCTTGGCGTTGCGGATCGCATGGCGGCCTGCATCAAAGATCCCCGCGCGCCGGATCTGATCACCCACAGCCTTACCGACATTATCCGCTTCCGGCTGATGATGATTGCGGCGGGTTACGAGGATGGCAATGACGCCTCCAGTCTGCGCGTCGACCCGATGTTCAAGCTGGCCCTTGATCTGGCACCTTCGGATCGCGCGCTATGTTCGCAGCCGACGATCTCGCGACTGGAGAACCTGCCTGATACGCGTGCGTTGCTGGGCATGGGCCGGGCGATGGTTGATCTGTATTGCGATTCCTTCCGCACCGTGCCCAAGCGTATTGTCCTCGACATTGATGACACATTCGATGCCGTGCATGGCGGCCAGCAGTTGCGATTATTCAATGCCCATCATGACGAATATGGCTTCCAACCCATCGTCGTGTTCGATGGCGAGGGCCGCTTCATCACTGCCGTGCTACGCCCGGCCAAACGACCCGGCGGCAAGGAAATCAGGGCTTTCCTGCGCCGCCTGATGCGTGCAATCCGCGCCAACTGGCCAAGAACGCAGATCATGCTGCGCGGCGACAGTCATTATTGCTGTCCCGAGGTCATCGACTGGTGCCGGGCGGGCGGACACGACTTCATCCTGGGCGTCGCGCCGACCTCGACATTGCGCCGCCATGTCACCGATCTCGAAACCAGCACCAAAGCGCGCTTCGAGGCCGCAACCGACGATGGCAAGGTGCGCCGCTTCAAGGCATTCCACGACGGCGCTAAAAGCTGGAGCCGCGTCGAGCGGATCATCGCCCGCGTCGAAGTCGGCGATCAGGGGGCCGACACCCGCTTCGTCGTCACCAATCTCAAAAAGGGCTCGCCCCGCTGGCTCTACGAGCAGGTCTATTGCCGGCGGGGGCAGGCGGAAAATCACATCAAGTCGTGGAAAACCCATCTCGCCGCAGACCGTACATCCTGCACAAAGGCCACGGCCAACCAGTTGCGGCTGTTCCTTCATGCCGGTGCCTACTGGCTTATGTGGGGTCTGCGCACCGCCATGCCGAAACGCTCAATATGGCGCACTGTCCAGTTCGATACCTTGCGCCTGCACCTCATCAAGATCGCTGCCCGTGTCGTCGAAATGAAGACCTTGATCCGCGTCCAATGGCCCACCGCCTGTCCCAACCAGCAGATCGTCCGGGTCGCCCTCGATCGTATCCCTCGCCTCGTTACCTGAACAACGGGCCTGGCCCCAAAAACCAAACCCGTCCCTTCAACCCGCAAGCCTCAACATACCCGACCTTCGGCTCATCCCCGGGAGTGATGCACCGCGCCTGCCTCCAACCAAAAACCGAAATCCTGACGCCCGATCAACAACGCGATGAATTATACGGG
>NZ_NMUA01000114.1 GCF_002312805.1 Sphingobium sp. D43FB | reverse complement strand
CGACGTCCTGCTCATGGCTCAATGCCGTCGAGGGCTTCTTTGCAAAGTTGACCCGGCGGCGGCTGAAAAACGGCGTCTTCCACTCCGTTGTCGATCTGCAGGCCGCCATCAACCGCTTCATCAAGGAACATAATGAGGCGCCGCGCCCCTTCGTCTGGAAGGCTGACCCTGACCAAATCATCGCCGCCGTTAGGCGCGGGCACCAAATGTTGGAATCAATCCACTAGTACTTTCTTGTTAGTCTCGCCGGAGTTATTGCCCTGCAATGCCAAGCTCACGAGATAATGCGCAGCCTCACACAGCGGCATTGAATTCAATAGCGTCAGCAGCGTCAGCTTTCGTCGTTAATTTTTACTGCCCGGACAGCGCCGTGCGAGCGCTGTTCCACGAAGAAAGCCGCGGCGCGCGAAGCCGGCGTCGATTG
This sequence comes from Sphingobium sp. D43FB, assembly GCF_002312805.1. Taxonomy (GTDB): domain Bacteria; phylum Pseudomonadota; class Alphaproteobacteria; order Sphingomonadales; family Sphingomonadaceae; genus Sphingobium. The sequence goes on along the minus strand of NZ_NMUA01000114.1, from coordinate 1,203 downwards.
CTGACGCCAGGCGTCTTTCGGCCGGAGCTGCGCCCGAAATCTCCCGAACTAAGCCCCGAAACGGTATGATTGTGTTAACAATAGTTTTCCCTCCAGCCTCGGCTAGCCGACCAGCCCTGTTCTCTTTTTTGTTGTTGCCGACGGCAAAATCAGGTCCGAGGACGCTATCGAGCTCCGTGGTTGCGGCCTTGATCTGCGCACAGGATTTCAAACCGGAGAGGCCATATGGATTTTCTTGCGCTCTTTCCAGAATAACTGGAATTTCAGTCTTGGCCGCGCCAATATCTTTCGCCGGCTGAGTGACGATTTCCCGACCGCGGTCAACTGTCTCATCTTTTCTGGCGGGTTGCTCGGGGCTTTGTCCAAGAGCCGCCATGGCAAAAATAAGTATCATCATCCGCCCAATATCCTGAAGACAAGGTTGAAAGCATAAACACGACCGCTGTGGGGTTCACTGTTGCCGCGCTTGAAATAACAGCAGTTGCCCACAAGGGCATGACGATCACATTGAGTGGCGCCCGTGAAGAACGGGCGCCACTATGATCATTGACCGCCGGTCAATGCTGAAGGAAGAAGTGCCTTCCCGTTGGTGAGTTCTTGCTCAAGTGTGGGAACGGCGGTGCCCGCGACTTGCTTCAAGGCTGGGTCGGTGCCGTCTTGCGCATAGCCTTTGTTGATGGCCCATGCCGCCTGCAGTACCTGGGCGGACTGGGATAGATAAAGATTATCGAAGCTGCCGCGCGGCGTCTTCTGGAGCAGCTTCACGAGTGCGGCTCTGTCGGAGGAAAGCGATGACGATGGCGCTTTTATCGTCCGCTGATCGTTGCGCAGCGCGGCCATGAGAGCTTTCTGGGCGATTTGCGCTTCTGTCTGAACACGTTTGGCATAAGCCTTCACATCGTCACGCTGGGCCTTGGTCACGGCGAGCTGCGCCGCTTTTATTTGATAGAGGTTCGCATCCGATGCAGCCATCACAAACGCTGGCTCATTCTGTCCAGCTATCGGTGTCGTGCCGGTATCCATACTCGACATTGAACCTGTGTTCGTTGGCGAAACAGCGTAACCGTCCGATTGTTCTTGCTCTTACCCACAAGTGGTCGCGTGCGTGATTCGGCCTGCCGCGCGCCCATTGCCTGGCTGGAATCACCCATGATTCATTCTCCGGCACCTTTAGATAGTGAGGTGCCGGGATGGAACATAGCT
>NZ_NMUA01000113.1 GCF_002312805.1 Sphingobium sp. D43FB | reverse complement strand
CCCGCCTTATTCACCAAAAGTGTCCTGAAGGGTTGGCGGGAGTGGCGTAAGCCTCTGATCTGAATTAGGAACTGGGTGTCTAAGCCGAACCTGCCGCAGGGCAGAAAATGCCACGGGCCACACCCGCCATGAACGATGATATCGCAAGCTCATTTGGATTCCCAGCAGTCGGCCGCAAGAAAATCACAGCTGCGTTCGACGGTGGCCGGCTTACCTCGGATGGCGGTGTTCTACTGCTTGCACAGGCCGAGCGCGCGATGGGGATTTGCCAGCGCCTGGCGGCTTGTATTGCCGATCCGCGCGATCCAGCGCGGGTGATCCATCGCCTGGATGACATTCTGCGTGCCCGTGTGTTCGCGATTGCGTGCGGCTATGAGGATGCCGATGATCTCGATGCTCTGCGCGACGATCCAGGCTTCCGCCTGGCGCTCGGCAAGCTGCCGGAATCGGGCGCGGGGCTGGCCAGCCAACCGACGATGAGCCGGTGGGAAAATGCACCGACTACGCGCGAACTGGCCAGCATGATGGCCGCGATGATCGACATCTACTGCGCCAGCTATCCCGCCCCTCCGACAGCGGTCACGCTGGATATCGACGACACGTGCGACGTCGTGCATGGCTATCAACAGCTCTCGTTCTGGAACGGGCATCATGGGGAGCGCTGCTTCCTACCGATCCATATCTACGACACCGCGACCGGCAGGCCGGTGGCCATGCTGCTGCGCACAGGCAAGACGCCTTCTGGAAAGGAGGCGGCGGGGCACATCCGACGCCTGGTGCGTCACCTGCGCCGTAATTGGCCCGATACCCACATCACTATCCGCGGCGACGGGCACTATGGTCGACCCGAGGTCATGGCCTACTGCGATGCGGCCCGCGTCGATTACGTGTTCGGCCTGCCCACCAATTCAGCGCTGCGCGCCGATCCCGCCATTGTTGCGGTCGCCGATGCCTGCGCGGTCAAGCGCGCCCAGCGTCAGTGTCCCGTCCTGCGCAACTATGCCGAGACCCGCTATGGGGCAAAGACCTGGAAGTGCCAGCGTCGCGTCGTTGCACGGATCGAGGCCAGCACGCTGGGCATGGACATCCGCTATGTCGTCACCTCGTTGGCAACAGGATCGGCCGAGCACATCTACGACACGCTCTACTGCGCGCGTGGTCAGGCCGAGAACCTGATCAAGCGCCACAAGTCCCAGCTCGCCAGCGACCGAACCTCGTGCCGCTCGGCCAATGCCAATCAGATGCGCCTGATACTGCACACTGCCGCATACTGGCTGCTATGGCGCATCCAGCAGGCGATGCCCAGGACCGCTGCTCTGGCAAGCGCGGAGTTTACCACCTTGCGCCTGCGGCTGCTCAAGGTCGCTGCGCGCGTCGTAGAAAGTGCTAGCCGCATCCGCATTGCCTTCGCTTCCGCCTGTCCGGATGCCGACCTGTTCCGCGCCCTCGTTCTCCGGCTGAAGCCTGCGCCGACGTAGCCCATGCGGCAGCGCCGCAGAACTCCGAGCCCAGCCCTTCAACCCGAAAAGCCCATCAATCCGAATGCGGTGAAACAAACGCCAGCGATGCCGGTCGTCCGCGCAATACAGCCAGCCGCAGCAAATGCCCAGAGCGGGCCCGAAACCGAGCGTCGTGAATAAGAGAGG
>NZ_NMUA01000111.1 GCF_002312805.1 Sphingobium sp. D43FB | reverse complement strand
GCTGGAGCGGGTAGCGGGGGACTGACGGGTGGCTTTGGCGGGCTTCCTTGAACCAGCGTCCATACCCATCATTTCCACCCCATCGTCACCAGCTTCGCCCTCGATCTGGTCAATGATCTGGACGACGCTCTCGGTCTGATCATGGGCAGGAGCATGGGCGGTCGACGCTGCCTCCGGCTTCTTCGAGCGTGATTTCATGATGCTGGTCTCCATGATGTGGATCGACGGTCGCCCAGAGCATGAGCGGCGATAATCGGTGGATGACGATGCGGCCGCGACGATACCGGGCCGACGATCGGGCGGGATGATCTCGGCGCGATGCTGGTGATGACCGTGGGCGGTGAAGGTGGGGTTCCGATTGGACGCCTATCTGGTCGACGAGATGATCAGGCGGCGAGAAGCCGGTAGACGCTGGCGCGGCCGATTTTGAGCGTGCGGGCGATCTGGGTAGGTCCCATTCCTTGATCCCGAAGCTCCCGGATACGGTCCGGATCGATGGTAGGGCGGCGGCCGATATAGGCACCGTCATTCTTGAGCTTCCGGGCATCTATTCCGCGCCGAATCCGGGCAGTAATGAAGTGCTTCTCGATGCGACCGACGAGTCCGAAGACGGTCAGGAGGACTTCCCCCATGAGATCGCTGCCGTCGATCGTGATCGCGGGATCGTGGATGCGCAGGATCGCCTTCTTCTCGATGATGCGCTTGGCGACGGCGAGGAGGTCGGAGGTATCGCGCGCGATCCTGTCCGGGTGAAGGCAAAGAAGTTGGTCCCCACAATCGAGAAGTCGAAGTGCAGCCTCAAGCTGGTCCCGACCGGTCAGGCTCATGCCGCTCCCGACATCGCAGAACACGACCACGGCACCGAGCGATTCCAGCTTGGCCTTCTGACTGGCAATATCCTGACCTTGATCGGTCGAGATGCGTGCGTAACCGAGAACCTTGCCCATGTTGTCTCCAATCGCCTCATATGGGTCTAGAGGTTGGCATCCGACTGTCTTGGAAGCCGATATTGGCCCCATACAGCACGTCGATCGCGTATCGCCGATCGTATTGCCACCCCTTACCCATCGGAGACAGATTCTCACGAAGTCCGATTTGGCTCAAGCACTTCTATTACTTCGACATTTTGTCGTTCAGCGGTATGATCGACCGGCAACGATGGGAGCCGGACTATGGACCTGCACGATCTCCGACTTGGCGATTATGTGATCCGGGAAGATGCACTTGAAGGTCGACTGATCGGCGAGGTCCTGCACATCAGGGCGCGGGTTCAATACCTCAACGTCGGATACCCCTGCCGTGATTGGGTCGATATCAGCACCGGCACCGCATATCCTTATCGCATCGACGCCTCCGACAAGCCGACCATATATAGGGTCAGCCCGGAGGACATCCGGATGTATGGTCTGGCGGATCGTCCCCGGCGAACCCTGCCCTCGATCAATGGTGGCGCGCCATAGTCGGGCCGGATCGTCGATCGAGATCATCAGGTGAATATCGTTGATGTCGATCGTGGCGGTGAGATCGTCGAACCGGGATCGTCGCGGGTATCATCTGGTACCAAGACCATCGCACAAGATCGTCTCCGCCCGGTTGATGAAGTGGTATCGGTTGTGCGTGGAAATATCAGGCGGAAATCATCGCGCACTTCATCGACGGCGGCCGGATCGTGCACCAGCCGGATATATGAAGTCATGATCGTGAGCATCAGGGCTGCGGGGATGGTCGATCAGCTGCTCAATATCAGGGGCAGGAATGTATCAGATTTTGAGCAAGCGATCGG
>NZ_NMUA01000110.1 GCF_002312805.1 Sphingobium sp. D43FB | reverse complement strand
AGCTCGACTTTGTACGATTAGGTAGCGAAGCATAGTGCTTGAGCCATACGTACGAGGCGTGTTGTCGGAATATAGTGCGGTTCTCGGTGCGGCGGGGGGGGTTGATTAATGTCGCCGACCCAGAGCTGCAGGCGGACGGCCCCGATGGCGTCACTGAATGTCAGGCTGGTTTTTCGATACCAGGCGGCGGCATAAGGGGTGCTGCTAGTGGTGAGCAGATCGCAGGCCCATAGCGATATGAGGCTGTAGAGTCCCAGCAGCGCCGGAGTGGTTCGAGCTATAGCGTTGTCGGTCCACTGGCGCTGTGTCTCGACACCCAGGTGAGCGCGCGTTTCGGCGAAGGTGACCTCGATCTGCCATCGGCGGACGTATAAAGCGATGATGTCGGCGGGCTCGAGGGTGATGTCGGTACTGAAGAAGGCCTGCGGGCCGCGCTTTCCGTCAGGATCGCGAACCAGGACCCAGCGGACCGGCAAGACCGGAGTGCCGGGCCTGTACCATAAGGCGATGTCAGATGTGATCTCGAGCGTCTTGCCGTTGAGATGGCCATACCATGCAGAGACGAGAATGCTGGTCCAGCGTGTCGCCGGGTTGGCGAGCAGGGTCTTGAGTTTTGGTAGTGCTCGCCCTTTCTGCGCTGGTCGCCCCATCGTGCGTGCCGTTCGCCCCGCAGGCTGCGCAAACAAGTTGGCGTCGAGCCGCAGTCGGCTGATGAGTGTGGCCCGGCGGACGATCGCATGTGCCAGTTCGTGGACAGCAAAGCTGCTGTCGCCAATGAAGATGATCCGCCGACCCGGCAGCCAGCGAGACAGCTGCAGCGCGCCCTGCCGGGCCCAGTCCGTCAGCAATTTATGACGACAGCGGCATTGACGGTTCGATCGTTCCGAAGGAGCGAGCAACGTCAAGACTGGCAGTGCCTTGATCAGGCGGGTCCATGACACCGGGGTGAGTACCATGAAGCTGAGCCAGCGCAGTCCGCTGGCTTTGACGAAATGGCCGTGACTGGAGCGGACCGGGTCGCGGTAGATACCCCGTGCGGTGATCCGGCGCCCCCATCGCCGCTCAATGGTGTCGTCCATACCGATGACCACAGGACCATCGGGCACGAGCCGTTCGACCACAATGCCCAGTAAACACCTGGCAACGGCACGCGAACTCCACCGGGCGCGGTTGAGGATCTGGTGATAGGTTGCAAAGTTGGCAGCATCGGCTCGGCCGGTCACACGCAGGCAAGACGTAACGGTCCGTTTGCCCGTGGCCAGCAGGCCGCCCATCACAAGAACAAGTACATGCTCCCAACTGCGAGCCGTAAAGCAGGGACGCCATGCCTGCAGCCATTGGCGCAGAATCTGGGGGACGGGATCGCCGATAACGGCCTTGTTCTGGTCCAGCATTCCATGCTTCGAATCCTGACTGAAGCACGTTGCAACGCTTAGGCTGTTGCCATGCGGCGAGGTGACTCGAATATGCTGTGACCCGACGGCAGCTATGGATGCACCATGAAAGACGAGGAAATCATTCTGCGCATCGAGACGTTCGACGCGGCCAACGGCGGCGGCGTCGGATGGTATGAGGACAAGGGCGCTTACCATCTCTATCTGCTGGAAACCGAGGCACCGATCGCCCGCCTCAAGCCTGTCGGCACGCGCGACGAAGTCAGGCTCGGCTACTGGTCACACCGACGAAAATGGGAAGATATCGACGATATGGGCGGATGCGTCTTGCCCCTCGATCAAGCCCTCGACCACATCGCTGAAAACAGCATCTTCTGGACCTGGACCTGACCAAAAACGTACAAAGTCGAGCT
>NZ_NMUA01000109.1 GCF_002312805.1 Sphingobium sp. D43FB | reverse complement strand
ATCCGGGCAACAAAGCCCGTCCTTAAGTTGCGAATCGTCATGAGCAGACAGTTCGGCAGCGTCGTTATCATGGCGCTAGCGCTGGGCATGGTGATGTACGGATCGACCTTCGTCATCCCGCAGTTCCTGTCGCTTATCGCCGACTATAATGCCCTCGAGACCGGACAGGTTATTTTTCTCATGGGCGTTCCTGCCTTCTTTGTGATGCCATTCGTACCGTTTCTGATGCGGTTTGTCGATATCAGGCTGGCCGTTGGCGCTGGCCTCGCGCTTATGGCTGCTAGCTGCTTTGTGAACACCAGTCTCACAGTGGAATCCGCAGGCGAAGCCTTTACTACCGGTCAGCTGCTGCGCGGGGTGGGGATGATCTTTGTCATGCTCTTTCTGAACCAAGCCGCCATTACCTCAGTCAGCAAGGAGGATGCTGGAGATGCCTCAGGCATCTTCAATGCTGCGCGAAACCTCGGTGGCTCATTCGCTCTGGCGGCCCTGACGTCGTTCCAGGACCAGCGCATGTCACTCCACAGCCGACGGATGGAGGAAACGCTGTGGGCAAACGATCCAAGCGTGCAGGAGTATATCGCGGGGATGTCTCATACTCTGGGAAATATGGACGCCGGCCTTCAGTCGCTCGCTGGCACTATTCAGCAGCAGGCGTTCGTCATGACCTATAACGACATATTCTTGACGATGGCGGTAGCGACTTTTGTGACGCTCCCGTTCGTGTTTTTCCTTCGCCCGCTCCCCAAGGGGATGTCGCTGACGATGCATTGAGGTGGTAATGGCAAAGTTAAGTGGTCTCATCCTTCCGCTGCTCCTTGGTGGATGTGTGGTCGGCCCGGACTATTCCGGACCACCAGAGCTCGGCCAAGCCGCGCCGCGGCCAACATTCGTTCGTCAACCAGCAGATGCGTCGACCAGCGAGCCTGAACTCGCCGAATGGTGGGCGACGCTGCAAGATCCGGTTCTCGATGAGCTCGAGCGGCGCACTCTTGTCGCGAATCCCTCGATTGATGTTGCGCAGGCCCGACTTCGCCAAGCCCGTGCGTCTGTACGCCAGGAGCGAGCAAACCGCCTGCCGACGGCTGGTGCTCAGGGCGCGGCCATATTTGCCGATCTTCCCGGGATCGATCTCCAGACCAGTCAAGGAAGTAGTACTCCTACACCCACACCTGTTCCGGCGCCTTCATCCGCCCAGGATGCCGACACGTCTCTGCGTTTCTACAACCTTGGTCTGAACGCAAACTGGGAAATAGATCTTGCGGGCGGGCAGGTGCGAAAAATCGAAGCGGCAAACGCGCTGGCGGCGGCAGCGGCGTATAATGTTGCAGACGCAAAGGTCCAGCTCAGCGCTGAAGTCGCGCAGACCTATACCAATCTTCGTGACCGGCAGCAGCGCGCCGCCGCTTTTCGCGAAGGTCTCGACATTCAGCGGCAGCAGCTCGCCCTAGCCCGGCAGCGTTTCGGGCAAGGCACAATCCCGGCCTTTACTGTCGGCCAAGCGAACCGCGCGGTTCAGGCCACGATCAGCGATCTCGCCGCAGCCGATGCTGAGATCGTAATATATATGAATGCGCTAGCGGTTCTCGCCGGTGAAGCGCCGGGATCTCTCGATCCGCTATTGACGCCACGGCGCGATATCCCGATGCCCCCTGCGCGGGTGTCGATCGGAGACCCTTCGGCGCTCCTGCGCCGCCGTCCCGACATCCGCGCTGCGGAGCGCAATCTCGCTGCCACAACTTCCCGGATAGGAGTCGCGGAAGCAGCTCGTTTTCCGAAAATCAGCTTCATGGGGATTCTCGGGATTGGCGGCACGTCGATCGGAGACCTGGTAGATCTGGGCAATATTTCCAACATCGCCGTCCCTCAGCTGCAATGGGGCTTGCTCGATTTTGGACGAACGTCAGCGGCGATAGCACAGGCACGCTCTGGTCGCGATGAAGCCGAGGCACAATATCGGCAGGTAGTGCT
>NZ_NMUA01000010.1 GCF_002312805.1 Sphingobium sp. D43FB | reverse complement strand
TTCTGCAAGCGCGACATAGCTCTCGCCGCCCAGAATGACATGGACGTGTTCGAAGCCCGACCATATCAGCCGAAAATGGTAGAGCCGATGATCGAGCGGCACGCCGACGATCGTTACGTGCTCATCGTTCATCTCGGTGAAGTCCGACAGGCCAAGCCGTCCCGGCTCATGCACCTGCCGGAAGATCACTTCCTGCTCGGGACCATGGATCGCCCGCCATGTTCGGATCCTTCGCTCCAATGTGCGCCGAATGCGCCCATCAAGCTCAGGGTGACGGCGACATATCTCCTCGAAAATTGCCACTGACCGCAAACCAGGCGCAGCCTGGAGCATGGGGACCACATCCTCGTCGAAGATCCCGGCTAACGGGTCCGGGCGTCGCCGCTCTCGCTGGACCTGCCTTTGCGAGGGAAGCCGAGGATCTCCCTCGATGCGATATGCGGTCGCCGTGCTGATACTGGCCTTTGCGGCGGCGATCGGAACGGCATGGGTATGTCGGAGCTTCATGTAGAGCCTCATCTGATGATCGTTGACGTGGCGGCCCGGCATGAACGACATCCCCTCTCGCGAAGTTATGCCTTTGAATACCTGACCGGCCGCAACCATCAGAAACGCCCCGGAAAGGGCGACATCGCCACCTGCTGATCCGGCTCCGGGCTACGCCCTACGCCGCATCAGCAGGTGGCGATTCTCATCTTGATTGACGCTGCTCTCTCATCCTGATTGTCGCGCGGCAGTGCGACCCGCGATCACCTGCTCATAGGGATATTGATACTGGATCTCGCCCAGATCGAACGCGCACTGGTCGGCAATATCGGCGCTTGCCTGGACCGCATCGGGAAAGGCGGCAAAGCGTCGCTCCATCTCCTGTGGTGGTTTAAGGTTGCGGTCCATGAACCGTTCGCGCCGAAAGCCCAGCGCGTCGATCGTCGTCTTCTCCCGGATGGCCGTCAGCACATCCTGCAGCGGCCGAGCCTCGGGCGCATGATAGAGGACATCGCCGGTCGCGACGCTGCGCACGCCAACGGCTCGTGCCAGACGGTCGAGGCCGTGTAAGCGGGCGGCGTCCCCAGGTCGCCGGCGGAGCGATAGCCCGAGATAGCCGCGCGATCCGAAGGTGTCGCGCAGATCCGCAAGCTGCACCGCGGTCAGCGCGTCGGGTTGGTCGGGAAGCAATATGGCGACGAGCCCCTGCGCATGCGCCGCGACATCGGCCCAGTCGAGGATGCAATGGCCTTTGCCGCCGCGCGCCTTGCCTTGGCTCAGCAGCCGCGTCAGGCGCGACCAGGCAAGCCGATCACTAGGATAAAGGAGCAGCGCCCGCCCGTCGGTGAGATCGACGCGGGTGCCCGCGATCATCCGGACGCCGGTCGCCTTCTGACCGGCCCATCCGCGCACCACGCCCGCCACGCTGCCCCGATCGACGAGGCCAAGCGCCCTATGCCCGAGGAGGCCGGCCGCCGCGAACAGCTCTTCGGGCGAGGAGGCGCCGCGCAGGAACGAAAAGTGGCTCGTGACCTGCAATTCGACATAGGTGGGCATCAGCCAAAAAAGCCGTGCATGTGCCAGGAGAGATCGCCGGTTGGCGCATCGACGCCATCGCCCCGCCGGAAGATCCAGAAGCGATCGCCGCTTGTCGTTTCCACCCGAAAATAATCCCGTACCGCCCAGAGCTCGCGCGCCGAGCGCCACCATTCGCCATGGATGCGCTCGGGCCCGTCGCCGCGGGCGACCTCGAAGGATGCTCCGCGCCACGCAAAGCGCCGGGGCGGGTGATCGGGTAAGAGCGCTATGACGTTCATAAGAGGCTCTGGCCGTAGCAGCAGACGCACCGGGCGCTTCCAGGCCGGCCATCCCATGGTGGGCCCAAGCGGCTGGGTTCGCAGCACGGCGCGTTCGGGCACGTCGCTTTCCACAGCCGTCAGGCGGAACAGGGCATTGGGCGCCACGCGTCCGGCCAGTTGGTCGATTAGCGATGCTACATCCCGAGCCTGGGGCCTATCGTCGAGCGCCGCCTCGATCGGTGTTGGGAGCAGGGTCTCGACGCGCGGCGCCCCCAGGGTCATCCGCTCTATGCCAAGGCCAGGATCGATCCGCTCGACGCGCATGCCAAGCATGCGCTTCAGATGTACGGCGTCCCGCGTCGCCCGCGCGGTGCCGAGCCCTATATTCTGCCGGACGCCGTCAACCCGCTCGCAGCCGAGCGCGAGCGCGCGGGCTCCCAGCATCCGCGTTTGCAGTTGACCCACCAGGTCGTCGACGAGATCGCCAATAACCTGATTGAGCGTTTCGGCCGTACCAATCGGTTCCAGCAGCCGTCGTTCCGCCTTGGGCTCCTCAAACGGTATGACCGGAACGATAGGCTCAGCGACGATGCCGCGCGCCTGGTCAAGCCGCAGGACGGTTTGAAGACCCAGGCGCTTGGCCAGCGGGCCGCGCGGCATCGGATAGAGATCGGCGACGCGCTCGAGGCCAAATCGCGCAGCGGCAACGAGGGCAGGGGCGTCCAACCGCAGGCAGGCAAGCGGCATGCCAGCGATAGCCTCGGCTTCCTCACCGCTAGCCACGATAGTCATGGCGTCCTTCCCGTAACGGGCGAGCGCATGCGCCGCCCCGGGAGTCCCGGCAATGCCAATGCGGGCGGAAAAGCCCAGGCGACGCAGGAAGCCGAGCAGCCGCCGGCAGAAACGCGTCTCGCCTCCAAACAAATGGGTGGTGCCGGTGAGGTCGAGCCATAGCCCGTCCGGCGCACTGGGACTGGCCGTAGGGGTCCAATGCGCTACGGCGTGAAGGGCAAGGCGGTCGAGCACCGCCTGGTCCATCTCCGGTTCGGCGTCGCGGACCTCCAGGTCGGTTACGAGGGCGCGCGCATGGGCGCCGGCCATTCCGTGATGAAGGCCAAGATCCTGCGCTTGCGGACAGGCAGCGGTCACTACCTCGCGCTGGCCGACGCGGCGTACCAGGATCATCGGTTTTCCCCACAGGGTCGCCCAGCTGAGCGCCGACGGGGGCATGAGCCTCGTCACAGCGTCGTCCGGTCGTTCCTCATTGGCCTCTCCTGCCCTGAATGGCGGCTCCGCTGCTTCGCTTCGCCGTCCCATCTCCCGCATGGTGGGGCGCTGATGCGCGGGCCGCGCGTTGATCTCTGCCTGGCGCGACCGGCGATCCGGCGTGTTGTCGCGCGCCCAGCGCGCGCCCGGACGCCAGCCGCCGCCGCGTGGCACGGAGCATTCGCCGGGGTCGTCGTCGATCGCGACCGGCAGTCCCGATCTTCTTGCGCCTTTTGATTGCTCAGGCGGCGTGACTATTCGCTCGAGCCGGCGCAGGCGCTCGATCGCGAGCTGCGGCAGATAGAGCGAGGCGACCCGTGTCATCGCACGCCTCCAGTTCGAGGGAAAAAGGATTGCCACCGCGCTGGCGCACCAGCGCGACCGACCAGCGCGATCGGCCGACGCCCGGATAGGGCATGGGCTCGGAAGGTACGCATCCGATCCGCCAGCGGGTCATGGCAGCAGAGGGCTGATCGAGCGGGCAGCGTCCGCGGGTGCGGTGCCGACGGTAGAGCAGCATCGGTGTCTGTCCGTCCGACGCGGCGAGCTGCAGGCGCCGCGTCGCGGTCTGGTCCGCAGCTTTCACCTCGGCGATGACGCAGGCGAGCGCGCCTCCTCGAAGGCTGTCTTCCGCCACCGCCAGGACGTCCGCATCGGTGCGGCCCTGTGCATAGTCGATGCGGCCAGGGCCAAGCCCCACCTGTTCGAGACCCGGCGCATAGAGATCAAAGCGCGTGACCGCCCAGACGACGGTCGAGCCAGGCATCGCTGCAAATCGGGCGGCTATGCCTGCCGCAAACAGGGTGGCCGCTGCGTCGTCACTCAAGCTTTCTGACGCGGCCGCGATTTCGTGAAGACCTCCGCCGTCCAGCCCTTGATCGGCGAGCCGTTCATCGAGCGGGGCTACTCCGAACGTCAGCACCGGGCCACGCTCCGCGCGGTGCTGCGCGAGCTCGGCCCGCAAAGCGGCCAAGCGATCGGGACGGGTCCGATCCAGAGAAGAGGGTATCAGGGACATGGGATTGCATTGACTCGTATGTTCCCTTTATGTTCCAACGGAAGCGGGCGTTCGTCAAGCGGAATGAATCGCCTGTCTCACGATGAAGCAGCTTGACTAGAGAGCATCTGCAGCGTCGCTTCGTCGCGCTCGCCTTTGAACCAGCGGTTGATCGCAGCGGCAAAGAGCGGCGCGGGGTCAGCTGCCTCGAACAGCGTGAGCGATGAATGGAGTTTCTGGGCGTCGATCTCGCCAAACACTGAAACGGAGTCGGTCTTGGCAAGGTCCTGCAGCGCCGTAACGCATTCGAAGTAGCGAGCGCCGAGCAAGGGATGTTCGAGATATGCGCGAGCTTCTTCGATGGAGGTGACGCCGTAGAACAGGGCGGTCGCACTACGACCGAGGCCCGCCAGCTGCGGAAATATGAACCACATCCAGTGCGATCGCTTGGCGCCGCGCCGAATCTCGGCAAGCACTGTCGCGTAGACTGGCGCCTGCGCTTCGATGAAGCGCGCAAGTCCGGCAGTTTGTGACATCAAAGCAGCGCTGCCTGGGCCGGCGGCGCCCCGTAGACTTGCGTCACCGGCAAACTACCGGTCGGCAGCCAGCGCAGCATGTCAGCGGCCTTCACGGCGGGATCGAGCCAGTCGGCCCAGCGATCGCGGGGGAGGGGGATGATCTGGCGGTGATGATAGGGGGCGACGTCGGCGCCAGCGTCCATGGTCAACATCGTGAAAGCCTCCCCTTCGGGCGCCTCGCGCCAGATGCCTGCGATGCAGAACCAGCGATGGTCGGCCATTGTGAACAGCCATTTGTCGAGCCGCATCTGCTTGGGATCGGCGGGATCTGTGAACTCGTAAAAGCCATCGGCCAGGATCAGGCAGCGATGCGAGGCGAAATCCCGGCCTTCGGATCGGAAATTATAGACCGGAAGACCCTTTTGTCCGGCCCAGCTCCAGCGACGGTTGACGAGCTCGCCCATTCCGCGCGCGCCTTCCACGCTGCGCACAATCGGCGCGACATCGGTAATCTTGATGTCCTCGCGCGCTGGGACATTGGGCGTGCCCTCGGGCATCTTAATCTTGATCTTGAGATCCTCAAAATCCTCGACGATCGCAGCGATATCGACCAGCAGCCTGTAGTCATTGCACATGGGAAAGCGCCTCATCGGACAGGCTTGCCTGCCCCTCATGTTCGTTATATGTTCTCATCATGGACTCGACACCCACAGTCTTTGATACGGACGCTGCGCTCGGCAGCCGGCGCGCCATCATCCGGCGAAATCCGGTCGATATGCAAGAGGTGGAGATGATCGAGGCGGCCTGGGGTTCCAATCCGCAGTTCAGCGACGGCGTCAGCTTCCGGTTTGTGCGCTCCGAAGACCGGGCCTTCCCGAGCCATCGCTGCCTGATCGCGGCATCTGAGTTTCATATCCGCAATGGTGACCGGCAGTTCCGGGTTTGCCTCGACGGCGGCAATTTCTTCTATCTCGCGGGCCTTTGGGAACCCGCCATGGGCGATTGGCCGGTGAGCTACCGGATCGTGACGGTGGATGCGAACCCTGAGGTCATGCGCTACCAGGAGCGGCATGGCGCGATCATCCACCGCCGACAGGTCATGCAGTGGCTGGACCGACAAGTGCCGGAGGCCGATCTGCTGGTAACGCCGCCCGCGCATCTGTTCACGGTCACCGAGATTGACGCTAAGCCGGTCCAGACGGCGCTGGCGCTGTAGGCGAAGTCCATGAGCATGGTCACGCAACGCTTGGAGGGTGGTCAAGTCGATTTGTTCGGTGCGCCACCATCGCCTGGACTTTTGCCGGGGCTTAGCTTCGAGCAGGCTTTTCTCTCCGAAGCGGAAGAATGTGCGCTCATCGACCATATCGGCAACGTTCCACTCAGCCCTTTCCGGTTCCAACAATGGACCGGTCATCGCCTCACCCACAGCTATGGCTGGAGTTATGATTTTCAGAACGGGGCTTTTGCGCGGGCCGAACCGATACCGGAATGGCTGTCTCTTATAAAGGAGCGAGCCGCCCGGTTTGCCGGGCTTGACCCCGACGATCTCGTGCAGGCGCTGGTCATCCGCTATGATCCGGGTGCCGGGATAGGCTGGCACAAGGATCGCCCGGTCTTCGATGATGTCGTGGGTATCTCGCTGGGCATCCCGGCCGTGCTGCGATTTCGGCGAAGGACGGCAGAGGGCTTCTCGCGTTTCCTAGCACCGCTCGCGCCGCGGTCCATTTATCATCTGAGCGGTGAGGCGCGGCATGACTGGGAGCACAGCATTGTCGCAATGGAGTCCACGCGCTGGTCGATAACCTTCCGATCCTTGCAGAAGGGAAAGGATTGGCGGTAAAAAAGGAGATGGTGCCGCACGAAAGCATTTGACCGGCCGTTCAAAAGCCACCGGACGTAGGTAGATTCCGAACCTGCGTGGTGACTGTAGGGCGTGATAATTACTTTCCCAGCATCCTGACGTTTGGCCCTTGGCAATGCCGACTGTTCCACCGAAGCGCCAAAATTCAAAGGATATATCATGGCCAGCTCAACCGTTGATCGACTTGTCGCGGATGAAATCTCTGAGCTGGAAACCATAGTTCCCGTCCGCGCGGCTGCGATCGCCGGACTGACGGAATTAGCCGAGGCCTATAAGTCCATTGGGTCCGAAAATATCGAAGCCATGAGCAGGTCGGTCCGCGCATTATCCGCTATAAAAAGCCCGTCCGATTTCTTTGGGCTCCAGCAGAAATTGATGACCGAGGGAACGGCTTCTGCAGTCCGTAATGGCGTAAAGTTGGCGGGGCTAACGACCTCACTTTTTACTTCGATGATGTCGCCGGTGCAGGCAAGGACGTTGTCCATCCTGGGTGCTGTGCCCCGTTAGGGCTTATTTAGAACCGGCTTTGAGAGCAGCGCTTTGCCGCAGGTGGCTAGGCCTTGTCGGCATAGAGCAACCGGCCAGGTCCCAGCTGAGCCAGAACGTCGCCAAGGCTTTCGTTCGACACCGCAAAACACCCCTCACTGCGTCCTAATTTCCCTGTGCTGCGGGCAACTTCCGCCGTCACGTACCTGGCGGCATGAACCACGATGGCCCGAGATTGCGCGTTGCTGTTGTCAGGATCCAGTCCCATCAGCTTCATGGAGTGCCCATGCCCCCCATTGTAGAGGGGACCAGTAGCGTAAGCGCCATCCGACGAGGCATAGGAACCCGGGTCATTGGAAAACCGCTTAACCCATCCTGTATGGGCCGGATCGGAACCGCGACCGTGCGCGACAAGATGTGCTGACGTTCTCCCATCGATCATATCGACAATGAATAGACGGGGATCGCTGGAGGGACGCGAGAAGTCCGCGATGCCAATACGATCGACGTGGAAGAAAATATTGCGATGCCGCATCAACGTTGCGTGTGCACGTGCCAATAGGCCTTTGCTCAAACGATCCGGGGTTTCTGCTATTGCCCATGCGGGTGACGCTGCCGTCAGCAGCAGAGCAGCGCCAGATTGCACAAGGAAGCGACGCGAAATTATGTGGGTCATGATTGCCACATAATAATTGTTTATGAACGTCAGATTGATAGTCGGATTACACTAAATATATTTATAATATGGTTTAAGTAGCCAAACCGGTGAATGAATAATTCATTCCGGATGTGTTGTCTGAAATTCCGGGAAAAATATCTGGTGGAATAGGTATAATCCGAGGATATGTTCGGTTGAAATACCAGTGCATCTGGATGCTGAGCCATTTTACTTCGGAAAATAGCGCAGACCAGAATGACGCTCCGTTTCATCACATGCGCATCGTTAGGGTTTCCCATTGAAAAACGCCAAGATCCTCCTCCTCGCCATGGCTCTGAGCCTTGGCAGCGCGATCCCGTTGCATGCGCAAACGGTGCCTGTAGCGGTTGATGGAGCCATCGAACAACTCAAGACCGGCGAATTTTTCTGGGCTCCCGAGGTTGCTCCAGAGGGCCCCGTCAGCATCATTGTCAGCCTGAAGATCCAGCGCGCCTATGCCTATCGTAACGGCGTATTGATCGGAGTATCCACGGTCTCGACCGGGAAACCAGGCCATGAGACCCCAACGGGCTTATTCGTCATTCTGCAAAAGGATATAAATCACAAGTCCAATCTCTATGAGAGCGCGCCCATGCCCTACATGCAACGACTCACATGGGACGGGATCGCGATGCATGCAGGCAACTTGCCAGGCTACCCTTCATCGCATGGCTGCATCCGGCTCCCCGTCGCCTTCGCCAAGCTGTTGTTTGGCATCACCAAGCTAGGACTCACCGTCGTCATCACGGATGACCCGATCGAACCTGAAACAATCTCCACACCCGCGATCCTCGAAAGCGGCGCGACCGACGGCCATGCGTCGCCCGATAGCTACAAATGGGAGCCGGAAAAGTCGCCCTCAGGCCCGGTTTCGGTCGTCATCAGCGGGCGAGACAAGCGACTGGTCGTGTTACGAAATGGCCTTGAGATCGGATCGGGCACTGTTCGTATCGATGGACCCGTTGCGGCCACGGAAGCCTTCACCTTGCGCGCGATCGGCCCGGAAGGTCCGCACTGGATGCGCTTGCCCTTGCCCGGCGCACAAACCAAAGGAACGGGCGAGATGACCGGCAGCGAGCATGGCCGCGTCCATATGTCGGATGATTTTCGCAAGCTTATTATCTCGGTGCTTCAACCCGGGGCAACCTTGCTGGTCACGCGGGATTCCTTGCGGAGCGGTGGGACGGGCAAGCGGATGACGGTTATTGTCGCTGGCACCAACTAATTCGAAGCGCTTTGCCTATGCAGGAAGACAAGACCATATGATTTCCGGAAGCCGCATAAAATCAACGCTCCTGCAGTCGCGGATTATGGGAGCCGACGACGCGGCCGCTTTCATCACGTCGGGAAGCACGGTCGGCATGAGCGGCTTTACAGGATCGGGCTATCCAAAATCAGTGCCGCTGGCACTGGCGGCAAGAATCGAAGCTGAACATGCGGCCGGTCGGCCTTTTCAGGTGCGCGTCTGGACC
The DNA here is from genome assembly GCF_002312805.1 of Sphingobium sp. D43FB. GTDB lineage: Bacteria > Pseudomonadota > Alphaproteobacteria > Sphingomonadales > Sphingomonadaceae > Sphingobium. Next base: position 149,377 of record NZ_NMUA01000010.1, on the reverse strand, counting down.
GGTGCTTCGACCGGCCCGGAACTGGACGGCGCGCTTGCCAAGGCTGACGGGATCGAGTTTCGCCTTCCCTATAATTCCGATCCTATCGCGCGCGACAAGATCAATCGCGGCGAGATGGAATATTTCGATATGCACCTGAGTCAGGTCGCTCCCATGGCGTGGCAGGGCTTTCTGGGGCCGCTCGATACCGCAGTCATCGAGGTTTCCGGTGTGCGGGCGGACGGTTCCTTAATTCCATCGTCCTCGGTTGGAAATAATAAGACCTGGCTGGATCGCGCCAGCAAGATCATCCTGGAGGTCAATCACTGGCAGAACCCGGCGCTGGAGGGTATGCACGACATCTATTATGGTACCGCCCTGCCGCCACACAGGGTTCCTATTCCCTTGATCCGGCCGGACGATCGCATCGGCGAGTGCTATTTTAGGTGCGATCCCGACAAGATCGTTGCAATTGTCGAAACCGATGCTCCAGATCGCAATCTGCCGTTCTCATCGCCCGATAGTGCTGCTGGCGCGATCGCAGGCTATCTCCTTGAGTTCTTCCACCATGAGGTCGCCCAGGGTCGCTTGCCGAGGTCCCTCCTCCCAATACAGTCAGGGGTGGGCAATATAGCCAATGCGGTCCTTACAGGGTTGGTCGATAGCCCGTTCACGGACATGACCTCTTATACCGAGGTGATCCAGGATGGCATGCTCGATCTGCTGGCATCGGGCAAGCTGCGCATGGCGTCGGCTACCGCCTTCTCGCTCAGCCCCGACGCGGCGGCCAGGCTGAACGAGAATATGGCCGAGTTTCGCGACAAGATGATTCTGCGCCCGCAGGAGATCAGCAATCATCCGGAGCTCATCCGCCGGCTCGGCTGCCTGGCGATGAACGGGCTGATAGAGGCCGACATCTATGGCAACGTCAATTCGACCCATGTGATGGGCTCGCGCATTCAGAACGGCATTGGAGGGTCGGGCGATTTTGCGCGGAACGCCTATGTTTCGATCTTTATGACGCCGTCCACAGCCAAAGGTGGTAGGATTTCCGCCATCGTTCCCCAGGCAAGCCATGTCGATCACATCACCCAGGATGTGCAGGTCATCGTGACCGAACAGGGACTGGCCGATCTACGGGGATTGTCTCCCAAACAGCGGGCGAAACTCATCATTGAGAATTGCGCACATCCAGATTATCGGCCGCTGCTTATCGATTATTATGAGCGCGCCCGCCTGGGATCGTACGGACAGCACTCTCCATCCCTCCCAGGAGAAGCTCTGTCCTGGCACCAGCGTTTCATGAGCACAGGATCCATGATGATCGCATAGCGACACCTTTCAGCGGCCGAGGGCTTGCGACGTGGCAGCGGGAGTCAGACTGGCGGCTCAACAATGCGAGGAGGAAGGATATCATTGCTCCCAGCTGGTGCTGAGATCTCCGGCTCTTCTGTAAATATCTGCCACACGGCCATGAACAGAGCTGCGATCACCGGGCCTATCACGAAACCGTTGAACCCCATGAGTTCAAATCCGCCCAGAGTGGAGATCAGCACGACATAGTCGGGCATTCGCGCGTCGCGGCCGACGAGGATCGGGCGGACCACATTATCGACGCTGCTGATGATGAAGAAGCCCAACAAACCTAGCACAACGCCTTGCCAGATGGCCCCGGTGGCAAGCAGATAAATGGTGACCGGAACCCAGATGAGTCCCGTACCGATCGCGGGAAACAGGGAGAAGACGCCCATCGCCACGCCCCATAGTAATGCGCCTGGAAATCTCATGGCCCAAAAAACGAGGCCTCCGATCGTGCCCTGAAGTACGGCAACGATTAGGCTCCCTTTGATGGTCGCCCGCACCACGGATATGAATTTGCCGACCAGAACTGATCGCTGACCCACGGTCAGAGGAATGGCACGCTCGATCCGCGCCGCCAGTCCGTGCCCGTCGCGCAGGAGGAAGAATGTGAGATAGAGCATCACACCAAGCGCCAGGAAAAATCCAAATGTGCCCTGACCAAGGCTCAGGATTTGTCCAGCCACCGTCTGAAAGCTGTTCGCAAATCCGGCGCTCAATTTGGAACGGAAGCCATCCAGATTGCCAAGGCCTATGTCTGCAAGCCAGCGGCTTGCCCAAGCGGGCAGATGGGTTTGTAATTCCGCGAAAAAGCGCGCGAGATCAATCTCTCCGGCGCGCAACCGCGCGTAGAAATTTGTCGCTTCGCGCAGCAGCGCAACCCCCAAAAGCATCGCTGGGACGACGACCAGGCTTGTGATGATGAGCAAAGTCGCCAACGCTGCGCCGTTCCGGCGTTGTGGCATGACGCGAAGCAAATATGCATTCAGTGGATCGAACAGAACGGCTGCGATCACCGCCCAGAGGATCGCCCCCGAAAATGGCGCGATCAACCACAAGAAGGCTAAGGTCGCGAAGATGACGAGCGAAAGGAGAAACCCACGAGCAAGGGCGAAACCCTGGTGAGAGAGTGTGCTCAAAGGGCTGCCGTCAGGACAGGTTTCATAGCAGGCGATTTCTTTGCCAGCACGCGCCTGACCACCGGTTTGCAGGCTTCCAGTATCAGCAGGAGTGCAAAACCGAGGCCGACGGCCAACGCCATATCGCTCCACCCGATCGAACCGAATTTGAGCAGGCCCTGCGCCCATGGAAAGGTCAGTATGAGCGCTGTCACGGTGACGATGGCGGCAACGACATAGCGCAGTGCGCGGTTGTGCCGTGTCAGGGCATCGCCCAGCGAGGCGTTGAACGATCGGTTTACAAGAATCAGCGCCAGGATCTCGCCAACGAGGGCGAAGAAGGTCAAAGCACGTATCTCTGTGGTCGGCATGCCAGACCACATGGAAAGCAAGAAAACGCCAGTTAACAGGCCAAAGGCAAGGCCACCTTGAAACACGCTCCACACTATCATCGGGAACGAAAACAGCGCTTCGTTCGGATCGCGTGGGGGATGTTGCATGACATCGGCTTCCTCGCCCTCGGCTTCGAACACCAGCGCGCAGACGGGGTCGATCACCATTTCGAGCAATGCGATATGAATAGGCCCGAGCAGGATCGGAAGACCAAAGAACAAGGGCAGCAGGGCAAGTCCAGCGATCGGAACATGCACCGCGAAGATGAAGGCCATGGCCTTGCGGATATTGTCGTAGATACGGCGACCCAATCGCACCGACTGCACGATGGCGCCAAAATCATCATCAAGCAAAACCATTGCCGAGGCTTCGCGTGCCACATCTGTGCCGCGCTTTCCCATCGCTATGCCGATATGGGCTGCCTTGAGCGAAGGGGCGTCGTTGACGCCATCGCCGGTCATTGCGACGATCTCGCCGCGCGCCTTGAAGGCCTGCACGATACGCAGTTTCTGCTCTGGCATGATGCGCGCGAATACGGTGACTGTCTTCAGGCGTGCCGCCAGTTGCGCATCGTCGAGCGCTTCGAGATCGCTCCCGGTCAGGAGATCGCCCTTGGCAATGCCTGCCTGAGTGGCAATCGACCGGGCGGTAGCGGCATAGTCACCCGTAATCATCACGACCCGGATGCCGGCGCTGCGGCATTGCGCGATGGCATCCGGGACGCTCGCGCGGAGCGGATCAGCAAGGCCGATCAGTCCGGCTAGCGCATAGTCATAACCCCGCTGTGAATGCGACCAGTCGCGATCCGGCGCCGTCGCGGTCGCCACGGCAAGAACGCGTATGCCTCGCTCCGCCATTGCCTCGACAGCCGCCGTCATCGCGGCAAGTGCCTCATGGGATAGATGGCAGAGACCTGCAATCGCTTCTGGCGCTCCTTTGGCACAGACATTCAGCCTGCCGCTCTCCTCCCATATGTTCGACATAGCCAAGAGTTCTGGCCGCAGGGCGAAGGCGTGGACCAATGTCATGTCCGGTTGGTCGGTCGCGGCAATAGCGGCTTGGGCGCTATGCAGCGCGATATCCATCGCGTCTGTTGGTTCGATGGCGCTTGCGAGCGCGGCGACCTTCAGGAGGGCACGGAAATCCTCCGGAACGGCGGTGTCATCCGCCATTCGCCTGGCACCGCCGGATGGAAGCCAGAGGTCGGAGACTGACATGCGGTTCTCCGTCAAAGTGCCGGTCTTGTCGGTGCAGAGGATCGTTGCCGAACCAAGGGTCTCGATCGCTGCGGTTCTCCTGGTAAGCACGCCTACCTTCCCGATCCGCCATGCGCCCATCGCAAGGAAGACGGTAAGGACAACGGGAAACTCCTCGGGCAACAGCGACATGCCTATTGCGATCCCGGCAAGCACTGCCTCGATCCAGCTGCCTCGAAAGAGCCCGAAGAGCAGTACGACCAACAGCGCGACCAAGAGTCCACCAACAGCGCACCAGGCAACAATGCGCGTCGTTTCGCGGCGCAGGCGCGGCGTTTCGGTGTCCAGCGTCGCAAGCGACTGACCGATCCTGCCAATCTCGCTATTAGGGCCGGTAGCGATGACTCTCGCTATTCCACTGCCGCGTGCGATCAAAGATCCTGAAAAAACGTAGGGTTGGCCCTCGCCGCCGGGACGACGGCGCTCGTCGATCACCTTGCCCGTCGTCGCCAACTTGCCAACTGCCAAAGACTCGCCTGTCAGCAGGGACTCGTCGGCTTGGAGGTCGGCCGCCTCGATCAGGACTGCATCAGCGGCGACCCTGTCGCCGACCTCGAGGACGATCAGGTCATCGCAAACCACTTCCCGGCCGGCGACGCGAAGGCGCACGCCGTCTCGGATGACGAGGGCCCGCGGTGCAGAAAGGTCGCGTAAAGTCTCCAGGACATGCTCGGTCCGGTTCTCCTGGATGATCGTGACGGCGATCGAGAAGGTCGCAAAACCAAGGAGTATGAGCGCTTCGGTCAGACTGCCCAGCAGCAGATACGCAATCCCTCCCGCCATCAGAAGAGCCAGCATCGGTTCGCGAAGCACCCCGATGGCAATGCGGAAAATCGAGCGTTGCCCGGTGCGGGGCAGTTCGTTGCCGCCTTGGCTGGTCAAGCGGTCGACTGCTTCCCGCGCGGTGAGACCGGATAGTCGGTCGTCACTGCTCATTGCGGTATCGCCAGGCTTAGTGCGACTGAGCGATCTGCCAAGCGCTGCTGTCACGAGTAGGGCGACGCCCTGTCGCGCACCTCGCCTCTCGCGAAGATAAAGACAGGACGGGAAGCTTCGATGATGCCGTCCTTGTCGCGCGGCGCTGACGGCACAAGGATCATGAGAGCAGCCTTCATCACCTCTTCTCGCCGCTCACATCCTCGAATTCCGCATCGACGGCATGTTCGTTGGACGGACCCGTAGATGTCTCACCGGCGGTCGCCCCCGAGGGGTGCGCTGCCTGCGCCTTATGGACAGCCTCCTCGATCCGCCCAGCGATGTCAGAGAGACGCTGTGTTGCCTGAACCAGGCCAGCTTCCTGCCCGGCCTCTACCGCCGATCGCACCACCTCGAGCGCGCTGCGGGCGTCGGTCTGATCGGCGGCGGCGACGGCGTCTCCGTGTCGGGCCAGAGACTGTTCCACCTGGTGAATCAATGTGTCCGAATGGTTCTTCGCTTCGACAAAGCTGCGCCGTACCTTGTCAGCGCCTGCGTTTGCTTCGGCCTCCTTCACCATTCGCTCGATATCGGCATCACCAAGGCCGCCATTCGCCTGGATTTGAATCTGTTGTTCCTTGCCAGTGGCCTTGTCCTTCGCCTGGACGGATACGAGGCCATTGGCATCTATGTCGAAAGTCACCTCGATCTGCGGCATGCCGCGCGGAGCGGGCTGGATGCCTGTCAGGTCGAAATTGCCCAGCGCCTTGTTGTCCGCCGCCATTTCCCTCTCGCCCTGATAGACCTTGATCGTCACCGCCGCCTGGTTCTCGTCTGCTGTCGAGAATGTCTGGCTTTTCTTGCTGGGAATGGTGGTGTTGCGGTCGATCAGGCGCGTAAAGACACCGCCAAGCGTTTCGATGCCGAGGCTGAGCGGTGTAACGTCGAGCAGGAGTACGTCTTTGACGTCCCCGCGTAAAATCGCCCCCTGTACCGCAGCGCCGATCGCCACGACTTCATCTGGATTGACGTTGCGCGCAGGCTCCTTGCCAAAAAATTCGCGAACGACATCGATGACCTTGGGCATCCGCGTCATGCCGCCGACAAGGACGACCTCATCGATATCGGTGGCCGTCACGCCAGCATCTTTGAGGGCGGCCTTGCAAGGCTCCATCGTGCGCTTGATCAGGTCGTCGACCAGCGTTTCCAGCTTTGCCCGCGTCATCCTGATCAGAAGATGCTTTGGTCCCGATGCGTCGGCCGTGATGAAGGGAAGATTGATCTCTGTCTCCTTGGTCGAAGACAGTTCAATCTTGGCTTTTTCCGCAGCCTCTTTGAGGCGCTGCAAGGCCAACTTGTCGGTTCGAAGGTCGATGCCCTGATCTTTCTGAAACTCGGAAGCGAGAAAATCGATCACGCGTGCGTCGAAGTCCTCACCGCCCAGGAACGTGTCGCCATTGGTACTTTTAACCTCGAAAACGCCGTCACCGATTTCGAGGATGGAGATGTCAAAAGTGCCGCCGCCCAGATCATATACCGCGATCCGGCCGCTGGTCTTTTTGTCGAGACCATAAGCGAGCGCCGCTGCCGTCGGCTCATTGATGATCCGCAGCACTTCAAGGCCGGCGATACGTCCGGCATCTTTGGTCGCCTGACGTTGGGCGTCATTAAAATAGGCGGGGACCGTGATCACCGCCTGCGTGACGGTTTCGCCCAGATAGGCTTCGGCCGTTTCCTTCATCTTGCCCAGAATGAATGCGCTTATCTGCGAGGGAGGATATTTCTGATCGCGCGCTTCGACCCATGCGTCGCCATTGTCGCCGCAGACGATGCCATAAGGAACGAGAGCCTTGTCTTTCGTTGCGACCGGATCGTCATAGCGGCGACCCATTAGCCGCTTTACGGCATAGATCGTGTTGGTGGGATTGGTGATGGACTGGCGTTTCGCGGCCTGACCCACTAGCCGCTCGCCCTGCTCGGCAAATGCTACAATGCTGGGCGTCGTGCGGGCTCCTTCGCTGTTTTCGATCACGCGCGCCTCCTTACCGTCCATGATGGCGACGCAGGAATTGGTCGTACCCAGATCGATACCGATGACTTTGCTCATGCTGCTATTCCTTTTGAAGAACCGGTGCGAAGGGAGCGACGCGCTAGAAGAGGGGAGAGTGGAGAGAGGTGAACGAGGCGGGGCCGCCTCATGACGGCGGTCGATGCTCATGCGTGGCTGCTTTGGCGATGATGACCATTGCGGCTCGCAGAAGACGTCCGTTCAATGTCCAAGTCGGGGACAGAGTTTGCAGAATGGTACCGGGCGCTTCGTTGTCGACGCCCTGCTCGGCCACTGCTTGATGAAAATTTGGATCAAATGCAGCGCCGATCGGATCCAGGCGCTTGATCCCGTGTCGCTCGAGCAAGGCGATGAAGCCGCGCTCGGTTTCGACCAGTCCGGCTCTTACGCCCGCGATATTGTCAGGCTCCTGATCAGAAACCTGTGGGAGCCTGTCGAGCGCGCGCCGCAGATTCTCCGCGGTCTCGACAACGTCGAGCGCGAATTTCTCAATGGCATAGCGGCGACCATCGTCGACATCCCGTTTCGCGCGGGTGCGGATATTGGCGTTATCAGCTTCTGATCGGACCCATCGCTCTCGCATCTCCGCCAGTGAGGCTTCGAGGGTAAAGATTTTCGCGTGGCGGGGATCGGCACTGCTGGGGTCAAATATTGGCTCGATCGGAGCCGTTGTGCGATCTCCAACATGATCGATATCGTCGCTGGCGCTGGTCATGGTTTTATTCCTGCAAAGGCCGTCGGGGCGAGGCGGGCAGGCATGAGTGAACCTGTGCGCAATCTATAGTGGAACGGAATATGTCGGCGGCAGGGTCGGAAACTACGCAGCATCCCAGGACAGCTCGAAAAGCGCCCGCCAACGGTTCGAAGTCCGCCGTTTTACCCGTCTCGACCGGCACCAAGTCTTCGGCCGCCAATAGTCCAAGCATCCGCTTAGTGAGCCAGGAATAGGTAGTTTCCGTCGCTACCGGGCATTGCGCTCGCACCGGTAGATGCTGGAGATCGCCCTGGCCGCCTAGACGGCGAGGGTGGCGGATATCCTAGTCAGGAACGGACTTTCCCCGATCGGCAATATTGTGGACTGCCTAATCATTGGCGGCGGCCCGGCTGGGCTTACGGCTGCAATTTATCTGGGGCGCTTCAGACGCAGTGTCGCTCTCGTGGACGGCGGCTGGAGCCGCGCGGAATGGATAACTTTGAGCCATAATCTGGCTGGGTTCCCCGATGGTATCAGTGGGCCGCTCTTCCTCGAGCATATGCGCCAACAGGCAGGGCTCTACGGATGCAAAGTCTAACCGGGCTATATCGATCATCTTCAACGCGACAGTGGGGGAGGCTTCTCTGCGCATATGAACGATGTCTCGATATCGGCGCGATCGGTCATCCTCGCAACTGGGGTCGTTGAAAACAAACCAACCGTGCCGCACCTAGCCGATGCCGTGAAACGCGGCGTCATCCGCACCTGCCCGATCTGCGATGGGTATGAGAGCATGGACAAGCGCATAGCGGTACTAGGGAATAGCGCGCACGCCGCGGCTGAGGCGCTGTTCTTGCGAACCTACACCAGTGCATTGTCGCTTCTGCTAGTCGGACAAAACATTCTTCTATCTACAGATACCCAAGCGGCCCTTGCCGAAGCGGGCATCGACATACGACATGTGGGCGCTGGATCTGTGCAATTGCAGGCCGACGGCGCCACCGCCTTCTGCGCTGAGGATGGCGCAACCTACAGGTTCGATATCCTCTACACAGCCTTTGGCACCAGCTCGCAGACCAAATTGGCAAGAGCGCTTGGTGCTGACATGGACATGGCTGGCCGGCTCTTTGTGAGCGAGCATCAGGAAACCTCCGTTAAAGGCCTGTATGCCGCAGGCGACCTCGTCCGGGGGCTGAACCAGATTAGCGTCGCCTGCGGCGAGGCAGCGATCGCCGCCACGACCGTGCACAACGCATTGCCAAGAGTGCCCGCAGCCGAAAAGTCGGTGGCCTCCTGATGACTTGCGCGAAACAGCCGTATCGCAAGAGGCTCTTTTGCTCGTCTCTATCTGTTCGATTACTTCGGGCATCGGCACGTTCCGCCGACCCTAGGTAATTTCCGATCCTTCCGAACCGTGCCTGATGACCGCATCTTTGGCGATCAGGCCGTCGATATTGTGGCTGGCGCCGATCATCGCCGTTGCCCGCACAAAGGCCCCAGACAAAAAATGGAGACGACATGATCAATGTATCCGCTTCATGGGACAAAACAGTCGATGTCATCGTCATCGGATATAGTTTTGCCGGCGCGATAGCTGCGATCACCGCCTCGGATGCCGGCGCCAGGATACTGCTTATCGAGAAGGCGCCCGAACAGCACAAGGGCGGTAACAGCCGGGTCTGGGCCAACGTCGCAAGCGAGAAAACCGCGGTCCTTGCGTGGAATCCCAAACCTGGTTCAGGCTCATCTCGGCCTGGAGGCCATCAGGCTGTTTGCTGAGCACACCCGACTTGTAGTGCGCAAGACGGCCGAGTGCCGAGCCACCCCGACGACTGCAAGCGATGAAGGATGAGAATGCGTGGACAACCCTTACAAGACCTTGGGCGTCGCGCACGATGCCAGTCAGGATGCCATCCGCCAAGCCTATCGGAAACTTGCCAAGAAGCACCATCCCGATCTCAATCCGGGGGATGCAAAAGCCGAAGAGCAGTTCAAAAAGGTTGCAGCCGCCAATGGCCTGCTGTCCGACCCCGAGAAGCGTGGGCAGTTCGATCGCGGTGAGATCGATGCGGCGGGGCAGGAGCGCGCGCAGCGTCCGTCATACAGGGATCATGCCGATGGTGATCCTGGTCGCCGCTATAGCCCTGGTGCCCAGGAATCATGGGATTCCGGTGATTTCAGCGACATCTTCGGGTCGATATTCAGGAACGGCAGACGGCCCGGTGGCGCCTTCCGTTCAGCCGGCAACGATGAGCGCTACTCGCTCACGACAGACTTTCTCGAGGCAATCAACGGCGCAACGCGCAGGATCAATCTGCCCGATGGTCGTATGCTCGATGTAAAGATCCCCGCCGGGACTGTCGATGGGCTGGTGATGCGACTGCGCGGGCAGGGCGGTGCTGGTATAAATGGTGGGGCAGCAGGCGATGCCCTCATCGAAATTCATGTCGCACCCCATCCTTTCTTCGAGCGAAGCGGCCAGGACATCAAAATCGTTCTGCCCGTGTCCCTTGCCGAAGCTGTCCTGGGCGGTCCTGTCGAGGTCAAGACGCCGCGGGGCCCTGTCAAGCTGCAGGTGCCGGCAGGTTCGGACAGTGGAACGGAGCTGAGGTTGCGTGGCCGGGGCGTGCCGCAATCCAAGGGGCATGCGGCAGGCGATCTCTACGCTACTCTACGCGTCATGATCGGCAAGCCTGATGCAGCGCTCACCAACTTCCTGAGGGATTGGAAGCCAGAGAACTCTGTTAATCCAAGGGCCAAGATGGAGACTGCGGCATGATGAGCTTCGACGTCCTGGTGACCAGGATCGACGGGTTGGACCCCGATGATCTTTCACGCTGGATCACGAACAAATGGGTTCGGCCCAAAAGCCAAAGCGGGCATTATGTCTTTGAGGAGATCGATGTTGCGCGCGTCCATCTGATCTACGAATTGCGCGAGGATCTGGACGTCAACGAGGCGGCTTTGCCGGTCGTGCTGTCCCTTCTCGACCAGCTGTACGGCCTGCGGCGCCACGTCCGTGCCATAGGCGATGCGATCGAGCAAATCGCATCGGAGGATATGCGGCGTGCCTTAACCGCGCATCTCGCAAGTCAGCAGCGCAGGAAGACCGACGAGAAGGAAGCGGATGATATTGCCGCTCGTTCGTAAACAATCGTCCAGCGTTCGATGCAGCCCTAGCCATCTTGCGACCGGGTCAGGCCTTCTCCACCTCTGACGGTGTTTGCGGGGCGAGGAGCGAGAGCAGCATAGCGAAGGCCGCCCCAACCCAGAGGCCGTTCATGCCGATATGGTGGTAGCCAATGGCGCCCGCCACGCCGCCCAAGACGAGGCCAAGCCACAGGAGAAGATAGGGGAGCCATCCCAGCCGGTTGCCCCCCAGCAGAGCGTCGGCGATACGCTGTCCGACCTTGACCAACGTTCCGGTCATATAGGTCACCCCGACGCTGACCTCGCCGTCTCGCTGAAAAACGGTATTGGCGCATCCCATGGCGACTGCCATCGCGTGAACGGCCCATCCGTCGAGGGCGACGCGATTGCAGCCTGCGGCGAGCGCGAGGAGAACGGAAACGGTCAGGAGAACAGTAGCCTTGCGTCGGCGTGCATGCAGGGTGGATAGCAAAGAACCGACTATCACGCCGCCGACAAAGGCACCGATGAGCGATGCCGCGAGCAGTACAGGATGAGATTGCGTCGCGATGCCTACGGCGAGGCGTGTCGAGTTCCCGCTCATGAACGAGACGAAGAGGCCGCCGAGCTTCAGGAAGCCGATCGCGTCGATGAACCCCGCGAGCATCGCCAGACAGATCGCCAAAATGCGCGGTCGTCGACTGTAGCGGATCATGCCTTGCTCACGACGGCGAACGCGGATCGATAGCGGCCGAGCGGTCGGTGCCGAGCTTCCGCCACGAAATGACTGGGACAGGATTGCGCAGTTCATCCGGCATAGCGCGTCTCCAGTAGATCCAGTTCACGGATCATTTTTTTCGCTAGCTCGCTCCCTAGCATGTGCGAGCGTACCATATTGAACACTTCGGCGCGCTCGGCCTTCAGGGCTGCAAGTCGCATGTCGCGTTCGATCCGCTCGGAACGGCGGCCCGACGCATTATCCTCGGCATTTCCCTGGCGGTTTTCGATGCGCTGCCGATAGGACGACATGATCTTGGACGCGACCTCGACATAGAGATCGGCGTCGCCCCGCCCTTCGGCGAGATCATGTTGCACTCGCTCAATCTCGGCGATGGCGGCCTGGGCTGCTCGGATACGGGCCGTGTCTTCCTCGGCCTGGTGCGAGGGCTCGGCCGGCATTTGGAGCCCGCTGAGCAGCCATGGCAGCGCAATGCTAGCCGCGACGAGAGAGGTGATAATGACGCCCATCGCTAGGAAAATCGCCAGATCCCGCGCCGGGAATGGCGCTCCATCGGGCATGGTAAGAGGAAGGGTTAGCACGCCTGCCAGGGTGATCGCGCCCCGCACGCCAGCAAAGGACATGGCGCCCACGATGCGCCAGTTCGGTGTCGACTGCCGCTCCTTCTGTCGAAACAGCGTGAGATGGAAGGAAACCCACACCCAGGCGAACCGGAGCGCTGCCAAGCCGATGGTGATCGCCAGCACATAGGTTATGAGCCATGAAGGGTGGTGATGGCCTGTCTGGCGGACCGTCTCGGACGCACCCGAGATAATCATGGGGAGTTGCTCGCCCAGGAGGACGAAGATGATGCCGTTCGCCGCGAACTGGATGACGTCCCAGACGGTGCTGCGACGGATCCGGGTGATGGCCAGGGCCTGACCCCCGCCTTCGACGAAGCCCATTGTCAGGCCGGCGGCAACCGCCGCCAGAATGCCTGAGCAATGGAGGCGTTCCGCCACGAGATAAGCGCCAAACGGTATCAGCAGGCTGATGAGTATCTGCGATCCGCTATCCTCTCACAGCCGCCGGCTGATCCAGTTCTTGGCGCGCGCGATCAACCAGGTCAGTCCGGCTCCTACCGCCACACCGCCTAAGGCCATCCACAAGAAATTGAGAGCGGCGGCCTGCAGTGAGAAAACGCCCGTGAGAGCGGCAGCGATGGCAAAGCGCAGGCAGACCAGGCCAGAGGCGTCGTTCAGGAGCGACTCGCCTTCAAGGATATGCATCATGCGCTTTGGAATTGGCACGCGGTGCGCGATGGCCGAAACAGCGATCGGATCGGTGGGCGAGACCACCGCCGCGAGGGCGAACGCCACTGCGAGCGGTATTGTCGGGATCAGCCAATGAATGAACAGGCCCATGCCAAGGACGGTGAACACCACCAGTCCTAACGCAAGTCCGAGGATCGCGCGTCCGTCCTTGAACAACTCTTCGCGCGGGATACGCCAGCCGTCGAGAAACAGGAGTGGCGGCAAAAGCAGGAGGAAAAAAATCTCTGGGTCGAGAGTCACCCGCCAGTTTGCGGCAAGACCGATGGCTGCGCCCAAGAGAATTTGTACGAGGGGACGCGGAACGGGGATTGGAAGGATACGGGATATGGCGCCGCTGACGACAACGGCAAACAGCAAGGCAAGGACGATCGTAATGGCTTCCAAGACTTTTCTTCCCGTTCGCTAGCGTTGCTCGCCCTGTCATGCTCAGCGTTGCGGAACCAGCCATTGTGACTCTACGGCGAGCCGTTAGAATGACGGTGGATCGCACCACTTAGCAAATACCCCTTTGTGGCGACCTTGATCTAGCTAGCTGGCCGACCGAATACCGGATGCATGCCGCATTTTGGCGCAGCCGTCATAAGGCGACCCGATTTAGCCTCAGCGCATTCATAACCACCGTGAACGATGAAAGAGCCATTGCTGCTCCCGCAAACATGGGAGACATCAGCAGTCCGGTCACAGGATATAATATTCCGGCCGCTACGGGGATGCCGACGCCATTGAAGATAAACGAAAAGAAAAGATTTTCGCGGATGTTTCGCATCGTCGCACGTGCGAGACCACGCGCTCGAACGATCGCCGACAAGTCGCCATGGGTCAACGTGATGCCGGCACTCTCGATCGCGACGTCAGTCCCGGTCCCCATCGCAATACCAACATCGGCCACAGCAAGGGCAGGGGCATCGTTGATACCGTCGCCCGCCATGGCGACTTTGGCGCCGGCCAGCTGCAACGCACCAACGATGCTGGCTTTGTCCTCGGGTTTGAGGTCCGCATGTATAGCATCGATGCCGCCTACTTGTCGTGCTACAGCATTGGCGGTCATCGGATTGTCTCCGGTCAACATCACGATCCTTAGGCCTTGCTTACGGAGCATTGCAATCGCACCCGCAGCGCTCTCGCGGACGGGATCGGCGACGGCAAGAAAGCCTGCCAGGCGGCCGTTCAGCGCTACGAACATGACGCCGGCTCCGTTCCCGCGAAAGGCGTCCACCCTCGCCTGAAACGTGCCAGGATCGAGGCCGATCCTTGCCATTTGCTGGGCGCTGCCGATCACGACCTTATGTCGTCCAACAACGCCGCTGATCCCGAGGCCGGTCTGGGATTCGAATTGCTTTACTTCCGGAAGCTTCGCTCCTGCCAGCTTTGCGGCAGCAACGATCGCCTGTGCCAGCGGATGCTCCGATTGCGCCTCAAGCGCTGCGGCGAGGCAGAGGAGCTCGGTCGGGCGCGTGCCTGCGACAGTCTCGGTGGCGATGAGACGGGGCTTTCCTTCGGTGAGGGTGCCCGTCTTGTCGATCACCAGCGTGTCGATCCGATCAAGCGCCTGCAGCGCCTGCGCTTCCTTTATGAGGATTCCCGCGCGCGCGCCCCGTCCGGTTCCGACCATGATTGACATGGGGGTCGCCAGACCCAGCGCGCAGGGACAAGCAATGATCAGGACGGCGATGGCGTTCAGCAAGGCGTGGCCAAAGCGCGGCTCCGGTCCAACGGCCGCCCATATGGCGAACGTCAAAAGTGCGATGAAAACAACGATCGGAACAAACCATCCCGATATCTGGTCGGCCAGCGCCTGGATCGGCGCCCGGCTGCGCTGAGCAGCCGCTACCATCTTGACGATCCGGGCCAGCATTGTATCTGCTCCAACGGCCCGCGCCTCGATGGCCAGGCTGCCAGCCCCATTGGTAGTACCGCCAGCTACGCTTGCGCCCGGAATTTTCCATATCGGCGTAGGCTCTCCTGTCAGCATCGACTCATCGACCGGTGAGCGTCCATCAATGACGATACCGTCGACCGGAACGCTCTCGCCTGGACGTATCCGCAGTCGATCGCCGACAAGGATCTGGCTCAGCGGAAGGTCTATCTCAGGGCCGTCTGCCTGGATCCGCCGTGCCGTCTTGGGGGCTAGATCCAGAAGCGCTCGAATGGCGTGACCCGTTGCGGCGCGGGCGCGGAGCTCGATCACCTGGCCAAGAAGCACCAACGCTACGACCACACCGGCGGCCTCATAATATACGGGCACCATTGCGTCATGCATTCGGAACGCATGGGAAAACAGGCCGGGCATTATCGTTGCGATGAAACTATAGCAGAAAGCCGAACCTACCCCGATCGAGACCAGAGTGAACATGTTGAGCCGCCAGGTCACAATCGAGATCCAGCCACGCTGAAAAAAGGGGGCGCCGGCCCAAAGGACGATTGGCGCGGCCAAGGCCAGTTGGACCCACGGTGAAACATCTGGGCTCATCAGATGAAGGTTCAGCATTTCCGACAGCATCGAGACAATTAGAAGGGGAATGCACAAAATTCCCGCGACGGTGAGACGCCGCATCAAATTAGCGAGCTCGGGGTTCGGCGCGTCGTCGCTCCGCGGCGCTTCAGGCTCCAGCGCCATGCCGCAAATCGGGCAAGGCCCTGGTGCATCATGATGGATTTGCGAATGCATTGGGCATGTCCACAAAGCAGCCTCCAGGGCACCGGCAGCAATGTGGTCGTGCTCGCCACGTAGCGCGTCGCAGTGACCCGTTCGAGCGGTGATATCACTCTTTGGAGAGAGAGCTGCCTTCCCATCCTGTATCACTGTCCTGGTCATAGCAGCCCCGATTGCCGCCGATGCGCGGATGCCTTCATGCCGAAAAATCCTCGCCGATGTAGAGATGGCGAACCTGGGGGTCGGCGATCAAATTGGCTGGGCTACCCTCAAAGAGCATGCGTCCTTCGTAGAGGACATAGGCCCGATCCACGATCTCGACCATCTCGTGCACATTATGATCGGTTATCAGGACGCCGATGCCGCGCTCGCTTAGATCGCGCACCATGGCCTTGATTTCTGCGATTGATAGCGGATCCACGCCTGCAAAGGGCTCGTCTAGCAATAGGATCGTTGGTCTAGCGGCCACGGCCCGGGCAATTTCGCAGCGGCGGCGCTCTCCTCCTGAGAGAGCAACAGCCGACATGTGGCGAACAATATTGAGCCCAAATTCCTGCAGCAACCCGTCGAGCATGATCACGCGCTTGGCCGGGTCTTCCTCGAACAGTTCGAGAACGGTCATGATATTCTCTTCGACGCTCATGCCGCGGAAGATCGACTGTTCCTGGGGGAGGTAGCCAAGGCCCAATACCGCGCGCTCGGATGTCGTCCTCTGGGTCACGTCGACACCGCCAAGCAGGATGCGTCCCCGATCAATGGCGACAATGCCCGCGATAGCGTAAAAGCAGATGGTCTTACCGGCTCCATTTGGCCCCAGCAGGCCAACCACTTCCCCGTGCGAGACGTCAAGCGATACGGCCTGCAGCACCTCGCGATCGTCGTAGGATTTTCTTACGTCGACTATCGACATATCTGGAACTGCCTTGCGATCTATCCGCGGCACGGCCGCACTTGCAAATGGTGCGAGGTCGTTCACGGCGTTAGCCTGCGTTGCCGCTGGCTCTCAATCATATAATATTTCATCCAGTGCCCATTACTTGTTGTGCGGGGAGCAGCCGGGCGGCCCGCAAGGGTAGAGATCCAAGAGGCAATCAGCCTTGTCCGTTGGCCGTGTCAGTCATTTCGATGCCCTGAATGCCCGTCCCTTTGCAGCATCGGGATATACTCAGCGCGGCGGCGCAAACGGCCTTTGAAGGGTAAAGGCCCTTGCTAGCTTGCGACACGGCGCTGGCGGCCCCCTCCTGAGTAGTTTCCGACCCAATTGTTCGATCCCTTTATGTGGCATTTCAAGGTCTGACGGACACTGAGACGGAGAGATGCAATGGGGCTGCTCATCGCTGGTAACTGGAAAATGAACGGCCTTGGTGATCGACTGGGGGAGGTAAGCGCGGTTGCGGAATGCGCGCGGACGACTTCAGGTCACAATGATGTCCTGATCTGCGTACCGAGCACCCTCATTACCCGTGCTGTCGAGGCGGGCGCTGGGCTCGTTGTCATCGGCGGCGAGGATTGCGGCGCTGGCGTGAGCGGCGCATTCACCGGCGATATAAGCGCCGAAATGCTCAAGGACGCAGGCGCAAGCGCTGTTATCGTAGGCCATTCCGAGCGGCGTCGAAATCACAACGAAACCGATGCGATGGTAGCAACAAAGGCGGTAGCGGCGCGGCGGGCGGGGCTCGCCGTCATCATCTGTATCGGTGAGACCCAAGCGCAACGGGATGAAGGCGCGGCGCTTTCAGCTTGCTCTGCGCAGATAGCGGCGAGCCTGCCAGTCGATCTCGAGTTCTCGGAAGGAAGCGCCATTGCCTACGAGCCGCTTTGGGCCATTGGCACTGGTCGCGTGCCGACGGCCGGAGAGATAGTTGAGGTCCATCAGTCCATTCGCCAGCGGCTGACGGACTTGATGGGCGATCGCAATCACGGTCTCCGAATCCTCTACGGCGGGTCGGTGACTGCGGAAAACGCCGAATCTATCCTTGAGTTGCCCCAGGTTGATGGGGTGCTTGTTGGAGGCGCCAGCCTCCGATCGCACGACTTCAACGGCATTATCCGCGCGGCGGACGCCGTTACTCGGCACTCAGGGGATCCGTTGCGCAGATTGCGCCATGCCTATGAAACGGACCGATGAAGGAGCTTGCCATTGACTAAGTTCATCCCCAACAGAGCAATGACGTTCGCTACTGCCTGGATCGCGCAGAACATAGAGATCGGACCATTTTCGTGGAACGATCCGCCGATCTATGACGGTCCGATACGGGCGTTCAGGAAAGATGCCGCGCAGGCCGGGTTCGATGAGACCCAACTCGAGCAGGGCATCGGCGCGGTTCCCCTGTTCATCGCCAACGCCTATCGGGACGCCAGTGCCAGCTGGCGCGGCGCTCACCGCTTCCGGGCCGAGGATGACCCGCAAGGCTGAAAAATAAGGCTGCAAAGCCAAGCTTTTAAGATTTCAAGCCGGGATCGTGATTTCAATAATCACGGTCCGGCAATGCGGCCTGAACCCACAGGCTCCCAAAGCTGCAGGCAGAAGAATCAGGCTTCCCTTTCCCATCCTGACATCCGTTCCTGGATGCTCGACATCGCCATAGCCCTCGAGGCAGATCAATATAGCTGGACCGGCGCGGGTGCCGATTTCAAAGGGCTCGGCTGTTGTCACGCGCTCCAGCCGAAAATAGGGGGACTCGAGCATGAGCTCGCGGCGCACTGGACCGGTCGATCTCGTTTGTACGAGTGCCGGACGGACGGCCTGGCGATCCATGGCGATAGCTTGCAGCGCCTGGTCGATCTGGAGCGGGCGGGGCAGAGATGTTTTTGCGTCGATATGGTCCCAATCATAGAGCCGGAAGGTCACATCGCTGTTTTGCTGGACTTCAAGGACGACGATGCCATCGCCCAGGGCATGCACCGTTCCCGCCTCCACGAGGATGCATTGCCCCGCCTGCGGGGTGAACCCTGCGAGCAGCCCATCCACGGTGTCCATCGATAAGGCCCGCAACGCGGCCTTCGTGGCACCAGGCTTCAGGCCAGCATAGACCTGACTGGCCGGATCGGCCTCAAGTATCAGCCAAGCTTCGGTCTTGCCGGTTTCGCCCGGCGGGACCAGATCTTGATCTTGGTCCGAGGGATGGACCTGGACAGACAGCATCTTCGCGACGTCCAAATATTTCAACAGTAAGGGAAAGCGAGAGAAGCGCGAGGCCGCCCCGCCAAGCAGCATGACCGGCGAATGCGCCATCAGTTCTGGAAGGCTCTGGCCCGCCAAAGGGCCATCAGCGACGCGGCTGGGATTGTCGATCCGGTCGCTGAGCAGCCAGGCTTCGCCGACGAGATCATCGGCGGGAAATGGTCCGCTAATCCATTCCCGCAGGCGCTGTCCGCCCCAGATCCTATATTGAAGGATGGGATCGAACCGCAGGGGGTAGGCGGGTAACTCGTCACTCTTGCAGCGCAATTTGGACCACCATCATCAAGTCGGGCTTTCTTGCCTCTCGCCATGATGCGCTTTTCCCCACGGGATGCCAGGCTCGGAAGTTACTCAACCTTGAGTTCCGGCAAGCCGATTGCAGTGGGCGCCGCGGTAATGAAACACCATGCCGTCGCGCTGTTTGGCCCCGTGAGACCATTGATCCTGGGCCCAACTGTCTCGCGGCCATAGGTATTTTCCGACGCTGGCGAAGCGAGGGCCCGACGTCCAGATATCCGTTCTAAGCCGCCCGTTACCGCGCGTGAAGTCACCTAGCCGCAACCATGGCGACAAGCATCAAACCGATGACAGCAGGAAAGACTATATGAAGGATTGGAGCCAGTTGCTAACGACCAGAACGGGGTTCCGATTTCATGTCCGCCCCGCGACGCCTGCGGATGAAGCCATCATCTCGGAGTTCTTCACCCATGTTACGCACGATGATCTGCGCTTCCGGTATTTGACCGGACTGAACGAGATTGGGCATGATCGGGTCGCAGCGCTTGCGAGGGTCGATCATAAGCGCACGGAGAATTTCCTGGCCTTTGGCGAAGATGGTGCGCCCATGATCGCGACAGGGATGCTGGCTTGCGACCCGGCGATGGAACGCGGTGAAGTCGCTATTTCGATCCGCGACGATTTCAAACGCAAAGGGATAAGCTGGGAGATTCTGGCTCACATTGCGCGCTACGCTGAAGCGAAAGGCGTCAAAACGCTGGAATCGATTGAGAGCCGTGAAAACCATGCAGCCATAAATCTCGAGCGGGACATGGGGTTTACAGCCGAGCCCTATCCCGGTGACTCCACGCTCGTGCTGGTCCGACGTACATTGGGTCATGAGACCCATGTCTAAACCAGCGCTCCTGAGGTCCGACCTGGCGTCAGGCCGAGCATCGGCACCACATTTGTTTAGAGTGCCTAACACCCGTGATCCGGCAGCGCTGGCTGCCCTTTTGCGAACGCGACAGACCATCGCTCACCAGCAAAAGGATAGACGACCATGACATTTCGTCCATTGCACGACCGCGTGCTCGTTCGCCGTATCGAGGCCGAGGCCAAGACGGCAGGTGGGATCATCATTCCTGATACCGCCAAGGAAAAGCCGCAGGAAGGGGAGATCGTCGCGATTGGAACCGGCATCCGCAGCGAAGATGGAGCGATCATTCCTCTGGACGTGAAGGCTGGCGACAAGATCCTGTTCGGAAAATGGTCCGGCAGCGAAGTGAAGGTTGATGGCGAGGACCTGCTGATCATGAAGGAGAGCGACGTCCTGGGTATCCTCAGCTGAGTTCCGGCCGCTACGTCACCAGAATTTCAGGTCTCCGCGCCAGCGTCAAAACCGGCCGAGTTCGATATCCGATAATCCAAGAAGGTATATGACCATGTCAGCCAAGGACGTAAAATTCTCCCGCGATGCGCGTGAAAGCATCACCAGGGGCGTCGATATTCTCGCCAATGCGGTTCGTGTGACGTTAGGGCCAAAGGGCCGCAACGTCGTTATCGACAAAGGTTATGGCGCCCCGCGCATCACAAAGGACGGCGTCACCGTCGCAAAGGAAATCGAGCTCAAGGACAAGTTCGAGAATATGGGTGCTCAGATGTTGCGGGCTGTCGCCTCCAAGACCCATGACCATGCCGGCGACGGCACCACCACCGCTACCGTCCTTGCCCAGGCGATCGTGCGCGAAGGCATGAAATCGGTGTCGGCAGGCGTCAATCCCATGGATCTGAAACGCGGAATCGATCTGGCCGTCATCAAAGTCGTCGAGGATCTCAAGGCCCGGTCCAAGCCGGTATCGAACAATGAGGAAATCGCCCAGGTTGGCATAATCTCAGCCAATGGCGATGAGGTCGTCGGCCGCAAGATCGCCGAAGCCATGGAAAAAGTCGGCAAGGAAGGCGTCATCACGATCGAGGAGGCCCAGGGTCTCGAGTTCGAACTGGATGTCGTCGAGGGGATGCAGTTCGACCGGGGCTATCTCTCGCCCTATTTCATCACCGACGCGGAAAAGATGCAGGTCGAGCTGCAGGATCCCTATATCCTCATCCACGAGAAGAAGCTCTCGAACCTGCAGGCGATCCTTCCCATTCTCGAAGCCGTCGTTCAATCGGGTCGACCGTTCCTGATTATCGCAGAGGACATTGAAGGCGAGGCATTGGCCACGCTGGTTGTGAACAAGCTGCGGGGCGGCCTCAAAATCGCGGCCGTCAAAGCGCCTGGCTTTGGTGATCGGCGTAAGGCGATGCTCGAAGACATTGCAATCCTGACCAAGGGACAGCTGATCTCCGAGGATCTTGGTATCAAGCTCGAGAATGTGACGATCGAGATGCTCGGCACCGCCAAGCGCGTGACCATCGACAAGGATACGACCACGATCGTCGATGGCGCGGGTGATGCCGAGGCGATCAAGGGCCGCGTCGAGGCGATCCGGGCCCAGATCGAGAATACGAGCAGCGACTATGACAAGGAAAAGCTCCAGGAGCGCCTCGCCAAGCTTGCTGGAGGCGTGGCGATCATCAAGGTCGGCGGCTCTACCGAAGTGGAAGTCAAGGAGCGCAAGGATCGCGTAGACGACGCGCTGCACGCGACGCGTGCGGCTGTCGAGGAAGGCGTCGTTCCGGGCGGCGGCACTGCATTGCTTTATGCCAGTAAAGCCCTCGATGACCTCAGGGGCGTCAATGAGGACCAGACCAGGGGCATAGACATCATTCGCAAGTCCCTTCAGGCACCGCTTCGGCAGATTGCCGAAAATGCGGGCCATGATGGTGCCGTGGTGGTTGGCAAGCTAATAGATGGTAATGACCAGAATCTGGGGTTCAACGCCCAGACCGAGCAATATGAGAATCTTGTCAAATCGGGCGTCATCGATCCGACGAAGGTCGTGCGTTCCGCTCTGCAGGATGCCGCCTCTGTTGCAGGCCTGCTCATCACCACCGAAGCTGCTGTAGCGGAGATGCCGCAAGATGCATCGGCAATGCCCGCAATGCCAGGTGGCATTGGTGGGATGGGTTTCTAATCCGTCCGCTGTGATGTTGCCTGTTTGACCCTGGGGCCAAAGTAAGGAACTTTGGCCCCAGGGTCTGGTCTGCGCATTTCGGCAGCCGTTCTATCTGCCCTCAAACTGCCCCGCCGCATGACAGGAGAGCGTTGAGCGCTATGATACCGCAAGATCTGCCCATCATATGCGTAGGCGGATCCGCCGGTGGCCTGGACGCCTATGAGCGCCTGCTTGCCAATTTGCCGCTCGATCTTGGCGCCGCAATCGTTATCGTCAATCATTTGCGCACCGTCTCGACGCTCCTGCACGAGATACTCCCCGGCTACACGCAGATGCCGGTCGAACTCATCACCGAAGGCCTCGATATTCGGCCCAACTGCGTCTTCGTCATTCCGCCACAGCGAGATCTGCATGTCCTGAATGGTGAGTTCCGGCTGGAGCCGATCTCCAAGCCGCGCGGATGGCCTGACGTCATCACCGTTTTTCTGCGTTCCCTGACAGACCATTGGCACGGCCGGCTCGTCGCGGTGATCGTTTCTGGCTATGACGGCGATGGTGCTGAAGCCCTATGCGGCATCCGCGAAGTCGGCGGCATCACCATCGCGCAGATGCCGGATTCAGCCGGCCAACCCGATATGCCCAACAGCGCTATCGCGAGTGGATGCGTTGATTTTATCCTCACTCCTGAGAACATCGCTGCCAAGATTACAGAAATCATCCAACCGGCTGGCTGAACGTCCGATATCGCGGTGAAGGTTCCCCGTTTCAATTTGGCACCACAGCTAAGCTCGGCAGTAGGTAATTTCCGATCCTTCGACAGCGGGCTCCAGCCTTCTATCGCGGAAGGAGAGGCTGATCCAACATGGATTCGATCAGCGCCCCTTCCAAAGGATCCCTCAGGGGGGAACATCAGGAGACGAACCATGCCGGTAGAAACGAAATCCTTCCTGAAAGCGCGGGCTCGAACGGAAAGCAACAACGCAGCGCGCGCGACCGACTTTCCCGCTGCCTGGTCCTATTCCCGTCTCGCGCAGCTCTATCTCGACCGGTGCGTAGAGACGATGAGCACGCCAGAAGAGTGCGTAGGGTGCGAGATGGAGGCGATCTGTCTGAGCGTACACCCGCTGGTCGAGCGTCGATCGAGCAACGCAGTTGCCTGAGGCGTTGCGGGGCGGTCGGGCGGCTGTCGAAAAGCTCGCACGAGTTGACCGGCTGGCTTTGGCGTTCATTAGCCGGACGCCGGAGCAGGCATGCGCCGCCAGGAGGGACATCTGATGAGTATCCTGCAAGAGTGCTTCCCCCTTGCAAATGGCAAACCGATTCCAAAGATCGGCTTTGGCACTTGGCAAATCCCCGATGGCGACCAAGCCTATCAAGCCATTCTGGCCGCGCTGGCCAGCGGGTATCGGCTCATCGATACCGCCCAGGCCTATGGCAACGAGGCGAGTGTAGGTCGCGCTATGCGCGACAGCGGTGTCCCACGAGAAGAGATCTTCGTGACATCCAAACTGCCGGCGGAAATCAAGGATCATGAAGAGGTTCAGGCGAGCTTCGAGGCTACCATGAAGGCGCTAGACCTTGCCTATGTCGATCTCTATCTGATCCACGCCCCTTGGCCGTGGGCACAGATGGGCGCGGATTTCTCGACCCAGAACAAAGCCATCTGGCGGGTTTTCGAGAGGATTTATGCCTCCGCGCGCGCGGAGGCGATCGGTGTGTCCAACTTCGATGTGGATCATCTACAGTCGATCCTGAACGGATGCCTGGTCGATCCAATGGTCAACCAAATCAAATTCTTCATCGGCCATACGCAGAAGGAGATTTCCAGCTTTTGCCGCGACCACGCTATCCAGATTGAAGGCTATTCACCACTTGCGACCGGCGCGATCCTTAACAACCCGGCGATCCGCGACATGGCAATTCGTTACGAGAAGTCAGTCGCACAGATGTGCATTCGTTACGTGTCGCAGAAAGATGTGGTTGCCTTGCCAAAGTCGACCCACGCAGCCCGGATCCTGGAGAATGCAGACGTCGACTTCGCCATCAGCGACGAGGACATGGCATATCTTGACGGGCTGACCGAGACAGTGGGGGGCAATCATGGCCCGAAAATGACGAGCAGGCACACCCTATCGCTCAAGGCCGCTGGCTCATGGGCTGGCGCGTTGATCCCCCGCGCAAAACACAGACGATCAAGGTGAGATCATAGCTGCGCTGCCCTCAAGCGATGAACGCAGTGTCGCTCTTGCCATGGCCTACGCCATGCAAAGCCATCAAGGCGCGGGCCAGCACGCGCACGTCGAACTTCCCCTTATAAACGGCCGGTGGCTTGCGATCGAGGCCGAGCAAGGCATAGACCGCCGTCTGTGCGGATCGGATCGAATATTCGACCGTGAACACGACATCGTCTGGCAGCTCGCAATATTGGCCCAGCAAAGCCCGATCATGCGTGCCTGTCGGGATGACTGAAGGCCGGTCGCCATGTACGCGCGGCATGAACTGGCTGGTGATGAAGGGCATCATGCAGGGAATGCAGGTCGACGTCTCGATGATAGCGAGGGCTTCGTTCTCGATACCCAAATGGCCCATGATCTCAATCATGATCTCCCTGCCGCTGCAGGCCGACAGGGGCTTTTTGACGAAGTTACCGGGCGCATCGACTGACAGCCCATAGCCCCAGCAGACGCTGACGCCCTCTGGCTGGTCGATGAAATGCGGCTGATGCGGGATCACGATCGATGCCAGCCAATTGGATTGGGGAAAGGTGATAAGGCCTCCCTCGCCGGGCACGTTGCCGGTAAAATCGCGCACCAGGCGAAGGAAAGTCGGATCGCTCAGCGTCATAGTGAACGACGTCCATTTCGACTGGTCGATATTGCCGTCAAAGGCAGCGGGGCGACCGAATTCCGGCCTGCCGTCGGCGATTGTTTCCCAAAGGCTCCAGGCTCCACCATCAGCCTTCGTCGCGAGGTCTGGCGCTGCGTCCATCGTGCCCAGGCGCGACCCTTCTGTCATGGAGCCCAGCGTCACGAGCACAAGGTCGCCTTCGGCCATGGCGATGCTCGATCCCTCGCCGGCACGATCATAGAAGATTCTCTCGACGACAGCCTTGCCTTCGCGATCGTTCAGGCCGAGGTCGCTCACCCTCGTGTCCAAAGTAAAGTTGACCCCACGCTCCTCAAGCCATTTCTGCAACGGCCGCACCAGGGAGTCATACTGATTATAGACGGTGCGCATGATGCCTTCGAGCCGTCCAAATCCCGAGATCATATGGACAAAGCGCACGAGGTAGCGCTTGAACTCGACGGCGCTATGCCATGGCTGGAAGGCGAAGGTAGTGCACCACATTTCCCAGAAATTGGTCCGGAAGAAAGTTTGATCGAACTGGTCGGCAATGCTGGTCCGGCCGAGCATCGCCTCGGGTTCAATCGCCAGACGTTCGATCGTCAAGATGTGTCGCTCGGTGAGGCCGAACCTGGGATCCACCTCTCGCTGCGCGTTTCGGACCAATCGCGACTTTGATGATGTCTTCATCGTCTTGTTCCAGTCGACAATCTCCTGTGTGACAGTGGTCCTCCCGTCCAGGGTCGGTATCGATTCAAAGAGCTCGAAGGTGCAAAGATATTTGCTTTCGAGCATGCGCCCACCGCGCAAGACAAAGCCTGTTTTGGCTGAACCCGCTCCATCAAGGCTCCCGCCTAGGCGGTCGCTTTCCTCAAGGATGGTGATATCGCATCCGCGCATATCGCCGTCGCGGATGAGGAATGCGGCCGCCGCCATGGAAGCGATGCCGCCGCCTACGAGATAGGCTTTCCTCGTTCCCGCCGTGACGGTGCCGCCCTGGCGATCATTGGGCGCTGCTTGGGCGGCGTGGCGATGGTCCATGACGATGCTCCTTGTTGCGCCGCCAGCCCATCGCCCAACTGGGCCGGCTGTGTTCGGGGTTGGAGCCGGATAACAAATCCTCGCCGCCGCCAAAGCGTCGGAAAATACTCAGCATCGAAACAGCGGACCGCCATATCGGCGCTTTTCCCTCGCCGTGTCGATATATCCCGGCCTCGCTATCCCGCTGTCTCAACGGCAATGGGATCGGCGGCCGATATCGGTCCCAGCGCCGCTTCGTTCTGATGGCCATACGCGGCCGCCGCCTGCGCGCTGCGTGCCAGTTCGGGAAGCGATTTCGCCTCCATCTTGTGCATGATGGCAGCGCGATGGTTTTCGACGGTGCGCTGACTGATTCCCAGGTCCGCAGCGATATTCTTGCTGGGATGGCCGGCGAGGACCATGTCCATGACCTCGCGTTGCCGTGACGTAAGATCCGCGACATGACCGGCCGCGATCTCCTGCGCGGCATCGATGATCCGGATGTCCCGCGACTGGTTGATCGCCCGTCCGATGCTGGCTAGCAGTTCCAGCCGTCCCACCGGCTTCTCGATGAAGTCACAGGCACCGATCTTCATAGCCTCCACCGCAAGCCCGATATCGCCGCTGCCCGTGATGAGGATGGCGGGCAGGTGGTCGCCCCGCGTTCGCAATTGGTCAAGCAAAGCAAGGCCGCTCATGCCGGGGAGATGCGCGTCAATCAACAGGCAGCCTTCTGGCCCCGGGCGATAGCTGCCCAGAAATGCCTCTGCGCTGCCGAAATCGGCCACTGTGCGGTCATGCCCCTCAAGAACGTCTCGAATGGATGCCCTGATCTCAGGATCGTCGTCCACGACATAGACCATTGGGGCCGAGCCATCGCTTGTGGCCGACTCCACGCGTCGGGAAAGCGGGACGCCTTTGGGAACGAGCCGTTCAATCGCTGAAGTAAGATCGCTGGGTTTGACCGGCTTGCTTAGCTGGATACAATTTTCCGCCGCGATTTTTGCAAGCGTATCGCTCGATATGTCGCCGGTCAGAATGATGGCGGGAAGCGGGTGCTGGAGCGTGTCGCGAAGCAGCTTCAAAAGCGCGAGGCCGTTCACACCATTGGGGAGATTATAGTCGGTCAACAGGATTTCGGGCCGAATGGCCCCGGCCGCGATCAGTTTCAAAGCATTGGGGGCGTCCACGGCGGTCCTCACGATATGTCCATCGGTCTTGAGCAGCTCCTCGAGCAGCTCTAGGACATCGGGGTCATCGTCGACGATGACGATCTTGCAGCGATGGCGGGGCGACAGGCTCTCGGGCTCCTCCGCCTCGATGTCCGACATCTCGGGCTCCTCCGCCTCGATGTCCGACCCGCTCACGATTGATCCGTCATCTAGGCATGGCACGTTGATCGCAAAGACCGATCCTTTTCCAAGCTGCGACCGAACATCTATGGCGTGTCCGAGCAGATGTCCCAGCCGTTGGACGATGGAGAGCCCGAGGCCAAGACCTTGGCTGCGTTCTCGCGCTTCGTTTCCGACCTGATGGAATTCCTCGAAGATCGCATGCAGCTCGCCTTCGGCAATGCCGACGCCCGTGTCCCAAAGTTCGATCCTCAGATCCGGACCGCGGTGGCGGCAACCCAACAGGATTTTGCCACGCTTGGTATATTTGAGCGCATTGCCGAGCAGGTTGCGCACCATCTGTTCAAGCAGTGCCGGATCGCTCTCGATCATCGCTGAGCTCGGCAGAATATGGAGTGAAAGGCCGCGCGCCTGCGCCATATAGGCGAACTCGTCACGCAGCCGATCGAGCACCTGGGCCACCGGGAAGGCAATGGGGTGCGCTTCGACGACGCCGGCTTCGATTTGATTGATGTCCAGGAGAGCGTTGAGCATGCCCGACATAGCGCCAAGCGTCTGGTCGAGCCGGGCGATCAGTTTCTGCGGCTTCTCGCCTTCGACAGTCTGCGCCAGCAGCGACTGAAGCAAGGTCAGCGACTGCAGCGGCTGGCGCAGATCATGGCTGGCGGCCGCAAGGAAGCGCGATTTTGCCAGATTGGCGCGTTCGGCCTCAAGTTTTGCCGCCTCCAACGCCTTGGAGCTGAGTTTTCGTTCGGTAATGTCGGCAAAAGTGATCACGACACCTTCGACGCGATTGTCGTGCGCACGATAGGGGAAAATCCGCCTGACGAACCAGGCCGCGTCCGGTGCGCTCACCTCCCGCTCGATCGGGGCCTCATCCTGCAGTACTTTGCGCGCATCGATCAGCAGTTCGTTGTCGGTCGCGATCGAATGAAGATCGGCAAGCGGACGCCCCACATCGCCCGGGATGACGTTGAAAAGCAATTTGATGGCAGGTGTGAAGAACCGGATATTGAGATCCATGTCCAGGAACAGGGTCCCGACATTGGTGCTGTAGAGCACATTCTGGAGATCGTCCGAGGTCAAACGCTGGCGTTCAAGGGTTTCTTGTAGCTGACTGTTGAGGGCGCTCAGTTCCTCGTTCAAGGACTGCAACTCTTCCTTGGACGTCAGCAGCTCCTCATTCGTCGATTGAAACTCCTCGTTGACGGAAAGCGCTTCTTCATTGATCGCCTTCTGCTCCTGACTTGAGGTTTCCTGGTTCTCAATCGCCGTCTGGAGCTCGGCCTGGCTCGCCTCAAGCTCGCGTTCAAGCTCGGCAACCCGTGTCGCATCGGCCTTTTTCCTGGGTGAGGGCGCCGCTGTGTCCTGGATACTGTCTTCCACAAAGCAGACCAGCAGCAGATCCTCCCCTTCGCCCGGAAGCCACTGGACGTCGATATCGAAGACTATCGTTTTCCCGTCAAAGGTAAGCCGGGTCTTCCCGGCATCGACGCGCGGCTGTGCCTTGCTTGCCTTGTCGATCGCGAGCCTGAGCTTTGTCCGTAGTGCCGGCGTAGCCATTGCGAGCAGATCGAGCGTCGCATAGCCAGGTGCGATCCGCAGATAGCGGTCGGTCGGGCCCAGCGAGTAGAGGCACTGGCGCTTACGATTGATCAGAACGGCAGCGGGCGCGTGGCTCGCGAGGACCGCCCTGCGACAGATGTCAGCCAGGGTGCTCTGCCGCGCCGGGGGAGCGGTGCCATCGGATTTCCCGAGCAGCGGCAGGGCGTCGCCAAAACTCAAGGGGAAGCCAGGCTCCCCGGGACGGCTACGGATGGCATGACGATAGATACGGTCGTCCTTCGAGATGGTCTCGAACCTGCCGTCGGCATTGCCGACCGTTTCGGAGGAGCCAAGCAGTAGGATGCCGCCCTCCCGCAGGGCAAAATGAAAAAGGGCGATCACCTTCGCCTGCGCCTCGGGATTGAGATAGATGAGCAGATTACGGCATGAAACCAGATCGATTCTGGAAAAGGGCGGGTCGGATAATATGTCCTGCACCGTGAATACGACGTCGCCGCGCAGCGTGGTGGCAACCCGGTAGCCGACCTCCTCCTTCACGAAAAAACGCGCGATCCGGTCAGCCGTGACGGCGTGGCTGATGTCAAACGAATAGAGACCTTCCCGGGCGGTCGCGATCGCATCGGGATCGACGTCGGAGGCGAAGACCTGCAGTTTGATATCGCGATTGGAAGCAGCAATAGCGTCGCGGCAAACCATCGCGATGGAATAGGCTTCCTCTCCGGTGCTGCAGCCTGCGGCCCAAATACGCAGGGGCTGATGATCGGGGAGGGTCTTGATGATGTCGGGTATGATCGATTTCGCCAGAGTCTCGAAAACCTTGGGATCGCGGAAAAAGCTGGTCACATTGATGAGGAGATCCTTGGCGAGCAGTTCGCGTTCGGCGGGGTCCTTGCGCAGCAGGTCGTGATAAGCGCCCAGATTGCCGCGCTCGATGGACAGCAGCGCCATCCGACGCTCGATGCGCCGTTCGAGCGTCCCGGGCTTATACTGCCGAAAATCGTGAGAAGTCTTGTCCTTGAGATACGAAACGATCGCGGCGAGGCCCGTAGTCGGGCTCTCGTTTGCCACGGCGTATGTTGGCTGGGCGGGTATGTGCGCTCCAAATTTCTCGAGCGCCTCCGGCATCTCCTGGACCGGCAAAATCGCATCGACCAGTCCCGTGTCGATCGCGCTGCGCGGCATGCCGTCATATTCGGCTTCTTCGGGCTTCTGGGCTATGATGAAGCCACCCTTCGCCTTGAGCTCCGCTATACCGAGACTTCCGTCCGACCCTGTTCCAGACAGGATTATGCAGGCGGTGCGGGGACCATAAGTTTCAGCGAGCGACTTGATCAGGAAGTCGAACGGCAGGCGTGCGCCGTGATGGGCCTGCGGCGCGGAAAGATGCAGCGCGCCGGCTCGTACGGACAAATAGCGCGCCGGGGGAATGATATAGATTTCGTTGGGGAGGAGAAGGCGCCCATCGGTCGCCTCCGTGACCTTCATCATCGTGTGTTCGGCCAGGAGGTCTCCCAGCAGGCTTTCATGGGTCGGATCTAGATGTTGAACGATGATGAAGGTCATTCCGGACTGCACCGGGAGTGCGCCAATCAGCTTGCAGGCTGCATCGAGGCCTCCCGCCGAGGCCCCGATTGCGACAACCGGCATGACCGGCGGAGGGCCGCGCGCTAGTAGTGGAAGCGCGGCGTCCTTGATCGAAACAGGCGGTTCGGGAGGTGCGCTATTGCCCTGCAGCGCGATGGCCGGAACTTTTTTCGTCGCCATAGACATGACCGATCTCTGCTGGTGGATGTGACAAGGGGTAGCACATGTTGAGGCATACCCTTCACGACTTCGCGAGAAACGGCACTCAGGGGTCAACGCACCATGGTCAACACACCAGCGGCTTGAGTAGTTTCCGATGCTGAGGAAATGGCGCGACCTGGGGCAGTGATAGCCGCGAACCCCCATCGCTGTCCGCGCCATCCGGCGTGCGCCAGCATCGAGCTACCGCAATGGCGGCCAGGAGAAGCGATCATGTTTCCAACGCAGAACAGTTTGCCCGAGCAGATCCGCGGGCAGTCGATAGACCTGTTGAACAAACATCTCGCAGCGGCGATCGATTTGCACGCGCAGCTCAAGCAGGCGCACTGGAACGTGCGCGGTCCCGCTTTCATTGCGATCCATGAGCTGTTCGATCGAATCTCGGTCGAGGCAGAAGCGATGTCGGACGTCATCGCAGAGCGTGTTGGCGGCCTCGGTGGGGTCGCCAAGGGCACATTGCAGGTGGCAGCCGAGCGATCTTTCCTGCCACCCTATCTGCTGGGCGTCGGCCAGGAGGAAA
Source organism: Sphingobium sp. D43FB (assembly GCF_002312805.1). GTDB lineage: Bacteria > Pseudomonadota > Alphaproteobacteria > Sphingomonadales > Sphingomonadaceae > Sphingobium. The sequence continues at coordinate 118,194 of NZ_NMUA01000010.1, read as the reverse complement.
TGCATCTTGGGGCTATCGCCGCGGCGCTCGCCGCCTTTGGGACATCGGCCCGTGGCGCGATCGGTGAAGCCACCGCCTTTGGCGATGTCGACACTGCGGACCTCTTTACAGAGGTTTCGCGCACCACCGACAAGCAACTCTGGTTCATCGAGTCGCATAATGTGCCCGCTTGAGGCTCGCCTGCCCCTTCAAGGTCGACTTCGTGACGGGAAGGCGAATCGTCAAGTCCCTGTCGAAACCCGGTCCTCGAAGGTCGCGGACCAAGGCCCGGCGGCAGCGCCGACGAGAGGTGCCATCGCCAACTGGGTCTATGAAGGCGGCGCGGGCGAAGATGTCCGATGACAGAGCGTTTGCGTATCGTCCTCGTCGAGGATGATGCCCTGATCGCCATGGACCTGGCTGACCTGTTGATCGGCATGGACTATGACGTGCTAGCTATAGCTGGCACCGAAGATGAAGCAGTGGCTGCAGCAGAGCGCTACAAGCCGAACCTGATGATCGTCGACGCCAATCTTAGCGAGGGGACCGGCGTATCTGCGATGCGGCAGATCCTTGCACATGGGTTCATACCGCATTTCTATACTACCGGGGACCCCCAGCTGATCAGGGAACAGGTGAAAGACGCGATCATTGTCGCCAAGCCGTTCAACCTCAGCGGCTTGATGGGTGGGATTGCGCAGGCGAGGCGGGCTACCGCGTAGCGCGGATCGGTCAAACTTACGGCGGCTCGCCTGAATGCGCTAATTGGCCCGATGTCGTCTCGCTTGATGCTTAGCGAAAGGTCGGATCGCCGCCTGCTTGAGCAGCTCTGCGCAGAAGAGATAGGCGATCACCAGAAGCATGATGCCGCCCGTCATCGCCAGCGGGGGGACCTGGAAGCTGAGAAGTGGCGCCGCCGGCGTGAAGGGCAGGACGACCGCAACCAAAAGCGCGCCGAGCGATGTCACGGCCAGTATTGGGCGAGGCAGATCGGCCCAGGGCCGCCCATTGGTTCGGATAATGAAGATGACCAGTATCTGGGTCGCCATCGATTCCAGGAACCAGGCTGTCCGAAACTCCGGCGGCGATGCGTCGAACAGGAAGATCAGGCCGCCGAACGTCAGCAGATCGAACGCCGACGATAGCGGACCCATGATTGCGGCAAACCGGATGAGGGCGCGCATATCCCATATCTGCGGCCGGGCTACGGCTTCCGGCCGAACGGTGTCGAACGGTATGCCAATCTCGGAGATATCGTAGAGCAGGTTGTTGAGCAGGATTTGCGTCGGCAACATCGGCAGGAAGGGCAGGAACAGTGAGGCGACCGCCATTGAGAGCATGTTGCCGAAATTCGAGCTTGCGCCCATCCGGACATATTTAAGGATATTGGCAAATGTCCGTCGGCCTTCTTCCACGCCATCGCCCACCACGGCAAGATCCTGATCGAGGAGTATCATGTCGGCGGCGGCCTGCGCTACGCCGACGGCTCCGGACACCGACAGCCCTATATCCGCAGCTTTGAGGGCTGGTGCATCGTTGATGCCATCACCAAGATAGCCCACCACCGCGCCTCCTGCTTGTAGCGCGCGGACGATCCGTGATTTCTGGTCAGGCGCAAGACGGCCATAGGCGTCCACCAAACGGACCTGCACGGCAAGCGCATCGTCGCTCAGATGCGCGATGTCGGTGCCAGAGAGGACCGTTGCGGCGTTGAGGCCCACCAGCGTCGCGAGCCTGCGAACGACGACGGGATCGTCGCCTGAAAGAATTTTCAGACCTATCCCCGCCGCCTTCAGCCGGGCGATGGCCGCTGCGGCCGTTGGCTTTGGTGGATCGTCAAACGCGCAGATGCCCTCGAACACGAGATCGGCCTCGTCCGCCGTTCCTGGATCATGCGCCGCGCCGACCCATGGCCGCGAGGCGATGGCAATAGAGCGAAGGCCATCCTTCTCGGCCAGCGCGCGGACCTGAGCAAGCGCGGCGGCGCGATCGGTCACGCTCATCGCTACAACCAGACCCTCTTGCCGGTATCCGGCGCAGAGCGCCAAGATTGCCTCGGGCGCGCCCTTGGCGATCAGCATGGTGCCCTCCGTGCCACTCGCCAGCACCGATCCCAGACGCCGGGAGAAATCGAACGCATGCCGACCCAGCGACGTCCAGCCCTCGTCAGCCTTGGGATCCCCTGCAACAAGCGCCGCGTCCAGCGCGCCCCGATCGCCGCCCAGAATGGCAGCAATAGCGCCCAGATGGGCCGGTCTCGCGTCCTCCTGGCCCGCGTGGGAAAGGCTGTGCGCGAGCGTGATTTGCGCTGAGGTCAGCGTTCCGGTCTTGTCGGTGCACAATATCGTCATGGCGCCCAGATCATGGATGGACGCGAGCCGTTTTACGATCACCTTGCGCCGTGCCATGCGCATCGCGCCGCGCGACAGGGTGACGGTCGTGATCATTGGCAGGAGTTCTGGCGTGAGGCCCACGGCAAGGGCGACGGCAAAGAGAAGCGACTGCAGGACTGGCCGTCCGAAGAAGACGCTCGTGGCGAGGACGATGACGACGAGCGCCATTGTGAGGCGCGCAGTCAGCAGGCCATAGGCGCGCAGGTCCCGTTGAAAGGGCGACGCCGTGGCGGCTGCTCCCAGCGCATCGGCGGCCGCACCGAAGATCGTCGCGCGCCCGGTCGCCACCACCAGCGCGACGGCCTCGCCGGTCTGGGCGACCGCGCCACGGAACAGCGCACCGGTGGCCTGGCTCGCCGACAGTGCCGTAACCGCTCCCGACCTCTTCTCGACGGGATAGGGCTCGCCGGTGAGCGCCGCCTCGTTGGCGGTGAAGGCGGTACTCTCTATCACAAGCGCATCTGCCGGGATGATATCGCCAGCACGCGCCCGGATGAGATCGCCCGGAACCACTGTCTCGACCGGTACCTGCACGAAGGCGCCGTCCCGCCGAACCTCCGCGGTCAGCGCGACCGATTGCCGCAGCACGTCGGCGGCGCGGACAGCATGGCCCTCCTGCGCCGTATCGAGGCCGATCGACACGATCAGAATGACCGCGATGATCGACCCACCCACTATGTCTCCGGTCGCAGTCGACAACAAGGCTGCAGCCAGCAGGATGAGGGATAGGGGCTCGAGCAGGCGGCGCGCGACAGCGCGAACGATGTTGACCGGTTTGACCTTCGCGTCGGCATTGGGGCCATGTTGGTCCAGCCGCGACGCCGCTTGCGCGACCGTAAGCCCATCCCGCCCGCACTGGAGCGCGGCGCAAAGGGCGTCGACCGACTGCGTCCAGAATGGCGGCTCGCCCCTGCTGGTCCCGCTCGCGGGCAGGCGCGATCCCGATTGCGTCCGTGGGTCGGGTACGGCCTGACGCTGGGTCATGAATCGCATCTCCGTCATCGTGCAATATTGGGACGCCCGAACCGCGCGCCCGACCTCAACAAGCGTAAGGTCCGCTCGTAGCGCGGGGGCGAACCGATCCGAAAGGCTCGGAAATTACTCAATGGGCCGCGCTTATATCGCTGGGTCGCGACGAGCGATCGGCGCAGCGGGATGCTTGCTCCGCAAGTGCGCTGAGGGGGGTAGATCGGGCTCTGCCGATCTTGAGTAGTTTCCGACCCTGCCGGGCAAACCGTCAACTTCTATAGTCGGACCAGCCAGCCGAACGCCTTGCCGTTACGGCGAAATCCTTCCCGGCAATGCGTCTTGGACGCGACGACGGGCGGGCCATTCAAACCTATGGGACGTTCGATCATGAAAGCACTTGTGTATGACGGCCCTGGCCGCAAATCGCTGCAGGATCGTCCCAATCCTGCGATCCTCGCACCGACCGATGCGATTGTACGGGTCGCCAAGACCACGATCTGCGGGACCGACCTCCATATCCTCAAGGGCGATGTGCCGAGCTGCGCGCCGGGCCGGATATTGGGTCATGAAGGCGTGGGTGTCATCGAGGCCGTTGGGGCGGGGGTATCGAGCTTCAAACCCGGCGATCATGTCCTGATTTCGTGCATCACAGCCTGCGGTAAATGCGACTATTGTCGTCGGCAGATATACTCTCACTGTACGACGGGCGGCTGGATCCTCGGCAACAGCATCGATGGCACCCAAGCCGAATTTGTGCGCATTCCCTATGCCGACACCAGCCTCTATCCGATCCCGCAAGGGGCTGATGAGGAGGCGCTCGTCATGCTGAGCGACATACTGCCCACAGGCTTTGAATGCGGCGTGTTGAACGGAAAGGTGCAGCCGGGGGCAAGTGTCGCCATTGTAGGCTCTGGCCCGATCGGGCTGGCAGCCCTCCTTACCGCGCAATTCTATTCGCCTGCGCAGATGATCATGATCGACCTTGATGACAACCGGCTTGCAGTCGCAAAGACGTTCGGCGCTACGGACGTAATCAACAGCAGCGACGGCAATGCCCGCCAGGCCTTGATGGCAATGACCGGCAGCCGGGGCGTCGATACCGCGATCGAAGCGGTCGGCATTCCGGCGACTTTCGAGCTGTGCCAGCAGATCGTAGCGCCCGGTGGCGTCATCGCCAATATCGGCGTTCACGGCACCAAGGTGGACCTGCATCTGGAAAATCTGTGGGACCGCAACATCACCATCACCACGCGGCTCGTCGATACGGTCAGCACACCGATGCTCCTCAAGAGCCTGGGGTCCGGCAAGATCGACCCGACCTTGCTGATCACGCACCGCTTCAAACTCGATCAGATCCTCGACGCCTACGAGACGTTTGCCAATGCGGCCAAAACCTCCGCGCTCAAGGTCATAATCTCCACCTGATTGCCAGATCAGTGCCAGAGCTCCTCTTCAAGGACGACCTTTTCATGACCTATCAAAGCATCAACCCGGCGAACGGCACGCTAATGCAGTCGTTCGCGGAAATTTCCGACGCCGAGCTTGAAGCCAAGCTCGCGCTGGCCGCTTCATGCTTCGAGAGCTGGAAAAAGACGAGCTATGCCGAGCGGGCGACCATCGTCACTAAGGCAGCAGCGTTGCTGCACGAGCGGGTCGATGCCTTTGCGCGCACGATGACGCTGGAGATGGGCAAGCGGATCGACGAGGCACGGGGCGAGGTCGAATTCAGCTCTAATATTCTTACCTATTATGCCGAGAATGCCGAGCGCTTCCTGGCACCTGTCAAGCTCGATCCGATCATTGGCGCGGCCCATATGGAGAGCAGCCCGATCGGGATGATCTTCGGCGTGGAGCCGTGGAACTTCCCCTATTATCAGCTTGCCCGGGTGGCCGGACCGCATCTGATGGCCGGCAATGTTCTGTTGGTGAAGCATGCAGGCTGCGTGCCGCAATGTGCGATTGCGTTTGAACAACTGTGGATCGACGCCGGCGCGCCCGTTGGCCTCTATACCAATCTTCTGATCTCGCACGCGCAGTCGAACGCCGTGGTCGATGATCCGCGGATCAAGGGCGTCGCGCTGACCGGCAGTGTCGCAGCGGGCCGTAGCATCGCGGCGCGGGCCGGACAGAATCTCAAGCCCTCCTCGATGGAGCTGGGCGGGAGCGATGCCTTCATCGTGCTGGAGGATGCGGATCTCGATTTCGCGGTGAAATGGGCGGTCTGGGGCCGCATGTACAATACCGGCCAGACATGCTGCGCGGCCAAGCGCTTCATTATCGTAGAGCCTCTCGCCGCAGCCTTCCAAGCGAAATTCCAGGCAGCGCTTGGTACCCTCGTGGCTGGCGATCCGATGGATGTAGCAACCACCCTCGGGCCGCTTTCTACCGAATCCGCGCTGACCGATCTACTCGCACAGGTCGATACGGCCATCGCACATGGTGCCAAGCTGGTTATGGGCGGCAAACGTGTCGATCGGCCGGGCGCCTATATGCAGCCGACCATATTGACGGACGTGGAGCCCGACAATCCTGCGTTTCGTGACGAGTTTTTTGGACCCGTCGCCATGCTGTTTACCGTGAAGGACGAGGATGCGGCGATCGCGCTTGCCAATGACTCCGACTTTGGACTGGGCGGATCGGTGTTCACCGCAGATGTCCAGCGGGGCCAGCGGGTCGCAAGCCGCGTCGATACAGGCATGATGTTTATCAACAATATCAGCTGGTCAGATGCCGAGCTGCCGTTCGGCGGCATCAAGAACTCAGGCTATGGCCGGGAACTTGGCGACATGGGCATCCAGGCCTTCGTCAACAAAAAGCTCGTGCGGACAGCCGACCTACAGGCGCCAGCTTAGCCCAAGGTCGCGCAATCATCGGCCCGCAATCGGAGCATCGACATGTACGTGAATATCACCGTCCTCAAGGAAACGCAGACCCATCAGCGTCGTGTGGCGCTCGTTCCAGGGCTCGTCCCAAAGATCGTCCAGCTGGGCGGCAGGCTTCCATATGGAAAGCGTGGCCGGGAGCGGCATCGACCTTCCCGACACTGCCTATGCAGGGGTTGCGATTGCCGTGGATCAGGAGGCGCTGGTTGGCGACGCCGATGTGGTGCTCGCGGTCCTGACCGTGGCGAAGAGAAGGGCTATGCCGGCATCGTCAATAGCCGCGTCGAAGGGGATAATTGCAACATGGTCTATGGCGACGCCCAGGCCGTCCTCGCCAAGATGATCGAAGCCGTGCGCGGGCTCGGTCTTTCCGTCGCCGCCTGATCTCTTCCCTTCACTAAAGGATATCCCATGGCCCAGATGCAAGCCGCCTTCGTCGAACAGTTCGGACAACCGCTCGTGCTTCGATCCTGCGACATTCCCGAGGCAGGGCCAGGCCAGATCCTGGTCAAAGTCGAGGCGTGCGGGGTCTGTCATACCGATCTTCATGCCGCCAAAGGCGATTGGCCCATCAAACCCAGCCTGCCCTTCACGCCGGGCCATGAAGCCATTGGCATCGTCGTAGCTTTGGGTGCCGGCGTGTCCGTCGTGAAGGAAGGCGATAGGGTCGGCGTGCCCTGGCTCTATTCCGCCTGCGGGCATTGCGAATATTGCCTGTCCTCCTGGGAAACCGTCTGCGCTGACGCGGAATTTGGCGGCTATACGCGCGATGGCGGTTTTGCCGAATATGTTGTCGCCGATCCCAACTATGTCGCCCATATCCCCAAGGGACTGGGCCCGAAGGAAGCCGCGCCGCTTATCTGCGCGGGGATCACTACCTATAAGGGCATCAAGGAAACGGGCGCGAAGCCGGGCGAATGGATCGCCATATCGGGTGCAGGTGGCCTTGGGCATCTGGCCATCCAATATGCCAAGGCGATGGGCCTCAAGGTCTGCGCCGTCGATATCGACGATGGCAAGCTCGCGCACGCCACCCGCCTTGGCGCCGACCTCACCATAAACGCGAAATATGGGCATCCCGCTCAGGTGCTGAAGGAGGATACCGGCGGCGGCGCTCATGGTGTCCTCATCACCGCGCCCTCGCTCGTAGCATTCAACCAAGGCGTCGCGATGACGCGCAAGCATGGGACATGTGTTCTCGTCGGCCTGCCGCCAGGCGAGTTTCCGGTGCCCCTGTTTGACGTCGTGGCCAACTGCATCACCATCCGCGGATCGTTTGTAGGAACGCGCAAGGATATGGCCGAGGCCTTGGCGTTTGCCGCTGAAGGGAAAGTGAAAGCCGACATCGAGTTGCAGCCGCTGTCCGCGATAAATGATATATTTCATCGGCTCGAGCGCGGCGACGTTCCGTCCCGGGTCGTCCTTGACTTTACCAGCGCATAACGGACATCGGCATGGACCTTTCCCGCGCCCTTCTGACTGTTCACCAGATGGGGGAGGCGGATCGCCTGGCGCTCGTATCTGGCATCTCCTCGCTCGAACTTATGGAGAATGCAGGCACCGCGGTTGCACGGGCGATTACAGGACGCTGGACGGCACGGCCCGTCAGCGTCCTGTGCGGGCCCGGCAATAATGGCGGCGACGGTTTCGTCGTGGCACGTCTGCTTGGCGATGCTGGCTGGTCCGTGCGACTGGCCCTACTTGGGAGACGCGAGCAGCTGAAAGGCGAAGCAAAAACGAATGCGGATCGTTGGCAGGGTTCGATCGCCCCATTGGATGGTGCAGTTCTCGATGGTGCCGAACTGGTTGTCGATGCGCTATTTGGCGCGGGACTGGACCGCCCCCTGCAGGGAGTCGCCGCAGAAATCCTGGCGGCGTCGGTCACTCGGGGCATACCGATCGTTGCAATCGATGTTCCCAGCGGCGTAATGGGTGACAGCGGCCTTGCCTTAGGGGCGATCGCATCGGCGATGACCGTCACCTTCTTTCGGAAGAAACCCGGCCACCTCCTGCTTCCTGGCAAACGGCTATGTGGTGATGTGGTCGTCGCGGATATCGGCACGCCTGCGGCCGTGCTCGAAGCGCTCGGGCCGGACATTTTCGAGAACGGGCCGTCCCTCTGGCGCGGTGCGCTGCCTTGCCCGGTCGATGGCAGCAACAAATATAGCCGCGGACATGCCCTCATCTGGGGCGGTTATCCTGCGACCGGAGCCGCCCGAATGGCCGCCCGCGCTGCTGCACGGACAGGCGCTGGCCTTACCACAGTAGCGGTCGCGCCTGTTGCGCTGCCGGTCTATGCAGCCGCGCTGACGAGTATCATGGTGCATCCCATTGCGAGCCCTGACGAGATGCATGAAATGCTTGGCGACCAGCGGATTTCGGCCATGCTCATAGGCCCTGGCGCCGGCATCACCGTCGAGACGCACGCCATAACGCTGGCGATGCTCGCCACCGGCCGGCCGGTCGTTCTCGATGCAGACGCACTCACGCTGTTCCAGGATGATAGAGAGGCGCTGACTAAAGCCATTATTGGCCCCTGTGTGCTGACGCCGCATGACGGCGAATATGCTCGCCTGTTCCAGACCAGCGGCGACCGATTGACGCGTGCGCGCGCTGCGGCCTCAGCAAGCGGCGCCATTGTCATCCTCAAGGGCAGCGACACCGTCATCGCCGCACCCGATGGACAGGCCATCATCAACGCCAATGCGCCACCCAGCCTGGCGACGGCGGGTGCTGGCGATGTATTGGCAGGTATTGTCCTTGGGCTGCTTGCGCAGGGCATGCCCCCCTTTCTCGCCGCTGCGGCCGCCGTCTGGCTGCACGGCGCCGCAGCTGCGGAATTTGGGCCGGGCCTGCTTGCCGAGGATCTGCCAGATTGTCTCCCGGCGGTGTTCAGAATGCTTCAGGACAAGGGTTCGGCTAGCCTGTAGGCTCCGATGCTCGGGCGACATTGGCACTGCAGGTTATGGCGAGGCTATGGTGTGCGATCATGGCTTCCTCGTCGGTCGCCATGACGCGAACGTCGATCTTGCTGCTTGTCATGCTGATGCGGGATGACCCTGCGTCATTGGCAGCCTCATCAAGCGCCAAGCCGAGCCATTGCAGCCTTTCGCACACGGCCGTGCGGATAGCGGGCGCATGTTCTCCAATCCCGGCTGTGAAGACGATGCCGTCGAGGCCGCCAAGAGCGCTCGTCATCGCACCAATGTCGAGCGCGACCCGATAGGTGAAGAGGTCGATCGCTTCGCGTGCCTGCGGTGCCTTGCTGGCCAGCAGGACGCGGATGTCGCTGCTGATCCCGGAGACGCCGAGCAAACCCGAGCGATTGTAGAGCATGTCCTCGATGTCGGCTGGCTGATGTCCAAGCCTGAGCAGATAGAGAATGGCGCCCGGGTCCAGACTGCCGCATCGCGTCGCCATCATCAGGCCGTCCAGCACGCTCATGCCAAAAGTGGTGGCGATGCTCACGCATTTGTCGAGCGCGCATAGGCTCGCGCCCGCGCCAAGATGCGCGACGATGACGCGCCCGTTGGCGAGGGCTGGACTATCTGCCGCCAGACGGCAGGCAATATATTCGTAGGAAAGGCCATGAAATCCGTAACGCCTGACCCCTGCATCGGTGATGGCGCGCGGGAGGGCAAAGTGCTGGGCAAGGCGCGGCATCGTGTGATGGAAGGCCGTGTCGAAACAGGCGACTTGGCTCAGATCGGGGCGTGCTTTGGCCAAGGCGCGGATCGGCGCAAGATTATGGGGCATATGGATCGGATCGAGCGGAAAGAGGGTCTCGAGCGCGGCCAGCAGCGGCTGCGTCACCAACTCGGGCGCGATATGGTCAGCGCCCCCGTGGACGATGCGATGGCCCACGGCCGCGAGACGGTCATGACCCGGCATAGCCTCTACCAGCGCAAGCAAGCCGTCCAGCGCGGAGCTGAAAGCCTGCTCACCTGTCTCTGACCATTGCTGATCGGCCACACGAACACCGGCGGCATCGTGCGCCACCAGATGCGGATTTTCGCCCAGACCGGTAACCTCGCCCCGCATCAGCGTACCCAAGGCAGGGACGCCGGCGAAAAGCGCGAACTTCAGGCTGGACGACCCTGCGTTGAATACAAGGATAGTGCCGTTTGGCGGATCAGCTCCCATGCGGGACGAAGACATGCCGGACCTCAATCATGATCGTGCACAAGTTCGAGTTTCTTCTGCGCGTCGGGCGTCGCGGCATGGACGTCGACACGCGTGACGTCGGCTGTTTCAAGGATAGCCTTGGCAAGCGCGATCCGGCTCGGTGTGTCGTGGGCCATGACCAGAAATGCGTCCGCCTTGATGTCCGTTTCATAGGCAAGCACGCTGTCCTTGGGGATCCCCAGCCCATAGAGCGCTGCTGCGAGCGCGCTCGTGCCGCCGACAAGGACGGCCCCCTCGATGACCGACACGGCGGTCGCCGCCAGATAGCCGAGCATGATCACGGGACCAACGACCGGGAGCGTAAGAAAGACGCCCCCAAAGAACAGGCTCCAAAGGCCGCCCCACAAAGCGCCCCTTGTCCCCCAGAACCGGACGCGGTCGCCCTGATTGTAGAAGCCCACGACCTGCTCGTCGACATGGTAGCCTTTGCCCACGACACTGAGATGTTTGATATCGAAGCCGCCAAGATTGAGCTTTCTAACGGCGGCCTCGGCTGCGGCATGATCGGAGAAGACAGCAACGACGGCTTCGGGTTTTTCCATGATATCCTCATCTTGCTAAAGGCATGGGAAGCGGTCGTGCCGTTTCCTGCAGCGTCTTTTCCTAGCCTTTGCAGGCCTGTCGCCGGCAGCCTCGGAAACTACTCAACTTTAGCCGCGCATGCGGACGTACGCCGATCATTACCCGCAAAGCAGGACAGCCTCGAGAATATGTTTGGTTTCTTCGACATCGCGTACCGCGATGCAGTCCACGCCAGCACCACGTACCGCATAGTCGTTGCCGCCGGGATAAAGGGCGTCGCCCATGAACAATATATCGGAAAGCGCAAGATCGGCGGCCTTTGCCAGCCTCGTGATCCCATAGCCTTTGTCCACACCTTCGCGCGTGATGTCGACCGAAGTCGAGCCGCCGATTCTCACCACAAAACCCGGGATAAGCGGGGTGAGCATCGCCTGTACCTTTTGCCGCTTTGCGAAGGTCGGATCCCAAGCCAGCTTGGCGGCTGGCGGAGCCTCCTGGCCAAGGCCTGAGAACGTGATCTGGGTGCCCCGGTCCTCGATCCTGGCACCCCAGCTCCTCTCCTGCGCAAAGCCTAAAGCAGCGACGATTGCTTCAAGCGAACCGACGATCTTATGTCGCTCGCTCTCGCTCAGAGCGTCCGCATAGATTTGTCGCCATATGTCCTTGTAACGGTAAAGCTTGGTGCCTGAGGTAGGCATGAGAAAGAGACGGGTGAGATTGGCGTCCTTGCCCAGTTGCGCGAGAAGCTGGACCTCGAATTGCGGCCAGTCACCGCCGGAAATAACCGCAACGCTTAGCCTGTGCGTCAGTCGCGCCAGAAGCGATGCCATTTCGGCGTCGACCGCCTGCTTGCTTTCAGCAAGCGTACCGTCAAGATCGAACGCAACCAGGCGCTTCATCGCCGCGCCCCGTCCTGGCGTCTCTCGCCCAGGAGCGGGTCGCCACAGCGTATTTCCGTGATCGGCCTTGGCGAGTGCGTTTCTGGCCGGCGGCGATATTGGGGCCAACGCATCATCGTGTAACGCTCTGCAGACCGGGAAATAATATGAGGAGGGCGCTTGCCATACCACCCACCGCGATCGCGACGACGACGAGGCCGAACAGCTTCTCGGTTACCAGCAACGCCTCTGCGCCAATGATGCGCGTGATCGGGGTCGCCGCAAGGTTGAGGCCGAGAATGAGAGCAGCGTTGGCGAGGATGGCGGCGATTGCAATCATGTAAACGGGCTCCCGGGCCGCTGCCCCAGGCGACAACGACTGACAGGACACCGGGTCCGGCATAAATGGGAAAGCCAAGCGGCGTGACGCCGATGCTAAGCGGCGAAGGCGATGGACGGCCTTGTGCGCCGGCTTGCACGATCCGGGTATTGGACGCTGCGTGGAGATGCTGCGATCCGGCAGCGCCTGGCGGCTCTGCGGCCACCGTCGGCGCGTTGATCATTTGCCATCCTATAACGGCGACGACAGCCATGCCGGCCAGCCGCAAGGCAGCTACATCGACCCCAAAGAAGGCGAGGGCGGCGTTCCCGGCGAACAACGCCACCATCGCTGCCAACAGGAAGGTCGCCGCAGCGATCATCGCCGTCGTCCGTCGTTGCCCGTCCGACTGTCCTTCTGTAGCCGCGACGAACAGCGGAACGGCAGCGATTGGCGCAGTGATAGCAAACAAGGCCATGAACATGGCAAGAAGGGAACTATCAGCCATTTAATCTCTCGATCGCGCGGTGGGCGGCTGGCGATGCCGTGCCTGCTGGCGCGGATCGGGACTGAAGCGATTATGCTCCACACTCTTGCTCTTCATCGGGAAAGGCCGGGAGCTTCGGAAAACACTCAGGCGCTGGGTAGTTTCCGAGCCTATCGCGGACCGGTTCTGCCGATCATGACCAGCGCGGTGGCTCGCCGCAATCGCCGTAAGCAAAACCGTCCTTTCAGTTTCCCGCTTTTTTTTAAGGGGCCAAAGGCCTGTGGATCTCATAGTGACGCATCTGCCGGTGCAATTGCGCGCAGATCCCACGCGAGTGGTCATCAGGCCTTTCATCCCGGCTGACGATCCGCCACGCGCCGGATGCACGGACCCGACGCGGGCGCAGTGCCTCGCCAATCGCGTTCTTAACTTGGAGCACAGCGAACTTGCGGAAGAATTGGAACGGGTGGTCGCCAGCCTGTCCAACCGCCATCGCAATATCGAGGATATGCTCTTGCGCCGCTATCACGAAGTCAATGGCCAGATGATCGATCCGCGTGCCGTGAGCACGGCGCAGGCGCATCTTATCGGCGCCTATTTTTGTGAAGAATATTCGTTCGAGGCTGCGGCCCTGTTCAATCCCAGTATCGTGGCGCATCCCGATCAGAGGAACGTGGCGAAAGGCGCAGTCCGCTTCATCCTGTCCTTGCGCGGTGTGGGGGAGGGGCATGTTTCCTCTATCACCTTTCGCACGGGTCTGTGCACGGGAGAGGGGATAGTCAGCATTGATCCGGCCAGCCTTCAGGCTATTTCGCCCCGCATCGAGAATATGCCAGGTGGGGCGCCCGGCGATCCTGGCGTCCGGCTGCTTTGTAAAGAGAGCCAGAGCCTGTCGGAGATCGTCATTTTTCCCACGACCTTCCGGCAACGGCACGGCATCGAGGATTTGCGGATGGTGCGGTTCGTGGACGAGGAGGGCAACCCTACTTATCTGGGAACCTACACGGCCTTTAGTGGCGAGGACATCCGCTCAGAACTGCTCAGAACTACCGATTTTCAGACGTTTGAACTCACGCCGCTCCATGGTCCCGCCGCCGTCAACAAAGGGATGGCGCTGTTCCCCCGCCGGATCGACGGTCAATATGTCATGCTCGGTCGCCTCGACCATGAGAATATCTGGCTCTTGAAGTCGAACGATCTCTACACCTGGGACGCGGGCATCAAAATCCTCTCGCCGCGTTGGGTCTGGGAGTTCGTGCAGCTCGGCAATTGCGGCTCGCCAATCGAGATCGACGAGGGATGGCTGGTTCTGATCCACGGCGTGGGGCCGGTGCGCAATTATTGCATAGGCGCCTGCCTGCTCGACAAACAGGATCCGACAAAGGTCATCGGTCGGCTGGCGACGCCGCTCCTGCGTCCAAGCCCACAGGAACGCGACGGCTATGTGCCCAATGTAGTCTATAGCTGCGGCGCACTCTTGAATGGTAGAAGCCTGATACTGCCCTATGCGATCGCCGACAGCTTCACGACAGTGGCTGTCATCTCGATCGATGCTTTGCTCGAGGCGATGATCCATCCCAAGCCCACGGGTGGACACTAGGGGTTTTCCGATGCTTGCAACGGCATGTTTGGAGGATGACAGCTTGCTGCGCGAACCCGCCAGGAGGCCCAGCATGACGGATATGAACAGACCCAAGCATGTCGTCATTTTGTGCCATCCCGAGCGGGATAGCTTCAACGCAGCCGTAGCTGACAGATATTGCGCAGTCGTCGAAGACGCCGGCCAGGAGGCGGTACTGCGCGATCTCTACGCCATGAAATTCGATCCGGTTCTGCAGGCCAATGAACAGCCGGGTTCGAAAACATTCTTCGAGTCTCCCCATATTGCCCATGAACTCGACATCATAGCCAACGCGGCTGTGCTGGTTTTTGTCTATCCGATCTGGTTTGGAACGCCGCCCGCGATGCTCAAGGGTTATGTCGACCGTGTCTTGGGATCAGACTTTTCCTTTCGGGCCTTGCGCGTGCGCGACGCCAGCTCGCACATGATTGGCGCGCATCTTCTAAGCTTCACCTCATCGGGAAACTCCCAGATCTGGCTTGACGAGGAAGGGGAGTGGCAGTCGCTGATAAATGTCTTCGATCATTATCTTAAGAAAGCCTTCTCGATGGCGTCAACGCAGCATTCGCATTTTTCGCGGATCAACGAGGGGCTGAGCGAACGCTTCTTCCTCCAATATATGGAAGAGGTCAGTGAAGCGGCGCGGAAGATGTGCGGCCTTGTCGCCACAGCGCAACCCTTAGGAAATATAGATTCCCCAGTCGGACGGGCAATTTGAACCCGCAAATTTAGGCTCTATCATCGTGTGAGTAGTTTCCGAGCCTGCAATTCTGCCCTGTGCCGCCGCTATCTTCATGCTTTCGGGAGGGCCAGGCTGGCCATTGCCCAAAGCATCGGGATCGCGAGACTATGGATGTACGCCTCTTCAAGCGCGAAGCCGCGGCCGCAGATGACATTCCGGCAATTGTCCCGAGCAATATCGACGCCGACGAGCTCGCTCTCATCGATGCCTACTGGCGCGCCGCCAATTATCTGTCGGTCGGGCAGCTCTATCTTTACGACAATTCCTTGCTCCGCGAGCCGCTGACGCTCGACCATGTGAAGCCCCTGATCGTCGGTCATTGGGGCACCACGCCTGGCCAGAATTTTATCTATGTGCATCTCAACCGGGTAATCAAAGCACAAGATCTCAGCATGATCTACATTGCCGGCCCCGGCCATGGCGGGCCGGCGCTAGTGGGCAACACCTATCTTGAGGGCAGCTACAGCGAGATATATCCCAACATCAGCCAGGACGAGGCAGGGCTCAAGAAGCTCTTTACCCAATTCTCCTTTCCCGGCGGCATATCGAGCCATGTCGCCCCGACCACGCCGGGATCGATCCATGAAGGCGGAGAGCTTGGCTATTCGCTGAGCCATGCCTTTGGCGCAGCGTTTGACAATCCCGATCTGATTGTTGCCTGCGTGGTCGGCGATGGCGAGGCAGAAACCGGCCCGCTCGCGACCGCCTGGCAGTCGAACAAATTCCTCAGCCCTGTGAGCGATGGTGCCGTGCTGCCGATCCTGCATCTTAACGGCTACAAGATCAGCAATCCTACCCTATTGGCGCGCATCGACGGCGATGACCTGGCCTATTTCCTCGAAGGATGCGGCTGGTCGCCGCGGTTCGTCGAGGGGAGCGATCCCGATACGATGCATCGGCGCATGGCCGACGTCATGGACGCGGCAATCGCCGACATTCGCCAGTACCAGTCTGATGCCCGATCAGGGAAATCGACCCATCGGCCACGCTGGCCGGTCATCGTCCTGCGCTCGCCCAAGGGATGGACGGGTCCTGTCCAGGTCGATGGCATTCCCATCGAAGGCACGTTCCGATCGCACCAGGTGCCGCTGCTGGTCGACGCGAACCATGCGGGTCATGTGGCCGCGCTCGAAGCCTGGATGAAGAGCTATCGGCCTGAAGAACTGTTCGACGGCAAGGGTCGGCTCATACCTGAATTGGCGGCCCTGGCACCGACAGGAGATCGAAGGATGGGAGCAAATCCGCATGCCAATGGCGGGATGCTTCTGCGCGATCTGCGCCTTCCAGACTATCGGTCCTACGCCGTCGATGTCCCGACGCCAGGTGCAGTCGCAGTGTCGGACATGGGTACGCTTGGCCCTTATCTGCGCGACGTCCTTTCGCTTAATGAGTCGGCCCGGAACTTCCGCATCTTTGGCCCTGACGAGACGCTCTCCAACATGCTGGGCGCCGTGTTTGAGGTGACCGGCAGGCAGTGGGAGGCCGGCATCGAGGCTAATGACGAATTTCTTGCGCCGTCGGGCCGGGTACTCGACTCCATGTTGAGCGAGCATCAGAGCCAGGGCTGGCTGGAGGGCTATCTGCTCACCGGGCGGCATGGGGTGTTCAACAGCTATGAGGCTTTCATCCGGATCGTGGATTCCATGTTCAGCCAGCATGCCAAATGGCTCAAGGTCACCTCTGAGCTCCCCTGGCGCCGCGATATCGCATCACTCAATTATCTGCTCTCGTCGCACGTGTGGCAGCAGGACCATAATGGCTTTACCCATCAGGATCCGGGCTTTCTCGACCATGTCACTAACAAGAAGGCGGACATCGTGCGCGCCTATCTGCCGCCCGATGCCAACTGCCTGCTCTCGGTCATGGATCACTGCCTGCGCAGCCGCCACTATGTCAACGTCGTGATTGCCGGCAAGCACGCCCTGCCGCAATGGCTGACGATCGAGGCGGCAGCATCGCACTGCGCCCAAGGAATCGGCATCTGGTCCTGGGCCAGTAACGACCAGGACGGCGAGCCGGATGTGGTCATGGCAAGCTGCGGCGATACGCCGACGCTTGAGATATTGGCAGCTGTATCCATCCTGCGCGCAGCGCTCCCCGAAGTTCGGGTGCGGGTCGTCAATGTCGTCGATTTGATGAAGCTCCAGCCGTGCGCCGAGCACCCCCATGGGCTGAGCGACACGGACTATGACTCGCTCTTCACCCGCGACCGGCCAGTCATCTTTGCCTTTCACGGCTATCCCGGGCTCGTCCAGCGGCTGACCTACCACCGGACCAACCGGAATATGCACGTGCGTGGCTATCAGGAAGAGGGAACGATCACGACCGCTTTCGATATCCGGGTACAAAACGGGCTCGATCGCTTCCACCTCGTCATGGATGTCGTCGACCAGTTGCCACAGACCGGCAGCCGGGGTGCCTATCTGAAGCAGGCGATGCGCGACAAGCTGTGCGCGCACAAGCTCTACATCGATCGCCACGGCCAGGATATGCCTGAGATTCGCGACTGGACCTGGGGTGGGCCAGAATGAACTCCGGGACTTTGGCCGGCATCGCCGCACAGCTCATGGCAAACGACAAAGGGCTGCTCGCGATCGACGAGAGTGTCGGCACCTGCAACCAGCGCTTTGCTGCGCTTGGTATCGCGCAAAGTGCGGAAAGCAGACGGCGATGGCGCGAACTTATCATCGCCACGCCCGACCTTTCCCAATCGATAAGCGGTGTCATCCTGTATGATGAAACCATCCATCAGGCGACGGCCGACGGGCGTGCGTTCGTCGATGTGCTCGCCAGCGCCGGCATTCTGGTCGGCATCAAGGTGGATACCGGCGCAAAGGCGCTCGCCGGCTTTCCGGGCGAAACTATCACCGAAGGACTGGATGGACTGCGCGACCGGCTACAGGCCTATGCCACGCTTGGCGCGCGCTTTGCCAAATGGCGGGCGGTCTTCAGTGCCGAGGATGGCACGCCCAGCCCCGCCTGCATCAAGGCCAATGCCCACGCGCTGGGCCGCTATGCGGCGCTCTGCCAGGAAGCGGGGCTTGTCCCCATCGTTGAACCTGAACTGCTGATGGCGGGCGACCATGATATCGAATATTGCGGCAAGCTCAGCCAGACGATCCTGGAAACGGTCTTCAGCCAATTGTCGGCCCAGCGTGTCTTGCTCGAGGGCATGATCCTGAAGCCTAACATGGTTCTCGCCGGATCGGAATGCGTCGATCAGGCAACGCTCGACAGGATCGTGGACGAAACTGTGACCTGCCTCTTGCGCAGCGTGCCGGCGGCCGTACCCGGGATCGCCTTTCTCTCTGGGGGCCAGTCGCCGGAACTGGCTTCCGCCCGCCTCAACGCCCTGAATGCACCATCTGCGACCAAGCTCCCCTGGCCACTTGGCTTTTCCTATGGTCGGGCAATCCAGCAGCCCGCTCTTGCATTGTGGGGAGGCCAAGACGCAAACAGCGGGCTCGCCCAAGCCTCTCTCGCTGAGCGCGCCCGATGCAACCGCGCGGCACGGAGCGGTGCCTATGTTGCATCGACCGATGTGACACCTTGATGAACGGCGCGAGGGAAGCGGCGCTTCCGACCCTTTATCTTATCCGGCACGGCGAAACCGCATGGTCCTTGTCCGGCCAGCATACGGGCCGCACCGACATCCCCTTGACCACGCATGGCGAGGCGATGGCGCGAGACATGGCACCCTTGCTCGCTCATGTGCCGTTCTCGCACATATTTGCCAGTCCCCGGCAGCGGGCGCGCCGGACGTGCGACCTGTCAGGGTGCGGCGGGCCTGCGACCATCGAGGAAGATCTCGCAGAGTGGGATTATGGCGATTATGAAGGCCAGCTCACCGCCGACATCCGCAAGAAGAGGCCAGGGTGGAGTGTGTTTCGGGATGGATGCCCAGGTGGGGAAGCCCTTGATGATGTCGTGCTGCGCGTAGATCGACTGCTTTTGCGACTGTGCGTTTTGGATGGGAATATCGCGCTCTTCTCGCATGGCCAATATGGCTGCGTGTTGGCGGCCCGTTGGGCCCGTATGGCGGGCGCACAAGGTGAGCATTTCGCGCTCGATCCCGCCTCTTTGAGTATCCTTGGACCAAAGCCGGGACATCCCAACATTCCGGTCATAACACGCTGGAATATCGTGCCGACCGCAAGGCTCGATTATCGCAATCCGGGTTGAAGGCCAAGGCCGCCCATCGTCAGGCGAGCAGGGTAGCGGTCGCGCGCCGTGCAGAGAAGGGCAATGCGGGTCCCCGACCAAAGCGCATGACGATGTCGGGCCGATACCCCTTCGCGCCGACCAATGACGCCAGTTCTGGCCGCAGACTTGCTACCTCGACCGGCTGATTTATGAAAGCGCATTTCAGGCCAAGGGCGGTCGCCTGAAGCGCAAAACGCTGGCATGCACGCCCGACTTGTACCCAGTGCCGGGGATCGGCGTGGGCACCTACGAAGATCGCAACACCAGATGATGAGTCAAGATATGAGGCATAGTGTTTATTTTCGCTCTGCGCGGTGATGAACTGCTCGAAGAGAAAAGGGCCCGCCCATGAAGGAACCGCGGCAGCGCCACTTCCAGCACTGAACATGCCATCGCCAGCGTGGATCGCGTCCCGGGCATTGAACCTCAGCCAATGCAGAAGTTCGCGCCGGAAGGCGCGATCGTTCATCTGCGCCGTATTTCCTGCCACTACCAGATCGCGAACCTGGTCAATGCCCTCTCGCTGCGTGATCAGGACTAAATCGACGCCGGTTGTCCGGGCCGCTGAAGCCAACAGATTGAGTTCAGAGACCTGCATCGGCTTTGCGTCATAGGGGCCGCGTGTAGACTGGCGATGAGCTATGGCTTGAAACAGGGTGCTGTCCCTGGGGGTGCCTGACCGGATGGGGAATGCAATCGACCCGTCGGTCCGGCCAGTCCATCCCATGTCTGCGACATATCCGCCCGCAGCTGCAGCGAGGCACAGATTCTCTGCCGCACACCCCAGACTGACGAAAATATGGTGATCGTCCGGATCGACCACTGGCGTGCGCCGCATGAAGTCGGGTGCCATTTCGATGCGATCGGAGGCGACGCGAAAGCGCCATGGCTGCGTGTTGTGACCGTTCGGTGCGAGCGTCGCAAAGCGCAGTATATCTCGAAGGCCCGGATGTTTGCCAAGCGCCCTGCGGGACGCGCCGACGACAGCATCATATTCGGCCATCGACCCCATGCCGTGCAGGCCGGCCAGGGTCGCGCCAGCCATCGCAAGGGCGACGGCCCCACCGCCTATCAGGACCTCACGCCGGTGCACCGCCATATTGAAGCCTTCTGGAAGTTGATCTGTCTGTGAAACGCAGCGCCCGCCAGCTCCATTTTGGAGCCGGCGGGACTGATTGCGATCAGCCAACGACGATGAGGTCATTCTCTACGGCGGTTGTGCCGGGCGATCCCCATGCGGCCGATCCTGCCGACCAGCGATCGTTCAGCGTATGGACGGTGCCCGTCAGCTTGACCTTGCCACCATCGGCGCTGACGTTGATCGTCTTGGGGTCGAGCCAGGAGCGGTGGAGCGCAACGCCGATGTCACGGCCGATGTCGGTGATATTGACGCGCGGCTTGACTGTGGTCTGATTGGAGACACCGACGACGCCATGGAGGCCACGGATCATTCGCTCGGCGGCATCCTTCTGATAGTGCCAGGCGACTTCGCCGGTCAGCGTGATCCAGCCCTTTTCGACCTCTACCTTGATCGCATCGCGCGGGATGGTGACTTCCCAGGAAAGCCGGTCGATGGCCGCATGCGCGATATCCTCATCGGTGCGCGCAGTCGGGAAGGCGAGTTTGACTTCAAGCTCCTGGACTACGGCCCTGACGCCCTTCACGCGCGCGGCTGCCTTTTCGGCCGCGTGTTTCTCGAAATAGGCCGGTACATGGCCGGTCAGCGTAACGACGCCATCACTGGCCGTCACACCGATATGCGGCGGCCGTGATGCTGGGTTCCCACAGAAATTCGGCGAGGACGGCTTGCTGAAGTTGACGATCCTGGGACATACATTCTCCTGGTTCTTGGCAGGCTAAACCGGTGCGGCGACTGGCCGCAGGGCTTTGGGGCACGGTGATCTGGAAGCGACCGTTTGAGCGCTGTGTCGTTGCAGCCGCTCGATCCAGTCACAGGATATTAGGCTCATGGAGAGGCGTCGGCAGGATCGGAAACTACCTAGCAGTGCCAGGCACATGAAGGGTCGCGGGCACCGCAGCGGCGATGGCCTTGACGGCAGCCCTTAAGGGACAAGGACGGCGGCACCCTCGAAACGACCTGCGCGCAAATCGGCCAGGGCCTCGTTCGCTTTTTGCAGTGGGTAGCTGGTCGTATGGGTTACGATCCCGATTTTGGGCGCGAGCGCGAGAAAGTCCAGACCATCCTGGCGGGTGAGATTGGCAACCGAAACAAGCCGCCGCTCTTCCCACAGAAGCGCATAGGGGAAGCCCGGGATATCGCTCATGTGAATGCCTGCGCACACCACGATCCCACCCTTGCGGACAGCCTTCAGCGCAAGCGGCACAACCTCGCCTACAGTCGCGTAGATGATGGCGGCGTCGAGCGGTTCGGGCGGAACCTCATTGGAGCCACCAGCCCAGACAGCGCCAAGCCCCCGGGCGAAGTTCTGCGCGGCCAGGTCGCCTGGCCTTGTGAAGGCATAAATCAATCGGCCTTGCCATGAAGCGACCTGGGCGATGATGTGCGCCGCTGCGCCAAAGCCGTAAAGCCCGACCCGCTGGCCATCACCTGCCATAACCAGCGAGCGCCAGCCGATAAGCCCGGCACACAGGAGGGGCGCCAGCGCGATATCTTCGCCCCTTTCTCCGAGCGGAAACGCGAACCGTGCGTCTGCGACGACTTGCGTCGCAAAGCCGCCGTCGCGGGTATAGCCGGTGAAGAGCGGGGCATCGCACAGATTTTCGCGATGATCGATGCAATAAGGGCAGGTGCCGCATGTGTGCCCCAGCCAGGGAATACCGACACGCTCCCCCACCCTTAGGTCATCGACGCCTTCGCCGGTGGCATCGATCCGTCCTATGATCTCATGTCCCGGGATAATGGAAAGAGGCTGCTCAGGCAATTGGCCGTCCAGCACATGGAGATCGGTTCTGCACACGCCACATGCTCCGATCTTCACCCTGATCTGGCCTGGCCCAGGATGTCGGTCGGCCAGTTCGGTCCAGAGCAGGGGGCCGCCGATCTTGTTCATCACCATAGCGTGCATGGGAATTGCGCCTGGCTAGTGGGAAAGCAGGGCGCATCGACCACCCTTGAGTATGTCATGGGTCACGCCGCCAAATGCCCATTCGCGCAGCCGACTGTGGCCATAGGCTCCAGAAACGACGAGGTCGGCATCCTGCTCCTCCAATATCCCGGCAAGGCGGCTTGCATCTGCGCCGCGCGAAACCACCGCCAACGGGTCTGCCTTGATGCCGTGCAGCATCAGCGAGGCGGCGACATCCTGTACGCGTCCGAGCGCGCTCGGGAGATCCGGGTCAGGCGCGATTTCAACGATGGTGATCTGGCTTGCCATGGCGAGAAGCGGTAGCGCGTCCGCCACGGCGCGCCGGGCTTCGCGTGTATCTTTCCAGGCAATGACGATTTTTTCGAAGGGCAGACGGGCGGCGGTTAACGGCACGACCAGGACAGGTCGGCCTGCGCGCATCACAAGATCGCCGACACTCGCGTGACGGGAGGAGTCGAGAGCGTCGGCCGTAGCAAGGCTGGTGACCACCAGATCCGCGCAACGCGCCTCGCTCGCCACATAATAGGGGAGCGCGTCCGTGGTATAGGTCGAACGCCATTCCAGCGGTGCCTGATAGGCTTTCAAGGCTTGACGGAACTCTGCTTCGGCTCGGCGCAGTTCGGACTCCAGTTCATCCCTGCAGGCGGCCATGACTTCGCCGCTCGCAAGGCCATCGCCATAGGCGAGTTGCATGGGCTGGCAGGCGGCGATCCCGACAAGGCGGGCATCGAACCTTTCACCCAAATCAGCTGCCACGCGGAGCAGTTCCGCATTGGACTGACTAAGGTCAAGATGGGCCAAAAGTGTCTTGTAGGTCATCATCCGTCTCCCTGGAATAGCGCTTTGGGTTGGCGGCGCTGATGGGTGGCGGCAGGATTGTGGTTTGGCGCCATATCCAGCAGTTGCTCTTGAAAACGGGTTGGCGTCAGGCTCGGAAACTACTCAGCAGCGCGGTGAGGGCGCCTGCCGTGCGGTTTGCGCCTGGGCGCCCCGCGCATCATCACCAGGCCGGGAAGAAGCGGCAGCCACAAGGTAAACCCGCGCAGGAGCAAAGTGCCGGCAAGGGCCGCTGGAAGCGGAACGCCGAGGATGCTGAGCATAGCCGTTGATCCCGCCTCGAAACTTCCTAATCCCAAGGGGAGTGGGGCAAGTGCAGCCAGGATTGACGCGCCCATCATCGCGATAAAGGCGGTGCTATAGCCTACCGGATGGCCCAGCGAGAAGAGACAGACCTGTAATGTCGCTGAGTCAGCCAGGAAGATGACTCCATTGCATACGCCCACCCCAAGGATGAGGCGCCGGTCCGCCATTAATCGGGCAGGCGCTTCGCCCACCACGTGCAGCAGGCTGCTTACGACGGGGATACGTTCGAGGAAGGGCGATAACGGATGACTGCCCCGCCGCCGCAGCCAGAGTGCCATGCTTGGTATTGCCAGCGCAACGAGCAGGAAAGTTGTCACGACACCCACGAGCAATGGCGTCGCCTTGCCATGGATCCACAGGAGAAAAAGCATGGCCAGCGCAAAGAGGGCGAAGACGGTATAATAGCCCATCATCGAAATAAGGAGGGCGGCAACCGCGGCTCCGCGGGGGACTCCCAACTTCACCAGGCGGTTTACGAGCAGCAGATTTCCGCCCATTCCTGCGGCTGGGATCATCGCATCGGCAAAGAGCTTGGACAGTGCCACTGGTAAAAGCCGGTAAAGGGGCAGGGGCGCGCCGGCCCTGTCGAGGACCAGCTTCCAGCCCATCGAAACGCTGGCATAGGTCAGCACTTGCAGCCCGGCTGCGGCCACAAGCCAAAGGGGCTGGGCGCTTTGAAGCATCCGCCCGAAGCTTTTGAGGTCTCCAAAATGAAGGACCATGAAGACTATCATGCCGACAGCCAGAAGCCCGAACAGCCAGCCTGCCATATGGCCGTGTCGACTGCCTCTAGGCGGGAGCGCCTTTCCCATCAGTCTGCTGACGCGCGCAACTGGTCACGGAAGGTTTCAAGTCGTGCCCGGTATCCGTCGGCGTCGCCATATTCGAGGAACTGATGGTAGCGCTTGTGCGGATCGTGGATTTTCAGAGCATGTTTGATCGGACACCAATATTGCTCGGTGCGACTGCTGACCTCGCGGACGTAGCTGATGAGGCCATTGCCATAAGCGCAGAAAAGGCAATTAAGTGCTTCTATCCAGTTCAGATAGGCAAGATGCTGCCTGTCGAAGACGATAAAATCGGCCCGCCGGACCCGCTCGATCCCATAGACACGGAAGCAAACGGCCTGAAAGATACTGACCCAGGCGTCCAGAAGCATGAGCGGGACAATCAGTGAATAGATGAGCGGCGCGGTAATCATCGTGGCGCAGCTCGATTGCGCGAGAAAGTGCGAGACCCTCGTCCGCAGCAGGCGCTGTTCTGAAAGCACGCCCTGCTCGAAGCCGACCAGCCCGGCAGCCAGCTTTACGCCCAGAAGCTTGCGGCGCGCTTCAATCTCCCGGTCCAGCTCACCCTGGAGTCGAAGAATCTCTCCGGCAAGATCCTGCATATGCTGGGTCATCGACATCTCCAGGAAACGCCAATTCGGCGCGGTCGGTCATGCCCGTATCAGTGCCGCAGCCAACCCCATCCTGGGTAGAGTCGGAAAACCCCCACTCCGTCTATCTCGCTGATCCTGCGCCCGCTTATCCAGTCCGCCGGTCTTGGCACCGCGACAGAGCTGCCGCATCGCTCCAGAGGCCGCAGCGGAAAGCATGCGCCAAGGCGCAGTTGCAATATTTGCAGGCGCAAATAGTCGTTCGCACTTGCAGCAATATTTCCTTTGGGTCACAAAGAGGGCGCCTTTCAGGCATCCTCTCCTAAACTTTTACAGGCTAGTCTTCGGACCGGCCTTTTTTTTGGGGCGCGCAACAATCCCGGTAGGCCAATATGCGTAGTTTCCGATCCTGTCCCAACTGTGGGTTCTGACTTAGCCCTATCGGGTCATGTGGTCGGTGCCATTACCGACCGCCGCTGACTTGCGAGGGCAGTTTGATGGATCGAAGACAGGGGCGCTCTTGCGGTGCTGCGCTTGCAAAAGCGAACCGCGCTTATGGCTTTGCCATAGACGATCGCCCGTTGAGCCTGTCGAGCTATGGAACGACCCGTCTGACGCTGCATCATGACCGGCTCACAATATCATCGAGTTATCTGGCTTCAACGGCCGCGGCCGCCTGCAGCAAGCCTTTGGGAACGCAGGGCTGATGTGGGACGCACTTGATCCGGTCATCCTCGCCCGAGCCCAATTTGCGTTTACCATCAGCTTTCATTTTATCTTCCCCTCTTTCTCGATCGGTCTTGCCAGCTATCTCATGGTCCTTGAGGGACTGTGGCTGAAGACAGGGAATGGCATCTACGCCAATCTCTATCGCTACTGGCTCAAAATCTTCGCCATCACCTTCGCTATGGGCGTCGTGTCGGGTATCGTGATGTCCTACCAGTTCGGCACAAATTGGTCGGTGTTCAGCGACAGGGCAGGGCCGGTGATCGGACCCTTGATGGCTTATGAGGTGCTCACCGCCTTTTTCTTGGAAGCCGGTTTCCTGGGGGTCATGCTCTTTGGCATCAACAAGGTCGGAAAGGCGTTGCACTTCGCGGCCACCTGCGCCGTTGCGGCCGGAACCTTCATTTCCGCCTTCTGGATTTTATCGGTCAACAGCTGGATGCAGACGCCGGTCGGATATGAAATAGGCGCAAACGGCCAGTTTCTTCCCGGACCCAGCTGGGCTGTGATCATCTTCAACCCAAGCTTCCCCTATCGCCTCGTACATACGGTTATTGCGGCCTATTTGACGACCGCGATGGTCGTGGGCGCAGTCGGCGCGTGGCATCTCCTCAAGGACCGCGCCAATCCCGGCGCGCGGCGCATGTTCTCCATGGCGATGTGGATGGCCGCGCTGGTAGCCCCCGTCCAGATTTTCGCCGGAGACCTTCACGGCATCAACACGCTCGAGCATCAACCCGCCAAAGTCATGGCGATGGAGGGGCATTTCGACAGCCATCCCACAGGCGCGCCGCTCATCTTGTTCGGTATCCCCAATTCGCAGGAAAAGCGGGTCGATTATGCTGTCGAGATCCCCAAGCTCTCCTCGCTGATTCTCAAGCATGACCTGAACGCGCCCCTTGCCGGGCTTGATACGATCGCGCAGAATGAGCAACCGCCCGTCGGGATCGTTTTCTGGTCGTTCCGCATCATGGTCGCCATTGGCCTGGCGATGCTGTCGCTTGGTCTGCTCAGCCTTGTCGCGCGGGCAAGGGGCAAGCTGTACGACTGGCCGCTGCTCCACCGATTAGCTGTCGTGCTTGGTCCATCGGGGTTCGTCGCAGTGATCGCAGGCTGGGTGACGACCGAAGTCGGACGGCAGCCCTATACCATTTATGGCCTGTTGCGGACGAGCGACTCCGTCTCGCCGCTTGCAGCGCCTGCGGTGGGGGTGTCGCTGTTGGCCTTCGTCATCGTGTACTTCTCGGTTTTTGCGGCTGGAGGCTGGTACATCCTCAAGCTGATGGCCAAGCCGCCACAGCCCCATGAAAGTGCAGAGCCAGTCGAGCATGGCCCAATCCGCAGCGCGGGCATAACGCCCGCGCCAGCGATAGAGGGGGGCAGGTCATGATGGGCCTGGACCTGACTGTCATCTGGGCTGGCATCATCGCCTTCGCGGTCGCCGCCTATGTCGTGATGGACGGCTTTGACCTTGGCATCGGCATTCTGTTCCCGGGTTTCAAGGTCGGCAGCGAGCGGGACATGGCGATGAACAGCATCGCGCCGGTGTGGGACGGCAATGAGACATGGCTGGTGCTTGGCGGCGGCGGGCTCCTGGCTGCCTTTCCCCTGGCTTATGCGATCATCTTGCCGGCGCTATACGCTCCATTGATCGCGATGCTACTTGGCCTCGTGTTCCGAGGCGTGGCTTTCGAATTTCGTTGGCGCGACCCCGCCCATCGCGGCTTCTGGGACGCAGCCTTCTGTGCGGGATCGCTCATCGCGACCTTTGCCCAAGGGGTGACGCTTGGCGCCCTGTTGCAGGGCATAACGGTCGTAGGTCGCGCCTATGCTGGCGGATGGTGGGACTGGCTCACGCCATTCTCGTTGCTCACGGGCATCAGCCTGGTCATCGGTTACGCGCTGCTCGGCGCAAGCTGGTTGATCTGGAAGACCAATGGTCCCGTGCAGGGTGATGCCCATCGCTTCGCCCGACCGCTGCTTATCGCGCTCCTGATCGCGATCGCCGCCGTTAGCGCCTACACGCCCTTCCTTGAGGGTAAATATTACCAGCGCTGGCTCAGCTATCCTGGTGTTATGGCCGCTGCGCAAATGCCGATCCTTGTCGCGATCGTTGGATATCTGCTCTGGCGCTCCATCGGTGGCAGACGTGATGGCCTGCCTTTCATGCTGACGCTGATGCTGTTTGGACTTTCGATGATGGGCCTAGCCATCTCGATATGGCCCGATGTGATCCCTGGCCGCGTGACGATCTGGGCCGCAGCGGCACCGGTGCGGAGCCAGATTTTCATGCTGGTGGGTGCCGGGGTCATGGTCCCGATCATTCTTGCCTATACGGCCTGGGCCTATTGGGTGTTTCGAGGGAAAGTCGATGAAAGCGGATATCATTGATCCTGGCCCATGGTGGCGACGTCTGGTCTGGTTTGTCGCGATCTGGGCGGCGAGCGTGACGGGGCTCGGCATCGTTGCTTACGGGATAAGGGCTGTTCTCCTTCGTTAAACCGGCCAGACTTGTCCGGGAGTCGACAGGTCAGGGCGCACATATGGCAGGCTAAATCCATTCAGGTCGCGATCGAGCGATAGCGTCCTGGCTTGGCGCTTCAAAGCAGATCATCGACCGTCATCGATACAGGTCGCTGTCCCGTCCGATCCAAAGGATTAGAAATGTCAGAATATTCTCATGATAGCCTGGTCATTGTACCGGACGATATCGATCTCACCCGGTCGCCGCTGCGGTCTACGCTGACTGCCGACACCTTTGTGCTGGGGGCTTTCAATCCAGGCATGACGCGGCTCTCCAATGGCAATCTGTTGCTCATGGTACGGATCGCCGAAGCGCTGTCCGCGCCGGTCAAAGGCGACAGGATCCACGCAATCCGCTGGGAAGCGGGGCGCTATGTGCTGGATGCCTGGCCGCTCGACGCGGTCGATACGTCCGATCCACGCAAACTCATGCTGAAGGGCCAGGGCTGGAATGTCATGGCATTGACGTCCCTGTCCTGGCTGCTCCCGGTGGAATTGTCATCCGACGGACTTGATGTCATCGCCTGGCATTATGACCGCGCCATCGCGCCTGCCGCGGACAGCCAATGCTATGGCATCGAGGATGCGCGCATAAGCTGCATCAATGGCCGTTACTGGATGACGACCTGTTCGGTCAGTCCCCAGCGCCATGCTACGACGCTTTACAGTTCCGACAACGCGCTCGACTGGCGTTGCGAGGGTCTGGTTCTCGACCACCAGAACAAGGATATGTTGTTATTCGAAGGGTTGATCGCTGGCCGCTACTGGGCGCAGACGAGGCCGCTGGGTGACCTATATTTCGCCTACCCGCCGGGTAGCCGCTGGCGCGCGGGGCCTTCCATCAACCTTGCGACGTCGCCCGACGGCCTGCATTGGAAGCCCTATGACCAACCGGGCATTCGTCCCCACGCCGATACGGCAGCCACGGCGCGCATCGGGGGCGGGGCGCCGCCAATCCTGACCGACGAAGGCTGGCTCAGCCTCTGGCACGGGGTCGCGCCCAATGACGGCGTCGGCGTCTATCGCACCTATTGGTCCATCCTCGATCGAGACGATCCGAGCCAGGTCGTGCGGACTGATCGTCGGCCTTTGCTCGAAGCGGCGCCTTTGCTCACGGCGCCGCTGGCGCACCAGATATATCTTCAGGACATCGTGTTCACGACAGGCATCGTAGATGCGGGCGATCACTATATCATAGCGTCCGGTGAAGCAGACCTCGCGTGCCGGATAACCCATGTTCCTTACGGCCGGTTCGGTGCCGTCTGAAGCATGTCTCCCGTTCGCACGAGGGTGCGTGCGGGCAACTAAAATTGGCTCTATGCGTTACAATAGATACCCGTATTTTTATCGCGCGCAGCGCGAAGCGGTCCAGCAGGATAACAGTCGATGAAGCATAGTCCTTTGGATTCGCTTGCCGCCGTTCCAGCGCCGCAGCATATTGCTCTTATTGGCAATTCCATGCCGCGTCGCTGCGGCATTGCGACGTTCACGACCCATTGTCACGATGCTTTGCGTGCCGCCTTTCCGGCCATGCGCATCGACAGCTATGCGATGGACGATGGCGCCGACGGCATCGTCTATCCCGACGGGATCCATCCGATCGATCGGGATGATCGCGCCGCTTATGCCGATGCCGCCTGCCGGATCGAGGACAGCGGGGCGCAGGCGATCTGGCTGCAGCATGAATTCGGGATATTTGGCGGCGCGGCGGGAGATATGATCCTGCACCTGCTCGAGCGGACCCGGCTGCCACTGGTCCTCACGCTCCATACGATTTCCCAGAAAGCTACCCCGGACGAACATCGCGTCATGGCTGCCCTGTTGCGGCGGGCAAGCAAGATCATGGTCATGGCTGGACAGGGGCGGACCATCCTCATTGAGACCTATGGGGTGGATGACGCCATGATAGCGGTCATCCCCCATGGTGTGCCTGACCGGCCCTATGTCGATCCTGCCGAAATGAAGCGCCGATTTGGCTGGGAAGGGCATCGGATCATCCTCACCTTCGGCCTGCTCGCACCCGACAAGGGTATCGATCACATGATCCGGGCCATGCCCGCCATCGTCGAAGCGCATCCCGACGCGCTTTATGTCGTCCTGGGCGCGACCCACCCGAACCTTGTCCGCGAGCGCGGGGAAAGCATGCGCGAGGGGCTCGTTGCGCTGGCGCAGGAGCTGGGCGTTGGCAATCAGGTTCGCTTCATTGACCGCTATGTCGAACAGGAGGAATTGCTCGACACGCTTCAGGCGGCCGACATCTACGTCACCCCCTATGTCAATCCTGCGCAGATTGTGTCGGGCACGCTCAGCTACGCGATCGGCATGGGCAAGCCCGTGCTCTCGACACCCTATGTTCAGGCGCAGGAAATCCTGTCGGAAGACCGCGGTGTCGTCGTGCCGTTCCAGGATGCGGGTGCCTTGTCTGAGCAGATTATGGCCTTATTGTCGGACGAGGCATTGCTGCGCGGCTATGCGGCGCGCGCCTATGCCTATGGGCGCAAAATGATCTGGAGCGAATTGGCGCGCCACGTTGGAGATCTGATGATCGCCGCCATCTTCGCGCATCCGGATCGCCAGAGCCTTCGCCGCAGCTATGCCGTCCTTCCGCCCGATCCTTCCGCCGTCCTGCGAATGAGCGATGCGACCGGCATTTTCCAGCATGGTATCCTCACAATCCCTGACCGCCGTCACGGCTATTGCATAGATGACAATGCCCGGGCTCTGATCCTGATGGCCCAGATGGAAGCTATGGACGAGGGTCTTCGGGACAAGTGGATGACCACTTATGCCAGCTTCGTTCAGCACGCCTGGAATCCGGATCGTGGCCGGTTCCGCAATTTCATGGGCTTCGACCGGCGCTGGTGCGAGGAAGAAGGATCAGAGGATAGCTGCGGTCGGGCGCTCTGGGCTTTGGGCGTCACCGTGCGCGATGCGCTGTCTCCTGCGCACCGCGAATGGGCGGCACAGCTCTTCGAAGCCGCGCTCGGTCCCATGGCTTCGGTAACCTCGCCGCGCGCGCAGGCCTTTGTCATTCTTGGCGCTGGCGCCATTTTGGACGCCGATCCGGCCCACAGGTCCGTCTCAATCGTGATGGCGAAATTTGCCGATCATATTTCCGCGCTTCTTGATGCTGCCAGCCGTCCCGGCTGGACATGGTTCGAAGGGGTGCTGGCCTATGACAATGCAAGGCTGCCGGAGGCTCTGCTCGTTGCCGGGCGTCACCTGGGACGGGTGGACCTGATTGAACGCGGCTTGATTTCGCTGGAATGGATAGGCAACCAACAAAAGACGCCCGAGGGCTATTTCCGACCCGTGGGTTCGGAGAGTTTCGGCCGCACTCACAAGCCGCCCTTGCCCTACGACCAGCAGCCGCTGGAGGCACAGGCGACCATTGATGCCGCGGTGGCCGCGTGGGATGTCGATCCTGACAAAAGATGGGTGCTGCTGGCGGAAACCGCCTATCGCTGGTTCCTGGGTCACAATGACCTGGACAG
Source organism: Sphingobium sp. D43FB (assembly GCF_002312805.1). GTDB lineage: Bacteria > Pseudomonadota > Alphaproteobacteria > Sphingomonadales > Sphingomonadaceae > Sphingobium. Next base: position 86,682 of record NZ_NMUA01000010.1, on the reverse strand, counting down.
CCCGCTCGCGACGCCCGTGAGCGGGGGCTGCTTTGATGGACTGACGCCGCTTGGTCCCAATCGCAACCAGGGCGCGGAATCACTGATCGCGCTGCAACTGGCATCCTGCGCCATGATGAGGCTTTCCCAACGTGTCGCGGACGTGGCACAGAGGCCAGCGACGGTCGTACCGATCGCTTTCGCCTGATCGGCTGGTTGCACGGGACATTGTTTTGCAGAAAATTGACGCGCTGCCGCTTCGTTTGACAGCTGATGCCAAGCGGGTCGTCGTACGCCCCTTTCATCTTGGGTGGCAGACACAGGGTGGCGCGCCCAGCCGTACCCAACGGATAACACAGGCCGTCCTGGCACTCCCCGAAGCAGAGGTGAACGCGCAGCTCACCCATGTCCTCATCGGGTTCGAAGCGCGCCATTGGCAGACCCGGCGCGTGTTCATGACTCGCTTCGCCGAGATATCCAAGCTGTTGAAACTGGACGACCGGGGTATCAGCGACGCGCGCTGCCAATTGATCGGCGCCTATTTCTGCCACGAATATAGCTATGCCGCTGCAGCGCTCATGAATCCGAGCGTCGTGCCCCATCCCGACCAAAGCGGGATCGCACAAGGCTGCCAGCGTATTGTCATTTCGCTGCGCGCCGTGGGCGAGGGCCATATCAGTTCGATCGCCTTTCGGGAGGGGATCATCTCGGAGCGCGGCGACTTGCAGTTGGCACCCGAACCGCCCTTTGCGACTGCGGCAGACGCGAAGGGCGACGAGGAACGTGAACAGTCCGGACCCGTGACGATCTTCCGCCACCCCGACAGCACCTTGTCAGGGACGGTGATATTTCCAATCACCGCCGCGCAGGCGAACGGTCTGGAAGATCTTCGCCTGGTGCGGTTCGTCCACGACGACGGGTCGGTCGAATGGCTCGGCACCTACACCGCTTATAATGGCCGACAAATCCAGTCGGAGATGATGCGCACAAGCGATTTCCGAAGCTTCGGCATGTATCCGCTGACGGGGAGCGCAGCCCGCAACAAAGGCATGGCCTTGTTCCCGCGCAAAGTGAACGGCCGTTACATGATGATCGGACGGCAGGATGGCGAAAATCTTTATCTGATCCAGTCTGACAGCCTGACGGATTGGGGCGAAGGCGAGAAAATCCTGATGCCGCATTATCTGTGGGAACTGGTCCAGATCGGCAATTGCGGTTCGCCCATCGAGCTTGATGAAGGCTGGTTGCTCCTGACCCACGGTGTCGGCGCGATGCGGGAATATTCCATCGGCGCGGTATTGCTCGACAAGACGGATCCCTCGAGAGTTCTGCGCCGTTCGGTCGATCCCATATTGGCGGCAATAGATAGCGAGCGGGAGGGCTATGTCCCCAATGTCGTCTATACCTGCGGGGCGACCCGCATCGGGACGATGATCTTCATGCCCTATGGCGTGGCCGACAGTTCGGTCGCGTTCGCGTTCATCCCGATCGCCGAGATGCTGTCCTTAATGAACTGAGGGGCGGGTCCCTTCCATAGCACTCGATCAGCCAAAGGTCGCTTGCTGTCAGCCGCTTTCCTGCCCGGGGGGAAAGATCGCAAGACCCCTGGTATCGGGGCGAGCGGCAACCCAAGGGCCTCTTGATGAGCACGAAAAGAAGGTGACGCAAGCGGGCGCACGCGCTGCCTGCGCCAGAAAGCCAGTCGCGCGAATCGGGATCATATCGATTTTCCCATATGCGCGGGCGCCGTTGCGGCTATCGCGTTGGGGCGCCATCGCGTGACGATGCCTTTATGTCTTTGGATGCAGGGCGGCAGCGACACAAATATCTCGGGATGACGAACATTTCGTCTTCACCTGCGTTAAGCGACCGGACGTCCTCATGTATCGAGATGATATTGAACAACGATACGAACCTTGCCGGTGTCGCCGACCTTATTCCCGTGCCCGGCGAACTGGCCGACATGGTCCGTCGGGTGGACTGGGCTGGTACGCCGCTGGGACCAATCCAGACCTGGCCACAAAGCCTGCGCAGCGCTGTCAATTTCGTGCTTGGCTCTCAAACCGCGATCGTCATGCTGTGGGGTGAGGAAGGGGTGATGATCTACAATGACGCCTATTCCCAATTTGCGGGAAAGCGTCATCCCCAACTGCTCGGCAGTCCTGTGCGCGATGGGTGGCCAGAGGTCGCCGATTTCAATGACAATGTGATGAAGGTGGGCTTGAGTGGAGGATCGCTCTTCTACCGTGACCATGAACTGACCCTCTACCGGAACGGCGAGGCCGGGCAGGTGTGGATGGACCTGTCCTACTCACCGCTATACGATGAGTGCGGTAAACCCGCGGGCGTCATTGCAATCGTCGTCGAAACAACTGATCGCGTTCTGGCAGATCGCGTGGCCGCCGCGGAACGCGAACAGCTCTGGACCCTTTCGCAGGACATGCTCGGCCGCGCCGACTATGATGGGAACATGACCGCGGTAAATCCGGCCTGGACGACGATATTGGGATGGTCGGATGAAAAAATCCTGTCTGACCCCTATGCCGACATCATGCATCCCGAAGATGTCGACATAACATTGGCTGCGCTGCAGGAAATGGGCGAGACGCTCCAGCCTACCCGTTTCGAAAACAGGATATTGACGGCGGACGGGGAATGGAAACCGATCGGCTGGACGGTGACGCCCGAACCTGACGGCGTGCATTTCATCGCCGTTGGCCGGGATCTCAGCGCAGACAAGCAGCGTGAGCGTGAACTGCAGGACGCGCAAGATGCCTTGCGACACTCGCAGAAGATGGAAGCGGTGGGCCAGCTGACAGGCGGAATCGCCCATGACTTCAATAATCTGTTGACCGGCATCAGCGGCAATCTCGAACTGCTGGAGTTGAGGCTCGAGCAGGGACGGACAACTGGTCTCGAGCGATATATCAGCGTTGCCCAGGAAGCATCGCGCCGCGCAGCGGCCCTGACGCAGCGCTTGCTCGCCTTTTCGCGCCGACAGACACTGGACCCCAAGCCGACCGATGCGAACAGGCTCATCAGTGGCATGGAGGAGCTGGTGCGGCGCACTATTGGTCCTACGATAACGCTCGAAGTCGTGGGCGCGGGCGGCCTTTGGCTGACACGGGTCGATCCTTCGCAACTTGAGAATGCGCTGCTCAACCTGACGATCAATGCACGCGATGCGATGGCCAATGGCGGACGGATCACGATCGAGACGGCCAACAAATGACTGGACGACCGGGCTGCCAAGGAGCGCGACTTACCCCCTGGCCAATATATCTCGCTCTGCGTCACGGATACCGGAACCGGCATGACACCCGAGATCGCCGCCAAGGCGTTCGATCCCTTTTTTACCACCAAACCGCTGGGGCAAGGCACCGGGCTCGGCCTGTCGATGATCCATGGGTTTGTCCGACAGTCCGGTGGTCAGGTTCGCCTTTACTCCGAGCCGGGAGAGGGTTCGACACTGTGCCTCTATCTGCCGCGCTATGCCGGGGCGCTGGAGGCCGAGTACGAGAGCGCGCATGCAGCGACCTTCGATCAGGGGCAGGGCGAAACAATCCTCGTAATCGACGATGAGGACGCCGTTCGCAGCCTTGTGAAGGAGGTTCTCTTGGACAGCGGTTACACCGTGATCCAGGCCGCTGACGGGCCTTCTGGGCTCAAGATCCTCCAGTCAGGGCAATCTATTGACCTGCTTGTAAGCGATGTGGGTCTGCCCGGAGGCCTGAACGGTCGCCAGGTTGCCGACGCGGCGCGCGTGTCACGGCCAGACCTAAAAGTGCTTTTCATCACCGGCTATGCGGAGAATGCCGCTGTTGGGAACGGGCTGCTTGATGCAGGGATGGAAGTCGTCACCAAGCCCTTCAATGTCGTGGCGCTGGGCAGCAAGGTGCGCGAGATGCTCGACCGCTAGCAGCCCTTGATCGACACACCCTCAATTCCCTGCGTTCTCGCTTCCTTTCATGCTAAATGGAGGCGAGGGAGCGCACTATTGGACAATTTTGAAGACGGAACGGGCCAGGTCGGCCAACTGCTAGACACGCCGGGCCTCGCTGATGCGCTGGAGAGCGAGCGCTTCAAGCAGTTTCTCGATCACATGCCGGTGGCGATCGCGGTCTCCGAACTTTCGCCTTCGGAGCGGATCACTTACGCCAATCTCGAATTTGAGCGGCTGACGGGGCAACCTGCTGCTGATCTGGAAGGCATGAGCTGGCAAGCCTTGCCTGGCGTTGCCTCGGCGACAGATGACGACCGGCGGCTGAGCGACGCGGTAGAGGTCGAAGAGGAATATATCGGCACCTTCTCGATCACACTCGACGGGGAGATGGTCCATGTCGATGCCTGGTCGAACACGATCGAGGACGATCATGGCAAGCCGATTTTCCGGCTCGTCGCGCTTGCCAGGACCGGTCAGCGCCTTCGCGAAGATGATGAGGCTGTGCGCCAGTCTCTTCGCGACAAGGACGCATTGCTTTTCGAACTGCAGCACCGGGTGAAAAACAACCTTCAGATGATCACAGCGCTCATCCGGATGGAAGCGCGCAACGTGTCTGATCAGGAGACAGGCGCGCGGTTCGATCGGCTGGCAGGCCGGATCAATTCGCTTGCGCTGCTTTATCGTTCGCTTTCGACCGAAGGGCAGGGGGATACGATCGATCTTGGCATATATCTGAGCCAGATCGCCTCGTCGGTCATGCAGGCGCATGCGCCCGAAGGCATCCGCCTGGATTTGAAGATCGATACCTGGCCGGTCGCCCTGGACGTGGCCATGCCGGCGGGCCTGGTGGTCAACGAACTGCTGACCAATTCACTCAAACATGCATTCCCCCAAGGCGAGGGCGGCACCATCACCCTGCATAGCCTGGTGGACGAGACAGGATGCCGTGTGACCGTTGCCGATGACGGCGTCGGGTTGGCCGAAGGCACGACCTGGCCAAAAGCCGGGAAGCTGGGCGCTGTCATCGCCCAATCCCTGCGGCAGAATGCGAAGGCCGAATGGACGGTGACGTCCGGCGCGGGAACGGGAATGCGGGTGGACATTCATTTCGCAAGGAAAGACGCTGCGCCAAAGCCGTAGCGGCAGCTCAGGTGAAGAGTTAGAGGCTTCAGGCCCGGACCGTTATTTGCCCGGAGAGCGCGAGGGGCGCCTGGTTCAAGACGGGGCAGGGGCGGGCGGCGCTCTTAGCATGTCGCCTGCTGCGCGGATGATGTCGATGATGATGATAGAGCGATCGTCTCGCGATGGTCTCCTCTTGCTGATTACGGTATGTCTATCGTTCAAATGCCGCCAGGCACGGGGTGTAGAGGGCATATGTCGGACGATATTCTGACTGACGACGAGAAAGCACGTTTCACGCTGGCTCTGGTCGAACAATGCGTGCGTAATACAGCCTTGGAGGATCTTCACGCAGGGACCGTTCCGAGTAGCGCGACGGGCGACTTTAGTGATGTGAAGGTCGTCACACCTTATGGAGAGATCCCCTGGACACGCCTCTCCCGTCTCTCGGACGAGGAAATGAAATCGCTGATGATCGAGGTGTGCAACAAGGTGTTCACCTTCCTGACCCATACCGAAGATTTGCTTGTCCTGGACGGCGCTGCGCGTTGGAACAGACCGCAAATCGACTTTCCCCTGCAGCGTAAGGCGCAAATGCGGTCGGCCTTGCGCGGCGGGAGCGACGTGGGGCCCACGCTAAAATGAGAAATCGAGGCGACGAACGATCCTGCCGCTATCGTCTTCGACATTAACGGATCTGTTTTGGCTATGCCTCTGGAACGACCAATCACCCTTGAAGGATTGTTGCTGCTGGAAAGCGGGCAGTTGGTTTTGCGTATGGCTGACGGCGGGCAGTGGCGGCTCCTGGCGCTGGGCGGGCAGCGCGCTATGGTGGGCCGCTGGGTGCGCATAGACGGGGTGCGTGAGCGGCATGACGTCGTAGCGGTCGAACGGATGATTCCATTATGACGCTCACGCAGAGACAGGTGCCGTGGAGCGCCGCCTCGATGCTTATCAAAAGACATGGGATGAGGGCGACCGATATGGCGGTCGAGAGACTGTGTGCTCTCGAAATGGCGGGCGACGAGGCCGGCGCTTTGATGTGGAAAAAGATCGCAGGCTGCATCGCCCAAATGTCGATCGTGGAGATGCAAAGCTAAGGGTGCGCGTTTGACCATCATGCCCGTCGTCCCTATCTGGGGCGCTTGAGCTTGCGGCAATCGGCGCGATCTATTTCTCTCCCATGAAGGACGAACAACCAGATGACTGAGGTCGCTGTCGCGCAAGACGCATTGATTACGCTCACGGCCGACATTGTCGCGGCGCACGTCTCGAACAATTCGGTGGCCATCGGCGACCTGTCGCAGCTTATCGCAAATGTTCATTTAGCACTCGCGGGTCTGGGCACGCCGTCTACGCCCGAGGTCGCCAAGCAAGAGCCCGCCGTCTCCGTCCGCATGTCGGTCAAGCCGGACTACATCATATGCCTGGAGGACGGGAAGAAGCTGAAGATGCTCAAGCGGCATCTGAGGACCGCCTATCAGATGACTCCGGACGAATATCGGGCCAAGTGGAACCTGCCTGCAGACTATCCGATGACCGCGCCCAATTACGCGCAGCAGCGCAAGGAACTGGCGCAAAAGATCGGACTGGGGCGGAAGCCCAGGATCGCCGCTCCGGCGGAATCCGTCGCCAAAGCGTCGGTGACACGGGGGCGGAAGCCGAAGGCAAAGGCCGAAGTGGAGCCGGCCTGAACCAACCGCGACCCTGACGGCTATCGGAGGGAAGGCAGGACAGGGGCCAGACGGCATTTTACAACAGATTTGTGCTCCTGTTGGAGCCATGGCTCCGGAGCATCTCTATTAGCTCGGCCATAACCCTTGCCCGACGGGGCGGTCCTTTCCAACCGGCGCTCTCACTGGGACGGGGAGGGTACCTGCCTGCCACGCTGGGAGGCGGCGCGTCGCTTCCCAAATTTATCTCGAATATTTAGCGGCTGGCTTAAGCGAGCGCTGCGCAACATCAGGAACGCTTCATGAACGGCTATGTGCAATTTGAAACCGCAGAGGGTGAGCCGATCCTGGTGAACGCCGATCGCGTGAATTTCGTGCGGCGGTTCAGGGGAGGGGACGCCGCGAGCGCTGTGAACTTTGAGAAGGGCAATTATGTAGTGGTGAAGGGAGGCATACAAGAGGTGATGAAGGCGCTTGCCGAAGGTTAGGCTGGAACGGGGCCGCATTGCCCGGCGTGGGTCCGTTGCCGCATGACGACTGGCCACCTCCCGCCGCGCACAGGTATCGATATTGAGAGCCTCGCCGAGGGTGAGCGGGCCCTTCGTTGGCGGCCAGCGTTCAATCTGTCGTCGCAATAGCATTCAGAAAGTGCCGTCCCTTCGAGAGTAAGCGAGGGCCGAGGCTGACAAACGGCCTTGGTGCCAGCTACCGGTCAAATGCATTGGTGACGAAGGCGCAGCCCAGATTGAGACCTTCGAGGTCCACGCTATGATCCAATCCCATAGAGAGGTGGGTCGTAACTGGCAGGCGCAGGCGCTGAAGTTCTTTCTCCGCTATGCGTAACGCGGCGGGCGGCACCACATTATCCTGCGATCCATGGATCAGCAGGATCGGCGGTTTGTACAATGTCTCAGCCCGCAAGTCCGCCGTGCCGGCGAGCATGCCCGAATAGCCCACGATCGCGGCTAGCTGGCCTGGCCTTCGCAGGCCCACATGCAGCGCCACCATGGTTCCCTGGCTAAACCCTACAAGCGCCAGATCAGCCTCGGAAAGACTATATTGGTCAAGCTTTCGGTCGATGAAAGCATCGATAGCGGGCGCTGCCGACGCTGCGCCGACCGCCAGCGCAGCAGGCGAGAGCGCGCCGAGCGGCCACCATTGGTAACCGCCATGCATTGGGCCGCGCTGCGGCGCATGCGGCGCCAGGAACAAGGTCTCCGGCATTGCCTGCTGCCAGGCTGGCGCCAACGCGATCATGTCCGCGCCGCTTGACCCAAACCCGTGAAGCAGAAGCACGATCCGCTTGGGCCGTTCTCCCGACAATGGCTGCAGGCTCGCGCCGTTGACTATTTTCTCCACAGCTTAGCCTTGATAAGGGTCACGAAAGGTCCAGTTTCGCTTTGAGATCGTCGATCCGTTTCGATGCCTCCGCCTTGCTCAGATCTTGCCTTGGCGGATCCACCTTCGCCTCTTCGCTCAGGGTCGTCAAATAGGAAGCCTGCGCGCCCGTCATCGGATCATCGCCCGACACCCAATTGTCGGGGTCTTTTTGCGTGTTCGATTGCGGTTCGTCGTCCAGCTTGGGGTTATGCAATGGCTCAGCCACGGGTTGCTCCTATGTTCTGTGTCTGTTCCTTGAACGAGATGGGTTGTAGATGGTTCCTGAAATAATCATCTCATCACGCGATCATGTCGCAACCGCGCAGACTGGGTTGGGATGGCGGATCGCGGTGCCGGGTGACGCGCAGATGGCGCCTCCTGGGTAATGATGCGCGAGGGCGGCCATTCCAGCCCATGTCATAGGCTCCGAAAATCATAGAGGCTCCACCTCGACCATCCACTGCTCAACGGTCACTCATCCTAAGCCCGGCTCCGATGGCAATATCTTGGGCGCATCGATCGAAACCGCTGTGGCGGATGGGGCCGGGTCTCCCCCACGCTGTTCAGCCTCGCGTGGGGTCGATCAGAAACTTCTCGCCTGTTGCCTTTCGTTCATAGGCGCGCAGCACGTCGGGTTCGAGCGCTTCGGCCAGACCTATGACGCGGGTGTAGTGGCTGGCAAATGTCGTCGTCAGTTCATCCACCACGCGCTGGCGCATATTTTGAACGACCTGCGCGTCAGTCTTCTGCAGGAATGGGAAGAGTAACCAGCCCGATGCACTCCACTGGAAACCGAATGCCAGGCGGTTGAGCGTGGTCGGTGACGGATCGAGCGCCCCATAGATGTAGAGCTGTTTGAATTCGGTGGAGCCGTAGCGGTTATAGTCTGACATGCGCCCGACAGCGGCGCGTTCCATGGCCTGCATGATCTCGCTGCCAATCGTGCCGCCGCCAATCGCGTCGAAAGCAATTGTCGCGCCCGTCTCCTCGACCGCTTTTGTGAGACTGGCGGTGAAGTCTGCGTCCTTGCTGTTGACCACATGGATGGCGCCAACGCCGCGTAATATGTCGGCCTGTTCCTTTGATCGCACGATGTTTACCAGCGGGATGCCATCTGCCAGGCAAATCTTCTGGAGCATCTGCCCAAGGTTGGAGGCTGCTGCGGTGTGTACGATCGCTTTATGTCCTTCCCGCCGCGCCGTCTCGACAAAGCCAAGCGCGGTCAGCGGATTCACGAACATGGAGGCGCCTTGCGCAGCGGTCGCGCTGTCAGGCAGGGGAATTACGTCTCGTGCTTTGATGCGCCGATAATCGGCGTACATGCCGCCCCCGATCATCCCTATGCGCTTGCCGTTCAGGTGAGCGGCGTCCTTGCCTGCGGCCACGACCAGGCCAGCCCCCTCATTGCCGACGGGCGTAGACTGACCAATCCGGCCAGCGACACTGGGCAGTCGGCTCGCGGGCACGCGGAAAGTCAGGCCCTGGCCGTCGCGGGTTTCCAGAGTGGACAGGTCCGCCGGCCCGAGAAGCAGGCCGAGATCGCTCGGATTGATAGGCGCAGCCTCGACACGGACGACAATCTCGTCGTCGGCCGGATCTTCCACCAGGACCTCCTCCAGAGACAGTGAAAGTCTGCCATCCTGGTCGATCTTCGATCTTAGCTCGCGTCCGGTGAAATCCATGATCTTCTCCGCTCATTTAGAATAGCTGGAACATGGGGTGCGATGGTCTCGGCGCAAGGAAGATGGCGCAGCGTGAACCAATGCCGCTCAGTGCATTATTTGGGCAGCTGTCGACCAGATACGGCCGTTCGATCAGGTTTGGTTGGCGTCTGGTTCGGACAAAAGCCGACATTCGTGTTGGCCGAAGCAATCCGCTGGCATGCCGCCTACTTCGCTGGATCGCGGTAGGCGAGCAAGCGTAGCGCATTGAATACGACGAGCAGCGTCGAGCCCTCATGCAACGCAACTGCCGGACCAATGCCAAGGCCCAGGATCGTCGCAGGCACAAGGAACGCGACGACGCCAAGGCTGACGAAGACATTCTGCCGGATGATGCCGCGAGTGTGGCGGCTCAAGCCGACCGCGAACGGCAAATGCGCAAGATCGTCGGCCATCAGTGCCACGTCGGCCGTCTCCAGCGCCACGTCCGATCCGGCAGCTCCCATCGCGATGCCGACGGTCGCCGATGCCATCGCCGGCGCGTCGTTGACGCCATCACCGACCATCGCGACCTTGTCCTCGCCGGCCAGCTTCTTGATCGATGCGACCTTATCCTCCGGCATCAGGTCGCCCCATGCTTCGTCGAGACCGACTTCCTTGGCGATGGCATCGGCCACCTTCTGGTGATCGCCTGAAATCATAATCATCCGGGTGATACCCATCTCGCGCAGGCGCTTGAGGGCGACCTTGGCCGCCTCGCGCGGCGTGTCCATCAGCCCGATCGCGCCGATGTCACGATCGCCCTTGCGCACCACCATCGTGGTGCGTCCGCCTTCGCGCAGGGTGGCGATGGCATCGGTCGCAGCGGCGTGCAACGTCGGGATGCCTTCCACGCCGAACATCTCGGCCTTGCCGATCCACACCGTCTCGCCATCGACGGTAGCAGTGACGCCGCGCCCGGTCAGGCTCTTGAGGTCTGTCGCGGCAGCCAGCTCCCGCCCGCCCAGGCGCTCGCGCCCATCCTCGACGATCGCCTGCGCCAGCGGATGATCGCTCAAGGCTTCGACCGCGACGGCGAGCGCCAACAGATCCGCCTCGCTCGCGCCGTCGACCGGCACGACATCGGTGATGCGGGGCCGCCCCTCGGTCAGCGTGCCTGTCTTGTCGAACGCGATCGCCTTGAGCGAGCCCAAGTTTTCCAGCGGCGCGCCGCCCTTCACCAGCACGCCGCCGCGTGCGGCCCGCGCGACCCCGGACAGGACCGCGCTGGGGGTTGCGATCGCCAGCGCACAAGGGCTGGCGGCGACCAGCACCGCCATCGCGCGATAGAAGCTGTCGCGGAACGGCTCATCCACCACGACCCACGCGAACAGCAGGATGAACGAGAGGGCCAGCACCGCCGGCACGAAGGCGCGCTCGAACCGATCGGTGAAGCGCTGGGTAGGCGATTTCTGCGTCTCCGCTTCGTTCACCATCTTCACGACCTTGGCGAGCGCGCTTTCGCTGGAGCGCCGCGTCACCTCGATCTCGATCGCGGCGCCGCCGTTGATTGTGCCGGCGAACACCCGGGACGTCGCCTCGACCGCATCGGGTTTCGCGCGCGCCGCCTCGACATCGGCGACAGGTTCCTTGTCGACGGGAATGCTCTCGCCGGTGACGGGGGCCTGGTTGATCGCGCTCGACCCCTTGGTCACGAAGCCGTCGGCGGGCAGGCGCTCGTTCGGCCGCACGATCACGACGTCACCCACTACCAGCTCCTCGACCGGAATTTCCGTGGTCTGCCCGTCGCGGCGTACCGTCGCCTTGTCGGGCGCGAGTTCGGCCAGCGCCTCGATCGCGCGCTTGGCGCGCCCCATCGCATAATGTTCGAGCGCATGACCGAGGCTGAACAGGAACAGCAGCAGCGCGCCCTCGGCCCAAGCTCCCAGCGCCGCGGCGCCAGCGGCCGCGACGAGCATCAGCGTATCGATCTCGAATTTCTTGAGCTTCAGATTATCGATCGCTTCGCGCAGCGTGAAGAAGCCGCCGAACACATAGGCGCCGACATAGAAAGCGGTCGGAAGCCAGTCAGGCGCGCCGGCAAGCAGCTTCTCGAGTCCGAAGCCGATCGCCAGCAGCGCGCCGCACGCGAGCGCGAAGATCAGTTCGGTATTAGGACCGAGAAAATTGGCGTGTGCATGATCGTGGCCATCCCCAGGCCCATGCTTTTCGGCGCCTTCGGCATGGCCGCCATCGCCGTGATCGTGCCCGGCATGATCGCTGGCCTGATCGGAGCCAGTCCGCTTGCCCGGCCTGACCTTGAGCTTCCCCAACGCCGCGAGGATCGCGGACTCGTCGATGCGCTCCTTGTCATATTCGACCCGGACGCTGCCCGAGGCGCTGGCATCGGCCTGCAGCACGCCGGGTAGCTGGCACAGGGTCTCGCCGACGGTGCGCGCGCGGCGTTCGTGGCCGATCCCTTCGACCTGCCATGTCGCATGACCGTATCGTCCGCTGATCTCGGCGCCTGCCGCCCGCACCATGTCGCGAACGCGTGACAATGGCAGCGCTTCGCCGTCGAAATGGATGCACAGCTTTGCAGGCATGGCACCATCGGCGGGCAGGACGTGCGCGCGCTCGACGCCGGGCTTGGCGCTCAGCGTCGAGACGAGCCGGCCCACACAGGCATCGGCTGCGTCAGGAATCTCCGGGAGAAGGACGGGAATATCGAGTTCGAGCTTGTCAGTCATCACGCCGTCTCCGCGTTGGTTTTGATTTCTGCCCGCAGGGGTGCGGCACCGTCTTCCTCTTCAACCTTGGCCGCTTGCTGCCCGAACCGGGCGTAGAGCGTCGGCAGCACGAACAGCGTCAGAAGCGTCGCCGAGATCAGACCTCCGATGACGACGGTGGCAAGCGGCTTTTGCACCTCCGCGCCAGCACCGCTTGCGAACGCCATCGGCACGAAGCCCAGGCTGGCCACGAGCGCGGTCATCGCGACGGGGCGCAGCCGCTGGATAGCGCCGGTGCGGGCTGCCTCTGCCCGGTCCATGCCCGACCGGATCAGATCCTGCACGGAACTGACCATGACGAGGCCGTTGAGGACCGCGATCCCCGACAGCGCGATGAAGCCCACCGCGGCCGAGATCGAGAAGTCCATGCCACGCGCGAACAGCAGCAGCACACCACCCACCAGCGCGAACGGCACCCCGGTGAACACGATTGCGGCATCGCGCGCTGACCCCAGCGCCCCATAGAGCAACAGCAGGATCAGAATGAAGCAAGCCGGAATCACAAGCTGAAGCCGCGCGCTCGCTGACTTCAGATTCTCGAACTGGCCGCCCCATTCGAGATAGCTGCCTGCCGGCAGGCGTATGCCCTGCCCGACGGCTGCCTGTGCGTCCGCCACCACGCTGCCGACATCGCGACCGCGCACATTGGCCTGAACCACGACGCGGCGCTTGCCATTCTCGCGGCTGATCTGGTTCGGCCCGTCGACGACGCCTATGCTGGCGACGCTGGAGAGCGGCACATAGCCCCCGCCTGCAACTGGCACCTGCACCTGTTCGAGCAAACCAAGATCGGCACGCTGCGCATCGGCCAGGCGAATGACGACCGGGAATCGCCGGTCGCCCTCGAAGATCATGCCAGATTCCCGGCCGCCCAGCGTGGCGGTGATAGTGTCCTGCACGTCCTGGGCGGTGACACCGACCCGCGCCATCGCGTCGCGATTGACGCGGATGTAGAGCATCGGCAGCCCCGTGGTCTGTTCGACCTTCACGTCCGCCGCGCCTTGCGTCTTGCGCAGCACGCCGGCGATCTCTTCCGCCGTGCGGTTCATGCTGGCGAAGTCGTCGCCAAACACCTTGACCGCGATGTCGCCGCGCACGCCGGCGATCAGCTCGTTGAACCGCATCTGGATCGGCTGCGTGATCTCATAGGCATTGCCCGGAATCTGCCCGAGCTTGCTTTCCAGACGCTCGACCAGATCGGCCTTGGCCAGCTTGGGATCGGGCCACTCGTTGCGGGGCTTCAGGATGACGAACATGTCCGTCGCGTTGGGCGGCATAGGGTCCGACGCAAGTTCGGCCGTGCCTGTCTTCGAGAATACGAACCGGACTTCGGGCTGCTTCGCCACCATCTGCTCGATCGGCACCTGCATCGCCTGGCTTTGCTGGACCGACGTCGCCGGGATGCGCAGCGCCTGGATCAGCAGGTCGCCCTCATCGAGCTGGGGCAGGAACACCTGTCCCAACGTCGTGAACGCGAGCGCCGTCACAAGGAGGCTGCCGATGCCCGCCCCGATCGTGAGCGAGGGCCGCCTCATCGCTTTTTCCAGGCCCGGCTCATAGCGGGCCCTCAGCCAGCTAATGATCCTGCCGTCCTTCTCCTCGACCCGCTTCGCCAACAGACAGGCGATCGCGGCAGGCACGAAGGTCAGGGATAGTATGAAGGCGAACAGCAAGGCGATGATGACGGTGAGCGCCATCGGTACGAACGTCTTGCCCTCGACCCCGGTCAGGGTGAGCAGCGGCACATAGACGAGGATGATGATTGCCTGCCCGTAGACCGAGGGACGGATCATCTCACGCGCGGCGGTCGTGACGACCTCCAGGCGTTCCTTGATTGTCAGCAGCCGGCCTTCATGGTGCTGTTGCTCGGCGAGACGCCGCAATGCGTTTTCGACGATGATGACCGCGCCATCGACGATCAGGCCGAAGTCGAGGGCGCCCAGGCTCATGAGGTTCGCCGAGACGCCCAGGCGAAGCATACCGAATCCGGTGAGCATCATCGTGACCGGGATGACCGCCGCCGCGATCAATGCCGCACGAAAGTTGCCGAGCAGCAGGAACAGCACGACAATGACCAGCAACGCGCCTTCGGAGAGGTTCTTCGCCACCGTCAGAATCGTCGAATTGACCAGCGCGGTGCGATCGAGGACAGGCTGCACCACGACGTCAGGCGGCAAGGAAGCGTTGATCTCCTTCAGCCGGTCGGCGACTGCGGTGGCAACGTTGCGGCTGTTCTCGCCGATCCGCATGATCGCGGTGCCGACGACGACCTCCGTTCCGTTCTCGGACGCCGATCCCATCCGGATCGCCTGCCCGTTGCGCACACTTGCGACCTGATCGAGCGTGATCGGCACGCCCTCGCGGGTAGCGACGACGGTGCGGGCCAGCTCGGCCGCGTTGCGCACCCACGCGTCGGACCGGACCGCAAGGCCCTCGCCGTTGCGGTTGACGAACCCGCCGCCGACGCTCGTGTTGTTGCGCTCGAGCGCGGTGCCCAGGTCGGTCAGCGTGATCCTGAGCGAGGCCAGCTTCTGGACGTCAGGAACGACCAGATATTGCTTGGAATAGCCGCCGATCGAGTCGACGCCGGCAAGTCCCTTCGTGTTTTTAAGCAGCGGGGTAACAATCCAGTCCTGCGCTGTGCGCAGATAGGTCGCCTTGTCCTCAGCGCTGGTCAGACGCTCGCCTTCGGGCGTGATGTAGCTGCCATCAGGTTGCTGGCCCGGCTCGCCCGGCCGATGCTCGTCATCCTTCCGGTGATCGAGCCGGACGGTCCACATATAGACTTCGCCGAGCCCCGTCGCGATCGGTCCCATCTCGGGGTTTACGCCGTCGGGCAGGTTCTCGGCGATGCCAGCCAACCGCTCGCCAACCTGTTGGCGGGCGAAATAGATATCCGTCGAGTCATCGAATACTGCGGTGATCTGCGCGAAGCCGTTGCGACTGAGCGAGCGCGTATTGTCGAGGCCGGGAATGCCGGCGAGCGCGGTTTCGATCGGGAAGGACACCTGCTTCTCGACCAGCTCGGGCGAAAGGGCAGGCGCTCGGACGTTGATCTGCACCTGGTTGTTGGTGATGTCGGGCACCGCGTCGATCGGCAGCCGGTAGAGCGAATAGCCACCGATGACGGTGGCGATGGCGGTAAGGAGCAGGACAAGCCAGCGCTTCTCGACCGCCCATGTGACAATGCGCGCGATCATGGCATCAATCCTCGTGCGCCGCTTCGCCCTTGCCGATTTCGGCCTTGAGCGTAAAGCTGCCGGTAGTGGCGATTTGCTCGCGGCCCGTGAGCCCGGAGCGAACGATGACGGTCGCACCGGCGGCGTCGCCGAGCGTGACCGGGGTTGCTTGGAATCCTGTCGCCGTTCGGACGAACACGACCGACTTGCCCTCGACCGTCTGGATCGCGGTCGTGGGCACGAGGATGGCCGTATTGGCGGCGCCGCCAGTGCCGCTGAGCTGCACCGAGGCCGTTACCGGCTCGCCGACGCGCCACTGACCGCTACCATTCTCGAGCGTCGCGATGACCGGCACCTGCCGGGTCTGCGGATCAAGCGCCGGCGACACGAAGCTAATCTGCGCGCTCGCCTGTCGGCCTGGTGCCCTAACCATTACCGTGTTGCCCGGCTTCACCCGGCCGGCATCTTCCGGTTTGAGGCTCAGCGCCAACGACACCCGGCTAAGGTTCGCGATGCGATAGAGTTCGGCATCGGCCGCGACTGTTTGCCCCAGCACGACCGGACGGGAAATGATCTGGCCGCCGATCGGCGCGACGATGCCGAGGCGGTTGAGCCCGCCACCGCCACCGCCCGCTGCCGACACCTGGCTTTGAGCCTGTCGATAGGCGATGCCCGCCTCAATCGACGCAGTGCGCGCGGCGATCAGATCCTGCTCAGGCGACACGCGCTGCGCGAACAGCCGCTGCTCGCGCGCGAGGTTCGAATTGGCGAGGGCAAGCCGGGCGCGAGACGCCTCGACCTCGCCCTTGAGCTGCGCCACCTCACGGCTTTCGATGATGGCAATGGTCTGCCCACGCCCGACCGACTGGCCCAGATTGCGGGTTAGCGACACGACACGGCCACCGATCGCCGCCGAGACGACCTGCGTTCCTTGCGGATCGCCCTCGATCGTCGCTGGCAGCTCGATCGTGCCCGATCCGCCAAGCGTCGGGCGGCCGAGCTGGATGCCCGCCGCGGCTATCTGATCGGCGCTGAGCGTGACCTTGCCCTCATCGACATGTCCGCCCCCAAGGTTTTTTTCGCCAGCGCCATGCGCCGACGCGGCCTCGTTGTCAGTTTCGTTTGCGGATTCGCTCGCTCCGCCGCAGGCGGCGAGGGCAAGGGCAATCGCCAGTGGAGCCACGGTGCGCGGCATGAACATCGACATGGATCAATTCCCTCGGTTGTCTGGCGCCGGAGCGGTCAGCCGCTCGAGACGGGCGCGGGCATTCTGGTAGTTGGCGAGCGCGTCGATCGCGGCGCCCCGCGTTTCGGCCAGCGTGCGTTCGGCATCGAGAAGATCAAGCTGGCCGAACTTGCCCTCCCGATAGCCAATCCGCGCGATCCGGGCGGCTTCCTGCGCCGCCGCCAAGGCGGGACCGGCTGCCGCACGCGCCGAAGTCGCCGCATTTGCCGCCTCCGCTTCCGCATCGGTTATAGCCTGTTCCACATCGAGCACGGTCACGCGCCGCACGGCTTCGGCCTGTGTCCGCTCTGCGGTCGCCTGGGCGATGGCGGCGCGGCCATTGTTGAACACCGGGATCGGGATCGAGATCGCAAACACAGCAGCGGTATCGTTGGTCGCCTCCAATCGCCGCAGCGCCGGTCCGACGTTGATATCGGGAACCCGGTTCGCCCGAGCGAGCCGGATGCCGGCATCCGCTATGGCCAGATCGGCATCTGCCGCGGCCAGCGCCAGCGTGCCTTGCGCAAGTGGCTGGGCAATCGGTCCGAAGGTCGCGACTGGGAGTCGATCGAGCAATCCTTCATCCAGCGTGCCATAAATCGGGCGACCGATCCGGCGCGAAAGATTGGTCCGCGCCGCTTCCGCAAGGCGTGTCAGCCGCTCGACATTGGCATCCGCGTTGATGCGCGCCACGTCTGCGCGCTGCTGTTCGAGCGGCGATGCCCGGCCAGCCTGAACTCGCACCCCGGCGCCCCTCAGCACCTCAGCCGCGATCCGCGCCTGCTCGCGTGCCGTCGCCAATCGGCGTTCGGCCGCGATCGCTTCGACATAGAGCTGCGTGACCTGCACGCGGATATCGGCCGCTGCGATTACGGCCTGCAACTCGGCCCGTGAGACCTGCGCGCTGGCGACCGCGACACGCGCACTGCGCTTGCCGCCCAGCTCGATCGGAATCGCGACCCCGACGGTCGTTTCCGCGCTCCGCAGTCCCTTATAGGGACCGGAGCCGGCCACGTTCTCGACCTGACCCTGGACAGTCGGGTTAGGCCGCAGTCCGGCGACAGAACGTCCGGCCTGCGCGGCCTCTATCTCCGGCCTGCGCGGCCTCTATCCCCGCTGCAGCAGCTGCGTTGGACGGCGCGGCCCCGCCCGCTGCCAGCACAGCCTGGTCCAGCGTGAATGGCTGTGCAGATGACGGCGTCGCTGTCTGCTCAGGCGCTTGTTGCGCCTGTGCTTGCGCCTGCGCGATTGATGCGCAGGACGCCGCGGCCAGCACGGCCGCGATCATCTTTTTCATTATCTGGTGATCCTGACAAATTTCGTCGGGCCGGCAAATTCCGACCGGCGGAAAATGTCAGGCGGCCGGTGGCCTCAAAGCGGGATCGCCTTGATACGACGCCGTCGGTCCCTCTGAGGAAGGGAAGGAACGCATTCCTGAAGCGCCGGCCACGACCAGACTCTCACCCGTCATGGGAGCACTTAGTGAATGACCGTGGCAAGTGCCGTGATGGTGAGGGGTCGCCTTGTCCGAATCACCCTGCGATTGATCGGTATCGCCGTCGATATGTATGGTGCCGCTGCATTCGATCGCAAGCGATCCTGGTCGTTCTTGAGCGTGCACGGTCGCAGTCATCACCAAAGATGACGCGATCATGACAAGCAAAAGGGTCCAGAACTTGCGCAGCATTGCGCTTCGTCTAGCCGAAGAGGCTGGCGAAGTCATCGCACAACTTCCCCCGGCCATGGTCGCGCCTCTCGCCGCGCCCGGATTTCTGCGCTGGCGGAGCGATGGAATTTGAAATCAGGCAATAGCAACAATCGGTCGAGCTCGTTTTCGCGACATGCGCCGGTGTCTGGTTTCGACGACAGCCGCCATTGAGGCGGTTGCGCGGAATGGCGGCAAAGTCCCACTTTTTGCCATTCGTCGATCGCAAAATGACCGCGCTGATGTTCGCCTGAAATCTCCGATTAGGATGCCGCTGCGAGGGCGGCAATCTTCTCGCTGCAGATTATATTAACGATGCGACCCAGTTCCTCGACCTGCGCGCCAAGCCAACTCAACTCGTCCTCGCTGATCTTGTAATGCTTTGAATATCGTGCCTTCACGTAGGCGTCTTTGAGCTTTTCGAACGTCGCACGCTCAGCCTTCGTGTCGCGCGGCCAGACGTTGAACAGGCGATAGTCTAGACGCTCGGCCTGAGTCCGCAGGAAACCCAAGTTGTGCACATGCGGGGTGTAGAAGGTGCTAACCAACAAGACACAATGGTAAAGCCGTTCCGATGCTTGATGTAGATCGAATGCAGCGATATTAGGTGCCCCGTCGGCCACTGCATGCTGATACTGGCGGAAGAACTGACCTCCGGTTGGATACCACTCCTCAAAATATTCCTTCGCCATAGCCTGCGCTTGCGCTGGTGTTTTTGGTTTGGGCTGGTGGAGTTCGCTTTCGTCGGCTTGGTAGAGGGCGATTCCCTCGCTGGCGACGTCCATGAAGAAATAGCGGCCGTGAGCGAGGCCATCGTTCACCTCTTGCAAGGTGTGGACGATGAAGTTGACCGGCGTCTTGAGCGTCTGGGTGATGGCCAGTTCCCGCATGAGCCTTTCGTCCGTCTTCTCCCAGTATTGAACCCTGTCGGTGAGGTCCTTCTGGTTTACGATGATGAGCAGGTCGTAGTCCGATTTGTAGCCCTTGGCGGTATGTGGCTCATCCACCCAGCCGCCGCGTGCATAGCTGCCGTAGAGAATGATCTTTTGGATACGGCCCGCCTTGCGCTTGCCGGTGGCAAGATTGTTAGCATCCCCGAATTCTTCGAAGATGATCTGCACCACGCGATCAAGTTCGCGCTGCTTGGCGGGAGGGAGGTGGGAGATGTCTGTTCGCATAATTTCAAGCCGTCAGTGCGAATTCCAAGGGTTGATGACAGCAACCCCAACCGCATCAAATGGAGCGGTATCGCGGGTCGCGACAGAGAAGCCAGTCGCTGCTGCGATGGCGGCGATATAGCCGTCTGGCGTTGAAAGGCCTTTACCAACAGCACGGGCTTGGGTGGCGAGGGTAGCGTAGCTTTGTGCTGCCTTGGTCTCAAATGGCAATATGCGGTCGCCGAACAATTCCAGAAGGCCGTCCAATGTGGAGGCGAGCGCGTTCTTGCGCTTGCCCTCGGGCAGCGCCGCAATCCCGAACAGTAGCTCGGCGAGGGTCACGCTCGTCAGGAACAGTGTCTCTGCCGGCTGCCGATTAAGCCAGTCGATAACCGAGGGATCAGCCGACGGTCTCATGGCCTCCGAAACAACATTTGTGTCCAGAACGATCATCAATCGAAGCTCAGAGGGGCGGCAGGCTCACGCTTTTTCCCAAGCCGATCGGCGTCATCGTCCGTCAAGCCCGCATCCTGACCTATCTTGGCAAGAGCGTCACCCATGCGGAGGCGGTCAGCCGGCTTTACAGCCTTCTCCAGAATGTCGCGAATTTCCGCTTCTGCGCTCCGTCCGTGGGATGCTGCGCGCGCGCGAATGGCCCGATGCACCTCGTCAGGCAAATTTCTCACCGTCACTGATGCCATGTAAGCCTCCCGATACGCATGAGCGGATTGCTATCACTTTACCTTTTATGCTATCATTTGCAAGGAGGATGCGCCAATCTGGCGACATCTCTTTGTGTGGGGCAGCCGAAGTTGGCTATATTCCGCGCAAGGTATGGAACAATGAACGAGATAGGCACTGCTTCTGACCTTCAGCCGTTCAAGCGCCCCAGAGCCCGGGATTGGTTCTGGCGGCCATGGTATGCGAAACTCTGGTGGTCTCTCATCCTTCTCGCTCTGGTCCTGGGCTGGACGCTACCTCGTGAGGTCCTACTGGCCCATGAGGGGGCGATGTGGTTTATCATGGTCTCGGTTCTCAATCCCTATCTGGTCATCATTGGGCTTGGCTTCGGATATTTCCGAGCGTCTTGGAGATCCAAATACGGGACGATGGTCGCTGTGAGCGAAGAGGAGGCGTGGGAGAGCGCTTGCGAGTGGCAGGGTCTGCGGCATGGCAATAAGCCAGCCGATCCATCAGACCCGTACTGGCACCAACATCCAGCAAATCCGATGAGTTTCTTTCAACGCCAACAGCACGCGGAATAAACTGCTAGGACGGGTTAGCGCTTCTTAAACGTGGGGTCTCCGTCGATAGGGCTGTTACTGTCATCGCCGGAAAAGCGACCTTTCCGCAATATCTCAGTCTGCTCGAAAGATGTCATGGGAGCAGTTGCATCGAAAACGCCTCGCCCGGCGTCAGCCTCTCCCAAATAGCGGTTTCTAAGTCCGTCGGCCGCAAGAATTTGACGGCTCAGTTCCATCGTGAAAGTCTGCTCTGGCCTGCTGGATCGCGCGGATGCTTTCTCAGCCTGAGCTATAGTCGATCTGACATCGTAGTTTACAATGTCGATGTTCGAAGATGCATTGGTGGTACCGGCGCCGGTGTCGGAGGTGCTGCCAGCGAGATTAAAGCCAGCTTGGCCGGACGTTAACCGCCCGGCAGCTTTCGAACCTCGGCCATCTTTCTCACCAAAAGTTGACGAGCGTCCGCCAGTCTCTGCCCCGACCGTTATATTGTTAGAAATCTGATGCGAGGCGCTGCGGCTTAGGGATCGCGTCCACCCGGTCTGCGCCATCACCGCTTGCACATCGCGCTGGAGGGTATCGGCAACCTGGGGTTTCAGCCGCCAATTGCCGTGCCGATCCATTTCGAAACCGCCCTTGAGCCAGTTCGCCATCATCGCGTGACCTTCGGCGCCACCCCCCAGGAAATGCTCGATCGTGTCAGGCCCCGCCTGCTTTCCGGCCTCAAAACGTGTGCTGGTGTCGTTGCGGGCGCTCTTCTCGAACCCGGCGCTGGACGAGACGAGGAGGTCGTTGTTGGCGAAGCTGAAACGGGCGTGACCGCCATTTGCAACGGCGCCTAACTGGCTCTCGTTTAAGAGGCCGGCTTTCCACATCTGGGCCGCCGTTTGCGGTGTGAGGTTGAGGCTGAGGTCGCCATTCTGGTCCATCGCGATCTGCCGCTTGGTCATCGCGATGCCATTGGCCTTCAAGAGGCCCTGCATGCGCGTCAGGCGCTCGGCATCGACGATATGGGTCAGACGATCGTTCCTCGCCCGGTCGGCAATCCCTTCCGCGCCACCCTCAGCCATTTCGATCTGGTTGCCGGCGGTCTGGCTGAGGGTCTTGATGAAGCTGTCGAGATGCGCTGCCTGGCGCACCGAAGTCCCGGCAGCCGCCGCGCCCTCGGCGAATCCGAAATTCTCCGACTGCCGCCGCTGCTCGCCGATCCGGGCCGCACTGCGCGTGCCGTCGGGCCCGACCTCGCGCTGCGCATCGAGCTTGCCCGACCGCTCGGCAAAGTCGTAGCCGGCCGCTTCTCTGCTACGCCCATAGACGCTCGTGCCCTCGCGTGCCGCCTCGGCGGTCGCGCCATCGGCGGTTCCGAGCTGGCTCGCCGCGGAATAGGTAGCGAGAGCCTTTTCGACCTGGGCTTCGTTGCGGCCGGTCGCGCGGGCGAGCTGGGTGACGGCGGATGAACGGGCTTCGCCCGAAAGCGCGTTTATGAAGCCGATGCGGCGACTGGTTTCCTGTAACGGCAGACCCAGCATCGCAGATGCGTCGCGTTGGCCCTGGTTGGTGCCAGTGCGATGGGCCTGCTCGGTCGCGACGTTGCTGCGTTCGATGCCCGAGACGTCTGTGCCCTCGAAATCACGCCGGCCCTCCATCGCGCCGACCTGAACCTGCGCGCCGGTCAGGTCGTTGCGCAACATGGCTTGCCTGTCATAGGCGTTGGCGATGATCTTGCCGAATGTAGGGTCGCTAGATGCCTCGGCAATGATGCTCGAGGCCTTGAGCTGCGCGTCGGCCTGGCTGTAGCCGCTACGCTCATAATGGCGGGAGGCGGCCTGATGCATCATGCCATAGGCGCGCTCGTCCCCGAACGCCTTCCACTGCACCATCGTCTGGGCAAAGGCAGCAAAGGCCTGCTCACCTGACTGCCCCTCGCCGAAATAGCGATTGCCCAGGGTACGCAGTGCGTCCTTCTCGGCAAATTGATGGATGGCGGCCGTCGTGGCGTTCGCGCGAACCGCGCGCGCAGCTGCGGGGCTGGTCAGGTCGCCCTTGGCGAGGGCAGGGGCAAGGGTGCCCATTTCCCGCTGCGCGTCGAGACCGCCCAGGCCGAGCGCCGTCTGGCCGGGCGTCACAGGACTGCCCTCGCCGATGATCGTGCCCGCCTCGCCGAACGAACGTGACGCGGCAAACGACGTCCGCTCGCCAAAATCGCCGAACCCGGACGCAGCCACCTTGCGGTGCGCCGTGCCCATCGCCGACCCCTGCGCCTCAAGCGCCGAAGCATAGCCTTCGCTGGTCGCCATCGGCGCTGCAGCGCCAGCCGCCTGGGTATGGACGCCCATTGACGCGCCGGTGAGCGAACTGAACATGTTGCCCGAGAAGCGGAACACCGTGAACACGAACGCACCCGCGAGACCCGCTGCAGCTGTGCGGAACGTCCCGAAGATCGCCAGCGCTTTCATGGCGGAGGAGGGGGCGAGCATCCAGGCATTGGCCGCCACATGATTGGCACGCATCTCGGCCAGCACGTCCATCGCCCGGCCAAGGGTCAGCTGATAGATACCGGCATCGATCACGCCCCAGAGCGCCACAAACACGAAGAGCCCCAGCGCATAGGAGAGAACCCGCAGGTTGATCGGCGTCAGCACGAACAAGAGTGCGACGGGCACCATGAACAGCATGATCCCGAATATCGTCGCGCGGATCGTCGGCATCCATTCATTGGCCGCCGACATCGTCGCAAGGCCATTGGAGATCACCGCGCGGTTCGCCATGACCCGCGCTGCGGAGGCCGGGGAGTCCTCGAACAGCACATCGCCGACGGTCGAGCCCAGCATGACGTCGGTCATGAACGCCTGCAGCGAAAGCGTGGTGCCCATCATCATCTGGCCCATTTCGCCCAGCTGACTGCGGCAGCGGGCGAGCTGTCCGGCATTGTCGACGTCGAACCCGGTACGGATGCAGGCCTGGCGGACATAGCCGTCGAACAAAGTCGGCTCGGCCAAGCGCGCCGAAATATGGTCCCAGGCGTCGGCGCAGCTCATCGTCACGCCGCCCTTGTCGGCGGGCGTGTAGGCAGTAGAGAAAGTGGCCGGTCCGGCCATGGCCGCGAAGGCCGCAGGCAGATCGGTGGCCGTGCGGAACAGCATGTCATCGTCCACGCCATAAGCGGGCGATACGCGCGCGACCGGATAGCATTGGCGCACATAGTCCTTGACCGTTGCATCGAGGAAGGTGTCGGTCATGGGGCCACGGGGCGCCGCAGCATTGAAGAAGAGATTGAACGCGTGGCCGCCCGCCCCGAACTCCAGCTTGGCATTGGGATCGAGTATGTTGTCGTCGATCGTCTCGGCAAGCGCGCGTTCGATAAGATTGGTGGTGCCAGCAACAAGGACGAGGAGATTGGGGACGTCGCCCACCGGCTGATAGGCGTTGCGTACCCGATCATAGACATGGACCGTACCTGTGGTCGCCACGAACCCGACGAACAGCCCGACGCCCATCAGGATCTGGAAGCCGAAGGCAACGAGGCCCATGCCTTGGCCCCTGATGCTCGCGAGTACAGCGCCCAGCGCAATCCCCGCGACCGCCATGATCAGCACCAAAGTCTCGTACCGGGGATCGGCAAATATCATCGATACGAGGCGAAAAGCGTCCACCGTTTCTTCAAAGCCGTCATAACTATGGTAGCTCGCCTCGAGGGCAAGGGCAGGGGAGGGTAGGAGGAGGCTCAACGTCGCGCCGATCCAGGCGATCGGGTTGGCAAGGGCGGGACGAAGGGTAGCGTGCAGCATCGGGCGCATCTGACGGCTCCCTGCTTAGCGATTGCGGGTGGCGGCGACGCCGGCGGCGTTGCGCGCATCAAGATCGCGCTGGCGAAGGAGCCCGGCATAGTTGGCCGAAAGGTTCGCCTGATTCAGCGCCGCCAGATAGGATTGGCGCATCTGCGCGCGCTGCCGCAGCACCTCTTCGCGCAGGTCACGCAACTGCTCCAGCCCCTTGGTGAGGATGCGGGTCTGGCAAATATTGGCGCTGGCGCCATCGGCAGCGCCCGCCGCGCTCGCGCCACGTTCGGCATTGGTGAGCGCGAAGTCGATCGTGCGGGTGAGGTCGTTCAGCATCTGATAGGCCAGGCTAAGCGCGACCAGCTCATCGGTGTCGGCAATCACCGAGCCCACGACGCCCTGGCGCACGCCCCATTCGAGCATGCGGTAGACGGGGAGGGTGCGCACATTGGCGACGAACTGGCGTTCCTCGTCCGACAGTGCAGCCTTGGTCTTGATCTTGCCCGCAATGGCCTCGAGCCGTTCGCGCGCCAGCGCCAGCGCGCCCTTGGTCCCGTCGGCCGAGCAATCGTCCGCGGTCGCAGGCATGTTGAGCGCGCGCTTCTGGACCTTGCCGGAGAGGAAATCGTCAGGGGACTCGCTGTCTTGCGCCGGGCAGGCCGGGATCGCGGAGAAGAGCGGCACCTTGTCGTTCGCGTCCCAGCGCATATAGACGTCGCCGACCCGCGCGCGCATGACGCTCGCCCAGCTGCTGGCGCCGACTCGGGCGGCCGCATGGGACAGGAGCGAGCCGGTGCGGAAGATGTCCGTCACTTCCGCCGGGCAGTTGGCGAGCGCGTCCTTCAGATCCTCGGTCGGGTTGTTGGCGTTCGCTTCGATCTTTTCGCGGCTTTGCTGGTAGCTTTTGGCAAAACCCTGCTTGACCGAGCGATACCCCGTCATCTCCTCGATGATCCCCGACATATTGTCGTCGCCCTTGCCAATCTGCACCATGCGATTGGCAAGCCGACAGTCATTGACCTGGATGGAATTGAGGTAGTTGGTCGCCGCCTCCATCTTCGAGATGATATTGCCCATCTTCTCGTCGAGCGTCTCGAGCAGATACTGGAACGCGACGGCAGGGGCGGCCTGGAGGATGCTCTCGAGCTTTTGCACCAGATAGTCCGGGTCAAGAAACGACATGCCGCCCAGAAACATGTCGATGCCGCCGCAACCCGCCTTTACCTTGGGGACTGTCAGGCTCATCAGATAGTCGTTGTGGACATCGACCCGGCCCGACATGCCGCCGGCCGTCACATAGCCGCGGGTCTGATCTTCGAAGCTGCCAGGGCTCGTATAGGTGACATTGTCGAACCAGCTTTCCGCCCAACCTTGCGCCTGCGCGGGTGAACTGACGCTACATGTCGCAAGCGTGGCAATCCCGGCAGCCAGGGCATAGTGACGCAGACGTTGCATGGCGGTAGACCTCTTTTAGAGAAAATGGGAGTTTCGTCGGTCCGCCAGGTCCGCAGAGTATGTATTTTAACCTTGTAAATTTGGATATTCATTCCAATAATGCGAGGATGATTAAACGGCATATCACAACAGATTTGATCGATCGTCTGGCTACGACACCAGCAGTGGCGCTGCTGGGACCGCGTCAGGTGGGTAAAACCACGCTGGCGCTCGAGATCGGCAAGACGACCCCTTCGCTCTATCTGGATCTGGAATCCGATGCGGATCGTGCGAAGTTGAGTGAGCCTGAGCTTTATCTCTCGGGCCATCAGGACAAGCTGGTGATCCTTGATGAAGTGCATCGTCTGCCGGGGCTCTTCCAGATCCTGCGGGGATTGATCGACACTGGCAGACGCGCAGGCGTTACATCCGGCCGCTTCCTGCTGCTGGGTTCGGCATCGATCGATCTGCTGGCGCAGTCGGGAGAAAGTCTGGCCGGTCGTGTCAGCTATCTTGAAATGGGGGGGCTCGATGCCCTTGAGGTAGACGCGCAAGCGATGAACAGGCTGTGGGTACGAGGCGGTTTCCCCGACAGCTTTCTTGGGGCCAGCGAGCGCTCCAGTCTGCGCTGGCGGCAGGACTTCATCCGCACCTATCTCGAGCGGGACATACCCATGCTCGGCCCCAGAATAGCCGCCGAGACATTGCGGCGCTTCTGGACGATGCTGGCCCATCAGCAATCTGGCCTGATGAACGCTTCGGACTTTGCACGAGGCCTCGGTCTCGATTCCAAGACGATCGCCAACTATCTTGATCTGCTCGTTGATCTGCTGCTCGTTCGCAGGCTCGAGCCCTGGCACAGCAACACCGCCAAGCGGCTCGTCAAATCGCCGCGTATCTATGTACGCGACAGCGGCCTGGTCCATGCCCTGCTTGGCCTTGGCAACGAAGAGGCGGTTCTTGGGCATCCCGTGGCTGGCGGTAGCTGGGAGGGCTTTGTTATAGAAAGTCTGATCGCAGCGGCGCCTGAAGGCAGTCTCGCCAATTTCTATCGCACCGCCGCCGGCGCGGAGATCGATCTTCTGATCACGCTGCCAGGGGGCGATTTGTGGGTCTATGAGGTAAAGCGCAGCCTTTCGCCCAAGGTCGAACGCGGTTTTCATCACGCATGCCAGGATCTGAGGCCACAGCGCCAGATCGTCATCTATCCTGGCAGCGAGACTTATCCCCTGTCTGCCGACATCATGGTGATGCCGCTTGAAACGGCCGGGCAGATGCTGCGCGCGCGCGCGTGATCGAAGAGCGCCGGCAAAGCTCATCGCCGGGGCACCTTTGCTGGCCGGCTCGCTCCAACAAGGCCTGAAAATTTCGACATCGCCCGCACCCCCACGGACGGCTTGACGCCCGTCAGTATTTTGGCGGCCAGATAGGCATTGCGAGCCAGATTGACATCGAGATCGGTGCCGATCGCTATGGGCACAGTACGGTCCTCATCATCAAGCGGGCGTACCCAGGCCACCGGGTGACCAACCCAGGGAAGCCCCAGTCGCCCCGACCGCAAAAGCGCGCTTTGGGGTGTGATTGTGTGAACCCGCCATCCATAGCGCGTGCGAAACCGGGCGAGCCGCGCCCAGAGGTCGGCACAGGGAATGCAGCCCGGTGCCGTGCTCATCTCGATCAGGAACAGGCTGGAACTGCCGCGCAGTGTCTGGGCGAGGTCAGGCGGGAAATCTCTTGTTGCCGGTATGCGTGCGAGCCAGGTCTGCAGATCAGAAATGCTCACCACTGGATGTATCGCTGCCCGGCGCGCCATGTCCCTGCCCGCCTCGGCAGCCGTCGCGCTGCCCGGAGGAAGCGCGCAAAGCCCGGCCATGACCGCCATAGTCGATCGCCTGAGGCTGCTGCTTGCCATCATCGCTCGTCGCCCCCGATGGTGATACTCGACCTTTGGCCATCAGGCGCCAGACTGGATTGGGCGACGGGCCCATTGGCCAGGGCATCGAAAAAGCCGCCTTCCTCGCCTGCGCCGGTCATGAACTGTTCGGGGCGGATATCGCCGTTGAGTAGCCTGACTGCCTGATAGGCCATTTGCGAGAGATTTGGATACGCCTCGACGCCGCTCGCGATCACCATGCGCTGTGCACTGTCGCGCCGGATCACCATCGTCGTCGGCGTCACCTCGACGCCGAACCGGGATCCGAACTCGGGATGGGCATCGAGATCCTGACGGATCACCTGCCAGCCATAATCTTCCTGGAACCGCTGGAGGATCGGCCATTGCACCCGGCAATAGCCACAGCTCTCCCGGCTGAACATGACAAGGGCATATTGTCGTGCCTGGCTGCGCAGATAGTCCCGGCGGACAGCCTCCTTCTGGGCGCCCAGAGCAGCGCGCGCGTCGCCGACCATGGGGTTGGCAGATTTGGCGTTGAGCTCTGGATGGGTGAGCATCGCGATCTGGGTGATCCCGGCAAAAGCCCTGGCTTTGCGGCGGGCAAAGTCCTGCAACCGCCAGAAGTCCGAAACCGCGTCCACCGTGAGCATAGTCGCTGCATAATCGCGCTGGGCTTCGATAAGCTTGCGGATTTTAGGCGGGGTCCATCTGGCCAGCTCCGCCATGGGCGGAATGACCGGCTTTACAAGCGGCGGATTCTCGGCCTCATTTGCTTGCGCCTTGGGCGGCGGCGGCGCCTCATACCACCAATAGCCTTGGCGGACCTTCGTTGACGGCGGCGTTGGCTCGGCGCCCAGTGCGGCGCTCTGGATGAGGGCAAGGATGGCTGTGACCACAACTAGATTAGCCGCCCCCGTCACAACACCCGCTCCATCCGCACCAGTTTGGCGATCGGGACCAAGCCAAAATAGCGGCTGTCGAACCCGTCCTTGTAGGAAGACCCGATATAGGCCCGGCCCTTGGGGATCGGACCGTTTTTCCAGCGAAAATAGTCAAGCCGCTGTCCGTTCCGTCCATGGGCTTTGCTCACACCCAGTAGCGTCCCGTTGCAGAAGAAGGCGGCATCGGTGCGCCCGGGATAATGATCGGAGCGCAAGGTGAAGGATGCGAGGCGATCGCCTGGCAGGCAAAGCGCATATTTGGTGATTGTAACCGGTAAAGGGCCAGCAAGCGGGTGATGCAATTCGAACATCACCAGGTCGTGTCGGGCGATGACGCCGGGCGATTTACGGACAGCAAACGCATCGATCGAAGGGCTGCGGACCCAGATAAATTGTGGCAGCGCCCACCAGACGAGGAGGGCAATCGCGCAGACGACAGCCATGGCCTTCCATAACCGTGCAGGCATGGATGGCCTGTCGGGCCCAGCCTGGCCCAGTGCATCGGCAACTTGCCGGGGCAGGTCACGGACCATGGGCCAGCTAAGCCTAGCGACGTTCCAGGCGAGTTTGAGCATCGCGCACCTCCTCCTTGCCGCCGAGCCGTGCATAGGCTTCGAACATTCCGGAAAGGGCCGCGTCGCCATACACGAGATGCGCGGCTCGAACCGAGGCGGGACCATCCTCCTCCCGCTCGCAATAGGGCTGGGTCGGATCGCCCGGCAGGAGCCCAAGCGCGGGTACTCGTGCGACGCCATGCTGCCGAAACAGGATCGGATCGACGATCAATTGCACGTCGCGCATCGCGCAGGCTGGTCCCTCGCAGCCTGGATCACGGCGCAATATCTGCGCCGAGAGCTTCGCCATCGGGCTGACTTTGGTCAGCCCGCCGGGCATGCCGCGAAAAGCAAGAACCCCGTGCGCGCGCTCGAGGTGCCCGGCATAGGTCCGTAGCGTCGTGATCGGCATCGAGGAGGAGACGAACAGGACCGGCACCCAGGCTCGGGTGGCTGCGGGCGCGACCGCGTCGACGATCGCCTGTGTTGAGGGCGCTTCCAGGCCCAGTGCTTGAGCCAACCGCTTGCCCATCGCTTCACGGTCCCGCGCAAGCTGCGCCTCGCCTGCCAGCCGTGCCGCCCGCGCGCGTTCTTCCAGGACAGGGGAGGGTTTTCGAGATCGCAGCGCCTCAAAGGCCCGATTGCGCATCGGCGTGGAAGGCGTGGGTGGAACGGGCGACGGGGACCGCGCCGATGGCGCCTCCTTCTGGCGGGCACGCGCCTTGACCAGGGCCTCCATCGCTTTTGCGCCGGTTGCCGGCGCGCCGATCGCGGGACCAGCGTCTGTTTTTTGCTGGTCTTCAGGCGTCTGGGCGAGGGCGCAAGACACGCCCGCCATCGCCAGAGCAGCCCCCAAACTAAGGCTGGACGGCCTTGAGATACGCATCGACGCGCTCCTCCATGTCGGACTGGATGAGATCAGCCGACCGGGCTTCGATCTCGCTATAATATTCGGACAAATCCATGCGGCTAAAGTCGAGCGCCTGGAATTCGTGGGGGGTAAAGCCGCGGCAGTCGGGCGATCTGACCTCGCCCCAGCCATTGGCAAACGCCTTCAACTGCGGGCGACCCTGTTCCTGGATGATGCGGCCGAGCTTGCTGTTGAAACAGCACTGGCTCTTCGCCTTCTGGACGCAGATCCCCAATATCTTGGACGAGCAGTAGGTGCCGACCTCATGGCACATGCCCGAGCCCCGCAACATGCCGGCCTCCATATCCTGTTGGTCGCAACCCTGGAGCAGGACCTCCATCATGAAGTTGATGGCGAGGCTGATGGCGATCGAGGTCGGGTCGATGCCGACGATGAGCGCGTTGGCGCCGGCGCTCGCCGCCTGTCCCGCGCTCGCGCCCGCCCGGAACGCGGTATAAGCCGCCTTCATGCCAGTGAACACGCCCTTGGCGACCGCGATCTTGGTGCCGATCGCACTGATCGAGGACCCCATCCCGTCCTTCACGATCTTGCCTTTGTCCTTGCAGCAATTCTGGAAGGTGACACTGAGGCCGGGCGTCCGGCAGCGAAGCTTGCGGCCGCCGAATATCTCGATCGTGCCGAGGCAATTACCGTCTGCGTCGACCGCGCCATCCGCCGGTGTTCCGGGATCATCGGTCGGAACATCGGTCTCGATCGGATGCACACCCGTATCGATGCAGGCATGGGGCGAGCAACTGGGCGGCGCGATGCCGTCGGGCGAGAGGCAGGCATATTGGGCCCCAAGCGGGCAGGCATAATGTTGGTCCGCGTCCCGCTTGCAGCCGACCTGGTCGATGGCGCACAAATGCTGCCCCCCTTCCACCGTGCCGCATCCGGCTATCTCGCCTTCATCGGCCGCATCGCCATTGCCGTTGCGATCGACCGCGCAAAGCCATTGCTGCGTGACTTGCGTCTGCGCAGTCGCGACCTGGGGCTGCGCGCAGGTAGCGAGCAAGAGCACGATTGCGGCCGTGAAAGCATTGCGGCCGCTCATGGCGCGGTGGCCGTGCAGACAAGGTCGGCGCCCGCGAGCCTGACCGTCTGCATCATTGCCACGGCTTCGGGGAAATCGTCGAGGCAGCCGCAGGCCGAGACGATCTCCTCACTGTCGCCTGCAGGGCAGACATTGTCGGCGATGCAAGTGTGATAATATATGTCCCAGCCTTGAGGGCTGTTCTGCAGCGCGCTGACCACGCCATCGGGCGCGGCGTCGCTGTTCACGCGTGCTGCCCTCGTTTTGCAGATTGGTTCGCAGGCCGGCACGGAACCGCGTCCGGGCAAAGCAAAGGGGCGGGTGGTCTGCGCAACGCCACCATCTGCGGTGCGCGCCCTGTCGGCCAACAGGGTCTCGGTCGATCTGTCGATGATGTAGGCGCCGCGGGATAGGTCAGGGGGTGTTTGGCCTCCGGTGTCGATAGCGCAGGCATAGCGCCGTTCGCGCAGGAAGAAGTCGCGGGTAAGCTGGGTCGTGCAAGTCCCGGTGCCGACTGTCCGGGTCTGTGGGAGAGGTGATAGACCCGTACCGACGCCGCTTCGAAAGGTCGCTACGCCATCAACCGTCTCATCTTTCAGATGACATTGGGACTGACCGGCATAGCCAGCACACAGATCAACCACCCTCTCGCTCGCCCGACAGGCAAGGTCCAGGTCGGCATCAATCTGGGCAAAGGCCTCGCCTTCGTCGCCCACCGCCACGCGAAGCCAGACCTCGTGCGAGCCCGGCGTCATATAGTCCGTGAGATCAAGGCCCGGCGCGGCGTTGAACGGGCCGCCCTTTTCGCATTTGCCTGGCGGCAACCCGAGGCCTGTCCATGTGGTCGGACCCGATGTCACCAGCTCCCCGTCCACCCGTACCTGCGCCCAGTCATCCGCATAATAGCGCGCCAGCCGAACCGCTTTGAGGCGATCGCGATCGTGCACGTCGATCGTCATCCTGAAATCGAACAGCCGACATTTGCCGCCCTTAAGGCTATCGTCGCCAGGCGATCCCATCAGAAAGGAGAGCCGGTCAGGGGTCGGCGTGGTGGTGGCATATCCCCCGGATGCGCGCGCGATGATCGCCTGCGGGTCGGGTGAAGACATGCTGATCTCGCGGCTTATGGTACAGGCGGAGATCTGCTCTGCTTTTCCCAGACCCGCCGGCGACGCCTTGATAGCCTGGAATATCGAACTCGCAGCAGACACCGCCTCGGCGTCGCCTGCCAGAAGCGTGGGCCCTGCCTTGTATCTCACCTGATCGACTGTCGGGTTCGTCGCGCAAGCGGTCGTCTGCGCCCCTGTATAACGAATGACCGGACCTTCGACCTGCGCCTGGGCCACCCCGATGCGGGGATCGGCCGTTGTGAGAGCGCCGACGACGCCGCCGCCCAGATCCTTGAGGACGCCTGCCATATTGCCCCAGGCGAGATTGGACCCGCAGCTATTGTTGAGGCAGTAGCAGCCCGCAAGCTGCGTCATCGCTGATTGCGTGAGGCCGATATTCTGGCTTTCATCGACGCTCCACGCAAAGGCGCGGCATCCCTCCCAGGTGCCGGGATCACAGGCGATGACGCCATTGGCGCATACGCCCGATACCGCCACCGGGAGTAGAGTCTGGCTATCAAAGGTGCCGTCAAAGTCCCGGTCGCGCGCGATCCGTACCTGGCCCAGGTCGCCCGTGGTTCCGGGCTGGACCAGCAGCTCAAGCAAGGTTGCGGTCTTCTGGCAGTTGATCGAAGGGGTGAAGCTGCTCTTGCCATCGACAGTTGCGATCGGCTGCCCGGCGAGCCCTGGTGTCACGACATTGGACCGCAGCGCGTCGCTGTCGGCCGTTCGCGCGCGCGACGCGGCGGCGGCGGCCCGCGCGCGCTCCTCAACCGTCGGCGACGTGGCTTGCGCAAGCGCCATGGCATGCAGGATTAGCGGCGACGCGGCACATAAGAGGAGGCGAACTGGGCGCGTCATGGTCGCTCTTCCGCGAGGCCGCGGCTGGCGGCCCGGAAACGAAAGAGGTTACCCGACGAGAGCCGAAACACCGCCTGGCCCTCGTAGATCGCAAGCATCGCCTTCGCCCGGTGTGTCGGAGCATGGGCTGCCGAGCCGCGGCAAAGGCAAGTAACAGCGGGGGGCATGAGGGGTGGAGCGGCGCCGTCAGGGGGCGTCGACGCCGCTCCTGCACCGCGCGCGTCCAGCCGGCCTTGGGGGCTGTGGCGGGCAGACCGGGAGACCTGTCGGTCACGCGCGATGCATCTGCTGGGTGGTCTGGTCATGGCACCGGGATTCCAGCGCAGCAGATCACCTTTTCGAACAACATGAATTGGGCATTGTCTTTGCCAGGGGCGTGTTTGGCCGACGACCAGAGCGCGCCGGGGCGGCCGACATTAACGCATTTTCCGCCCTTGACCGGCTCCATGATCTGGAGCTTGTAACGGCTCTTGGTCCAGATCGGCTGCGGCTTGAACGAGCAGCCGTCCGCCGAGGAGATGGTGAGCGCGCCGAGGCGTCCCATCATGAACGTGCCCCGGGCGGCGAGGCCCGCCCAGGCCTCGACGCTATCCCCGAAGTGGATGTCGCCAGCGATCGGGTAGGTGGCGCCCCAGGAGCCCACGCACCAGAAGAGCGGGTCGATGACCTTGCCCGCCGCGGCAGCCGCGCTGTCTGCCATGCAGGCAAGGCCGGCGGCGGGATTACCGAACAATATGCCTTCGGGCTGGATGATCGCGCCAAGCGTCCCCGATTGCCACGTCGGTAGAACCTCGGTGATCATCGCGACGTCGAAACCGTCATCCTTGATGCACGGCAGATCGGTGAACATGTCGAGCATCTTCCAGACCGGCGCGATATAATAGTGCATCTGCGCGAACATCTTACGCGTGTTCGTTCCATCGGCGATTGAACTCTGGCTACCTTGGAGCTTGCCGCCGGTCGGCATCAGATCAGCGCCCAGCGCCATCATGCATCCTGGCTCAGTGACGACATCGACCATGCGGTTTGGCGACCAGAAGCTGACCTTCACGCCAAACCAGAAGCTCGCGCCTTTACGGCAGGCACAAAGCGGCTTGCTTGCCGACTGGGCGTCGAGTTCCTTGTCGAGCTTGTCGAAACTCCCGACTTTCACGCCGCCGATCGTGATGGGGAAAATGCAGGTCCAGCGTACCTTCGTGATCGGATTGAAGATCGTGCCGGCCTCGCATTTCGACGCTTGAGCGGGTATTGGCGTTGAGATGGAGATCAACAATCCTAGGGCCAGCGTGAACTGGCCGATCGGAAGCCGCCAGCGTGTGAGTGGCAGGGATGCCGATATGACTTGTAGGACCCTACGAAGATTGTGACGAGGATCAGTGACATGGCGGCATTCAATGGACAGGCAAGCACGACCGGTGAGCGCGCGATCGAGCGGACGCTTTTGCAGCCCAGGGATGTCGCGGCATTTTTTCAGGCTCTGGATCATCCAAAGCCTGCAACGCATACGATGCGCGCGGCCATCCATCGCTATCATCGGACGATCTCCACCCGGTGAGCCGTCTTCCAGATTAAGTCGCGCGGCGCATATTCCTGCAGAACGAGCCGCTGTCCCGCTTGCGTGACAATGACCGGCGCGACCGTCAGCCCGAGCCTGTCTTTGACGCGTTCTTCAAGAATGAAGAGTGGTCGGCCGACCTGTTCGCCCAAAGCCAAAGCATCGCCTGCGGTCAGAAGAATAAAGTCGGCGGGCCGGGCCTGGCGTAGCGCCCAGCCAAGATCGCGCGGATGCACAATGACGAGACGCTGGGGCAGCGAGACATAGCTCAGGGGATTGAAGGTGAACCCCTTGGGATAGAGCATCGTCCCGTCGGGGAGCTTGATGTCGAACTCGAGTGTGTAAAAGGGCACGACGAAGCGGGTGCGGGCTTGACTCGCCAGACCAAGCGAAGCCGCGCGCATCGCGGACCATCCACTGCGTGGGCCGAAACTGCCCGCCATATCGGCAGGCTGTTGCGCGGCCCGCGCTTCAATCTCGCTCAGCGCGTCGGGCTCCGCGATCGGCCAAGTGCGGCCGATCGTCGCTGTGGCAGCCTGCGTGGAAGTCGGGGAGGTAGTCGAGATGAGGAGAAGGATCGCAAATCCGCGCGTGTCAGCCATGGTACTGCCTCCTGTGGCAGTAGCGATCCGGTCGCTCGCCCATCAGAGCGAGCACAAAAGCGCCGATGCTCAAAAGCATCATCATCATGACCGCGACCCGAAGCATCGTGGCGCAAGGATCGGGCGCGCGCAGGAAGAGGAGGCAGGCGAGCATCGACTGGAGCAGCGCGCCCACCATGAGGCGAGCAGGCCCCGGCGAAGGGGAGGACGACACTATGCCGGTCATGACCGCCACCGCCGCCAGCGCTTTGCAAGAGCGCTCCAACTCAGACCGGCACCTGCCGAGAGCCCGAGCAGCAGCATACCGCTGGCAAAGCAAGCCGCTGCTACCAGTATCGCTGCTCGCAGGATTTCAGCGATCGGCTTACCGAGGCAAAGTCCGGCCACGACGATCAGCGTCGCCATCATGATCGTCTCGACGGTGATCAGCCGAAACCGCCAGAGCCAGGCTTCCGCTTTTGCGCGTTCGGCGACGCGGGCTTCGATCTCCTGTTCGAGGGCGGCATGTCGCTCGAGTCCGAGCGCGAACTGGGCACCATTTGTCGTCTCGCGGTTCATGACGCCACCTTTCCAGGCTGGGCCTGCCGGCCGAGAAGCTGCGCGGGATCGACGCCGGCCAGTTCGCACACCGCCTCAAGCGGTGAAGCGCCGCGCGCGAGGAGCCGCTCGAAGGCGGCGACTTCGTTGGGGGCCGAAGTGTTGATCCAATAGGAAAAGGGATCGACGACGAGGCGCGCGATCCCCAGGCCCAGCGGCGAGTCGATAAAGACCTCGCTATAATTGGGCTTGTTGTTTCGGACAGATTTGAGGAGATCGAGAACGAAGCCGGAATAGTCGAGGATCTTGTTTTCGACCGCCTTGTCATAGGTCGATCCCTGCAGCAGAAACCGCGTCGCGGCATTCTCCAGGATGACCTGGCCCGTGCCGCCGAACAGCAGCAGGTCGTTCATCGACTGGAGGACGATGCCGAAGCTGCCCTGATATTTGCGGGCCCGCCTGTAGCCCTGACCAAAGGCTTCGGCGAGCCGCGACATGTCTTGCCCCTCGCTCTTGCTCATGAATTGCGCGGCCTCGTCGCACAGCACGAACCGCGGTCGTTCGCGGCCTGAAAGATAGAGCTCCTGCGTGACCGCATTCACCACCACCATGACGATGACGTTGAACAAATCGGGCATATTCTTGAGGCGCTCGAGTTCGAGCACGACGAACTCGTCGCTCGAAATATCGAGCGTCGACGGGCCATTGAAATAATGGCCATAAGCGCCGTCGCTCGCAAAATCGCGCAGGTTGAAGGCCAGTTCGCGCGCTACCGGAACGAGATGATCGACCCGGTCGAGATCGCTTGCGATATGTGCCGGATAGGATCCGAGCCAACTGCGTACCGCGTCGATGCCGTCGGCGGCCCGGCCTGTCTCGATCGCCCATTGGACAGCCGATTTCAACAGGTTCCATTGCGATGTTGAAACACCCTTGCGGGTTGCCGCGTTGGCCATTTCGGCAACGATCGCCACCG
The DNA here is from genome assembly GCF_002312805.1 of Sphingobium sp. D43FB. GTDB lineage: Bacteria > Pseudomonadota > Alphaproteobacteria > Sphingomonadales > Sphingomonadaceae > Sphingobium. The sequence goes on along the minus strand of NZ_NMUA01000010.1, from coordinate 49,464 downwards.
CCATGGCGATCGCTGACTGGCGATCATCGCCATCGATCGCCAGCCCCATGTCGAACGGGTTGAGGACCAGATGCTCCTCGCCGATGTCGATATAACGGCCCGAACAGAGGGTGCAGAGCTTGCGATAACTGCCGCCGATATCGATGATCCGGATGAGCGCTTGGCTCGCATAATATTGCTGGCAGAGATTGTTGAGCAGGAAGCTCTTGCCCGCGCCGGACTCGGCCGAGACGATAAAATTATAATTGTTGATGCGCGCGTCGAAGAGATCGAGCGTGATGAGCTGCCCCTTTCGCCCGGTGTAAAGAAGGGCCGGGCGCCCGCCGCCGCGAAAGTCGGTCTGGATAGGCGCCATCAGGACCGCAGCTTTCACCGGCATGCGGAGGTCGCGTTCAAGCAGCTTTATCGTGCGGCCTTCAGGATACAGGCCGAAGGGGAGGCTCATCGCCAGCAGCACAGGATTGAGATAGCTCTCCTCCTGCATCATGAACGGGAGTGGCTCGCTTTCCCACAGGCGCTTGGCCCGCGCAGCCATCTCGCGTGCCTGTGCGCGGGTTTGGCCGAACAGCCAGACCGTTGGGATGACAGACACAAATTTGCTGTTACCCGCTTCATCGAGAACCCAGCCGATCTCCTCAATCTGTTTGCCGACCTCGACCGCGAACGAACCAGCCGCCTTCTGAGCCGAGAGGATCTGCGCGCGCTTGTGGATCTCGAATGCGCTGTGATCGAACAGGATATTCAACGTGTAGAGGAAGGGCCCGCCGATCTGATCGCTGTCCTCGGACGACCCGCGCATGCCGCCGGTCAGCCGGTTGGCGCGTTCGGCCGTCACCCGCCGCGCAGGCGACTTGGGGGTCAGGCACCGCGCAACCTGGTTGCCCAGGAACACCTCGGGCCCCTCGAACACGAGGTCAGGGCCGGCATCGATGATCTGCTTGCGCACGGGGCGCGCGGGATTGCCATCCTCGCCCTGGGCGAACACCCCGGGTGCGCGCGCAAAGACGCCGTTGAAAATTCGGCGATAGAAGGAGACAAGCCCCTGCGGTGGCATGCGACGAATGCCGAGCTTGGCAAGCTGCTCTTCGATCTGCCGCCGCATGTCGCTGCCGATCTTTTGCCGGGTCTTGACCGAAAGGAAACTGCGGAAGTTCCGGATCGGAATGCCGTGGAGGGCATCGAGTCCATGGCGCCCTTCATGAAGATAGGCATAGGTCTGTTGCGCTGATGCCTGGATGAGCGGATCGTCGCGGGTCTTGAGGTCCAGAAAAGCGTCGAGCGCGTCGTCGATCAGCGGATCGGCAAAGGCATGGATCTGTACGACCGTACCAGGCGGGAAATGGATGTTGAGCAGGCCCTGGAGCGCACCATGCACATGGGCGAACATATAGGCGGACGGCACAAGTTCCCAGGCATAGCCCCAGCCATCGTCGATACAGAGAAAGGCCTCTTCGCTTTCGTCCCAGGCGACCATCGGAAGATAATCAGAATAGGCGTCTCGCGAGACGCTGCGCCGCAAGGCGGCGAATGTCATGCCGCCGCCTGTGCGTGTTCCCGGGACCTTCATGGCCGGGGTCCTTCAAGCGCTGTCTCGTCGAGCGGCTTATCTTGTACCTGGTCGAGGATCGGTGCCTTGGCGGCTGAAGATACAGGATCTACCAGATAGTCACCGATCACCCATTGTGGCCGATCCAGCAGTGAATAGACATAACGGGGCATATAGAGCCGGTCGGGACGCGCCCGGTCGGCATAGGGCATGATCAGTGTGCGCACCGTGCGCGAGGCCTTAAGCATCGGCGTCACCGGCGCTTCTATGAGGCCCTGCAATTCGCGATAGACGCTGTCGCGATAGCCTTGATAGGCGCTTGGATTAGCGGCTTCGGCTCGGGCGCGCGCCGTGGTGGGGGCTGCACGCGCCCCGTCCCGACCACCGTCCTGCGCCAGTTTCAGCATCGCCTTGTCACGGGTGACCGACGGGTCCGATCGCGAAGCCCATCCCGCCACTGCGTCGGCATAGGCCTTGTCGGGATGGATGCACTGCCCGTGGTCGCTATTCTTACAGGAGAATTTCTCCGAATAGGGCGACATGAGAGAGCCAAGGCTCGTGCATCCCGATATGGCGACTAGAATAGGCGCGAGCCATAGGCACCTAGCGAATGCCGGGCTGCGGGCGCGAGACGACATGGCGGAAATCTCCGAATATGGGGGGTACGGGCGCATCAGAATTTGGCTCCAGCGCTTGGCTTGATCTCGAGGGTCACGCCCTCCTGGATCACGACCACCACGTCCTTGGCGGCGCCGACCTCGACGATGGGTCCGGCCTGACGCGCCAGGTCGAGATAGAAGTCGGTGAGCTTGTCCGATGATTTGGAAAGGCCGCCCGCGAGTCCCGCCTGCGCCGCTTCACTGGGGTCAAGGCTGCGCACATTGCCGAGCGCCGAGGTCGAGACGTCGCCAAGACTCGATTCGATGGTCTGCGAGAAGCCGCTGATGGTCCCCGCAATGAAAGAGCGAGCGAGCGCGGCGCCGGCGCGAGTAACGACCTTGCCCGACAGGCCCTTCTTGCCGTCGGTATCGACAAAAAAGCCCTTGATCGGTTGATCCACGACCGATCGCGCGTCGAAATCCACGCAGGACAGCGACACGAGCTGGACCTCGACCCGCTCCTTGGCGAGACTGCCAGTGGCGTTGCCGATCACAAAACAGCCCGCCAGGTTCGCCTTGACGTCATTGGGCAGCACCGCAGGCGCCTGAACCCGGGCGATCAGCGGCTCGGGATTGCTCGTCGCATCCCGGCTTGCGAGCGCGTCGATCCCTGTCAGCAGCCGCGCCTTCATAAAACCAGGCGGCAAATAGATCGTCCGGGCTTTTTTTTTGGGTGCGCCGGGGCTGCTCGGGGCGTCGCCCGTCGCGATGGGCGTCGCGCTCGTGGCGCTGCCAATCGCGCCGATGACCTTTTCCTGCGGCGGCGCAGGGGGGGCCGTCGGCGGCATGGGCGGCGGCGGAACCTCGTCGGTGCCAGTGGTCGAAGTGCCGCCTTGCCCCGGCGGATAGGCGGGTATGTCGCTGCCAGGGAAGGCGGGCGGCAGGTCGCTGGACAAGTCCGAAGGGCTCCCTTGGCCCACTGTTCCGATCTTCCCTTCCTCGATCGCGCTGACCCTGTCGCCAAGGAGCGATTGCCCGTCCAGGATCTTCTTTAGGTCCCCGCGCATCTTGAGCTCGAGGCTGTCGCCGCGCAGGCCAGCACCCATGTCCATCTTGGACGCACTGGGTGGAAGATCGGTAGGGGCGCTTGACCCGCTGCTGGCCGTGTATAGCCCATATCCCAGGATCAGGACGCCGACACCAACGCCTGCCTGCTTGCACCGCAGTTTCTGGCTCGCGCTGAGCGCGGCCCAGTGGCTCCGCATATCCAGTAGGGCAGGGCCGCGTAGCTCCAGGGGCGCTTTGCCAGGTGCTGTCTCGACCTTGGGCGCGCGTGAATATCCCTGTTGCCCCGCATGACTTTCAGGACTGGACATAGACTTCGGGGCAGCATTGCCTGGCTCGCCTCCATTCGGCCCCTTCTTGCGCTCCGTCATGGCTGTTCTCCCCGGCGTATAACGATGAGGCGCGCGGTCTCATTGGGTTTGAGATCGGACCGGTCGAGGGTGATCGCAAAGATCGTCGATCCAAGCGCTGCATCAAGGAACAGCCGTTCATCGAGGTGGATCGTATGTGCAGCCCGGATGAGATATTCCGAAGCCGAGAGGCCCGCGCCTTCGATCTGCACGGCCCGGCGCTCGACAAGATCGGCGCCGTCCAGGCCGGTCAGTGAAAACGCGTCGTTGCGTGGCGCGATGTCTGAGAAGCTTGCCGGTATCCGATCCTGCAGCAGCGACAGGGTGATCGACACCGCACGCTCTTCCTCGACTAGAGGCCCTAGCAATTCGCTATTGGCTTTGGCGCGCTGTCTGGTGCCTGGAACGAGCGTTACCGTCTGCGCCGGAATATCGGCGGGTTCGGCATAAAGGGGGTAGATGGCGCCGTTGCAGGCGACGAAAAATTCCGACGGGGCGGTGACGAAGCTGCGGGCTACCTGGCCGGCATCGTCGGTTTCCTTGACCAGGAATTTGACCCAGGCATCGGCGCCGGCGCGCTCCACCGCGATCGCTTTTTCGGCTGAGAACTTCACATCCTCAATCTCGCCGCCGACACAGATAAGGTGATTGATGTCCCGGTTCGAGAGACGGATCGCACTCGACTGATCAGGCAAAGCAACGATCGGCTGAGATTGGGCCAAAGCGGCGGCAGGGAGCGCAGCTATCATCAGCGCAGCCGTGGGACCCAGCATGTCAGCTTTCCGCATTGAAATTCTCCTCGGAGAGCGCGGTCAGCCAGAAGCGACCGTTGTCGAGCGCATAGCGAATGCGCAGCAGGCCCCGGAACTTGCGGATCACGCCGCCGATGACGCGCACCTTCTCGACCGGCACGACAATGTCGCGCTCGGTATAGGTGACGGGCTGATCGGCCCGGATATAGGTGGCGATCGACAGCGTCGGATTGTCAGCAAGCTCGTCCAATATGCCATTGAGGCTATCGCGGACGCTGTTGAACGCGCTGGGGTGAACGAGGGTCAGCAGCTCCTGGAACTGGCGATCGGCCGAGTAAGCCGAATAGGTGCCCGCCATGGCGACGATATTGCGGGTCATGGTGCGCAGATATGCGGTCGATGGCGTGTTGCCCGTCACATAGAGATCACCGGAGGCGCCGAAGGGAACGACGACCGTGCGCTGGTTCTGGTTAGAAGAATAGATGACGAGGCCAAGAACGCTAGTGACGCCGAACAGGCCGACGACAGCGAATTTAAGCAGGCGGTTCTCTTCGAACAGGTTCGAGGAGCCCTGCAGATAGCGATGGATGCCCCAGCTTGCCGGCTTGCCCATCAGCGGGTCCAGCTCTGGCTGTCGGGCGGTGCTTCTTATGCGCATCTCGTGACCCTCACTCGAAGAAGCGGGTCTGCGTGGGACCCGGATAATGCGAAAAGCGCAGTAGCCCCCAGCGCCAGGCGAGATGCGGCAGAAAGCCGCGCGGCTTGGTCCGCTTCCAGGGGATGAAAAGGAGAAGGGACGCGATGAGCATCCAGCCGATCAGCCCGCCGACGATGACGGCGACAAAGATGGTGGCCATGACCAGTATGAATTCATCCGATCCGAACCAGAGGATCTGGACGGGACGGTGAAGATATTGGGGCAGACGCTCGTCCATTTGTCCCTTCTCCTCCTGCTTTACGACACCCGCGCGGGGCATCGTTCCAAGAGCCGACCATCGGCCCCCGGTTCGTTTGCGACGGGGCGGACTAGCGTCCGCTAACCGTCGGAAACTGGCTTCAGATGGTCATGCCGAAGGTTTGGAGGATCGAGTCCGCCTTGATGAGGCAGACCGCCGCCACGATCGTCGGGATGCCGATCATGATGTTGGAAAAGAGCCGCGAGACTCCGAACAGGAAGGCGGCAACGCCACCGACAAAGCCGAGTGGTCCCTTCACGCCCTGGTTCACGACAATGTCGTAAATGTCGTAGCCAAGGTCGCCCTGGGCCGGTGCCGAGAACGCATGGGCCGCGCTGCCGACGATGCCAATCAGCAGCAGCGCGATACCAAAATCCGCGGTAGACAGGAGCCGCTTTCCCAATTGCGTATGCATGATATTTCCTCCGTTGAACTGGACCATCCCTGGCTGTGCCTGCCGGCCGCGATCGTGATCGCTGTCGACCGATGATGCAGCTGGATGACCCTGCAGGGGCTGCGTCATCGGCATTCCGGTCCATGCGCCTGACTCTGCTGCCGGTCTGTAGACAGCAGCGGGGCCGTGCGCGATGGCCGCCAAAATTCTTGATCGTCTTGAGACCTGGTCCCGGGGGTCAGCGGCTCGCACGATCGCGCGCCTTACGCCCATCGAGAAAAGCCTCGATCTCGGCTTGCTGGAAACCCGAGAGGATCTTGCCGTCCAGGATGAGGGTCGGCGTCCCCGAGACGCCCACTTGCGCAACGGCTTTGCCATGCGCTGACACACGCGCATGCCCGCTCTCGCACTTGGTCAGCGTTTCTGGCGTCGCGCCGCTATATATCGATCTGAAGGCGCTTTCCGGGTCCGCGGCGCACAAAATATGTTCGGCCTTCGCCTCCGCTTGCGGGTGAATGCCGGTCACAAAGAAGATGTGCCGCCGCACCGGTTTGCCCTCCGCAGCCTTGGTCGCCCAATAGCGGTCGAGTGCTCGACAATAGGGGCAGTCGGGGTCGGTAAATTCGACGACGTCGGGTGCGTCGGGAGGACCCATGACCAATGCCTGCGATCGGTCCAGCGACGCCAGCCTTTTTCGCGCCGCTGCATCCTGCTCCAGCGACGTCAGGTTGACGCCGTTGCGATCATAGATCGCCGCGAAAAGCACATTGTCGCTTTCGGGCGCATAATAGACCATGCGGCCGCCGGCATTGGCCTGGTAGAGGGGCCCGCGAACCGGTGAGAGGCGGAAGTCGTCGAACTGAAGATTGATGAAGCTTTGGCGCAGCTGCTGCTCGGCTTTTGCGGCCGCTTGGGAAAGCAGCACGGCGTCCGGGGACGCCTGGGCGAGCGCGATGGAGCTGAACGCCGCGCCGAAAAGGCAAAACAGCCCCTTGAACGGATCAGCGCGCTGCATGACCGGCCTCCCTCTGGATTGCGCGTTGGCGGAAGACGCCCTGCAGTCTGAGATGCGATCCAAGTTTAATGGGGGAGACGCCCGAAGCCCTCACGCGATAGGCCCCACGCATGTCGTGAATGGAGAAGCCCTCCGGGTCCGACATGATTTGGCGGGCGTGCACCATCGGCAGGTCAGGACAGTGCCCGGCCACACCCGTCACGTGCGGGCAGGAAGGCGAGAGGGCGAGCGCAGTCGCCGCGGCAAGCGCCGATATCAAGACCATGGTCTATCCCTTCATTTCAAGAGCGACAGTCGTGCTTTGGGTGGAGCCTGCTGGGTCCGCCTCTTCACCAGCAAAGGAATGCGAGATGGGAGATCGCCGTGCAACGGGGCGGGCACTTCACTGCCGATCGGGCATTGAAATGCTGAATGAGAAATAGACTGCCTAATCGGCATTTTATTGCCGATTTCTCCGCCAAGTGCCTGATTTTATTTGTGGCGTCCTTCCGGATTTGCTTGTCAGTCCTGCGGCTCCCGGGGGCGGAATGACTATCGGCGTCGCCAGATCGGCGATTGTTTCGATTGAAGCTTTCCTTGTTTTTCCTGTAGTTGGCGCACAGGGATGCCGTGGCGGGCTCGTTCTCCATGAGGGAAAGCGCATGTCACCAGAACGAGCGCCAGCTGTGACCACAAGTCCCCTCCTGGACTTCGTCAAGGAGATGTCGGGCCGACGAATCGAGCAGGCGCGCCGCCGCAGCGGTCTGACCCAGTCCCAGTTTGCCAGGGAGGTCGGTATCAGCATGCGGTGGCTAAGGGAGATTGAGGCTGGTAATCCCAGCTCGCGCCTCGACGACCATGTCGTGTGCGCGCAATATTTGCGGCTATCAACGGGACATATTTTCCTGCCACTGCTCTTCAGCAGCCAGGACATGGAGTTTCCGCGAGAGCTATCCTATGGCGATTTCAGCGAACTTGAGCGCGAGTGCATCGATCTCATCGCCGAGAGAAACATAAAGCGGATCCAGACAAAGTTGACGCCACGTTGGTGGTCGAAGCGGCCGGACAAAGCCTAGCTCGCAATGGCGCCCTCCGATCCGGTCACCCATGAGCGCGTATATAAGCGCATCAGATGCGATATCCTCGATGGTACGATCAAGCCGGGGTCGAGATTAGCCGCAACCGATCTTGCAAGGAGGCTGGAATCCAGCGTCACGCCGGTACGAGAAGCCATGTATCGTTTGGTTGGCGAGGGTTTGATCTGCACGGCCCAGGGTGGCTTTCACGCCTCCGTAATCGACGAGCGGATGATGCTGGATGTCATCGACGCCAGCCAGAAACTTCTCATCATTGGGCTGCAGCGTCTGTCGCCCGACGCGATGATTGAAAAAGCGTCGGCCTATGCAGGAGGGGAACCTGACGCAGACCAGGCCACGAACATGCTGGAAACAGCTCTCTCCTATCTGTTCCGCGCGACAGAAAACCAGGTCATCATCGGTTGGGGCGAGAGGACGGTCTATCAACTCCATATCCTGCGACTCGGTCAGTGCCTGGTGAGCCGGCGGGCGAGGCAGGAAGGCCAGGCGTTGCTGAAGCTCGCGGTCATCCGCGATCGTACTCGTCTTGCGCGACAGATTCTCGCGCATCATCGCCGCTTGAGGCAAGCCGTCGTCTTTCATCAGGCAGCCATCGCGTCGCGATTGTCGCGTGATTTAAGGGGGTAGCGTCGCGGGCGGAGTCGGCACGAGCAATCCCGCCAGATCGGCGGCTTATGCGCTGCGATATATCAGGCGCCAGGACTTACCTTCCTCCTTGCCGCTCAATCGACGGCAGCAAGCAAGGAGTAAAGCGATGAAGAAGGAAGACAATGTCGACACGCGCGACATCATCGATCTGGGCACTGCGTCGGTCCTGACCAAAGGGGCCGGCGTTGGCAACGATGACACGCTCAACCCCCAGATCCAGCGGAGCATGGGGCTCACCGAAGACTGAACGTAGGAGGGGGCGTACCCAAGGTGCGCCCCCTCTTATGCTGTGGGAGAACGGGGATGGGTCTTATGTTGCGAGAGCATCTCTCTTTTGGTCTGTATGGGGAACGCGCTGTTTTTCTCGACGCGGCACAGGACCGATATTTCTGCATTTCGCCAGAGCTTAATGGCGTCTTTCTTGCCCTTACACGTGACGGTCTGGGAGACGATTCCGGCGTGCAACGGCTTTTGGAGAGCGGGATTGTCACGCAGAGCAACGGGGTCGGCAAGATTGCCGCAGTCAAGGTTCCGCCTGCCACAGCGTCGCTAGCGGCAACGCCGTCCGCGCTGGCGTTTGGTAGCCTGTCCCTGTGGACCGCAGCAGAGAGACTGTGGATCGCAGGCGCGTTACGGACACGCCCGCTCTCAACCTTTCTCGACGGTGCAAACGCAAATGCGCTCTACGAGCGTACGCCGAAATATGATGACGAAATTGCCGAAATGGTAACGCACTTTCTCGCCTCCAATCGTCTGTTCAAGGAGCAGGGGAGGTGCCTCTCGACCTCCATCGCCTTACGGCGCCGACTGGAGAGAAACGGTCATCGGGCCGCATTGGTCTTTGGCGTACGCCTGTTCCCCTTCGAAGCCCATTGCTGGCTGCAGCGAGGCGTGACGGTGCTCAACGACCATCACGAGTTTGTGGGCCAGTTCACGCCTGTCCTGGCTGCCTGACCATGCAACGCTATTTGCTGATCACAGGGGCGCATGACAGGGATGAGGTACTGGCAGTGTTGGCGGCACGGAGCATGGCCACCATATTCCAGAATGACCTTATCGTGGTTGGCAGCGACACAGACATGCCCTGCCATCTGCTCCCGAACGGCGCCGGCGTCGTGCTTGGACAACTGTTCGACCGGGACTATCGCGCCGCGAACCTCGATCGTTGTCACGGCCAAGAGACAGGCCCTGGCCCGAGCGAATTGGCCAAAGACTATTGGGGCAGCTACGTCGCGATCCTGCAGAGGGGCGCGATCATCGCGCGCGACCCATCAGGCGCACTACCGGCCTATTATCGGCAGGAAAAGGGCCATCTTTTCGTCAGCAATGATGTCGATCTCCTGGCTGATTCCTTTGCAGTCTGTTGGGACATGCTCTTGGACAACATCGCGTCCGAGGGCTTCCATGACGAGAAGACCTGCCTTGCAGACATATATGAGCTCAGGCCAGGCATGTACCTGCATTGCACCGACCCCAGGCCCATAGAGCATCCCTTTTGGTCGCCGTGGGATCATTGTCATCTCCAGCCTGCGATATCCAAGGCGCGCGTCGCCGAAGAGCTCGAGACCACCATCTGCAAGACCGTCGCAAGCCTGGTGTCATCCTATCGAAAGCCCTTGTGCCTCGCATCAGGAGGGCTTGATTCTTCGATTGTGCTGGCCGCCTTGGCCGCAGCCAATGTCGAGACGGCCTGCCTGACCATTTCTACAGCGGACCCCTCCGGCGACGAGCGTCGATATGCAGCCATTGTGGCCGATCATTTCGGCTTTGCCCTTCTCGAGGCGCAATATGAGACGGATCATGTCAGCGTTGCGGGCTGTGCGGCGCCCTATCTACCACATCCCAAACGTCGTCCCCTATTTCAAAGCATGTCCCATCTCGCCGCCAAGGCGGCAGAGGAGGTAGGGGCCGACATGTTCATCAACGGCAATGGCGGCGACCAGATATTTTCCTTCACAATGTCGGCGACCCCCATCCTTGACTGTCTGAAGGCGAAGAGGTCGCTGCTGGAAATATTGGCCACCTTCGAAAATGTGAGCCTGCTGACGGGGTGCTCCCTGGGAGAGGCGATCATGGGGCTATGGCGGCGCGCTCGCAAGCCGACCAGCTATGCCTGGCCGATGTCGAACCTTTTCCTGAAGTCCGGTCGGGCGTCGGCTGCCCCCAAACATCCCTGGCTGAACTGTCCGCCCCATGCCTTGCCTGGAAAGGCGCACCATATCGCGATGATCTTGCGCATGCAGGAGCATATCGAGAACCCGTTCCAGACAAATGTCCCACCGATGATCACGCCGCTAATGGCGCAACCGATTCTCGAGGCTTGCCTGGCGATCCAGAGCTGGCACTGGATTCAAGGGGGACAGAACAGGGCCGTGGCCCGCGAGGCGTTCCGGCACCGTCTTCCCGAAGATATCCTGGCACGGAGAGGAAAGCCCGGTCCTGCAAGCTTCTCCGCGCTCCTGCTTCAAACTTATTTGCCACAAATGAAGGAACGCCTTCTTGATGGACATCTTGCGCGAGAAGGCATCATCGATCGTCCCGCGGTCGAAACAGCGATGGCGAATATCCTAGCGCAGGACGTCAATCAGTGCCGCAGGCTATTGCAGTTGGCTGATGCGGAGGCTTGGTGCACCCATTGGCATGGGCGTGCCACATCGGTCGTTGCTGAGAAGCGCCGCTAGCCCGATGGACCCGCATCACCGCGCATCTCTTGCCACCGGGACCGCTCGTCGCGTTGGGGCGGCAGTATGTCGCGCAGCCAATAGTCGAACCAGGCAATATTGCGCCGATAGATAGCGAGGCGATGGGCAGGCTGCTGTTTGACATGATATTCGTCGGGAAAGACATAAGCGTCCACAAGCTGATGATGAAAGCGCAGGGCGCGTATCGTCTCGAGCGACCAAAGATATTCATCGCTGGAAAGGTTCAGCAAGACCGGAACATCGATGCGATGGGCATTGCGCATCACCGACATAGGCGCCCAGACCGCTGGATCATCCTGCAAAATCCCAGGATAGCCGCCCTCTTCGAAATATCTGGCCGTCCGGCTGCCGACAAGCGCCATGGAGCCAACAGGCTCCTCACAGCAATGGCTGACCGCCGCTGCCTGAAACAGCTTACTGTTGATGAGAGCGAACCAGAGGCTGCTCGAGCCATCGCTGAAGCCTGTGATTCCCATCTTCGAAGGGTTGATGACACCCTTTTCCTCAATGAGCTTTATGCCCCGCTCAAGCGAAGATTCCACGCTGCGACGGTTAGCCCAATTCTTGCGATTGATGGCGGATCGCTCTGGCGCGGACACGCCTTTCGCAAAAGAGCCAATGTCTGGTGGCATGTCAAAGCTCATGACAGCGTAGCCGTGTGCTGCCAGCGCAAGGATCGGATATTCGTCGCCCGTTCCGCCGCGCAGAAAGCCCCTGCTGCTGTAGGACACAATGATAAGGGGGTGACGCTCCCCGGCATGATGATTTGGGGGTAGGACAAGGTCTGCAAAAGCCGGGATATCCCGATCGTTCTTCCAGTAGAGGCGTTCGACGGTGCCAAAGGCCTTCACGGCAAATTCTGGATTGGGATCGTACAGATTGAGCATCCGTCCGGTGCGAGGATCAAGGCTCACGATATGCCGGGGCCGCGTGGCCTCCTCATGCGCGCAGACAAGGTCTGTACCTGCCGTCGGCTGACAATCCAGTAGCAGACCTTTGGTCAGATAGCGGCGAACGACTTCTCCCGAGCCACGCCGCCAGTGGTAGAGGGCGTATTGATCCGACGCCGTCCCTTCGCGACGTAGGAAGCTGAATTCCTTTCCATCGCTGCTTTTCCATAATTTGCCGATCCTGCCCGAACAGGCTTCGGCGCGACACCGTGCCATGACCCCATTTTGAGCAAGCCGCTCTGTTACGCTATCCTGTGGCTTCCCGGCGTCGCCTGTCATTTCAACCCAACCGAAAAATGCTGGGGTCGCTGGCGCGAGCCTATGTGTCGTGGCCGAGGGAGATGGAAGATCGATGTTGCGCGTGACAGTCGGGAAGGGAGCTTTGAGATAGGGGCGGTTGCTGGACGATGGGATAAAGCGGTCGTCCAGATGATATCCGGACAAGGCTTCGATATCGCGCTCATGCTCAAGTTGCGCGAGTTGGACCGCCGTAACCGCCAGCGCCCGCGAGTCTGGCCCCCAGGCAACACGCACGGCGTCGCCAGAGCCATGATCGAGCAGCGTTGAGGCACGTCCATCCAGATAGGCGACACAGGCTCTGGTTTGTCCATTCACCCGCTTGAGGTAGGCGATGGCGCTACCGTCTGGAGACCAGAGCGGGCGAACCACGACGGGAATACCGGTGTAAACCGGGCCATATTCGAACCGGGGTTCGGCACTGAGCAAAAGCGTACCCCCTTGGTCGATGACGCGTACAGGGCCGGAGCCTTCGGTCGGGACGGCAACGATCTCCAGGCAGTAGCTATTGATGGATGGCACGGCTCTCTTGAGTTGGAGCGCCACCCATCGCCCATCGGGAGATACGCTAAGACCCGGAGCAGTCTCACCATAGTCAGACACGCCGATGTCCCGTAATCCGGCGATATCTTCCGCGCTAACATCCTTGTTCAGGGTGGTCGACGCGTCATAGGGCGCTGTCGTAGCGGCGCAGGCGGAGGTCAGCGCTGGCACCGTTGCGCCCAGGGCCATTGCGGCAAGGCTTATGATCACCAACGCTTCTCCAGCGTGATGCCGATCGAGCGCCCGACAATCGAGTAATTGGTCGAGTCGTAAGGCGGAATATAGGCCGCACTTGTGCGAACCTCGTCTGGCATCGCGTTGAAAAGATTCTGAACGGATACAGAAATTGCCGCGCCATTGAGTGCGCCAGACCTCGGCTCGTACCGCAGATTGAGATCCACGGTGGTCATACCCTCGCTGCTATAGACGTCCGTCGTTCGACGATCCGTGATGCCGCCGCTATAGTTGACGAAGCTGGCGGCCATGACAGCGCCCGCCTGAAAGGTCAGGCCGGCGCGGCCGCGCCAATGCGGTGGTCGGTAGATGGTGCCGGCCAACTGGACAAAGTCCTGACCGGGGAGAAGCTGTTGTGCACTATCGAGATAGGTCAGGTTGCCGGTGACGCCAAAGGTGCCGACTGAGGCCTCGAGCCGATAGTCCAGCGTGATATCGACGCCGCTGATCTTTTGGCGGGCAGCATTCCTGTTTCTGTTGTCGACGATGAACAGGACATTGGCTGCATTGAAGGGCATGCCGGTATAGTTCTGGAGCCCCTGGCTCGCGACGGCCAATGCGGCATCAACCTGCGCCGTAGTCGGATTTGCAATGACCAACTCGCCATAGATGGGGTTGGTGAGCGCCCCGGCACGGCCCTGTAACGGGGTGATCACGCGGTCGATATAGTCGGTGTGAAAATAGTTGAGTTCGATCCGCAGACCGGGCACGCGCACAGGCGTTATCGTCGCGCCGACCGACCATGTTTCGGCCTTTTCCGGTTTAAGTTCGCCGCTTCCGCCCGATAGTTGAAGGACGGTGGCGCCGCTTGGCAGCCCGGTCGCGCCATAGGAACTCGGCAATTCCAGATAGGCCCGTTGCGTGAGAAAGGTCTGCCGCAGCGTCGGTGCCTTGAAGGACTTGCCCCAACTCGCTCTGAGGGCAACTGATGCGGTGGGCGCATAGACCAGGCCGAGCTTAGGCGTGGCGATGTCGCCAATCTCGTCGTAACGCTCATAGCGGACGGCGCCGGTCAGGACGAGCTTTTCAAGACCCGCGACCGCGTTCATTGCGGTTACAATCGGCAGTTCCGTCTCCGCAAACAGATAGGTTGAACTGCGCGCCTCGTCGAACGCAGCGCCGGGAAGGGTCGCGCCCTGCATCACGGTCCACTGGCGCGAGTTCAGAGTGTTCCGTCTGTACCCGCCGCCAACAGCGATCTTGGCGGCGCCTCCTGGAAGGCTGAAAAGCCCCCCTGTCAGATTGAGTTCGCCTGCGGCCAGCGCATTTATATAATCACTATAGCCCACATAACTCAGCGCATCGGCCTGGTAGCCGCTGGTCACGAGCTTGCTGCTGTCCTGTCCGTAGGTCGCTGAAGCGGCCAGGGTCCAGTCAGGAGACAAGCGCCAGGTGAGCCGCGGTGAGATCGCGAACGACTCCAGCCGTGAATCCACCGCGTATCCCGATGACGTGAAGCCTGCCTCCTGCGTGAAGGCGATCCCGGTAAAGGACGTCCGACGGTTATAAAGGGCGTCGATATCAAATGTAAGATTGTCCAGCAGGTCGTGATGGCCCGTAGCCAAAACATTATAGTGCGTCTGGGCAGGTAGGAGCGTCGCACCGCCATTCATGTTCCTGATAAACGGGCGGTCTTTCACCTCAATCGCACTGTTATGGCCATAATCGGCTGCCAGCATGAACCCGCCCGCATCCCATCGCTGCCCGCCGACCAGCGATATCTGTCGCTCGAGATTGCCGCCGTCCCATGCACCTGCGAGGCGCGCTGAGGCGGCGAGCCCCTCAAAATCCTTATGGAGTATGACGTTCACGACACCGGCGACGGCATCAGACCCATAGATGGCCGATGCGCCATCTGTAAGAATTTCGAGACGATCGACCGCCGCCAGCGGTATGGCCGAGATGTCGACGGACTCGCCGACAGCGTCATAGGCGAGACGTTTCCCGTTGAGGAGCGTCAACGTCGCATCCGCGCCAAGACCACGCAAGTTGACCCCCGTGGCAGAATTGACATTCTGATCGCCCTCATTGGAGCTGCCAATCATCACACCGGGATTTTGCCCGCCGTTGAAATTTTGCGGAATGGAGCGAACGACATCACCCAATTGCTGTTGCCCGGCATCCCGCATCGCCTTGGCATCGACGGTAATGACGGAGGAGGTTCGAGCGGCCCCGGCAATGCGCGAACCGGTGACAAGGATGGCGTCGCCGCCATCGACAGTCTCTGCCGCGCGACTCCCAGATCCCCGGACGTAAATATTGCCATCGCGACGCTCGATCGTGATGGGCACGTCGCGCACGGCCAGGTCTAGCGCCGCTTCGGCGGGCATGGTGCCCCGGATCGCGGGTGCCTTGAGCGCACCGACATCGGATCGCTCAAATAATATGTCCGTGCCCGACGTGCGGGCGATGTCGCGTAGCGTGATGTCCAATGGCTGGGCGGGAATGTCGAAGGAAAGGACCGGTGCTTCCTGTGCGCATGCCGGATCGGGCGCGCCGAGCGCCAGAACGGAAACAGACGTCAACATGGCGCACGACAGCGCAAGCCGAAAAGTCATGAAAATGCCCCTTTGTACGGCCCGCTGCTGCAATTGGCGGGCTCTTGAGGCATTCACGCGCGATAGCCGCGCGTCCCTAAAGACAGAGGCAAAAAATTATTTGAGCGACGACCCCTTCGGCTTCGACAACAGAATCCGATATGGCTCCCTGTGGACCTCAAGATTAAACAGATGCGCCAGCTTCTGTGCTACATTCTGGGTATCTCGAAGCGAGAAAACGCCCGACACTTTCAGTTCGGCCAAGCGGCTGTCCTCCACTTCTATCGGCACCAAGGAATAGCGGTTGGCCTGGATTATCACCTCGCCAAGCGGCACATCGTCAAACTCGGCACGGGCCAACGGCCAGAGGATATCGGATGTCCTCTCGATGGGCTGGGCCGCTGCAAACTGCTCGGTGTAGGATGTGCCTTGCCCCGGCCGTAGATGCTGGATTTGCGACAACAGCTCAGGGTGTGCCGTCCTTGCTTGGGTCGCCACATCGATTGCTCCCCGAAGCAGGTGAACGGATACCTCTCTGTCAGCTCCAACACGCACATCGAAAATCGTGCCGCGCGCCGTGATCACGCCCAGCCCCGCAGCCACAAGGAATGGGCGCCGTTCATGCGCGACCTCGAAGCGAGCCCGGCCCCGTATAAGTCTAAGACGCCGCTCCTTTGAGGAGAAATCAACGCTTAGCAAACTGTCTGTATCAAGGGTGATCCTTGAACCATCCTCCAGCACGATGGTCCGCACCTCGCCCACAATCGTGCTGAAAGCAAAAGCTGTTGGAACAGCTGTCCGGGCACGCCTTGATCGGTTGTCAGCCTGTACGTCGCCCAGTTCCGGTTGGGCGAGCAGAAACGTCAGAGACAGAGCGCAGAGTGCGGCAAGGACGATCACGCACAGGGCCGGTAGCAAGCGCAAGCGCATCCGTGTCGCCGGACGCGGCTGGCTATCTGCGGTCGCATCGGAATCAAGAAAGATTTCCGCTATCCGATTATAGGCCGCACGATGCAACGCGCCGCGCTTGAGCCAGGCATCGAAATCCGCCCGATGCACCTCAGCGTCTGGACCTCGCATCTTGGTGAACCAATCGGCCGCTTCATCGTAGAACTGGTTGCCCATCCCTTTGCGGGACGTCTCTTCGTCGCTCATTTCTGGTCCAACTCCCGCACAAGATATTTGAGAGCCGACGAGATGTGATACTCGACCGACTTGACGCTCAGCTCCATTTTTCGGGCAATTTGCGTATAGCTCAGCCCTTCTCTCCGATGCAGCAGATAGATGGTCCTGGTCTTCTCCGGTAACTGATCGATAGCGCGCTGTATCTGTTGCTTCACGTCTCTAGCCTCGATCGCCAGATGCTGTTGGGGAGGGGTTGGCGCTGCGTGCTTTTCGTCGAACGGTGCTTCACTTATCAGCTTGCCCCACCGCGTCTCGCGCCGTGCCGCATTGATAAGCATGTTCCGCGCTATGCGGCGCAGATAGGGTAGCGGATCGCCGCTGACTTGCGCCTTGGCGAGGCTCAGGAAACTCTCCTGTACCAGGTCCTGAGCGTCAGCATCGCTACGGCCCCGCCGTCGGAAATAGCGTAGCATCCCTGCAGACTCGATGCGAAACATCCGCTCGATAACGGCCTGGTGCGGGAAACCGTCTGGCTCGCACTTCTCATCAGTTGGGCACGTCATCGCGTGACCAACTCCGCAGTCATAACCCGGCGCAATCCTGCCGGAACGAAGAGATAGGACATGGATACAACGCAACAAGCCGACAGAGATCATCCGGATTACCGGACGGTCCTGAATCTGGTGTGCCGCCGTTTGCCTCCAGCAAGAGGCTTTGATCCGGAACGGCCACCCGGCCATGATGGACGGGTGTGCATAATGCCTGACGAGAATATCTACAGGGAGGCCGTCGGCAATCCCGCCCCGCAAAGACAGTCTGCATGTGCGACCGAACGTGTCAAGGCTAACGAACACCGAATACGGGCGACCGATTGGCCATCATATTCAAACCGAACGAGCCGACGAAAGTCAGATTTTTGCTGTTGATCCTGGCGGACAGCCCGCCAGGATCATCATCTCTTCAGCCGTTAAGCTTGTCCTTGACCGCCTTGGCGGGCGTAAAGGTCAGCTTCCGCGACGCGGCGATGCTGATGGTTTCGCCGGTCGCTGGATTGCGCCCATCCCGTGCCGGGCTATCCTTGATCTTGAACTTGCCGAACCCGTTTAAGGAGATCTCCTCGCCCTTAGCGGCGGATTCCATGATCGCCGAGATAAGGCCGTCGAGTATCTTCTTGGCGTCCGATTTTCCGATGCCCTGCTGGGTTGCGACCGCGTCTACCAATTGCGTCGTGTTCATATAGGCTCCCGTCTTAAAGCGATCGCGCCAATGCCCAATAAACTGGAGCCCGTCGATAGGAAGTTAACCGCCTGGTACGGTTTCTGGCTCAGTCGCCTGTTCCCGAAAAGCCTGTATGAGCGCGATCTGCGCATCGGCCAGCGCATCCACTGCGCCAAGGTGCCTCTCGCCGTGAAGAAGATGCGATGGGCACCGACCATCGACATTGCCTAGATTGGGTCGATGAACCTGATAACCGATGAGCGCAGCCAGCTCAGGTGAGAAGTCCCGCGCCGTGTCCGGCGGGTAGACCAGAGTCTGGATCTCATAGGGTTTGAGCCAGCCGAGCGAGTAACTCACGATCATGCCCCGTCGTGCCGCTATCGTACGGTTGGCGCCGCCCGAATGCAGGGTTGAACCCAGAAAGAGGAGGGCGCTACCCGGCGAGATCGCGAGCGACACGGCCTCGGATGGATCGATGAGATCTTCCGCGCGCCGGCGGTGACTTCCGGGCCACAGGATCGTCGACCCATTCTCCGGGGTGTAGGGCGTGAAAGGCCACATCACATTGACGAGGAATTCGGCCTCATGCGTTGTCGGTAGCATCCGGCTAGCGCGCCACATGTCCTGGTCGCGATGAGGGACTTGCCGCTCCGCGCCAGGCCGGATTTCGATAGCCTGGGTGAGGTTAAGCTGGATAGTGTCACACCACGGGCCAAGGATATTTTCGACGATGTCCAGAACAAGCGGGTGCTGGACGAATGCGGCGGCATGCGTCGACTTGCCCAGCAGTCCGCCGAAGCGGACCGTGTCAGCCCCATAGAAGAGGCCTTGGGAGACCGGCGTCTGGCAAAAGTCGCGATCGAGATCTTGCGCCAGCGCTTGGACAGAGGCTAGCGGAAGGAGGTCGTCGATGACGCAATAGCCGAGCGCATTGAGCGCATCCACATGGGGACGGGCCGGGTGTCCGATGCGTTCCTGTTTCATTGGACCTCACCCCGGCTTGCCAGTCCATCGCGGGAAAACGCCGCCGGCGTTTCGTCCCAGGTGCCCGCCTGTGTCATCAGTGAGCGAGTATCGCCATCCAGGACGATTTCGAGGGCAATCACCAGGCCACTTGGATCCGGTTGTGGCAGGCCAAGGGGCCTGCAGCGCCAGCCATAGGACAGCACCTCGGGCATATACCAGGCATAGATGACGCAGCATAAATGCGTCGCGCCATTCTCCATGGCGATTTTGACCGCCGATGTCAGAAGCCGGTTGCGCACCTCCCTGCGCCGGGCCGCGCGTATGCGCGGTGAGAGGCATAGCCGGGAGAGTTCCCAGATGCGCGGCGAGGCCGGCGCGCCCGCCTCGCACAGATGGTCGAATATCTCGCCGATAACTGTTGGCCGATCGGTGGGCAAAAGCCGGATCGAGCCCAAATGGTTATCGTCGGGCGAGCCGACGATGAGATATAATGTATCGGGACCATCGAACTGATCGATCTCGAACCGGTCGTCCAGGGCGGGCAGGTCCCAGCCCAGAAGATCGATGAACACTCGTTTGCGATCGCGATACATGTCAGCCAGCAGCGCGTCGGGGACGCGCGTCGATACGCCTGTTTGAACGGACGGCATGATTTCCTCCTGCGTGAGAGAGCCGCAGGATGCGAAGGATCAGAGCCGCCCGCTATTACCCCAACGGGGGGGATCAGTGCTTGGTGAGCAGATCGCGATAGCACAGTTGCCCGTCGAAGAGGGCGCGCACGATCAGCAATGTCCGTTTGCCGACATTATACCGCCGCATCGCATCGAGGACATGCTTGCGCACGGTATCTTCCGAGACGCCCAGGATTTTGCTGATTTCCCAGTTGGTCTTGCCGGATCCGACGAAAACCAGGCAGTCCAGTTGACGTTGCGTAAGCTCTGGAATCGCGCCTTGGGGCGCCTTCCCCTTCGACGTGAGGCGTCGCGCGACCTCGAAACTATACATGGCCACAATCTGCGCGCAGCCGCTGCGATTGTGATCAAGCTCGATTGGCCGATCGCTGCCGAACGAACAGGTGCCCCGATATTCGCCAGCGACGTGCACGGGCACCGTAAACCCATCGCGAAGGCCAAAGCCTTCGGCCTCAAGCAAGATGCGACGCTGACGTTTGCTCAGTTCGATGATGTCGGGAACTTCCCGCCAGCCAAACCCGGTCAGCCGCTTGTTGCTCGCCGCCAGAATCGGATCGTCGTGAAAATAGCGCTTGCGCACGATCCTCTCGATCCATGCGTCATCATAACTCATGAGCGTGATAGATTGATCAGGCGGGCTCGCTAAATCGACATGGTGCAAAAGCGCATATTGTCTAAAGCCCAGCGCAAGAGTCATCTCGCCAAGGACGTCGCGAAGCGACGTCTCCTCGGTGATCGCGCTGCATCCATCCATGAATTCGATGATCCGGGGTGACATGAACATACCAAAGCCTCCTGTTTCAAATGTCTGAACATGACTTTCAGGCAACCCGCCCCATACGCCGCTCGGCTTTGCCCCCCCCCTTTCAGGGAATGGGCAAGTGCGCGGTCCCATGGGAGATTTGTGACAGTTAAGTGACGGGGTGAACATAGATGGTCGGTCAAAACCAGAGCGGTTTTTTCGCCATATCGGCGACACTTTGCTGCATACCTGTCTCACAGGTTAAGGCCGGGCTACCGCCCAATTCGTGTCGGTCGCGCGGCTTTGAGGGACCGAGATCCGAAGGCCTCGGGATCTAAGGCGATGGAGGGCGACGCATCCGGGAAACGCCAGCAGCGTCTGGATGTATGTCTTGCCCTGATCACGGTGCGCCGGCTTGTGGGGCGTTACATCGGCTTCGAACTTTCGGCCGATCCCGTTTGGGACATGCTGCTGGATCTCTACGCATCTGACGCGCGCGCGCGTGATATCGCTATCTCTAGCCTCGCCAGCGCTGCCAATGTGCCGCCCACCACCGCTTTGCGGGCAATAAAGGGGATGGCCGAACTGGGTCTGGTATCCCGCCACTCTGACCCCAAAGACGGTCGGCGCATCTACATCAGACTGACACCCAGCGCGCATGAAGCCCTGGCTGCAATTTTTGATGCTATTGCGGACGGCAACTGAGCCTTGCTGGCTTTGCAGCATTTGCGCATTCCGCAGATCGTAATGCCGGTCTAAAACCGCTGGTAACGCGATGGAAATGGCTACTTTCTATTCTTGCCCTGCAATTTGTAGGATCTCTGAAGTCGAGGGCAATGCTTGGTCCGATATCAGGCCGGTAAGGCCGTTTGATCAACAAGATAGGACGGCAAGGCAGGTTGGCCGCCAGAAGAGGAGGAGGGGTGGGGGGAGTGGTTCGACCATTTTCGGGAATTCCCCATGCTCCACTCCTGCACCCAACATCATCAGGAAGCTGAATTGCAAATTGCCAGGCTCGCGAGGGCTCTTGGCGGCAGATATGATGGCGCGAGCGCCATGTGCCGATGTCCCGCGCATGATGACCGCAGACCGAGCCTCTCGATCAGAATCGGTTACAAGCGCCTTCTGTTCAAATGCTTTGCGGGCTGCGATACGCGCGATGTTCTACGCGCCATCCGTTGCTTGGGGCTCTTGGAGGGCCGCTGGCAGCAAGATCCCGCACCGCGATTGCCGCGTAGGCCCGCTTTCGATGGCCGGAGCGCTGCACTCAGATTGTGGTGTGAAGCGACGTCGATCTGCGGTGGGTTGGCAGCGCGTTATCTCGAGGCGCGCGCGATCCCCGGACCTTGGCCAGCGTTGCGCTTTCATCCACAGGTTCCACTCGGTCGCGGTCAGGCCATGGTCCGGCGGCCCGCTTTACTGTCGGCAATCGTTGACGGTAACGGCGTCTGCGCCGTTCAGCGCAGCTTCCTCGATGCAGCCAA
Source organism: Sphingobium sp. D43FB (assembly GCF_002312805.1). Lineage (GTDB taxonomy): Bacteria > Pseudomonadota > Alphaproteobacteria > Sphingomonadales > Sphingomonadaceae > Sphingobium. The sequence continues at coordinate 27,573 of NZ_NMUA01000010.1, read as the reverse complement.
GCCAAGGCTAGCGACGGATCTCGAATTCCCGCGACGGATGATCGGCACGCCTGGTAGAGGTGCTGTCCGCCTCGCCTGGCCTTCCGATTGCCTCGGTCTGGCCGAGGGCCATGAGACGGCTATGTCGGCGATGCATCGCTTCAACATCGCCGTCTGGGCGACACTGGGCAGTGAACGCTTCGGTCTCATCGACATCCCCGCGCATGTCTCGACCCTCCTTCTGTTCCCGGACAATGATGCGGCCGGCCGGCGCGGCGAGGCGATCGCCCGGACACGATATGAAGCGCCCGGACGACATATCCTTACACGCTGGCCGCCTGCGCATGTGAGCGACTGGAACGATCTCGCACTGGAGGAGCGGAGGGAGAGGGGCGGGGTGCGGTTGGCAGGCTGATGGTCAGTGCGCCCCGTTCCTGGAGTATCCCTCATGTCCAAGCTTCCTATCCTTGTGCGCGCCAGCGATTGCGAAAAATCGCCCAGCAATGTGCGAAAAAGTTCAGACCCTTCAGCCGATCTGCAGTTCAAGGCGAATGTCGCGGCGCGGGGCATTATCCAGAATCTCATCGGCGTTCCGGTACCCCGCAAGAAGGGACAATATCGGATCATTGCCGGCGGCCGGAGGCTCGATGCCGTCTACAGCCTTATCGAGGACGGCACCTTTGCGGCGGACTATTGCATTCCGGTCCTCGTCCTGGGCGACAGCAAGGATGCCATCGAGATCAGCCTGTCGGAGAATTTCTTTAGGCTGGACATGAACCCGGCCGATGCCTGCCGGGCATTTCAGGATATCATCGCGCTTGAGAAGAAGACGCCCGCAGACGTCGCCAAGCGGTTCGGCCTTACAGAACGGTTCGTGCTCGGACGGCTGCGCCTTGCCGGCCTGGCAGAACCGGTCTTCGAAGCACTGCGCGGCGGGGACATCACCCTCGACGTCGCCATGGCCTATGCCAGCACCTCGGACACGGAACGGCAGTCCAATATCTTCGGCGAACTGGCCGGCTCCTATTATGCGCAAAACGTCAACGAAATCCGGCGACGTCTGACGATCGGCGACTATCTCGGCAATGATCCCAAGGCGCTGCTCGTGGGCCGTGAGGCCTATGTCGCAGCCGGCGGGCAAGTGGATTGCGACCTCTTCTCGACATCGCAGACCGAGCGCTGGACCAGCGGCGACATCCTTGAGCGTCTCGTGGAGGGACGCATGCAGGAAGCCGCGGCGGCGATTGCAGCTTCCGAAGGATATGCTGAGGTCCGTGCGATCCCTGCCACCCGGGTGCCCTATATGGAGACGCTGCGCCTCACCGCGGTCGAGGGCGAGGCGATTGCGCTCTCTGCAGAGGAGGAACAGCGGCAGCGGGATATCGAGGCAGAACTTGAAACGATCAACGATAGTTGCGACGAAGACGGCTACACCGACGAGGACGATGCCCGCGTTCGGGCCCTTGAAGCAGAATATGCCCGTATCGAGGAGAAGCCACCAATCATCCTCGACGAGCATAAGGCATCCGCGATCGCGTATCTCGTGATCGGCACCGATGGCGTGCCGCGCCTTCACGATCAACTCTATGCCCGTCTCCCGGATGAAGAGGCTGACGAAGATAGCCTCGATGATGACAGCGTCGACGAGGACGAGAGCCACACGACCGATGACGCGCCTCCCGGTCGGCCTGCGATCTCCCAGCGTCTGCGCGATGAACTGGCAATGATGAAGACCGAGATACTCAAGGTCCATGTGGCGACCGACACCCATTTCGCGCTCGATCTCGGCATCTTCTTCATGATCGAGGCCGCGACCCAGAAATATGGCTCCTATGATCTTCCTTCGGATCTGCGCGCCAACGCCCCGTCGCCGCGGGTCTCGGGATTTGAGAGTGGCGCGCCAGCAGCGCAGAACTGGGCATCCATCGTGACGGACCTGGATCGCAGCTGGACCGAAGGCAAAACCGTGTCCGAGCGCTATGATGCCTTCTGCGTCTTGAGCGACCAGGCGCGCGGCGCATGGCTCGGCTGGGCGGTCGCCAGAACGCTGCATGCCGTTCCTGCAGGCGATCGCGGGGCGGACATGATCGATCATCTCGGCCGTAAACTGGAGATCGACATGGCTGCCTGGTGGCGTCCGACCGCGCGCACCTATTTTGATCGGGTCAGCAAACCGCGCATCCTCGACCTGTTCGAGGAGATTGGCGGCCTGGAACTCAAGAGCCGTTATGGCGCCTCGAAGAAGCATGACTTGGCGACGTCCGCCGAACGGCTCTTCTCGGGCCAGATCATCATTGAAGCGGACTTGAAGGACAAGGCGCTTGCCTGGTTGCCCGACGAGATGCGTCTTTCGCCCGATGTCCCACCATCGCTTGATGACGCTGACGCGGGTGCAGCGGCGTCCGAGGGACCGACCGGTGCCGACGCGCCTGAAGACCTGACGGCCGACATCAGCCAAGCGGCCTGATCGTCCGAGCACGGCCGCGCTTTACGGAGCGCGGCCCATTTTTGCGTGCCAACGCCCCGCGACCTTCAGGAGGGCGGGGGATGGCAGATGCTGCCACAGCATGGTGTGGCGGACTTTCGGAGACATCCTATGACCCTTCCGCTGTTAGACGCGACGTCGCTCCCTGTCGGTTCTAAGGCCAGGGCGCTGGCGCAGGTCGCCCGCACCCTCGCATCCATCCTCCTTGCCGGTCAGTCGATCACGCGAAAGTCGCTCGGCCAGCAGATGTTTCGCTGCTTTGGCTGTACCGATGCTGGTGGCACATGGTCGATGCGCGACGCTTATGACGCGCTCGAAGCGGCGCAGGTCATCGCCTGCCTAGCCGGTGGCGCCCTTCTCGGACATAGTCCGGCTGAAACCTTGGCGCGTGTCTGCGAACTCGCCGACCGTCTTCCAACGCAGACCTACCGGACCGAACGACAGATCGCGCTTCAGCAATTCTCGACGCCGCTCCCGCTCGCCTGGCTAGCGGGTCAGGCAGCCATGCCGACCATCGCCGATATCGTGCTCGAACCCTCTGCCGGGACAGGTCTGATGGCGCTTCAGGCGAAATGCGCCGGCGCTACCCTTCAACTCAATGAACGCGACCCCGTTCGGGCGCAGCTGCTGAGCAAGATCATGGGCCAGCGCGTCACAACGCACGACGCGGAATATATTGATACGCACCTCGCCAGCCTGTCCCGACCGGACGTCATTCTCATTAATCCACCATTCGCGCGCAGCGAGGGACGCGGAGACGACCGGCATGCAGGCGCGAGACACTTGCGTTCAGCGCTTGCGCGTCTTGCAGATCATGGTCGTTGCGTCGCGATCATGCCGCCCGGCTTTTGCGCCGATGGTAGCGGCGCTACGGGCTATCAAGCTGTTGCGGACCTTGTTCTACCACGCCTGGAGATCACCATAACCGGACAGCCATTCGCCCGCCACGGCACGAGTATCGCGGTTCGCCTGCTGATCTATGACAAGAATTGGGAAGGGACCGCTCGGCGCGAGGCGGTCGATTGTCTCGACGATGCGCTGGATGTCGTTCTATCGCTTCCGCCTCGGCGAGCGCCGGATCATCCAACGCTGCCCTTTGGACTAGAGCGAGCCCCCGCCGCGCGGGTGCGGCCCAAACCTGCCGCAAACCCTCTCCTGCTGGGGCAAGTAAAACGGCGCAGCCCTGTGGCACCGAACGGCAGGGCCTCTCTCGACGCTGCGCCGCGACCACTTGATTATACCGTCCTGCAGACGGCCCGACCGCCAAGTGATCAGATCGGCATCTATGTGCCATGGCGACTGTCCAGGATCGCAATTCCAGGCGCCACTCCACATCCCGACAGCCTGGTGGAATCGATCGCGATGTCGTCGATCCTTCCACCGGCCCCCTGCTATGCGCCCATGTTGCCGCCCTGCGCCGTATCCGCCCTGTCCGACGCGCAACTCGAAACCGTGATCTATGCCGGCCAGGCTTTTGAACGCGATTTGCCCGGGCTCCACGCGCCGGATGCTAAGGGGACGGTCCTCTCGCCGGACGCGAATGGCAAGCTCTATCGCATGGGCTATTTCCTGGGCGACGGCACCGGGGTCGGCAAGGGCCAGCAGGTCGCAGCCTGTATTCTTGACCGTTGGTGCCGCGGGCAGCGCAAGGCTGTCTGGATATCCAAAAGCAGCGCCCTCATTGAGGATGCCCGTCGCGACTGGGCGGCGCTGGGCGGCCTTCCGATCGATATCCAGCCGCTCGACGCTTTCCCGTTGGGTACGCCGATCTCGATGGAAAGCGGCATATTGTTCATGACCTATGCGACGCTGCGCTCGCAACGTCATGACGAGGCTTCACGCCTCTCCCAGATACTCGACTGGCTCAGCGACGAATTTGATGGTCTGCTTTGCTATGACGAGGCTCATGAAATGGCTAATGCTGCCGGAACGGAGACCAATTTCGGGAAGCAGAAGGGGTCCGAGCAGGGGCTGGCGGGTGTTCGGCTCCAAAATCTTCTGCCCCGCGCCTGTGTGCTGTATGTCTCCGCCACAGGTGCCACCGATCCCGCCAATCTCTGCTATGCGATACGTCTGGGCCTGTGGGGACCGGGCACAGCCTTTGAATCGCGCGCCGCCTTCATGGCGGCCATCGCCGATGGCGGGATCGCGGCCATGGAAATCGTTGCGCGCGATCTAAAGGCGCTCGGTCTCTATACGGCGCGGGCGCTTACCTTTCAGGGCGTCGAATATGAGCCGCTCGAGCATGTGCTGACAGCCGAGCAAGTTGCGATCTACAATGCCTATGCGGACGGTTGGGCGGTCATCCACAAAAATCTCGAGCAGGTGCTCATGGCGAGCAACATCGTTGATCGGATGACGGGCAACGCCCTCAATGCCCAAGCCAGGGGATCAGCCCTTTCGCGCTTCGAAAGCGCCAAGCAACGCTTCTTCAGCCAGGTTCTGGTCGCCATGAAACTACCCACACTCATTGATGCGATCGATGCCGCACTCAATGCCGATCACCAGGCGATCGTGCAGTTGGTGACGACGGCAGAGGCTATGCTCGACCGACGTCTGGCGTCCCTTTCTGCAGACGAAGCGGCCAATCTCGACATCGAATTGTCGCCGCGCGAGGCGATGATCGATTATTTGCAGACGGCCTTTCCAACCCGCATGATGACCGTGTTCAAAGGCAGCGATGGCTACGACCGCTCCGAACTGATGGTCGATGCGGAGGGCAACCCCGTGCATTGCGCGGAAGCCATTGCCCGACGTGACGATCTCATCGAACGGCTTTGCGCGCTGCCCGCGATCGGCATGGCGCTGGACGATATCATCGCGCGCTTCGGCACTGACCAGGTGGCTGAGGTGACCGGGCGGTCTCGCCGGTTGATCCTGGACGGCAACGGTCGCCAGAAGATCGATCGGCGAAGCGCTCGTTCCAATATTGTCGAAGCACAGGCCTTTATGTCAGGCAGCAAGCCAATCCTGCTTTTCTCCGATGCGGGCGGCACAGGCCGCAGCTATCATGCGGACCGCAACTGTCCGAGTGCCCACCGGCGGCGCATCCATTTCCTGCTCGAACCTGGCTGGCGGGCGTCCAACGCCATACAGGGGCTCGGACGATCGAACCGGACCAATCAGATGAGTGCGCCGGTGTTCAGGCCAGTCACCACCAACTGTAAGGGTGAGCGCCGGTTCATCAGCACGATCGCCAGGCGGCTCGACAGCTTAGGCGCGCTCACCCGTGGCCAGCGGCAGACAGGAGGCCAGAATCTCTTCGATCCGGCGGATAACCTGGAGAGCGACTATGCCAAGGACGCGCTGCGGCAATGGTATAGCCTGCTTTTTCGGGGCAAGCTGACCAGCACGAGCCTTGTCGACTTCATCGCGATGACAGGCCTTAAACTGCTCGATGATGATGGCGGCGGCCTGCTCGACGACTTGCCGCCCATCCATCGCTGGCTGAACCGGCTCCTCGCCCTGCGGATCGAGACGCAAGATGCCATTTTCGACGAATATATGGCGCTCATCCAGGCGCGGATCGACGAAGCGCGCGAAGCAGGGACGCTGGATGTCGGCGTCGAAACCATCATGACCGAACGCATCGTGATCCTCGAGGAAACGCTCCTTCGCCAGGATCCGGCGACGGGTGCACAGACCCGCCTCGCGCGCCTGGAACTGCACCATCGACGCAAGGCGCTCGCCTACCCACGACTCATGACCCAGTGGGCACAAATCTCGGGCACGCGCATGCTTCGTAACGACAAGTCTGGCCGGGTCGCGCTCGCCACACCGTCGTGGCCAGTCATGAACAATGAAGGCGAACCGATCCCGATGTGGATGCTCGTACGTCCTACCGGCCAGGAGCGCATCCGCGATCATCGCCTTGCCGAAAGTGCTTGGGTTTCAATAGCCGTGGCTGAGTTCGAGCGGCTCTGGAACGCCGAGGTTGACGAAAGTGCAACCAAGATCGATGTTGAGACAATCCATCTTGCGACCGGCCTGTTGCTGCCAGTTTGGAACAAGCTGCCGGATGATGATGCGCGCGTGTGGCGGATATCGGATGCCGCGGGCAGTAGCCTACTTGGCCGGATCGTATCACCCTCAGGCGTCGAGAAGGTCGGCAATGCCTTTGGCGTCTCCATGACTATCGCGCTCACGCCTGCAGAATTGCTCAGGGCCGTTCGGTCTGGGGAGACAGTTGCCATTCCCGGACTTGCTGGCGCCGAATTGGCCCGTGTTCGGGTCAATGATGCCATGCGGCTCGAACTCCGCAATTTTCCGCCCGGGCGTCGTGAGTGGCTTAAGAGCCTGGGCTGCTTCACCGAGGTGATCGCCTATAAAACGCGGTTGTTCATGCCTGCCGAGCAGGCCGAAGCAATCTTGCGCCGCATCGCCGAAGCCGGTGCCGAATTCAACAAACTGGTGGCGATGTCCCAAAACCGCCCCTGACCTAGGCGGTCGGAGGGGAGGGTGAATGGCTATGTGTCCGATGAAGGGAGTTTCGGACACTATCCAAGGAGCTTGAACATGGCTGATGCAAATCCACCAGTAGTCGACGCGGCACTGATCACGACGCCGAACGATATTTTGTTGCAATGGAGTCGCCATGAGGCGCTCGCCGCCAGGCTCTTGCCTCTCAACAAGACAAGGCTACTCGCCGCACTTGCAGCAGCGGGCATCGCTACGGTCATCATCCGTTTCGATGGGTGCGGCGACAGCGGACAGATCGAAGAGATCGAGGCGCTGGACGCCGACGATATCGGGCTGGAAATTCCAGCCGTACCGGTCGAGTTGATGGAGCAGCCGTGGAATACAGAGGTCGCAGTCGCCGCGCCGATGTCGCTTGGGGCTGCGCTCGAAGCGCACGCCTATCATCTTCTGGGCGCAACCCACCCGGGGTGGGAGAATGATGACGGTGCCTATGGCGAATTCACCTTCGATGTCGCAGCCGGAATGATCAGGCTCGAGCATGCCGATCGCTACGTCGCGACGGAAGTGTATAGCCACGAATTTTGAGGAGCGCGATCATGGGACATTGCTACCATCACGCGCTTTCGAGCGCGAAAAAGTGGGGCGGGGCGGCCGAGGATTATCTGGCCCTCCACCAATGGTTCGACGAGCCGTCCAAACTCATTATCGCCGACTACCGCCATCGTGCCTTGCGGCACCATGCAGAGGGCGTCTTCATGCTGGAACATTTTTTCGGGCCGACGATCACGATTTCCACCGGGAGAGTGGTGCCCGTTCGGCTCATTGGCGAGCAGCATGTGATCGAGGATCTGGGCTATATTCCCTCCTTTGCCGACTGGGTCCGTTGCATACGTCCAGAACCGTGGATGGGCCGCGCGCAGCCGATCCATGCTTCCGTCGATCCATTCGCCATCGCGGCATGACCACTGCTGTCCGCAACCGTGGGCGGCCCTGAACCTAACTAAATGGAGATTCGCCATGGCAGATTATTTCGGCCAGTGCGTCGTCACGCCCTTCATCCCGGTCGGCGATATAAGTCCCGCCGAGCGATTGCTCCTCACCTCTATATTTTCGCACGAAACCAAAGATGATGAAGTCTACTTATTTGCCGACATCTGGCGGGAAATGAACTTCATTCTCTATCATGACCAAGTTCGCGAGGCCCTCGCTGCTTCACCTGCCGATAGCGTCGCCGCGCGCTTCTTGACCGAATTGGTCGCAAAGAATGCCGACCAGGGCGACTATCTGGAAGTCGATATGGATGATCATTGGATGGAGATCCTCCAGGATATTGTCCGGCGCTCGCAAACTCTTTCCCATATTGCGATCGAGACATCCTACACCTGTTCCCGCATGCTGTTCGATGGCTTTGGCGGTCAGGCGATTGTTATCACTGCGCAAGCGATGGATTCTATGTCTACAAGCCAGTTCATAGAGGATGCCCTCGGCAAAATGTCAGGCGGCACGGCCAGCATTCCTGCCGAAGCCATGCTTTAGAGACATAACACCATAGATCGCGCTGACAGCGTGATTGCGGAAACCGCCCGGATTGACGGCACAATGGCCGTCATGCGCGATGGTGCTGATCAACGCCATCAGATCGGCGCGTCTAAATTCAGGCGATCTGCGGAAAGCCTGATCCTGCATGCCGCCAGTCAGGAAGGCGAGAAGCGATCCTTCGCCTGCCTTCCCAACTCGGGCATGTAAGCCATCTCCGACATCTTCGAGACTTAATGGCCTTCTCGTTCTGGCCGCCATTCGCGGGTCTGCTCGGCAGAAGGGAAGGGGGTGGAAGGGTGGTGGCGAGGATGGGCTCTTTGGTGCCCTCCGATCGCCGGTGAACCCTTTCAAGGAGATTGTCATGAGCCTTCTCGCTTCCCCCGCGCGTCCGGCGCCAAAACCCTATCGCGTCGATGTGTCGCGCGGCCAGAATAATTCCCGTGTGTCGTCCGAATGGTTCTCGCGCCCCGACGACGAACGCTTCCTGTCTCTTGGCGATCTCTACGACAAGGTCCGCACGCGGGCCGACAATGCGACGACGCGCGTCGTCGAGAGCCGCGCGGTTCGCGTGGAGGCCCGCACCGACGATCCCGAGAGACTGATGCTGCACGTGCCGGGCAAATCCGAACCGGTCATGCCGACCCACTGGTCTTTTGGGCAGATGTGCAGCCTGGTCGGTGCCCCGGCTTCCTATCTGCGCAGCCTTCCCGCGCCGCTCGCCGGCATCAACATGCAGCACGGTCTCCTTGCTCACCGCGGCGAACAGGTGAAATTGCTGGAAACCCAGAATGGCCGCACGGAACTTCGTGCCGTTACGGGGCCTGACTATGGCCGCATCTGGGATCATGAACTTGTGGCCGCCGTCATGAAAATCGCGGGTAATGGCACCGGCGATACGCGCTGGAAGGTGCCCGGCGTGCTCGACTGGGGTACGATGCACTACAATCCGGTCGTGGATATTACGCGCGACAATACGACGCTTTATGCCTCAGATCGTGACGTCTTCCTCTTCCTCGTCGACGACCTCAATCCAATCGAGGCGGGACGCCTGCCCAATGGCGAACCTGACCTTTATTTTCGCGGCTTCTACTGCTGGAACAGCGAGGTTGGTTCCAAGACCTTGGGCATGGCAACCTTCTATCTGCGGGCCGTTTGCATGAACCGGAACCTGTGGGGTGTCGAGAATTTCGAGGAGATATCGATCCGGCACAGCAAGTTCGCCGCCAATCGCTTTGCGCATGAGGCCGCGCCCGCTCTGACGCGGTTCGCCGACTCTTCGCCATCCGGCTTCATCAACGGCATCAAGACTGCGCGCGAACGGATCGTCGCCCGCAAGGATGAGGATCGGGAACGTTTCCTGCGCAAGGCAGGCTTCTCGAAAACCGAGACCGGCAAGATCATCGCGACCGTGCTCTCTGAAGAAGGCCATCCGCCCCAGTCCGTCTACGATTTCGTCCAGGGCATCACAGCGCTTGCCCGGACCCGGACCAATCAGGACAGCAGGCTCGAACTGGAAGGCAAGGCTCGCCGCCTGCTCGAACGCGCCAATTGAAACCTGACCACAGGCGCACGTCGCCTAGAATCTAGGATATCCACCATGACCATGAATGCTTCGATCGCCCTCCTTACGGAGGTGCGGTCCATCCTGCACGCGCCTGTCTGGCACAGGGCTTTCCATATGTTTGGCGCGCGGTTTCGCGCGCTGGTAGACCAACTCGACGCCCATCTTGAGGCTGTAGCACCACCGGCGATTGCCGGGCCGGCTACGCGTATGGCGCGCCTTCCTGATTTCAACCTCGAGGTGGTGACCGTTGATGAGAGAGAAACCGAGGTTGCGGCGAGCACTGCGGGGGTCTGGGTTCGGGCTTGGGTCCTTATTAATTGGGAAGCCCTCTTGCCGACAGCGATGCCGCGGGCCTTGAACGAAGGCCATCGAACGGTGCTGTCCCGCCTCCCCGAAGACACACGCAACGCCTATCTGCTGCACCGGATCGGCGGCCTCGACATCGAACAGGTTGCCTGGCTTCAAGGAAGCGATGTCGCCGCAGTTGAGAAACGCCTTGCGCACTGCCTGTCCGCCATCGCCCATCATCTCGACGTGTAAGCAACATAGGAGCGGTCCAGAGAAGCTTCGCCGGATCGGCGAAGCTTCCCCTTGACCCTTAGCGGCAGGAAACCAAGGTTTAACGTCATGAAACTCACCGACAGCCTCGCGGCCAGACGGCAAGTCTATCGTCGGATTACGCCTGTGCTGCCCGAAATGGTCGTGATCGACATACCCCTACGGCATGCGGCGTCGACCCTGTCGCTGGGTCGTTACTATCCTGTCATCGTCGAGACGGACCTGGAGATGATAGAATTCGAGCACTTCCTCGATCTCGAACGGCCCGCTCCCGTTGCTCCCGATCTTCTCGATCGAAGGGGCTCCAGCTTGCAAGGCACTGACATCATGCTCTGTCACTATGATCCGGTAGAAGCAGGCTGGCCCTATATCCTGCTATGTCTATGGCCCACAACCTCCGTGCAGTTGGTACGGGCGAGCGCTGATTTGCTCGCGCGTGGCGCCTACACCATAGAAATGTTTTCGACCGCTTTTGAACGATCCGAAGAGACCGGGGTGCTGATGGCATCCCTTGGCAAACATGGCCTTGCCCCCGCTTTTGTGACGTGCTGATGCGGATCAGGAGTGTCAGTCTTCGACCGACTGAGCAGGGCCTTCCTCCCGCGCAACATCGAGGGCATGCTGCAACCGCATCGCGACGATCACATCCTCAGCGGCATTCAGTTCTGCAAGCGCCTGCTCCATGAGATCTATGGCGTGAGCCCGTCTTTGTGCTGTGGTCTTTTGAGACATCCGCCGCTCCTGGCCGCTCAGCCGGCGGCACGCCTTGTCATGAATGATTCAAGGCGTGCGGCCCCTGAGAACCGGGTGTTGGAAACCCGCCAGTAGACGAGCGCGAGCACCTTTAGCCGGGTGGCCTGGACATACATGCCCGCCACCCGGTCGTTAGGAGCAAACGACCGGCTCTACTGGTACGAGGTTTCCACGCCTCGGCCCGCCTGCTGGCGGACGCCCTGAGCCATACTCAAAAATGACGAAAAGCCAAGCGGTCTCGCCGTTCGCGGAGCAGCGGATTGGCGTCACCGGTCGCGAGGAGGGCGTGGAGAGAAGAAGGTGGCGATGGGGAGAGCAGGGCGAGAGGGGCCCGCTCGATTTCAAGGAGACCGTTCATGACCGACCCGATCAGTGCGCCAGGCGCCCCTGCTTGCGATTCGCCGGCGCTTTACAGCCAGACGCCGACCGACGAGCGCGGCAACTTTGTCTACAGCGGCGACCTTCTCCGTTCGAACGAAACCTTTGCTGCCCTATGTGCGCGAATCGCCGCACATCTGCGTGATCTCTATCCCGACCTGCAGGTCTCGTTGACCCGCTTATCCTTCGCGGGCGGCCGCAAGATCAGGCTTGCAATTTGTGATGCGCCGATAGACCTGCGCGATCCTGCGGTGCGCGATCCTTTGCTGCTTGCGCTCCGCGATCAGATCGAGCGCTTCGGCTTTGCGCGCGCCAACTTTTATCAAGATTATAGTGCGGTCAGCTTCTACAGCGAGGTGGCGATCGGCAAAGCCTATTGGGCAGCCCTGGCGGCACGAACTGAGCAGCAAAATCCGGTTGAACCACGCATGTCGCTGGCCCAGTTCAAACGGACCATCAAGGTGGGCGATACGCTGATAATGGTCCATGCACCCTGGCAAGGTCGCTATTTCGGCGTCGAGCGCACGGTCGATGCCGTGCGATCGGGAGACATAATCATAGCCGGCTCTTATCTCACTTTGCCACGCGCGCCCGAGTTCGCCTGCGATGGTCGCCACATCCGGATAGCCGTTGGTGATGCATCAAACCCAGATGCCCATCTGCTCTATATCTGGACGCGCCGCAGCGCCTGATCGCTTGGTGTGCCCAGCGGGCGTATCGGGGTCAGGCCGGGATAACGCGCCGTGCCGCAACTGCTCAGCGGCGATATCGTATCTCGACCGGCGGGATATCGAGGATGGTTCCCCGTACCGTTTCGCCCGCCCTGATCGGTCCTACCCCGGATGGCGTGCCGGTGAAGATTAGGTCGCCCGGCGCAAGCACAACATAGGTCGACAGGACCGAGATGATCTCGGCCCCACTCCAGATCATCTGCGATAGATCGCCGGACTGTCGCACGGTGTCGTCGACGGTGAGATCGATGGCGCCGGACGCAGGTGGTTGCCCCGCCACCAGCAGACCGATAGGCGCGGATTGATCAAACCCCTTCGCCATGTCCCAAGGCCTACCGGCCTTCTTCGCGGTGGCCTGAAGGTCGCGCCTGGTGAGGTCGAGCCCAACGGCATAGCCGTAGATATGAGCAGCGGCATCCTCGACACTGATATCCGACCCGCCTTGACCGAGAGCGATCACCAGTTCCACCTCGTGATGCAGCTCCTGTGTCCGCGATGGAAAAGCGAGTTCCGTGCCGCTCGACACCACGGCATCCGCAGGCTTGGTGAAGAAGAATGGCTCCTGCCGATCAGGGTTCGAACCCATCTCGCGCGCATGGTCTGCATAGTTTTGTCCAACGCAGAAGATACGCCGAACCGGAAAGCGCGCCTCACTGCCGAGAATAGCGATAGACGGGGACGGCACAATCGGCAGCGCGGCACTGGAAGTCATGGGGCTGGGATCCTTCAAATCTCTGTCATGTCCTATGCGCAGCTTGCGGCCGCTGGACAATCGCCTGCGCACCACTCTATCGGCACGCAATGAGCATCACAGCCACGATCATGAACGCCGCAACCGGCAAACCTATCCAGAAGATGACCTTCGGCCGCATGCCCCAGCGCTATGCGACCTTCACCCTCGAATCGGGTGAGCGCGTCACGGCCGAGCGGATCGATGTCGGTAAGCCCGCCCCTGGCAAATTCGCAACGCCTGTCGATATCTGGGTGACGGTGAAACAGCCCGCCCTCTAGGCAAGTGTTGACGGTTTCGCTTCGCCGTTCCGGCGAGGTCGCCCGGGCGGTTCAGCGGCCAGGAAGCGCAGGCGTGCCGATGCCCGCAGCCTGGACGACCCGATACATGTCGGCGCGTTCCGCCATCCTAGCCACCAACCACGCGAGATGACCTGCCGCGTCTTACGGCATGAGGCCGCCTACGGCTCCGTAGAGAAATCGTTGATAGCCCTCATCGTCTCGCGCCAATATGTCTCCCAAATGTCGGATTGCCTCGCCATGAGACAGTGGTACCTGGTCTTGCGCTTCGCTCCAGATCAACGTCACGGCATCCGCCATTTCCTTTGCGGCGTAATAGCCGCTGTCGAGCCCTTGACCGAGCGATAGCGCGGCAAGTTCGCAGCGGATGTCGGGCATATCCGGATCATTGACCGCATCGATCAGCGGCAGGTTGAAATCATAATTGGTCAGCCGGGCGCGCATTCCTTATTTCCGTCGGGGCTCGGCCAGCAAAAGAACATAACAGCAACATCAGATCAAGGTAGCGGATGTCGACCGGCCTCGCTCGCGCATGTTCAAGGCACTTTTGTAAGTGGCTGCGTGGCGCGTGATTGAGCTTCCAACGGTAGCCTACCGATGTCGACCGATCCCGGACGCTCAGCACAACATTGTCCATCGATAGGTGCGAACCGTCTTCTGTTCTGGCGGCTGTCGATCACCTTCCGCCATTCCGGACGAGGCCATGAACGACCGCTAATGACGTAACCCGCCACTCGCATTAGCTAAAACCACCCGATCGTCGCATTATTTTGCTATGGGATTGTTATGGTGGCGCCAGAAACGAGAATTGGACAACTTCCGGGTTTGCGGACTAAATTCTCGAAACTCCTGTCGGCAGCCGACGATTTCGTATTTTTGCGTATGCTCTGGGCGTTGAACGCGTTGCAAACGGGTCGAGCTGCCGAGGCCGGGCGCTTCCTTAACGGCTACCCCCCTGACGCTGCGACAGAAGGCATTCTCGGCCCGCACGCAATTTATCCATGGGAACTCGAGACGCTCGCAAACGAACTCCTCACGACCCCCAAGAGCATTTTTCAAACCTTCGATTGCCGAAACTGGAACGCGATTGGCGATCTGGTTAATCTGCTGCGCTCAATGGAGGGCGCGGAGTATCTCGCGCGTCGCGAGGACGTAAACATCTTGGTCGAGCTCGGCAGGATCGGTGCTCGGCAGTTTCCTTGGCAGCGCGGTTATGTCGGGCTACCGCCCCTATATCGGAGCGCCTTTATTTATGGTCAGGGCGAGTGCGCCGCCTATTTGCAACAAGCCGCCAATCTCACCCCCTCAGACATGACCCTTGTCGGTTTCTCGCTGCTTTCGGTCTTTTATCCCGAGCCCGGCATTCGTCCGGCCACGGACATGGACCTGATCCACGAGTGGGGGATCACCCGAAACACCCTGCAGCAGACGCTTAAGCGTATCTCCTGCCCTATCACCGTCGCACGGTCCCAGGCGGCGGACCTTCGCGCGATGGACATAGCAACCGCCTACAAGCCTAGCATCCTCCGGCGATATCCCTGTCTCCTAGTCGGACATCGCGCACGAAGGATGATTGCCCCCTTACCGGACCTGATCATGGACCGGGTAACGAACGGACTTTTTTATGATGTGGTCGGCGGGGGCGGGACCGTTCGCGATGAAGTCGGCCGAAAGTTTGAGAGTTACGCGCTCGATCTGCTGAGGCGGATGTTGCCAGCGGTCCTGTTTGACCCGGAGATTAGTTATCGCACGCCCTTGGGACCGATCGCTACCCCGGATATTCTCATGCATGATCGACACGGCGTAGTTTCAATGGCGATTGAGTGCAAAGCATCTCGGATGAGCGTAGCTGCCCGCTTCGGTGAAGCACCTGGCGAAGATCGCGGCTACGAGGAGATTGCCAAGGGCGTGATGCAGCTTTGGCGGTTCTACGCACACAGCCAGTTCGGCGTAGCACCGACGCGCCTTGCTGATGACGTCAAGCTTTTGATCCTTACCCTTGATGAATGGTTCGCGGGGCGCTCGACCATCATTCCCCAGATCCTTGAACGTGCCCATGTTCTTGCTGATGCCAGTGCCCATGCCATTTCCAGAGAGGATCGCCTGCCCGTCGCATTCTGCACCATCTCTGAACTCGAGGACGTGCTGCGAACCGCGACTGCGGCGTCGCTGCTGGAAACGGTCGAGATCGCGTCGGGGGAGCGGGTCGGCTGGATCTTCTCCAGCCTCCATCAAGACGCGGGGTCGGCGAAAACCGAGCCCAAAGATTATCCGTTTCAGGAAGCGCTGGGTGACCTGCTTCCATGGTATGGTCGGCTACAAGATCTGGGTGACGACGAGCCTTAATGGGACGACCTTTTATCGCTTGCCGGAAACCCGCTTCCTCGCTCTGCACTTGGCCGCGCGCCCTATCAAGTCTCCCTGAGGACTACGCCGTTGGTCCGGCGACCAGGGTAGGATCACGATCATTATAGGCCGCTGCGAATTCATCGTCCGTCCAGTCACCATCGCCGTAATCGGGCAGGTCGAAAAATTCCCATCCGCTCGTCCCCGGAGCCATGCCAAACAGTGGCCCTACGAACGGGCAATTGGGGAGGAAGTACGCGCGGACATAGGGGTGGTTTTCATAGTCCTTACGGATAAAGGCATGGCCGAGCGTATTGGCTATGAACCAGGGGCGGACGGCATGGCTTGCGAATTGCTGCTCGATGATCGTGCGCATATGGATGATAGCCGCAAGTGCGTCATCACGCAGAGCGTTCGTTGTCTCCGGGTTGAAATGGATCGATCGGTGACGCAAGCCCATTAGGGCGCGGTACTCGACGACGGCATCAGGTAGCAGGATGCCCCACGCTTCGAGGGTGTCGATCGGCAATCGCCAGTCGTCGAAGGAATCTTTTCGATACACCTTCTTGTATTCCGGCGTCGCAGTGAAATGGCCGCGCATGTCCAGCATTAAATGATTGAGTATGCGCTCGCCAAGCGCGCACGCGCCGACTAGTGCCGGGTAGTAAGCGCCGATCACAAAGGCCTGCCGAACCTGATGAAACAGCGCGTTGTGATGCGCGAGTACCGAGAAAGGCTTGATGCCCATCGTTACAAAATTGTCGATCTTGGCATCGATGCCGCGCTCACCGAATTCTGCGACCATGCCCGTGCGCGCCGATTTTAGGTTATGCCGGTGGAGCTCCTTCACCTGCTCTTCCCAATGATCGGGAATATCGGGGTCCAGTGACAGCGCTCGGCTGTCGAAATCCATCCCCCAGCTCAGATGCCGCCGGCGGCCGGAATCGGCGACTAGTCGCTTCTGTTCATCGAGCGATAGTGTCGAGTCGACGGTGTCGAAAGTGATCCGGGTCGGTTCCGGCTCACTCATAGCGTGTGGCTTTCTGGTCGAGCCATTGCAGCCGGCGGTCCAGTTCGATCGCCGGGAGCGCTGCGATCAGCCGATCGAGGATCTTCGGCACGCCATACAGGTCGCTAGTCGTGCCGGGGCCGAACAGCTTCCACAGCAGGATGAGCGTCTCACGGGCAAATTTCTCGGGCGCCTCGGAATGCTCGATCCCGTGGGTGCCGCCATGCCCTTCTAGGAGCGACATATGCGGTAGGAGTTGCTCAAGCGCTTCGGGAAAGGCGTCGCCGCTCGCCACGGCCAGATCGGCAAAGTGCCGGCTGAATTCTCGGTCGCGAAAGCTGCGCTCTCGCGGCCAGACTGCGAGCAGCAGCGGACCTATGCCCGTCCGCCAGGCGACCGCGCGATCCTCATCAATCTGAAGGATCCATTGCTTTACCAGTTCGGCCACACCGTTGCGCAATGCCAATGGCCCGGTGCGGAGTGCCCTCGCGGCATCGGCGACGCCAATGCCCCAGTCCGCCTCGGTCTGTTCGCCGCGCAGGATCGACAGCGCTGGCGCGATGATCTTGGCGGCGGCGTTGGTGAGATCATGGCCACGACCGGTCAGCTCGCTGACACCGCGCAGGACGGCCGCGCTAAATGCCCGCGAGGCGACCGATGACAGGCGTGAATCGGTGACGAGAACCCGGCGCAGCGCGATGGCTTCGTCACCGTCACCCGTCAGCGCGGCTTCAAGCAATGGCGTGACGGTCTGCCCCTCAATCGTCAGCACAAATCCTGCCGCGAACACAAGGGCGCCTCGCGCCATGGCGCCCTGACGGCCCGGTGCTGCCACAGCCGCATCGAGCGTAACCAGCAGTTCCGGATGGATTGGTTCACCCGCCTTGCGCCGGGCCTCGATGTCAATAAGTGCGGCCTGGGTCAGGCGCCCGCCCGCGGTGTTGATCAGGTCAGCATAAAGATCGCGCGTGGAATCGAGGGGCTCCGTGTCACGCGCCACGGCTGCCGCGAACAGCCTTTGCCACCAGGCAGCGATCGCGGGTTCAGCCTGGCGCGGCGAGGACCAGTAAAGATCGGCAAGGCGATCGACAACCAGCGCCAGAAATGGTGCTTCGGCCGGCTCGAGCGCAGCAAAGAGCGTGACGACGAGCGGCCGGCGGTCGGGATCCTTTTCGCCTTCCGGAAAGGACAGCGCGCCGATCAGGTCTCGCCAGAGCGGCGCATTGGCGTCATCGAGCGGCGCGTCCTTGAGCGTGTCGAACGCGCCCCTCGGGTTGGTGCGGCAAAACGCGCTCCAGCCTTGCTGTTTCTCGATATCATGGCTGCCAAGCACTCCGCGCGCGACCTGCAAGCGCTCGCCTTCAGCGGCATCGATGATCGGCTGCGCGTCGCCGACCACCATACGGAGGCCGGTTGAATAGGATCCGAAAAAGTCCTGATCCTCGACGCCGCGCGCCAGATAGGCGCGGCGCGCCTTTATGGCCGCAAGTTCCGCCGCACCCTCGGCCGACAGTCTTCCCGCCTGCTCGAGCATGTTGAGCCGCAGCCAGACCTCCGCGTCGAGGGCATGGCTCCTCCAGTCCGCCTGGCCGTCCTCGATCGCATAGCGGTCATAATAGGCCGGCCCCTCTGTCAGGATGCGCTGTTCGACGGCGGCAACCAAGTCGGCATGCGCATCCCCCGCGCGGTCGCGCAGCACGAGCGCGAGCTCCCGGCGCACCGTCCAGAAGATGTCGCGCGAGAGGTTCACCATTCCGGCGAACGCTTCGTCGGCGTCGAACAGCTCCGCCTGACGCAAGCTGTGCAGCCAAAGCCGCGTCCCCAAGATGCCAGGCATGGCCTTCCAGGCTGAGGCTTGCGCGCGGACCGCATCGCGATCTTTGGCGGCCGCCGGCGTGAGCAGCCGCGCGAGCAGCTCGACCAAGAAAATTGGCCCATCATGGTGCTCGTTCTGGCCATGCGGCTCGACCGACGGCACCGCGCTGTCATTGCCGTCATAATCCCCCTCGATCGTGCCGATATCGAGCGAAAGCCCAACCGTCTCACGCAGCCTCGCGCTAGCGATCTCGAGCAGGACCAGCGGCTGCGGCAGCGCCATCAATGCGGCAACGAGATCCGAAGCACCGCCGCGGTCCGAAAGCGTCAGTCGCGGCCAGGCAAGGTCGGAGAGACGCCGCGGCGGATCGACGGCGGGTTCGTCATCGAAGAAAGATCTGCCGGAACGGAGTTCGAGCGCGGGGGCCAGCAATCTCACTGCCCGTTCGAGGTCGGCGTGCAGCACGACGGGGCCTTTAAGCACCTCCATCAATGTATAGGCGCGGTCCTCCCAATAATCGCCGCGATCGGGTCTGCTGATCGTAAGAAGGCGCCAGAGGCGGAGCCACAGGACCGGCGCATCCTTCACTTGCCGGATTCGTCGCGTCAGCTCGTCGGCGAACGGCTTGCCGAGTTTCTCGAGCCAGTCGACCGCGCGCCGGAACCGGTCGGCCGACGCAAGGTCCCTGACCAGCCAGGCAGCGATGATCCAAGACGCGTCGCGCTCGGTCCATAGTTTTCGGCTGGCGAAAAAGTCGAACCAATCTCCGTCGATGATGGTCGGGATCGCAAGCGACCACAGGTCTCGGCGGCCGCTGAAAAGCCAGGCGGCGTGATCGAGTTCTGCGGCATCTGTGTCGTCAAAGGGCTTGGCGAGGATCCCCTGCGCCCATTCGCGCCGCGTTGCCCGCGGGCGCTCGACGAGATCCGCCAGTCTCTCCAAGTCCGGCCACAGGGCGGCATGGCTGGTCGGATTGCCCGCCGCATCGAACTGGTACTCATAAGCGATCGGCTCGACCGCAAGCGCCGCCCAGCGGACATCCGCCAGGTCGCGCGTCACCACCGCGTCGATCGCATAAACTGGGCGCAGATCGGGAAAGCGCTGCCGATCCGCTTCGAGGACGTTTAAGAAATATCGTACCGGCGCGTCGCCGGCACTGTAGCCGACCAACACGATAGTTTTAGTGCGGCAGAGGTCGAACAGGAACCGCGACACCCAGCCCGATCGCATATAGGCATCGCCATAATCAGCGCTCGTCACGATCAGCGGTGTTTCATCTAGGCCGAGATCCGGGTCGGCGATCCGACCATGGATATGGATGATTCCGCCGAACCCGGCGCTTCCTGGCGGCGGCAGATCCTGCCCAGCGAAGCTGAAGGCACGGACCTGCTCGGCATCCTCGGTCTCGATCAGAGCGCGCTCAATCAGCGTGTCGAAGTTGGTGGTCACTATTGCAGGGCGGTTTTCGAGATCGCGCGACAGGCGCAGGATGGTGCGATGATGCGAGAGATCCGCATCGAGGGGCGGCTGCAACTCCGCCACAACCGCGCGAGTCATGTCGGCTGGATTGACTATCCGGCGGCTAAGCGACCCTAGCGCTTCCTCGAACCGATTCTCATTGAACGACAATTGCTCCGAAGCGCTCATATCGACGTTGAGACCGGCGAAGCAACGTGTCACGAGCGCACCGAAACCAGGCAATTGCGGTGCGCTAACCCCCGCGCCGCACAAGAAGACGACATCGCCGCTCAGGAGAGCATCGACCAGCTGCTCAGGAAATTCAGGCCCAGCCTCGGAAAAGCGAAGGCTCATGTATAACAGTCCGGCATTTGCACACGCTGACGCATTCGGAGAAGCGCTGCTACTGCAACCACCGGCCGCCCTTTAGAAACCGCTGATGAGGGATCACTGAACATAGAGTCAACATCCGGGAACCGCTTCCAACTGTCCAGTGGCGGAGAATGCTGGCTCAGCGATTTATGTCGCGAGTCTTTGCCAATCTTACTCCACGATGCTCAGATCTGACCGCGCCGATCTTTCCGGTTGCACGCATTCAAGTCCAAGGCTGCCTGACCGCAGACGGCCTCACCTCGGTGAATCGACGATTGCATCCGTGTAAGGCATGAGCGCCTACTCTCGCCAAAAGCAGTCATTCAATAAGAGGGGGCGGGAACGACGGCTTCGTCCCAACTCAAGACAGGGCAGGGTATAGCGGATGCCCGCTTCGCGGGCACCGAGGCTCTCGTCGGAGCTGCGCTCCGATCGTGCCCGGCTGCGCCGGTCCCGTCCCTTCGGGCTTCGATCCCCTTCCGAAAGGACAGTAATGGGGAAGGCGGTGCTCTCCTTGGGGTCGGTGATCGGGACACAGGATCATGACTGCCCGATACGCTTTTGGGCCGAACGCGGTGAAATCTGCCGATTGCGATGGGGATGGATGCGCGGCAGCCTTGCCGGGGCAAGCAATGCGAGCGCCATGACCCAGAGGAAAGAAGGATCTTTGAAGAGTGTCGCCGAAATGGGTTCGGAGAGACATTCGCAAAGGAAACGCACATGAATATCAGTGAAATCAAGCAGCAGAACGGGCGTCTGTTGGGCGCGATCGCGACCCGCAGTATCGATCTCCCCCAATTGGGACTTCGTCCAGTCCAGAGCCAGAACGAGCGGGCACCCGCCTATGAGATCGTCACCCTCAATGTGGGCAAGCGCTGGGTTCAAATCGGGGCGCTGTGGCCGCAGACGTCCAACTCCACCGGAGAGGTCTTCCTCCAGGGTTCGATCGATGATCCCAGCCTCCCCGAACCGCTCTCGATCGCGCTCTTCGGCACTGACGAGGAGGGCTACCGCGTCGCCTGGCGTCGGCCGCAGCGGCGGGACGACTTCGGACCGGTCACGCGGGGCACGCGGGGCAGCGACACGCCATCGGGTGGCGGCTTTGGGGACAGCACGGCAGGAGCCGACGGGGCGCTGAGGGGCGCGGGCGGCGACATTGATGACGAGATCCCCTTCTGACGACAGGCGCAGGCCGGGGGCGCTTTGCGCGCTCCCGGCCCTTGTTCTCTCAACCGCTTTTAGAAGGACATGTCGTCATGACCCAGCATCAGCCCATCCGCAGGATCGATCGCTTTGCAGACCTGCCCACCCTTTATGCCGAGATCACCGCTACCCCCGAGTTCCAGGCTGCCTTCGGCGAGCCGCTCGGACTCTCCATCGTCGAATCTGGAGACGAGCCGGGCGAACATGAGATGCCCGAGCCGCTCGCGGCCCAGGCTGAATGCGGCGGCGTCATCGCTGCCATCTTCGACCTGTTTACGGGCACGAGGCTCGAGCCGCTCGCCCCTGAAATCGCCTGGGGCTTCGTCAACAGCTTCCACTTCACCGCTGGCAAACTCGAGCGGCGCGAGCAGGCGCTGGCCGATGAGTTGGGGGACCTTGCCCGCCGACAGGAGCCCTCCGAGGTATTCAACCGGGAGATGGAGGACAAGCAATTGCTCTGCCAATCGACCGCCGAACAGCGCGAGGCGATGGAGTGCATGCGCGACTATGCCGCCGAAATGTATCGGGCGCTCAGCGGTTGGCCCTGGTCGCCCGCGCGCGGCACGAAGGCGTCGTCCGCCTCGACCGCAAGCCAGATCGCAGCGCTAGATTTCCTGCGTGCCCGCCAACTTGCGACCCGCGAGCGGCATGCGCCGCAAGGCCCGATCGTCGTGGTGTCGGGACCGGCCACCTGGCACGACTGGGCCAAGATCTGGGAGCGGCTTGACGAGATCAAGCGCCGGGTGCCGCACATGACACTGGTCACGACCGGGCAGCGCAGGGGCGTCGATCAGATTGCCGCGGCATGGGCGGCGCGCAAAGGCAACGGCGTGCCGCTGGTGGCTTACGGCCTCTTCGGCGGCGGGCGCAAGGCGCCCTTCACGCGTAATCGCAAACTCGCTGAGCTGCGCCCCGTCGAGGCGATCCTATGCGAGGGGTCGGGGCTGCAGGCGAACCTGTACCAGGTCCTGCGCGAGGCCGGCACGCCGATCCACGCCTTCCGTGTCGGCGATCAGGCGCCTGCGCAGCAGAAGCCGACGCGCATGCCGGTTTGACGATCTGCCGGCTGCTTTTTCCTTTGGTCCAGACCGCGAAAGCGATCTGAACCCACTCCAGCGTGGAGGCCCCCATGGCTATTCCAGATCATCATGTGAAGAATTTCCGGACCCTGATGCGTGCTGCCGAAGATGGCAATCTCGCGCTGATGGAATGTTGCGACGCCGTCACCGGCGAAAAGCGCTTCGTTCTCTGTGGCGTCGGCCGGGACGGCAATGACTATGTCATGACGCCCTTCGGCCATCTTGCCGAGGGTAACCCGTTCGAAGCCTATGTGCCGCCAGAAAGCCGGCCGTTTGGCGCTCCCCATTGAGCGGGAAGTTTACCGCTCTTATGAGGTTTCTGGACCGGCTGCGCTGCGCGCTGCCGGTCTTTTTATGTGGTGGACCGGGCAAGAGCGGTGAGCTTAAAACGGGTTCGCAAAGGAGAGGGCGTGCCAAGAACCCAGCGTCGCCGGGGGCATCGAGCCCCCGCCCACGCTTGCCTCTTCTTCTCTCAACGTGTCGGAAGTATGGCACGGGGTCACCGCCGGCCTCAAGGACGACGGGGCCCCACCATTTTTCCTGGCAGGTGACGTCAGTGCACCATCGTGAGACCTGGTCGCGCCAGAAAAAATCGTGACCCCCATCGCCGCTGCGCGGTCGCGGCTGCGCCGCGCTCCTTGACCCCGTCGGCCACAGCCCGTGCCGAAAAGAGAACCTCTTGAAGAGAAATTCAAAAGGAGGTTTTGATGACATATACGACTTCATCCAGCAGCCACGAGCATTTCGCACAGGCTTTCACCGAGACGGTCGATCTATACCGCATCATGGCAGGCGAGGACGCAACCAACGCACCGATGCCCGATCCGGTCGCTGTCGAGCATGCTACCGAAATGCTCGTCCGCACGATCTTCGACGTACTGCAGGATACGCGGCTCGATAGCATTGCGGACCGGATCGCCTGGGGTGTCGTGCACAGCCTGTATAAGGTCACCGAACAGATAGAGGGACAGGCCGACAAGGCCGCAATGAATGTCAAAAGCCTGATCCGTCAGGCTGATGGCAGTGAAGTGGGAACGCGCGAACTGGAGGAGGCGCAGCAACTGTGCCAGTCGCTGGACGAAACGCGTGATGCCCTAGCCTGCATGCGCGACCACGCCGCTGCCACCTATCTTGCCGAGACCGGGAAACCCTGGGCGGCGCCGCGGGCATCGTTGACATCTTCCAAGCGCACCGCATCGGTGGTGGCCGCGACGGACTTTCTGGCGGCACGACGGCAGCGCAAGATCGACGCTCATGCCCCGCAAGGTCCGGTGGTCATCTTCTCGGGCGGGCAGGTCTGGGAGGACCACCGGCTGCTCTACGACCGGCTGGACGCGATCCGTGCGCGCGTGCCGGGTATGATTCTGGCGACGACCGCCCAGGACAAAGGGTGCGACGCCATTGCCGCTGCCTGGGCCGCGCGTAGCGGGTGCAAGCTCATCGCCTTCACCCTCAACCGACGCCTTGGCAACCGGGCGGGATTTGCCCGCAACGAACAACTGCTCGGGTTGCGGCCAGTGGAAGCCATCGTGTGCGAAGGGTCGGGGCTTCAATCCCATCTGGCGCGCGAAGTCCGCAAGCAGGGTATCCCGGCGCACTTCTTCCGGTTGGTCGACCAGAATGGGGGACGATGACCCGGAGGGGTTGCCTGAAGAAGGCAAGGGACGGCGGGAGCATCTTGCTCTCGCCGTCCCTTTTTTGTCTCGACCTATCGATATCGCCCCGCTCGGGAACCCGGCAAGCCGGGTCCGTCGCGATGCGATGCGCAACCGGAAACAGCCGGTCGCGGCCAGCTGCGCGCGGTTACACCGTGCTCGCTGCAGGGACGCCTTTGGCGGATGATTTTATCAAAGGATGCTTCGCTTCGGAAGCCGTCGGCATCGCTTTCAGAGCTGCGAAGCTTACCTCTCCACCTACCCTTATGGCTTCTGTCAGCAGGTCCTTGAAGACGCGCTCGCTCATGGCCTCCACACGGAGATCGCGAATGATATCGGCATATTTGCCGCGCAAGGCGCGGCGGGCTGTTTCTACTTCTTCAGCAGCCCGGCGCTGACGCGCTTCGAGTTCGGCAAGGCGCTCGCGTTCTGAAAGTTTCGGCATAACCATTCCTGTCTTTAGGTGGTCTGCCCGCCGATCAGGATGATCCAGTATCGAAGCTTTTCGTGCAAGCCCATTTCAAAAAGAAGAACCCCTCCGGGGAGCCACGCCCGTGCCCGGTCGAGGCTGGCGCAGCGGCAAGCCGCTGCGAAGGGGCGACGCACGGCACAGGGCCGTTTGTAATGCACCCTACGCACGGGTGCTGCGGCACAAAATCATGCTAAGTCATATGTTTATGTGACACATCCCGATGCAGCTTTGTCCGACATCTCGTCTTACAAGTATCACCAGCGCTCCGAGCTGAGCCTTGGAAGCGCGGCTATCTGCCATTCGTGCGCGTGGGCCTTGTACCACTTACTTTCATTTGATGACCGCCTGCCGAGCGGGTATAATGATCGCGCTTTACGACATTCCGACGGGGCTCCAGCCTATGGAGCCAAGCGTTGGTCAAACTCAATTTTCGGATCGACGAGCATGTTCATGCCCGTCTTCTTGAACGGGCGCACGCAGCAGAACTGAGCCTCTCGGAATTCGTCCGGCTGGTCCTGACGCAAGCGGCCGATCCCCATCGCGAATATATATTCTCGTCCAAAGACGAGATTCTCGCGACCTCCATCCAGATCCTCTCGATCCTCGCTGTCGCGGTCGGTCAGCGGTCTCCAGAGACCCTGGAGCAAGGGATGGCCGAGGCCCGCGCCCTGCTCGCCGAACGCGGCCTACTCGACCCTGACGCGGGAGCGACCGCTGCCGCCATTCCAGACAAGGGGAGGGTCAGCCGGTGAGCATCTTTCGCAATGACACTTTGGGATCATGGACGCGCGGTGGGCAGGCGATTGTTCATAATGTCCGCATGACCACCCAGGTCTTCTTCCAGACCATCTCCGCCTGTCTCGTACTCTGGATTATGGGCATCTTGTGGTATTGCTTCGAGGTTCTGACCGCCCATCAGCGCTATCTCCTTGTGCAGATCGCGCTTTCCAGTTTCCGTCGTGACGCGACCCGGGGCGCCGCCGATCCCGTCCGGTTCAGGGCCCCCGACGGCCGGGAATATTGGACCACAGCTGAGGGCCTTCTTAATTCACGCATCGCCCACGCGACCCTCGAGACAGCGGAAGCCGCGCTCATCAAGGGCGCACTGATCGGGGGCATCGGCGCGCTCATCGCGCTCGTCTGGGCTTGGTATTATTTCACCCGCACGGGTCGTGGCCTGGGGTCCAACCAGTTCCTGCGGGGCGCGCAGTTTGGAAGCGTGCGCATGATCCGAAGTTTGCTTCGCCGCCAGCGCAAGGGAAGCCTCAGCATCGGCGGCGTTACCATGCCGCAAGCCTATGAGCCTGAACATATCGTCCTTTGCGGCGCGCCTGGGACGGGCAAGACCAACATCATCACGACGATGCTCCAAGGTATCCGGCGGGATGGCAAACGCGCCATCGTTTACGACACCGCCGGATCGTTTGTAGAGAAGTTCTACCGGCCGGGTAAGGACATCCTGCTCAATCCGCTCGACGAGCGCACCGACCGCTGGTCCCCGTGGGTCGATGTGCCGCGCGACTATCATTATGACCAAATCGCCCAGTCGACCATTCCCGACAAGGCGGGTGACCCCTTCTGGGCCCGGGCCGCGCGGGGCACCCTCGTGGGTGTGCTCAAGAAGCTCGCGCGCCAGCGTCATACCCTCGTATCGATACTGCTGGACAGGCTCGTGCGCTCGGGCCTCAAGGAGCTTGCTGCCTTCGCGCAGGGCACTGAGGCGGCTGCCTTCATCAGCCTGGAGGGAGACCGGACGTCGGCAGGTATCCAGGCCGAGCTTGCAACGGTAATGCGGAGCTTTTCCTACCTCGACGATACGACGAACGGCTTCTCGATCCGCTCCTGGGTCGAAAATGAAGCGGACGACAGCTGGCTCTTCATTACCGTGAAGGCCGATCAGCTGCCTTCGCTCCGGCCTCTCATCACCGTCTGGATCGATATCGCGATCGGCGCGATCATGAGCATGCCGCCCGATCCCGAGCGCCGTCTCTATTGCATTATTGACGAGCTGCCTACGCTACAGCGCCTTCCCTCCCTCAGCGACTTTCTCGCCCGGGCGCGCAAATATGGTGGGTGCGGAATCCTGGGATTTCAGTCCTACCCGCAGCTCGAAGCCACCTACGGCATCCAGGACGCTGCGGCGATCACGGGCTATTGTTCGACCTGGATCGCGCTGCGCGCGAACGACACGCCGACCGCAAAACATGTCTCCGAAAATCTGGGTCAGGTCGAGCAGATCGAAGCCAATGAAGGCATGTCATATGGCGTCAACGACATGCGCGATGGTGTGAACCTGTCACGTATGCAGGTGACGCGGCCGCTGGCGATGCATACCGAAGTCACGAACCTGCCCAACCTGTCGGGCTTCCTGCGGTTCGGGCGAGACCTCCCCGTTGTTCGCTTTTCGGACCGGTACAATGAGATACCTAGTGTCGCCCCCGCTTTCATTGAACGTACACAGCCACCAATCCGCCTTCCACTCGCCGACGAGATTATCGGGTCGCACCGTGAGGCATCCAAGACAGGGGGTGGCGACAGAGCGAAGGCACCACGCAAGAGAAAGCAGGGTGGAACGTCCTCGAGCGGGGCGACAACTGCGGTTGCGCGGCGACTGACAGGATGCGAGCGTAGCGACAATCAAGATGAGAATCGGTTGTTGGGGTGTCGGTGAAGGGCGGAGGGCGTAGCCCGAAGCCCGTAGCCGAGACCCCAACAACCGATGGCCCTT
>NZ_NMUA01000108.1 GCF_002312805.1 Sphingobium sp. D43FB | reverse complement strand
CCGGATGATCGCGCCATTGGCCCGGTCCTCGCGGCCTTCATGCCGAAAACGACCGCCGTAATATGGATGCCAGCGATAATGAAACTCTACCATCTGCCCGACATGGGCAGAATGACCCTGCGATGGCCCTGGGCAGAAAATCATGGCTCTTCGCTGGTTCAGATCGCGGCGGCCAGCGCACCGCCTTCATGCTGAGCCTCATTGGCACGGCGAAGCTCAACGATATAGATCCCCAGACTTGGCTAGCCGATGTGCTCAGCCGCATCGCCGACATCCCCCAGAACCGTCTCCAAGAACTGCTGCCATGGAATTGGCGAGCCGCCGAATATCAACGCGAAGCCGCCTGATCCGCGGCCTTCACCGAATGCTTACACATGGGCGCGCACGATCGTGGAATCAAACATCTGGATCAGGTGCGCTGACGGGCTCATCGCTGCCAGCGTGTCGAAGAAGGCCTCGAACACGCCGGCCTTGCTCAAACGGTCGAACCGCTTCCACACGCTGTTCCAATGGCCATACTCCTTGGGGAGCGCCCGCCAGCGCACGTTCTCCACCGTGAAGAAATGCAGCGCCTCCAGAAAGCGCCGGTCGTCCGCCGCCTTGCGCCCTCGGCGGGGCAAGCACGCCCGGAACACCAGCAGTGCATTTCCCCAATCTTCCTCGCTCATCTTCGTCGACAACGCTTCCAACCTCCATGACAGGCGGAAGCCTATGAATCAGAACAGATTCATCTTGGGAATCGGAAAATCTCTTCAACCTCAAATTCGTCCACACGGCCTAACGCGTTTCATGTGTTTTTCGTCACCCAAGATTTTCCCGTTTTCCAGTCGAGATGTGTCTATTTCGGGAAAAGTGAATTGGGAACAGATTGCGGGAAGGGCTCGCCTCGTGATCGACAACATTGGTCGCAGCTCGGGCCTTCTCGTTCTTCCTTCATTTATAGGAAGATTGCCGCCATGTGTTGCTCGACAGCTTCGCTGTGTTCTACCAATGAAAATCACAGCGGATTGAGGGATATGATGTGGCTATCAATTTTTGAGGCAGTGGCTATCGCAGCGGCTGTATTTGCCATGCCCGCTTTCGCAGGCAAACCAGAGCCCAACGCCAGCCTGCAAGACCTGTCCGTGACGACTGCCCCATTGACCGTGTCCGGCGTTCAGGCATCCAGAGTACGCCACTCCGATGCCGACGCGCGCCTGTTGACTGTATCCCCGTTCAATCCATCGGATGATGCGACTTTTGCCGCCCTCAAAGGCATTACGGCACAGGATTTCGTCGTGGAAGCCGTCCTCAAGGGAGTGCCTATCGACAATACCTCGACAGCACGCGGCTTCGTCGGAATCGCTTTTCGCATCTCCAACGACCTCACCCGGTTCGAGGCAATCTATGTGCGTCCCACCAATGCGAGGGCCGACGATCAGCTCCAGCGTAACCATACCACACAATATATCTCGCATCCCGATTATCCGTGGGAGCGCCTTCGAAACGAGCATCCTGGGAAATATGAATCCTATGTAGATCTGAATGCCGATCGGTGGACGAAGATACGGCTGGTAGTGAGCGGATCGCTTGCCCGGCTCTATGTCAAAGACGACGCGCAACCAGCCCTGATCGTCAATGATTTGAAGCTGCCACCCGCAAGCGGTGGCATCGGGCTGTGGGTCGGTCCTGGCTCCAGAGCATACTTCAAATCCCTGAAGATCGCCGTCAAGCGTCCCTGATTTGCTTGCTGCGGATGATGATCCCCAAAATCGCCATCGTTTACGAGAAAATGCCGGAAGTGACGATAATCAAGCGTTTGTCGCCACGTCGTTCGCCATTTGATTACCGACTACGGTTCCGAGCGCCGCTCGAAGATCGGTAAGGGTGCCTCATGAGCGTTTCACCGCATCATAGTAGTTGTTGCCGCCCTCATCGGCACGACAGCTAACCACGCTCAGGCCGAACCTGTCGAGATGCGTCGCATAGGCGTCCGCGCCGAGTGATAGCGAGGCCCGGCGGAACGTGTCAACGATTGTGAGACAGCCGGGTCGGGAGATTAAGCTATCGTCTTTCGGTCCCTGGCCGGTGGGTTGATCCAGACTGCGGTTGGTTTTTGTGGCGGTCGTGGTGGTCGATTGACGAA
>NZ_NMUA01000107.1 GCF_002312805.1 Sphingobium sp. D43FB | reverse complement strand
CGCCCGAGTGGTATCGGTCCACATCGTTGATCTCCGGAAGTTTGTTGCAAAACCCCTGAATCAACGACTGCGGCAAGCGTCAAGCTAACCCGCTGATACCACTCAACTTAGTTTCGGATCGGGCTCTAAGGTTTTTTCGGCCAAAGAAGCGAACGTGAGTACTGACGAGGTACAGCGCCGCCAGCCGCGCCTCGATGGGTATGATGTGATCATTCTCAACTGGGACGTGGCAAATGGCGATTTTGCCTTTGGTGCGGATTTGACCCTCAATTATTTTGAGACGAGAGGGCGAGATGAGATTGTGCGTTGGGCAAACGGGGGCGCGCGTATTGTTATCGAGATTCAAGCGACCGCAGGCTTCCCTTCCCAGCAATGCTATGATGCCATTTTAGGAGCAGGATCGGTTCGGGTGTCCCCCTACGGTAGAGTAAGGTCGTGGGAAGACAAGG
The DNA here is from genome assembly GCF_002312805.1 of Sphingobium sp. D43FB. Lineage (GTDB taxonomy): Bacteria > Pseudomonadota > Alphaproteobacteria > Sphingomonadales > Sphingomonadaceae > Sphingobium. The sequence continues at coordinate 1,685 of NZ_NMUA01000107.1, read as the reverse complement.
CAGAGACGGTTCTTATCAATCGCCGTCGCAGGAAGCATCCGTTAAATCGTGAAATTCACGGGCATTATGATTCGCTCACCTCCGTTTATCAACCGTTCGAACACATAGTCTTTCCACGATTCGACAAGACCAATGAGAGCAGCTTCGCGCGAAATCCAAGCGCATATTCATGGGGGAATTTTGTCTCGTGGGAGCGCGGCTGGATACCACTAATGATGCGACAAGGCAGATGGCCTGCAAATCTTAGTTTCAAGGAACGGTGCGAAGCTTTGATTTTCGGAAGACCCGTGGCGCTGACTAGGTCGGTTGGCGCTCTCGGCGGTGAAATCGTAGTAACGACCATGCGCATTCCAAATGCTGCGCCTGATGACGTCATCGACGCATTCGTTGAATTTAGCCCAGCAATAAAAGAAAGAACGGCAAGATATTTTAGATCTGAGGAACGCCTGAGAAACCTATTGCGTAGCGCACTGATTGTCGGAATTTGGTTTGTGGGGGTCCTGATTGTATTTCCGATGCTCAATTATTATTTCGACCGGGTGAATGCTGACCTTGAATTATGGATCAAACAGGTCGCTCTCGACCTGTCTCGGTCCGGCTGGAACCAACCTGGATCCTGGCTTAAAACATTTGGAGCCAAGATAAAGGTGTTCGACATTGCAGCGTTCGCGGTTGCTCTCTCTCTCGTTGGGGCATCACGTTGGATCTGGTATGATCGCGATCGTCGTTAAGCGTTCAAGGACACGCTAAATACTTTCGTAACTTAGTGGATGATCGACGCGTCGCGAACGACCAGTTTAGACGAAACACGTCATTCACCCACGGCCAAGGGAACGGCTGAAAAGTCCCAGCCTCGGTCCTTATCCTATTAACGTGTCGCTGGAGCAATCGCTTCATCGGCGTGGATTTCCAATCCCTTTCATGAGCCCTTATATGAGGATTGGCAAGAGTGGCGATGATCAAGGCGACAAATTGGGGTACCTTCCTGTGCTGTATGCGATTCAGGGCCTGAGCTCAGTTGCGTGACGCGGGTCGTTGCCGAGCCCTATCCAACTTATATGCGGTCAGCGATGTAAGGCGCTGCACCATGATCCCGCTTGCGGCGGGCAAGAGCTCAGGGTCGACGAAGCCATTCTGGGAAATCGGCAGTTGATGCCATCGGCTCATTCGGTTCGTCTGCCCTGCATCTACCGGGACTGATCGGGTTCCGGAAGATCCTTCAGATCTGGTGCGGCGTCAGGCTGCCTTTACGACGGTCCCTTCGATAACCACACCAGCATTGACGTATTTCCAGAGCGCCACCAGCAGCTTGCGGGCGAGCGCAACGATTGTCGTTTTCTTCAGACGACCGCCGTTCTGGGCCACACGGGCCTTGAACCAACCTGTGAGTGCCGAGGAGGGCTGATGGCGCACCCACAGCCAGGCCAGCTGGATCAGAGTCGTGCGCAATCTTGGGTTGCCCGCCCTGGACACGCCCTGGTCGTGATCGACCTTGCCACTTTGCCAGTGTGAAGGCGCAAGCCCTGCGTAGGACGCGACCTGTCGGCGATTGTCAAACTGAAGCGCCCCGGGTTTTCAGGAGGCAGTTTTCATTTGGCTATGCAGCCATATCGAGGTTCTCGAGGGCTGCATAGTAATTGTCTTCGGCCTCAGCGGGCGGGATGTGCCCGATAGGGCCGAAGAGC
>NZ_NMUA01000106.1 GCF_002312805.1 Sphingobium sp. D43FB | reverse complement strand
GCCTCGATCGACAAGATCGGATGATCGACGATGATCCGACCGCGCCTTCGCGGCGCGTACTGGATCAGCCGGTCGATGGCGTCATTCTCGGCGCGGGGAAGATGCGCTGTCGAACAGGCGCAGACGGGGAAGCGGCGCATGGCCGGTCTCCTTGATTGGGTTGGGATAGGGGCGACCGGCGCGGCGAGCAAACTCAGGCGCCCTTTCAATTCGGCAAGAAATCGACCGTGATGGCACCGCGCTCGGCTTGAATGACGATCTTGCGATCGAGCGGAATCAGCCAGCTCAGATTATCCCATGCGCTCATGTTGATCGCTTCGAGGGTGGCAGCGTCCTCCCCAAGGAGGATATGCGTAGCGTACTGCCGCGCCTCGCGTTCGAAGGATCGCGACTGGGTGTCCCAGCTGTCACAGTCGCCATCATCAGCCGCACAGAAGAGCGTCGCATAGATCATGCGGCTCAGTCGGTCCGGCGTTATGCCATCATCGCGCGAGGCCAGGATGATGGCCTCCGCAATATCCCAACCGCCATTGCGGCAGACGAGCGCCGGGATTTCGATGGAATGGACGCTGCGTGGCGCGTCCGTGCGACCGGTTTCACAAACCGTCAGCTCGATGACGATCCGGTCGACCAGGCCACAAGCGAAATCGGCGGGGAGACACATGTCGTCGTCATAGCGATGGACGGAGCCTTCCCGGTCGATGCGCAGGGAAATATCCCTGACCACCGGGAGATCATCATACCAGGCGTAGCCTTGCAGCGCGTCTTCCGCCTCGACGAGTTGCACGTCCTGGATGGGCGGTTTGCCCCGAGCCAGCGCAAGCGCCTGCGCGATATCGGGTTCCAGGGCGGGGACAACGAGCATTGCGCCTTCCGGGGCAATTACGCGGCTGCTGCGCCCATGACAATCGTCAGCTGTCTGCGGCCGCCAGATCGATAACCCTGAACGCGCTTGCGGCAACGTGACGCCCAGCTCGCAGGCTCGCTGCCAGGCGGTAAAAGGCAGCCGGTGGTCTGGCCGGGTAGCGATGGCTCTGAATATGATCCGTTCAGCCGCTTCGCAAAGCGCCTTCAACGCCGCGTTGTCGATAACCTCCTTGCGCGCCGGCAGAACCATATGAATTTCCGGCGCATCCATAATATCGATCCGGACCGTCCAGAGACTGCCATTGTCTTTTTCTTCCCGAACCGTCGGCAAGGCGCATTTGACGCGGTGCCCGTGAAAATTGATGCGTTGGTCTCTTGGCCAATCAGGATCCCGGTCATAGACACCGATACGGCAGCCGCAGGCGTTTTCGACAAACATGGCGTCCTTGAGAAAGTCTTCTCGGAGCAGCATCGCGCCGTTCAACATAATCGGTATGGGGAAATGGCGGGCGGCATCGGCAACGGCGGCGTGCAGGCCATGTATCCATTCGTCCGGCATTTCGATCGAGATCAGCGTGCCCTGATCGATCATTCCCTGCCCAAGGGCCAGCGGTGCGCCGCTGTCCCATGCGTCTGCCGGAATCTCGACTTTCCAGGCCGCGCCCGCAGAGGGGGAGAAGGACTGGATGTCGACCGCGCGGCCGGCCAGGCTGAACATGCCCATGCCGGCCGGGTCTTCGCTGCGCGCGATATCATCGCCCCAGCGCGAATGTCCCAACATCAGCAGGGCGGCTGGATCGTCGATGCCGCAGCCATCATCGCGGATGTGCAGAAGGGATCGGCCGTCCTGTTCGGTCAGATCGACCGCGATGCAGGTGGCGCCGGCGCGTCTGGCATTCTGGAACATCTCATGAAGGCAGTCCCGGCTGTCGCCTGAAAAAAGGCGGGACGCGCGGCGGATCGCGTCCGGGCTGACAGCGCTATGGATCGTTGTTGGAAGGGGCATTTGATCTCCCTGGGTCCGGACTGGAACCCTCACCCCGCCCCGCTCCCTCCCCTCCGTTCGCCTTCCAGCGCCATGGTGCCCGCGGATGCCACTATGTATCCGATATTGCGGCAGCGGTCCCGGACTGCGAAGGACAAGGAATGCCTCAGGATCTGGATTCGCAACTCACCGACTTTCTGCGCCGCCTGCCGGACTGGATGCGACGGGACATCTCCGCCGCCGATCCGGCGCGGCGCGCGCGGAAGAGGCGCTGCACGCCATGCTGCTTGCGCTGGTCAAGGGGACAG
>NZ_NMUA01000105.1 GCF_002312805.1 Sphingobium sp. D43FB | reverse complement strand
GGCTCGACGATTTTTCCATGATGATTGTCCCAGGCTGAGCGTGGATGATCCCAGCGGCGATCCGCACGCCATCGTAGTCGCCGGACGATATCGACCTTTATGATCCTCCTGGGACGATTCCATCCGGATCATGGCGTTGACCATGCCGACGGCCAGGGGGGGCCGCGATGATGTCGGTCAGCGATCGGCACTCAACTTCATAGTCCCGATCTGCGTTCCAAAAACCCGCCTGATTTCGCCAAGATGAAGTTGAGCATTTCCGCCACTTTATTGCCCCCGATTTTGCCCATTCCATATTCGGTTGATTTCGGAGCGGGACACTTGCCTTGCTCATCCCGTTGCCGTTTATTGGACCCTGTTCTGGGGGAGAGAAATATGACCTATGCTGTGGTTGTCGATTGGTATGGGCCGTATGATAGCGTCAAAGCTGCGAAAGCCGTAATCCGTGAATGGGATATGGGCGAGGTCCTATACATGGCGGCCGGAACGGTTGATCGACAGACGATACCCAAGCTTCAGTATGTTGGAATCACCAAGGACTTCGAGGGCCGCATGAGACCGGAGCACAAAGTCCGCACCACAATCGCTGAAGAGGGGCTGTCGATTTATCTCGGCGAGGTGTCATCACAAGCGGTATCTGGTCGCAAGGCGGGTCATCACCACAAGCGATTCACTGTGCCTGTTTATCTGGCAGAATCGGCATTGGCATTCTTCCTCCAACTCCCGTTGAACTCTGACAAACGATGCTCCCGCCCAAAAGACTCGATTGTTTTGCTCAATCGGTGGTGGAAGGCTGATGGGCAAAGCCGTAGCCGTCGGCGTCCTCATCCTGATTGGCCTGACTTCATAGAATATGATGACGAGTCAGATGTCGGATCGGTGGTGTGGCATGGCAAACGTCGCAAGCACTTCAATGCCGAACTGATCGACGAGACGTGCGCTCGCGCGTCGAAGGAACTGCGCGCGGAAAGGGAACGGGCCGCTGCGGCCTGATCGCCATCACCGCAGCCCGAGACGATCCAACTGGTCGACCTCTGCGCGGATCAACCGGCAGCGACGATCTTCCCGCCATGGTCCGTAGGGATATGGCGTCGCATGGTGAAGGTCCCACCAATCTCGCCAGTCCTGCGTCGGGTGAAAATATCGGACCCGCGCTCGGACGGAGATCACCTCGCCGATATGCTGCTTCATCCCGCACTCGGTATCGGTCTCACGGATCACAAGATCGCCGACGCGGAGATGGTATAGGTCCATGGCCCGTAATACCATAATGGCATAAAATATCGAAGTATTTGAAGTGCTTGAGTCGATCGCTGAGATGTGAGAATCTCCCGGCATGAAACGCGTCGCTCTCTATCTTCGGGTCAGCACGGATACCCAAACGGTCGAAAACCAGCGTCGCGAACTCATGGCTGTGGCGGATCGTCTGGGCTGGCATATCGTCGCCGAACTTGCCGACGAAGGAATCAGCGGGGCAAAGGGTCGGGATCAGCGTCCGGGATATGATCGTCTCATGCAGATGGTCACGCGCCGCGAGATCGACCTCATCGCATGCTGGTCCGTCGACAGGCTGGGCCGGTCTCTCCAGCATCTTGTGGGCTTCCTTGGCGAGATCAACGATCGTTCAGTCGACTTGTATTTGCACACGCAGGGACTGGATACCTCAACGCCCGCTGGTCGCGCGATGTTCAGCATGCTGTCCGTGTTTGCCGAGTTCGAACGCAGCATCCTCAGGCAGCGTATCATGGCTGGTCTGGCCCGATCGACGAAAAAGAGCGGCCGACCATCTCTCGATCCAGCCAAGGCCGATCGCATCCGAGGCGAACTGGCAAAGGGCACCAGCATCAATATGACGGCCAAGAAGCTCAAGGTCGGCGTCGGCACTGTCCATCGGATCAAGACCCAGATGGCTGAACCGATCGCCGCCTGACCATGGTCGCCTACGATCGGGGATGACGCTGCCGGTCCACCCTCACTTCAACATCATGACATCGATTGTGCCCTGCTATCGTCAGGGGCGACGATATCGCGCGTTATCATCGCTAGAAACTGTCATGGACAATGGTTCGAATACCAGCGTGTCTGTCGAACCAAGGGCTACACAGGACCGCTACAGCCTGATAGCCCTGCCTATTATCAGCAGCCGCGAATCACGCGAAATCGGGGAACCATCAAGGCTTCCCTGCCTCTCCGCCAAT
>NZ_NMUA01000104.1 GCF_002312805.1 Sphingobium sp. D43FB | reverse complement strand
TGTGTTGGCGACGATGGGTCATGAAGAGAAATACCTGCTGATCGGAAATGTGGTGGCCCGGCATCGCAAACCCATCGCTCGTTGTTCGATGAGTGTTCCGATACCACCGCCCGCCACAGCCCCGATCAGCCCCCCGAAACAAGGGGAAAAAGATCGCCATCGGTTGTCTGGTCCGCTCTCCGGTCGGGGCTACGCCCCTCCCTACGATCAGCCCAGACAACCGATCCTACCGGCCATCATAGTTGCCGCTCAACCGGCCATCGTAGTTGTCGCCACGCAAGGCACGCCCGAAGAGCGTTCACCAGCTCCGTGCGCTGGTGGACCAGCCGCTCTCGAGCGCGAAACAGGATGGTACGGCTTTGCTGTTCCGTAGACTTAGGGAACCTCTGCGCAGGTAGGAATTTGGGCAACGCGCGGGGTTTGTCGCGAACGCTGCCGCCACGCGCACTTTGCGGTGCGTGAATTTGGCCAGATAACGTGGATATTGGGTCTATTTCCGCCGGTATTTTACAGTTCGCGGGCCGTTTCTCGTTCTACGGACGCAGTTGTCCCGGGGTTTAGGCCAATTGCTCGCGCATGATGTAGATATTGGCCAGGGTGAGCTGGCAGAAAATCTGCTGGCCATTCTTGTAGAGGCCACGGTAGCGGGTCTTGGTGTAGCCGAACTGGCGCTTGACGACCCGGAAGACGTGCTCGACCTTGGAGCGGAACGAAGACGTCAGCCGGTTGATCCGACGCTGTTCATCGGTCAGGTCCTGGCCCTTCTTGCGCTTGAAGGGCGTCGCCCAGATGACATCGCCTTCATCGCGATTTGCTTCGAGCGAACGCTCGTTGCTGGCGTAGGCGCTGTCGCCAAAGGCAATTTCCTCCTCGCCGTGAAGCAAGGCATTGATCACCACGCTGTCATGCACATTGGCCGAGGTCATTTCGGCTGAATGTACGCAGCCCGAAGCCGTATCCGCGCCGATGTGCGCCTTCATGCCGAAATACCACTGGTTGCCCTTCCTGGTCTGCTTCATCTCGCCATCGCGCGATTTTGTGCGGTTCTTGGTCGATGGCGGCGCGGCAATCAAAGTCGCATCCACGATCGTTCCCTGGCGCAACAGCAAACCTCGCTCGGTCAAGACTGCGGTCATCTCGTCAAACAACGCTTTGCTCAGCGCATGCTTTTCCAGCAAATGGCGGAACTTCAAGATTGTCGTTTCGTCGGGAATGCCCTCAAAGTCGAAGCTGATCCCTGCAAATCCGCGCAACAGCGGCGTCTCCCAAAGGGCTTCTTCCATCGCAGGGTCGGACAGCCCAAACCATTGCTGCATGAAATGGATCTTCAGCATCGAACCTAGCGGATAAGGACGACGACCCCGGCCAGCCACTGGATAGTGCGGGCTGATCAACTGCTCGAACCGTTCCCACGGAACCACGGCCGCCATCTGGCCCAGAAACACCTCGCGCCGCGTCTGCTTGCGAGGCCGTGACATGCCAATTTCTGAAAAACGACCCTGCATCACGCGTCCCTCCATCCGCGAAGGGAATCACAACATCAATGCTGCCGCAAGGGTGACTTGTTCAGAGTCTCCTTAGGCTCGACGAAACGCATTTCTGGCCGCTGTGCAGCGATCACTATGGCTTCGGCATCCACCGCGTCGTTCTTCTGCCGCTTGACTAATCACGAGGTTCCCATAATGCGGAGGAACGCGGCCTGATTGGCGGATTTCTGCCGATTTCATCCATGTTCCTCCGCATTATTTCAGAGCGTGTCGAGCCAGGCGAGCACGCTTGCATCGCGCTTCCAAGATGGCTGGCCGCCGGGTGTTATTGGAACGGCGACCTTCTCCAAGGCTTTCCGCTTCGTTTCGAGATTGGCTCTGGCATAGTGATTGGTCGTGTCGAGGCTCACATGGCCGAGCCAGCTTCGGATGACCGTAACGTCGACGCCCGCCGAGATGAGGTGCACGGCGGTGGCGTGCCGGAAGGCGTGTGGCGTCACATGCTTGGCACGCAGCGTTGGCGTTGTTTCGGCGGCGATCCTCACGTAGGCGGCAAGCTTGAACCGGACCCCCGAGGCACTGAGCGGCTTACCATAGCGGTTGACGAACAGCCGCTGGTCCGGTGCCCGTGGCTGCCGCTCGAGCAGCTTGCGCAGCAGCAGGACCGTTTCCGGCCAAAGCGGGCAGATGCGTTCCTTGCGGCCCTTGCCGGTCAGGT
>NZ_NMUA01000103.1 GCF_002312805.1 Sphingobium sp. D43FB | reverse complement strand
GCACTGGCAGCGCCGCCCGCCAAAAGCTGATCGAGAAGCTCATTCGGTATGGCAGGCTCTTTGCGTCGAGACATAGTGGGACTCCCTTTTTACCCATTATGCCCGCCCGCACACGGAAATCCTGACAGTCCCGTGACCGTCTTCTTTCCACGCCGGACGCCTGCCAGCCCCATGGCGCGCATTAATCGTTCCACCGTGCATTTCGCCACCATTATGCCTTCACGCCGCATCTGGTGCCAGACCTTGCGTGCGCCATAGAGGCCGAAGCTGGCCTCATGGACCCGCTTGATCTGCTCCCTGATCTCCTCATCGCGCCGGGTACGTGCCGGACGTCGGCCAGGATCGATACGGCGTGCGGCATGTTCATGGTAGGAGGAAGGGGCGATCGCCAGTTCACGGCAGATCGGCTAGATCCCCAAATCCTCGCGATGGGCGTCGATGAACGCCATCATCATCTTCCGGGGCGGTCAAGCTCCGCCATCGCAAAATACGCAGATGCCTTGCGCAAAATCTCGTTGGCGCGGCGCAGTTCCTTCACTTCGCGCTCTAGCAGCCTTAGCCGCTCACGGTCATCGGCAGCCAACGCCGCTGGCCCCGCTCGTCGGCCCGCCTCCTCGCGGCACCAGCGGCGCAGCGTCTCCAGCGAGCAGCCGAGCTTCGCAGCGATCGACTTCATCACTTCCCATTCCGAGCCATATTCGGCCCGCTGCTCCATCACCATACGAACCGCCCGTTCGCGAACTTCAGGTGAAAATTTGTTGGTTGTCTTGCTCATAACGGATGCTCCTTCTCACAAGTTGGAGCCTCCTGGAAACCCGGGGCGCTTCAGGATTTCCGTGTGCGGGCGGGCATAATGGGTAAAAAGGGAGTCCCACTATGTCTCGACGCAAAGAGCCTGCCATACCGAATGAGCTTCTCGATCAGCTTTTGGCGGGCGGCGCTGCCAGTGCCGCTTTCGAGCAGGGCGGTCTGCTCGATTCGCTGAAGAAGGCGCTGACAGAGCGTGCCCTGAATGCGGAGATGGATCACCACCTCGCTGGCGAAGACGGCGTCGGCAACATGCGCAACGGCTACGGTCGAAAGACGGTAATGACCGACACCGGCAAGTTGGCGATCGACGTGCCGCGCGATCGCCAGTCGAGCTTCGACCCGCAGTTGATCGCCAAGTATCAACGCCGCTTTACCGGCTTCGACGACAAGATCGTGTCGATGTACGCGCGAGGCATGAGCACCCGCGAGATCACCAGGCACCTGCACGATCTTTACGGCATCGACGTCTCACCCGATTTGATCGTAAGCGCGCATTTCGCAGCACGTTGCTTCCGGAGGCAGAGCGGCCATCATAGTTGACGCTGGACGAGACAGGCCACCGCAACGACGTCGGCGGGTCAGGCGTGTCTTTCGAAGTTGAATGGCAGCAGGTCGTCGATATCGGCGTCGTGAGGTCGCTGGGGCAGTTCAGTGAGGACATGGCGTAGCCACGCGAGAGGCTCGACGCCGCAGGCGCGGCAAGTCAGCATCAGGCTGTAGGTGACGGCACTCGCCCGTGCGCCGTCCACGGTGTCAGAAAAGCCAGGATTTTCTTCCTGTTGCAAAAACCCTGATGTCGCGTTCGAGAAGATTGTTATCGATCGGCATCCTGCCGTCTTCGACGTAGCGCGTCAGGTATTCCCACTGGTTGAGGGTGTAGGATACCGCATCACCAAGCTTGGTGTCGGGCACAACCTTAGGTGCGATGTCATCGAGCCACGCCTTGAGTGCGTCCAGGACCGGGACGCTATGTTTCTGGCGGAAGCGGCGCATGTAGCTGGCCTGTGTAGCTGGCCTGTGTAGCTGGCCTGCGTTTCTCCCTCATCGGGTATTTCGTCCCGCGCCTGCCTTTCGATCCGGTAGAGCTGGTCGAAGAACTTGAGGGCCTGCGTGGGTGGACCTCGGAACTGGTGTTATCCACCCTGCAGGGACTGTCAGGATTTCCGTGTGTGGCCGGGCTTAATGGGTAACAAGGAGTCCCACTATGTCACGACGCAAAGAATCCGTTATTCCCAATGCGCTTCTCGACGAGCTTTTGGCCGGAGGCGCTGCCAGTGCGGCATTTGAACAAGGTGGCTTGCTGGATTCGCTGAAGAAGGCGCTGACGGAGCGCGCGTTAAACGCGGAGATGGATCACCATCTTGCGACAGGCGAAGGTGCCGGCAACACGCGCAACGGCTATGGCC
>NZ_NMUA01000102.1 GCF_002312805.1 Sphingobium sp. D43FB | reverse complement strand
GCCCGTTCCGCTGCGTTGTTCGTGAGGCATACCCTCCCATCGATGAGGAAGCGGGTGAAGGCGTCCCAGCGCCGGAGCATATAGTTGATGGCCTTGGCGAGATCATGGTTACGCGACAGCTTGGCGAGTTGGGCGTTCAACCAGTCGTGCAGTTCGGCGATCAGCGGCGCGCTCAACTCCTGACGGGCGGCAAGCCGCTCCGCTGGTGTCTTGCCGTTGATACCGCGCTCAACGTCGAACAGGGCGTCCAGCTTCTGCACCGCCTCCAGCGCAATCGGATAGATGGGACTGGCTCGCTCGCCGCGGCTCTTCTTGCGCGCTGCGCCCTCGACGTCGGCGAGTTCGAAGAACTTCCTGCGTGCATGGGCAAAGCATCCTGCCTCCAGGATGAGACCAGGCTGGCGGTCGGGAGCGTACAGCTCGAAATAGCCCGCATAAGCATCTGCCTGCAGAATCCCGGACCAGGACGCGAGATGCGCCTGGGGATGTTCGCCGCGCCGGTCGCGCGAATAATAGAAAACGACCGCTGGCGGATCGGCGCCGCCAAACGGGCGGTCGTCCCGGACATAATCCCATAATCGACCGGTATCGGTCTTGCCCTTGGCCATGACCGGCACGGTAGTGTCGTCGCCATGTACGCGTTCGGCGGCAAAGACATGGGCCTCAATCAGCCGGAAGATCGGCATCAAGGCGAAGGAAGCCGCGCCGACCTGGTCAGCGAGCGTGGAAACGCTCAGCGGCACGCCTTCACGGGTGAAACGCTCGGCCTGGCGGTTGAGAGGCTGGTGCTGCCCATACTTCTCGAACAGCAGCATGGCGAGGAAGCTTGGGCCCGCCCAGCCACGCGGCACGACATGGAATGGCGCGGGCGGCTGCGTGATCTTCTCGCAATCTCGGCAGGAGAACTTCTCGCGCACGGTCTGGATGACCTTCCAGGCGCGCGGGATCACCTCTAGCGTCTCGGTCACATCCTCGCCCAGCTTCGACAGGCGCATGCCGCCACAGGCCGGACAGGAACAGGGCGCCGGAACGACGACGCGGTCGCGGGGCAAATGGTTGGGGAACGGCTTTCTGACCGGCCTCTTGCGCTCGAAGGCGGTGACGTTCGTGGCCTTTGTCGCGGCGGTCTCGGCGGCCAGATCGTCTTCGGCGGCGTCGGCCTCCAAATCTTCGAGCTCAAACTCCAACTGCGCAAGAAGCCGGCGGGTGCGTTCGGCGCTGGGGCCGTATTGCTCGCGCCTGAGCTTGGCGATCTGCAACTTGTAGTGCGAGATCAATGCCTCGGTGGCGCTCTCCCGGGCACGGGCATTGGCCAGTTCGGCCTCGGCGGTGGTGGCGCGCTGTTCGGCCGCATCGGCGCGTTGCGTGCTGAGCCGGACCAGCGCCTTGAGCACTTCAATGTCGTCAGGCAGGGGCGAAACGGCGGCGTCCACAACCAGGATGGAATCACAGAAAACCGCCCGGTTAAAGCGGAAAATGCGGCCTCGACGAAGAAAATCCGCGCCTATCCCGCGCTCTGCGGGCGCCAGCTATATTGCGGGTTCCGCCAGTCCACGCCGTCGAGCAAACAGGCCAGCTGTGAGCTCGTCAGCGAGACTACGCCGTCCGTCGCGGAGGGCCAAATAAACTTCCCCCGTTCCAACCGCTTCGAATAAAGCGACATCCCGAGACCGTCGTGCCAGATTATCTTCACCAGCGACCCGTTACGCCCGCGAAAGACCCAAAGATCGCCGGCAAATGGGTCTCGCGAAAAACTCTGCTGCACCATCGCCGCGAGGCTCTGCATGCCGCGACGCATATCGGTATGGCCCATTGCGATCCACACCCGTGCTCCTGCTGGGATCATCGCAAGGCCTTCAGCGCCGCCGACACCAATGCAGGTGATGCCGCAGCTGATACGTTCACGCGTCCCTTGGCGCCGAGATCGATGATGATCACCGGCATCCCCGCCTGTTGCCCGCCTTGCTGGGCGCCATCGTCTACCACCGCCTCGGCGAACTCGCTCAGGGCGGGCGGTTGTCGCAGTTTGCTGCGCCATGTGTAAATCCGCGCCGTAGAAATATCGTGCCGCCGTGCCACAGCCAAAACGCTGGCCCCAGGCGCAAAGGCTTCTGCCAAAATCTGCAGCCGTTCCTCGTCGCTCCAACGCCGCCGCCGTTCCGGCCCGGTCATTACCGTTATCTGCCCCATGAACCGCTCCTAAGCCTACTCTCGAGAGCATTCTTAAGAGCAGTCCACTACCTCACGACAAGGCGGGCGCCGCCGGATGGATACC
>NZ_NMUA01000101.1 GCF_002312805.1 Sphingobium sp. D43FB | reverse complement strand
CGGACCTGGAAAAGGACGAAGTGACCCAGTTCCCGCGTCACAGAGGCCCGTGTCGCATCAAAATGGAAAACCAAAAGTCCCTGTTTCCGGACATTTGAAGAGGAGGTGTAGTATGAATCGGTCGTTGCTATGCCTCGAAGCGCCCGTTCCGCCGCGTTGTTCGTAAGGCAGATGCGGCCATCGTCGAGGAATGCGGTGAAGGCAGGCCACGCCTTGAGCATATAATCCATGGCCTCGGCCACATCGCTGTTCTTCGATAGCTTCGACCGGTTGTCGCACATCCATTCTTCCAGATCGGCAACCAGCGGTGCGCTGAGTTCCTGCCGAAGGGCGAGACGCTCCTGTGCCGGTCTGCTGTTGATGGCGCGCTCGATGTCGAAGATCACGTCGATACGGCGGACTGCCTCCACCGCCAGCGGCGAGATGACGGGTGCCTTCTTGCGGCGCTTCTTGAGCTGCGCGGCGACATCGGCCAGCTCGAAGAAATAGCGGCGCGCATGGCTCCAGCAAAGGGCGCGGGTCAGTGGCGCTGGCCGTCTGTCGGCGTGGAACAGCGCATTATATCCGGCATAGGCATCGGCCTGGAGAATGCCTCTCCAACTGCGCAGATGGCTCACAGGATGTTCGCCCCGCCGGTCACGGGAATAATGGAAGATCGCCGCTGGCGGTGCCGGTCCGCCAAAAGGTCGATCATCCCGGACATAGGTCCAGATCCGGCCCGTATCGGTCTTGGTCTTGGCCAGCACTGGCACCGTCGTATCGTCGCCATGCAGTCGCTCTGCGGCCAGGACATGCGCTTCGATCAACAGATAGAGTGGCATCAGCGCAGCGGTGCAGGTGCCGACCTGGTCGGCCAGGGTCGAAAGGCTCAGTTCCACGCCCTCGCGGGCGTAGCGGTCACGCTGGCGGTTGAGCGGCTGATGCGCGCCGAACTTCTCGAACAGCAGCATCGCCAGGAAGCTGGGGCCAAATAGCCCGCGGGGCGTCACATGGAAAGGCGCTGGCGGTTGGGTGATCTTCTCACAATCCCGGCAGGAGAACTTCTCCCGCACGGTCTGGATCACCTTCCACTGGCGCGGCACGACCTCAAGTGTCTCGGTGATATCCTCACCCAGCTTGCACAGCCGATCCGAGCCGCAGCAGGGGCAGGCATCGGGCGCAGCGATGACAACGCGCTCGCGTGGCAGATGTTCGGGCAAGGGCTTGCGGGCGGGCCGCTTGCGTTCAAACGGTGCGACGTTGGTCTTCGCCGCTGCCAGGGCAGCCAGAAGCTCATCTTCGCTGGCAGCGGCCTCGCACTCCTCGAAGGTCAGTTCCATCTGGTCGAGCAGATGGCGCGTGCGTTCGGATCGCTGGCCAAAAAGGGTACGACGCATCTTCTCGTTCTGCAGTTCGAGAAGGGCGTTGCGGGCTTCCAGGTCGGCGTTGATCGCCTTGATCCGGGCCACTTCAGCGGCGACCGCCTGGGCTGCGGCAAGCTGCGCGCGAAGGCTCTGGATCTCTGCTTGCGCCACGTCACCCATGCCCAAAGGCATAGCAGAAAAGCACCGGAATCTCTAGCTTTTTAACTCTCCGACATCGATTATCCGGCCAGTGTCGGCCGCCAGGTTGCTTGCGGATTACGCCAGTCGATCGCCTCCAGCATGCAAGCCAACTGGGAGGCGGAGATGGCAATCACCCCGTCTACAGCCGATGGCCAGATATACTTCCCGCGCTCCAGGCGCTTGGCATAGAGCGACATGCCAATGCCATCATGCCACAGGATCTTGCACAGGTCGCCACGGCGCCCTCGGAAGACATAAAGATCACCGGCATGGGGATCCCGCCTGAAGCTCTGCTGTATCTGCAGGGCCAGGGATCGCATGCCCTTCCTCATATCGGTATGCCCGGTCGCGATCCATATCCGGACGCCGGAGGGAACTGGGATCACGGCTTGATCGACCGCAGCACTGCCGACACCAACCCAGGCGATGCGCCAGCGGGGATGCGTACGATCGCCCGCTCGAACTCCACGATTATCGACGATCCGCTCACCGGCACTGGATCGGGCTGCACCCGCACCTCTGCAAAGCTCTGCGCTGCCTGACCCATCTGCCGCCGCCATCTGTAGATCTGGTTCGGCCGAAGATCAGCACGGCGGGCAATCTCCGCCACGTTCGCGCCGGGCGCCGAAACAGCCGCGACCAACTCACGCTTCTGCTGGTCGGTCCATACCCGCCGCCGCTCCGGGCCTGAAATTACCGTGATCTGACTCATCGCACCGTCCCTAGTACTGGTGCAAACACCATATGTGGACGGCCTCCCCTTGCAATGGGAGAAAGAAGATTTTGATCGGATCGCTAGCGTTCATATGTCCGGCCTGTATGTGCGCTCGTAAATGAACGCTGGCCAAGATGGTTTCCGCGA
>NZ_NMUA01000100.1 GCF_002312805.1 Sphingobium sp. D43FB | reverse complement strand
AGATTCACCCTACTTTGAACGCTAACATGCGGCGTCCAGCGCGACGACCGCGGAGAGAACCCTGGAGCCCAGCGCGCGTGACGAACCGCAAAGAGGTCAGCTGTTGACAGTGGCGATTAGAGAACGCGCCGGGACACGACCCGCCCCGGATTTGCGGGATTGTCTATCTGTTGAGTGGTGGATGGGCGAAAGCCCGCTTTCGACGCCCGCGAATGAGCCTGTGGATGTTGGCTTTCAGGGCACTTGTTGTTCGGCAGCTTTGGTCGGATCCGGACGTTCCCTACGCGCTAAATGAACGGCAATATCTGATCGACTCCCGCCGGATTAGCGGAAGACGGACTGCAACCGGGAAACGAGTATTTGGTGACGAGAAGCCAACGAAGGCCATCGGCAACTCGCCGCTAGCTTATCGATTCCGGCATCGCAGATCCCTTGTTCAGTGCCGCGCAGAATTCCAGCGACAGCATAAAAGTGCGGTCCAATTTTGATATCTTCCTCAGATTGGCAAGAATGATCAAATCTGTAGACTAACCCCAAAGCTCATCTCTGGAGACTCCGAATGCCCCGCGTAGCGCTGTATGCCCGCTATTCCGACGACAAGCAGAGCCCTGCATCTATCGACGACCAGTTTTTGATATGCCGTGAGCAGGCGGCGCGCGAAGGCTGGCGGATTGTCGCCAATTATAAGGATGCAGCGATCTCGGGCGCGAGCGTCATACTCCGTCCCGGCATCCAGTCACTTTTGCACGATGCGCAGATGGGGCGCTTCGACATTCTGCTGGCCGAGGCGTTGGATCGGGTGTCACGCGACCAGGCCGACGTCGCCACGCTCTACAAGAATCTCCAGTTCGCCGGTGTGAAGATCGTCACCCTGGCAGAGGGTGAGGTTTCCGAACTGCATGTCGGCCTCAAGGGCACGATGAACGCGCTATTCCTCAAGGATCTTGCGAAGAAGACCCATCGCGGTCTGCGCGGCCGTGTCGAGAAAGGCAAATCCGGGGGCGGGCTTTGCTTTGGGTATGATGTCGTGCGGCGCTTCTCCAGCGAAGGCGAACCTGTGCACGGCGAGCGGAGTATCAATGCCGCGGAAGCTGAAGTCATTCGCCAGGTTTTTCGACAGTTCGCCAATGGACTCAGCCCCCACGCAATCGCCTGCCGTCTGAATGACTCCGGGATTTCAGCCCCGACGGGCAAGCTGTGGACATCGACCACGATCCGCGGCCACGTCAAGCGCGGAACGGGCCTCCTCAACAATGAGCTTTATATCGGCAAACTCGTCTGGAACCGCCTGCGCTATTTGAAGAACCCGCAAACTGGCAAGCGCGTCTCTCGTATCAATCCCAAATCCGAATGGATTGTGACCGAGGTTCCAGACCTGCGGATCGTGGATGAAGAACTCTGGCAGGCTGTGAAGGCAAGGCAGGAGAATATCGCGATCCAATATGCCGACGGCATTGCGGCAACTCGCTCTGCTCAGACAGCCCTTAATCGCACGCATCGCCCAAAAAGTCTTCTCTCCGGCCTGGTCTACTGCGGCTGCTGCGGAGGTTCTTATTCCCTTCGCGGGCGGGGGCGGTTTGCCTGTTCGAACCATGGTGATACGAAAAGCTGCGCGAACGGGCATAGCATCACGCGCGACAAACTCGAAGCGCGCGTCCTTGATGGTCTGCGCGATCGCATGATGACCCCGGAGGTCGCAGCAGAGGCCATTCGGACCTATGTCGAGGAGAGCAACCGGATCAACCACCAGCGCCGCGCGTCAGAAATCGCTGATCGAACCGAGCTGCAGAAAGTCCTCAAGGCGATCAAGGGCCTCGTGACACTCGCAAAGGCAGGCAAGGGCACACGCGCGCTTGTCGATGAGCTTTTGGAGCTGGAAGCGCAGGAGGATGCGATCCGCGCTCGTTTGGCCGCGGCCCCTGCTGACGTGCCTGACATCCACCCCAACATCTCCGAGATTTATCGGCGCAAAGTCGAGCGACTGACTCACGCACTATCGCAGCCGGAAGAGCGCCAGGAAGCCGCCGATGCGTTGCGGGCGCTGATCGAGCGGATCGAGCTTACGCCCGGCGCGAAGCGCGGTGAGGTCAACGCCATGCTCTACGGCGAGTTTGGCAGGATCCTGGAGTGGATCGAACAGCGTCGATTGGTCGAGAATGCACAAAGCCCCGGCGCTTTGGCGTCGGGGCTTTGTGGAATGTCGGTTTCGGTGGTTGCGGGAGTAGGATTTGAACCTACGACCTTCAGGTTATGAGCCTGACGAGCTACCGGGCTGCTCCATCCCGCGACACGTGGTTGCCCCTTGGTTTTGGGGTAACGCAAAAAAGGCGGCTTTGGGGCCGCCTTTTTTGACAATGTGAATGGGTTTTTGCTGATTTTGCGCGAGCTTCAATGCCTGGCGACGCCCTACTCTTCCAGTGCTTGAGCAATAGTACCATCGGCGCAGACTGGTTTCACGGCCGAGTTCGGGATGGGATCGGGTG
>NZ_NMUA01000099.1 GCF_002312805.1 Sphingobium sp. D43FB | reverse complement strand
GCCTGATCACCTGACCGCCGGGCAAGGCCCATCGCATCGAACCCACCCCTTCAACCCACAAGCTTCGATCATCGGAAATCACCCCGCACAAGGGGCATGATCCCGTGCGCCTGCTCCCAGTTCAAGCGGTCAGCTTTGCGCTAAAAATCCAACCCGGATGAATTTTACGGGCTAGAGACTGCCCCTGCCGAACCGGCTGATTCTCGATAACGAATACCCGTTCAACATATCCGGCGATCTTGGGCGCTGTGATGACGGAATCCGCCGCAACATAGGCGTTGTCGGTCACCTGCATGTATCGGCCCCGGTTCTGATGATCCAAGTACCAGACAAGGCCACCAATGAGCAGCAAGATCGCGCCAATGAGCATCGCCAGGCGAACGCGTGGCGATTTAAGCGGGGACGCTGCGGATTCGCCGAGGCCCTCAGGATCCGCCGAAGCAGTGGCCGACTTGTCCGCCATATAAATTACAATCCCCCATGATGCGCGGTGCGGTTCTGCTCTTGCAGCATTAAAGGGCGCTCGGCAATTGCATATTATATGGAACCTCAGCGTTTACGCCCCTATCATTCGCTCTTGCCCGACGCCGCTGGACCGGTACTAACCATCAGCCGCCCTATCAGGCTGTAGCTCCCCCCAAACTCCGCGCCAGAATCAGAATATACCGAGGAACGATTTGTTAAGCTGGGGCACAAATTCAGAAGCTGAACGCGCATGATGCCCACCATTTCGGCGAGAAGGTTACTGGTGCCTACAGGACGGTCGATAAAAACTGAGCCGAGATCCGATGTCCAGGTTCAATCCGCGCAAAAATGGGCTATCGTGATATGAGCAGCGCCATCCGAATATTGCCGCGCCACTTTGATTGGATGGGTGCCGTCACCTTGTCCGACAGCGATATTATGGGCGGTCTCGACCGCTAGTACTTTCTTGTTAGTCTCGCCGGAGTTGTTGCCCTGCAATGCCAAGCTCACGAGATAATGCGCAGGCTCACACAGCGGCATTGAATTCAATAGCGTCAGCTTTCGTCGTTAATTTTTACTACCCGGACAGCGCCGTGCGAGCGCTGTTCCACGAAGAAAGCCGCGGCGCGCGAAGCCGGCGTCGATTGCTGACGCCAGGCGTCTTTCGGCCGGAGCTGCGCCCGAAATCTCCCGAACTAAGCCCCGAAACGGTATGATTGTGTTAACAATAGTTTTCCCTCCGGCCTCGGCCAGCCGACCAGCCCTGTTCTCTTTTTTGTTGTTGCCGACCGCAAAATCAGGTCCGAGGACGCTATCGAGTTCCGTGGTTGCGGCCTTGATCTGTGCACAGGATTTCAAGCCGGAGAGACCATAGGGATTTTCTTGCGCTCTTACCAGAATAACTGGAATTTCGGTTTTGGCCGCGCCAATATCTTTCGCCGGCTGAGTGACGATTTCGCGACCGCGGTCAACTGTCTCATCTTTTCTGGCGGGTTGCTCGGGGGTTTGTGCAAGAGCCGCCATGGCAAAAACAAGTATCATCATCCGCCCAATATCCTGAAGACAAGGTTGAAAGCATAAACACGACCGCTGTGGGGTTCACTGTTACCGCGCTTGAAATAACAGCGGCTGCCCGCCAGGGCATGACGATCACATTGAGTGGCGCCCGTGAAGAACGGGCGCCACTATGATCATTGACCGCCGGTCAATGCTGAAGGAAGAAGTGCCTTCCCATTGGTGAGTTCTTGCTCCAGTGTGGGAACGGCGGTTCCCGCGACTTGCTTCAAGGCTGGGTCGGTGCCGTCTTGCGCATAGCCTTTGTTGATGGCCCATGCCGCCTGCAGTACCTGGGCGGACTGGGATAGATAAAGATTATCGAAGCTGCCGCGCGGCGTCTTCTGGAGCAGCTTCACGAGTGCGGCTCTGTCGGAGGAAAGCGATGACGATGGCGCTTTTATTGTCCGCTGATCGTTGCGCAGCGCGGCCATGAGGGCTTTCTGCGCGATTTGCGCTTCGGTCTGAACACGCTTGGCATAAGCCTTCACATCGTCACGCTGGGCCTTGGTCACGGCGAACTGCGCTGCTTTTATTTGATAGAGGTTCGCATCCGATGCAGCCATCACAAACGCTGGCTCATTCTGTCCAGCTATCGGTGTTGTGCCGGTATCCATGCTCGACATTGAACCTGTGTTCGTTGGCGAAACAGCTTGGGCAAGAGCTCCTGAGCCTGAAAGCGCTAGCGCGCCCGCGGCCATAATGACTTTCAGCATAGTACCTTCTCCGTAGAATAGATTGCGAGCGGTCAAGTGGCCGCATCACGTTAAGCGTGACGACGTCGTAACGATGCTGTTGGATAATCGTTCCACCATCGCCCGCATTGCATAAATTAAATTGTTAAATCAATAGCAATTGAATCGGCAGCAGATTCCATTGGCTAATCGGATAGAAATATTAAGAATTGCGAGATTTGACTTATCACATGGTCTATATGCTATCGCTTATTAAAATATGGAACCCGATATTACACTATCTTACTTAATTCTTCTCCGATCGGGTCGGTCCTTCAAATAAAAACAAAACTC